>JBCCHT010000055.1:0-83944 GCA_039028615.1 Myxococcota bacterium | reverse complement strand
GGTGATGCCCGGCGACAACGTCGAGCTCGAGGTGAAGCTGATCACCACCATCGCCTGTGAGGACGGGCTGAAGTTCGCGATTCGCGAGGGCGGCCGCACCGTCGGCGCCGGCATCGTCACCAAAATCTTCGAGTAGGGGATACCGTGGACAACCTCAAGATCAGGATCCGGCTCAAAGCCTACGATCACAAGCTGCTCGACCAGTCGTCGCGCGAGATCGCCGATACCGCACGACGAACGGGCGCCAGGGTTGCCGGGCCGATCCCGCTGCCCACCAAGATCAACAAGTACACCGTGCTTCGCGGACCCTTCATCGACAAGAAGTCCCGCGAGCAGTTCGAGATCCGCACCCACACCCGGTTGCTGGACATCCTCGAGCCCAACAAGCAGACCCTCGACGCCCTCATGAAGCTCGACCTTTCGGCCGGCGTGGACGTCGAGATCAAGACCAGCTGAGAGACCTGCCATGGCGAAGCTGAGCGTCATCGACCTCACCGGGGCCCAAGTGGGCGAGCTCGACGTTGCGGACGACGTGTTCGCGGCCGAGGTCAAGGAACACCTCTTGTGGGAGGTCGTCCGGTCCCAGCGCGCGGCCAAGCGCGCGGGCTCGGCCAACACCCAGGGACGCTCCGACGTGTCCCGGACCAAGGCCAAGCTCTACCGCCAGAAGGGCACCGGCAACGCGCGACACGGTTCGCGCCGCGCCAACGTGTTCCGCGGCGGTGGCGTGACCCACGGTCCCCAGCCCCGCAAGTACAACGTCGGCGTCAACAAGAAGGCGATGGCCGGAGCCCTGCGCTCGGCCCTGAGCCTGCGGGCCCAAAACGGCGACCTCATCGTCGTCAAGGAGTTCAACGGCCCCGAGGTGAAGACCAAGGCGCTGCTCGAGGCTCTGAACAAGCTCGAGGCTCCCAAGGCGCTGCTGGTCGACGGTGACAACCGCTGGCTTCAGCTGTCGTCCCGCAACCTCGCGGACGCCAACTTCCTCGACGTGGGTGGGCTGAATGTCTACGACATCCTGCTCTACCCGAAGCTGCTGATCTCCGAGGTCAGCCTTCGCAAGCTCGAGGCTCGTCTCACCAACGGCGGCTCGGCCGACGCCGCCAAGGAAGGTGCCGCATGATCACGCCGCAACAGGTCATCCTGCGACCGATCGTCACCGAGAAGAGCACCGACCTTCAGGTCGATAACAACCAGTACGCCTTCGAGGTCGCCAAGCCCGCCAACAAGATCGAGATCCGCAAGGCCATCGAGATGGTCTTCGGCGTCCGGGTCACCGGGGTTCGCACCCAGGTCGTCCGCGGTGATCTTCGCCGGGTCGGGCAGTTCTGGGGCAAGCAACGCTCCTGGAAGAAGGCGGTCGTCACCCTTCACCCCGACGACACCATCGACCTTTACGGCGAGGACTAGGGGAGACACGCGTCATGGGCATCAAGAAGTACAAGCCGACCTCCCCGGGTCGCCGGAACATGACCGCGAGCGATCGCGACGTCGTGACCGCCGAGCGGCCCCACAAGAAGCTGGTCAGCAAGCGCCACAACCCCGCCGGCCGCAACAACCACGGCCGCATCACGCTGCGCTTCCGTGGCGGCGGGCACAAGCGCCTGTACCGAAGCATCGACTTCAAGCGGGACAAGTACGACGTGCCGGCCAAGGTCGCCACGGTCGAGTACGACCCCAACCGAAGCGTCTACATCGCGCTGCTCCACTACGCCGACGGCGAGAAGCGCTACATCCTGGCTCCGGCCGGGGTGAAGGTGGGCACCACGATCATCAGCAGCCGCACCGCGGACATCATGCCCGGCAACTCGTTGCCGCTGCGCTCGATGCCCTCCGGTACCGAGATCCACAACATCGAGCTCAAGATCGGGCGCGGTGGTCAGATGGTCCGCTCCGCCGGAGCGGTGGCTCGGTTGATGGCTCGCGAGGGTGACTGGGCGTTGATTCGCCTTCCCTCGGGCGAGGTCCGCCGGGTGCACGCCGACTGCCGCGCGACGGTGGGTCAGCTCAGCAACTCGGAGCACGGCAACATCAAGCTGGGCAAGGCTGGCCGCAAGCGCTGGCTCGGTCGCCGCCCGCACAACCGCGGCGTCACCATGAACCCGGTCGACCACCCCATGGGTGGTGGTGAGGGTCGTACCTCCGGTGGCGGTCACCCCCGCACGCCGTGGGGCAAGCCCACCAAGGGTCTTCGCACCCGCAAGAACAAGCGAACCCAGGTCTTCATCGTGAACCGCCGGGGGAGGAAGTAACCGATGCCTCGTTCAGTAAAGAAGGGCCCGTTCGTCGACGCCGACTTGGTCGAAAAGGTCGAGGCTGCGCTGGCCGAAACTGGCCGCCGTGCCGTCAAGACTTGGTCGCGTCGCTCGACCATCCTGCCGCAGTTCGTGGGGGCCAACATCATGGTCCACAACGGCAACAAGTTCATCCCGGTCTACGTCACCGAGAACATGGTCGGCCACAAGCTCGGCGAGTTCGCGCCCACGCGCACCTTCCGAGGCCACGCCGCCGACCGTAAGGGGAGGCGCTAGATCATGGCCACCGCACGGCTGAGCTACATCCGCATCGCACCGCGGAAGATGAGGGTCATCGCGAACCTCATCCGCGGTCAGCAGGTGGACAAGGCCATCAACTCCCTTCGGTTCCTCAACAAGTCCGGCTCGCGCGAGTTCTTCAAGCTGCTCGTTTCGGCCGTGGCCAACGCCGAGGACCAGGGCGCCGACGATGTCGACGAGCTGGTCGTTCGCACCGTCACCGTGGACCAGGGTCCCACCCTCAAGCGCTGGCGTCCTCGCGCGCAAGGCCGCGCGACTCGCATCCAGAAGAAGACCAGCCACGTGTTCGTGGAGCTGGCCCCCGCCGCTGGGTCCTGAGCGCCCACTTCAGAGACGAGAAAGAACGACATGGGTCAAAAGACGCATCCCATCGGGTTTCGGCTCGGCATCGTCAAGACTTGGAACTCGAAGTGGTTCGAGGATCAGCGCTACCGCCAGTGGCTCCACGAGGACCTCAAGCTTCGGCGCTTCCTCAAGCGAGAGCTGCTCAACGCCAGCATCTCCGAGATCACCATCGAGCGTGCCGCCAACAAGGTGAAGATCAACATCTTCTCCGCGCGGCCCGGCATCGTCATCGGTAAGCGCGGCGCGGGCGTCGAG
Source organism: Myxococcota bacterium (assembly GCA_039028615.1). GTDB lineage: Bacteria > Myxococcota_A > Polyangia > Nannocystales > Nannocystaceae > Paraliomyxa. Next base: position 80,789 of record JBCCHT010000055.1, on the reverse strand, counting down.
GGCCTCAAGAAGAAGGTCCAGCGCATGACCGACTCCGAGGTCTTCTTGAACATCCAAGAGGTCCGCAAGATGGAGGTCAATGCTCAGCTCGTGGCGGAGAACATCTGCCAGCAGCTCGAGCGCCGCATCGCCTACCGCCGCGCCCTCAAGCGCGCGGTGCAGACCGCGATGAAGTTCGGTGCCAAGGGCATCCGCGTCAACGCCCAGGGCCGCCTCGGCGGCGCCGAGATGGGCCGTCGCGAGTGGTACCTCGAGGGCCGGATTCCTCTGCACACCCTGCGCGCCGACATCGACTACGGCTTCTTCGAGGCTCGCACCTCGGCCGGTACCGTCGGCGTCAAGTGCTGGATCTTCAAGGGCGAGGTCTACGACCACCGGGGCGGAGCCGCTTCGGACGCCCGTTTCCCGCGGCCGGTGCCGCAGCGATAGGGAAGTCCCATGCTTTCTCCATCCAGGGTCAAGTACCGCAAGGTCCACAAGGGCCGCATGACCGGCCGCGCCAAGGGCGGGGACCGGGTCAGCTTCGGCGACTTCGGGCTTCAGGCGACTTCGTGTGGCTGGCTGACCTCGCGTCAGATCGAGGCCGCTCGTATCGCCATCAACCGACACGTCAAGCGTGGCGGCAAGCTCTACATTCGCATCTTCCCCGACAAGCCGGTCTCCAAGAAGCCGGCCGAAACCCGGATGGGTAAGGGTAAGGGCGCGCCCGAGTACTGGGTCGCCGTCATTCGTCCCGGTCGCGTGTTGTACGAGATCGAGGGCGTCCCCGAGACGCTTGCTCGCAGCGCGTTCCTTCGCGCTCACCACAAGCTCCCGATCAACACCCGTTTCATCAAGCGTGAGGCGAGGCCATGAAGCCCTCAGAGCTACGAGACAAGACCGACGATGAGCTTCGCGAGCTCGAGGCCGAGCTTCGCGACAAGGTCATCAAGCTTCAGGTTGCTCGCGCTACGCAGCGGGCCGCCGACACGGCTCAGTTTCCCCGTATCCGCAAGGACATCGCGCGGATCAAGACCATCTTGCACGAGCGCTCGCTCGGCCTGGCCGGCGGCGACACCCCGGCTCAGTCCGCAGGTGAGGAGGCAACGGCATGAGTGAAGAGCAGGCCAAGGCCGCCCATGGCGGCCACCTCGAGCGGCACCACCGCGTGTTGGTGGGGCAGGTCGTGTCCGACAAAATGGACAAGACCATCGTGGTGCAGGTGATGCGCCGCTACCGGCACCCGCGCTACCGCAAGTACATCAACGAGCGGACCAAGTACAAAGCCCACGACGAGCGCAACGAAGCGCGCGTGGGTGACATGGTCCGGATCATCGAATCGCGACCCTTGTCTCGCGACAAGCGCTGGCGGCTGCAGGCCGTCACGGAAAGGGCGCCGATCGTATGATCCAAGTTCAGTCGGTTCTCGACGTCGCCGATAACTCCGGCGCGCGCAAGGTCGCCTGCATCAAGGTGCTGGGCGGTTCCAAGCGACGCTACGCCAACGTCGGCGACGTCATCGTGGTGAGCATCCGCGATGCCCTTCCCAACTCCAAGGTGAAGAAGGGCTCTGTCATGAAGGCCGTGATCGTGCGCTCGCGCAAGGGCCTCCGTCGTGCCGACGGAAGCCTGATCCGGTTCGACAACAACAGCGCGGTGCTGATCGACAACCAGAAGCAGCCGATCGGGACTCGCATCTTCGGCCCGGTTGCTCGTGAGCTCCGCGCCAAGCGGTTCCTCAAGATCATCAGCCTGGCTCCGGAGGTTCTTTGAAATGCAACGCGTCAAGAAAGACGACACCGTCGTCGTAGTCGCGGGCAAGAACAAGGGCTCGAGCGGTCGTGTTCTCCAGGTGTTCCCCGGAGCCGACAAGGTGCTGGTCGAGGGCGTCAACGTCATCACCAAGCACATCAAGCCGACCCAGGCCAACCCGCAGGGCGGGCGCGTCAAGAAAGAGGCGCCCATTCACATCTCGAACGTGATGCTCTCCGATCCCACCACCGGGAAGCCGACCCGCGTGCGCATCCAGACCCTCGAGTCTGGCCAGCGCGTCCGCGTGGCGGTGAAGTCGGGTGAGCAGATCGACAAGTAGGGCGGAGGAAAGTACCCATGGCAAAGGCACAGCGCGGGACCCCGACCCAGAAGAAAAAGGAAACGGGCTTCCCGTTCAAATTCCGCAAGCTCCAGCAAGAGCCCGTGCGGCGCGGTCCCAGCGACCGTCCCCGCCTGCTCAACCGCTATGAAGAGCAAGTGCGGCCAGCGCTCACCAAGGAGTTCAGCTACGCGAACCCCTTCGAGGTGCCGCGCGTCGAGAAGATCGTTCTCAACATCGGCCTCGGCGAGGCCCTCAAGACCCCCAAGCTCCTCGAGCAAGCGTTCGAGAGCCTTGGCAACATCACCGGCCAGCGGCCAGTGGTGACGCGAGCCAAGAAGTCGATCGCCGGCTTCAAGCTTCGCGAGGGCATGAAGATCGGCTGCATGGTCACCCTGCGTGGCCCCCGTATGTGGGAGTTCTTCGATCGCCTCCTCACCGTCGCCCTTCCCCGAACGCGAGACTTCCGTGGCGTCAGCCGCAAAGCGTTCGACGGGCGAGGCAACTACACGCTCGGGGTTCGCGAACTGCTGATCTTCCCCGAGATCGACATCGACAAGCTGGACAAGGTCCCGGGCATGAACATCTGCGTTCATACCAGTGCAAAGACCGACGAGGAGGGCCGCGCCCTGCTGACCCAGCTGGGCGTTCCGTTCCGCGCCGCCTGACGGAGACATCGCACCATGTCCATGACCGATCCCATCTCCGACATGCTCACCCGCATTCGCAACGCGATGATCGCGGGGCACGAGACGCTGAGCTTCCCCGCCTCGCGGGTCAAGCTGCGAATCGCCGAGATTCTGAAGCAAGAAGGCTACATCGAGGGCTATGAGCGCCTCGACGAGGGCCATCAGGGCACGATCACCGTGAAACTTCGTTGGCACGCCGGTCTACCCGCCATCGAGGGACTCAAGCGAGTCTCCCGACCGGGGCAGCGCCGATATGCTCGAAGCAGCGAGATTCCCAAGGTCCGCAACGGCCTGGGCATCATGATCGTCAGCACTTCCAAGGGAATGATGACCGACCGTGCCGCTCGCAAAGCGGGCGTGGGCGGCGAGCTCATCTGCAGCATCTGGTAAGAAGGCGAGCGAGACCATGTCACGTATCGGCAACGCGCCCATCGCCGTGCCCAAGGGGGTGACGGTCAAGACCGAGGGGCAGAACATCTCGGTCAAGGGGCCCAAGGGAACCCTCGACTTCACCGTGCCCGACGGCATCACGTTCACCCACGAGGGCGCAGAGTTGCGCTTCTCTCGGGGGGGCAATAGCCGCACCGACCGAGCCATGCACGGCATGGCCCGCGCTCGAACGGCCAACATGATCAAGGGCTGCTCCGAGGGCTTCAAGAAGACCCTCGAGATCAACGGCGTCGGTTACCGCGCCGCGGTCAAGGGCAAGAACGTCGACCTGACCCTCGGCTTCTCCCACCCCATCCTCTACCCGCTGCCCGATGGCGTCTCGGCCGAGGTGACCAAGGAAGGCAAGCTCGTCCTGGACGCCGCCGACAAGGCGGTCCTCGGACAGGTCGCGGCCGATATCCGCGGGTACCGGCCCCCCGAGCCCTACAAGGGCAAGGGTGTCCGTTACGAGAACGAGCGAATCATCCGTAAGGAAGGCAAGCGCGGCAAGAAGTAGGCTCGCCTGCTTCACGCCACGCAAACCAGGGAAGTACCCGTCATGCCGACCAACAAGAGCGATACCCGGGCCCGCCGCAAGAAGCGGATCCGCAAGACGGTCATCGGTACCGCGGCGCGTCCGCGGCTCACCGTGTTCCGCAGCAGCAAACACATCTACGCCCAGGTCGTGGACGATTCGAGCGCCTCGTCGCTCGCCTCCGCCTCGACGCTCACCAAGGCCCTCGCCGGGGACCTGGAGAGCAAGAACAAAAAGGACGCGGCCGGGGTCGTGGGCACGGCCATCGCCAAGGCCTGCCAGGACAAGGGCATCAAGCAGGTCGTATTCGACCGCAACGGATACGCCTATCATGGCCGGGTGAGCGCCCTGGCCGATGCCGCTCGTGAAGCAGGGCTGGAGTTCTAAATATGGCCATGGTCGATATCGAAAGCCTCGGCGACCTCGTCGATCGAGTCGTCTACATCAACCGCGTGGCCAAGGTGGTCAAGGGCGGCCGCAACTTCTCGTTCACCGCCGTCGTGGTGGTGGGTAACGAGCACGGCTGGGTCGGCATGGGCCACGGCAAGGCTCGCGAGGTTCCGGAGGCCATCCGTAAGGCCAACGAGTACGCGCGCCGCAACATCTTCGAGGTGCCGCTTTCCGGTCCCACCATCCCGCACGAGATCGTCGGGATTCACGGGGCGGGACGGGTTCTACTTCGACCGGCATCGCCGGGTACCGGCGTCATCGCGGGCGGCCCCGTCCGCGCGGTCGTCGAGTGCGCGGGCATCCACGATGTGCTGTCCAAGTGCCTCGGCACCAACAACCACCTCAACGTCATTCACGCGACGATGAATGCCCTCAAGCAGCTGCGTAGCCCCGAGCAGGTGGCGTTGCGACGAGGCATGACCGTCGAGCAACTGTACGGCTGATACGCCGTAGTCCGACGGAGACTTCATCATGGCCGACAAGCTCAAGGTGACCCTGGTGCGAAGCACCATCGACCGGCCCCTCACGCAGAAGCGTACGGTGACCGGCCTGGGTCTGCGCAAGCTCAACAGCTCCGCGATCCTCGAGGACACTCGAGCCGTTCGCGGCATGATTCGCAAGGTTCAGCACTTGGTGGCCGTCGAGCCCGCCGAGTGAAAGGCGCGAAGAACTCATGGGCACCACGCTCCATACTCTGACGCCCCCCGAGGGGGCTCGTAAAAAGAAGAAGCGCATCGGCCGAGGCATCGGCTCGCATCGCGGCAAGACCTCTGGTCACGGGATGAAGGGCCAGCTCTACCGAACGACCGCCATGCCGGTGGCGTTCGAGGGCGGCCAGCTTCCCATCCACCGTCGGGTGCCCAAGCGCGGCTTCGTGAACATCCATCGCGTGCCGGTGACCGGGGTCAACCTGTCGATGTTGGCCAACCTCGAGGCGGGTACCGAGATCACCCCCGAGCTCCTTCGTGAGCGGGGCCTCGTTCCCAAGAAGGCCAAGGTCATCAAGCTGCTCGGCACCGGTGAGGTGTCGGTGGCGCTGACCGTGAAGCTGCACCGCATCAGCGGTTCGGCGAAGGCCAAGATCGAGGCCGCGGGCGGCACCGTGGACTTGATCGTTCGCAAGAAGGCGGACGAAGAGGCAGAAGCCGGCGGAAGCGACGCCGGCTGATCGAACCCACTTTGCGTGGACGACCTGCGGGAGGCGCGCTACGACCTAGTGCGCCTTCGCCACGTCTGACGACCGGCCGACGATTCGGTCAGATGTCAGCCCTGGCAGCGTAGGGTATGGTCGCTTCCCCAGTGGGGCGGCCTGCGGCTGTAGCGACCATCGGGTCGGCAGCCCCACGAGGAATACGGCATGGGCATCATCCTCAACATCTTCAAGCTACCCGAGCTTCGCAAGCGGGTCTTGTTCACCTTGATGATGCTGGCGGTCTACCGCCTCGGCGTGTTCATTGCCGTTCCGGGCGTGAACCGCAAGGTGATGTCCGACATCGTCAGCCAGGGGTCCGGGGGCTTCCTCGGGTACTTCAACATGTTCAGCGGTGGCGCGCTGGAGCAGCTGTCGGTGTTCGCGCTGGGCATCATGCCCTACATCAGCGCGAGCATCATCATGCAGCTGATGACCGTCGTCATCCCTCGGCTCGAGCAGCTGAGCAAGGAAGGCGAGACGGGGCGCCGCAAGATCAACCAGTACAGCCGCTACGGCACGGTCGGTCTGGCGCTGGTCCAGGGCTACTTCATGGCGAGCTGGCTCGAGGGTCAGAACTCCGCCGGCCAGACCCTGGTCATCGATCCCGGCATCGGCTTCCAGATCGAGACGGTCCTGACGCTCACGGGCGGCACCGTGTTCCTGATGTGGCTCGGCGAGCAGATCACCGAGCGCGGCATCGGCAACGGCATCTCGCTCATCATCTTCGCCGGCATCATCGCGAACTTCCCGCTGGCGGTGTACCAGCTGTTCCAGAAGCAGCAGGACGATCCCGACTCGTTCGGGCCCATGACCCTCGCCTTGTTGCTGGTCATGGCGATCCTCGTCATCGCGTTCATCGTGGTGATGGAACGCGGCCAGAGGCGCATCACCGTTCAGTACGCCAAACGGGTACAGGGGCGGCGGATGTTCGGCGGCAACGCCAACTACCTGCCGCTGCGGATCAACAGCGCCGGCGTCATCCCGCCCATCTTCGCCAGCTCGATCCTGATGTTCCCCAACCAGATCGCGGGGATGACTCAGAACGAGTACCTCCAGCGGTTCTCGCGGGCCCTGAGCTACGACGGCTGGCTGTACATCACCGTCTACGTCGCCCTGAACGTGTTCTTCACGTACTTCTACACGGCGATCCAGTTCAACCCCACCGACGTCGCCGACAACCTCAAGAAGCAGAACGCGTCGGTCCCGGGCATTCGCCCCGGCAAGCGCACCGCGGAGTACATCGACTTCGTGCTGACGCGCCTGACCTTCGTGGGTGCTTGGTACATCTCGGCGGTCTGTGTCTTGCCCACCTTCCTCCAGACGAAGTTCGACGTGCCGTTCTACTACGGCGGCACCTCGCTACTCATCGTGGTGGGTGTGGCCCTCGACACCGCCCAGCAGATCGAGAGCCACTTGGTCACGCGGTCCTACGAGGGCTTCGCGGGGCCACGCACTCGACGTCGACGCTGAGCCGCGCTCGGGCCAGCGCCCGAAGCCTCAGCGCACCAGCGGCCGCTTCCGTTCAGGAGGCGGCCGTCGTTGCGTCTGGGGGCGTCTGTTTCGTTGAAGGGCAGGGGCGCATCACCGGACCGAAGCGAGCCTCCGAGCGCTCACGGTCGCTCCTGGGTGGGCATCCCCGTTCACCATGGAACCGGTACACGTCCCGATGGTATGAGCCTTGGCATGAGCGAAGATCGTGCAAAGGGCATCATCCTCATCGGTGCCCCCGGCTCAGGTAAGGGAACCCAGGCCAAGAAGCTCAAGGAGCAGCTCGGCTATGCCCACATCAGCACGGGCGACCTGCTGCGTGCCGCGGTCAAGGCCGGCAGCGAGCTCGGTCAGAAGGCCAAGGGCTTCATGGACGCGGGCGCGCTCGTGCCCGACGACCTGGTCATCGACCTGCTGAAGGAAGCTCTCGCCGCGCCCGAGGCCCAGGCCGGCTTCATGCTCGATGGTTTCCCTCGCACCATGAAGCAGGCCGATGCGCTCGATGCCGCGGTGACCATCGACAAGGTCGTCGACCTGCAGGTCTCCTTCGATCTCATCGAGGAGCGCATCACCGGTCGCCGCATGTCACCGAGCGGGCACGTCTATCACATCAAGTACAACCCCCCGAAGGTCGAGGGCGTGTGCGACGTGACCGGCGAAGAGCTGTACCAGCGCACCGACGACAAGCCCGACAAGGTGCGCGCTCGCTTGGACAAGTTCGACAGCGAGACTCGTCCCGTCATCGCCCACTATCAGGGCAAGGGGATCGTGGTCGCCGTCGACGGCGTCGGCGATCCGAACGAGATCTTCACTCGAGTGATGGCAGTCCTCTGAAGTCGATCGAGTCACTACCGACGATGCACACGGCGGTCGTTTTTCTTCGCGAGGAGGAGAGGGGTCGCCGTCGCTCGAGCGCGGGAATGGGATCGACGGGTCCGACGGAGATCGATGCCGGGATCGACGCCCCGATTCTCGCCGGTCGGGTCAGCGTCTCGTTCCCTTCGAGAACGCGTGAAAACCGCGATCTAGCGAGTCTTGGCCCCGGTCCGGCTCCCCGATTCGCACCCGAGAAAAACGGCTGTCCCCGGGCGATGCGGCTACAATCCGCCGACTCCCTTCGGCTGGAGCCCTTCTCGGCCTGGGTGCGCGGCCGGCAACAGCCCCGAATTGGTGCGATCCCGGGACATTGGAGCGATTTTAGGGGATGAGTTAACTCATTGAGAATTGATCACCCCGCACCCGGGTAGACGAACGAGATGCGCGGTGGCATGCTCCGCCGCTCCCGAGCCCCGGGAGAGGGAAAAGCATGCACTCCGCGGCCCAGCAAGCGGTCGAAGCGACCGTCACGGCCGAGCTACCTCAAAGACTTTTCAGGCTTCAATTCTCCGATGGAACCGTGGTAGTCGCCGGGCCTTCGGAGGAACTCGGTCGGCTCGCCCGTCCGATTCGCACCGGCAACCGCGTCCGCGTTCGCCGAGCACGCCTCGACCCAAGCCGCGGCACCATTGTCGCGATCGTCGAAGCCTGACCTCCCAAGCTTCCCACCCGACCCACCCTTTATCGAGCGACGCAGGTTCATCCGCCATGAAAGTCAGAGCGAGCGTCAAGAAGATCTGTGAAAAGTGCAAGGTGATCCGCAGGCGCGGTGTCGTGCGCGTCATCTGCGAGAACCCCAAGCACAAGCAGAGGCAAGGCTAAGACATGGCACGCATCGCCGGTGTAGACCTTCCGCGTAACAAGCGGATCGAGATTGCCCTCACCTATATCTACGGAGTGGGCACCTCCACTGCCACGAAGATTCTGAGCGAGTCGGGGGTCGGTCCCTCGGTTCGGACCGACGACCTCACCGACGAGCAAGTCAGTGCGATCCGTCAGGTCATCGAGCAGGGCTATCGCGTCGAGGGTGACCTCCGTCGCGACGTCCAGATGAGCGTCAAGCGGCTCATGGACCTCGGTTGCTACCGAGGGCTACGACATCGTCGTGGCCTGCCGGTTCGAGGTCAGCGAACCCATACCAACGCCCGCACGCGCAAGGGTCCCAAGCGGGCCACCGTGTCGCAGAAGAAGCGCTAGCGCGGGAGCGAGTTTCGTAAATGGCTACGAGCAAGCACGGCAAGAAGCGCGTCAAGAAGAACATCTCCACGGGGATCGTTCACATTCGCTCTACCTTCAACAACACCCTGGTCAGCGTCAGCGATGTCAACGGCAACGTGATCGCATGGGCCTCGGCCGGGGTGCGTGGTTTTCGGGGCTCCCGGAAGTCCACGCCCTTCGCGGCCCAGCTGGCTGCGGACGAGGCGTGTCGTCGGGCCCAGGACCACGGCATGCAGACCGTCATGATTCGCATCAGCGGCCCCGGAGCGGGTCGCGAGTCGGCGCTGCGCGGGGTTCAGTCCTCGGGCATGCGCGTGACCGCAATCAAAGACGTCACTCCCATCCCCCACAACGGCTGCCGCCCTCCCAAGCGGCGCAGGGTCTGACCCACCATGGCTCGCTATACCGGTCCCGTTTGTCGCCTCTGCCGTCGGGAAGACACCCGACTGCACCTCAAGGGCGATCGCTGCTTCTCGACGAAGTGCGGCTACGAGCGCCGCCCTTATCCCCCCGGCCAGCACGGCCAGGGCCGTCGCCGTCGCCCGAGTGACTATGGCCAGCAGCTTCGCGAGAAGCAGAAGGTCAAGCGCATGTACGGGCTGATGGAGAAGCAGTTCCGCGGCTACTACCACCGTGCCACCCGCATGAAGGGCGTCACCGGTGAGAACCTGCTGCAGCTGCTCGAGCGTCGTCTCGACAACGTGGTCCTGCGCTGCGGCTTCGCGGCCAGCCACGCCGAGGCCCGCCAGCTCGCTCGCCACGGCCACTTCATGGTCAACGGCAAGCGCGTCGACATCCCCTCCTACCTCGTCCGCGTCGGCGACGTGATCGAGGTCCGCGAGAAGAGCCGCAAGGTGGCCAAGGTCGGTGAGGCGCTCGCCAAGAGCGACCGCGGACCCCGCCCCGCTTGGCTCGAGGTCGACAAGGACCACTTCAAGGGTAAGGTTTCGGCCCTGCCCTCCCGCTCGGACATTGCGGCCGAGATCGACGAGCAGCTCATCGTCGAGCTGTACTCCAAGTAAACCCATCGTCCGCGGAGGCGTCACGCATCATGCAGGACCCCAACACGATTGCTCGCAACTGGCGCGACCTCATCCGGCCCAAGAAGCTGGAGGTCGATCCCGATTCGCTCACCGATAGCTACGGCAAGTTCACTTGCGAGCCTCTCGAGCGCGGCTACGGCATCACCCTGGGCAATAGCCTGCGCCGGGTGCTGCTGTCCTCGCTTCAGGGCTCGGCCGTGACCTCGGTGCGCATCGAAGGTGCGCTCCACGAGTTCACCACCATCGAGAACGTGGTCGAGGACGTCACCGACGTCATCCTCAACATCAAGGCGCTTCGCCTTCGGATGGACGATGCCAACCCTCGCACCCTGACGATCGACAAGTCGGGTGAGGGTTCGGTGAAGGCCTCCGACATCCAGGCCCCGACCGGCGTCGAGGTCCTGGATCCCGAGCAGCACATCGCCACTCTGTCCACGGGCGGCACGCTCAAGATGGAGATGACGGTGGCGATGGGTCGTGGCTACGCCACCGCCGATCAGAACAAGACCGAGGGAACGCCCATCGGCGTCATTCCCATCGACTCCTTGTTCTCGCCGGTCCAGAAGGTCAACTACCGCGTCACCAACGCTCGCGTTGGCCAGCGGACCGACTACGACCGTCTCATTCTCGAGGTCTGGACCGATGGCTCCGTCAAGCCCGACGACGCCGTCGCGTTCGCGGCCAAGATCCTCAAGGAGCAGCTGTCGATCTTCATCAACCGTGAAGAGATCGAGGAGGCCGCACCGGCCGAGCCCTCCGAGGAAGACAAGCTCAACGAGTACCTGTGGCGCTCCGTCGACGAACTGGAGCTCTCCGTTCGCTCGGCCAACTGCCTCCAGAACGCCAATATCCACTACATTGGCGACCTGGTGCAGAAGACCGAGGCCGAGATGCTGAAGACGAAGAACTTCGGCCGCAAGTCGCTCAAGGAGATCAAGGAGATTCTTGCGCAGATGGGCTTGGCCCTCGGCATGAAGATCCCCAACTGGCAGGGCCCGCCCCCCGCGGCGGATTGATCCTCCGCAAGATTTAGTAAGGACCGACCGCCATGCGTCATCGCAAGTCTGGGCGCCCCCTGGGGCGCACCTCGTCCCACCGTAAGGCCATGTACCGCAACATGGTGACCTCGCTGCTGGAGCACGGGCGCATCACCACTACCGAGGCCAAGGCCAAGGAGTTGCGTCGCTTCGCCGAGAAGACCATCACGCGCAGCAAGGGCGTCCAAGAGCTGCTGGCCAAGCCGGCCGACAGCCGCACGCAGGACGAAAAAGCCCGCATCGTGCACGCCTACCGCATGGCGGGCCGCCTGGTTCGCGACCGCGAGGTGCTCAACAAGCTCTTCACGGAGATCGGGCCTCGCTACGAGAAGCGCGCGGGTGGCTACACCCGCATCATCAAGACCGCCCCGCGGGTTGGCGACGCCGCCCGCATGGCGATCATCGAGCTCGTCGGCGAGTAAGCCGCCCGCATCGCTCGAGTCTTCGAGGCGTCCACCGCAGCCGCGGTTGGGCGCCTCGCTGCGTTTACGGCCGTTTTTCGCCGCTTTTTGGCGTCGGCGGGCCTCGATTCCCTACCGTCGGTGGCGTGCCGATGCTCGCCCTGGCTGGAGCCTCGTCGTTGACCACGCTGGGCCTGTTGCTCGCGGGGTTGGCCCTGCTGGGCCTGTGGGCGCAAAAGCGGCGTACGGAGGCCTCTGGTGCCACGCGGCGCACGATCTCCCTGGGCGGCCAGCATGCGCTGCACGTGGTCGAACTCGAGGGGCGGCGGCTGGTGGTGGGCACCGGGCCGGGCGCGGCACCGCGGCTGATGACCGAGCTGGCGCCGCTGGCCGAGGTCCCGACGCCGGCCGAGGCCGAGGCATCCGTGGAGGCCCATGGAGCCTGAGATCGTCCCCTGGCTGGTCTTGGCCGGGGTGCCCCTGGTGCTGGCCATCGCGACCGCGTTCGCCAAGAGCAGCGTGGTCCTGGGGGCTCTGCGGGTGGGCTTGGGCGCCGAGGCCCTGCTGCCCTGGTCGGCGATGCTGGCCCTGGCGCTGGTGGTGACCGGCGTGGTCATGGCCCCCGTGGCGGTGGAGACCTTCGAGGCCGCCAACGCAGCGGGAGGCTGGGCGGCGCTGTCGAGCGCGGGCTGGGACGTCTGGATCCCCGTCTTCGAGCCGCTGCGCGCGTTCGTGGAGCGTCATGCCGCGGCGGAGGAGCTCGCCTTTTTCGGTGAGCTGCAGGGGCTGCCCGTGGACGACCCGCGGGTGTTGGTGCCCGGGTTCCTGGTGACCGAGCTGACCGAGGCCCTGCACATGGCGGTGCTGGTGCTGCTGCCCTTGGTGCTGGTGGACCTGGTGGTCGCCCAGGCGCTGACCCTGCTCGGCTTGTCGTCGGCGCCCGGACGCCTGGTGACCCTGCCGCTCAAGCTCCTGCTCTTCCTCGCCGTCGGCGGCTGGGACGTGGTGATCGGCGGCTTGGTGGAGGGCTACTACGCATGACCGACTTGCCCGGGCTGGTGCTCGAGGGGCTGGGTCTGGCCGTGACGGTGGTGCTGCCGCTGTTGCTGGCGGGGGTGCTGGGCAGCCTGGTCGCGGGTTGGCTCGCGGCGCGCATCGGGCTGAGTGATCCGGTGGCGGCGGGCGTCTTGCGAGGGCTGGCCGTGCTGGGCGCGTTGGCCTTCGTGGTCGGGGACTGGGCCGAGACGGCGCAGACCATGACCGCCGACACGTGGTCGCGGCTGTCGGCCGTGGGCACGACGGAGCGCTGACGTGGCCGAAGAGACCATCGGCAGCCTGCTCGGCGTGGGACTCCTGGCGCTGCGCTGGTGGGCGCTGTTGTCCGTGCAGGTGCTGTGGCGCGCCACGGTGGGCTGGGTCTGGCTGGTGGTGGCCGGGGTGCTCGCGGTGGTGCTCGCCTCCGCCGACGGAGCCGTCGCGACGGCGGCGGTCGGGGTCGATCCGGTGCTGGCCGCCGCGGCCGAGCTGATGCTGGGTGCACTGCTCGGGCTGGTCGTGGCGCTGCCCGGCTATGCGCTGTTGGGCGCGGCCCAAGCGAGCGCCACGGTGCTCGAGGCTCGGCCCGCGTCGTGGCGTGCACTGACGTTGAGCGTGGTGGCGGCGACCGCCTTGTCGCTGGGCCTGCATCGACCCTTGCTGCTCGGCGCGCAGGCTCTGACCGCGGCGTGGCCGGTCGGCGATCCGGCGGCGTGGCTCCACGCGAGCTCGCAGGTCTCCGTCGCTCGCCTCGCCCACGGCTTGGCGCTGCTCGCCCTCACCCTGGCCACGCCCGCGCTGCTCGTCGGGGCGTTGGCGGAGCTCGTCGCTCGCGTGGCGGGTCGAGGCAGCCTGGCCGGGATCGGTGACGCGGTCGGGCCCTGGCTGCGGGTGGCCGGGGCGCTCGTGGCGACGGGGGCCTCGTGGGCGGCCTACGACGCGATCTGGGCCGCGCGGGCGCTGGGGCTCGATTCGTAGCCGGGGCGTGGGCTTGGACTCAGGCGGCTCGTGCGGGCCGATCCGGGGCCGCGACGGCTCGTCATTCGCACTCGTGCGGCTGTGCATGCCATGCTCGACGGGTGGTGCCTCGGCTCTTGCGTGTGCTGTCGACGAGCGTCGTGCTCGTCGCGGCGGCGTGCCAGCCCGACCCGGGGCAGCTGCCCTCGCTCGACGCTTTGCGGCAGCCCTCCGGGCTCGCGGTGAGCCCCACCGGGCCCGTGCTCTTCGTGACCAACGGCAACTGGGATCGCCAGCAGGAAGACGGCACGCTGATGGCCGTCGACCTCGATGCGCTGTTCATGGCGCTCGCCGACCCGGCCGACGCGGGCGACGGCGGCCGTCCTTGTCGAAGGGTCTCGGCCGACGACCCCACCATCGAGTGCAATCCTTCCGCGTTCATCGACGCCCAGACCACGGTGCGGCTGGGCACGGGGGCGGCCAACATCGCCATCGATCGACCGGGCGGCCCCGAGGGCCCGCTGCGGCTGCTGATGCCCACGCGCAGCCCCGTGTCGGTCACGTGGGTCGACGTGCTGCCGGGCGAAGACGGGGTGACCCTCGACTGCGGCCAGGACGATGCCGGGCGTTGCGGGGTGACCCACGAGATCACCCGCTCGGCCAACGCCCGCATGCCCAACGAGCTGTCTCGCATCTCGGTGGACACCAACGGAGCGCGCTTCGCCTATGCGCCCCAGGTGCTCGGCGAGGCCTTGGCCTTGATCGCGCTCGACGGGGACAACGGGCCCGAGCTCGCCGACGTCGAAGGGGGCTTCTTTCGCGCGGCGCCCTTCGAAGAAGAGGAGCTGTTCGGGGGCTTCAGCGTGGCCGTGCGGCCCTGCGATCCCGAGCGGGCGCCAGACACGAGCGTCGACTGCAGTCGACCGGTCGCCTATGCCGCGCATCGCTACTTTCCCGGGATGCGGCAGCTGACCGTCGCGGAGGGGTTGGATCTCATCCTGCCCGGAGAAGAGATCGCGCTGCAGACCATCAACCCGCAGGTCGTGGAGGGGCGGCCGTACATGGGGGACATGGCGTTCGAGGACGACACGGGCGATCGCCTGCTCGTCGTCCAGACCACGCCGCCCGGTCTGCTGCGGGTCGACACCAGCGTCGACGACGATGGAGATCTGGCCAACACGATCATCGGCGCGATCCCGCTGTGCGACAACCCGAACGTCCTGGCCGTGCATCGCCCCGTGCCCCCCGTGGGCGACGAGGACGCGACCCCGGGGGAGTCGCTCGCGCTGGTGACCTGTGCGACCGATGGCCGGCTGTCGGTGATCGGCCTGGGCAGCTTTCGGGTCCTCGCGTCGATCCCGGTGGGCGAAGGCGCCTACGAGGTCGTCGTCGACGATCAGCGCGCGCAGGCCTATGTCTCGAATCCGGGCGAGAACACGATCTCCATCGTGAGTCTCGATCCCACCAGCCCGGATCGCTTCGTCGAGTGGGCGCGGCTGGGGCTGGGCGCGGGGACGCGCGAGTAGCTCCGTTGTAAGAAAAACACTTCAGCTCGGCGGGTTGGGCCCGGCTCTCGGATTGTCGTGATCCGATCGCCTCGGTCCAGGAACGTCTTCGAATGTGGAGCTGGAGTCCAGGTCGAGGGTTTGGGAGGACGCGTGCCCGTGGCGTGCGTTGCTGTCGGGGCAGTGGTGGCTGGCGTCCCCGCCGCGGGGCCGTGAGCGCAGGCGCTTGGCCATCGTGCGGGCATCGCCGCGACGGACCCGGGCGCTGGCGCTGACGCCCCGCGAGCATCGGGTGATCGGGCGGGCTGCGGCGGGCATGTCGAACAAGGTCGGGGCGGCCGAAGTGGGCGAGTCGCCGTCGACCTTCAGCCGGGTGCTGCGAGGCGCGATGGACAAGCTGGGGGTGAGCTCCCGTGCCTCGCTGATCGAGGTCTCGGTGCGGCTGCGTGCGGCCGCCAACCCCTCGGAGGAGGACGTCGAGTTCCAGCCGATCGTGGTGCTGGGCATGGAGGCGTGGATCGTCTCTGCGCCCCTGCCGTCGCTGCCCGAGTGCTTCACGCCCGCGGAGCGCCAGGTGCTCGCGTTGGTCCTCGAGGGGCACTCCAATGCCGAGATCGCGACGACGCGATCGACCTCGCAGCGCACGGTCGCCAACCAGCTGGCGGCGCTGTATCGCAAGCGGGGGGTGACGACGCGGGAAGAGCTCGTCGCCGAGCTGTTCGAGGTTCAGCGAAAGCCGAGCTGCCGGGCGCAGCCCCGCGGGGTCCCCCCGATGGCGGCGTCGAGGATGGCCTCGACCTCGACGGCGATGCGCTTCACCGCGGCGGCGTCGATGCGCTCGGGGCAGTAGGAAAAATCGAGCTCGAGCTGGTCGAGGGTCTGCACGCCGAGCACGAAGTCGACGTTGGGGATCATGGCGAAGAAGCCGAAGGAGCGGATCTCGGTGGCGCTGACCCGCCGCGGGATTTCGATGCGACCGAGGTTGCTGACGACCATCGAGGCGTCGAACATCGCGTGAGGCCAGCGAGACGAGCCATCGAGGGGCAGGTCGAGCATCTCGACCGCATCGATGACGCGCCGCAGCCCGGCCAGCGCCCACGGGCGACGCGCTCGCGCGAGGGAAGCCCTGGCGGCCGAGGCCAGGTCCCAGAAGTCCGCGCCCACGTGGGGGCGATGAACCGAGGTCGGAGCCCAGGCGAAGATCCCGAAGTGTTCGCCGACCGAGGGCTCGAGCGCGGAACGAATGTCGATGGGGCTGATGCGGCCGATCTTCGGACGGCGGCGCCGAACCAGGTGACCGCGGACGTGGGCCAGGGCGTGGGCGCAGGCGATGGTGAGCGCGCCCTGGACGGTGTTGTCGTGGGCGCGGCAGGCCTGGACCAGCGCTCGCGTGCGCTCCGGGTCGAGGGGGTGATGCACGAAGTCGATGCGCGGACGGGCGGTCGCGGGCGGCGGCGGGACTCCCTGGAGTCGTCGTCGCTCGTCTCGGTAGGCCGCGCGCGCCTGGGTCAGCCAGCGCGAACGGTCACCCATGATGCCGCGGAGGGCCCGAGGCACCCGGCCGAGGTCGAAGACGCCGCCGGGGAGGCGCTCGTCGAGGCAGCCCGCGTCCGGCAGCGGCACCAAGCGTCGGGACGGGTCGTCCACGAGTCGCAAGACGTCACGCAGGACGAACAGGCCCGAGCGGCCGTCGGCGTTGACGTGGTCGGTGACGCACAGCAGCTCGCACGCGTCGGCGCCCTGCACCAGCACGAAGCGCACCAGCGGCCCCCGCTCGACGTCGAAGGGGTCGTTGAGTTCTTCGCGGACGACCTGCTGCCAGTGATGCTCGTCGCGACGGTTCACGATGCGGAGCGGAGCGACGCCCACCCCCCGCGGCGAAAACCAGGGGGAGGCATCGCGCACGATTCGAACGCGGAGCGCGTCGTGTCGCGCCTGAACGCGTTCGATGGCGCTGCGCAGGGCATCGGGGGGCAGCGTGCCGCGGCAGCGCACCATGACGACGGGGTTCATCACCATGCGCTCGGCCATGGCCAAGAAGCTGCGCTCGATGGTGGTCAGGGCGCGGTGCATTACGGGGCGGCCTCCACGGCGAGGCGCAGGCGGGCGCGGCCGGATCCGCGCTCGATGGTTCGTTCGGCGTTGGGGGCCAGCGTCTCCAAGGCTCGTTCGTACGCTGCCGGATCGGCGTCGGCATCGAGCTCGAGCGTGACGCGTAGGCGGAGATCGGGGCGATGTTCGAGCCAGCGGTGCAGGCGGGCGAGCAGTGCGTGAGCATCGGCGCTGGGCCGAGGTTCGACACCCGAGCTCAGGCTCAGGTCGATCGCTTCGCCCGTGCGCACACGCCCCGTATCGGGCTCGATGTCGACCCGTCGGGGGCTGCGGCGAGTCAGGGCGCGCCAGTGGGCCTCGGCCGCGTTCAGCGTGTGTTCGAGGTCTTCGTGGCGGGTGGTGTCGTCGACGATGCGAGCGCCCTGCCAGAAGAAGCCGGCCAGGGTGTGCTCGATGGAGCCGTGGAGCACGAGGTCGGCGTGGGGGGTCTCGCTCTGCGCAGCTCGGCGGGCGAACGCGAGGTACGAGCGGGCGAAGTCCCAGAAGCGGCGGGCGGGGGCGAGCGGGGCCCATGGACCGCCGCGGCGCGACTGCACGGCGGTCGCCCACGCCGGCTCGCGGCTCACGGGGGGCATGGCCTGGACGCCGAGCACCAGGGCGGCCCCGGCCGAGCGCAAGGCCGCGGCGGGGAGGTCGGCGGCCACCACTCCGTCGACGAATCGGCGGCCGCCGATGAAGGTCGGGGCCATCGGTGGCATGGAGCCGCTGGCCAGGCAGGCCCACGCGGCGGGCCCCGAGGTGTGGAGGTGGGCTTCGAGGGTCTCCGCCCGGGTCGACACCACGATGGCGGGCGAGGGCAGGGCGCTCAGGTCGATGTCGTGCGTGGCCTCGGCGAGCCATCGTCGGAGGGCGTCGCCGCGTCGATAGCCGTGGAGGACGGCCAGCTGGAGTCCCGGCCAGTCGTGCTCGACGGGCTCGAGTCCGGCCTCACCCCGGGCCGCATGCAGCACGCCGATGAAGGCGCCCACGCTGGTGCCCGCGTAGTGGTCGATGGGGATGCCGCGTTGGGCCAAGCCGCGGATCAAGGGCAGCGCGACGAGGGACTGGATGCCCGAGCCTCCGATGGCGAGCCCAACGCGACGGGAGGTCAGCGCTCGGGCCCAGCGTTGGGCACGGGTCAGGTCGGCGGGGGAGAGCCGGACGGCGTCGAGCGGCCACGGGGGAGTGGTCGGGGTCGGGGGCGTGGCCTCCGGGCGTCGAGTCGTGCATCGGGCGAGCCACCGACCGAGCGCTCGAGCGCTGTCGGAGGGGGTGGGAGGCTCGTCGGGTCGCGGGGCTGAGGTCGGTGTCGTCAGCACGACGGTGGGGACGAGCTCGACGGGGGGGAGCAGGCCGAGTCGGCGCGGGAGCTCGGCCCAGGCTCGGGCGAAGTCGATGACGTAGGCCAGCGTGGCGGGGCACTGCAGCGTCGCGACGGTTCGCCAGACGGCGGCGCAGGCTCGTCGGGTCTCGGCGATGGCACCCGTATCGACGACCACGCGATCGAAAAAGGGGCCCCAATCTCGGGCGAACGCCATGAGCCCCCGGGCGAGCTGGTGCTCGAGCGCTTCATTCGGATCCAACGACAGCAGCGTGGGCGGCTGCAGCGGGTGGGGGACCTCCGTCGGTGACGTCGACCAGACCACGCGCAGTGAAGCGACCCGCTCCTCGAAGGGCTGCGCCATGGCGTCGACCAAGGCCCGGTGTCCCGCTTCGGTCGCCCATTCATCGGGGGCGCAGTCCGGGTCGTGGAGCACGACCACCATCGGCAAGGCGCGGGGATCGGTGGCATGAGGGAGCCGTGCGGGGCGGCTCCCTCGGCGGACCCGCTCGAGATCCTCGCGCGGGATGTCCACCGTCATCGTGCCCGCGGCCGCTTCCATAGGTCGGCCTCGTTCGTCGTTCGGCACGGCGCCCTCGGATTCGAGCTCTCCCGCGACCAGGTGCTCGTATCGGTCTCCAGCGATGTCCAGGGCACCCGCGATGACGTAGTGCAGGTGCCCCGCATCGACCGGCTGCGAGTCTCCGCTCCGCCAAGACCGCGATGGCGACCGCTCCACGACGCGCAGGAGAGCCCGGGGATCGGCGCGACGATAGGCGGGCTGTCGTCGCAGTTGTTCCACGATCCGGGGCGCATGAACATCGGCGGGGACGAGCCGCAGCAGGTGCTCGCGAAGCTCGGTGGCGTCCGGTGAACCGAGGACATCGTCGAAGCGCGCCGCGGGCAGCTCCAGGGCCCACACCGCTCCGTGACATCGCAGGTCTCGTCGGGCCTGGGTCCCATGCCGAGCCCCAGCAAAGAGGCCGCGCGCGCGTGCCCAAGCATCCACCGCCAGCAACCCGACGAGCGAGCCGGCGGTGGCGATGCGGCCTCCCGCTCGTTCGGCCGACAGCGCGGTCCCTCGGAGTAGATGCCCGTGGACGATGAAGCGAAGGGGATCCGCCGCGTGAGTCGGTCGGCCGCGCTGCAGCGACGCATCGTCGCCGTGACGCTTCAGCTCGAGCCCTTCCGCCAGCCGTCGGCGCAGCGCCGGGTCGAGCCCTCGCAGGGCCGGCACATGCTCGAGGAAGCCCAGGATCTCCTCGAACTTCACCGTTTCGGTCATCCCTTCGACCATTGCGAGACCGTGCGCTCCCACAGCCGAGTGACCATTCCCGAGCCCGCGGCATGACTCGCCCACGCGTCGAGCCCCACGGGATACCGCAGTCGCGGCTTGGGCGTGACCGCGATGCTCGCGATGCGTTCGCCCACCTCGCTCGGTACGCCCGCCCAGCGTCGTCGCACACGATCGGAAGCGGTACGGAGCTGCTGCGCGAGTCGAGCATAGGGGCCGCGACCGTTCGCGCCGTCTCCCACCCGACGCAGCGAGGTGCCGAAGATCTCGGTATCGAAGACCCCGGGCTCGACCAGCGTCACGAACACGTTGAACGGGCGCAGCTCGTAGCGGAGGGCCTCGGACCAGCCCTCGAGGGCGAACTTCGAGGCGTGGTAGCCCGCATGGCTCGGCACGGCGAAGCGCCCCCCGATGCTCGACACGTTGATGACCCAGCCGCGTCGCCGCTCACGCATGGCCGGGACGAAGGCGCGGGTGAGGCGAGTGGCGGCGAAGAAGTTGGTCTCGAAGAGTCGACGCAGCTCCGCCTCGTCGAACTCCTCGGCGAAGCCTTCGGCCATGATGCCCGCGTTGTTCACCAGCACGTCCACCGCCCCGTGCTCGACGAGCATTCGCTCGCTGAACTCGGCCGTGGCTTCGGCGTCGTCGACATCGAGGCGGAGGACCTGCAACGACCTCCGATCGTCGGGGTCGAAGTGATGGCGCGCTACCGCCTCGCGCAGCGCTTCGGCCCGGGCGGGGTTCCGCATGGTGGCCAAGACTCGAAAACCACGGCGCACCAAGGCCACGGCGGTCGCGAGGCCGAGGCCCCGAGACGCGCCCGTGACCAGGGCTACTCCGCGTCGCATGGCAGCGGCGTCTGCGTGCGGTCGATGACGTAGTCCATCAGGTGCTGATACACGCCGTGCATCTGGCCGCCCGTGAAATCGATGATGGCGCTGTTGAACCAGGCGCCGGGCTCCGAGGCGAGCACCGAGACGAAGCGAGCGACCTCCGGCAACGTGATCATCCGCCCCGCCGGGTGCATCCGATGGTGCACCGCCTTGACCTCTTCCCAGACCTCGGCGGGGAAGATCCACTTGAGGGCGGCCGTCTCCACGGTACCGAACTTGAGCGCGTTGACGCGGTAGCCCTGCGGCCCCAGCTCGAGCGCGAGGTGCCGGACGTAGACCTCGAGTGAGGCCTTGGCGGCCGCGATGACGGGCAGGTTGACCAGCAGCGACTCGTTGATCGCGTTGTCCAGGGCGAGCAGGCGTGCTCCCGGGGTCAGCAGGTCTTTGCGGAGCATCTGCTGCGTCCAGTAGACGAACGAGTGCGCCATGCTGTCGAAGGTCTTGAGGAACTGCTTGGGGTGCAGCCAGCGCTCGCCCGTGCACAGCTGCCCCACCGAGGCGTCGGCGATCGAGTGCACGAACATGTGAATCTTCCCCGTGCCGATCGCCTCCAGCACCCGGTCGGAGAGCTCTTCGATCACGGGCGGTCGCCCGGCGTCGGCTTCGATGAAGATCACGCGGCGCCCGGCGGCCTCCACCGCTTGCCGTACTTCGTCCGCGCCCTCGGGATGGTTGCCGCGGTGGAAGGCCAGGACGTTCAGGCCCGGATCTCGGGCCAAGGCGCCGGCAATGGCTGCGCCCGCGCCGAAGGTCCCGCCGAGAATGAGGACCCACCGTTCATCGATGGAAGGAGTGCTTGGCATGGGATGCTCGCTTGCTGGAAGAAGAGGTCGCGGACCGAGCCCGGTCGAGTAGACGCTGGACTCGGGACTGCACGTCACGGTGCAGGGCGAGCAGACCGTCGCGGTCGTCCCGTGACAGCTCGCCGTACTCCGTGGGAGTGATGGGGGAACCGATGACTTGGTGGACTTTGGCGGGGAAGGGCGGCGACAAGGGCCAGGGGCCGAGCGGGCCCACCCCGATCCACGGCGGCAGGGCTTGCCGCAGCCACGACTTGCCGGCCAGGCGATGGCCGTCGACGAGCCCGAAGTAGGCATCGTCGACCCCGCTGGCGGCGACCGGCACGATGGGCAGGCGCCGCGAGATGGCGAAGCGCAGGTAGCCGAGGTGGTCGCCCCAGTCGACGCGGTAGCGCACCCATCCTGGCCTCAGCCCCTCGCGGTCGCCCCCCGGCGCGATGATGATGTGGCGGCCGCGGGCGACGGCGTCTTCGAGCTGTGGCCCGCGGCCGGTCGCCCACTCGAGCCCCTCGGTCAGCCAGCGCAGGTACGCATTGCGCAGGAACCCGCGGTGCACGAGCGCGACCGGCAGGTAGCCGAGTTCGTCGTGCACGTGCGCGCCGAGCATGAACAGGTCGTAGGCGAGGGGACGGCCGTGGTAGCCGACCACCACGTGGCAGTCGTGGCTGGCCAGGTGCTCGAAGCCCTCGACTCGATAGCGAAAGTACCGACGCCACCGCTTCATGGTCGCGAGCCAGTGCGCCATGGCCAGCGAGGACGTCGGCATCACTCGCCCGCCCGGTAGAGGATGGAGCCGAAGCCGATCCCGGCTCCCACCGCGGAGAGCAGCACGAGGTCGCCCGCGTTCAGGTCGCCGCGCTCGATGAGGCGATCGAGGGCCAGCGGCACCGAGGCTGCGCCCACGCTGCCCACCTCGCGGACCAAGGGGAGCGTGCGAGAGGGGTCGAGGCCGATGCGCTCGAGGATGG
Source organism: Myxococcota bacterium (assembly GCA_039028615.1). Classification (GTDB taxonomy): domain Bacteria; phylum Myxococcota_A; class Polyangia; order Nannocystales; family Nannocystaceae; genus Paraliomyxa. The sequence continues at coordinate 58,496 of JBCCHT010000055.1, read as the reverse complement.
TGGTGAGCATGCGGCCGTTGGGTTGATGCGGCAGGACCCAGCGCACCTCGTCGAAGGTGATCGCGGCGCGGTCGAGCACCTCGTGCATGCTGCGAACGATGGCGTCGGTGGCTTCTTCGCCGATCTGCGAGCCGCTGACCTGGAAGCGGACGAACTCCGGGACGCAGGTGCTCCCCGCGTGGCGGCAGCTGACGCTGCCCTGCAGGCGACCGTCGTTGCGCAGCCAGCTGGCGACGACTCCCGAGTTGCCGCGGGCGGGCCCGAAGATGGTGGCGACCGAGGCGTCTCCGAACACGGCATAGGTGCGACGCTCGGAGGGATCGATGACGTGCGACCACAGCTCGGTGGTCACGACCGCCACGGGGCCGAGGCCGGTCGCGGTGCAGCGGGCCGCCCAGTCCATCGCGGAGAGGAAGCCGACGCAGGCGTTGTTGAGGTCGATGCAGTCGCAGCTACCCTCGAGGCCCAGGGCCTCGGCCACCGCGTTGCTCGTGGCGGGCAGTCGACGGTCGCCGCCCGTCGAGTCCACGTAGATGATGCGCTCGAGCTTCCCCGCGGGCAGCTTCGCCTGGGCCAGGGCCTTGTCCAGCGCCTGGGCGGAGACCTCGGCCCGCGTCGTGCCCGGATGCGCCCACCAGCGGCTGGCGATCCCCGTGCGCTCCTCGAGCTGCTGCGGCGTGCGGTGGGGATAGGCCTTAGCGCAGACCTCTGACGTGGGCACCAGTCGCCCCGGAAGCACGCTGCCCGAGCCCAGGATGTGGGTGCCCAACATCATGAGGCCGCCAGCACCACCCGGAAGCGAGCCTGGCCATCACGAACGCGTTGGAGCCCCCGCTCCGCGTCTTCCATGGCCATGGTCTCCACCATCGGTCGAACGCGGCGCTCCGCTGCGACCGCGAGCATCTGGCGGATCATCGAGCGCGACGCCACCACGCTGCCCGTCAGGTTGCGCTGCCCTTCGACCAGGAGCCCGGCGTGAACGGAGATCGGCTTGGGCGGCATGCCCAGCAGGCACAGCGTGCCTCGAGGCGCCAGCGCGCCCACGTACCTCGACCACGGCAGCTCGACGTGCACCGTGGAGACGATCAGGTCGTGGCGGTTGCGTTCGCCTTTGAGTGCGTCTCGATCGGCCGATGCGACCACGCGGCTGGCCCCCAGCTCCTTGGCCAGCGCTCCCTTGTCCGGGTCGCTGGTGAACACGGTGACCTCGGCTCCGAACTGCCGGGCGAACTGCACCGCGAGGTGACCCAAGCCCCCCAGTCCGATCACACCGACGCGTGCGCCCGGGCTGATGCCGAAGCGCCGCAGGGGCGCGAACACGGTCGCGCCCGCGCAGAGCAATGGCGCGGCTTCTTCACTCGGGAGCGCCTCGGGGAGCGGGTAGACGAAGCGGCCGTCCACACGGACCCGTCGGGCGAACCCTCCGCTACGACCGACGCAGGTTCGCTGCTGTCGTCGGCACAGGTTGTCGTGCCCTTCGATGCACGAGGGGCAAACCTGACAGGAGTCCGATTGCCAGCCCACGCCGACCCGAGTGCCGGGGGCAAGGCCCATGACCCGCTCGCCATGGTCCCGCACGACCCCGACGATCTCGTGTCCGGGGATGACCGGGTATTGGCTCGAGCCCCAGTCATCGTCGACCAGGTGCACGTCGCTGCGGCAGATCCCACAGTGGGTGACCTCGACCTCGACCTGTGAATCCCCCAACGAAGGGAGGGTCACTCGGTGCCGCTGAAGCGATGCTCCGGCCGCCATTGCAGCCCACGCCGAGACTTCCACCATCGGTCGCACGACCTCCGCGAACAAGCTAGGCAGCGGCCCGCGGAGCGGCCATGGTCAATTGATGCGTTTTCTTTGCCACGAACGTGCGACGGCCGGCTCGGTCTTCCGTCTATCGGGATGCAAGGAAAACCACCATGACCGCCCGCTCGCCCGTCGTCGTTCTACTCCTGGGAATGTTCACCTTGGGGATCTATCCCCTCATCTGGCTGGTCTCGACCAAGACCGAGATGAACTCCGTGGGCGCCCAGATCCCCACCGCGTGGATGCTGATCATTCCGATCCTCAACCTGCTGTGGCTGTGGAAGTGGTCCTCGGGTGTCGAGACGGCGACCGGAGGCGAGACCGGCGGGGCCTTGGCCTTCATCCTCATCGCGTTCCTCGGTCCCATCGGGATGGCCGTGGTGCAGTCGGGTCTCAACAAGCGCGCGCTGCCGGCTGCCGCCTGAGCCCACGCTCGTTCGCTCCCGACCAAAAGTTTTGGCCCCGCGTCTCGACCATTGGTCGAGGGCGGGGCCTTTCGTTGGGGGAGGGCATCGAATCAGCGACGGCGACGCATCGCGAACAAGCCGAGCAGGCCGAGCGCCATCACGCCGGGCGCCGCGTCGCGGGAACCAATGGAGCAGCCACCGTCGTCGCTTCCGTCGTCGCTGCCACCGTCGTCGCCGGCCGTGGTTGCACCCGAAGTGCTGCCCGATTCTTCGCCACCGAAGCTCGTCGAGCCCGGAATGCCGGCCGTGCCGTCGCCCGCCGTACCGCTGTCGCCCCCAGTGTCGCCCGTGCTCTCGTCACTGGGCTCGCTGGTCTCGCCGTTGCCTGGCCCCGTGTCGCCGCCCGGTCCTGCCGTTCCGGCGCCGGTCGTGGCGTGGGCCAAGCTGGGCACGGCACACATGCCGAGGATGCACGCCAAGGTCAGTCTAGAAATCATGGTCATGCGTTGAACCTAACACCGGGTCGACGAGTGTCCAAACCTCGGCCCGAGACGTCATGCTTCGCGTAGAGGCCGCGGTATGACTTTGGTGTCAGGGGGTCGACGTCGCGAGGGTCGAACCTGGCAAACGCCGAGGACCGGCTATACTGAAGTCCTTGGCTTATGGGTGGAACATGGTCGTGCCGTGGTTGGCCGGTGCGGCGCTGGTATGGGCCGCGGGCTGTCGCACGGAGACAGGCGACGACGCTGCCGCGGACGAATGCGCGCAGACCTGCGGGGAGCATGCGACCTGCGATCCGGTGATCGATCGTTGTTATTGCGATCCCGGCACCTGGGGCGACCCGGTCGCGGGGTGCGAGCCGCATCCCGACGTATGTGCGCAGGCGGAGCAGCGAGTGGGACATTCCGCCTGCACCCACGACCTCCCCGACGAAGACACGTGGCGACGGCTCTCCATCGGCCACGGCAACCACGCCTCGTTCAGCCGCGGGGCCAAGTACTTCGTGCCCGCGGTGCCCGACCCGCGCTTGCCCATCCTCATCGCCGACACCAACTGGTACCGCACGCACTTCTGCGTGCTCGCCGAGGCGTTCGAGCCGTTGTTCCCCGGCGTCACCTACGAGGACTACCAGGCGCTCATCCTGGCCCGTGAGACCCGCGAGTACTACGGCGGCACCATCTCCGAGCTGAGCGTGCCCGGGCCGCAAGGCGAGCGCTTCATCTTCACCGTCGAGATCCTCGGCGACGAGGACGAGTGGCTGAGCCAGGAGCAGATCTACGGCGTCTATCGTCAGCTCCAAGACCGCTTCGGGGCGGGCGAACTCAGCTACCACCCCGACTCGCCGCTGCACGTCGAGCAGGCCGAGACCTGGGACGACCCGCCCTTCCCGGTGACCATCGTCGCCGAGGCTCCCGGCCCGCAGTACGAAGCCTATACGCCCGGGCTGGCCTTTGGTCGGGTGCGCCGCTTCACCGACGACGACCTGGTCGACGGACGCATCGGCCCCTTCGGCTGGCAGGACATCGTGGTCGTCGACGAGCCGCCCGTGACTCTCGAAGGAGTGATGGCGGCGGCGGTCACCGGGGCGCGCCAGGACATCCTCACTCACCTCAACGTGCTGTCGGCCCTGCGGGGCACGCCCAACGTGCACGTCGCCAATGCCCTCGACGTGTTCGAGCCCTTCGAGGGGCAGCTCGTTCGCCTCGAGGTCTTGCCCACCGAGTACTCCGTGCGCGAGGCGACGGTCGAGGAGGCCGAGGCTCACTGGGCGCAGCAACGCCCGCGCGCTGAGCTCAATGCTCCCCCCGATCGCGACGGCACCGAGCCCACTTCGCTCGATGCCATCCCCGTGGCCACCGCGGCCGAGCGTACCGCGGCCGTCTCCCGCTACGGCGCCAAGGCGACCGGCTTGGCCGTGCTGCGCTCGGTCGGTGACACCGAGCACGTCGTGCGTGGCTTTGGCGTGCCGATGGGCGCGTACTTTGCCTTCATGGAGGCCAACGAGTGGGAGGTTCCGGTCGAGGGCGGGGTCGAGCGGTTGACCTACGCCGCGACGCTCGAGCGCTGGCTCGACGACGCCATCTTCCGCTCCGACGCCGAGCGCCGCGAGCAGTGGCTGACCGCATTGCGCGAGGAGATCGAGACCCACGGCGTGGTCGACCCCGCGTTGCTCGAGAGCTTGCGAACCCAGATCGAAGCCGAGTTCGGCGATGCGACCACCATGGTTCGCTTTCGTTCCTCCTCGAACGCCGAGGACAGCCTGAGCTTCAACGGGGCGGGCCTTTATCAGTCGGTCTCCGGCTGTGCCCTCGATGCGCCCACCGACGCCGAGTCGGCCTGCGAGGCGGGGCGCCGGTCGAAGCCGATGTCCGAGGCGCTCACCCGGGTATGGGCCAGCCTCTGGAGCTTCGGGGCCTACGAGGAGCGCGAGTACTACCAGCTCGACCACCGCCAGGTGGGTATGGGCATGCTGGCCAATCCACGCTTCGTCGATGAACTTGCCAACGGCGTGGCCCTGACCGGCAACCCCACCGAGCTCGAGGACCCGCGCTACACCATCAACGTCCAGCGCGGCGAGGTGCCCGTGGTCAGCTCCACGCCGGGCTTGGTGGCGGAGCTCAATCGCATACGGGTCGGGGACGGCACCGTCTCGGTCGACCGGGTCGTGCAGTCGTCGCTGGTGCCCGAAGGCGGGGTCGTGCTCGACGACGCCCAGCTGCTGGAGCTGGGCACGCTGCTGCAGAACATCGCCGACGTCTATCCCGTCGATGCCGAGCCGCCCGAGGACACCAAGGTCATGCTCGACCTCGAGTTCAAGATCACGGCCGAGGGCAGGCTCATGCTCAAGCAGGTTCGCCCCTTCGCCGCGCAGCCCTACGAGATCGGCGAAGGCCGCTGCCGCTAGAATCTCTGCCTCTCGAACGAGCGCAAGGACGCGGGCGCACAATCGTCGTGATGTCATTGGTTCGTCGTTCTCGAAGCAATGGCGAAAGACCCGATAGCGACATCGGGTTCTATCGGTGGGTCGGGCTACTGTGACGTCGAAACGAATACTCCGGGCGTGCCATCCCGCCGGGCAAAGAAGTCGGCGGCTCCGTCGTCGTTCAGATCGGTGCCGTAAAACACCCCGGTCCACGCGACTTCCATGAACTGCGGTGAGACATCGGCGCGGAAGAGGACGCCAAAGGAGCCCTCCCCGGGCACGAAATCCTCGTGGTCGGGAAGGAGAGGGGCCACGAACACGCCGCTGCCGAGGCCTCGGTTGGCGAAGTTCCCCGCCACGACTTGGTCGAGGGTGACGTCGTGATATCCAGCGGGGACGCTCAGCCGCTCTTGTTCGACGAAGGCACCATCGCGCCAGTTCATGACGACGATGACGTCCATGCTCTCGACGATGATCAGCTCGGCGTCGCGGTCGCCGTCGAGATCCGCAACCTCGACGTCGCGAGCCCACACCGGTTGCGGCGAATGGCTGAAGACCATCTCGGGCGAGGGCTCGCTGGCCGCGAGCACGGTCGTCACCTGTCGGGGAGTGTTGGACGCCTCCAGATACGGCTCGCAACCTTCGGGCCACGCGAAGAGTAAATCGGTGCGCCCGTCCCCATTGAAGTCCGCTTGCGCGGGGGCCCCGACGATGCATCCGACCCCGGTCTGCGCGGACTGTTCGAGCTGCAGTTCGGCCCCGTCGGCGCCGAACGCATTGAAGGTCATGCCGTCGTCGTCGATCTCGGCGACGAGGAGTTCGGCCGCATCGTCGCCGTCCACATCGACGGTCCCGACCATCCGTGCGAACCCGGTTCCAGCGGGTACCGTGGTCCAGTAGTCGAGACTGTCGCCGTGGTACACCGCGACTTCCTGCGGGTCGTTCCCGGCGTAGTACGCGAGATCCTCCGCTCCATCCCCATCGATGTCCCCGACCGTCGGGGTGAAGCTCGGGGGGAGCTCGACGGTGGGCGGGCCTTCGACGAATACCTCGGTTGGGTCGAGCGGGTTGACCAGCAACAATCTCGATTGGTCCCGGTCGTACACGACGCTCGGGCGCACGCCGTCACGCACGTTCGACAGCAGGGCCGTGGGAATGCTCAGTGTCTCGTGAGGCCAGAATACGTGGCAGAACGGCTCGGGAAGATCGGACTCGGGGCAGTCGGTGGCACTCTCCGTGGTGCCGGAGGCCTCGGCCGAAAGCGCGCCGCTCGAGGTCCCCGAGGTTGCCGTCGTGGAACCGCTGGCACCACCATCGCTCGGCGCCGCCGATGGACCGCATGCTCCACCGAGCACCAGCGTGCCGATGAGTGAACGCGAGCGGAGCGACACAACCATACAGCCATCCACTTTGGCCCTGCGCATCGTGGCTGGCAAGGGTGCTCGTCGGTCGCCGTGATCCTTCCACCGTCGGCGACCGCATCGCGATGGGCACTCGGCGCCGATGCAAGCACCCTCGTATGGGGGCGCCCGGCTCGCTTTCGTAATTCGAGTGCCGGATGGAACCATGGTCGACGGCAGTGGCCCGTCCGTGGCATCCGGTCGCCTGGTTCATCGAAGAGGCGCTCACTCGGGTGTGGGTCAGCTCGTGGAGCTTCGGGGGCTACGAGGAGCCCGAGTACTACCAGCCCGATCATCGCCAGGTCGGCATGGGCATGCTGCTGCAGAGCATCGCCAGCCCTACGCCATCGGCGAAGGTCGCTGCCGCTACGTGGTGGACCTATTGATTGCGGAACCCTGGGATCTCCGTCTCCACGTAGGCAGGCCAGCGCGTGGGGATGCCAGAGTCGATCTCATAGGCGGCCATGGCCTGATGGTAGACGTCCGACGGCAAGAGCGGCTGCTCGTACCACCCCGGGTTGAAGCGCTCGCCGCCGCCCAAGACGGCGTGGAAGGCCGGCTCGGCGATGTGGTTTTCCCCGTACTCGGTGGCCAACAGCACCAGCGAGTTGTCCAGCAGGGTCTGCCCGTTGGGCTCCACGATGGCGTCCATCTCCGTGAGCGTATGGGCCAGCATGGACAGGGAGAGGTGCTGGTGCATGCGGACCGCGGCCGGGTTGTAGGCGTGGAAGATCGCGTCGTGGGCCGTGCTGACCGAAAACAGCTGGCTGAAGTCGACCGTTTCGCCGAGTGCCGAGTAGTCTCCGGCGAAGCGCAGGTACTCCCCCGCCGCGAGGGAAACTAGACTGCCGAAGCGAAGCTGGTCGCAGGCCGCCCCCAGAGCCACGAGCCGGCCGATGAGCTGCATCGCGGCATCGGCCACCTGCCAGTCGATCTGCGGCGCGCCGTTGCCCGCGACGCCCGTCTTGGCGTCGTAAAACGAGTAGGGCTCCGGGTCGCTGACATCGTCGGGGACCTCCCCCGGGCATTCACGCGGAGGATCCGAGTCCAGGGGGCGCACGAGCTGCTTCTCGACGTCGCGGATGGCCGACAGATGGTTGTCGATGCGGGCCTTGGACTCCGCCCCCAGCGGCGAGTTGGGCCCGACCATCGCGGCGTAGTCGTCGAGCACCGTGTCGAGCACGCTACGGTGCACGTGACGGGCGGCGATGTCCGCAGGCGTTGGCCCACCGGGAGAGTCTGGAGGGGGCAGACCACCAAAGAGCGTCTCGAAGACCTCCGAGGGCCTCCGCTCGGGTCGCCGCCCCGGCGAGCCGTCGTCGTTCCAGTGGCGCGTGAACGCGGCCACGCACCCCGTGTTCGACCACAACCCCGCCGACAGCTCGGGAATGGCCACGTTCGGCACGCCGCTGGGATGAAGCGCCCGCTTCATCACCTGCTCCATGCTCGGTCCATTGGCGGTGTACGAGGGCGCGCCCTGCTGCGGGACTCCGGTGAACAACGCGGCGGCCATGCGGTAGTGCGGTGTCCCGCTCCCCGACAGCGGCTCGTTGTCGATACTGGTGAACAGCGCAGCCTTGCTGGCGAACGGCGACAGCGGCTCGAGCGGACCTTCGAAGCGCTCCGCCTGCATCGCGGTCGACAGTCCCAGACCGAAGCTCATGGTGAACAAGCGACACGGGATCGCGTCATCGCTCGCCGCCCGGGCGCGGGGCAACAGCTCGGGCAGTAGCGGGAGGGCGATGGCCGCCCCGCCTGCCCCGCGGAGCAGGGCACGGCGCGTCAACCCGCGTGGCTTCGTTCGGCTCATGGCTCCACCACCCTCGTGAGGGTTCGTTGCTCGTTGGTCGCCACGGCCCGGACGAGCTGCTCGAAGGTCAGTCCGTCTCGAAGGAAGGCCACCGTGGCCAGGTCGAGGAAGTTGCCCAGCGCGCTCGGGGGCTGACCGGTGCCGAACTCCGTCATGTTGTCCACGAGGCAGCGGTAGACCGTCTGGTCCTGCGCCAGTTGGCTGAGCAGCTCGGGCGCGTCGGCAAAGGCAATCTCGGGGCGGTCGCCGTTGGGGGGCAGCACGCCGTGGGAGAACAAGGCACGGCCGTGCTCGTCGACGGTGGAGAAGTGCCCGGTGATGTCGTAGCGCTCGAACGCGTAGGCGATGGGCTCGAACTGGGTGTGGCAGCTGAGGCAGACCGGCTCCAGCCCGAAGCGGAACTCGCTGGCCTCTCGCGGGGTCATGTCTTCCGTGGCCTGGGCCGTATTCTCGATGTCCTCGCTGACTTCGTCGGGCGGCGTGGCGACCCGTTGGCACAAAAGCCGCTCGCTCAAGAACAAGCCGCGGCCCACGAAGGAGGTCGTGCCCATCGAAGCGAGCATGGCGGGATGCGTGACGACGCCGAGGCGCTCGTCCATGTCGGCCACGTCGTAGACCTGCAGGCCCTCTCCCTGAACGGTTGCCCCCGCGAGCTCGGCCACCGCGGGGGTCATGACCAGCTCGCGCCCGTCGAAGAGGGCCGATAGGGGCTCTTCGCTGCCCGATGCTCCCGAGATCCGCTCCAGCGTCGCCACCAGGCTGTTGCGCAGCTCGTCGGCGAGGGCAGTGTCCGAGGTGCCGAAGGCCGACCGCGACGCCAGCGTATAGTCGCCCCAGAACAGCGAACGCGAGCGGGCGAACCTCGGGTCGGCCAGCATGCGGTCGATCTGCTCGGAGACAGCGTCGGGATCGAACTCACCGTCGCCCTCGGGTCCTGCCGCGAACTCGAGCAGTTCCTCGTCGGGGGCCGACTGCCACAGGAAGAACGACAGCCGGGTCGCCAACTCGTAGCCGTCGACGACGTGCACCGTGCCGGGCTCCCCCTCGATCTCGTTTTCGATCCGGTACAGGAACGACGGCGCCTGCATCATCGCCTGGACGATGCCGCGGACGACATCGTGCTCCGTCGTCTCGGACGCGGCCGCGATGGCGGTGGCCAGATCCAGGTAGCGCTCTTGCTCGTCGGGGGTGAGCGGACGTCGGTACATCTGCAGTCCCAGACGCTCCACCAGCGCGGGGCGGCAGCTGGGATCGATGCCGTCGCAACCGGCGACCTCAGCCACGAGCTGGTCGAGATCGAGACGCTCCGTGACGGAGCGCGCGATCTGTGCGTACGCGAGGACGTAGCTGGAGTTGAAGGACTGCGGACCGATGGTGGTCGAGTAGTCACGCCCCGTCGGGATGTCCCGGGGAAGCGCGTCGATTTCATCGTCGGTCATCTCGACGCCCAGCACATCGAGCACGGCGTAGCGGTACTGCAGATGGGTGAGCCGGCCTGCCTTGGGCTCAGCCGCCGACGGTGGATCGTGCTCGGGAGTCTCGCCGGTCGTCGACGAGCCCCCATCTGGACCGTCCGAGTCGGCCGAGTTGGCGACCTCCTCGGCATCCCGGCAACTCGCCAGCAGCAGGGCTGCACACCCCCAACGAAGCCAAGCATTCACAGTAGTGCGCGAAGAGTAGCGCCTGGTCGCCCGAGCGCCCGTGAGATGGCTCTGGGGGGCCCGTACGACTGCCTACGGCCGGTACGAAGGACGAGCACGCGCACTCGAGCGCTAGCGCAGACAACGCCCTCCCCGGCTCCAGGGGCATGGCTCGCCACCGGAGTGTCGGCGTGGTCTCACCGTGTCGATCGAGGCGAGACCCGCTCAGACGCGCTCGTCGATCGCAACGTAGGCGACGGCGACCAGGAACGCGCAACACATCAACGCGAGAGAGATCGTGATCGGGTTGGTCATGGGCGTGGCCGGGGAGGTGGCGTAGGGAACCATGAACGGCCCCCGAAGCGGTGCGTCACTCTATCCTCGTGCAACGACGGTTCGACGACGGAATGGACCACAATCGACATCGCGGGGCGACGCCACGGTGGGTAACGCTACGGATGTCACGCATGGCGTAGCGGGGTCCGCACTGTCGGTGTTTGGACATACACGAGTCGCGACCCCCGAACCTGGGCGATCGAACCCGTCGGCCCATCGGCGATGTGTCAGCCATGGCGAACGAACCTGGCGGCAACGTTCATTCCGAAGCCTTCAGCTGGGCGCTTGCTCGGGCACCCGCAGATGCGGGGCACTGCGGCCTAGTCGACGAAGGGACCGCGGTGGCGGATGGGCTCGTGGTGTGGCGCGCCGCGAAGCCACGCGAAGCGTGTCCCCGCCTTGCCCTTGGCCTCGAGCTCGCCCTCGCCGAGTACCAGCCCGTGTCCGCGCGGCACGACCGTCTCGCCCACCTGCACCGAGCCGTCGAGCACGTAAAGCAGCGTGCTGGCGTCGGCCGGGATCACGCGCCCGAAGCGACCGTCCGCCAGCAGCGTGACGTCGAGGTACTCGACATCGGTATGCAGCGCGACCGGAGAGGTCGGCCCCACGATGGTGTGGACACGCTGCCCCTCGCGCTCGTCGACGGGCATGTCGTCGCTTTGCACCCCTTGGTACTCGGGCGTCATCGATTTTTTGGCCCGCGGCAGGTTCACCCATAGCTGCAGGCCGCGGTTGCTGCCGCGGGTGCCCGGCATCTCGGAGTGGCGTGCGCCCGAGCCCGAGTTGAAGCGCTGGGTCCCGCCTGCGGAGATGGTGGAGTCGTTGCCGAGGTTGTCGCGGTGATGAAACGCGCCCTCGATCATGTAGGTGAACGCCTCGAAGCCTCGGTGCGGATGATCGGGAAAACCGGCGGGCACCCGCACGTCGAAGTCGTCGAGCAGGACGAAGGGGTCGAGGTTGCGCAGCTGGGGCGAGGGGAACACGCGGGAGAGCGTGGCGTCCTGGCCGTCTTTGGTGGCGCGGGCCTGGATCCGCTGGACGATGCTGGCTTCGCTCCCGCGCGAGGGCACGGCGGGCGGCGGCGGGCTGGGCTGCGGCCGGCTGCCGTAGGGGTCCTGCTGGCAGCCGGGCAGCCACAGCATGGGGGCGGTGCCCGCCGCAGCCATGGCCGCCAGAGCGCGTCGTCGAGTCACCCGGCTGTCTGCCATCGCATCGACGATGGCACGGTTCGCGGCTACGGGCTACCGACGTAGGTCAGGTAGATGAGTGGTACGGCGATCCCCAAGCCGATGAGCACGGCGCCGCGACCGACCAGGCCCTTGCGTCCGGGCAGCATGAAGATGCCCGAGGTGGCGAGGAACAGCAGCACGATGGCGTAGCCGTCGGCGAACCAGGTCCAGGCCTTCTTGCCGCGATTGAGGTGCAACCAGTTGGCGGCGCGAATGAAAAAGCGCGGCTCTTGCCCCTCTTCGAATACGCGGCCGCTGCTCATGGTCACGTGCAGTGTGCGGTCGTCGTAGGTGACCTCGAGCAGGTCGTCGGTGACCCGGTAGATGTCGAGGGGCTCGCCTTGCACCCCGGCCGCCTTCTGCACGATGGCCGCGGCTTGCTCGTCGTCGTCGGGCAGGGGAGCCTCGACGGTGAACTCGCGCTCGTAGTTCTCGAAGTTGGGATCCCAGTCGGCGATGTGATTGACCGCCAAGCCGCTGAGCGCATAGATGAAGGTCAGGCCCACCGCGATGTAGCCGAAGTCGCGGTGGAGGGCTCGCAGCCACTTGCGGAGCCGGTTGCCGATGCGTCGAGAGGGCTTTTTCCGAGGCGCCGCGTCGGCGCGCTCTTCAGCCATATCGCTCTTCCTTCCACGGGTCGGCGTGGTTGTGATAGCCGCGCATCTCCCAGTAGCCCGGGTGGTCGCGTCGAGTGAAGCGCACGCCGGTCAGCCACTTGGAGCTCTTCCAGAAGTACAGGTCGGGAACGAGCGAGCGGACGGGTGCACCGTTGGGGCGCCGCAGGGGTCGACCCTCGTGCTCCCAGGTGACCATGACGTCGTCGCCCATCGCCTCGCGCAGGCGCACGTTGGCGGTGTAGCCTCCGGCCGCCTCGAAGATCACGTGGCGAGCCGTGTCGCGAATGCCCGCGGTCTCGGCCAGCTTCTTGATGGTGACGCCGGTCCAGCTCGCGCCGAGCAGGCTCCAGCCGGTCACGCAGTGCACGTCGGCCCGTACGGTGGAGGGGCCGAGCTTGAGCAGGTCGGCGAAGTTGAGGTCGAGGGGGTTGTCGACCTCGCCGTGCACCTTGAGGCGGAAGTTGGCGCGGCTGGGATCGCCGGGCTGGCCCCCCATGGGCTTGAGGCGCTCGATGACTCGCTGCCCGGGGGGCAGGCGAGGGCGGCCGTCGTCGCGGCTTTGGGCCTTGGCTTCGCGGGTCAGGGAATCGGAGAGGTAGTAGAGGCCGCCGCCCAGGGCGGTGACGACCGAGCCGGTCGCGGCTCGCATGAGGAGCTCGCGTCGGCGGATCTTGCGGAGGAGATCGGGTCCTTGTTCGTCGTCCATCTTCGCTTCGCTCCTGTGGGCCATGATGACATCGGGGCCACCACTTGGCGCGTACTTGGGGTATGCACGGGCGCCAACGGCGGTTACTGCATGCGTATCCTCTACGTCGAACCCTTCGAGGGCGGATCACACGCGAGTTTCACGCGGTCCCTGACGGGCGGCATCGAGGCGCGATGGACGACCCTGACCCTGCCCGGACGCCACTGGAAATGGCGCATGCGCGGGTTTGCGGCATGGGCGGCGCTGGAGCACCGCGAGGTGCTCGAAGGGGACCACGATCTGCTCTTCGCCAGCAGCTACGTGCCCTTGGCCGAGCTCATCGGGCTGTGCCCCACGCTCGCGCGGCGGCCGACGGTGCTGTACTTCCACGAAAATCAGCTCACGTACCCCGACCAGGGCGGCGAGACCAAGGCTCGCGATCACCACTTCGGCTTCACCCAGCTCGTCTCCGCGCTGGCGGCGACCCGCTGCGTGTTCAACTCGGCGCACAACCGCGACGGCTTCCTCGAGGCGGGGGCAGCCCTGCTGGCCAAGATGCCCGACGCGGTGCCGCGGGGGTGGATCGACCGGATCGCAGCTCGCAGTGAGGTGCTCGGCGTGCCCGTCCCGTTGCCCGACGAAGCGCCGCGGCCCGAGTGCCCCCCGGACGACCCGAGCCGCGCGTCGGGCCCGGTGATCCTGTGGAACCATCGGTGGGAGCACGACAAGCGACCCGACCGATTCTTCGCTGCGCTGCGAGCGTTGCTCGACGCCGAGGTGCCGTTTCGAGTGGCGGTGTGCGGGCAGCGTTATCGTCGGGTGCCGCCCGTGTTCGAGCAGGCCCAAAAGTGGCTGGGCGATCGGGTCGTGCATTGGGGCTACTGCGAGACGGGCGAGGCCTATCGCGAGGTGCTCGGTCGGGCTCACATCGCGGTCTCGACCGCAGACCACGAGTTCTTCGGCATCGCGATGCTCGAGGCGGCGCACGCCGGGGCGTACCCCCTGGTCCCCGATCGTCTCTCGTACCCGGAGCTGTTTGCCGCCGAGTACCGCTACGATTCCGACGACGACCTCGTGCGACGCCTCGGCGAGCAGTGTCGGGCGTGGTGCGAGGGGGGAGCCTTGCGGGCGGACCGGCGAGCGATGACCCGGCCGCATGCGGACTCGCAGGTCCTGCCGCGCTACGAGGCGCTGTTGCGGGCCACGATCGCCGACGGTTGAGGCCGGCCGCCGACCCGGTCTGCGGCCCGAGGCCACCGACGTGACAAGCGGGCGCAGACGGTGAAAGCTTGGTGCGGATGAGCGAGTCGGAATCCGTGACCAAGAGCGTGGGCTTCGTGCCCTCGCAGCACGGGTTTCGTTTCGCCAACGCGTTCGACGACACACGGGTCTCCGGGGCGCAGCCCGAGCCCTGGACGGTGACCATCGACGGGCGCGCGGGCGGGATGGTCTACGCGGCGCTCGATTGGTGGCACGTGGACGGCGAGGGGTTCCCCGCCGAGGCCGAGTGCCCGCCACCGGGGGATGTCCTGGCCGCGCTGCTCGCACGGCGTCAGCACGACGCGTCGGCCGGGGTCGCGGCGGAGCTGGTCATGGCGGCCCGGGTCGGCGGTGTCGCCGAGCAGCTGGCGGCGGCCTGCCATCCGCACGGCCAAGCGTTTGCCGAGCTGGTCAGTGCCCTCGATGCCGATCGTCCCGTGCCTCTGGGGCTATTGGACCGACAGCGCGGCTGCGGTCACCAGGTGCTCGCCATCGGCTACGAAGGGCCGGCCACCCTCATCCTCTACGACCCCAATCATCCCGGCGCGTGGGTGACCCTGCGGTGGAAGAACGAGGGCGGAGGCTGGGTTCACGGGGTCGAGACGGTGCAGAGCCGAGCCGAGTACGACGCGTGGTTTCTCGATCGCGGGTACACGCCCGTGGTCCCCACGCTGCGGCCCCCGGGCGGACCCGTCGAAGACCTCTCGCACCGTGATCTTCGACAGTGGGAGCCGCCGGGGGTCGACTTGCAGAACCTGTGTCTGGTGGGCGCCGACCTGCGCGAGCACGCGGGGCTCGGGGGGCGTGACCTGCAGAGCGTGGACGCTCGAGGGGCGCTGTTCGAGGGCGCGACCCTGACCCGCTGCGACCTGCGAGATTGCGACCTGCGTGATGCGGTCTTCAGCGGGGCCGACCTGGGCGAGAGCACCTTCGATCGTTCGAAGATGTCGGGGGCGAACCTCCGCGGCGCGCGATGTGGTGGCGCCCGCTTTCGCCGGATCGACGCGGGCGAAGGGCTCATCGCCAATGCGGCGCGCTTCGTCGGTGACGAGTTCCTCGAGGCCGTGCTCGACGACGCCAGCTTCCGCGAGGCGAGCTTCGGCGGCTGTGACTTTCGCCGCAGCCGCCTGTGCCGGGCTCGCTTCCGGGGGGCTCGCATCGAAGACACCGAGTTCACCGACGTCGACGCGCCCGCGGTGAGCTTTGCCGATGCTCACCTGACCGAGGTGGGGTTCGAGGGGGGCGCCTGCCTACGCGGGGCCGACTTTTCGCGGGCCACCATTCGGGGCGGCCGCTTCGTGGGCGCCGACCTGCGTGACGCCAGCTTCAACAACGCGACGCTGATCGACGTCGACTTCAGCTTCGCCGACCTGCGGGGGACGACCTGGCACAACGCACGAATCGAAGGTGGAACGCTGACGGGCGTGGCGTGGCCGGGCAGCGCCTGGATCGGCGCCCACGTGGGCCGCTGTCGCCTCGACCACCACGTGCTGATGCACCTGCGCGGGAGCGGGGCCGAGGTCCGACTCGGGCCCTTGGCGTTCCGTAGCTCGCGAGTGCAGATCGGCGGACCGGTGCGCGAGATCTACGGGGGCCCCTTCGGCTTGTTCGCCACCCGAAGTGGGGGCCGGGATCTGTGGCGCTGGGAAGGCCAGCCTCATCGGTGGACGCGGGTGGGGGACGGCGGCCATGGCTTTGTGAGCACGGCCGATGCGTTGTTCGGGCTGAGCGAACGAGACGGCCGGGTGCTTCGCTTCGATGGTGAGCACTGGACGGAGCTCGGTGGTCCCGCGCGGCGGCTTCATGCGGGCGGGCTCGGGGTGTTCATGGAATCGGCGGGCACGGGAGAGCTGCTGCGCCTGCACGACGACACCGGGGCCTGGGAGCGCATCGCGGGGCCCGGGGCGGACTTCGCCGTGACCGATGTCGAGTTGTTCCGCGTGTCCTCGTCGCGGGAGCGGGTGGAGCAGCACGTCGAAGGCGACGAGTGGGAGGCCATCGGGGGCCCGGCGACGGCTCTACACGCGGGCCCGCGCGGGTTGTTTGCCACCAGGCCGGGCACGGGCGAGGTCTGGCGTTGGGAGCGACAGCCCGACGAGTGGACGCGGGCGACCGAGGCCGCGGCCGAGGTGGTGGTGACCCGCGAGCACCTGTACCGGCTGCTGCCGGGGCGGGACCGCGTGGTGCGGGGGGCGGGCTCTGCTTCGCTGCCCGTGGGCGGGCCGATGGACCAGCTGGTCGCCTGCGGCGAGAGCCTCTTCGGCGTCGCCCACCGCACGGCCGATGTCTGGCAGCTCGTGTGAGGGACGGGGCGTCGTCTATCATGGCGCCGCCCATGACCAACGACTTCGCGACGGCCGACCTCTACGACGACCACGCTGCCACCGTGCAGTCGCCCCAGATCCAGTGGGTGCATGTCGGCCAGCGCGCGTCGTTCCATGGCCCGGCGTTCACGGTGAAGGTCTACGAAGACAACTCTCTGGTGCGAGAGGCCTTCGGTCAGCGGGGAGAGGGTCGCGTGTTGGTCATCGACGGCGGCGGCTCGATGCGGCGGGCGCTCATCGGGGATCGGCTCGTGCAGCTGGCCATCGACAACGGCTGGGCGGGGGCGCTGGTGTACGGGTGCATTCGCGACCGCGCGGTGATCGACGGCATGGATTTCGGGATTCACTGCCTGGGCACGACGCCGTGCAAGACACAAAAGCGTGGCGAAGGGCAAAAGGGGATCGCGGTCGAGTTCGGCGGCGCTCGTTTCGAGCCCGGACACTGGGTCTACGCCGACGCGGACGGGGTGCTGGTGGCCCCGCAAGTCCTGACCTGAGGGCACGTCCACCGCAGGTGAAACGCGTTGCGACCCTCGTGAAACACGAGGGCGGGTTCGGAGCGTCCTGACGCCTACGAGGGCCGATTGGCGCTGGCACGTGGCTTGCTTTTCAGGGCGGCAAATGTCCATGCGAGCCATTCCTGCGGCCATTGTGGCCGCGGTGAGCCTTTCGTGCGCCCGACCTTCCGCACTTTCACCTGCGCTCTTCCGGCTCTGACTTCGATGTGGCCGGACCACGATGACCATGACTGAATTCACTCCTCTGTCTTCGACGCTCGGGGGCGTCGTGATCGGCCTCGCGTCGGTGGCCATGCTCTCGTTCAATGGCCGCATCGCCGGCATCAGCGGAATCGTCGGCGGGCTGATGACCCCGGGGGCTCGGGACGACCGCTCCTGGCGGATCGCATTCGTCGGGGGGCTGATGATCGCCGGACTCATCCTCTCGGTCGCTACGCCCGACGTGTTCGGTGGAGGGTCCCCGCGCTCGTGGCCGTGGCTCGCCCTCGCTGGCCTCACGGTGGGGCTCGGCACGCGCATCGGCAGCGGCTGCACCAGCGGACACGGAGTCTGCGGCCTCTCCCGGCTCTCTGTTCGCTCGCTCGTCGCCACCGCCATCTTCATGAGTACGGCGGCCGCCACCGTCTACTGGACCCGACACCTCGCGGGATGACTCGACCATGAAACCAACGAGCACTGCTCTTTTATGCGGGGTCGTCTTCGGCCTCGGGCTCGGCCTCGCCGGCATGACCAACCCGGCCAAGGTCCTCTCTTTTCTGGACGTCACCGGAGACTGGGACCCCTCGCTGGCCTTCGTCATGGCCGGCGCAATCGCGGTCTACGCCCCCGCGTATCGGCTCGTCACGCGCAGGAGTGCGCCGCACCTCGGCCCGCGGTTCCACCTGCCCACGCGGCGTGACATCGATGCTCGGCTCGTCGTGGGCGCGTTGCTCTTCGGTGCCGGCTGGGGGCTCGGCGGGTTCTGTCCCGGGCCCGCGCTGGTGAGCGCAGCGGGCCTGGGCCGCAGCGCCCTGGTGTTCACCGTCGCGATGGTGTTCGGCATGGCGGTGTTCTCGTGGGGCCAACACCACGGAGACGCACGATGATCGGCGCGAACGGCCTACGACGCACGAACTTGCGTCGCGACCTGACGGCCGGACTCACCACCGCGGTCATGCTCATCCCTCAGGCCATGGCCTACGCCATGCTGGCCGGGCTGCCGCCCATCGTGGGCCTGTACGCATCGACCCTGCCGCTCGTGGTCTATGCGCTGATCGGCAGCTCGCGCGAGCTGGCGGTCGGCCCGGTGGCGATGGTGTCGCTGCTCGTCGCGACCGCGCTGGGGCCCATGGCCGAGGCCGGTTCTGCCGACTACGTCGCCTACGCCATCGTGCTCTCGCTGCTCGTGGGCCTGCTCCAGACGGCGATGGGGTTGCTGCGTGCCGGCTTCCTCGTCAACTTCTTGAGCCACCCGGTGGTCAGCGGGTTCACCTCGGCCGCGGCGCTGATTATCGGGTTCAGCCAGCTCCAGCACCTGCTCGGGGTCGACATCCCCCGTAGCCACCACGTGCACACCATCGTGGCCGAAGCCATCGGTCGAGTCTCCGACGTTCAGGGCCACACCCTCGCGATCGGCCTGGCCAGCATCGTGTCGTTGGTGGTGATGAAGAGGTTCGTGCCGCGATGGCCCCGTGCGCTGGTCGTGGTGGTCGGCTCCACCGTCATGGTCTGGGGGCTCGGCCTTCGGGAACGAGGCGTGGCCATCGTGGGAGACGTCCCCGCGGGCTTGCCTTCGCTGTCCTTGCCTCGCTTCGACCTCGGGACGATGGAGGCCCTATTGCCCACGGCGATCATCATCTCGCTGGTCGGGTTCATGGAGTCGATCTCGGTGGCGAAGGCATTTGCTCGCCGGGCGCACTACGAGGTCGACCCGAACCGCGAGCTGCTCGGCCTCGGCCTCGCCAACCTCGCTGCGGCCGTGTTTCGCGGCTATCCGGTGACCGGTGGGTTCTCGCGGACGGCCGTCAACGCTCAGGCGGGGGCCCGCAGCGGGGTCGCGGGCCTGGTGACGGCGGGGGTCGTCGTCGTCACGCTGCTCGTGTTCACCGACCTGTTCTTCTACTTGCCCAAGGCCGTGCTGGCGGCGGTGATCATGACCGCGGTGTTCGGCCTGGTGGACGTGGCCGAGGTGAAGCACCTGTGGAAGGCCGACCGGACCGATCTCGCATTGCTGGTGCTCACCTTCGCGGCGACGTTGGGCCTGGGCATCGAGGCCGGCATCGGCATCGGGGTCGGGGCGTCGATGCTCTGGTTCGTGGTGAGGACGACGCGCCCTCACTACGCGGTGTTGGGGCGGCTGCCGGGGACGGTGCACTACCGCAACGTCGAGCGCTTCGAGCAGGCACAGCCCGTGCCCGGCATCCTCATGCTCCGCATCGACGCCAGCTTCTACTACGGGAACGTCGCGTTCTTGAAACAGACGCTCTCGCGCCATCTCGGGCAGGACTCGACGATTCGCGACGTCATCCTCGACGCGAGCGGGGTCAATCGCCTCGATTCTTCGGCCGCCTCGGCCCTCGCCCAGATCCGGGAGGACCTGCAGTCTCGCGGCATCGGCCTGTACCTCGCCTCGGTCAAGGGCCCGGTGCGAGATGCCATGCAACGCTCCGGCCTCGCGCCTGCCCTCGGCCCGGCCGCGCGCGCGATGTCGGTCCACGACGCGGTCGAGCTGGCCATCGGGTCTCGGCGGACGACGACGCTCGCCGCGTGAGGGGGACGGACCGATGGGGTTGTTGGCGCTACTGGTCGGCGTGGGGCTCGGCATCGCGGAGCCACCGGTCGTTCCCGAGGTACCGGCCTCGGATGCTGGTGAGGAGGCGGCGGTCCAGGTCTCGTTCGGGTTTCTCGGTCAGCTGCGCTACGAGACCCGAGCCGACGCCCACGGAGTCGGACACGGCTTCGGTCTTCGTCTCGCCCGGCCCATCGTCGGTCTGGAGCTTCTGCGGGGGCGGGTCACGGCGCGGGTCATGCCGGAGCTGGCGGGCGAGCCGAGGCTGCTCGATGCGACCGCCACCGTCCGCGTCCACGATGCGCTGGCCATCCAGCTCGGTCAGTTTCGGCCGTGGCTCAGCCGCGGCTTCCGAACGGGACTCAACGTGCTGCCGCTCCCCGGCCGCGGCGCAGTCGTCGATCGGTTTCGCGTCGACCGGGATGTCGGAATCACGGTGTTCGGTCGCCCGGCAGACGGGCGCTTGGAGTACTACGCGGGCGTCATGAACGGCGGGGGCGCGGGCTCGCTGCGGGTCGACGGCGGTCCGCTCTACACCGCACGCATCGTGGTCGCGCCGCTCGGCGCGGTGGCCTACACCCAGGAACCCTACGTGCGGGGGCCGACGGACCTGCGCTGGGCCGTGGGGGCGAGCGCGTACACGGTCGAGCGACGGTCCGAACTCGACTCTATGGGGTCGACCGGCGGCACACGAAATCGGCAGACGGGCGCTTCGTTCGATCTCACCGTGTCTGGAGGGCCCCTGGCGGCGAACGCCGAGGGGTTCATCCGCACTCTCGAGGTGGGCGCCCGCCCGTTGGAGTGGGGAGCCTACGGGCAGCTCTGCGCGATGGTCATCGAGCGACGGCTGAGCCTCGCGGTCCGGTCGGGGGCGTTCTCGGCCAACGGGGGCCCGAACATCCCGCTGGAGGCTGGGCTCAGCGTGTTCCTGGCACGGGGGCACGCAAAGCTACAGCTGGCGCACGCGACCGACATCGACGTGCACCGGGCGGGTGTGTCGAGTCATCGGACACTGGTGCAGCTCCAGCTGGCGTTTTCGACCTACGCGCCGGGAAGGACGCAGGCTCCGGCGATGTCCTGGTCGAAGCACCCGCCCCGCTTGGTGAAGGGGCGGCATTCGGTCCCTTCGAGCGTGGCGCATGAATCGGGCTCCGCGGCTGAGCACAGCAAGGTGCAGCACTGCTCGAAGTCGCAATCGGGGACGCTCGAGCCTTCGGTGCACTGGAACCCCTCGTCGCAATCGGTCGACAGTACGCATGGTGCGGCTTGCTGACCGGCCCCAGTGAGATAGCCGCAGGACCCGTAGCTGCAGTCGAACTCCGGTGTTCCGTAACAGTACGTGCCGCTCGGGCAAGCATCATCGAAGGGATTGCAGACCGAGGAGCACAGGCCGAACAGGCCGTCGTTCCACGCGGCGCAGCTCGTCTCCGGGTTGGGGCAGGGGGCGTTGGGCTCTTCGAGATCGCAAAACCGGCGGCACACCCCGTCGTTGGAGCCCTCTTCGACCTCGAAGCACATCAGGCCGATGCCGCAGTCGTCCACGCCCGACGTTCGCGGGCCTTCGACGGTGCAGGGCTCTCCCTCTTGGCGCTGAATCTCGGGCAAGATCGAGCAACGAAGGGCGTTGTAGACCCCCTGGCCATCGTCGGCCCAGGGCATGCACTTGCGGCCTTCGGGGCAATCCTGGAGGAACGTGTCGCAGTCGCCTTCGGGCGGCGGGCCGTCATCGGAACCGCTCGACGAGCCGTTGCCCGTTTCGTCGGCGCCCGACGACGTGCTGGGCACGGAGGCTCCCCCGGTAGTCGTACCTGCGCCTTCGGACGCGGCCCCGCTCGCGCTCGCGTCGGTGGTGGTCGCGAGGTCCGTGGTCGCGCCGTTCGTATCTGCCTCGCTCTCGCCCAGGCTCGGTCCACATGCCGCGATGAGGATGCCGAGGGGAACGAGCGTCTTCGTAAGCCAGTAGGACGAGGGCATGAGCGGCGGAGCATAGGCCCGCTGTTGCCACGCGGCAAAACCCCGGGGATGAACTCCGGCCCGGAGCATCGCCGACGCGGGCTCAGCCGAGCGCACGCACCGGTCCGCGGCGTAGCGGATGTAACGGACGCCACGCGGGCGCGCGCTTCAACGCAGGCGTGAGGCTGTCGAGCAGCTTGCCCAGCGGGCCGAACGAGGTCTGATCCTTGCGCCACGCGATCGAGTCGAGATCGAACCCGTCGAGCAACGGCAGATCGAGCAGCCCGCTCGCCCCCAACGACTCGAGGACTTCACCCGCCGCGCGAGCCTGTGCCTCGGGAAGCTCCAGTCGCGCGCGCAGGGGCCGATGCATCTTCCATACGGTGACCGCGGTGAGCTTCATCGAGTGCGTGATGCCATCGGCGGCGGGCAGCTGCGCGTCGAAGGTCCCGACGCGTCGATGCATGCTCGAGCCGGGGCCCTCCCATTGCTCGGTGGCGAACCCGTGCGCCTGCACCCACGCGGGCGCGGCAATCTCGAACATCAGTCGCAGCAAAGACGCCAGCGCGGGCGGCAGCGCCTCGTCCACCGAAAGCGGCGCCGCCTCGTCGCGTCCTTCGTCGAGGGCCTCGAGCCATCGGCGCACGGACGGTCGCGCATCGATGACCCCGGCCGACCACGGGTCTCGGCCGACATGCGCGCCCAAGGGGCCGTAGAGGGCAAAGTCGGCCACGCAGGGCGTCTCGCCGAAGACGTAGGCACTCTCGTCGAGACGGGCCTCGAGTCGATCGAGCAGCTCCAGGGTCAGGGTCTCGATGGCGGGCCCGGTGTGCTTGTCGATGCCCATGATGGGCAGGTAGCGGCTCATGGCCTTGGCGACCTCGAGACCGCCGCGGCGCTGGACCACGCCGGGGAGGCCGGGCAGGGCACAGCGGCCGAAGTCGCGAACCATGTAGTCGAAGTCGCCGCCGTGGTAGCGCCAGCGAAAATACATCGCGGGGTAGATCATCCACTCGTCGGCAAAGACCTCGACCCAAGAGGCGAGCACGCGGGCGAGGCCCGGCTCCGGCACGAGGGGCCGACCGCTGGCCTCGGTGAGCGTATCGACGATGCGCGAGCTGTCCTGAACGAACTGCCCGCTCGGCGTGCGCATGACCGGGATGACCTTGCGCCCCACGTGTGCCTGCAACCATGCGAGGCTCAGGGCATGGGGCTGCGCTTCCGTCCACGGCAATCCCGAGGCTCGCAGCGCGGCCCGGGACTTGGCGGAGTACGGAGACGAGGGCCAGCCGTAGTGGGTGTAGGTCATCCGCGGAAGTGTACTCGTGCGCTAGGGGCGGCAGGCTCGGATCGGCCGCCAACGTCGCTTCTGCGCAATTTCAGTCGGATTTCAGGTTGCCTGCGCATACCCAAATCCATGAAGCAACCTTGGATTTCGTCGGCTCTGCTGCTCCCCGTGCTCGCGTGTGCGGCTCCGGCGTCGACCGGCTCTTCGCTGGATGGAGCCACGGCCGCCCCGGGCGAGGGCTCGGGCGAAGGCTCGGGCGGTGAGGGGTCATCGGCGGGCGCCGACGACTCGACCAGCGGCGTGGGCGGAGACTCGGGGCTGGACCCCACCGCGACCCGACGCGTGCCCGCGGAGTGGGAACCCCAGGCGGCGCTGTGGATGCAGTGGCCCGGCGAGTGGGAGCGACACTTCGAGGAGACCTTCGTCGAGGTCATCGCCATCGCCCGCCAGCACCAGCCGGTCCACCTCGTCGCGGCGAACGGCTCGATGCGAGACCGCGCCACGAACATGCTGGCGGACGCGGGGGTGTCGAGCGACGGCATCACCTGGCACATCATCCCCACCGACAACGCGTGGATGCGGGACAACGGGCCCCGCTACGTGATGGTCGACGACCAGATGGTGGTGCAGGACTGGGGCTTCGACGGCTGGGGCGGCAACTTCGGGGCCGACATCCCCTACGAGGACGACAACCGAGTGCCGCCCGTGATCGCGGACTACCTCGGGCTGCCGGTCGAGACCGTCGACATGGTGCACGAGCGCGGCGACCTCGAGTTCAACGGCCTGGACACGGTGATGGTGAACTGGTCGGTGGTCACCGATCGCAACCCCGACCTCAGCGAGGCCCAGGCCACCGCCATCTTCGAGTCGGCGTTCGGCGTCAGCTCGGTGATCTACCTCGAGGGCTTCCACCCCGAGGACGGCACCACGGGTCACGTCGACGGGCTCGCGCGCTTCATCTCCGAGGACGAGGTGGTGGTGGGGCAGATCAGCAACCCCGACTTCGACCCGGTCTTTGCCGACCTCTTCGAGAACGTCGCGGGGCAGATCGCCGCGCAGCGACCCGACCTCACCATCATCCGCATGCCCTTCCCCGCGGACACCGACTACATGAACTGGCTGGTGGGCAACGGCTACGTGATCTCGGGGGCCTTCGGGAACGCGCAGGCCGATGCGGCGGCGCAAGCCCAGCTCCAGCAGTGGTTCCCCGAGCGCACCATCTACATGGTCGACGTTCGCGACCTGTGGGTGGACGGTGGCGGCATTCACTGCGTGACCAACGATCAGCCCCTGTAGGATGATGGGGCCGTGCGCATCCTGATCGTCGAAGACGAGGCCGAGATGGCCGAGGCGATTGCGCGTCGTTGCACGGCGCAGGGCGATGTGTGCGAGATCGCGGGCACCCTGGCCGAGGCCGAGGCATGGACTCACGAGGCCGAGCTCGACGTGGTGGTGCTCGACCGTGGCTTGCCCGACGGCGATGCCCTGCAGTCCCTGGCCACGTGGCGGGCCGGGGGCTTCGGCGTCCCGGTGCTGGTGCTCACTGCTCGCAGCGAGGTCCACGACCGAGTCGAGGGCCTCGCACACGGGGCCGACGACTACCTGGGCAAGCCTTTCGCCATGGCCGAGCTGCTCGCGCGCATCGCTGCGCTCGGTCGCCGGGGTGCCACCCGTCCCATGCTCGAGCTTCAGGTCGACGATCTCCAGGTCGATCTGGCGCGACGCGAGGTCCGGCGCGACGGCGTGCTGCTCCCGCTGCGGGTCAAGGAGTATGCGGTGCTCGAGCTGCTCGTCCGCCGCCAGGGGCGAGTCGTGTCGCGGGCCGAGCTGAGGCAGCACTGCTGGGGGGACCTCGACGCGAAGTCGAACGTCGAAGAGGCCACGGTCGCCAGCCTGCGTCGCAAGCTCGGTCGACCGCCGCTCATCCATACCCGCCGAGGGCTCGGCTACATCGTGGAGTCGTCGCGTGGGTGAGCGTCCCGAGCTCGGCTCGGCGCACCTGCCTCGGCTCCGCCGCCAGATCGCGGGCTGGTACGCGCTGTCGTGGTTTGCGGGGCTGGGCATCCTGCTGGCGGTGGCTCTGCTCGAGGGCAGCGAGCGACGACTCGAGCAGCTCGACACCGAGCTCCAGCTCCGCGCCACCGTGATCTACGGGCTGTCGTGGATCGACGAGTCGGGGGCCATTCACGCCGAGCTGCTCGAGCGCGAGCCCTGGGCCGAAGACCCCGAGTTTCCCATGCGCGTGCTCGCGGCGAGCGAGGAGCATCCGCAGCTGTGGGGCGAGCCGCTCGACCCGAAGCTACGCGGCGAGCTCCAGCCCGCGCTCGAAGAGGTCGCGACCGGCGAGTCCGAGCGCTGGCTCGGTGACGTGGCGGGCAACCGGGTCCACGTGCTGCCGATCTTTGCCGACGAGAGCCTCGACATCCGGGGACTGGCGGTGGTCTCTCGCGATCTGGACGAGCTTCGCTGGGCGCAATGGAGCTTCTCCGGCGGGCTGCTCGGCGTGTTCATGGGCCTGGCCGTACTGGGCATCCTCATGGCGCGGCGACTCAGCTCGATGAGCGTCGCGCCGCTCGAGCGCCTATTTCGTAGTCGCGCTCGGTTCATCGCCGCCGCCGCGCACGAGCTGCGCACGCCGCTGTCGACGTTGCGGGCGGTCGCCGAGTCGGGCCAAGCGGGCGACGAAGATCCGATGGCGGCGCTCGGTCGGGTGGCGGCCGTCACCTGCACCGCGGGACGGCATGTCGACACGCTGTTGTGGTACGCGAGGCTGTCTTCGGGGGAGCAGGACCTGCGGCTCGAGCGAGTCCGCGTCGATCTGCTCATCGAGCGCGCCTGCGAGGACTTTCCCGAGGCGCAGTACGAGGGCGAGGACGTCACCGCGCACGTCGACGGGGCGCTGCTGTCGGTCGTCGTGGCGAACCTGTTGCACAACGCCGAGCGCCACGCGGGGGCCGAGCGCGGGGCGGGCGTTCGCATCGGCGCCGACGCGCAGGGCCTATGGGTGCAGGACTCCGGGCCCGGCTTCAGCGAGGCGGCCCGCGCGGGACTGGGTCGCAGCGACCATCCCGAGGGCAGTGGCCTCGGGCTCGTGGTCGCCACGATGGTGGCCGAGCTGCACGGCGGCACGCTGGTGCTCGAAAACGGACCGAGCGGAGGCGCGCGCGTGCAGCTGCGCTGGGGCACAGACCGGGCCGGCTAGGCCTCGGGCTCGTCCTCGGAGACGGGCTCGTCTTCGGGTTCGGAAACGAGCTGCTCGGGGGACAGCTCGTCCCACTCGTCCTCAGGATCGAGCCCCAGGCCCGCGCCGCAGCGCAGGACTTCTTCGCAGTCGTCGACGATGTCTTGGTCGGCATCGCTGCCGCAGGTCTTCTTGAGCTGCCGGGAGGTCTTGATGCACAGGCGGCCCTCGTCGGGGTCGTACTCGCAACCGGCGGCGTCGAAGATGTCGTTGAGCCCGTGGAGGAGCGTCTCCGTGTCGCTGCGGCAGCGGTCTTGGTCCCCGTTGTAGGCGTTTTCGAACGTGGAGCGGTCGCACTCTTCGACGCGCTTGCAGTCCAGCTTGGCTTTCTTCTCGATGAAGGCGTCGACGTTGCCGTAGCAGCCGGTGGCTACCATCGTGCTTCCGAGCATCAGGCCGAGCATGATCGTGCGGACTGGGGTCTTCACGGCGCTCAGGCTAGCAGGGCCACACGTGATGGCCCATGCCACGGATCACCCGCGTTGCAGCTGTGACGCCGATCGCATTTCGTGCTGGACCCAGGAACGATCGATCCAAGGTCCCCCAACGGGCCACAGGTATCCCGTAGCGCGGTGCTAGCATTTTGCACCTGCAACGAAGCGAGCCCCCAACATGGCAACACGACGACCGCGCAAGAAAACCACTGCTAAGAAAGCTGCAAAGAAAGCGACCAAAAAGGTCGCGAAAAAAGTAGCGAAGAAAGTCGCCAAGAAGGCCGCCAAAGCTCGCACGCGTGCGGCCTCTGGTGATGCGGGAGGTGCGGCCGGGAACGAGGCGGCAGCCGAGGCCGTCAACCGAGCGCACGAAGCACTCGCGGCCGCGTCCGACGAACCCGAGAGCCAAGCGACCGTGCTCGAGCGCATGCGCGACGTGGCCCGGACCTTGGTCGAGGCCGGTCAACGCGAAGCCGCGAAGACCTGGCAGGACGCCCATGACGATCGCGTCAAGGAGATGCGCGACCACGCCGAGTCGCTGATGCGTCGCGCTCGTCTGGCGGGTCGTCGAGCGGCGCGCCTGATGGAGAAGGTCGAGCCCACGCGCGTCCGCGACCAACCCTTCTTCGCCCGCTTCCTCGAGGATCAGCAGGGCGGCGATTCCGATCTGCAGACGCTCAAGTACCCGTCCGACGAAGAGGAGGGTCCCGTCACCCGCAAGCACCCCTCCGATCACGAGGATGGCCCGGTGACCTTGAAGTACCCCTCCGACGCCGAGGACGGCGGTGGCGGACCGGTCACCAAGAAGTACCCGTCCGATCACGAGGACGGCGGCGGCGGACCGGTCACCCAGAAGTACCCGTCCGACGAAGAAGACGGCGGACCGGTGACCAAGAAGTACCCGTCCGATCACGAGGACGGCGGCGGCGGCCCGGTGACGCTCAAGTACCCCTCCGACGAAGAGGACGGCGGTGGTCCGGTGACGCGCAAGTACCCGTCCGATCACGAGGACGGCGGCGGCCCGGTGACGCGCAAGTATCCGTCGGACGAGGAAGATGGCAGTGGCGGCCCGGTGACGCGCAAGTACCCATCGGACGAGGAGGACGGCGGCGGCCCGGTGACGCGCAAGTACCCGTCGGACGAAGAGGACGGCGGCGGCGGTCCGGTGACGCGGAAGTACCCATCGGACGAAGAGGACGGTCCGGTGACGCGCAAGTATCCGTCCGATCACGAGGAAGGCCCGGTCACCGAGAAGTACCCGTCGGACGAAGAAGACGGCGGTGGCGGCCCGGTGACGCTCAAGTACCCGTCCGATTGGGAAGACGGCGGGGCGGGGTAGTCGAGCCTTGGCCGACGACACGCTCGTCCTTCTCCTGACCCACCGCGGGGACTTCTTCACCATCGATCGCGTGCAGGCGGCGGTGGCTCGGCGCGGAGTGGAAGCACTCCGTGTCGACACCGATCGTTTTCCCGCCGAGCTGTCGCTGTCGGTGCGTGCCCAGCAGGGCACGGTGCAAGGGGTCCTCCATGCGGATGGTCGCGCGGTCGATCTGTCGCGGGTCGGGGCGGTGTGGATGCGCCGCCTGTGGACCGCAAGCGGCCTCGATGGCTTGGCGCCGCGGTGGCGGGGCATCGCCAGCCATCACGCCCGCGTGGCCATGACCCAGCTGTTGCCCCTGCTCGATGGCGCGGGGTGGCTCGACCGCATCGATCTGCAGCTCGCGGCCGAGTCCAAACCCCGGCAGCTGATCGAGGCGGCGCGGGTGGGCATGACCGTGCCCGACACCCTGTTCAGCAACCATCCGGGGGAGGTGCGGGGCTTCGCGGCGCAGCAGGAATCGGCGGTGGTCACCAAGCTGATGACGCCCATCAGCTACGACATGAAGGGCGGTCGCGGCGACTTCATGTACACCAGCCGGGTCTCGAGCGACGACCTGCAGCAGGCCGAAGACCTGCGCTGGGTTCCGCAGATCTTCCAGCCCGAGATACCCAAGGGGCGAGAGCTCCGGGTCGTGCTGGTGGGAGACCAGTGCTTTGCCGGCGCGATCGATACCCGGGGAACCACGCGCGGTGAGGTCGACTGGCGGCGGCTTCGGGCCGACGAGGGGCCGCCGTGGGAGCACGCCACCGTGCCCGATGCCTTGCGAGCGCAGGCGCGGCAGCTGCTCGATCGCCTGGGTCTGTCCTTCGGGGTGATGGACTTCATCGTGACGCCCGAGGGAGAGCACGTGTTCCTCGAGCTCAACCCCGCGGGCGAGTGGGGGTGGCTCGAGCGAGACCTCGAGCTACCCATCGCCGATGCGATCGGGCAGTGGCTGGTCGACGCCACGGGGCAGCCCGAGCGGGCGCCGAGCGAAGCGCGGGTGCTCGAGCCGGTCGAGGTCGTGCCCCGACCGGCGGCCGAGGCTCGGGCGACGTTGCCCGGAGTCACGACCGAACCGGCCGAGACGCCTCGGCAAGCCCCCGCGGTGGTCACCGCCGACTCGTCGAAACCGACGGTGCTCATCATCACCCACAGCGGCGACAACGAGTGCATCGAGACGGTCAGCGCAGCCATCGAGCAGCGGGGCGGCGTGCCGATCCGCATGAACACCGACCGCTATCCGCAGGAGGTGGGCCTGTCGACCGTGCGCAGTCGCGGCGGGACCGGCTTGGTGGTGGTCGACGGCAAGGGCTATGCCCTCGAGTCGCTGCAGGCGGTCTGGTATCGGCGCTTCGCCGCGGGGGGCGGCCTGCCGCGCTCCATGGGTGATACCCGAGAGGCGGCGGTGGGCGAGACCCGTCGCACCCTGTTCGGCACCATCGCGAACTTGGAGTGCTTCCAGCTCGATCGGCTCGCCTCGGTCACCCGCACGCACCACAAGGAACTCCAGCTTCGCCTCGCGTCCGAGGTCGGGCTCGAGGTGCCGCGCACGCTGGTGACCAACCGAGCCGAGGATGCCCGCGACTTCTGGCGACGCCTCGAAGGCCGGGTCGTCACCAAGATGCAGCACTCCTTCGCCATCTACCGCGAAGGCCGGGAGAACGTGGTCTACACCACGCGCGTGAAGGAGCAGGACCTCCAAGAACTCGATGGGCTCTCCCTGTGTCCCATGACCTTCCAGGAGGAGCTGACCAAGGTGGTCGAGCTACGGGTCACGGTGGCCGGCACGAAGGTCATGTCGGCATCCATCGACTCCGCTCGTCGCGCGCAGACCGAAGTCGACTGGCGTCGCGACGGCCTGGGTCTCATCAACGACTGGCAGCCCTATTCGCTGCCCAAGGACGTCGAGACGGGTTTGCTCGCCCTGCAGCGCAAGCTCGGCCTCAACTACGGCGCGGCCGACTTCATCGTCACGCCCGATGGGCGCCACGTGTTCCTCGAGGTCAACCCGGTCGGCGAGTTCTTCTGGCTCGACCGCGACCCGGGCCTGCCCATCTCCGACACCCTGGCCGCAGTGTTGCTCGATCAAGCCGAACGCAACGTCGACTGCCGCGGTGGGTGATGCTCATCGAGCACGGCCGATGGTCGAGTCGATCCGCTTCGACTCGGCCATCGGAGCCTGGTGTTCCGATCGGGCCGGGTTGCACTCGCCGGGCTGGATGAGCATGCGGAACTTGCCACTTCAGCCCTTCGTTCGTCCTCGCGAATCCACCGCCAGCGGCATGGTTCGTTCCCGGTGACACGGTGCGGTGCGGCCTGGCACACTGGCATCGATGGATTGGATGGGGATGTTGAAGAGGGCTCGTCTCGTCCCCGTGTTGGGGGCCACGCTCGCATCGTGGTCGTGTGATGCGGGCCTGTCGTCGGAGGCGGAGGACGCCACCGCGACGGGCACGGGCTCGGAGTTGGGCACGGCGGGCGAGCCGACCACGGGGGCGGATTCTTCGACGGGCGGAGACCCGGCCGGGGCCGACCACGGCGACTGGGTCTTCGATCCCACCCAGCTCCGCACCTACTCCGTCGAGATTGCGCCCGAGGACCTGGAGCGCATCAACGCGGACCCGCAGGCGGAGGAGTATGTCCCCGCCGCGGTCGAGGTCGATGGGCAGCGGCTGGAGAACGTGGCCATTCGCTACAAGGGCAACGTGGGCTCGCTGGCGAACTGCTTCGAGGGCGGCATGTTGGTCTGCGACAAGCTGTCGATGAAGATTCGCTTCGACGAGTATGTCGAGGACCAGCTTCTCGATGGGCTCAAGCGCCTGAACTTCCACTCGATGAAGGCCGACCCGTCGAAGATCACCGAGCGGCTCGGCTACGCCTTGTTCCGCGACTTCGGTGTGCCCGCGTCTCGGGCGGTCCATGCCCAGCTCGTCATCAACGGGGAGCTGATGGGGCTATACGCGCTGGTCGAGCAGGTGGACGGGCGCTTCACTCGGGTGAATTTCCCCGAGGACGGAGAGGGCAACCTGTACAAAGAAGTGTGGCCCATGCACTTCGGCGAAGGGCCCTACCTCGACGCGCTCAAGACCAACCGCGACGAGTCTCCCGACGCACTCGACATGGTCTTGTTCGCGCAGGAGCTCCAGTCGTCCACGCCCGAGGCCATGGACGAGGTGATCGATCGATGGATGGACCGAGCCGCGCTCGCTCGGCTCTTGGCCGTCGATCGCATGGTGGAGAACTGGGACGGCGCGCTGGGGTTTTGGTGCGGGGACTGGGGCTGCGGCAACCACAACTACTACTGGTACGAGGAGACTCAGACCCAGCGGGTGTGGCTGATCCCCTGGGACCTCGACAACAGCTTCGATGACCCCAACCCGTTCAAGGAGTTCTTCGACCAGCCGCACTGGTCCGATCTGTCGGCCGATTGCGAGCCGCGCCCCATCGGTGACGGCGCCGTCGGGCGCCGGGCGGCGACCTGCGACCCGATCATCGAAGGCCTGGTGACCTCGATGTGGAGCGACTACACGGCGGCGTCGCACGACCTGCTGGATAACCTGTGGACGCTCGAGGCCATCGACGAGCGCATCGACACCATCGCGGGGCAGATCGAGCCCGCGATCATGGCCGACCCCGACCTCGGGGACGTGACCGAGTGGCGCGCAGAGGTGGCGACCCTGCGCTCGGAGGTCTTGGCCATCCGAGCGCAGATCGTCGCCGAGATCGAAGGCTGAGGCCGGGCCCCGGGCGAGGGGACCCGCGCACGGGGGGCTCAGGCCCGCGCGATGCTGATCGACTTGATCACGACCGGCGTGACCGGGCGATCGCCAGCTCCGGTGGGGACGGTACCGATGGCTCGAACCACGTCGAGGCCCTCGGTGACCTTGCCGAACACGGTGTGACGACCGTCGAGGTGGGGGGTGGCTCGCAGGGTGATGAAGAACTGGCTGCCGTTGGTGCCGGGGCCCGCGTTGGCCATGGACAGGATGCCCTCGCCTTCGTGGGTCGCGCTCTTGTGGCACTCGTCACCGAAGCGATACCCGGGGCCGCCGCGTCCGGTGCCCGTGGGATCGCCGCCCTGGATCATGAAGTTCTCGATGACCCGGTGAAAGATGACGTCACGGTACAGCGGGCCCTCGCCGGGGGCGCCGGTCTTGGGGTCCGTCCACTCCTGGGAGCCAGTGGCGAGACCCACGAAGCTGGCCACGGTGTTGGGGGCCACGTCCTCGCGCAGCTGGACGGTGATGTCACCCATCGACGTGTGCAGGATGGCGGTGAGGGTGCCGTCGCCGGGGACGAGCTCGGCGGGGGAAGGGAACGAAGGGGCAGACACGATGCCCGGACGCTACACCGTGGCGACACGCGCTTCAAAAGGCACCGTCGCCGCGCGATGAAATGCCCGGTGGGCGGGGTGCGATTCACCTCACGCCCAATTGGGACGGGAGAGTCGCGGATGTCGGGGTTCGCTTTTGACTTCGCCTCCGAAATCCGAGCCAATGGCCTCCATGACGGAGCGCCCCTTCAACTTCTCGGCCGGTCCCGCGATCCTCCCGCCCGAGGTCTTCGAGCGTACGGCGGCCGCCGTGCGCTCGCTCGACGTGCCCGGCGACGACTCGCTCGAGTCCCGGCTCTCGATCCTCGAGATCTCCCATCGCAGCAAGACCTATGACGCCATCCACGAGGAGGCGAAGGCGCTGGTGCACGACGTGCTCGGCGTGCCCAAGGACTACGAGGTGCTGCTGCTCCAGGGCGGCGCGAGCCTCCAGTTCGCGATGGTGCCCTACAACCTTCGCGTCGCCGACAAGCCGGCCGCCTACGTCGACACCGGCGTGTGGTCGAAGAAGGCGATCAAGGAGAGCAAGGGCCTGGGCGCGACCGAGGTCATCGCCAGCTCGGCCGACAGCGGCTACGACCACGTCCCGCAGCTGCCCGCGGCCGATCGCTACTCGGGTGCGAGCTACCTGCACCTGACGAGTAACAACACCATCTACGGCACCGAGCTGGCCGAGATCCCCGACGCCGGGGACACGCCGCTCGTCGTCGACCTGTCGAGCAACATCGGGTCGCGGAAGATGGCCCTCGAGAACATCTCGCTCGGCTACGCGGGCGCGCAGAAGAACCTCGGCCCCTCCGGGGTGACGCTGGTGTTCATGCGCCGCGAGCTGCTCGAAAAAGAGGCCGCGGCCTACGTGCCCACGATGCTGCGCTACACGACGCACTCGGAGAAGAACAGCCTGTTCAACACGCCCAACACCTTCGGGATCATGGTGCTCCGCAACGTGCTCGACTGGGTCAAGGGTAAGGGTGGGGTCGAGGCCGTGGGCGCGGTCAACCGCCGCAAGGCCGACAAGCTCTACTCGGTGCTCGATGAGAGCAGCCTGTACCAGCCGCACGCCAAGGCGGGCAGCCGCTCCACCATGAACGTCACCTGGACGCTCGCGGGCGACGATGCCGATGCGCGCACCAAGACCTTCATCGCCGACGCGGCCGCGGCCGGGCTTTCCGGGCTCAAGGGTCACCGCTCCGTCGGGGGCTGCCGCGCGTCGATCTACAACGCCTTCCCCGAGGCGGGCGTCGACGTGCTGTGCGAGTTCATGCGGGAGTTCGAGCGCAAGGGATGAGCGACGCGAAGGACGATCCGCGGTATCCCGTGCACGCGCCCGGCTGGGCGGCGATCGATCGCGCCTTGGCGACGATCCATCCCGGCCAGACGCCGCACCAGCTCACCAGCCAAAAGCCCTACGACCTCGAGGGTCGTAGCCCCTTGCCCGCCGTGGTGGCCCACGAGGGTAGGGGGCCCGATCACTGGCACTTGGTGGGCTACGGGCTGACGGAGTTATTCGAAAAGAGCTCGCCCGATCCAGAGCAGAGCGGCTTCGGGTACGAGCTCACCTTTCGGATCCCGCGGACGCCCGAGCAGGAACGTCCGCCGATGTGGGCGGTGCAGCTGCTGCAGATGCTGGGGCACTACGTGCTGTCCGGGCATGGCCCCTTCGACAGCGGTCACGTGATCGACTTGGGAGGGCCGCTCGGGCCGACCGACGCCGACCCCGAGACGGGCACGACCCGGGCCAGCGCCCTCGTGGGCGTGGTCTGCGTGCCGGACCCACAGCTAGGGAAGATCGACACACCGCACGGCACCGTGCTCTTTTTGCAGCTGTTCGGTCTGACGCGTGACGAGCTCGAGCCGATGGCCGACTGGACGATGGAACGCAAGGTCGGTCTGGCTCGGGAGGCCGCGCCCTTTTCCATCACGGACATCAACCGAACGTCGATGCGAACCGATCGGCGTAAATCAGCGCTGTACCGACGTTACGAGTTGGGCATCATGATCTGAGGCGGTGCGGGCCCGGCCCTCGAAGGACTGGCCTCGCCGGCCGGAAACGCGCACCACGACGGGACTTCGAGGCGCATTGCCCCGGGCCCTCGAGCGGTACAGGCGCCCCGGTTTGCCTACCGACACGGGCCGGAGTCGAGTGTTAGGGTCGGCCGGTTCTGTTTGGAGACCGGGGTGCCGTGACGACACCGACTCCGCACGACTTCCACATGACTTCGGGTCCCCGCGGAGGGCTCGAAGACACGCTGCTGCGCGAGACCATCGACGGTCCCGGCGCCAGCTCGTCACGCATCGAGGAAGTCGACGCGCTGCCCCGCGGCTCGATCATCGGCCGCTACGTGGTGCTCGAGCGGATCGGCTCGGGCGGCATGGGAGTGGTGTACGCGGCCTACGACCCCGACCTCGACCGTCGGGTGGCGCTCAAGGTCCTGCGGACCAAGGTCACCGAAGAGCAGACCGAGTCGCGCGCTCGATCTCGGTTGCTGCGCGAGGGGCAGGCGATGGCCAAGCTGCGGCACCCCAACGTCATCGCGGTGCACGACGTCGGTACGGATGCGGGGCGGGTGTTCATCGCGATGGAGTTCATCGACGGCTCCACCCTCGGCGACTGGCTCGCCGGTGAGCGGCGCTCGGTGGCCGACGTGCTCGAGGTGTTTCGGGCGGCGGGTGAGGGCCTGGCCGCCGCGCATCGCCAGGGGTTGATCCATCGCGACTTCAAGCCCGACAACGTGCTGGTCGGTCGCGACGGTCGGGTCTGCGTGGTCGACTTCGGCTTGGCCCGACGCGACTCGCTGTCGCCCGACGGCCTGGTCAGCTCGCAGTTCGAGGCCATGGTCTCCGACGAGCGGCCGCCCGATCCAGAGGTCATCGACAGCGCCAGTGACGGGTTGGCGATGTCGATCACCAATACCGGCATGTTGCTGGGGACGCCGGCCTACATGGCGCCCGAGCAGCACCTGGGCTTGCTGCCCGGGGCGGCCTCGGATCAGTTCTCGTTCTGCGTGGCGATCTACGAGGCGCTCTATGGCGAGCGGCCCTTCGAAGGCGACAACCCGGCCGAGCTGCTGGTCAACGTCACCGAGGCGGAGATTCGCCCCGCGCCCGCCCGCTCGCGGGTGCCGTGGTGGATTCGACGGGTCTTGCTGCGTGGCCTCGAGCGGCGCCCGCGAGAGCGCTGGCCCGACATGGAGGCCCTGCTCGACGCGCTGGCGCGCTCGCCCGGGGCTCATCGTCACCTGTGGATGGGCTCGATGGCGGCGCTGGCCGTGTCCGTGGGCGCGTTCGGCTTTTGGGTCTCGCAGCAGCCCGCCGAGCCCAAGTGCGATCGCGGCGAGTCGAGCTGGGCCGGGCTATGGGACGAGGAGGCCAAGGGCCACTACGCCGCGGCGTTCCACGAGACGGGCAAGTCCTTCGCCGATGCGGCCTGGAATGCGGTGGCCCGAGACGGTGATGCCTACGTCGAGGCGTGGGGTAATGCCTACGAGGAAGCCTGCGCGGCGACCCACGTCCGCCACGAGCAGTCCGCCCAGGTGCTGGAGCTACGTCGCGCCTGCCTCGACGGGGCGCGCACTCGCTTCGCCACGGTGACCGAGCTATTCGCCGACGCCGACGACGACGTGGTGACCGATGCCGTCGATGCCATCGGGGCGCTGCCCGAGCCGACCTGTGGATTCGAAGAGGTACTGCGCGAGGACGCCCGGCTGCCCACCGAGCCCTTGTTGCGCAGCGTGCTCGAGTCCCAGCGCAGCAAGCTCGATCGGGCGGCCGCGCTGTCACGGGCCAACCGTCTGGATGCCGCCAGCAAGCTCATCGAGCAGGTCATCGGCCGCGCCCGCGAGCTCGACGACGCGGCGCTCGAGGCCGAGGCCCTGCTGGCGCGGGCCGACATGCAAGAGGCACGGGGGATGATGGCGGAGGCGCGGGCGAGCAGCGAGGCCGCGTTGCTGCTGTCCGAGGCCCACGACGAGGACCGGGTCGCCGCGAGGGCCTGGATGGACCTGGTGTGGTTCGACGGCTTCAGGAACTCGCGCTACGAGGCGGCCCACGCCGCGGCTGACCACGCGCGGGCCCTGCTGTCGCGGTGGCCGAACTCGATCCAGCAACAGGTGCTGCTCACCAGCCGCGAGGGCGACCTGCTCTACGCCGAGGGGCGCTACGAGCAGGCCCTGGCCAAGCATCGTCGCGCCCTGGCCCAGCGCCAGCAGCACGACGCCCCGCACGATCCTCGGCGAGCCGACGCGCTCACGGGCATCGGCTTGTGCGAGCTCGAGCTCGGTCGCTACGACGATGCGCTGAACCACCTGCGCGAGGCCGAGAAGGTCTATCGCGGGGCCTATGGCGCGGGGCACCCCCATACCGCCGCGGCCCTGACCAACCTGGGGATGGCCCACGACTACCGAGGTGAGCTCGGGGACGCGGAGCGGCTGCACCTGCGGGCGCTGAAGGTGGCCGAGGCGGCGCACGGCGGGGACCACCCCACGGTGGCGGAGATCCTCAACAACTACGCCGCGGTCCTGTATGCGCTCGAGCGCTACGACGGCGCACGGGAAGCGTTCGTGCGCGCGCGTGGGATCTGGAAGCACCGCTACGGGCTCGAGCATCCCGACTTGGCGATGATCGACTTCAACCTGGCGCAGGTGGCGGAGTCCCAGGGGGACCTGGCCAAGGCGCGCTCGTTGCATGCCCAGGCCCTCCTCGCGCGGGAGCGAGGCTTGGGTCCCGACCATCCCGACGTGGCCGACTCCCTCGAGGCACTGGCCGCGCTCGATCTGCTGGCCGAAGACCGGGTGCGCGCGGTGGAGCACTTGTCGCGGGCGCTCGCGATCCGCAGCATGGTGGGAGGCACCGACGGCAAAGCGGTGGTCGCCCTGCAGGAGCAGCTGCGCGAGCTGTCTGCGCCCCCAGAATGACGATGGCTCGACCCTCCGTGCCCCCGCCGCTTCCATCGTCGTTCTTCAGTCGCGACGTCCTCGAGGTCGCGCCCGCGCTCGTCGGGCAGTGGATCCGGCGAGACGACGTAGTCCTGCGCATCACCGAGGTGGAGGCCTACCGCTGGCCGGGGGATACCGCGTGCCACGCTCGCTCCGGCCGAACCGAGCGCAACGACGCGATCTGGGGCCCACCCGGGCGCGCCTATGTCTACGTCTGCTACGGCATCCACCAGATGCTCAACGTGTCGACCGGCGAGGACGGCGACGCGCAGGCGGTGCTCATCCGGGCGTGTGAACCCGTGGAGGGGCTGGCGACCATCGCCGAGCGCCGCGGGGGCAAGTCGGGTCCGGTGCTGCTGGCAGGGCCCGGCAAGATCGGCCAGGCCTTGGCCATCGACACCGAGTGGTCGGGACACGACCTGTGCCGCCCCGGCGGTCTGACGATGCACGCTGGCACCCCGCCCGCCACGATCGCGGTGGGGCCTCGCATCGGCATCGACTTCGCGGACCCCGAGCACCGCGAGCTGCCCTGGCGCTTTGCCGATGCCGACTCGACCTGGGTGACCCATCGCAAGAAGCTCGAATCGACGCTCGGGCCAGCCCACGCGGGCGGGTCGTGATGCGAGGTGCGGCGGGCGGCGCGAGCTGTTAGCGTCACCGCCGACCATGAAGAGCCGGATCATCCTCCCCGAGCGGCCCCGCCGTAATCGCAAGTCTGCCGCCATTCGCAACGCGGTGCGCGAGACGGTCGTCGGCCCCGAGCACTTCATCTATCCGCTCTTCGTGCACGAGGACGAGGGCGACGTGCCGATCGGGGCGATGCCGGGCTGCCATCGCCACGGCCGAAAGGGGCTGCTCGCAGAGATCGAGCGGGCCTACGACGTCGGGGTGCGAATGATCGCCTTGTTCCCTGCCATCGACGACGCGCTCAAGGACTCCACGGGAACCGAGTCGTACAACGACAACGGGCTGATCCCGCGCACGCTCGAGGCGGTGAAGGATCGCTGGCCAGACCTGATGCTGGTGACCGACGTCGCGCTCGATCCCTACTCGTCGGACGGGCACGACGGCATTGTCTCCGACGGCAAGATCCTCAACGACGAGACGGTCGAGGTGCTGTGCAAGCAGGCGGTCTCCCAGGCGCGAGCCGGGGCCGACATCATCGCGCCCAGCGACATGATGGACGGCCGGGTCAGCGCCATCCGGGACGCGCTCGACGACGAGGGCTTCACCGAGGTCTCGATCCTCTCGTACACGGCCAAGTACGCGTCGGCGTTCTACGGGCCCTTCCGCGAGGCGCTCGACTCCGCCCCCAAAAGCGGCGACAAGAAGACCTACCAGATGGACCCGGCCAACGTGCGCGAGGCCCTGCGCGAGGCGAGCCTCGACGAGAGCGAGGGCGCCGACATGCTGATGGTCAAGCCGGCGGGGGCCTACCTCGACGTCATTGCGGCGCTGCGCGAAGCCACGCCGCTGCCCGTGGCCGCGTATCAGGTCAGTGGCGAGTACGCGATGCTCAAGGCCGCGACCGAGCGGGGCTGGCTCGACGAGCGCAAGGTGGTGATGGAGAGCCTGCTGTCCATCCGCCGTGCCGGGGCCGACGTGGTGCTGACCTACTACGCACGTCAGGTGGGCGCCTGGCTGGCGGGTGAGGCCTAGGCCGCGATGGGAGCGGAGCAGGAGCTCCAGGCCTGGCGCGACCGCGGGCGCTGGCTCGACGTCTGCGGGCTCAAGGTCTTCACCGTGGAGGCAGGGCCGGCCGGCGCCGAGGCCACGCCGCTGGTGGTCCTGCACGGGTTTCCCACCTCGTGCCACGACTTCGAGCCCGCGCTGCCGATGCTGGCCGCCAACCGCCGCGTGGTCTTGCTCGACTTCCCCGGCTTCGGGCTGTCGGCCAAGCCGCGCGACTACTCGTACTCGCTGCTCGAGCAGGCCGAGGTCGCGGTCGCGGTCTGGCGCGAGCTGGGGCTTTCACGGGCCCACCTGCTGGCGCACGACTATGGGACCTCGGTGGCGACCGAGCTGCTGGCCCGACTCGAGCGGGACATGCTGCCCTTCGCCTTCGACACGGTGACGCTGTGCAACGGCAGCGTGCACATCGAGCTGGCGCAGCTGCGGGCGACGCAGAAGCTGTTGCGCAGCCAGTGGACGGGACCGTGGCTCGCCCGCCTGGCCAACGAGCGCTTCTTCCACGCGCGGATGCGGAAGATCTTCGCGTCCGCGGACGCCGTGCCGCCTTCGCGCTTGGCTTCGATGTGGGCGGGGATTCGCGAGTCGGAGGGGCACCTGCGCCTGCCCGACATCTCGCAGTATCTGCACGAGCGGCGGCGCTTCTGGACCCGCTGGATCGGCGCGCTACGGCGAACTGAGCGGCCAGTCCACGTGGTCTGGGGGCGCGTGGACCCGGTTGCGGTGCCCGCGATTGCGCAGGCGCTCCACGAGGAGATCGCCGGGTCGGAGCTGACCTGGCTCGAATCGGTGGGCCACTACCCGATGCTCGAAGATCCCGCCGGGTGGTCGGGGGCGGTGCTGCGCTTCTTGGAACGACACGACCCGAAGCCGGCCTGACACGGCCGAGGGTCGTGGTCTGCTACCCCCGGCCGCCGCTCGAGGAGGACCCGCCGGCATCGCCCGAGGAGCCGCCCGTACCGGAGCCGCTCGAGCCACCCGAGCTCGACCCTCCGGTACCGTCCGTGCCGCTGCCATCGCTGCCCGTGTCGGACGCGGTGCCGCTGTCGTCGAGACCTGCGTCGGGGATCAGGCACAGGCCTCGGGCGGAACAAATGGCCCCGTCTTCGCAGCACGAGCTGTCGTCTGCGCACCATTGCGCATCATCTTGGAGCGGTACGCACGATAGTTGGCAGGTGAAGGTTTGCACCTCACCGTCGAACTCGGCCGCGCAAATGCCCCCCGCCGCGCAATCGTCGGAATCGAGGCATGGCCCGCCTGGGCTCGCGCCGTCGCTGCCCGGGTTTGCCGTAGGACAGTCCGTCTCGCAGTCACCCGGAGGCGGCGGATCGTCCATGTAGTCGTCGTCGAGGCTGGCCGCGTCTTCGGTGCCGGCCGCAAAACAACCCGCGGCGAGGGCAGCAAGCCCGCACATACAAAGCCAATGTCTAAGGGATTGATTGACGTCCACCATGGTCGTGACGCGGTTTCAGCATAGCAGCTCGACGTCGCGATCCGCTCGTCGCGCTCGCGGTTGCACACCGCGGCCGTCCGGCGCGGTCACCGAAATGGTGCTTGCCCTGAGGGTCCCTTAGCCGGTAAGACAAAACCTGAGGTTTCGGTTCCTTTGGCCACCCACGTCATTCATGGGCTCAAATTTCGGCGCGCGAAATCGGATGCGGCTGGCGCGACCTCCCAAGAGGAAGAGGAACCGACGGACACGTCCGAATCCGGCGACGGGGTGATGCAGCCCCGGGTGCGCGAGGAGACCGCGCCCCGCGAGCACGTGTTCCTCCACCAGACGGTGCCGCCGGTCGACCCGGTCGTCCGCGAGGTCGAGCGGCGCCGCAGTGGCCGTCGGGATACCGAATTCACCGATTGACCCGACCGACTCCCGGGCCGGTCGCTACAGAATCTGGCGTGCGTCGAGCCGCACGACGAAGGTCCAGTCGATGGCCTCGAGGCGGTCGAACACGACGAGCTGATCGCCGACGCGCACGAAGCCGGTCACCTTGTTGGTGAACGCCTCGCGGACCTCGGGCTCGATGGGGCGCGCGTCCATGTGCGCCTCGTTGTGCAGCCCGACCCCGAAGCGCAGGCCCTCTTGTTCCGTGTCGATGATCTCGGTGCCGTCGGTGTACACGAGGCTCGAGCGGATCCACCCCGGGTGGTCGACCCGCATCGCGCGGGCCAGGTCGTCCAGGGCGATGTCCGCTCCCGCGACGCCGACGAAGCGGCCCTCGGCATCGTGCAGGGCGCGGTCGCAGGGCACGAGGATGGCGCTGCCGCTCGCGTCGGGGTAGGGGCGACCGAAGAACACCCCGCTGCGGCCCTTGGCTTCGCGGTACCACGGGCGTCGTCGCGGGTCGTAGTCATCGGGGAAGGGGACGTAGCCGGGGTAGTTGAGCAGCAGGCCGTTTTCGAACGCGGCGTAGGTGACGTGCAGCGGGGGCTCGCCCGCGTCGAGGGAGCTCAGCTGCTTC
Source organism: Myxococcota bacterium (assembly GCA_039028615.1). Lineage (GTDB taxonomy): Bacteria > Myxococcota_A > Polyangia > Nannocystales > Nannocystaceae > Paraliomyxa. Next base: position 17,080 of record JBCCHT010000055.1, on the reverse strand, counting down.
GCCCGCGGCCAGTTCACCGCACGCTCGTCGAGGGAGCGCATGAGCACCGCCCGAAAACGCTCGGGGAGCGGCGCCATGACCCGGATCGTCCGCTCGACGTCGGCGAAGGGAACCTCGGCCGGGTACAGGTACAGCGGGGTCTGCCAGCTGACGTCGAAGCCATAGCGCTGTACGGGGTGCGGGGAGGCGAGCGCGGGACCACGCTCGCCCACCAGGCGTCCCGAGACGCCGTAGCGCAGCTCGCCGTCGATCGGTTCGTCGTGCTCGAGGAGGTCTTCGACCGCGACCCCGAGGCCCTCGACCAGCATGCGGGTGCGGGCAAAGCTGGCGTCGATGGCCTCCGAGCGCCCCACCACGTCGCTGGTGAGCGCGCTGAGGCGCTCGGACTGCGACACGGCGCGGCGCTGGGTCTCGACGGTGCGCACCAAGCCGAGGATGGCGGTGAGGGCCGCGGCGAGGATCAGGGTGGCGATGGTCCCCAGCACCAGCGCGGGGCGTCGGCTGAGGTACTTGAAGACGCGGCGGGTCCACGGATCGGGATAGACGCTGACCTGGCTGCCCCGTGCGTAGCGTCGCACGTCGTCGGCGAAGGCCTCGACGGACTCGTAGCGGTCGCTGGCCTCGTGGGCGGTGGCCTTGTCGACGATGGCGACCAGGCCCGGCGGGATGCGTTGGCCTTCGGCGTCGACCTCGAACTCGAACCGAATGCCCGCCGCGGCCTGTCGGATCTGCTGGAAGGCGGGGCCCCGACGGGGACGCTCGAGGGTGACCAGCTCGCGCAGGATCATGCCGAGCGCAAACTGGTCGGAGGCGGGCCCGTGCAGCTGCGGGAGCCCGCGCGCCTGCTCGGGCGGCATATAGGTCGCGGTGCCCACCATCTCGCCGTGCTGGGTGACGGTCTCGATGCTGGTGTCGACGTCCTCGTGGTGGTCGGGCGCGGCGGGCTTGGGCTCGAGCTGGTCGGCGCCGAGGGGGCGGTGGGTCTGGTCCGCGTCGCGGTCGACCTCGCCGTCTTCGGTCAGCACCTTCGCGATGCCCCAGTCGTACAGGTAGACCTCGTGGTGGTCGCCGACGATGACGTTGAGCGGCTTGAGGTCGCGGTGGATGACCCCCCGGGAGTGGGCGTAGTCGACGGCATCGCAGACCTTCAGGAAGATTTCGAAGCGCTCGGGCAGGGCGTGCTCTTCGTCGACGGCCCCGGCCTCGACCTGCTCCTTGCACTCCTTGAGGAACCCATCGAGGGTCTGGCCCCCGAGCAGTCGCATGGTGAAGGCGAGGGCCTCGTCGCCCTGCTCCATGCTGTAGACGGGCACGATGTTGGGGTGCTCGAGCTGCGCGCCCACCTGCGCTTCGATGATGAAGCGGCGCCGATTCGCAGCGTCGTTCTCGAGCCCGGGGTGCAGCGTCTTGATGGCCACGCTCCGCCCGAGCAGGCGGTCCTTGCCTTTGACCACCACGCCCATGCCTCCGCGCCCGAGGACGTTTTCGATTCCGTACTTGGCGAGGCCGACATCGAGCGGCCCCTTGGGCGTCCGAGTGACGCGGACGCGCCCGACCTGGGTCGCCACATCGGAGGGGACGGTGCGGCCGTCGAGGTCCACCGTGTCCGCCTCGGCGTCGGCTCGCTCGGCTTCCGAGCGGGAGCCGCCCGTCGTGAGCGCGACGGTGTCCACGCTGAGCGACAGCGGCTTGACCCCGCGGGCCGTCAGCGCCGCGGCGCCGGCCATGGTGTCCGCTTCGTGGATCCCCCGCCGAGCGGCGCGGTTTTGATCGGCGGCGGCGGGGGGCTCCTTGCTCGCCGCCGAGACCACCGTATGCGCCCCGGAGTGGATGGTCGCCGCGGTCCCGGCGTCCTCCCCATCGCCCGACATCGAGCCAAGCGTAGCAAACCAGTCGTTGGGTTCGCGGCAGGTGGCAAGGGCGGTCGCTAGAGCCCGCAACTCAATGTTCCGTCGATTCGCGCTTCGGTGACGCGCGCCTGCGTGATCGCGATGGCTGTCGTACCCTGCCTCGGCTGGCCGCCGTGCCACCCCCGCTTCCCCGTGACCAAGTCTCCCGCTTCGCTCACCCCTCCCGTCGCTGAACTCCGTGACCACGTGCATCGCGAGCACGGCCAAGCGCGCCCCGACCCCTACGCGTGGCTTCGCGAGCGTGAAGACCCGGCCGTCGAGGCCTATCTGCGGGCCGAGAACGACTACACGGCCGCGGTCATGGCTCCCACCGAGGCCAAGCAGCAGCGCCTCTACGACGAGATCCTGGGGCGGATCAAGCAGACCGACCACGGCGTGCCGTTTCGCTACGGCCCCTTCCTGTATTACTCGCGCACGATCGAGGGCAAGTCGTACGTCCAGATCTGTCGCCGACCGCCCGACGCCGGAGACCCGGGCGAGCAGGCCGACGACGCCGAGCAGATCGTGCTCGACGAAAACGCGCTGGCCGAGGGGCACGCCTACTACGACATCGGCGGGTGGAGCCTCGACCCCGCGCACGAGCGGGTCGCCTATCTCGTCGACGACACGGGCGACGAGCACCACACCCTGCACGTGCGCGAGCTGGCCACGGGCGCCATGCTCGAGGAGCCGCTCACCGAGCTGCGCACCAACCTGAGCACCGACGTGGTGTGGTCGGAAGACGGCCAGTTCCTGTTCTATGTCGTGCTCGACGAGGCCTCGCGGCCCTACCAGGTCATGCGCCATCGCATGGGCACGCCCGCCTCCGACGACGTGCTGATCCACGAGGAGCCCGACGAGGCGTTCTTCGTCGGCCTGTCCCGGACTCGCAGCCGACGCTTCTTGGTGATGGACATCGACAGTCAGGTCACCAGCGAGGTGCGCATGCTGGCCGCCGACGAGCCCGAGGGGCAGTGGTGGACCGTTGCCCCGCGCAAGTACGGGGTGGAGTACGGCGTCAGCCACCACGGCGATCGATTGTTCGTGCTGACCAACGAGGAGGCGATCAACTTCCGGGTGATGGAGCTGCGGCTCGACGCGCCGCAGCGGGAGCACTGGGTCGAGAAGATCGCCCACGATCCCGCCATCAAGCTCGACTCGGTCGAGTGCTTCGCCGAACACTTGGTCATCGCGCGGCGCGAACGGGGCTTGCCCGTGCTCTCGGTCGAGACGGTGGCCACGGGACAGCGGCACGACATCGAGATGCCCGAGCCGGTCTACAACGTCTGGACCAGCACCAACCTCGAGTTCGACACCAAGACCCTGCGCTTCGGCTACACCTCCCTGGTCACGCCGTCGTCGATCTTCGACTACGACCTCGTCGAGCGGACCCGAGTGCGTCGCAAGCAGGCGGTCGTCAAGGGCTACGACGCGGCGCGCTTCGTGTGCGAGCGGATCGAGGCCGAAGCCCCCGACGGCACCATGGTCCCCATCTCGCTGGTGCACCGGGCCGACCTCGATCGCAGCCGGCCGCAGCCCACCCTGCTCATCGGCTACGGCGCCTACGGCAGTTCCTATGACCCGTCGTTTTCGTCCAGCCGGGTCTCGCTGCTCGAGCGCGGCATGATCTTCGCGATGGCCCACGTGCGCGGGGGCGGGGAGGGGGGCCGCCCCTGGTACGAGGCGGGCAAGCTCGAGCGCAAGCCCACGACGTTCTCCGACTTCGTCGCGTGTGCCCAGTCGCTATGCGATCGCGGCTACACCGAGCCGGCCCGCTTGGCGATCCGGGGCGGAAGCGCGGGCGGCCTGCTGATGGGCGCGGTGGTCAACCTTCGGCCCGACCTGTTCGGGGCGGTGGTGGCCGACGTGCCCTTCGTCGACGTGCTCAGCACCATGCTCGACCCCACGCTTCCGCTGACGGTCATCGAGTACGACGAGTGGGGCAACCCGCAGGAGCGCAAGTACTACGACGCCATGCGGTCTTACTCCCCCTACGACAACGTGAAGGCGGTCGACCACCCGCCCATGCTGGTGCTGGCCGGGCTCAACGATCCGCGCGTGGGCTACTGGGAGCCGGCCAAGTGGGTCGCCAAGCTGCGGACCACCAAGACCGACGACAACGTGCTGCTGCTACGGACCGACATGGAGTCGGGCCACGCCGGCCCATCGGGGCGCTACGACGCGCTGCGCGAGACGGCGCTGTGGTACGCGTTCGTGCTCGAGCAGCTCGAGGTCCCCGAGCCATGACCCCGGTGGGGCACGCCGCGTTCTCGTACGTCATCGGTCGGGCGGCGGCGCGCGGGGTCCCGATCTCCGTCGCGGGCATGGTGCTCGGCGGTGTCCTGCCCGACATCGACTTCGCCGTGATCTGGGCGCCGCAGTTCAACGAGTGGCACCGGGTGGTCACGCACAACGTGTTCTTCTGCGGGCTGGCGGCCGCGGTGGCGGGGGTGGTGGCACGGGCTCGGGGCGCGGGCGCGAGCACGGTGTGGCCGCTGGTGCTGGGCGTGTTCGTGGGGGGCCTCGGGCACCTGCTGACCGACAGCACCATGGACACCAACGCCAGCAACGGCATCGGCGTGGCGTGGCTATGGCCGCTGACCAGGGAGGCCTACAGCCCCTTCAACCTCATGGGGCTGCTGGGGCGGCCGGACAACACGGCGGGCTGGAACGACCTGGGGGCGGCCGCGCTGGCGGTGCTGGCCGGCCTGGTCTGGGAGCTGCCGTGGTGGCTGGGCGCGGCGTGGCTATGGCGTGGCCGCGAGCGCCCCCCGGCGGGCTGAGCCGCCCTAGGGGATGTTGATCATCACGCAGCCGTTGGGGCACTCGTCACCGTTGACGTAGTTCCCGTCGTCGCAGTCCTCTTCCTCTTGCACGATGCCGTCGCCGCAGTACTCCCCGAGCACGCAGCCTTCGCCGCACTCGCCGTAGCCGCCGTCGTTGATCCCGTCGTCGCACTGCTCGCCGAGCCCCACGATGCCGTCGCCGCAGATGGCCAGGCAGTTGGAGGGCGTGTTGGAGAACCCGGCGAGGGTGAGGCGGAAAGAGGAACCGTCGAGTCGGCGCTCGGCGTGGAAGACCGAGATCGGATAGACATTGCCGTCGGTCAGCTCGTACTCTGCCTCGGTCGTGGGGTCGATGGTGACCACCCCGGACAGCGGCACGTGCACGCCGCCCAGGTCGAGGGCGAGGTGGCCGTTGACGAAGACCCACACGTCGTCGTCCCCAGTGAAGTCGAGCTGGGCGCTGGTGCTGGCGTCGTACTGGAACCAGTAGACCAGCTCGGTGGTGAAGTGGAAGTTGTGATTCCCCGCCTCGGGCACCAGGTCGGTCTCGTAGGGCCAGTTCGGATAGCCGTAGGCGGGCCCGATGCGAGCGGGATGCCGCGTGTCGTCGAGCGCGTCGGGATGCCCGTCGACGGGGAAGAAGAAGGGCTGGCCGTCGTACTCGACGATGTCGGCGGTGCAGCCCACCACCGGGTTCCAGGGGCAGGGCACGCAGCCCATGGCCTCGCACTCCTCGACGGTGTTGGCCGCCCAGTTCGGGTTCTCCAGCGCGGTCCAGCGCTCACCCTCGGGGCCCCATCGGTTGACGAAGCTGCCGTCGCCGTTGTCGAAGAGCACCACGTCGCCCACGATCGTCGCGCTGTCCGAGCTGTCGGTGTACCACTGCGAGAACCCGGTGCTCTGACAGATGGGCGAGGCGCTCAGGACCGGCTTGCCCGCGTCGTTGAGCATGGGCTGGACGCCTCCTTCTTGGAGCCCGTCGCAGAGCACCTCGAAGTCGGAGTGGCTGGCGTTGAAGTCGCGGAAGATCGCGGGCACTCGCAGCACGCACTCGTCGTTGATCTGCTCGCAGGAGTCATCCTCTTCGCACTCGAAGCCGGCCTCGATCTCGCACGAGGCCGAGCACCCGTCACCGTTGGTGTTGTTGCCGTCGTCGCACTGCTCGTCGATGACCAGCCCGTCCCCGCACTCCGAGCTGCAGCCCCCGCTCCCCGAGCAGTCGGGCTCGGCCTGGCAGGTCGATGAGCAGCCGTCGAAGGGCACCGTGTTGCCATCGTCGCAGGCCTCGGCGCCCTCTTGGACCCCGTCGCCGCAGGTGGTCTGGAAGCACTCGCTGGGGTCGCCCGCGCAGTCCCAGCCCAGCTCGATCTTGCAGAACTCCGAGCAGCCGTCGCCGTTTTCGTTGTTGCCGTCGTCGCAGGGCTCGGGGACCACCACGATGCCGTCGCCACAGATCGCGGCCTGGTAGCAGGGCTGCCCCGGGATCGGGCACTGGTAGCCGGGCTCCACGCACAGGCAGTCCGCCGTGCAGCCGTCGCCGCTCTCGTTATTGCCATCGTCGCAGGCCTCGTCCTCGGTCTGCACTCCGTCGCCGCAGCCCGGGGGCGTCGCGATGCCGACCATGCAGGTGAAGCCGCCCCCCATGTCGAGGTTCGTGCCGGACTCGTCCGACTCGTCGTCGGCCGCGTCTGTGTCCTGGTTGCCCGTTCCGCTGATGCCGCTGCCGTCCGTATCTGCTCCTCCCGGCCACCCCTGCGGCGGCACGGAGCAGCCGAAGAGCCAAAGGCCCCCCGCGAGCAAGACATGAGAGGTCGAGGGCAGCTTCACGGGCAAGGACGACATGGCACTCCAATCGCGATGGCGAGGTCGATGGTCTACGAGCGAGCTACGCAAGGGCCGCGCCCTTGCCACTACCAATCACCACGCTCCCATCGTGCCGACTCGGGAGTACGTCCTCAATGAAGTTCGGGGCTCAACGCATGATCGTCACTGGATTCGAGCGGAAATCGACATGGGCGACGCGACGACCACCCGTCGCGCATTACTTTTGACAGCTGAGTCGAGTGTGGCGCATCGCGCAAACGGGGAGACCACGCCCGCGGCCTCCCCGTCTCGGTGTCAGTACGACCGGGTCGGAGCGATCCGAGCCCGGGCGCGGGACTCAGCAGTCGGCTTCGTCGCTGCCGTCCTTGCAGTCCGCTCGCATGTCGCACACCCACTCGATGGGAATCTCTTCGCCGTCGCCGCAGATGAACCCACACTCGAGCTCGTCCTCGCCGCCCGCACAGTCCTCGGCCTCGTCGCAGACCCAGCTCTCGGGGATCGTCTCGCCATCGTCGCATTCGAAGCCACAGCCCGGCCCGGCCTCGTCCTCTCCGCCCTCGCAGTCGGGGACGCCATCGCAGATCTGCATGTCGCTGAGCTCGCCACCGTCCTCGCAGACGAAGGGGCCTTCGGTGTCCTCGCCCGCGCCGCTCGAGCCTTCGTCGGCGGCTGCGGTGCTGCCCGTGTCCGCGGGCTCTTCGGTGGCGCCCGCGTCCGTCGTGGCGTTCGAGCCCGCGGTGCCGCCCGTGCCCGGGTCGTCGGTGGAGGTCGCGGGGGTGTCGGTTCCGCCCCCTCCGGTCTCCTCCTCGTCGTCGAGCAGGTCACACGCGCTCGCTCCACTGAGCAGCGCCGCGGCGGCGAGGAATCGCTTGAAGTCGATGTTCACGGCGGGGTTATGACGACCCTTCGGCGATCCTTTCATCCGTGCACCATTTATTCGGCGCTCGGCAGGAGTACGGCTCTGGTGCAAGCGGACGGAACCGACGGAAAACGGCGGAAGACCCCCTTTTCTCCGTGCCTACGGCCGCCTCTTCGCAAGGGCGAGCGCGCGCGCGATCCGTCACGTGAGCCCGACTCGATGGAGAAGAGCCCTCGTTTCGTCAGGCAATCACCGAGCTGTATCCATGCGGTGCCGTCGACGGGGCGTGTGTGCTTCGCACCGACCTCCCCGTGCGGCGACATCCCGGGCCGCCGCCGTCTTCGATCGTCACAGGGGGACTTCGATGACCGCGGGCACGCGGCGAAGCACCTGGATCACGGTGCCGTCGGCCTTCATGCGAATGTACAGCTCCCGATCGCCCGTCTCGACCTCGACCGTGGTCTCGTCGTCGACGCTCGGCCCCGACTTCGACTCCGCCTCGAGGATCTTGCCGCCGGGGGCGGTCTTCTCGATGCTCGCCTTGATCGCATCGCTCAGCGTCGCCGGGTCGACGCGGCACTCGGTGTACAGCTCGGTGCCGTCCTCGGTGGCCGCGAGCTCGCAGCCGCTGCCGTCCTGGTCGACCTCGACCTCGAACACCAGGCCCAGGTCGGCGTAGACCTCGGTCTCGTACGAGCGGATGGGCGCGTCGCCGAAGCGCTCCTTGGCCAGGTCGCGCACCGCCGCGGGCACGGCCGTCTCGTCGTGGTGATAGACCGACTGCTTGACGACCTTGCCATCGGCATCGAGGCGCAGGTTGATCTTGTCGATGGTGCCCTCCGAGCGTGCGATGGCGGTCAGCTCGGGGGCGAGGGCGGTGTGCTCAGCCCCGGCCGCGGTGTAGCTGGAGGCTCCGGCCGCGGGGGTCTGACTGTCTTCGGTCACCGTGCTCGCGGTGGAGCACGCACAGACCAGGACGAGAAGCGACAGCGGAGCGCGGAGCATGAGCCATCGTGAGCCACCGCCGCCGCGTCACGCAAGCGGGCGATGGCCCGGTACGCGGACCATCTAGGGGCGGAATTGATCGGTGGCGCGAACGAGGGCCGAAGAGATGCCGGGCTCGTTGGCGGAGTGTCCCGCATCCGGCACCAATTCGAGCTGTGAGCCGGGCCAAGCCTTGTGCAGACGCCATGCGTTGCGCGGCGGACAAATGACGTCGTAGCGGCCGTGCACGATGACGGCCGGGATGCCGGCCAAGGACTCCATGTTGTCGAGCAGCTGCGTGGGCGAGCCGAAGAAGCCGCTATGGACGAAGTAGTGGCACTCGATGCGAGCGAAGGCCAGCGTGAACGAGGCGTCTTCACAGTGGGCGACCAAGCCTTCGTCGGGCAGCAGCGTCGCCACGCGGCATTCCCACATGCTCCACGCCTTGGCCGCTTTGCGGCGCACCTCGGGGTCGTCGCTCGTGAGGCGGCGGTGATACGCGCCGATCAAGTCGTCGCGTTCCTCCGGCGGCAGCTCGCCGACGAAGTCTTCGTAGGCATCGGGAAAGAGCACCCGCGTGCCGTTGATGTAAAACCAGTCCATCTCGTCGGGGGCAAAGGTGAAGATCCCCCGCAGGACCATCTCGGTCACGCGCTCGCGGTGCTTCTGCGCGTAGGCTAGCGCCAGCGTGCTGCCCCACGAGCCACCGAAGACCTGCCACTTTTCGATGCCCAGGTGCTCACGCAGGGTCTCGATGTCCTGCACGAGATGATCGGTGGTGTTGTCGACGAGCGAGGCGAAGGGCGTCGAGCGACCGCAGCCCCGCTGGTCGAACAAGATGATCCGATACGCCTGCGGATCGAAGAAGCAGCGATGACGAGGCTCGATGCCGCCACCGGGGCCGCCGTGCAAGAACACGACCGGCTTGCCCTTCGGGTTGCCGCACTGCTCGTAGTAGATGGAATGCAGGTCCGAGACGGCCAGCTTGCCGGTGTCGTAGGGCTCGATCTCGGGGTAGAGGCTTCGCCGTGCACTCACGGCGTGAGCTTCTCAGGCCCGGCCGGTCGGGGCAAGGGCACGAGCACGGGCTCGGGGGGAGCCCGGTGGGCGGCCACTGTCAGCCGCGGAAGCGGTCGGTGGCCTCGATCAGCGCATCGACGATGCCGGGCTCGTAGGCGGAGTGACCGGCATCGGGGATGATCTTGAGCTCCGACTCCGGGAACGCGCGGTGGAGATCCCAGGCCGACATCATGGGGCAGACCACGTCGTAGCGGCCCTGCACGATGACGGTGGGGATGTGGCGAATCTTGTCGATGTCGCGCAGCAGCTGGTCTTCGACCTCGAAGAAGCCGCCGTTGACGAAGTAATGGCACTCGATGCGCGCGAAGGCCAGCGCGAACTCGCCCTCTCCCGCGTGGACCATGTAGTCCTTGGACTGCATCAGGAAGCTCGTGCTGGCTTCCCACACGCTCCACGCCTGCGCGGCGGCGAGACGGACGGCGGGGTCGTCGGAGGTCAGGCGCTCGTAGTACGCCTTCATCAAGTCCCCGCGCTCCTCGGGCGGGATGGCGGCGACGTAGCTCTCCCAGGTGTCGGGGAAGATCGCCGAGGCGCCCTCTTGGTAGAACCACCGCAGCTCCTTGTTGCGCAGCATGAAGATGCCGCGCAGCACGAGCTCGGTGACCCGCTCGGGGTGCTTCTCGGCGTAGGCCAGCGCCAGCGTGCTGCCCCACGAGCCGCCGAAGACCTGCCACTTGTCGATGCCGAGTTTCTCTCGAATCGCCTCCATGTCGGCGATGAGGTGCCACGTGGTGTTGTCGGTGAGCTCGGCGTGCGGCGTGCTGCGACCGCAGCCGCGCTGGTCGAACAGGATGATCCGGTAGGCCTGCGGATCGAAGAAGCGCCGCTGCTTGGGATCGGTGCCGCCGCCCGGGCCCCCGTGCACGAACACGACCGGCTTGCCCTTCGGGTTGCCCGATTGTTCGTAATAGATGGTGTGAAGGTCGGAGACCTTCATGAAGCCCGAGTCGAAGGGCTCGAAATCCATATAGAACCGGCGACGGCGGGGCATACGCTCGGAGCTTCGCAGAAAGGTTCGCCCGCGGTCCAGCGCTACTGCGGTGCGCCTTCGATGACCGCGGGCGGGGCCTGGACCAGCTCGATGAGCACACCGCGTCCGCCCTGCGGCGCCGCCTCGGAACCCTTGGGGTGAATGAAGCACACGTCGTGCCCGGCCGCGCCCTTGCGAATCCCGCCCGGTGTGAAGCGCACACCGCGCTGCTCGAGCCACGCCACCGCGGCGGGGAGGTCGTCGACCCACAGCCCCAGGTGATTGAGCGGAGGCTGATGCACCCGCGGTCGACCCTCGGCATCGATCGGCTGCATCAGGTCGAGCTCGACCTCACCGAGCCCATGGCCGAGCACCAGGATGTCCTCGTCCACGTTCTCCTTCTCGGAGCGATAGGTGCCGCGCGTGGGCACGCCGAGCAGGTCGCTCCACAGCGAGCGCAGCTCGCCTTTGTCGAGGCCGCCGATCGCGATCTGCTGGAGGCCGAGGATCCGAAAGGGACGGGGGTCGTCGCTCACCCGGCTGGGTATATCAGCTCAGGCAACGGGGCCGTTGTGCAGCCGAGGCTCGAGCGGCGCATGGGCGATGACCTCGGCTTCGTGGGCGGCCACCTGCTCGAGGCGCTGCTTGAGCTGTGGCTCGTCGGCGAGCCCGAGCCCGCGCGCGAGGTCGACGTAGCTGGCGTGATGCCGCGCCTCGCTGGCGAGCAGGCTGCCGTACAGCGCGGTGAGGGCGGGGTCGGCCGCTTCGTCGCCCGCCTCGTCGCGCGCTTGCAAGGCCTCGTGCAGCCGCTGCATGCGTTCGCAGCTCCGCGCTTCGATCATCGAGCAGCACAGCAGCGTGTCGAGCAAGCGCTCCGGCTCGGGGCGCCGACAGATCTCCATGAGCGACGCCGCGTAGGGGCTCGGCTGCAGCCGTTCGAAGCCCGTGCCCCGCCGATGCAGGTGCTCGAGCACCAACTCGAAGTGCGACAGCTCTTCTCGGGCCAGCCGCGACAGCGGCTCCATCAACGCGACCACATGCGTGTAGCGGAAGATCAAATTGATCGCGGTCGAGGCCGCTTTCTTCTCGCAGTGCGCATGGTCCAGGACCAGCATGTCGAGGTGGTCGAGGGCCCAGCGATCCCACACGGGGCCGGTGTGCGAGGCGAGGTGCAGCACGGGCGCGCAGGGTACCGCCTCACCGTCGCGTGACCACAGGTGGTGCTCGCGGCTTCGCGGAGTGTGCGCACCGACGGGTTGCCCGGAAGAGATCTTCACCCCGGGTATCGCGCGTAGCCGCGGGTTTGGCCTGCTACGCTCGTCGTCGATGAATCGAGCTCGGTCGTGGCTCTTGGCCCCAGCCCTCGTGGGAGCGGTCGGCTGCGGATGGTTCTCGCCCGCGCCCGCGGCCTCGCCCGGTCTCGCGCGCCGCGAGCCTCCGCCCGAGCCCAGCGCGGATCCCACGACTCGCCCGGCCATCCTCGCTGCACATTGTTCTCGGGTCGACGACCCCGAGCTGGACGGACTCGATTCCATCCTCGTCGTGTTCAACGTCGAGGTGGACGCGGCGGCCCTCGACCCGCGGGTCTTCGTGGTCAGTCGTGCGACCCGAGGTCCCGTGCGACCGCAGCGAGCCTTGTTGGCCCCGGCGAACGAGGACGACGAGAACCGCAGCGTGTTGCTCATCGGAGACTTCGGCGAAGCTACCGACGAGGGGCAGCCCACCCATGTCGCGGTAGGGGGTCCACTCTTTTCCGAAGACGGAAACCGCCTTACGGGGCTCGGTGCGGCCATCGAGCCCTTCGCGGCACCCCCGCGGGTGCTCGCGGCCACGATGTTGCCGTCGGGTCCGGGACGTTGCGAAGGCCATCCCACTCGACTTCGAACGTATTGGAGTGACGAGCTGCGAGGGGTCGAGCCCGAGGATCGAGCACGGGTTCGGTTGCGAGCCAAAGACGGCACTACGCATCACCCGGTGGCGTTCGACGACCATGCGTCGGACTACGCCGAAGCGGGCCAGGACAACGTGCTCGATTTATGCATCGCGGTGAGTACTCCGATCCTGCAGATCCTCATGGAGGCTGGGGTATTTCAGGATCCAGCTGGACACGACAATTCGATGATCGAGCTGAGGATGGACGACCCGACGCGGCGCCCATGATAGAACCGTGACGCGGTGCCCGACCGGCAGTGGATGGCCGGGTTCACCAGGCTGCCGCTTCGCCGCCATGTCCGACGTCGCGCCGTCTAGACCCATCAAGAAGATCCTCTGCGCCAACCGGGGAGAGATTGCGATCCGTGTGTTTCGGGCCGCGACCGAGCTCGGGATTGGAACGGTGGCCATCTTCAGCCACGAAGATCGTCTGCACCTTCACCGCTACAAGGCCGACGAGTCGTACCTCGTCGGGAAGGGCAAGTCCGCCGTGGGTGCGTACTTGGGGATCCCCGAGATCATCCAAGTCGCGCTCGAGAACGGGGTCGATGCCATTCATCCCGGCTACGGCTTCTTGTCCGAGAACGCCGACCTCGCCCAGGCCTGCGCCGACGCGGGCATCATGTTCGTGGGCCCGCCCGCGGAGGTGCTGCGCAACCTCGGCGACAAGACCGAGGGGCGTCGCATGGCCCAGGCCGCCAAGGTGCCGGTCATTCCCGGAACGCCCGACGCGGTGGGCAACGTCCAAGACGCCCGAGCCTTCGCCGACGAGGTCGGCTACCCGCTGATGATCAAGGCCGCCAAGGGCGGTGGTGGTCGCGGTATGCGAGTGGTGCGGAGCTCCGACGAACTCGAGGACTCGTTCTTTCGCGCGACCTCCGAGGCCGAGGCCGCGTTCGGCGACGGCACCGTGTTCATCGAGCGCTTCGTCGAGAAGCCGCGGCATATCGAGGTCCAGATCCTCGGCGACCGCGAGGGCAACGTCGTGCACCTGTTCGAGCGAGATTGCTCCGTGCAGCGTCGTCACCAGAAGGTCGTCGAGATCGCGCCCGCCCGCGGGCTCAACCCCGAGGTTCGCGATGCCCTCACCGCCGACGCGGTGCGCCTGGCCAAGGCGGTGGGCTACGAGTGCGCGGGCACCTTCGAGTTCCTCGTCGATCAGCAGGACCGCCACTACTTCATCGAGGCCAACCCGCGGATTCAGGTCGAGCACACCGTCACCGAGGAGGTGACGGGCGTCGACCTCGTGCAGTCGCAGATCCTCATCGCGGGCGGGGCCACCCTGCCCGAGCTCGGCCTCACCCAGGACAAGATCACCGCGCGTGGCTACGCCTTGCAGTGCCGCGTCACCACCGAAGACCCGCTGCGCAGCTTCCAGCCCGACACGGGGCGCATCGAGGAGTTCCGCACCGGCTCGGGCTTCGGCGTGCGGCTCGACGGTGGCGACGGCTACCGCGGCTCCGAGATCCTGCCCCACTACGACTCGCTGCTCATCAAGGTCATCGGCCGGGCGCTCACCTTCGAGGCTGCGGCCCAGAAGGTGGCGCGGGCGCTCGCCGAGTTCCGCATCCGCGGGGTCAAGACCAACATCCAGTTCTTGCAGAACGTGCTCAGCCACGACGAGTTCTTGAACGGAGAGGTCGACACCTCGTTCATCGACTCCACCCCGCGGCTGTTCCGCTTCCCGCGTCGTCGCAACCGCGGCATGCGACTGCTGCGGTACCTCGGCGAGCAGGTCGTCAACGGGCCGATGACGCCGTGGGCCTCCACCGATCCCCCCGGGCAGGTCGAGCCCGAGGTGCCCGAGTCCCCCGTCGAGGCTCCACCGCAGGGCTGGCGGGCCATCTACAAGGAGAAGGGCCCGGAGGCGTTCGCCAAGGCGGTGCGCGAGCACAAGGGGCTGCTCATCACCGACACCACGTGGCGCGACGCCCATCAGTCGCTGCTCGCCACCCGCGTGCGGACCCGCGAGCTCGCCGCGATCGCGCCGGCCACCGCCCACGTGATGGCGCCCGCCTACAGCCTCGAGATGTGGGGCGGGGCGACCTTCGACGTCTGCCTCCGCTTCCTGCGGGAGGACCCCTGGGACCGACTCGAGAAGCTCCGCGAGCTGGTGCCGAACATCCCGTTCCAGATGCTCCTGCGCGGAGCGAACGCGGTCGGCTACACCAACTATCCCGACAACGTGGTCAAGACCTTCGTGCGCGAGGCGTGCACGCGGGGCATCGACGTCTTCCGCGTCTTCGACTGCCTCAACTACGTCGAGAACCTGAAGCTCGGCATGGATGCGGTGGGCGAGGCGGGCGGCATCATCGAAGCCTGCCTCTGCTACACGGGTGACGTCTCCGACACGCGCCGCACCAAGTACTCCATGCAGTACTACGTGGACCTGGCGGGCAAGCTCGTCGAGATGGGCACGCACGTTCTGGCCATCAAGGACATGGCCGGCCTGCTCAAGCCGCGCGCGGGCAAGATGCTCGTCAAGGCGCTGCGCGAGGCCTACCCCGACGTGCCGATCCACGTGCACACCCACGACACCGCCTCGACCGGCGTGGCCAGCATGCTCGCGTGCGCCGAAGAGGGGGCCGACGTCGTCGACCTCGCGCTCGCGCCCATGGCCGGCCTGACCTCGCAGCCCGCGATGGGAGCGGTGGTCGCCGCCCTCCGCGACACGGCTCGCGACACCGGGCTCACCCTCGAGCGCCTCCAGGGCCTCGAGAATTACTGGGAGCAGGCGCGGCAGCTGTACGCGCCCTTCGAGTCCGGCCTCAAGAGCGGTAGCGCCGACGTCTACTTCCACGAGATGCCGGGCGGGCAGTACACCAACCTGCAGTTCCAGGCGCGGCAGCTCGGTCTCGCCGAGCGCTGGCCCGCCATCAAGCGCGCCTACGGGGCCGCCAACCGGTTGCTCGGCGACGTCGTCAAGGTGACGCCCTCGTCCAAGGTCGTCGGCGACTTCGCCCAGTTCATGGTCCAGAACGATCTGAGCGAGAACGACGTGCTCGAGCAGGCGGCCACGCTCAGCTTCCCGCGCTCCGTGGTCGAGTACTTCCAGGGCTATCTCGGCATCCCCTACGGCGGATTCCCCGAGGAGCTGCGGGCCAAGGTCGTACGCGACGAGCCGCTCATCGAGGGCCGGCCCGGTGCCTCGATGCCCGACCTCGACTTCAAGGTGCTCAAGGCCGATCTGCACGACAAGCACGGCCCTCGCATTCGGGACATCGACGTCGTCAGCGCGGCGCTCTATCCCAAGGTCTTCGACGAGTACATGCAGTTCCGCATCGCGCATAGCGACATCTCGGTGCTGCCCACTCGCTTCTGCTTCGCGCCCATGGCCGTCGGGGAAGAGGCCGCCGTCGAGATCGAGCGCGGCAAGACCCTCATCGTGCAGCTGAACAACGTGGGGCAGGTCGACGACGAGGGCATCCGCGAGGTGTTCTTCCTGCTCAACGGGCGCATGCGGACCATCCGGGTGCGCGACGCCGAGGCGAGCAAGGAAGTCGTCGTGCGGGAGCGGGCGGATCCGGGCGACCCCGGCTCCGTGGGCGCGCCCATGCCGGGCCTGGTCATCGACGTGCGCACGAAGGTCGGCGTCACCGTCGACGCGGGCGACCCCCTGGTGGTGCTGTCGGCCATGAAGATGGAGACCGTCGTGGCCTCGCCCGTCGCGGGCAAGGTGACCAAGCTGGCGGTTGCGGCCAACGACGACATCACGGCGGGCGACCTGCTGTGCATCATCGAGCCCGTGTCCTGAACGCGGGCGGAGGGCGGGCGCGCGGGGCGATGTGGCCCCGCGCGTTGCCGTGAGCCGTGGCTTCGGGGTAAGCCTGAAGCATGGCTTGGATCCGTACCTTCGTGACGAGTGTGTGCGTGGCAAGCGTGGGGTGCACGGCCGGCACCGGGGACGACACCACCGGCTTGGTGACGACGACCACCACCGGAAATACCGACCCCACCGCGACCACCATCCCGCTGCCCACCACCGACGACCAGGGCTCCGGGACCACCGCGACGCCCACCGAGGACTCGAGCGGGAGCGGCAGCGCGACCACGGCCGCGACTGACGGCAGCGACAGCGGCACCACGGGCGAGGCGGACAGCAGCAGCGGCGAGCCGGAGACCTCCGAGGACACGCGGTCGACGATCGAGTACGACGTGTCCTGGTGCCGCCTTCAGTTCCCGCCTGCGGTCGACGTGGCGGTGGATGAGGTCTTCACGGTCTACGTGCGGCTGTTTGCCGAGGGGCTCACCGATCAGAGCTCATCGAATGACCTGGCGCCGGAGCTGATGGTGGAGATGGGGTATGGGCCGGATGGGAGCAATCCGTCGATGGGGGATGCGGCTTCGTGGACGTGGGTGGCGGGGATGGGCAACCCGGGGTGGGACGATGCGAAGGAGCCGAATAACGACGAGTACTGGGGGGACTTGGCGATCGGTGCGGCGGGGGTTTACGACTATGCTTCGCGGATTTCGGGGGATGGGGGGGGGAGTTGGGTCTACTGTGATCTCGATGATCTGCTGACTGGGGGGTACACGCCGGATATGGCGGGGCAGGCGGAGGTTGGGTTGTAGGCGCGAGTGCTTCGCGGTGCGCTTGCGGGATTGTTCGAGCGGGCGGCTCGCCTGTTGACGGCTGGAACCCTCCCCGGACGTGCTCGGCGGCCGTGATACTCGGGTGTTTCTCGACGATTGTCGGCGGCCGCCTCCGCGCGACCGGGCCCCCTCCATCCTACGCGGCTTCGCTTCAGCCCTCCCC
>JBCCHT010000054.1:0-84695 GCA_039028615.1 Myxococcota bacterium | reverse complement strand
GGCGTAGGCGGCACATTTTTCGCCCTCGGGGCAGTCCTGCTCCCAGACGTCGCAGCTGCCGTCGGTCGGCCCCTCGCCCGTGCTGTCGTCCTCGCCCTCTGTGGCATCGGGCTCGGGCTCGGTCGTGTTGCCGTCGTCGGTTTGCTCCCCGTCGTCGCTGGGGTCGTCCATGCCCGATGTGTTCGGGGCGTCGTCGTCGGCCGGGGTCCCCGAGGTGTTGACGGTACCGTCCGTGCCCGAGGTCATTTCGTCGTTCTCGCTCGGCGTCGAAGCATCGTCGGCAACGCAGCCCAGCGCGAGCATGGAAACGAAGGAGGTGATGGTGGCAAGCTCGAGTTTCATGGTCGTCGGCCCTTCACGTGCGGAAGGGAAGCCTTCGCGCACTCGATGAGGTCCACGACGCCCGAGGGTGGATCACGGCCATTTGCGATCGCTGGTCGATTCCTGGTCGCGCCGCCCCTCGTGGTCCAATCGACGCAGGGACTCCGAAAAAAATCCGCCGAGCAGTGATCCGTTTGGCCGCGGGCGGGACCTTCAATCAGCGAGGGGCATCCGTGGGGAGGGCTCCGGGAGGTTGCCTAGGGGGAGGAACCAACACCGAGTAGATTCGCGATTTTTCATGACGCGGACCGACCGTGAACATGGGCTTCAAATGACTATGGATGCGCTGATATGGGCCGTCTATCGGGGCCGTGCGGAGCGCGGGACGGGGATGTTTGGCACTCGCAGGGAGAAATCGCGTTCAACCCATTCTATCGATTCATCACCACTACGGTCGTCATTGGACCGGACTCACCCAATGACGATCCGAGCGCAGGGAACGAGGGCATGGAGCTGGTCGCGGTCATGCCCGGTGCGTGTGTCTCGGCGTTCTCGAGCGGGAGGTGGCCTTTCTGTCCACGTTTCGGCCACTTCCCGCTCGATCTTTTTCTTCGGGTCACTCGGTCGGCGCGAGCCGGTCGAAGAAATCACGGAGCGACTGCTCGTACAGTTCGCGACCGGCCACGGGCACTTCGCTGTGGTCGGACTCGGGGACGAGCAGCAGCGTCACGTCCTCGCCCACGGCGGCGTCGTGCAGCATGTGGGCGTGGAGCGGGACGATGAAGTCGTCCGCGGCCCCGTGTACGAGGAGCACGGGTAGGTCTCGATCGAGACGGCCGATGCGATCGCAGTTGTCGAAGGGATTGTCGCTGAGGAACTCGACGGGGAGGTCGAGCCGAGTGCCGTCCTGGATGAGCGCCTCGGTGCTACAGAACACGGCCTCGGTGACGACGCCGCGGGGCGTGACCGACAAGGTGCCTGCGCTGGCCTCGAACGCGAGCTGGTAGGTGGGGCCGCCGCCCAGCGAGTAGCCCATGAAGAACACCCGATCGAGGTCGACGCCCGGCATGTCGGGCAGCACTCGCTCGAGCACGGCGCGGGCCGACGCGTAGACCCCGGCCTGGTCGGGCTCGCCCTCGGAGCGCCCGTAGCCGGGATAGTCGTAGATCATCACGTTGTAGCCCCACGACCACAGCAGCTCCACGCGATCCCAGTAGCGGCCGAGGTGTCGGCTGGTGCCGTGGCTGTAGAAGATCGTCGTGGTCGCGGCCGGGTTGTGGGCGTAGACGTAGTGGATCTTGCGGCCGTCCTCCAGCGAGACGAAGCCTTCGTGGCGCTCGTCGGGGCCGATCCGCGAGGGGTGGCAGCTGGGGGCGGGACCGCCTTCGAGACGGTTCTCGGCCTCTGTGATCTCGCCTTGGAGCTGCGGATCGCAGGGGTCGTCGTCCCAGCGATAGTCTTCGACCGGCTCGTTGCTGAAGAAGAACGAGTCGAGGGTCAGGCAGCCGCTGGCGAGCAGCACCAGGCCGGCTGCGGTCGCGACGAGTCGGCGGGTCATCGGTCGAGCCCTCCGAATCGCAGCCGATAGCCCAGGTGCACCGCGATGGCGCCGCGGCTGGGCTGGTAGTCGAGCACGGTGTTGCGCTGCTCGTGCGGGTTCATCCACGCGGTGTGGATCGCGATGCCGTGCTGGCGGGTCCGACCCCGGCGCGCCCGCTGGTAGGGCAGCAGGAACTCGACGCCGAAAAAGGGCGTCCAGAACACGGCCGAGCCGTCGCGCGGCGGGTTCGGCGAGACGACGAGGGTCTGCCCGCCGTACAGGTGCAGCCAGTCGACGCGCGGCACGGGACCGCCCGCATGCAAGCCGAGCTCGGGGTACAGCCGCGTCGCGGGGGGCTCGTCGAGATCGCCCATGAGGTACAGGCGCGTCGATCCGGCCACCGCCAGTCCGCCCCGTCGTCGGTACAGCTGCACGTTGGCCGCGACGTCGAAGGCCAGGATCTGGAAGGCCATGGCCAGCAGGTTGACGTTGCCGTCGAGGTCGACCCGGTTGCTCACGCCCACTCGGCCGCCCACGTTGGCGTGCGGGACGGGCAGCGGAGGGCCGAGTACGGCGGCGAAGGGCCCACCCGCGCTGGCGTGGAGCTCGGAGTTGCCGCGTCCGACCGTGCGCGAGAGGTTGGGCGCGGCGCAGCCCGAGCCGACCAACGCGACGACGGCTCCCGCCATGACCATCCCCCGCATTCCCGTTCACGATCGCACGAAACGGGGTCGGCCGGCGACCCGTTCAGGCGTGCGAGGCGACTTCGGCATCCGCGACCGCGGACGCTCGATCGGGTCATGTCTTGGCAGCAGCGTGATCGCGAACCGAGTGCCGAAACCCGGCCGGGTCGACATCGAAGCGCCCCCGGAACGCGCGGGAGAAGTGGCTGCGGCTGGCAAACCCCACCCGCTCGGCGACCGTCTGCACCGCGAGATCGGTGCCACGCAGCAGCTCGGCCGCCCGGTCGAGCCGGACCTCGCGGAGCAGCTCCATCGCGGTGCGACCAAAGGCCTGGCTGAAGCGCTCGCTGAACGCCGAGCGACTCATGCCCGCCGTCTTGGCCACCGACTCGAGGGTGTGGGCCTTCTCGGGGGCTTCGAGCATCACGTCGAGCGCTCGCACCAGGCGGGGGTCGCCCAGCGCGGCGAGCCACGGCAACGAGCAGCGGCCGCCCTCGCATAGCCGTCGCAGCAGCGCGACCAGGCCCTGCATCATCAGGGCGCGGAGCATCGCCTGCGAGCCGGGGCCGCGCTCGGCTTGTTCGGCCAGCATGGACTCGAAGAGCATCCGCATGCGCGGGGCGTCGGCGAAGTCGATGACCAGTGGTTCGCGCAGGCCGTCGAAGAGCCCGTAGGCTCCGCCGTACGTCGCCTTCACCGCGCCGCAGACCATGAGCAGGGCCGCCTCGCCGCCGCCCGCCACCAGTCGCTTGAGCCCTTGCTCGGGCAGCGAGCAGTCGGCCGCCGCGTCGAGCTCGTCGGCGGCGCCCTCGGGGGGCTCGATGCGATGGACCTGCCCGGGCGCGGCCACGATCACGGTGCCCTCGCACAGCCGGTGTGCCTGGCCCTCGGCATCGAGCAGCCGACCCTCGCCCCGCACCACGAAGTGCAGGCTCACGTGGCCGTCGGGGGGCATTCGCACTCGCCAGCCGCGGCGGACGTCGCACACCGCGAACGGGGCGACTTCGACCCGCAGCGAGTCCAGCAGTCGATCGAGGAGCATCGCGGGGGAAAGTGGAGCACACCCCGCAGTCGGCCGCCACACGCGCCCGGGGCCGGGCCCGCTTTCGGACGATCCGGCACGCTCTGCGGACGCCTGGGCACCCGATACGACCCAGGGTACCTTCGTCGCCCGCAAACGCGGCGCATCCCACAGAAGGAACTGATCATGCCTCTCGACACCAATGCTCCCGACGCTGTGCTTCATACCGACGAGGCCGGCTTCGATACCGTCGTCACCAAGTCCGACATCCCCGTGCTCGTCGACTTCTGGGCAACCTGGTGCGGGCCCTGCCGCGCGATCGCGCCTCACCTCGACACTCTCGCCCCGCGCTTCGCCGGGAAGGCCAAGATCGTCAAGGTCGACATCGACCAGAACCCCAAGGTCGCCGCGCGCTTCGGTGTGCGCAGCATCCCGACCTTGCTGCTGTTCAAGAACGGCGAGGTGGCCGATCACATCGTCGGCAACCCCGGCTCGATCAAGCCCCTCGAGGACTTCATCCAGAAGAACCTCTAGTCGGTCGCCTCGGCGATCCGAAGGGTTCGGCCTCCCGCGCACCTTTGGGCTACGGCCCCGGGGCGCGTGGGTGAGCGCCATCGCACCCGCGTGCGCGCAGCCCTACCTGGGCGTACACTGCGATCGCGCGATGGCGGCCCCCACCAACGACCTGGAGCTCTTGGAGGCCTGGCGGGGTGGTGATCGCCACGCGGGCGAGCAGCTCTTCGAGCGCCACTTCGACGCCGTCGCTCGGTTCTTCCGCAACAAGGTCGACCGCGGAATCGACGATCTGATCCAGCGCACCTTCCTCGCGTGCGTCGAGACCAAAGATCGCTTCCGCGGCGAGGCCAGCTTCCGAACGTACCTGTTCGCGGTCGCCCACAACGTGCTGGGCAAGCACTACCGCAGCAAGCGGAGGCACGGGAACCGCATCGACTTCGGGGTGACCTCGGTGCACGACCTGGCGCCGTCGCCCAGCGTCATCGTCGCGCAGCACCACGAGCACCGCGTCTTGCTGCAGGGCCTGCGGCGGATCCCGCTCGACGACCAGATCGTGCTCGAGCTGTACTACTGGGAGAAGCTCACCGCGGCCGAGGTCGGTCGGGTGCTCGACGTTCCCGAGGGCACCGCGCGTACGCGCATTCGCAAGGCCAAAAAGCGCCTCGAAGAGCAGATGCAAAAGCTCATCGAGGACAAGGACCTGCTCGAGAGCACCCTGGTCAACCTCGATGCCTGGGCCGCCTCGCTGCGGGATGGGCTGCTCGCCGATCCCGGCTCCGTCAGCTGAGCCCGTTTGCTAAGGTCCGCAGCCGTGGACCTGGTCCGGATCAACCGCCGCCTGTGCCGAGCCGTCGATGCGCTGCACTTCGATGCTCCCGTCACGCACGTCTACAACCCGCTGCGTTACGCCCGGAATACACACGAGCAGTACCTCGAGCGGTACGGCAAGAAGAAGAAGCGGGTGATCTTGCTGGGGATGAACCCGGGGCCCTTCGGGATGGCGCAGACGGGGATTCCATTCGGCGAGGTCTCGTATGCGCGGGACTTCGTGAAGATCGAAGGGAAGGTGGGGAAGCCGAAGCCGGAGCATCCGAAGCGGCCGATCGATGGGTTTGCGTGCACGCGGTCGGAGGTCAGCGGGACGCGGCTTTGGGGGTGGGCGAAGAGTCGTTACGGGACGGCGCGGAGCTTCTTCTCGCGGTTCTTCATCGTGAACTATTGTCCGCTGGCGTTTCTCGAGGAGAGCGGGCGGAACAGGACGCCGGACAAGCTGCCGAAGGCGGAGAGGGAGCCGTTGTTCGAGGCTTGTAATCGGGCGTTGCGGGAGACGATGGAGGTGTTGGAGCCGCGGATCGTGGTGGGGATTGGGGCGTTTGCGGCGAAGAGGGCTCGGGGGGTTTTGGATGAGTCGATTGCGGTGGGGGCGATGTTGCATCCGAGTCCGGCGAGTCCGCGGGCGAATCAGGGGTGGCAGCCGCAGGCGGAGGCGGATTTGGCGGCGTTGGGGATTGAGTAGAGGGCCCTTGGGTTTTCGGCGGTGGGTGTCGGTATGAGTTACGGGCGGTGGGTCGCGGTATGAGCTTCGGGCGGGGACGGACGGGCGCCTGCTGACGCTCGGCCTCCTTCCCACTCGTGCTCGTCGGCGATGTATTAGCTGGGTGCTTGTAGAAGCAGGTCGTCGCCGCTGCGGGCGAGTGGGACTCTGCCGTGCTGCGCGGGCCCGTCCGTGTTGGGGAAGGGTCTTGGGTGGAGCGGTGAGACGCGGGGCCTGGTTTTGCTCGTTCGGTTGACTGCGGGTGCTCCTCGGGCAGCGAGTATGAGCTTCGGGCGGAGGCGGACGGGCGCCTGCTGACGCTCGGCCTCCTTCCCACTCGTGCTCGTCGGCGATGTGTTAGCTGGGTGCTTGTAGAAGCAGGTCGTCGCCGCTGCGGGCGAGTGGGGCTCTGCCGTGTTGCGCGGGCTTGTTCGATCTGGGGAAGGGGCTTGGGTGGAGTGGTGAGGGGGTCGGCGGTGGGTTGAGAGACTGGAGGTTTGAGGGCTCCTCGTGGGGTGGGGGCGGATGGTTGACGGGGTGGTCGGGGGGCGCGGATGCTGAGGGAGGATGACGGCGTTGGGTTGTGGGAAGGCGGGGTGGGGGCGGTGAGTTTGCCGGCGAAGGGGTCGCGGCGGATCGAGGTCGATGGGGTGGGGTATCGGTGGCGGGTTCGTCGTCGGCCTACGGTGGAGCAGAGGAGTGGGCGGACTCGGTTGGTGTTGGCGGTGGCGGTCGAGGATGGTGGGGGAGCCAGTTTGTTGGTGGAGCTGGGGCAGCATCATCCGTCGAATGAGGCTCGGTTGAGGGGGAGGGCGGTGACGCCCGGGGCGGTGGCGGGGTGGATTCGGCGTGGGCTGGAGAAGGGGTGGGTGCCGGGGCGGCCGGGGAAGCCTTGGTTGATGTCGGGTCGGGTGGATGGTCCGGGGGTGGAGGGGCCGGTGGCGGTGCGTCGGGGGTTGGCTGCGCCCACGCGGGCGGAGATCGAAGCGTTGGCGCGGGGGCGGCCGGCTTCGCGCAGGGATCGGTTGAGGCTGACGGACAACCCTGGGGGTGAGTCGTGGCCGGGGGGGGAAGGGAATGTGCCTTGCGAGATCTCGATCAATGGGGAGGCGCTCGTCGAGTTGGTTCGTCGGGTGGAGCGGCCCTTCGTGGATCGGGAGATCGAGCTTCGGGTGGCGGATGGGGAGGCGCGGGAGGACATCGGTGACTTTGCGGGGGACTACATGAGCATGAGCTCGGACTGGCTGCGGTTGCCTCGTCGCGAGCTGCTGGACGAGCCGTGGGATACGGCGGCGAAGGGGTTCGTGCTCGCGCCGGATGACCCGCAGCGCGGGAGGGCGACGGTGCTGGGGTGCACCTGCGGGATCGTGGAGTGTTGGTTTCTGATGGTGCGGATCACGGTGCTCGACGAGGTGGTGGTGTGGTCGGACTTCGAGCAGTTTCACCGTCACTGGATCTACGGGCTGGGGCCTTATGTGTTCGACAAGGCGGAGTACCTGCGGGAGCTCGAGCCCCGCGTCTGAATGGGTGGGGCTGTGAACGAGCCGTCGCAGTGCCGTGCGGGGCGGTTCGCGATTCAGGAGCCAAATGGGATGTCGGGGCTGCAATCGGTGTCGGGGCTAGGACAAAGACACGAGTGGGTGAAAGACATCGGCCGAATTGATCGTACCGGGGGCCATGGCGCTTGGACGCAGGACAATGGTCGTCGGTGGTGCTCTGCTCATGGCAGGGACGGTGGATCGCTCGGTGCACGCGGCGGGGCGACGGAGTGCGGGGGCGGCGATCAAGGGGTGCATTCGTGGGCACGACGGGCACCCGATGAAGGCGGGGGTGGTGTGGATCGGGCACCGCCGTGGCGGCGATCACATCGTGCACCTCGATGACGACGGGTGCTTCGCACTGTCGGAGCTGAAGCCCGGTTGGTACTGGATGCGCTTGGCCGGGGTGGACCATGCGACGAAGCTGGGGGCGTTCATCGTGGGGGATCGACCAGTGGTCATCGATGGCCGTCTGGGGACCGATCTGCACGGGATCGAGCCCGGGCGCGAGGTTCGGGCGTGGGTCTCGTACAAGGACGGCAAGGGCGGGTTCATCGACGACGCCGACGTGGACGAGGCTCTGGTCGAGTCCAGCGACGGGCGACGCACCCTGCAGACGACGGTCCCCGAGGAGGCGGCGACGGCCTTGATCAAGATCGAGTCGCCGTCCGGCTTCGCGTACAACTTTCCCGCGGGCTCTTCCGAGTCGGAGCGCTTCGATTTCCTGACCGGAGCGGGGATCTGGACCCGGCGCACGGTCGAGCCCGGGCAGGAGCTCTCGCTCGAGTTCGGGCCCGACGATCTGCCCCCGGCCGGCCTTCGCGACACGATCTCGGTCGCCCGCGAGCGACCGCCTCGTCGTCTATGAACGACGCCTCATCGGGCTCGGGCGGCCCGCCGCGATGGTTCAGCCGGAGTCCTTTTCGTGCAGGCGATGGCTGGCGGCGGCGTCGAGGTCGAGCCCGTAGACGCTCTTGAGTTGCTCGATGCGAGCGATGGTGTCGGGACCGAACGGAGACTTCGCCTCGAAGGCGTGCAACACGATGCCTTCGAGCAAGTCGCCCAAGGAAAGGTCGTGATACTCGGCCAGCGCCTTGAGCACCTTGATGAGGCGCTTCTCCATCCGCACGCCGGTCTGGATGCGCTCGACGACGTATTCGCGCTGTGGCGGGGCGGCGGAGGACCGCGCGCTCGTGCTCGCCTTGGTCTTCTTCCGCGCCTTCTTCTTGGTCTTCTTCTTCGTCGTCATCGCCAGCCCTGTGTGTACCCGAGCATTCCACTCACAGACAGGACGGAGCCAGGCTGCGCATGGTCTCTTCGACCGCGTTCGCCTCCATCGTCCCGAAATCGACGAAAAAACACAGGTTTTCGAACCCGCGCCGGACGAGCGCATCGACCCGGGCCGTCATCTGCTCCCGCGATGCGAACAAGCCCGTGCCTCGTTGCCGCATCGCGTCGCACAGCGCGACGGGATCGTCGGGCCGGGTGCCCGAGGACAGCTCGATGAAGTTGCCGAGCGATCGGCTCGCCCGCAGTCGCGCTTCTCGTTCGTTGGCCGCCGCGCAGGCGAAGACCATCACCACCGCGTCGGCATTCGCCGCGCCGCCGTGTTCCTCGAGGCCTCGCGCGTGCGCACGAAGCCGCCGCTCGATCTCGTCGAGGTCCCGTACCGCGGGGCTGACCAGCGTCAACATCGATCGCCCCGCCTTGCCTACCCGAAACGCCCCTTCCTCACTCAGCGTCGCAACGTAGAGCGGCGGCTTGTCCGGCCCCGAATCGGTCTCCCATGCCCGCTCGAGCTCGTCGAGATGCGCATCGAACAACGCGCGGCGCTGATCGAAGTCCACCCCGAGGTGCTCGAACTCGACCCGCTGCGATCCGACGCCGACGCCCATGTCGAGACGCCCGCCCGACAGCGCATCCAGCATCGCGTAGTCCTCGGCCACGAGCCGTGGCGGCCGAAGTGGCAGCACCGACACCGCGGGGCCGAGCCGAATCCTCCGGGTCTTCGCTGCCGCCGCGGCCAGCAGCACCGCCGGGTTCGGAATCCGCCCGACGTTCGTGCCGTGGTGCTCGCCCACCCAGAACGCATCGAACCCCAGCGCGTCCGCCACGGTGACGTGGCGAACGAACGCGTCGTAGCGAGCCGCGACGCTCGTCTGCACGCTCGGGTGCGTGTCCAAGGTCGTAAACAGCGCCCTCTTCATCGATCCGCCGTTCGCAGCGTCTTTTCGACGTTGTCCCCGTAGCGCTCGACCACCCGATCGAGCGCGCCACCCATGACGAACGACGAGACCATCGACACCCCCTCGTCGTGCAGCCCCGCGTTGCGCTCGAGCCACTCGACCTTCGTCGACGCGCTCGAGGCCCCCTCGACGCACGTGATGTCCACGCGCTGAAGCTCGAAGTCGTCCCACAGCACCATGTACTGCAGGTGCCCACGCTCCGGCTCGTGCTCGGTCACGACCAGAAAGACCTCGTGCGACTCGTGCAGCGTGGACACCGTGACCAGCCCCTCGAGCGTTTGCCCTCGCGCCGGACGAAGCACCGTCGGCTCCCACCACTCGTACAGCAGATTGCGCCCGCTCGGCTCGAACAGCGGACACACCTGCGTCGCCGCAAACGGCAACTCCAGCTCCACCCGCCGCTCGAACCCCACCGTCGGAAAACGCCCCTCCGCATCCACCCGAGGCTCACCGACCACCGCATGAGCATCCCCATGCCCCTCGTGCCCACCATGCCCGCCATGACCCGCAGGCGCCGAGTGACCCGCCCCCCGCTCGCCATGCACCCCACGCTGGCCAGCATGAGGCGTTCGTTCGGAATGAGACTCGGCATGCGTAGTGCCACACCCGCCCATCAGTAACGAAGCGCCCACGCCGGACACCACCAGCTCGAAAAACCCGATCTTTTTCACCGTTTTCGTCCGTCATCTCGATGAGCCGCCGAAACCACGCCCGCTCATCCCGTTGTTATCTTGGTACACAGGTATCATGGTTTCTCAGATGAGCAAGTCCACCCCTCGCCCACCCCCGCCCGCGCCGACCCCCATTTGCAAACCTAATGTTACCTAGGTACTTTAATTCGTTCGGTACACCCACGCCGAGGCGCAGAACAACCTCCGCCACCACCCCGACCCAGCCCGCTCACCGCTCCACCCAAGACCGTTCCCCAGCTCGGACGGGCCCGCGCAGCACGGCAGGGGCCCACTCGCGCGCAGCGGCGACGATGAGTTTCTACAAGCACTCAGCTGCAACATCGCCGACGAGCACGAGTGGGAAGGGGGCCGAGCGTCAGCAGGCGCCCGTCCGTCTCCGCCCAAAGCTCATACTCGCCACCCCGACGAACACCCGCAATCAACCGATCGAGCACCGACACTTCTCGCGGCTCACCGCTCCAAACATTGCCATTCCCCAGCTCGGACGGGCCCGCGCAGCACGGCAGGGGCCCACTCGCGCGCAGCGGCGACTACGAGTTTCTACAAGCACCCAGCTAAGGCATCGCCGACGAGCACGAGTGGGAAGGAGGCCGAGCGTCAGCAGGCGCCCGTCCGTCTCCGCCCAAAGCTCAAACGCCGCTTCGTCGAACCACAGCTCCAGCCCCGAACCAACCAGAGTTTCTCCTGCCGCTCACCGCTCCAACCGGTGCCATTCCCCAGCTCGGACGGGCCCGCGCAGCACGGCAGGGGCCCACTCGCGCGCAGCGGCGACTAAGAGTTTCTACAAGCACCCAGGTAAGGCATCGCCGACGAGCACGAGTGGGAAGGAGGCCGAGCGTCAGCAGGCGCCCGTCCGTCTCCGCCCAAAGCTCATACCCACCAGCCCAAACGAGCCACTGACCACCGGGCCCAGCAGGCGCCCGCTCCCAGCAGGCACCCGCTCATCTCCGCCCGAAACTCTCACCAACACAGAGGCCGCTCAAAGCCCTCACTCCCGCACATCCGCCGCACACCGAAACCCAATCCCATGCGTATGCGCCGTCTCCACCTGAGGAAACCGCAACGCCGGATCCGCAAAATCCGCAAAGAAGCTATTGAACGCCCCCCCACGAATCACCCGCCGCGCCGGCGTCCCCCCATCCTTCTCGGGCTCCTTCTCCGCCCCCGGATAGGGCTCGAACGCATCCGCCGTCCACTCGAACACATTGCCCGCAATGTCGTGCAGCCCCCACTGGGTCTTCCCAGCGGGAAAGCTCCCCACCGGAGCCGTGCCCGGATACCGATCGTTCGTCTCGTGCAACACCGCCGGGTTCGCCGACAGCTCTTTGTCTGCCCGCCAGTCCCGACACTCCGTGCCGCACCCGTTCATGTGCCGCTGATCTGGAGCCTCGTCACCCCACGGGTAGACGCGCCCATCGGACCCTCGCGCCGCATACTCCCACTCGCTCTCGGTGGGCAGCCGGGCCCCTCGTTGCTCGCAGTAGTGCTTCGACTGCTCCCAGGTGACGCAGTTGACGGGATGCTGACCGCGATCGTCGTACGACTCGTTGCACAGGTCGTTCCACGCGACCTCGCTCTCGTCGGAACCGGGCCACTTGCTCTCGCGAAACGCCCGCTTGCACTCGCCCTTGTCGGAGCAGCTGCGATAGTCGTCGACCCGCACCTCGTAGATGTCCATGCAGTAGGGCCCCACCTCGACCTGGTGAGCGGGACGAGCCATCCGCAAGATCCCGGCATCACGATCGGTCCCCATGAAGAACTTGCCGCCGTCGATCTTCACCATGCCTTCGGGGCACGGTGACTCCTTTGCGGGCGGAGCGGCGGCGACCTTGGCCGCACCGTCATCGCCCGCGTTGCTGGCCGGGGCTTGCGTGGAAGCCTTGGGCGCTGCGCTCGCATCCGCGGCCTGCTTCGATGCCTGGCCTTCGTCATCGCCGCCCAGACCGCCGAGCACGAACCCAATTCCGCCCGCTACGATTGCGAACACCAAGCCGCCGTAGATCCACGGGCTCGTCCCTCGCGAGGGTTCCGCCTGGGGCGTTGGCTGAGGGGTGGGACGCGGCGGTGGAGCGTCGAGTACGGTGCCGAATTCAGGCGGAGGCGGCACGACCGTCTTGCCCGGGAATTGCAGAATGCTCGGCGCTGTCTCTGGATTGTCTTGCTCTTCCATGGCCCCGGCTTTCGTGCTCGAATCGATGCATAGGTTACGGTGATTCCATGACGACGGTTACAAAATCTGGCCCGGCGGTAAGAGAACGAAACTAATTTCTTCCGGTCGCGAACCACGAACGGGCCATTGTTGTCATCGAAACACTGATGGGACGCCGTCGGCCGCATTTTGGGACCGATTGTTCCGGGTCGTGGGTTTCGTGTTCGTCAGCAGCCGTCGAGCACCGACGGTTCGGGCCCCCTCGGCAACGACGAGAGATCGGTGCTCCGATGGTGGCGTCCGTCCGCCGCGACTACGTCTTGTCGGGCAGGATCTTGGCCCGGAGCGACCGCGCCCAGCTGTCGAGGTTGCTCATCGTGTTCTCGAGGTCGTCGGTCTCGGCGAGCTCGGCGAGCTGCTCTTCGAGCAGCTGCTTGGCGCGACGGATGCGACCACGCACGGTGCCCTCGGGGATCTGCAGCACTTCGCCGAGATCCTTGGCGATCATGTTCTCCCAGTAATAAAGCTCGAGCACGATCTGGTGGTCGAGGGGGATCCGCCGCAGTGCCTGGAGGATGAGCAGCTGTTCCTTGCGCTGGGCGATGAGCGTGGTGGGCGACAGGCCGAGGTCGAAGACCGAGGTGACGCCGAAATCGAAGCGCTCGCCCTCGCGCCGCCGCTTTCTCAGGTGGGAGCGCAGCACGTTGTGGGCGACGCCGAACAGGTAGGTCCGAAAGCTCGACTGCCCGCGGAATCGTTCCTTGCCCTCGACGCACGCGATGAAGGTCCGCTGCACGAGATCGTCGACGTCGTGCTGTACCTTGTTGGCGAAGAACCGGCAGATGCTGTCGAAGTGGCGCTCGAACAGCTCGCTGCCCGCCTTTCGATCGCCCGTCTTCCAGGCCTCGAGCAGCTCGAGGTCGGTGCTCACGGCCGCAGGGTACCACTGCTGTGGCACGGGTCCGGCGGTGCCGTCGGTACGCCCGGCACGGGCCTGCTGGCGGGTCGCGACGGCGAATTTGCACCCCTGCGCCCAGCGGGCATCATGGGCGTCGAGGCATGGCCGATTCGCACGAGCCCGGCGGGGAGCCGCAGTCATCCTCGTCGCGGGTTCGCGGCGAGGGCGCTGGCTCGTCCGAAGGCGAGCCCGATGTGCCGGACACCGACGCGGAGAAGCTGGGTCCCGCGCCCGAGGTGCAGGGGGCGGACCGGATTCGCTCCGCTCTGCGGGCGCGGATGTTCGGCGACGACCCGGAGCCCACCGAAGAGCCCACCCCCGCGTCGCTCGAGGAGTCTCAGCTGGGCCCGGCGCCGCAGGTGCAAGGGGCCGAGCGCATTCGGTCGGCCCTGCGGGCGCGCCTGTTCGGCTCGGACGACGGCTCGGAGGCGCTGCCGCACGGGGAGTCGCCGCCGTCGGCATCGGGGGTGATCGGCGGAATGGACACGGAGCCCGGCGATGGCCGGCGCCGCTCGTCCTCCAACGCCGAGCCCGAGCTCGCCGGTCATGTGGGTCGCTTCCGCGTGCTCGACCGGCTGGGCAGCGGCGGGATGGGGGTGGTGTTCAGCGCCTACGACCCCGAGCTCGATCGCAAGGTTGCGATCAAGTTGCTGCGCCCCGATGTGCGTGAGGGGCTGGCCCAGCGCGACGCCCATGCGCGACTGCTCCGCGAGGCCCAGGCCATGGCGCGGCTGTCCGATCCGAACGTCATCGTGGTGCACGAGGTCGGGGCGGTGGATGACCGCGTGTTCGTGGCGATGGAGTTCATCGACGGCATGACGCTGGGCGAGTGGCTGTCGGCGGACAAGAGGCCCTGGCGCGAGGTCCTCGACGTGTTCATCAAGGCGGGCTCGGGGCTGGCGGCGGCCCATCGGGCCGACCTGGTGCACCGCGACTTCAAGCCCGACAACGTGCTGCTCGGTCACGAAGGCCAGGTGCGGGTGGTGGACTTCGGCCTCGCGCGTTCGCTGGGCGAGGAAGCCAAGGCCGCTCCTTCGGTGCGGGAGTCGCTGCGCGAGCGACCCGAGCTCGACACGCTCAACACCCCGCTGACGCGGACGGGGGCGGTGATGGGCACGCCCGCGTACATGTCCCCCGAGCAATACCTGGGCAACCCGGCCAATGCGGCGTCGGATCAGTTCTCGTTTTGTGTGGCGCTGTACGAGGGGCTGTTCGGGATGCGGCCCTTCGGCGGCACCTCGCTCGCGAACCTGGCGGCCAATGTCACGGCGGGAAAGATCCGCGAGACCCCCAGCGATGCGCGCGTGCCCAAGCGCCTGCTCAATGCGCTGCGGCGGGGCCTGTCGCCCGATCCGGCCGATCGCTACGCGTCCATCGAGGACCTGCTCGTCGAGCTGCGCCGCGACCCGGCTCGTCGCTGGCGCTGGGGCGGGCTCATCGCGGGCGTGGTGGCGGTGACGAGCCTCGCCACCTTCGCGGCGACCTCGGGTCCCGAGGCGAGCGACGCCTGCACGAAGCTCGACGCTCAGCTCGAGGGCGTGTGGGACGACGAGGCCCGGGCCGCGGTGACCGAAGCGATCGAGGCCACGGGCACCGACTTTGCGCCCCGGGTGGCGGCGACCACCGTGCGCCTGCTCGACGGCCATACCCAAGAGTGGGTCAGCATGGCCGAGGACGCGTGCGGGGCCGCCCTGGTGGCGCAGAAGGACGACTCCGAGCACGAGCGTCGCAGCCAGTGTCTCGACCAGCGGCTGGCCGAGGTCGGCGCGCTGGTGGAGGCGCTGCGCGAGTCGGATGCGGGCATGGCCGAGGCCGCGGTCAAGGCCACCAGCGGTCTCACCACCGGGCTGGCGGCGTGCTCCGACCCGCGGCGGCTCGCGGCCTACGAAGTGGTGGAGGACCCCGCGATGCGGCAACAGCTCGCCGACGCCTACGCCCGCCTGGCCAAGGCCAAGGCCCTCGGTTCGCTGGGTCACTACGCGCAGGCCGAGGCCCTGGCCACCGACGTCATCGAGCAGGCCCGACAGGCCCGGGTGGCGCCCCTCGAGGCGCTGGGGCTGTTCACGCGCGGAGGCCAGCGCGAGCGAACCGGGGACGAAGAGGGCTCCGAGTCCGACCTGCGGCAGGCGGTGGCGCTGGCCGAGCGCTCGGGCGACCCCGGCACGCGGGCGCTGGCCCTGACCACGCTCATCTACGTGGTGGCCAAAGATCCGCGGCGCTACGAGGAGGCCATCCGCCTGGGTGACCAGGCGCGGGCAGTGCTCGACTACATCGACGCCGATCCGCTGCTCTTCGCCGACCTCGACAGCAGCCTCGGGTTCGCCGAGCTCACGAAGAACAACCTCGAGGCCTCGCTGGCGCTGCATCGGCGCAGCCACAAGCTCCGCACCGAGGTCCTGGGCGAGGACCACCCCGACATCGGTCGGTCGCTGCTCAACATGGGCATCTCGCTCAAGGGCAGCGACGCGCACCTTCGCGAGGCCGAGGCGTACCTGCGACAAGCGCTCGAGAGCCTCGAGCAGAACCTCGGGTCGCACCATCCGCTGGTCGGCACGGCCACCATCAACCTGGGCAACTGCCTCGCTCGCCAAGAACGCTTCGAAGACGCGATCCCGTTCCAGCGCCGGGCGCTGGAGATCTTCAAGCAGGCCTTCGGGGCCGATCATGCGGCGACGCTGCGGGCGGTGTTCAACCTGGGGAAGATCAACTTCAGCCTGCGGCGCTTCGACGAGGCGGCCGAGCTGTTTGCCCGGGGTCTCGCGGCGCGGCAGCGAGAGCTGGCCCCCGACGACCTGCGCCTGGCGGGGTGGATGAGCCACTTGGCCCGCAGCCAGCTCGAGCTGAACAAACACGCCGAGGCGGCGGACTGGCTCGAGCAATCGCTGAAGCTGCGCGCGGTCAACGGTCAGCTGCCCGTGATCCAGGCTCGGGACCGTTTTCGTCTGGCCCTGGCCCTGACCCCCAGCGACCTGCCGCGCGCGCGACAGCAGGCCCTGTCGGCCCGAGAGGCGCTCCAGGCCGAGCATGACGCCAAGCCCAACGCCGCGGTGGCGAGCTGGCTCGAAAAGATCGACGCCTGGTTGGCCGAACACCCTGCGCAACAATGAGCGGGAAACGTCGCAGGATCGCCTACATCGGCGCCTGCCGCCGTTTTGACACCCGACGATCGGATCGGTTCCTGCATCGATGGAGGAGGTCGATGTGAAAGGTCGAGGTGGAGTCATGACCAACAAGTTCGTCTTCGACGAGAGTTCCCACGCGTGCCATCGGGTCGCCGGACATGCACGTACATGGGAGCAGCTGAGCCCCGGTGTTCGTGTTCGAAGACGCGTGGTCGGGCCCGGTGGCGCCACCATCACCACGAAGCCCGAGCCGCGTTTCTCGGCCTTCCAGTGGGACTTCGACGATCTTCCGCTCGACCTTTGAGCGCTGGCGTTTGCATCGTGTGGAGCGGGTCCGACTGACCCTCGCGCGTGGCGAAAGCGGGCTGCTCGGCCGGAGCACATCGACCTCCATCACCCCGCGGGGTGTCGAATTCATGACGTCGAGTGGAGATCGTCATGAATCCAACTCCGGGATCACCTGAACCCCGGGATTTCACCAAACTTCACGTAGACCCGGTTAGAGGCCCGATTTCGGCCACTCGCCGCAGTCGATCACGACGCTGATACGGTTGCGCGGTGCGGCGCATTGCAGTCGGAGTGATCCTGTTGGCCCTCGGTGGCTGTTCCAAAACCGGGAGCACCCCGCCCGAGACGACCCCGCCCGGCGAGGTCGATGCCGCGCCCGAGGCCACGGCGCCGACCGATGAAGCCGACGCCGACGGGGAGGAGTGCGTCTCCCTGGTCGAGGCCCAGGTGGCCGAAGAAGCCTACGCGCGTGGCGTCGCCAAGCTCGAAGAGGCGCGCGACGGAGAGCACTACAAAACGGAGCCCTACTTGCTGGCGATGGGGGCTCTGGAGAGCGCGGCGACGCAGGGGCATCGCAAGGCGCAGGCCATGGTCGGCAGCATGATGTTCTCGTCGATGTTCATGAAGGGCGCGCCGCAGCCCGAGCAGCATGAAGCCTATGTCGTGTCGC
This sequence comes from Myxococcota bacterium, assembly GCA_039028615.1. Lineage (GTDB taxonomy): Bacteria > Myxococcota_A > Polyangia > Nannocystales > Nannocystaceae > Paraliomyxa. Next base: position 67,417 of record JBCCHT010000054.1, on the reverse strand, counting down.
TATCGTTCATTCTCATCGCGGCGGCGCGGGGCGATGCCGAGATGAGCGAGTATCTGCCGGGCCTGCGCACCGAGACGACGTTCGAGGAGCCGCCGCTCGATCAGATTCCCAGCGAGTGGATTATGGAGGCGCGGGCTTGGGCCGACGCGTGGATGGCCTGCCACGGTGAAGCGGTGGGTGATCGCGGGGTTTCGTAGGCGGCGACGAGCCTTGGCCGCGGCTCCCGAAACGAGGAGCGCGGCTCTCATCGCCGGGGGGTACTCGGGGAACATCAGCCCCCGGTAGTCGGGGACCTGCCGTTCGGTTACGCGCGATGAGCCGGCGTCGATGCCGTGGTGTCAGAGTCCGTCGTCGTCGGTCGGCAAGACCTGGTCGATCCATCGCCGCAGGTTCTTCATGTCCTTGCGCGACAGCGGGATCTGGCGGCGCTGCGCATCGCTCTTGGGTACGTTCCCGTTGGCGATGGTGATGGTGAAGAAGTAGGGCTCCTTGGCCGTGCTGGCTCCGCCTTCGGTGCCCAGGCAGATCTGCACGTGCGTCTCGGACTCCGCTTCGTTGAGGCCCGAAAAGCAGATCAATGCCATCGTTTGTTCTTCACGCATTGGTCGCCGCCATCAAACCACAAATCGATGAGCGACTGTGCCCCTCGCTTTGGATTTACACCCCCACGCACGAGGGGGTCTGGTTCTTCCGCGGCGCTGAAACGTCGAGCGCCCGGGCAACACCACGGTTGCTCGGGCTGTTCGTTCGCGGCCGCGTTCGTCGTTTAGTCTTCGACGACGACGGTCACGGGGGACAGGGCCATGAGGCTGGCGGAGACGGTCTGGTCTTCGCCGTCGACGAGCTGGTCGCCGAGATAGGCCCAGCTGGCCTCGCGCTGTGCCACCAGGCTCAGGGCCTCGGCATCGTGATCGCCGAGGGTCTCGTCGTCGTAGTCGAAGGTCATGATCGCCGGGGTGGCGAAGGTGAGGCCGATGGGCTCGACGACGTACAGGTCGCCCGCGGCACCCTGCGGACCTTCGAGTCGCTCGATGCTGATGTCGACCGTCTCGTCGAGGGCACCCGCCGGGATCTCCAGGGCCATGCGGCCATCCTCGGAGACCACCACCCCGCCCTCCGGTCCGATCATGCCCTGGTCCCAAGCGTCGCAGCCGGTGGCGACGGTCGAGGCGAGGAGCATGGCGGCGAAGGTGGTGCGGGTTGCGATCATGGCGGCGAATCTCTTCCCTTGTCCGACATCAGCCTGCACCGGCGACTTTCGTTTACAAGGGAAGATTTTGAAAATACATCATACCATTTTGTAATGAAATGTATTCTATAATACATTCATACACTTCACTAATAGATCCATTGTAGGTTTTTGTGAAATCCCCTGACACATCGGCGAACTCTGCACACTGCATCGCGATGCGCAACTAACGCCGGTTGATCCAGGAGGTGAGCGAAATCGATCGGCGACATTCGGGACGATGCCTCGGGACGAGGCCCACTGTCACAGACGCTGCCGAATCATGTTCGACGGCGTCGAGGCCATGGGATGTCGATGGGTGAATAGAAGTCGTGGAGCGGGGTGACCGAGCATTGGGGTGGAGCGGCTATCGTCGGATGTCGAAGAGCGGGGCGTTGGAGACAACGCTCCGACGATCGTGAGCACTGCGAACGGCGAGGCGCCGAGCAGTCAGAGCCAGGTCCAGCGAAAGATCGCGGCCCGGGTCCGGGCCCTGCTGTTTCGCCGTCCCCCGTCTCCGGACACGCTCGGTCGCTTCACCTTGCTCGAGAAGATCGGCGAGGGCGGGATGGGTACGGTTCACGCGGCCCACGACGAGCGCCTCGATCGCAAGGTCGCCATCAAGGTGCTGCGCAACGACGAGCTGCCGAGCGACGCGGCTCGAGCCCGGTTGATCCGCGAGGCCCAGGCCATGGCTCGGCTCAACCATCCGAATGTGCTGCCCGTCTACGATGTCGGCCACGATGACGGAGTCGTGTTCGTCGCGATGGAGCTGGTCGAGGGGCAAACGCTCCACGAGTGGCTGGGCGGGCGGCCACGACGGTGGTCGGAGGTCTTGCCTCGCTTCGTCGAGGCGGCGCGGGGGCTCCAGGCGGCGCACGAGGCCGGCATCGTGCATCGTGACTTCAAGCCGAGCAACGTGATGATCGACGACGCGGGGCGGGTCCGGGTAATGGACTTCGGCCTCGCGTGCTTCAGCGATGAAGAGGAACTCCAAGACAGCATGCCCAGCGGTGGCCCGCTGACGTCGTCGCACGAGGGCTCGTTGACGCAGACGGGCACCGTGCTCGGATCGCCATACTACATGGCGCCCGAGCAGCACCTCGGGCTGGCCAGCGATGCTCGCAGCGACCAGTACGCGTTCTGTGTGGCGCTGTGGCAGGCGATCTACGGGGTCTGGCCGTTCGAGGGGGACGAACTTCGCGAGCTGTGCGAGGCCAAGCTCCACCAGGCGCCCGCGATGCCGTCGGACCGCGCCGTGCCTCGATGGCTGCACCCGATGTTGCTCCGCGGCCTGGCGCCCAAGCCCGACGCTCGCTTCACGTCGATGGCCGACGTCCTGCGCGTGATCGAGGCCTCGACGCGACGACCCGCCTACGGGCGCTTCGCCGCCGTGGGGCTGGGGTTGTCGGCTCTGGTGGCGGGGGGCTTGATGTGGACGGGACCACAGGCGAGCGCGTGCGCGGCCGCGGGCGACCGACTCCACGGGGTCTGGGATTCACAGGTCGCCGCCAAGGTCGAGGCGGAGGTCGGGCGAACGGATCTTCCCTACGCGGAGGACTCATGGACGCGACTGAGCGAGTTGTTGGACGGATACGCGGCGGAGCTGTCGGCGGGCTACGTCGATGCCTGCCAGGCCACGCTCGTCGAAGATGAACGGTCCGAGGCCGCGACCGCGGCACGCATCCGCTGTCTGGACGGCCGTCGGGATCAGCTCGCGGGTCTGCGGGATGCGCTGAGCACCAACGGTCCCGAGCTGATGCCGCGCTCGGTGCTGGCCGCCCGCGGTCTGCCGTCCGTCGCCAGCTGTGCCGACCCGGCCTACGTCCAAGCCACCGTGCTGCCCGTCGAGGACGCGGACGAGAGCGAGAAACTCGCGGCGCTGCGGGCTAGCCTCGCGCGGACCAAAGCGCTGCGCCTCGCCAGCGACTTCGACATGGCGATGACCATTGCCGAGGACGTACGAGGCCAGGCCGAGGCGCTGGGGAATGCTCCGTTGCTCGCGGAAGCGGGGCACGTGATCGGCGACATTCACCTCGACGAGGGGCGCTTCCCGGAGGCGCTCGAGACCTTCCGCGAGGCTTACTTCGGCGCCGCCGAAGACGGTCAGCACGACGTCAAGGCGGAGCTGGCCACCCACATGGTCTACGTGCTGGGGTATCGGCAGGCCAAGTACGACGAGGCCGAGCAGTGGGTCAAACACGCCACGGCCGACATCGATCGACTGGGAGACGAGCGTGCCCACGCGCGGCTGCTCAACAACACGGGGTTGCTGCATGGCGGTCGTGGTGAGCACGAACGAGCGCTCGAGCTGTACGAGCAGGCGCTGGAGATCCGCGAGCGCCTGGGGGATCCCGAGTTTCCCCAGATCGCGACGCTCGTCAACAACATGGGCATCGCCCACAAGAACCTCGGACGAGCCGACGAGGCGCTGGAGGCCTTCGAGCGGGCAGTGGCGATCAAGGAAAAGGAGCTCGGCGCCGAGCATCCCGACGTCGCGTCCACGCTGAACAACGTGGCGGTCGCCCTCGTGATGCAAGCGAAGTACGAGCGGGCGGAGGGGGTGTACCGCAAGGTCTTGTCCATCACGGAGCCCGCGTTCGGGCCCGACCACGTCGACGTCGCGCGCACGCGCTTCAACCTGGGGAACCTGCTCAACGACCAGGGGCGCTACGACGAAGCCCTGGAGGCTCATCATCGGGCCCTGGCCGCACGCGAGCGCGCCCATGGCCAGTACCACCCCGATGTCGCCCAGTCGCTCAACGCCGTGGGCATCGACTACCTCAGCCGCGGAGAGCCCGAGCGCGGTCTGAGCTACTACCGCCGTGCGCTGGAGGTGCGGGAGCACGTCTTCCCCCCGAACCACCCGTCGATCGGCGCCTCGTTGAACAACATCGGCAACATTCTTCGTCGTCAGGGCGAGTACGACGAGGCTCAGCTGTTGTTCGAGCGGGCGGCGGAGATCTTCGAGCACGGGCTGGGCCCGGAGCACCCGCACATGGGCATCGTGCTGGGCAACATCGGCAGCGTGTGTGTGGCGCGGCAGCGCTACGGCGAGGCGCTCGTGCACTATCATCGGGCGCTGACGATCGCCGAGAAGGCGCACGGGTCGGAGCACCCCGATTTCGCCGAGGTGCTCGGGATGATCGGCGACGTCTACCGCGAGCAAGAGCGCTGGGCCGAGGCGCTCGAGTATCAGCGTCGGGCCCTGGCGATCGTCGAGGCCGCACTGGGCCCCGAGCACGTGTTCATCGCGGATCGGGCGCTCGCCCTCGGGTTCGTCCATCTCGATCGCGGCGAGCCCGAGGCGGCCCTCGAGGTCCTGGAGCGAGCGGTGAGCATCGGCGAGGCCAACGACGGTACGCCTCGGGTCCAGGCTCGGTTCGCGCTGGCGCGAGCCCTCGCCGGAGCGCGAACGCAGCCCGCTCGCGCCCGTCGGCTGGCCCGGGCGGCCCTCGACGAGCTGCGCAATGACGGCGACGACGAGACCCTCGCCGCGGAGATCGAGGCGTGGCTTCAGGGCCCGGGCAAGTCTCGCCGTTAGCCGCCCCGCTCGGCGCGCTGATCGACGAGTCGATGCCGAAGCTGCTCGGCACTGAGCCCCGCTTCGGTCGAGACGTCGGCCGCGGGATCCCACAGGTAGAAGTCGACGGTGAGGTGCAGCGACTGCGCGCCCGCGAGCTCGTCGGCGCCGAGGCTCAGCTGGACCTCGCGCTCACCCAGGGGCTCGATGGTCGAGTCGGGTCCCAGCGGCACGAGCTTCGCTTGATCGACGGCACGCTCGATTCGCTCCGAGGCGGTGGCGATCACTGTGCCCTGCGCGTCGGTGGCCTGCAGGCGTAGCTCGATGTAGCGGGCTGGCTCGGCGGTGGGCAGCCGATGCCCCGTCTCGTTGCCGATGACGACCGTCGCGGTGCCGCCTGTGGCCTCGATCTCGGCGCGTCGGATGATGATGCCGGTCTGGACGAAGTCGAGGTCCCAGGGCCCGCGCACGCGGTGGTTGGTGGCGGCCTGCTCGACGCCTCCGATCGCCACGGGCCGGGGATCGGTGGGCGGCATGTGACAGTCGGCGCAGACCTTGTCTCCGCCCCGTTCCCGGTAGTCTTCCCACTCGGCCACCGTGTCCATGACCGGTCGCTCGAGCTTGCCGAGCACGTCGAAGGACAATACGTGGCAGTCCTGGCAGCCCGAGGGGCCGCGCATGTCGGCCTTTTTGGCGGGGTGCACCGCGTCGACGCCTCGCGGACCCATGATCGAACCCTCGCGCTGGTGGCAGGCGACGCAGGTGACTCCCTCCTCGCGTAGCAGCGGGTCGAAGCGATCGTTGGGCCAGGTGATGGGCACGAGCTTGGGCCACACCAGCCACAGGCCGTAGGTGAGGTCTTCGCGTTGCTCCTTCAGGGGGGCGTGGCAGCGCTCGCACAGGAAGGGCAGGCGGCTATGGTTGAACTCGGCCCGATACAGCGGGTCGCTGAGCGACTGCGAGTGCCGACTCTCCGCCCACTCGGAGTAGACGTCGGGGTGGCAGGCGCGGCACTGCTGGGCCGAGAGCGTGCCGACGCCGGCCACGGGCTCCATCTCGGGGACAGGCCCGGGGTGAAGATCGGAGTGCACGTACGAGCCGAGGGCGACCGAGATGCCGCCGAGCACCACCGCCGCCACCGCCACCCGTCGGAGCCAACGCCGAGCACTCATCGCGGTCTCGCCTGCACGGGTTCACCGTAGTCGAACCTTCGCCTGGGGCCAGCAAACCCCGGCTCGTGGTCGTTTCCCCGTCGTCGAAGGAATTCGGCCGGCGCGTCACGATCGTCCCGGGGCACGGGGGGCAGTGGAGCACACGGAGGCTGAAACTGCGATGCAGTCTACGGTTCGTTCAATGGCGCAACGCCGACGAGAAGCGTCCCAATCTCGGCTTCGCAGCGAATGTCACCCCGACGCGTCATGGCGGATTCAGCTGCGTTCGACCGCTCGAGCCCTTGCACGGCGCTCGGGAGCATCCACCGATTATTCGCTGATTTGGGCCGCCTATCCACGATCTGTTGGACGGCCGTGAGGCCCGTCGACTATATCGGTTGGGCATTGAACCTTCGGAGGTAGCTGACTAGTGCGCGTCTTGCTCATACAACCGGCCCCCTTCGAGCCCGGGCGTCTCGGACTCGAAAACATGATCTGGCTGTCGGAACCGGTGGCTCTGACCCAGCTCGCCGCGATGATCCCCGAGCACGAGGTTCGTATCCTCGACATGCGTCTCGAGGGAGAGTTCGCGCTCAATCGTGCTCTTCTCGAGTTCGAGCCGCAGTTCGTCGGCGTCACCGCGATGACGACCGACTGCTATCAGGCCAAGGCGGTGCTCCAGACCGCCAAGAACACGCTCGGGCCCGGGGTCTTCACGATGGTCGGTGGGCATCACCCCACGCTGTCCCCCCACGAGTTCGAGGTCGACTGCGTCGACGCGGTGTGCCTGGGCGAAGGTGAAGACACCTTCCGCGAGGTGATCGAGCACCTCGAGCAGGGCGGCGGCTTCACGGAGCTGCACCACATCGACGGCCTGCACCATCGCAGCACGCCGAAGTGGAACACCACCAACAAGCGCACGCAGGCCCGCAAGCTCGACTCGTACCCGGCCCCGGCCCGGCACCTGATCGACAAGTACAGCGAGTCTTACTTCTTCCTCGTGGCCGGGCCCATGGCGTCCATGGCCACCTCGCGCGGGTGCAGCTTCGACTGCAACTTCTGTGCGATCTGGGAGTTCTACGAGCGCAAGACCCGGTTCCTCAGCGCCGAGGCGATCTGCGATCGACTCGAGCAGACCAAGGAAAAGTGCGTCTTCTTCCTCGATGACAACTTCCTGACCAACCGCGGTCGGCTCGAGAAGCTCTGCGACGAGATCGAAAAGCGGGGGATCAAGAAGTACTTCCTGACCCAGGGGCGCACCGACTTCATCGCCGACAACCCCGAGCTCATGAAGCGCCTGCGCGACGCGGGGCTCATCATGGTGCTGTCGGGCTACGAGTCCAACGACGAGGACGGACTCAAGGCGCTGCTCAAGCGCAACACGGTGGAGAAGAACCGCAAGGCGGCCGAGATCCTGCACGAGCTGGGCATCGCGGCCACGGGCATCTTCATGGTGCGGCCCGAGTTCACCGAAGAGGATTTCGACACCCTCTACTCGCACATCAACGAGCTGGGCATCCTGCTGCCCATCGTCACCATCCTGACCCCGCTGCCGGGGACGCAGCTCTACCGCGAGCGCTACGACGAGCTGCTGACCAAGGACACGCGGCTATTCGATCTGCTGCACGTCGTGCTGCCGACCAAGATCTCGCGCGAGCGCTTCTACACCAAGCTGGCGCGCCAGCGGGACGACACCTGGCCGTCGGTGTTCAAGGGCTTGATGCCCGTGCTGCGCAAGCGCCCCGGGTTCTTCCTGCAGATGGTCAAGTCCACCCTGCGATGGCGTCGCAAGCGACAGGCCTACTACCCGATCTTGCGCGATCCCGGCTCGCACCTTCGCGACGAGGTCGGCATCATCGACAGCGACGTGGCCGCGCCCGCGGCCGCGCTACCCGAGAAGGTCGTCGCGCCCACGGCCCCCAAGCTGGTCCAGATCCGCAAGACCCCGGCCGCCAACTCCGAGTCCGCCTCCGTGCCGTCGCGCCTGGCGAGTGGGAACGACTGACATGAGCAACGCACTGTCGAAATTGCCGACGCGGGTGCCCACGCCCAAGCGCGGGTTGTTCGGGCGCCGCAGCGGCCACCAAGAGGGCGAGTTTGCCTGGGCCGAGGGCGGCGAGGCCGTCTACGACGACGATCCCCGCGTGTTCCTGGCCAACCTGCGGCGGTTGATCGAGCGCCACCCCGGGGTCAACCACCCCTTGCTCGGCCGCCTGTCGCACGTGCCGTTCACCCGCGAGGACTACCTCGTGCTCGCCACCCAGCACTACCCGCTGGTGGGCATGTTCACCACGTACCTCGAGATGCTGCTGTTCAACGCGCCCGACAGCGACGCGAAGCAGTGGATCGCCAAGGTGCTGGTCGACGAGTACGGCGAGGGCTCCGAGGGCAAGGACCACACCACCCTGTATCGCGAGTACGCCATCGCGGCCGGGGGCAGCGACGACATCCTGCTCGAGACCCCGCTGCACCACGACGTCACCGGGTTCATCGAGGAGCACCAGCGCATCTGCCTGGAGGAGCCCTTCCTCGTGGGCCTGGGCGCGATGGGTCCTGGCCACGAGTGGAGCATTCCCAACATGTTCCCGTCGATCGTGCGGGGCCTTCGGACGGCCGGCTTCGAGGAGGACGAGATCCTCTACTTCACCCTGCACATGGAGCAGGACGAGGACCACGGCCTGTGGCTCGAAGAGGCGCTGGCGCTTTATGCCACGACCGAGAAGGCGCAGCGGGAGATCCACCGCGGCACCATGCTCTCGCTCGCGGCCCGGGCTCGGTTCTGGAGCGCGGTACAGCACAAGGTGGTGCGCTGGCGTCAGCCTCGGAACACCCACGTGCGCGGGCAGACGACGACCAAGCCCTACGACGCACGGGGCGAGCGGACGCTTCGGCAGTTCCGCACGCAGCACTGACGGCTACGGCTCGGCCCCATGCGGTCGGGTCTGGGCGGCACTTCGCTGGCGGCGTTTCGACCACCAGCGACGTGCTCGCTCGGCCACGTGGTTGTAGCCGCCGACGACCATCTGCCGCAGGTCCAGGGGGAGCAGCAGCAGCAGGCCCTGGCCTTGCTCGTAGTGGGGGTTTTCCGCGCGATAAAATTCCACCTCGGGCGCTTGGTGGGCGGCCCAGTGCTGTCGGTCGGCGTCGGTCATGCGAGTGATCCACCCGACGTCGCGCACGCCGGGGCGGTCGGCGTCGGTCTGCACGAGCCCGAAGCGATCGGCCAGCGCGTGCATGGTCTCGGTGATGGCGGGCGGCGTGTCGACCCCGGGGCGCGGCCACGAGCAGGGGCTGCGCCGGGTGAGGCCCCAGAACGACGAAGGGTGCACGGGGCAGGCGAACACCAGCTTGGGGCGGCCGAGGTTGCGCAGCCACAGGCGGACGGCCTGGACGAGCACGAAGGGCACGAACGAGGCCTGCCCGCGGAAGCGTCGCGCGACCCCGACTTCGCAGCGGGCGATGAGGGTGGAGCGACCGTCGACCTCCTGCAGGAAGCCGTGCACCGCGACGTAGCCGGCGGCACTGCCCTGGTCGTCGTAGAACATCTGCAGCCGGGTATCGGCGCCCTCGGACTCGAGCACATAGCGACGCAAGGCGTCGGCATCGACGCCATCGAAGATCTGGCGGTGGACGGCGAACAGCTCGTCGGCGAGGGCGGTGCGGGCGACGGGGTCGAGCGCGGCGGGGTCGATGCTCGGGCCCCGCACGACGGTGGGCGCGGGGTCGTTCATCGGTTCATGGCCTCGGGTCGAAGGCGGGCGCAGTCGCGGGCGGTGGCGACGGCGGTGGGCTCGGCGATGCCGGGGTCGGCCGCGACGACGAGGTCGGCGAAGGTGTGCCCCAGGGCGGCGAGGGCCCGGGTGAAGGCGGGGAGCAGGCGACGGCCGGCATCGAAGACCCGGGTCACACCCACGAGGCCGCCGAGCACTCGATCCCAGCTGCGACGCGTGGGCACCTCGAGCTGCTCGGCGAGCGGCGAGCCGACGAGGCGATGGACCATGGTGCCCACGAGCGTCGGGGGTAGGTGGGCTTCGGCGGCCACGCTGCCCACGCTGTGATGCACGAGGTCGCGAGCCCGGGACTGGTCGCCTTCGTGCAGGGACTCGCGAAGGCGCCGGTAGAGCTTCGCTTCGGCGGCGGGATCGGGGGCGAGCCGCTCGGGATCGATGCCCATCAGGTGCCCGACCAAGCGCCACAGGTGCTGGTGCGCGCGCTGTTCGTGGTCGGTGAGGCGGAACCCCAAGGTGGCCAGGCCGCGGCGCACGACGTGGCTGTGGGCGCACAGGGTGAAGGCCATCTCGGGCTGGTCGATGAGCACCTCGTCGGGCACGGCGGCGCCGAGGCGGCGGCGGACCATGGCGTGGATGAGGCGCACGCGGACCACGGCGCGGAAGCCATCGCCGCCCGCCCGCATGCCCCCGCGACCGTGCACGTCGCGAATGAAGCGGCCGGTCTCGAGCATGCGTCGCCAGGTCATGGTCTTGAGGCGACCGGTGGCGGTGAGCACCCGCGCGACGGCTGGCACCGCGTAGACCTCGGTGAGACCACCGAGCAGCAGCACCACCCCGGTGGGCAGGGCCAGCGACAGGGCGAGGGTGCGGCCGTGCTCGATGAGGGCGGGCTCGACCCACGACGGCAGCTCCGAGACGGCATCGACGAAGGCCCGGCAGGCGCGGTCACCCGCCTTGGCCTCGGCCTCCACCGCGGCCAGCAGATCGCCGGGCGGACGACCCTCGGTGCGAGTCAGCAGGGCGTCGAGGGCGGCGTCGGCCAGCGGATCGCCGCGGCGAAGGGCAGCCCGGCCCGAGGTCGTCGAGGGGTTCATGCCTGCACCCGTGCCGCGCTGACGCCCGCGTGCTCGAGGATCCGGGCCACGCCCGAGCGGGAGATCTTGGCCCCGGGTCCCTTGGCCTCGGTCACGTCGAGCGCGGCCGCGGCGAGGTCGGAGGTGATCTGATGGAAGGCCACCACGCCCGCGGGCACGCCGGGCTGACGCAGCAGGTCGACGTACTCGCGGGCCACGGCGAGGTCGGCCCGGGCCAGCGCCAGCGCCTCGGTCATCGTCACCGAGCGGGGCAGGAACACGCGGTCCTCTTCGGCATCGGCGGCGCAGTCCTTGAGGATGTTGACCAGCTGCATCGCCTCGCCGAAGGTCACCGCGCGGGCACGCATCTGGGGGGCGACCGAGGCCAGGCCGGGCTGCTCGAGCAGGAACAGCTCGCAGAGCATTTGCCCGGGGATGCCCGCGACCGTGTAGCAGTAGGCCCGCAGCTCCTCCATCGAGTGCAGACGCAGGACCCCGGCCGTGTCGGTGCGGCGGATCCAGTCGATGCAGCCCACTGCGGTGCGACGCGAGTGGTCGGCCACGATGCGCTGCGCTCCGGGTCGCAGGGAGAGCAGGCCATCGAGGACCTCGTCGCAGTGCCCCATGAGTCGGCGATAGGCGGGGTTGGGCTCGTCGAGGGTCTCGGCGTGGGCTCGCAGGGCGGCGCGAGCCTTGGGGCACTCGGGGTTGTCGAGGGCGTGGGCGAAGGCCTGCAGGCCCTGCACGCGCTCCTGCACCGGGGTGGCGGTCGCGTCCTCGAAGGTGTCGGCGATGCGGAACAGCAGGTACGCCACCGTCATCTCGCGGTCGACGGGGGCCGGGGCGGCGGGGATCGAGAGGGCAAAGGAACGACTGGTGTCGTGCAAGAGGGAAAGCAGGAGGTCCATGGCTTGCTCGTGGGGTCGTGTGGAGGTTTCGCCGATGCCCCACGACGAACGAGCAGACGGACGTGTCTTCCGTGCGCCGGGGACCCGGGTGCATCGGGGCGTTCGTGGCGCCCTTCGATGGGGGGGTTCCCGCCGACGCTCCAGGGATTGCGACCGAAATCGATTGCAACGACGGTTTTTTCGTGCGGGCGCAATCAGCCGTTCAAAGGCCCTCAAGGGCACCTTTGCGGTCAGATCTCGCCCAGGATCCGTGGCGATCAGGGCAGGACGTAGCGCCAGATCCCGGCGTCGTCACCCTCGGTGACGGCATACAGCAGCTCGTCGATTTCGTCCGGGGTCTGGTAGCCGGGCACGGAGAGGTACGGCTCCACGTGCTCGGCCAGCGGTCGCCGTTCGCCCGACGGAGTCTGGAGCATCAGCGTTCCGTCCGAGCCGGGCTCGTCATTGCGGACGACGCTGATGATCGTGTCGTTGCGAGTGCGGCGAAATGTCGTGGCCGGTTCTCGCGACAGCACCCGGATGGGTCCGCCGTCGGTGGGCATCAGGGTCAGCATCCGCTCGTCGGTGGCGGGGTCGCGGGACCGACCGAGCAAGCCGTCATGGGCACGCCCGAAGGTATGAGGCAGCGGGTCGAAGTTGAGCCGGGTGACGTCGTCGTCGGTGACTCGGTTCCAGCGGATCGGCCCCGCGCCACCACCGAACAGGAGCACGTTGGCGTTCAGAGACCCGTAGAAGGGGTGCGTGGCGAAGCGGTAGGACGCCAGCTCATTGGTCTGTAGATCCACGCATCGAGTATCGGTGTCGTATTCCGTGTGCGCCCGCGCCACGAAGCACACCCAGCGGTCGTTGGGGAAGTGGAAGAAGTGCCCGTCGCCCTGCGAGGGGTCGATCTGTCGGCCCAGTCGGCGGTCGTCCCCGGTCTGTCGGTCGCGAATCAGCCGGTCGCCGTCCTCGGAGCGGAGCCAGGCGATGAAGCGCGGGTTGGACAGCACATCGAACGAGTCGACGGGTCCCTCGATCAGCGTGTGGCGTGAGCGGTCGTGCACCGAGACGTGAACGACGGAGCCATCCGCGGCCAGGACGATGACGCCGTTGCCATCGGCTACGACCCCCGAGCTTTGGCAGGGCTCGAGGTCCGCCAGGGTCTCGTCCGCATCGGGCATGGCCTCCGCGAAGATCCTCAGCGGTTGAGCGTCGGGGTCGGAGGGATCGGGGTGAAACCACACCGTGCCGTCAACACGCTCCGCGGCCAGGCCCCCCGCGACCGGAGCGATGCAGCCGGTCACGTCGGTGAACACCTCGTGTCGCTCGCCGAGGCCCGCGTCGGCGACGAACTCGATGCGCCGTGAGGGCTGGTCGAGCACGAGCACGTGGCCGTCGACGAGGCGGGCCTGCGACTCGGCCTCCACCGGGGCGAACAGCTGCACGGGCGGTCCACCACAGACGTCGGTCACAACCGCCGACCGGCGGCTTCGTTCCCCGTCGTAGGCTGAAAACTCGGCGAGTACCTGATCTCCGAATCGATCGACGCGAAGGTCGGAGACCCGTCCGCCCGGGTCCTCGACGATGCGCACGGGAATTCGCTGTCCGCACACGGGCTCGCGACAGCCGGTCGAGGCTGTCATGCACAGGACCGAAGCGAGCCCGAGCCAGGCCATGCCATGGGGGCTGAGGCGCTGCATCGTTCTCGTCCTACGGCAGCTCGTGGCGCCACAGCCCGGCGTCTTCACCCTCGGTGATCGCGTAGAAGAGTTCTTCGTGCTCTCCACTCGGCGTATCGGCGGTGCGGAGCAGCTGGAACTGGACCACGTCCTCGGCGAGCACTCCCGGCTCGCCCTGCCGCGGCCGGAGGGTCAGCGGCGGGTGAGGGTCCGTGTCCGTGGTCTCGTGGTGGATGAGGGTCCCATCGTCGGTGACTTCGAAGCGGCGACCCAGGTCTTCACCCAAGACCTCCACCGGGCCGCCGTCGCTGGGCAGCAGCAGCATCGTGAACACCTGCTCGTAGGGGCTCACGTCGCTGGCGACCCAGCCCGCCTCCACGCGCCCGTGCTCGGGCGGCACCATGTCGAACCACTGGGTCTGCTTGGTCTCGGTGTCGTAGATGCCGGTCTCGCTCCACAGCGAGATCACCAGCTGCGTCGGGCTCAGCGAGCCGTGAAAGTCGACCGCGTGGTTGAAGGTTTTCAGGCGGTCGTTCTCGAGGTCGACGTTCTCGAGATCGATGAGCACCGTGTTGATGTGACTGGGGTTGTGAAAGGGTCCGTGGAAGGTCACCCAGCGGTCGCCCGGGAGGCTGGTGAACCGCCCGGAGCCCCACTCGGGGTCGATTTCTCGCCAAAGGTCGCGATCGAAGCCCGTGTCGCGGTCGCGGATCAAGCGGTGGTGGTCGCCATCTCGAAGCCAGGCGACGTAGCGCGGGTTGGACAGCGCCTCGAACGATTGGACGGGCCCTTCGACGACCGGCTCGGGGGCGCCGTCGGGCGAGACGCGGACGATCGAGCCTTCGTCGGTCAGCACGAGCAGGCCATCGCTGTCCCCGTCGCGAAAGAGGTCCGCGTCGTGGAAAGGGCAGCCGTCGAGGCCGGTGGAGCCGTCGGGATCGCTGACCGCCGACCCCTCCAGGAGCAGCTGGGGCGCGGAGCCGGGATCGGACGGGTTGGGCTGAAACCACACCGTGCCGTCGTTCCGCTCGAAGGCCAGCCCGTCGGCGATCGGGATCGGGCAGCCGATGACCCCGGTCCCGAGCTCGTGGCGGGGTCCCGCGCCGAAGTCGGTGACGATCTCGATGCGCTTGTCCTGCTCGTCGAGCACGGTCACCCACGGCCCGACCATGCGGACCTCCGTGTCTCGATCGGTGGCGGCCACCACCTCGATGGTCTCGCCGCCGCAGCTGTTGGTCATGAAGGCCGACCAGGTCGGCGGGTCGATACCGACGCGATGCGTGAGCTCGACGAGCGCGCGGCCTTCGAGGCGATCGACATGGAAGCCGGTCAGCCCTTCGCCGACGTCTTCGAGCACGCGATCGGGGAGCACCTGTTCACAGGGCGGTGTCGTGTTGCAGCCGGCCAATGCCAGCGCGCAACCAATCCAACTTAATCTAAGCAACATATCCTTCGATGGTGCACCGTCCGGTGGCCAATTGCCAGCGCTAAGGTAGCTCGTAGCGCCAAAGCCCGGCGCGTTCGCCCTCGCTCATCACGTAGAATAGCTCTTCGTGTTCACCGCTCGGCGTGTCCGACTTGCGCAGGAGCTGGTAGTCGACCACGCGCTCGGCGATGACCGTGGGCGCGCCGTTTCGCGGGTGGAGCATCAGCGGCCCGTGTGGGTCATCGTCGGCGATCGCGTGCCCGACGAGGGTTGCGTGGTCGGTGACGCTGAAGCGGAAGTCCAGGTCCTCCCCCAAGATCTCGACGGGCCCACCGTCGCTCGGTAACAGGTGCACCGTCACCGTTTCCGACCACAAATCGAACTCGTGCCCGACCCAGCCCGCCTCGGTGCGCCCGGTGCCCGGCGGCGGCATGTCGAGCCACTGCTCTTCGTTCGACTCGGTGTCGTAGATGGCGGCCTGGCCCCACTGGGAGATCATCAGGCGCGTCGGCGTCAGCGAACCATGGAATTGAGCGGCGAGACCGACACTCGGGAGTTGGTCGTGCTCTAGGTCGACGCTCTCGAGGTCGATCAGCACCGTGTCGACATGGCCGGCGTTGTGATAGGGTGGGTAGTACGTCACCCAGCGTTCGCCGGGGAGGCTGGTGAACCTCCCGCGGGCTCCCGAGGGGTGGATTTCCTGCCCGAGGTCGAGGTCGAAGCCCGTGTCGCGGTCATGGATCAAGCGATGGTCATCGGCCTCCCGCCGCCAGGCGATGTAGCGAGGGTTGGAGAGCACCTCGAACGACCTCACGGGGCCAGCGAGGACGGGCGTGGGGCCGGGCTCGTCCGGCGAGACGCGGACGATCGAGCGCTCGGCGGTGAGCACGAGCAGACCATTGCTTTCCCCGTCGCGAGCGATGTCGGAGCTGAGGCGCTGGCAGGCATCGAGGTCGGTGAATCCGGCGGTCTCGGCGACGTACGAGCCCTCGAGGAGCGGCTCGGGCGTGGCCGTCGGATCGCCGGGCGCGGGGTGAAACCACACCGTGCCGTCGCTGCGCTCGAAGGCCATGCCATCGTGAAGCGGGATCGGGCAGCCGATCACCTCGGTGGCAATCTCGTGGCGTGGGCCCGCGCCGAAGTCGGTGACCACCTCGATGCGATCGTCCTCTTTGTCGAGCACGGTCACCCATTGCTCGATCATGCGAACTTGGGTGTGCCGATCGGTGGGGGCGACGAGCTCGATCGGCTCGCTGCCGCAGGTCGCGGTCATGAAGGCCGACCATGTCTGCGGTCCCTCGTCGTCGTGGTGGGTCAGCTCGACGAGCGCGTGGTCGTCGAAGCGATCGACATGGACGGTGACGCGCCCCTCGCCCACGTCGTCGAGGACGCGATGCCCCCCGGCCCACACGGGTCCGTCGCGTTGCAGCCGGCCATGGCCAGCGCGCATCCAACCCATCCTAATCTAAGCAACATAGGTTTCGATGGTGCACCGTCCCGTGGCCAATTGCCAGCGGAAGCGACGGACGCTCATCGGCGCTTCTTGAAGATCAACCGCAGCAGGCCACCCACGACGTTGACCGTCGTCAGCGGCATCCAGGCGAGCAGCGACCAGCCTTGGTGCCACTGGGGCGCTCGCTGCACGAAAAAATCCACGTGCCGATTGCCGCGACGGACACAGCGGGACTCCTTCAGGCCGGTGGGATCGCGCTGCTTGACCGCGAACTCGGCGAGCCACGGATCGTCCGGGTCCACGGGGATGCGGCGGCGCTCGGCCAGCGCACCCAGCAACCGCTCGACGTGCGGCGGCGCGACGGCATTGGGTGCCGGGTACACGTCGACCCCGGCCCAGCCGAAGAGTCGATACGCGACCGGGCTGGTCATGACGCCGACGTAGGCCATGGGTGTCCGCGGGTGGCGGAGTCTCAGCCGCAGGAACTCTCGGGCCCCGCGGAAGATCAAGGTCCGGACAGCGTCGTAGCGCAGGCGGGTGAAGGCCCCGCAGTGCATCACGAGGTGGGTCTTGCCCTCGTCCTGCAGCAGGCTGGCGTTGATGTTGGCGAAGCCGGCCAGCTCGCCGTCGCGGCCGTAGACGAGCTGGAGCCGCGTGTCGTCGAACAGGTGGGTCGCCACGAATTGCTCGCGCGAGAGCCCGACGAAGAACTCGCTCCACAGCTCGTGGAGCTCGTCTTCGAGGCGGCTCCGGGCGGACGCACTCAGCGTGCCGAGGACGACCCGTCGCGACGAAGCGACGGGCTGTCGACTGGTCTCAGCCATCCGCATGGAGCAGGTTGCGGACCTCGAGCGGCAGCGGAACGGCCTCGATCTGTCCCGGGGCGGTCTCGCGGGCCCACACGCGGACCTCGTAGCCACGGACGACTTCGTGACCGTCTTTGAGGATCTGGTGATCGACGGTGAGGCTGCTTCGCCCGATGCGGCTGATCAGGCAGTGGGCCTCGAGCACGTCGTCGAAGGTGGCGGGGGCGAGGAAGGTGGCCTTGGACTCCACCAGCGACAGCCCGACCACGCCGAAGCGCTCCTTGAGCTGACGGTGCGCCAAGCCGACCGCGCCGAGCATGGCGTGGGTGCTCGCGTCGAACATCTCGTAGTAGCGGGGGTAGAAGATGATCCCGGCGCTATCACAGTCGCCCCAGGTCACTTGAACGGTTCGGCGATGCGACAGTCCCATACGGAGGTGAGCGGGCACGGTGGCGTGCACGTCGAGTGCGGCGTCGTTCAATTGTCGGTCTTTCGGGGGAAGCGAGCGAGGCGGCCGGGCGGCGGCCTCGCATCAGAGCGTCTTGAGGTACTCGAGTACGGCTCGTCGCTCTGAGTCGTCGAGGTGGTCACCGAAGGTGTGGCCCGTGTTCCAGTGCCCCAGGCGGGTGGTGTCGTAGACGTGCTTGCGCACGTCGGCGGGGGCGTCTCGTTGGCCGTACGGTAGTTCGGTATGGGGCCAGCCCACGGTGTGGGGGTCGAAGTTGGTGCTGTCGTAGTCGTCCCGGCGCCAGTACCGGGGACGTTGGCTGCTGTCGAGCACCAGCTCGAGGTTGGGTACGGACGCGTTGTGCAGGTACGGCGCGGTGGCCCAGATGCCGTCGAGCGGCGGGGCCACGTAGCCGGGGAAGGGCTCGCCAGGGGTCAGCTGGCCGACTTGGCCGTACCAAGAGTCGTTGAACCAATCGGCGAAGGGTTGCACGTCCGACTCTTGGGCTAGCAGAGGATCGGTGCCGATCACGTCGAGCGGCAGTAAAAGATTGGGATAGGTCTCACTCGCGGGATCTGCGTCATAGGTACCGTGGCAACATGCACAGTCCCGGGCGAAGATGGTTTGCCCTTGGTCGGCCAGCGCCGCGTCGATCTCGAAGGGGTAGCTGGGGGCCTCGATCGTGGCGAGATAGGCCCGAATGTCGTCGAAGTAGGAGAGGATCTCGGAGGCCTCTTCGACGGTGTCCGTACACAGCGACGTGGCAAAAAGCATCGTTGCGCGGTGGTCCCCTCGGGCCATGCCGTTGAAGAACAATCCGTGCTTTTTTTTCACGTGCCACCATGGCGGCGTGTCCACCGGCAGCACGACCTGGGGGACCGGGGTATGTGGCTCGTCCTGCCAGGCCAGGGTCTCGGCGTCCCGATGCGAACCCAGCACGACGGCCAGGCGGTCGGCCGGGTTGGTGCCCACGGTGAGCATGCGGATGTCGTCGCCGACCACCTGGTAGCGCGCCGCCATGCGGGTGAGCTCTTCGAGGCCGGGGATGGGAATCGGGACGATGGGGATCTGCGCCAGCGCCCCCGCGATGTTCTCGGTGTAGTCGGCGTCGGCCTTGCCCAGGCCCACGATCAGCTCGCCGTTGAACTCGCCCGCGTGACACTCGAGGCAATTGAGCGAGACGATGTCGGCACCCGCGTCCGTGGTGTGGACCGTCCAGTTGTAGGGCACCTCGGCGTTGAGGCCCGTGCGACCGGGAAGCGGCTCCCCCGTGCCGAACCCTCCGAGCAGGGGCGCCGCCAGGCCGAAGAGGGGATAGGGAATTCCGCAGGTGACGTAGCCCTCGGTGAGCAGCGCCTCGTAGCCGGCCGCTGGATCGCCAGGAGGCTGCTCGACGCCAGCGATCGCCACCCCGGCCGTGCAGGCGCTGGGGACCGGGGGCTCGCCCGTGCTGGTCTCGTCGGCGCCATGCGGTGCCGTCGACCCGGTGGACTCCGAGATGGGCGGCGCCGCGTCGGTCGAGCCGCCTTCGCTGCTGCCATTGCCACTCGTGGGCAGCGTCGAATCGCTGCACGCCCCTGCGACTGCCAGCGCCAGCCACAGCCCGCTGACCCACCACGCTCGATCCATCACGATGGGCTCCAGCCTAACGACCTCATTCCGCTCGGAGCAAGCCGGACTGGGCGGGCAGCGACGCGGGTCGATGACGGGTCCACGGGCCGAGACGGCAACGCGTGGCTCGGCGTGTCGTGGACTGCGTTCGGGCGCTCGCACCCAGGCGCTTCGCGGGCGTCTCCGTCGCGAACGATTCGGGCGTCGCGCTACGTACGCATCAGGCTGGCGGCTAGTGCCCGTGCGTGGGTTCCGTGCCGGGCAGGGGCTCGAGCGAGACCTCGACTTTGTTGTGCCCCGGATGCACGCGGAAGGTTCGGGTTTGTTTGCGGTAGCCGGGGGCACGGAACACCACCTCCACCGTCTCGCTGAACGACGACATCCGCAGCGGAGGAAAGTCCTTGGCCGTGAAGATGCGCGGCTCCGACAGCCCGGGACAGTGGGTGCACGCGACGGTGAGATCGGGGGGCGCACACGGGAAGTCGATGCGAGCGGGCTTGGGCTTCACGTCCACGCGCAGCACTGCCCCCGGGCGGCACTCGCCCGGCTCGACCCGTCGCGAGCCCGCGTAACGAGGCCCTCTCACCCGCAGCCAC
Source organism: Myxococcota bacterium (assembly GCA_039028615.1). Taxonomy (GTDB): domain Bacteria; phylum Myxococcota_A; class Polyangia; order Nannocystales; family Nannocystaceae; genus Paraliomyxa. The sequence continues at coordinate 47,802 of JBCCHT010000054.1, read as the reverse complement.
TTTGCGTCCGAATCCAACTCCACCTGGACGCGTCGTTCGACCGGGTATTGATGGTAGCCCGCCATCAGGTCGTGGTGGCCCATGACGGACACCGGCATCCCGGCCACCTCCACTTCGCACTTCGACGGCGCCGAGACGTTCATCGCCACTGCCGTCATCCAAACAATCAAGCCAAACACCGTGCGACCGTTTCACGGCGGGCTGGTGATCGTCAATCGATGCGACGTGGATTTCGTGCATGGGCGCCCCGCGGCGTCTCATAGGTGTCGCGGTCTGGCGTTTTGTTCGTTCAGCCGCGGGGCGAGCCTTCGTGGAGACAATGGAGCAAAGCTCCGAGGTGCGTCGTCGTTGGCGTGGAGTCGAGCGGCATCGCTCGGTCGAGTTGGATCGCTCGGCTTCACCTGCACTGTGACACTGCACGGAGACCGACGGCGGTTCGTGTTCGGGCGCGGCAGAATGCCTCGATCGTTCGCGTCGAAACACCGCGGCCATTCGAAGTCGTCGGGCGGTCGCGCTCGCGTTTCGAAGGGCGTGACGACGTGTGCGCGGGCCGGGCAGACGGTGCGCGATCGCGAGTGGAGGCGTCGGCGTCAAACGGCCATGGGGCATCGTTTGCGCATGAATTGACCATGTCGGTCATCGATCCGTGTTCGTGTCCTGCGTGTCCTTCGATCGCTGTTTGGTGGGCCGTGGGAGTCTCGATGACCGCATGCGCCGTCGGTGAGACATCCCGTGTATTGGGGGACGGTTCGTAGCACGATCGTACTAGAGCGGTGGTCGGGCTCGTGCTACTCCGTATTCGTTCTCATGCTTACTTCCCTACGTCGTACCGCCCTTGTTGCTCTGTCTCTCGCGCCTGCGGCGTGCTTCAACCCCGACGATGCGGAGGGAGAGACCGACGTAGCGGCGAGTAGCGGTACCGGGGGAAGCAGCGACTCGGCCGACCCCGTTGCCACCGATGCCACGCCTCCGGGGCCGACCACGGGCGGCGAGCCGGGCACGGGCTCGCAGACCTCGGGCGAGCCCACGGGCGACATCGAGACGTCGAGCGCCGACACGAGCACGGGTGAGCCGGATCCCTTCTGTGGCGACGGTGTCATCGATGCCGAGCTCCAGGAGATCTGCGACGACGGCGAGAACAACGGGCCCGGCCAGGCCTGTAACGCGAACTGTGAGCTCAACGTGTGCGGCGACGGGGACCCGGGGCCGGCCGAGGGCTGCGACGAAGGGAATGCCAATGCCCTCGCGCTGGGGGCGTGTGCGCCGGACTGCTCGGGGGTCATCGAAGAGCGGCACATCACCTTCGGCAATGCGTTGCCGAACGGGAACTTCGGGACCGACCCGGTCGCGTATGCCGATAGCACCTGCCCGGATGGGTATGCGGCGATGTTCTCGTTCGCGAGCGTGCGGCGGGCTTCGTTGACGCCGTGGGTGGGTGATGGGCAGAACGACTGGGTCTTGCAGCCGTACACCGCCTATACGAACGACGACGGGGAGATCGTGTGGATCACCGATGGGACGGCGCTGCTCGGGGTTCGGGCGGGGGCGCCGATGCCGTTGGAGAATCCGGTCGAGGACATGGTGTGTGGGATGACTTGTCCGATCCTCGATACGATTACTGGGATGGCGGATGATTGGACGAACTTGGGGGACAACATTTGTATTGGGTGGAGTTCGGCGAGTTCGGGGGCTACGGCGACGTATGGTCGGGGGACGGGGGTCGAGGATTTTCTCGAGCTCAATACGCGGAGTTGTGGGGCGAATTGGTTTGGGCTCTACTTTATGTGTGTGGAGCAGTGAGGGCGGGGCTCGGGGTTGACTGAAAGGGGGCCGGGCGTCTTTGGGCGGTCGGCTTCTCTTTTGGTTGGGTGGGGTTCTCGGGGAGATGGTTTCGTCGTTTGGGTTATGAGCTTTGGGTGGGTGGTGCATTAGGTTGTGGGCTCTGGGTCGAGAGGTTGTATGAGCTTCGGGCGGGGACGGACGGGCGCCTGCTGACGCTCGGCCTCCTTCCCACTCGTGCTCGTCGGCGATGTTGTAGCTGGGTGCTTGTAGGGGCTCATAGTCGCCGCTGCGCGCGAGTGGGCCCCTGCCGTGCTGCGCGGGCCCGTCCGATCTGGGGAAGGGCAGTGGGGGGAGCTGCGGGCGGGCGGTTTTGGTTGTGGGCTCTGGGTCGAGAGGTTGTATGAGCTTCGGGCGGGGACGGACGGGCGCCTGCTGACGCTCGGCCTCCTTCCCACTCGTGCTCGTCGGCGATGCTGGAGCTGGGTGCTTGTAGGGGCTATTAGTCGCCGCTGCGCGCGAGTGGGCCCCTGCCGTGCTGCGCGGGCCCGTCCGATCTGGGGAAGGGCAATGGGGGGAGCTGCGGGCAGGCGTTTTCGGTTGAGGTTTGCCGGGGGTTGCTAACGGGAGAGTTGGAGCTCCGTTTTTTGTGGGCGCTCTTGGGTTGGGCGTTGTGGGGAGGGGATCCTAGGGGTCGAGGAGGTGGCGGGTGGCTCGGCGGAGGGCTCGCATGGCGGCGGGGATGCTGGGGAGGGCGGCGGATTGGGTGGCGTGGTGCCAGCTTTGGGCGGCGAGGACTCGGGATTGGATGAGGGCTTGGTCGGAGGGGGGGAGGCGGGTGAGGCGGTGGGGGTTGGCTTTGATGAACTGTTGGAGGGCGAGGGCGATGGATTCGAAGGTGCGGGGGCCGGGGGCGTAGGTGCGGACGAGGGCATCGCATTGTTGGGGGGACAAGGGGGCGGGGGTGGGGAGGTCGTGGTGGAGGGCGGTGATGAGGGCGGGGTCGAGGAGGGTTTCTCGGTCGGCTTGCATGAGCTCGAGCTGGCGGGGGAGGTCGCGGGCGAGCTCGGCTCGGAGGGTGTTTACGAGGGCCTCGGCTCGGGGGGTGGTGGGGCGGAGCATGAGGACGGAGGGCTCGCCGGTTCGGGCGCCTCGGGAGGCGCTGATGCGGACGAGTCGGTAGCCGAGCGAGCGGCGGAAGGCGAGCAGCGAGGGGGTGGCGCCGAAGAGGGTGCCGAACAGGGCGGGGGTGGCCTGGGCGTGGACGTGCTCGACGAGGCGGGTGGCGAGTCGCTGGCGTCGTAGCTTGGGGTGGGTGGCGATGCGGACGCTGCGGAGCATGGGCAGCTCGCCGGCTTCGGGGTGGCCGAGGTGGGCGACGAGGGCGTCGGGCAAGGCGTGGGCCCGGATGCGGATCTGGCCGCGGGCCATGGATTGGCATTGCGCGGGGGACAGGGCGCCCTCTTCGGCGACGATGGTGGCGGCGACGATGTGGTCGCGCCAGCGCACGACGTGCACGGCGAGGTTGGGGGCGTCGAGCAGGCGGTGGAGGTCGGTGGGGGTGGTTCGATAGTGGGCGTGGACGAGGAGGCCGAAGAGTTCGCGGAGGCTCGGTTCGTCGGTGAGCAGGGCGTTGCGGTCGAGTCGTTCGGTTCGTAGCTCGGCGTCGGGGGCCCGGAGCAGGTCGGCGGGCAAGGGGGCGAGGTCGGCATCGAGCAGCAGGGCGTCGAAGACGAGGCGCTCGAGGGGGTCGTCGTCGCTCCAGCGAATGGGGGTGCGGAGCGAGAGGCGTTGGACGGGGGGCTCGCGGGTCTCGAGCCAGGTCAGGAAGCGGAGCACGAAGCCGCGGCCAGTGCCTTCGTAGCCGTGGGTGGTGGTGGCAAAGGCGAGGTGGGCTCGCGGGTGCACTTCGACCAGGCGCCGCAGCATGGGGACGGGGAGCTGCGCGGCCTCGTCCACCACGATGAGATCGGGGGAGACGTCGCCACCGACGAGTTTGGACAGAGGGACGAACTGGGCGTGGGTGTCGGGGGCGAAGCGGAAGACTTCGGCCGCGGCGTCGGGGTGGGCTGCGGTGACGGCGATGGTGCGCTGGGGGTAGTCGGCGAGGCTGGCGAGGGCGAGTCCCAGGGCGCTGGACTTGCCGCGGCCACGGTCGGCCAGCACTACGGTGCGGGTGGGCTCGGGGGACGACCAGGCGTGGTGCAGGGCATCGACGACGCGACGCTGATCGTCGGTGCCTTCGATGTGCCGCGGTGGAGGGCCCAAGGGCTCGGGCGGGGGTGAGGACGGTACGGTGACGACTTCGGCCGTGGGGGCTCGCTGCAGGGCTCGCTCGACGAGATGATGAAACCGAACGCCGACGTCCGCGGCTCGGTAGGGGTGAGCGGCCAGGTGGGCGCGGGTCTGTGGTCGGGGGAGCTCGGTGGCGGGAGGCAGGCGCAGCACGAGCCCGCCGCCGCCCCACACCAAGCCCTGGCACTGGCCGAGCACGTCGGGGTCCAGGCCGTCGTGTCCATCCAGCACCACGGCATCGAAGGACTGGCCGAGCAGCGTGCGAACGCGGCGGGGCTCGTGGGTCGGCGCAGGGGCACTCTCGTCGTTGAGGCCAATCCACACGACGCGGGCGGGATCGAGGTCGGCAAGCACGGCTTCGGCCGCCTGTTTCGTGTCCGACCTGGCACCGCGCAAGACGATGCACCGTCGGGCGCGAGGATGGAGCTGGGGCCGAGCGGTCAACGGGATGACTCGGTGCACTCTACCGAAACGATGGTGTCCAATTTGAAGGGCTCGGGGCCTATGGGTGGGGAGGGCTTCCCCTCGACCGGCCGTGCCGACCGGTGGGCCTCATTCGGACCACGTGCGCCCCCACGGCACGAATGCGATAACTGGACCCCCCCTCGATGCTTCGCTCGTTTCGATTTGCCTTGGTGATCTTCTTGGCCCTGCCCTTCATTGCGGTGGGGTGTGCGTCGGCTCGGCAGGGCGCGCTCACGCCTCTGCGATCGGGTCAGCTCGAGGCTCGGGCCGCGCTCCAGGTGCCCGACGCCGACGACGATCCGCTCGAGCATGCGCGGGCGCTGGCGCGGGCCGAGTGGGACCTGGGCCGTCCCTACCGGGCGGCGGAGGCGATGGCCCTGCACCTGCGGCGGGCGGAGTCGGCGTGGTGGTTCAGCCGGCTGTACGGCGACGCCGAGGCGCAGAAGCAGTCACGACGCGAGCTGACCCGTGCCGCCAAGGATGCGATGCGCTGGGCCAAGCGAGCCGACGACCCCGAGCTGATGGTCCGCGGGATCATGGCGCACCCCAACCCGCAGCGGCACCAGCGGGCGCTTCGCCGGGCGCTCACAGACATGGACGACGGTCCCATGACGTGGGACTACGCGCGGCTGCTCGAGCAGGTCGGGGACGACCTCGCGGCGCGCCAGGCCATCGCCAGCTTTTGGCCGTTGGTGCCCGACGGGGCGATGGAGCTGGGCCTGGACGCACTGCCGCCCGATCCACGGTTTCCCCAGGTCCACGTCGGCGCGCTGCGGCACGCGGTCGAGCACGGTGCGGCGCCCGAGGAGCTGCGTCATCGCAGCGCGGCGGTGCTCGAGGCCGACCCGTGGCATCTGGGGGCGGCCATCGTCGCGCTCGCGGTCGACGAGCGGGCGGCGGGCACCCTGTCCGACGATCCTTTGCTCTTCGAAGATCTGTTCACCGTCGATCTGGCGCAGACCTACGTCAATCAGTCGCGCATGGCTCGGCTGAGCGTGCGCCTGCGCGCAAAGCCCAAGTCGCACGCGCTTCGCCTGGCGCTGGCGTCCGAGTGGGTCCGCGCCGGGCTCGTGGGCGATGCGCTGGCCGTGCTGGAGCCGCTGTCCGCGGCGGGCGATGCCGAGGTGGCCCGGGTTCGCGATCAGCTGGTGGCGATGAGCGCCGTGCGGCGCGGGGCGACGGCCGAGTTCGAGCACTGGCACGCCGAGCAGCAGGTCGCTTCGGTCAGCGTGGACCATTGGCTGCTGGTGTTCGCCCAGCCCGACTACCCCGCCCTCCAGGGGCTGGTGACGGACGCTCGTCGTCGCCTCGCCGAGCAGCGGCAGAGCCCCGTGATGCGGAAGATGCAGTGGGCGACGATCTTCGACGAAGAGGTGTCCGACGCGGCGCGCCAGTGGGCCCGCGAGCACTTCGGCACGTCGCGGCAGTGGCAGCAGGCATGGGAGGGGATCTGTCGCGAGCGAGGGCGCGTCGGCGAGGCGTGCGACGAGGTGTTGCCGTGGCCCGGGCAGGGCGGGATCGTGCTCGCCGGTCGCACGCGGCATTTTCATCCGTCGTTGCTGTCCGACATCGACCAGCTGACGACGGCGGACTACCACGCCATCGGCCCCGTGCTCGAGCAGTACGTGGGCACGGTGACCGAGGCGTCGCCCGAGGTGTTGGCGGCGCTGTTCCGGTTCCGGTTGGCACAGGGGCGCTACGACGACGCGCGATCGCTGCTCGAGACCAGCGGCGAGCTCATGGCGCCGAGCGAGCGTACGTGGGCCTGGCTGGTGATCGACGACGTCGAGTCGGGCTCGGTGACCTTCGACGAGGCCAACCGGTGGTATGCGCCTGTGTTCACCCACGACCCGGACGCGCCCGAGAACACCGAGGACGACGAACCTCCGGTCTCGCGTCTGGAGCACTACGTCTGGGGCATGACGGCGGGGCGTCGGGCGCAGCACCAACGTGCGCTCGAGTGGCTGATGCCTCTGCTCGACGAGCTTCCCGACGAAGTCATGGTCGACGGTCTGGCGCAGGCGGCCTTGGCCGCTCACTTGGCAGGCGATCCTCGGCTCGAGGCGCTCCAGCAGCGCTTGCTCGCGGTCGATCGGCATGGGGCCTCGTTGGCCCTGCTTCAGGCCCGGATTGCGCGCGACGCCGGGCTGCCCGAGGTCGAGCGCGGCTTCCTGACGCACGGGCTGCGCTGGAGTCCCGACGACACGACGCTGTACCGGGAGCTGCTGGCCACGTTCGCCCGTGAAGGTGCACCGCCGCCCGAGGCCGCGATGGCCTTCATCGCCGAGCGAGCGCCGCCCTACGACTACCTGCACGAAGATCTGCGCCGTGGCGTTCGCGACGGCACGCTGTCGTCCTTTGCCGCGGTCCAGCAAGCGCTGCGTGGGATCAACGGCACCGAACAAGACGCCTGGCAGGTCGGTGCATCCATGCTTCGGCAGTTTCCCAACCTCGCGTCGCGGGCCGTTGCGTGGGGCGAGAAGAACATCCGCGAAGCGGAGAGCCTCGAAGAGGCCAAGCAGTGGGCCGTGGCCACCTTCGAGCTGCAGCAGACCGCGGGCGTGCGGCACCGATGGGCGCTTCGTCGGCAGCTGTGGGCGGCGCTGGTGGCCGATCGGTCGCTGTCCGGTCTGGCGCTCGCGCGGCAGCGTGATCCCGAGCGTCGCTATCGTCCGCTCAGCGACGGCGACTCGCTGGTGCTGTTGCTGCGGGCGCGGCAAGCGGGGGAGATCGACGACCAGCTCGCCTGGGACCTGTGGCGCTGGGCCAACGACAACGACGCACCGGACGCGGACGCTCGCGTCGTTGCGATCATCGCCGAGCCTCCGGCCGGCACCCTGCTGCAGATCTTCGCGTGCAACGAGTTGACCGCTGCGGACGACGAAGGCCCCGCGTACGACGCGTGCGAGAAGGCCTTTGCGTCCCACCCGTCGTCGGCCAGCGTGGCCGTCAATCAGATCTACCTGGGGCTCAACGACGACGACGAAGCCGCGGGCGACCGGCGGTTGCGAGCGGCAGTGGCTTCGGGCGCCCACCGAGCGAGCTTCATCGACGAGCCCGAGATGGCGCTCACCAGCACCCTGAGCCAGCCGTGGCACCACAACTACGCGGTGTGGCTGGGTCGGCAGGGGCGGCACGAGGAATCGGCCGATCACTGGTTGCAGGCTTTTGCATTCGGGCTCAACGAAGATGCCGGCCGCTTCCACGCCGTCGAGCAGGTGACGTGGCGTGGGGCTCACATTCGTGGCCTTCAGACCCACGCCACACAGAACCTCCGCGTACGGCAGCAGCGGCGGAGCTGGTATGCGCTGCTCGAGGGGCGCCCCACGATGGCGCGGCACTACGCCGAGGCCGCCCGCACCATGATCGACGAGGAGGAGGGCGCATCCAATCGCGCGCAGCTCATCGAAGCCGACGAGCGCTACCATCGGGCGCGCTGGGCCGAGGCCGACCTCCACGCGGGGCGGATCACCACCGAGGGCATCGCCCAGGTCGCGGCGTTGTTCGATTCCAACGACCCCACCGCAGCCAAGCGTCTGCACGGAGAGTTTCCCGAGTCGAGCCTCGTGGCCCTCGCTCGGATCCAGGTCTATCGCGAGCTGGGCGAAAATCACCGCGCATTGCCCATCGCCGGGGGCCTGGCCGAGGGATCCACCGATCCGCTCGCGGCCGCCACCGTGATTCCCCTGTTGGCCGACGCCGAGCGCCTCGATGAGGCCAAGGCGATGTTCGAGGCGGCCGACGCCGCAAACCCTGGGGACGACCTGCTGCGGTACGTCGATGCGTCCGAGTTCGTGACCGGGGCGCGCACGGAGATCCCCGCGTGGACCCGAGACCCGGCGCGCTACGACGCACGCGTCGCCCAGGTCACCTCGGCTCAGATCGCCGCGTTCGCGCCCATGCGGGTGACCGCCGAGGACCGAGCGGCCGAGATCTTCGTGCCCGGCTCCTGGAAGCCGTCCGACATCTCGCCGCTGCGCTACCGCGACGGCGAGGGCGGGCGGGTCTTGGTGCTCACCAACCCCCGCGACTCCCGATGCCAGGGTGAGATCTGTGCCGCCGATCTGCTCGAGCAGCTCGCGGGGAGCGGTCGCACCCTCCAGTGGATGCGCGAGACGACGCTGGTGGGCCTGCCCGCGACCCAGGCGATGTTCACCAGCCCCGAGGAGGTCTTGGTCGCGTGGGTGCTGCCCAGCGGCGGCCGGGTCTTCACATTGGTGATGGCTGCCACCCCGGCACAGTTCGATCGGCTGCGGCCCGTGCTGGCGATGTTCCGCGATGGCTTCCGGCCGCTCGATGGCGTGCGGTCGGCGTTCGCGGCCCGATCGCTGCGCACGGCGGGAGCGAAGCTGGTCGACGGTTGGCGCCTGAGGGCCCGCCGCGAGCAAGCCACGGTACGAGAGCCGGGCGTGTGCCCCGTGCCCGAGACCCTGGCCGCGCTGAAGCACGACCACCAGCGGGCCGAGCTGCTCATCGACCTGTGGCTCGGCATGCCCGACGCCGACGCGAGGCTCGCCCTGCTCGAGTGCACGGGCCCCCGCGAGGCCGCGTCGCGGCGCCTGGCCCTGGTCGCATTGCTCGATGAAGACCCGCGGGCGCACGAGTTTGGGGTGCAGGCGGTTCAGACCCACGCCAGCCGGGCGGATGCCGACGTCCGCACGCTGCTGAGCACCCCCGCCAAGCACGCCATTGCGGCCCCCGACTACTTGATCCACACCGACAAGCCCCCGCGGGGCCTGGTCGAGGTGCTCGGCGCGTTGCCCCTGTCACACGGACGGACGCTGGCGGCACGGTTGCTCGCCAGCAAGGATGCCCGTGACCGGCGGCTGGCCTGGGCCGGGGTGCGGCTGCGCCCCGAGCTGGCCACCGATGAGGTCCTCGAGGTCGCGATGGCCGAGGGGTCCGAGCTCGTCGCCGAGGCGGCCAGCGTCATGGCGGGATGGGGTCGGACCAACGACCGGCTGAGGCTGCGGCGCTACCTCGAGTCGGCCCCGTCGCCCAGCACCGCTCGCGCACGCCGAGACATGCGGTCGGTCGCGGTGGCCCTGGCGTGGTTCATGGATGCCGACGACCAGCCGCTGCTGTTGGCCCTGCCCGGTCGCGTCGAGGACGACGACGACGTCGAGCTCCTCGAGACCTTCCGCGAGACGCTGCAAGGGATTGCCGCCGACCACGACCAAGCGACGAAGGTCCAGGCCGGGGTCGACGTCGCCGAGCCGAGCGATCGAGCCCTTCGGTGGGTGTCTCGCAACGAGCTGTACGGCTTCGAGCGCCGGGAGGAAGCCGAGCTGCGCGAGGCCGAGCTCGCGGAGCTGCTTCCCGGTGAAGACTGGATCTTCGCTCGCCTCGCCGCGCCGGGCCTGTTTGCCAGCACGGTCGCCGACGTGGCGGGTCGCCTGACCTCGGAAAACGAGGCGGTCGATCAGCGAATCTCCGACCTGACCGCGATGGGGCTACGGGCGGGGGGCTTCGCCGCGCTGTCGCAGACGGGCGGCCTCGACGTGTCCGAGCCCATCGAGTGCGCTCGTGCGGCCAAAGGCGGGGGCTGGGTGTGCTCTGCCCGGGTCACCGATCGCGACGCGCTGCTCACCGTGCTCGGCCAGCGCAAGTACGACGAAGATGCCGGTGTCTCGCTGCCGCTCACCCTGGCGACGACCGCGGGGATCGTGCCCGTGGTCATGAGCGTGTTGCCGGCCGTGCTGCACTTCGTGGTCTATCCCGACGAAGACGACGAGGACGAAAGCGACGAGGGCGACGACGACGATGACGAGCCCGGTCACTTCATCGCTTCGTTGGGCGTCGAGGACGACGATGAAGCGGAGGTCGTGGCCCCCAACGCCATCGAGCGCACGCGTCGGACCATCGAGCGCAACGGGATGCCCATCGAGGTCTACTCGATCGTCGACGGCAAGACTTCGCGCATCGGCATCGACTCCGAGCGCTACCTGTTCACGGGCGATCGTCTGTGGGTGTTCGCGACCGATCGCGACATGCGTCGGGTCTTGCGTCGCGTGCCGGGCCCCGCGCTGGCCGATTCACCCGAGTTCCAGCGCCTGACCGCCAAGTGGAAAGAAGGCGCGGCTCTGCAGGCGGTGGCGGTCGGTGACGCCTGGTCTCTGGCACCCGGCGGGGCGTCCATCGAGGTGGTCCTCGACGAGAGTGGCCTTCACTTCCGGTACGCGGCGGCACTTGAAGAGGCGACGGGGGTCAACGACATCGGCCCCGCGCTGTCCCAGCTGCCTCCGGGCGCACTGACCACCGTGGCCCACGGGCTCGGCCGCTTCAGCGAGACCGCCATCGAGGTCGACCCTCTGAAGGCCACGGGCTCCGACGCGACTCGGGTGCCTCCGCTCCCCTTGTTCGCCCAGGCCCGCGGCGTGGCGTTCGGCTGGTACCTCGAAGACGGCGACCACCTGTGGCGGCGCTGGGTCGGGGTCACGCCCCTGGATGCGCCGCTTCGCAAGGCCCTGCGCAAGGCCAAGACGCCGCCGGGCAAGAGCGAAGCCCGTCGTCACGGAGGCCTTTGTTATCGCGAGCGGGCCGACTTCCTGTTCGTGGGCGACTGCACGCTCGTCGATCAGGCCGCCAATGGTCCTCCGCCCCCGGCCGCGTCGCGCGAGCAGCTGCGGGTCGGCTACGGCTCCTTCGACGGGGCGGCCATCGCCGAGCGCCTCCCGGGCTTGGCCGGCTTGCCGCTCGAGGAGAAGATGGTCATGCGCGGGGTGGCACCAATCTTCAACATCTTCACCGAGCTGGAGGTCGAGGCCGACTGGATCCTCGCCACCGGGCTCGCGGTGATCGAGGGCCACGTGGGCGTGCGGCTGCGCGAGGCGGGTGATCACAGCCGGGTCATCGACGACTGGCTCGCCACCAAAGAGGTCCGCAATGCGGCGTCGCTGCCCCGGCGGGTTCGTTTCGAGGAACTCGAGGGCAAGCTCCGCTACACCTTCGAGGTGCCGGACGCCGAGGCCTTTGCGCGCGGCACCCTGGTCGACTCTCCGCGGACCGCGGTCGAGGTGCTCGGGCCCACCCGGGTGCGGCTCACCGTCGAGCCCGTCGCGGCTTCCGCTGCCCCCGTGCCGCTGGGCAAGGACGAGCTCGCGCGCCTGACCAAGGCCACCGACGAGTACAGCAGCGAAGACGCGCGCATCGTCGAGCTCGCCCGTTCGATCGTCCCCGAGGGCACCTCGGCCGTCGACGCGGCGGAGCTGGTCTCGCAGTGGGTGCACGAACGGATCTCCTACGAGGTCACGCCGCGGGTGCTCAGCGGGGTGGAGATCCTCGAGGCGGGCCGAGGCGATTGCACCGAGTACGCCGGGCTCACCGTGACCCTGCTGCGGGCCCTCGACATTCCGGCCGAGATGCGCAGCGGCATGGCGGCCTCCGACGACGAGATGGTCGCCCACGCGTGGGTCGGATTTCACGACGGTGTGACATGGCATGAAATCGATCCCACGTGGGGACGCAAGACCGCGACATCAGGCCATCTCGAGATGTCCGTGCTCGATGCATTGGCTCTGATTTCACTCGGCAAGCTCGAGGTGGTGGAGATCGCGGCGCCGTAGCACTATTGGTGGCATGGGATCGATGCCTCGTCGGCTGGTCGTGCTGCGGCACGCCAAGAGCGACCAGTTCTCGGATGCGCCTACCGATCACGATCGGCCTCTCAATCCCCGCGGGCTTCGTAGCGCCCCCTTGGTCGCCGCCCGCCTGGTGGAGCTGGGCTGGGTGCCCGATGCCGTGGTGTGCAGCGATGCCGAGCGCACACGCCAGACCTGGACGTGCATGCGCGAGACCTTCGGCGGCCAGCCGCGGCTGCGCTTCACCCGGTCGCTGTATCTCGCCGGTCCGCCCGAGGTTCGCCAGGAGTTGACCGATCTTCCCGCCGAGGTGGGCACGGCCATGGTCATCGGCCACAACCCGGGCTGGGAGGACGTGATCACCGAGCTGTCCGGGGTGCGCGTCCGCATGACCACCTGCAATGCCGCGTTGCTCGAGGTCGAAGCCGACAGCTGGGCCGCGGCCACCCAGCGCCCCGACTGGACGCTGCACACGGTCGTGCGGCCCAAAGAGCTGTAGACGAAGGCTCGCTCAGCCGTCGGCGGCTTCGAGCCCCGGCCCGGGCAGGGGCGCCGCGAGCGGGTCGTCGAACATCGAGCCCAGCTCGATCTTCCCCAGGTGCGGCGTGATCTGCTGAGCGCGTCGCTGCACTCGAAACTCCGGCTCGATTCCCAACCGCCGCGCCAACCGTCGCGCCAGCTCGGGCCGTGGCAGGGCTCGCGCCGCGAGATGCTGGACCCCCGCGCGCTCCGATCGCGCCAGCGCAAAGATCCTCCGCACCGCCGGCTCGGCCCACACCGCCGAGCGCCACTCGTCCTCGATCAGCGTCATCGGCAGCCCGTGCTCATGGCGATAGCGCAGCCAATCGAGGTGCCCGGTGCGCCCCGCCAGCGAGGGCCCGATGGTCAGGCCGAGCCGCACCACCAGGTGCCGCGAGTCGTGCTCGAGCACCCGCGCCTCCGCCTCCGCCCGCGTACGCCCATAGGCCGAGATGGGGGCGGGCGCATCGCTCTCGAGATAGGGCGCGTCCCGTCCCCCGAACACGTGATCCGAGGAGCAATACAAAAGCCGCGTCGTCGAGGGCAGCGCCCGCAGCATGGCCTCCACCCCGCCCACGTTGATCGACCAGGCAAAGTCCGGCTTCTCTTCGCAGCGGTCGACGTCGCAGACCCCGGCTGCATAGATCAGTGTGTCGACCGGGTGCTCCCCGAAAAGCGGCGCCCAGGCATCGCGGTCTTCGACGTTGAGCCGCAGCCAGGACTCGGTCCGCGGGTGCCGATTGTGCGCGCTGCAGGTGGGGACGATCTGCCCCGGATGATCCTGCAGGCCCACGCGCGTGAGCGACCACCCCAGGATCGAGGTGGCGCCCACGATGTAGACCGTCGAGCTCACGGGACCGGGAAGCCGCGGTCGCGCATGAGGGCGTCGATCTTCGGGTCGCGACCGCGGAAGGCCCGGTAGGCCTCGGCCGGGTCGACGGCGTTGCGCGGGGCGAACAGGTGCTCGACCAGCTTGGCCGCGAGCGCCTCGTCGTAGAAGCCGCCCGGAGCCTCGGCGAAGGCCTCGGAGGCGTCGGAGGTGAGCACGTCGGCCCACATATAGCCGTAGTAGCCCGCGGAGTAGCCCTCGCCCGAGAACACGTGACCGAAGTGCGGGGTCCGGTGACGCATGACGATCTGCGGGGGCAGGCCCATGGCCTCGAGGGTCTCCCGCTCGAAGCGATCGGGGTCGATGCCGCTGGGGTCGGTGGTGTGCAGCTTCAGGTCGATGATCGCCGAGGCCAGGTACTCGGTGGTGCCGAAGCCCTGGTTGAAGGTGGCGGCCTTCTTGATCTTGGCCACCAGCTCGGGCGGCATGGGCTCACCCGTCTCGTGGTGCACAAGGTAGCCGTTGATGACCTCGGGGGTCGACAGCCAGCGCTCGAGCAGCTGCGACTGGAACTCCGTGTAGTCGCGCACGCCCCCGTTGAGGCTGCGGTAGTCCACGTTGGAGGACAGGGCGTGCAGCGCGTGGCCGAACTCGTGGAAGAAGGTCTGGGCGTCGTCCCAGGAGATCAGCACGGGCTCGCCGGGCGCACCCTGGATGAAGTTGGAGTTGTTCGACGACAGCACGGTCTGCTCGCCGTCGAAGGTGGTGTGCCCGCGGTAGCTCGAGGCCCACGCGCCCGAGCGCTTGCCGGGCCGAGCGAAGGGATCGAGGTACCACAGCCCGATGTGCTTGCCGCTGTCCTCGTCGGTGACCTCCCAGACCTTCACGTCGGGGTGGAACACGGGGATGGAGCCCTCGGGCACGGGGGTGAACTGGAAGCCGAAGAGCTTGCCCGCGACCATGAACATGGCCTCGCGCAGCTTGTCGAGCTGGAGGTACTGCTTGACCTCGTCCGAGTCGAGGGCGTAGCGCTCCTTGCGAACCTGGTCGGCGTAGAGCCGATAGTCCCAGGGTGCGATGGTGATGCCGGCCTTGTCGCGGTTGGCCAGCGCCTGCATGTCGTCGATCTCGTTGCGGGCCCGGGCCACGGCGGCGGGCCACACCGACTGCATGAGGTCGAGCGCTCGCTCGGGCGTCTGCGCCATGCGGTTTTCGAGGCGCCACTGGGCGTAGTTGTCGTAGCCGAGCAGCTGCACCCGCTCGTGCCGAAGCTTGAGGATCTCCGCGATGATCGCGTTGTTGTCGTGCGCGTCCCCGTTGTCGCCGCGGTTGTAGTAGGTGGTCCAGACCTTCTCCCGCAGCTCGCGATCTTGCGAGTAGGTCAAGAAGGGGTCCATCGAGGACCGGGTGTTGGTGATCGCGTACTTGCCCTCTTTGCCCCGGGCGGTGGCCGCAGCCGCGGCCGCGGCCTTGAGCGAGTCGGGCAGCCCCGCGAGCTGGGTCTCGTCGAGGTACAGCACGTAGCCCTCCTCGTCGGCGAGCACGTTGTTGCCGAAGGCGGTGTGCAGCTCGGCGAGGCGGCGCTGGATCTCGGCGTAGCGGGCCTTGGCCTCGCCCTCGAGGGTCGCGCCCGACCGGGAGAAGCGCTCGTACACGAGCTTAACGAGCCGTTGCTCGGCCGGGCTGCGCGACTTGGTGTCCTCGGACTCGTAGACGGCCCGAACTCGGTCGAAGAGCGCGGCGTTCTGCGTGATCTTCGACTGGTACTCGGAGCGACGCGGTGCGAGGCGCTCGCCGATCTCTCGGAATTCCGGGGTGCTGAGGTTGCTGCTCCAGATCCCGAAGTAGGTCCCCACGCGCCGCATGGCCGAACCCGCGCGCTCCATCGCCACGATGGTGTTGTCGAAGGTCGCGGGCTCGGGGTTTTTGGCGATCGCGTCGAGCTCCGCGAGGTGCTCGGCCATCGCGGCCTCCATCGCGGGCTCGAGCTGGCTGAGGTCCATCTTGTCGAACGCGGGTACGCCCCCATGAGGGCCAGTCCATTGGGCCAAGAGCACGTTGTTCTCCTGAGTCGCTCCCGGCTCGACCGTGCCGCCGTCGCTCGGCTTGGTGCACGAAGCGAGGGCGAGAGGCAGAACGGCAGCGAGGGTGATGATCGTCTTGCGCATGGGGTGCTGGAGCTCTTTCGCTCGCGGGTTACATAGGCCGGCCAATCGAGCCCTGGCAAATGGGGGGGCGAGGGCAGCGGGAGGCCCGGCTCATGGAGCCAACCTTCTAGCACGGTGGTTCAATTGTCCCGTGTGTGGAAGCATCGGGTGCGATCGATAGTTCGCGCAGCAGCATGACGACGGGTGGACGCAGCGGGTTGGGATGGACGTGGTGGGGCCTCGGGGCCCTGCTCAAGCTGGCGTTCGCGGGCACCGCCGTGCTCCTGCCGCTTGCGGGGGTGTGGATCGCCTCGTCGTTGGCCGCCCACCACGACGGGCCGCTGTGGGCGAGCCTGGTCGCGGGCGCGCTGTGCTTCCCGCTGCTGCCCTTGGGATGGGACCTGTTTGCGAGCTGGCGACGCCGCCGACGCGGCGAGACGCGACCCCGGGTGCTCACCGGGTTCGACCGCCTGGTCCTGCGCACGCTGGCGATCAACCTCGTGTTCGTGGGGGGCTTGCTCGCGGGCTTTCCCGGCAGCGTCTACGAGGCCCTGAGCACCCGCGGCGACTGGATGCTGCAGGGCTCCGACGCGTCGTGGGCGACCTCGGCCCGCAGCTCGCTGTTCAGCACCGCGGAGCGCATGCGCTGGCTCCACGAGGCGACCCACGAAAACGCCTACGAGGAGCTGATCGACCCCTCGCTCACCAAGACGGACACACCGGTCCAGACCCCGCAGCCGGGTCGAAGCCGTCGTCAGGCGCCCGTGCGCACGACCGAGAAGGCGGTGTCGCCGTCGGATCTGCTCAGCGACGAGGGCTGGCCCTTCGCGCCCACGCTGCATCCCGCGGTGTCCGAGCTGCCCGCCGAGGTGGAGACCTCCTTCGACAGCGTGGCCCGGTACCTGGCCGATCGAGAGCCCGACCCGGTGCAGCGCGTCAAAGCCCTGCACGACTACGTGGCCGATCGCGTGGCCTACGACGCCCCGGCCCTCGCCGCCGGGCACTTCCCGCCGCAAGACGCCGAGACCGTCTTCGAGCGCCGCACGGCCGTCTGCGCTGGCTACGCCACGCTGCTCAAGGCGATGGCCGACGTCGCCGAGGTCGAGATGGTGGTGGTCGTCGGTGATGCCCGCGACGGCGACGGCTACTTCGCCGGCCGCGGGCACGCCTGGAACGCGGTGGCGCTGGGTGGGCAGTGGTACCTGCTCGATGCCACCTGGGACGCGGGCCACGTCGACGGCACGACCTTCAAGAAGAGCTACGGCGCGGGCTACTTCCTGACGCCGCCCGAGGTGTTCGTGGCCACGCACATGCCCGACGATCCCAAGTGGCAGCTGCTCGCGGAGCCGCTGTCGCCGGGCGATT
The DNA here is from genome assembly GCA_039028615.1 of Myxococcota bacterium. Taxonomy (GTDB): domain Bacteria; phylum Myxococcota_A; class Polyangia; order Nannocystales; family Nannocystaceae; genus Paraliomyxa. The sequence continues at coordinate 30,823 of JBCCHT010000054.1, read as the reverse complement.
TCTTGCGCCAGCCGCATCTCCAGCCGGAGTTTGCCGCGCTCGATCTGGAGCTGGTCAATCCCCGCCGCGCCCGCCACTCCGTGCGGGCGGGGGAGTCGCTCGAGCTGCGCTTCGCGAACCCGCACCACTTCCGTTTGTCCGGCGTGGTGCGCGCAGAAGGCGACCCCGGCGGCCTGCGGTGCGAGACCGACGACGAGCGCGAAAACCTCACCTGCCGCTTCCCCGAGGCCGGACGCCGTCGCGTTTCGCTCTTTGGCCCAGAAGGCGTCTACCTCGGCCGTCTCTACGTCGACGTGGGGTGATCGCGGCCGCCCGCTTGCCGATATCATCGGCGAGGTCATGGCTTGCTTTCCTTCTGCGTCCTCCTTGGTTCGCTCGGTCCTCTCCTTCGCGTGGGTGCTCGTGCCCTCGATCGCCTCGGCTGCCGTGGTGCCGGGAGACGTGGTCTTGCAGCAGGGAGACGCGGTGCCGGGAACGACCGCCGTGGTGGCGAACATCCGGGCGCCCTTCGTGGAGGCGGACGGCACCGTCGCGTTCACGGGAGCGCTCGACGACGACGACCAGTTCGTCTGGCGCGACGACCAGGTGATCTGGCTGGGCAGCAATGAGATGGCGGTGGTGCTCGGTGACGCCGAGGTCTCCATGGGGACCAACGGCGCAGGGGCGTTCGTCTATCGGCCCACCATCGATGGCGTCGACGGGCTCTACACCGACCAGGGGGTGTTCGCGCTCGAGGGGCAGCCGGCCGCGGGCCAGCCCGAGGGGTTTTTGTCCACGTTCCACTCGCGCCCCACGATGGCGGCGAACGGGACGGTCTGGTGGGTCTCGGGGATCGACGACACGGGCGCGGGCGCGACTCAGCAGCGGGTGCTGATGCGTCGCGGTACGGCCCCCGGGAGCACGGCCGAGGTGGTGCTCTCCTCCGGGGACGACATCGGCGGCTTCACCATCGCCAGCCCCAGCGGCATCGACTTCGACTACCAGGTCTCGCGCGACGAGCAGCACCTGATCTCCGTGCTGCACATGGACACGGGGGACCCGCTCGACGACGACTTCGTCTACGTCGACGGGGCGCTGGTGGCCCGCGAAGGGGACGTGATCCTCGGGCTCGAGGCGTGGAGCAACTTCGAGCTGGTCACCATCAACGACGCGGGGCAGTACGCGTTCTCGGGTGACACCAACCTCGTCCCGGAGACGGATGACTTCGTCGCGTACGGCGGCGACATCATCGTGAGCGAGGGGGAGACGATCGCCGGGCTCGAGCTGACCACACCCGCCAACGTGCGCTTCTTGGCCATCGACGGGCACGGGCGGCTGGCCCACGCGTGGAGCTACGGCGCGGGCCAGGAGACGGTGTTCTTCTCCTGTAACCCCGAGGCCATGCCGCCCACGAGCCAGGCGGTGATCTCCATCGGGGACGAGCTCGACATCGACGGCGACACCATCGGCGACGGGCTCTTCGTCAACGACATCCTGCCGACCTCGGGCACGCCCGGGCGGGCGCTCGGGGACGATGGCTCGATCTACATCGAGGTTCTGCTGGGCACACCCAGCGGCCCGATCGAGGCGATGATCCGCGTGCATGCGACGTGCTGTGGCGACGGCATCGTGGATGCAGGCGAGGCCTGCGACGACGGCAACCTCGAAGACGGTGACGAGTGCAGCCCGACCTGCCAGGCGACGCCCTGCGGCGACGGGGTGCTCGACATCGGCGAGGACTGCGACGACGGCAACGCCATCGACAGCGACGGCTGCCGCAACGACTGCACCGCGCCCGTGTGCGGCGACGGGGTGCTCTACCCCGCGATGGAGGCCTGCGACGACGGCAACCTCGACGACACCGACGGATGCATCGGCTCCACCTGCCAGCTCGCCAGCTGCGGCGACGGCTTCGTGTGGGCCGGGGTGGAAGCCTGCGACGACGCGAACGCCGACGACACCGACGAATGCCTGAGCACCTGCGAGGCGGCCAGCTGTGGCGACGGGCTCGTGTGGGCCGGGTTGGAGGCCTGCGACGACGCGAACGCCGACGACACCGACGAATGCCTGAGCACCTGCGAGGCGGCCAGCTGCGGCGATGGCTTCGTGTGGGCGGGCATGGAGGCCTGCGACGACGGCGACCTCGACAACACCAACGACTGCCTCGACACCTGCGTGCCCGCCAGCTGCGGGGACGGCTTCGTGCACGACGGCGTCGAGCTGTGCGACGACGGCAACCTCAGCGACGAGGACGAGTGCCTGTCCAACTGCGCCCCTGCGAGCTGCGGAGACGGCTTCGTCAACGTTGGCATCGAGGAGTGCGACGACGGCAACGACGACAACACCGACGAGTGCCTCAACACCTGCATCGCTGGCGTCTGCGGGGACGGCTTCATCAACTACAAGTTCGAGAACTGCGACGACGGCAACGACGACGACACCGACACCTGCCTGTCGAACTGCGAGTTCGCCGAGTGCGGGGACGGCTTCGTCCGCAAGGGCTCCGAGGAGTGCGACGACGGGAACGACGACAACACCGACGCATGCCTCGACACCTGCGCCGCGGCCAGCTGCGGTGACGGGATCGTCTGGGAAGGCACCGAGGAGTGCGACGACGGGAACGACGACGACACCGACGAGTGCGCCAACGACTGCACCATCAACGTCCCCGACCCGGACACGGGCAACGGCGACGAGAGCACCAGCACCAGCGGCGCCGACGAATCGACGACCGGCGGGCTCGGTGACGACGACGGCTCCAGCAGCGGCAGCGGCTCGGGCAGCGAGACCGGCGTCGGCGGTGTGGGCGGTGTAGGCGGTGGCGGATGCAGCTGCCGCTCGGGCACGGGCTCGCCCTGGTCGGGGGCCGGCCTGGCGCTGTTGGTGCTCGGCGCGGTCGGCCGACGCCGTCGACGCTAGGGTGGGTCAGCCGGAGAAGCTGCGCACCGCGAGCTCTTCGCGGCCGAACTTCGGGGGCAGGACGGTGCGGCGCATGACCGCGACGCCGGGCTCGACGAGCCCGCGGGCGAGGCGATCGAAGACGGTCTGATAGCCCCCGAGGGTCCACTTGCCGAAGTGCGTGCTGGCGCCCTCGTAGTCCTGCAGCTCGTACTCCTCGGGGGTGGTCAGGTACCCGGAGTAGGCGTTGGCGTAGCCGGCCAGCACGGTCTTGGTGACGCCCATGCTGGCGAGACGCTCGCCGATGGAGCCCCGCAGCAGTCGACCCGCGGTGGTGGTGAGCTCGGCCGGCGCCGCCGCGATCGCGACCCCGCCGATGACGGCCAGGTGCACGGGCAAGATGGCCGGGGTCCAGGGCTTGGGATCGTCCACGCCGTCATCGAGCGCGCCGACCAGGCGCAGCGCGGGGTGGATGTTCCACGGCAGGGGCAGGGCGGACAGTCGCGAGACGCCGAGGATGCGCCGCCGTCCGCTCTCGACCAGTGGGACCTTCTCGGCTTGGGTCTCGGCGTGCTCGGCCCAGGTCTGCCGCGGCGCGAACCGACGCCAGCGCTTGCGTACGGCCGAGGCGATGCCCTGCACGAAGCGCAGCGACCGGGGCAGGCCGGGCCCTTCCTCGGTGCCGAAGAACATGGCCAGGCCGATCTCGGCCGGGGCGGTGCGCAGCCCCTCGCGACCCTCGACGTAGCGCGGGTCGACCTCGATCTTCGAGAAGTCCTCGAAGGCGTGGGCACTGGCGAGCGTGGCCGGCAGCGGCTCGGAGTCCTGCGACTGGTCGAGCAGGGCGATGGCCTGCGTGGACTGGAGCTCGCCCGAAAAGCGTGCGCTCGCGTCGTCGTCGGCATAGCGCCCGCGCATCCACGGCTTGCCGGGGTGCTTGTTGTTGTTGGGCGTGACGTCTCCCGTGGCGCCCTGGGCAAACGCGGCGACGTAGCCTTCGTGCCCGCGGCGGCCCAACTCTTGCTCGACCTGCTGCGCGGCGTAGCCCTTGTTGTCGAAGTGCAGGGCCGTGTTGTCGCTATGCACCGAGGTCCCGTGCACGGCGAACCAGTTGATGCACCCGAGCGGAGTGCCGTCCTCGGCCTCGAACCGCAAAAGTCGCATGGTGCGATCGAGGGCGAGGTGGCGCTCGGTGCTGGTCACCCGCGTCACGCCGGGGTTGCGGTTGTAGGCCTCGATGCTGCGATTCCAGGCGACGGGGATCTCGGGAGCAAAGGCTCCTTCCGCGTAGCGCACGTGGCCGGGGGCTCGCCCGCGCCAGGCCGTCTCCACCGCAGTGGCGATCCCCGTGGCGAGGTCCTCGAGCACCTTGGAGGAAAAGCCCGGGATGGTGATGTTGTAGAAGGGATAGTGGGTGAAGCCACCCGGGCCGCTATGGGTATGGGTGGCCATGAGCATCAGCTCGGCCTCACCCAGCTTCGCCTCGGGGATCGAGTCGCGGAGGCGCTCGATGACCCGCTGGCGGAGCGCATGGCTGATGAGCGCCAGCTCGCAGCACACCAGCACCACGGTGCGCTGCTCGGCGGGGTCCACCATCACGAAGGCCCGCGCGTGCAGGGGGGTGGCCACGCTCTCCACGAAGTTGTGGAGCATGGCCCAGCCCATCATGCCCAGGCGTGGCTCGTAGGTAGTGATCTCCGACTTCGCAACGCCGAGCTCGAGCATGACTCCCGGTTTTCCCGGTTCGGCGTGCGTTGTCAAGCCAGGCGTACCGTCACGCGACCACGAGCGCGGCGAAAACGGACGATTCGCGGTCGCGAAGGGCCGAGCGCCACAGCCGCGGGGCGCTTCGGAGCCAGCGCACGCTTAGAGCTCATCTCACCCGACGAGGGTTTACGAGATGAGTTCTAGTCCGCAGGACAGGCCTTTTGGACCGCGGCGATTTCCTTCAGGCATGCCTCGTCGGCGAACCACTCTTTGCAGTCGACGGTGGACAGGCACGCGGTGACGTCTTCGACGGCGGTCAGGCAATCGGCCCCGGCCTCGAGCGCGACGTCGTAGCGGGCGTTGCACAGGTAGTAATAGGAGTCGTAGGCCTTGGCGTCGCCGATGCAGTCGTAGGACAGATGGTCGGCGTAGGTCATGCACAGCTCACCGGGGTTGCTGCCCTCGGTGGTGTCGCCAGTGGCCGGGCCGTCGCCGCTGCCCGTGTCGAGCCCGGTGGTCGCGACCGCGGTTCCAACGGTCGCACCGTCGTCGGTGGCGGCGCCCGTGGTGTCGCTCGGAGGATCGCCGGTCTCGCTGGTCGCGGCCGTCGTGGCGTTGTTGTCGGTATCCGCCGCGTCATCGTTGGAGCCATCGTCGTCCGACGTGGTGATGATGCAGCCCGTGCCGAGCGGGGCGAGCGAGAGCAGGAAGAGCAAGTTGGTGACGTTCGTATCCGTAGTCATGGGCAAGCCTCATGACAGGGTACAGGAACGGCCCGGCGAAACGATCAGCGACGTCGACGAGGGCGAGGCGCAGGCGGGCTCGCGGTGCGCGGATCTTCGGGCCACGCGTGTTTCGGGTAGCGCCGCATGAGCGCCTTGCGGAGCTCGGGATAGTGGCGGGTCCAGAATCCGGCCAGGTCGGTGGTGACCTGGACCGCACGTTGGTTGGGCGCCAGCAGGTGCAAAACGAGCGGGACTCGGCCCTGAACGACGGTCGGGCCTTCGGTCGAGCCGAAGAAGTCCTGCAAGCGCGACTGCACCCACGGGGGTCGGTCGATCTCGTAGTTCACCCGTAGGTTCCGCCCTCCGGCCAGCTTCACCTTGTCGGGGGCGAGGCGAGCGAGGGCGGCGAGGTCTTCGGGCGGCATGTCGGCCTGGACCCGCGCGAGCAGGTCGGCCTTGCGCAGGGCGGCGAAGCTTCGCTGTCCCTCGCACATCGCCTGGAGCACGCGCTCGAGGTCGGCGGGGGTCGGCACGGCGAGCTCGGGGCGATGCTGCGCGACGAACGAGGCCCGGGTCATCCAGGCGTCGAAGGCTTCGGGGTTGCGCGCGAAGGCTCGTGGCCCCTTGGCGCGCGCCGCCTCGAATAGCATCGCGGCCGCTTCGGCGGGCACTCGCTGCAGCGGGGTCGAGTCGATGACCAGCCCTTCGTAGCGGGTCTCCGCGAACGCCTCGACGCGCTCGGCCTTGGGGTCGAAGTGCACGCGGGTGTCCTCGACGAGCGCGCCGTCGTCGAGCTCGAGCAGCCACTCCGGCTCGATCGTCGCGGCGCTGCGGACCAGGGTTCGGGCACTACGGCGCCCGGGGTCTTGGCGGTGCTCGGCCGCGACCGCGACCACCAGCTCGGCACCGTGCACCACCGATCCCGCGGACAGCTCCGCCTCGCCGCCGCCCGCCATCACCAGGCGATCGGGGGCACCGCGACGGACCTCGACGCGGGCGACTCGATCGGGGAACGCGACCAACAGCGCCATGCACAGGTCATCTTCGGGGGTCTTGCTCTTGGCCTTCGTTCGACCCACGCGCTCGCCGAGCTGCCGTCGCACGCGTTGGACTTGGTGCAGCGCCCCGGCGTCCACGCCCGCTCGATGGGCACCCGCGCCGCCTCGGCCCGCTCGATCGAGCAGCTGGATCTCCGCCCACACATCAGCGACGGCCGAGTCGTCCGCGGCGGTGCTCTTGGCGTCGTGTCGTCGCAGCGGTCGCTCGCTCAGCAACGCAGCCGCGGCCGCTCCATGGCCCGCAATACCCCGTTGGCGGGCTTCTACGAGCAATCGGGCCAGGCGCGGATGAGCGGGATATCGCAGCATCTCGCGACCGGTCGTGGTGACCTCGCCTTCGTCGTCGACGGCATCGAGCCTCCGCAACAGGGTCTCCGCGGCCTCGACTGATGCGGTGGGCGGGACGTCGAGCCACTCGAGATCGTCCGCGCTTTTCAGGCCATGCGCCCGCAGATCGAGCATGGCGGAGGCCAGATCGAGTCGACGCAGCTCGGGCTCGTCGAACGCGGGACGGCGCTCGAGATCGTGCTGAGCATAGAGCCGCACGCAGCGACCGGCGCGGGTCCGACCCGCCCGACCCGCACGCTGCTCGGCCGAGGCCCGGGAGATCTTGGCCAGGGTCAGCGTGGGCAGCCCCGACCAGGGATCGTGGCTGGGCCGTCGCACCAGGCCGCTGTCGATCACCGCTGCGATGCCCTCGATGGTGATCGAGGTCTCCGCGATGTTGGTGGCCAAGATGAGCCGCGGTCGCGCGCCCACCGAGACGGCCCGGTCCTGCTCGGCCGCCGACAGGTCGCCGTGTAGGGTCACCATCTCCAAACCCAGGCCCTCGGCGATGCCTCGGCACGATTGCGCGCTCTGACGGATCTCCCGCGCCCCCGGCAGAAACACCAGCACGCTCCCATCGAGCCCGGTCTGCCCGAGATGTCGCAGAGCATCACCCACCCGAGCGCCGAGCTCTCGGTCGCCCCGCATCGTGCGGTGCTCGATCTCCACCGGATGGCTCCGCCCCGGCGAGCGCAACGCGGGCGCATCGAGAAACGCGGAGACCGGCCCCGGGTCGAGCGTCGCCGACATCACCACGATGCGCAGCTCGGGCCGCGAGGTCCGTTGCAGCCGACGCAGCAGCGTCAGCGCGAGGTCGGTGTCCACGTGGCGCTCGTGAAACTCGTCGAGCACCACGGCCGCCACCCCGCGTAGCTCGGGATCGTCGCGGAGTCGTCGGACCAGCAGACCCTCGGTGACGAAGCGGATCCTCGTTGCGTCGCTCACCCGGGATTCGAAGCGGACCTGATAGCCCACGCGCTTGCCCACCGGTTCGCCGAGCAGTGACGCGACTCGGTGTGCGGCCATGCGGGCGGCGAGTCGCCGCGGCTGCGCGACGATCAGCTCTCCGTTGCCCACCAGCCCGCGCTCGAGCATCTCGGGGGGCACGCGGGTGGTCTTGCCCGCGCCCGGATCGGCCTGGATCACCAGGTTGGGGCCCGCTCGCAGCGCGGCCTCGATCTGCGGCAGCAGGGCATCGATGGGCAGCGCGGGAGCCACGGGCCGCAGGGTAGCAGCGCGTTCGAAACGAACGCGCCAGGTGAAAGGCCCCGCGGGACCTCGCACCTGGCGTCGCGGCTGGAAGGGGCTACGGTCGGCGATTAGACGCCGTAGTTGATCCAGCTCTCCTGGGTCCAGTCGTCGCCCGCGGGGTCGACCGCTCCGGCGTAGCCGCTGTCGCCCTGGGGGGCTCCGTCGGCGGCGGGCTGCACATTGGCGCCGCCCCAGTCGGTGGAGCCGAGGCCACAGGCGGTGCCGTCGATGCCACCGCCGTCGCCCACGACCCACGCGCCGAAGTCCTCGGTGGTCCAGCCGGCGGGATCGGGATCTTCGTCGTCGGTGTCGACGATGTAGGTACCGCCGTCGCAGAAGTGCGTGCCGCCGAAGTTGATGTTGCCGCCCTCGGCCTGGGACTGGGTGGCCTGGTTCTGCAGGACGATCGAGTCGTTGGTCAGGTTGGCGAACAACGAGTTACGGATGCGAGCCTGGGTGCCCTCCTTGATGGTGACGCCCTTGCTCTTGTCGCCGTTGGGGCCCGACCCGATGCAAGTCATGTTGGTGATGCTCGGGCTGTTGAGCGGGGTCGCGGCGAAGTCGTTACCCTGGTTGGACCACTCGAGGCAGTTGTCGCCGATGGCGGGGTCCTGGTGGATGAACACGTCGGACAGCGAACCGGTGAAGCCCTGGTCGCAGTCGATGCTGTCATCGGCCGCGCCGGTCACCACGATGTTGCTGGCGCTGAAGCTGCCGCCGAACATCTCGATGCCGTCGTCGAGGCCCATGTGGACCTGCACGTGGTCGACGGTGGTCCCGGTGCCGCAGGCGTAGAAGGTGATCCCGTTGAGCTCGTTGCCCGGGGAGATCTCGTTACCGGCCCACTCGACGCGGGTGTAGCTGAGGTTGCCGCAGTCGTGCGCGGCGTCGTCACCACCGTAGGTGGGGGGATCGTCGGCAAAGCCCTCGGCCACGCCCTCGCCCACGTTGGTGGGGGCGGTACCGATGAGCGCCAGGCCACCCCAGTCGCCGCGAGCCGCGTTGTTGCCCACGTTGATGGAGGTCATGACGACGGGCGCGTCCGCGGTGCCCTGCGTGTCGATGCGGCCGCCCTTGTCGATGACGAGGGCCGAGCCCGCGCCGCCGAGGACGGTGGTGCCGGCCTCGATGGTGAGGGTGCCGGAGTTGACGAAGCTGATGCCGGTCAGCACGTAGACCTGGTCGCAGGTCCAGGTGGTGTCGCCGTCGATCGCCAGGGGCACCTCGACGCGGGCGTCGGCATCGGAGGGTCCGGCGCAGCCAGCGGGGGTACCACCCGACTCGTCCTCACCGTCGGTGGCGTCGCCGGCGTCATCCGAGCCCTCGGTGGCGGCGTTCGAGGTGTCGTCCTCGCTCGTGTCGTCGCTGGGGCAGGCGGTCAGAGCAAGGGGAAGCGCAAGCACGGCTTGCAAGCCAATGAGGCGTTTCATGTCGAATCTTTCCTTGTGTGACCGGGCCCGGCGATGCGGGCCCGCTGTGGTCGGGAGCGTTATTGCGACTTCGCGTGACGGCCCTGCATCACCCACAACAACTCTGTGTCACGAATCAGGCGCCCGGCGGGTCAGATCTTGTAGGACAGACCCAGGGTGAAGGTCGTGCCCGGCCACCACAGGTTGGTGACGGCACGCTCGTTGCCCTGCGTAAATCGCCGGGGGAAGTTGAGGATGTTCTCCACCCCCGCGGACAACGTCAGGCCGTCGTAAACCTCTTGTCCGAGGACGAAGTCGACGCCGTGCACCGCTTCTTCGTAGGTGTCGGGGAGACCCAGACCACCCACCTCGAAAATGCGGCGTCCGAATGCGTTGTAGAGCAAGCGCGCGGAGGTGCCGCTGTCGTCATCGCTATAGTCGAGGTAGGCGTTGACCACGAAGGGGGACTGGCCCTGCAGCGGTCGCTCTCGCGAGGTCGAGACGTCGGGCACCGCGGTCTCGCAGGTCGGGTCGAGGTCCGGGTTGCAGACCTCGCCCAGCTCGACCCGCGAGAACACGTAGGCAAAGTTGGTGCCGAGCGAGAATCCGCTGAGGGCCTTGCCCATGAACTCGAGGTTCTTGCGGGCCTCGAGCTCGACGCCCACGTTCTGCGCCCGCAGGGCGTTGCGGAAGCTGACCAGGCGCGGGATACGAGGACCCGCGGTTCGCTCGATGGGTGAGTCGAAGTACTTGTAGAAGACCGAGAACGCGACCACCTCGGCCGCGCTGGGGAAGTACTCCCAGCGAAGGTCGGCGTTCCAGATCTTCGACGAGGTCAGGGCCGGGTTACCGATGACGGTGGAGCCACCCACGAAGTCGGTGAACTCGAAGGGCGCCAGCTCGCGGAACTCGGGGCGAGCGAGGGTCTGCGCGCCGACCAGGCGGACGTTCATCTTGTCGGTGGGCGAGAAGATGAACGACGCCGAGGGCAGCACGTCGTAGCCGGTGAGTGAGGCTTCCTGCTCGGGGTCGATGCCCGTCTCACCCTGCGCGCGCGCGAAGATGTCGAAGGGGCTGACGTCGATGAAGCTCGCCTCGAAGCGCGCGCCACCGGCGATCTTGAACCATCGCACGAAGGGCAGGTCGATCTGCGCGTAGGTGGCGTAGATCTCCTGCTGCGCCTCGTAGTTGTCGTTGTCGCGGGTGGTCTCCCGGTAGAAGAAGGGCTCGTCGGGGGACTGCCCGCCGCCGATGGTCTCGGGGCTGAACACGTCGCCCGTGCCCGAGGGCGCCATGGCCCCGGTGACGGTGCCGACCGCGAAGCGGCGCGCGAAGAAGGTCCGCTGCTTGCCCTCGAGCCACACGCCGGTCTTGAACTTGGCGTCGAGCTGGCCCCACTGCTTGAAGGGCAGGGTCAGGTTGGTCGCACCGCTCTGGGTGTGGTCGGTGAGGTCCAGGAACAGCTGCTTGCCGCCGCCGTTGGTGATGTCGAGCGTGGTGAGCCCGTTGTTGTTGGTGGAGAACACCATGTCGCGCATCGACGGGTCGTCTCGCTGCGCTTGTGCGTAGGAGCCGAACCAGTCGAGCGTGAGTCCGTTGGCCTTGGGGAACTTGTGCTTGCCGCCGAGCCGCGTCAGCAAGACCGAGCGCATCACGTAGCGTAAGCGAGTGTTGATGATCGGGTCGGGCCCGACGGTACGGGCGTCACCGAGGAACTCGCGCGTCTCGTCGTCGGCGTCGCGCGAGTAGAGCACCAAGGTCTCGAGCTTGTGCTGCTTGTTGATCTTCCACTTGACCAGGCCGATGCCCGACCACGCCACGTTGAAGGTGGTGCGGAAGCCGTCGAAGTCGACGTTGGGCGTGGCGGTGTCGAGGTTGCCGTCTTCGCCGAGGCCGTACTGACGCGACTGCTGGCGAATGGTGCTGTGCTTGTTCTTGTAGCCGGCCGAGACGAGGAAGCCGAACTTGCCCCCGTCTTCGCCGTATTCGAAGCCGTAGCCGGTCGTGGCCTTGAGCCCGAAGTTGGGCGGAGCCTTGGCGCCCCGACGAATGCGGGTGTCGTCGTTGAGCGACTCGCCGAAGCGCTCGGTGTCGGCCGGGGTCCAGGCCGGGGTGAGGTTCTCGTCGAGGACCGAGGGTCCGACCGGGAGGTTGGTGGGCAGGGCGTCGGGGATGGCCCGCGGGCGGTTGCCGAAGCCGAAGGCGTCCGCGCCGAAGAACCCGGCGCCGGTCACCATCTGGCGCCCGGTCGTGGCGGTGTTGGCCCCCAGGTCGGCGGACACCTCGAAGATGAACTCCTCGGGGACTTCGCGGCTCTCCAGCTGCGTCGAACCACCGGTGAAGTCGGCGGGCACGTCGGGGCTGAAGGTCTTTTGGATGTTGATGGCCGACAGCGCCCCGGAGGGGAAGATGTCGAGCGGTACGGTGCGGAGCTCGGGCTCCGGGCTCGGCACGCGGGCGCCGTCGAAGAGCGTGTTGCCGTAGCGGTGCCCGAGACCACGGATGAACAGGAAGCGGCCACCCACCACGCTGCTGCCCACGATGCGGCGAGCGACGGCGGAGGTCGAGCCACCACCGGAGTCGGTGATCTCGTCGCGGCTCATCAGGTCGCGGGCGGAGGTCGACTCCTTGCGCTGGAGCAGCCGGGCTCCCGCGCTCTCGGTGTTCATCTCGGCCTCGACCTTGAGCACCTGGCCCGCGCCCTCGAGGGGCTCGAGGTCGCGCTTGAGCTCGACCGTCTCGCCCGGGCGCACCTCCACGTTGGCCACGCGAAGCGGCTGCGCGGTGTCGCTGCGCAGCCGGATCTCGTAGATACCCTCGGGCACGTCCAGCGAGAACTCGCCGTTGGCGTCGGTCTTGGTCTTGTACTTCTTGCCGATGACCTCGACGACGCCGCCGATGATCGGGTCGCCGCTGACCGAGTCGCGCATGCGGCCGGACACGGTGCCGACCTTGGCGCCCTTGGCCTCGACGGTCGCGGCCTTCACCTCTTCTTCGATGGCGCCCTCGTCCTCGGAGACGTCCTCGATCTCGAAGGTCCAGTCGCCCTCGTCGTCGGCGGGCTCGGCCGCGTCGTCGTCGGCGGGGGCGGCCGGCATGACCACCGTGCCCTCGTCGATGGGTTCCTCGTCGCTCTCGTCGGCGAAGGCGAAGCCGTCGTCCTCGGCGGGCGCGTCACCCTCGGCGGGGGCATCGGCACTCTCGTCGGCGAAGTCAAAGCCGTCGCCCTCGGCGGGAGGCTCGGTGCCTTCGGCGGGGGGCTTCGGGGCGGCCTCGCCCGCGGGCGGTGCGTCCTCGGCCGGAGGCTGGGTCGCTTCGGCGGAGGGTGATGCTCCTGCGGTCGGGTCGCTCAGGCGGAAGCCGAGCGGCAGGGGGGAAGTTTCGCTCTCGGCGGCCTCGGCCTGGGAACTCGTTCCCCACAGGCCAAGCACCGCCAAGGTCAGTGCGGTCCGTCGACGTCGCACGTTCATGGTTTTCTTCTTCTTTCGGTAGCGAACACGAAGTGGAACGAACGGCGGCCCGACACCGCCTTCCGTTCACTCGAGTTTTTTGGTGATGATCACCACGGGCGAAGCCCCGCCCTGACGAGCCATGTCGATGCCTCGAATCACGGCCCCCACCGCAGCATCGTCTTCCCCGTCGAGGTACAGGACGTTGTCTGGACGAGCGTTGAACATCCGGTGCAGGCGCCCGGACAGCTCTTCCGTGTCGATCTCGACCGAGTTGACCTCGTAGGTGTTCTCATCCGTGACGGTGAGCACCAGCGGCTTGTTGGGGTCGTTGACCTCGTCGAGCTCTTCTTGCTTGTCGTCGTCCTTGGGCGGCAAGCGAACCGTGAAGGCCTCGGTGATGACCGGAGCGAGGATCATGAAGATGATGAGCAGCACCAGGACGACGTCGACCAGCGGGGTCACGTTCATCTCGGGGGCCACTCGGCCCTTCTTGCGGCCACCTACACTCATGCCCATGGCTCAGCTCTCCTCGCCCGAGGGCAGGCCCTCGGCGTTGCGGGCGACACCGACTGCGATTGCGACGTTGAGCAGGCCACCCTCGCGCAGGCTGGCGAAGAGCTCGCGGACCGGCTTGTAGGGCAGCAGGGCGTCGGCCCGCAGCAGCACGCGCTGGCGGGGATTGTCGGCGGCCAGCGCCAAGACGGCGTTGCTGGCCTCGGTCATGCTCCCCATGGTGTCGGCTCCGACCAGATAACCCTCGTCGCGATCGATGGTGACGATGATGGGCTCTTGGTCGTCCGAGAGGGTGTCGGCCGCGTCGACCTTGACCATCTCGATGGGCTTGCCCTCGTTCTGCACGTTGGGGATGACCAACATGAAGATGATGAGCAGCACCAACACCACGTCGACGAGCGGCGTGACGTTGATGTTGGGGGTGACCCCCCCGCCCTTACCGCTTTGCAGCTGCGCTCCCACCCTCGGCTCCCTCTAGGTAGTCCACCAGCTCGCTGGCGGCGTGCTGCATGTTCATCTCGAACTTGTCGAAGCGCGCGGTGAGGTAGTTGAACACCAGCACCGCCATGATGGCGACGACCAGGCCGACCGCGGTGACGATGAGCGCCTCAGCGATACCGGCCGAGACCGCCTCGAGACCACCACCGCCGGCGGCGGCGATGCCCTGGAAGGCGGTGATGATACCGATGACCGTACCGAACAGGCCGATGAAGGGCGCGGTGGAGCCGGTCGAGGCGAGGATGCCCATGCCGCGGCGGATCTCGGAGTCGAGCTCCTGCAGGCGGCGGGTCAGCTCGCGGCGAGCCATCTCGGCGGGGCCGACGGCGGTGTCCTTCTTGTTGGCCATGAAGGACTCGAGGCCGAAGCGAAGCAGGCGGGGCAGCGGAGTCTTCTCGAACTCCTTGCCGCGGGTCAGGTCGAGCAAGGTGTCGAAGTCCCGATCCTCGAGCAGGGGCTTGGCCTTCGCGGCAAAGACCTGCGACGCGGTTCGTGCCTTACCGATCACCAAGAAGCGCTCGATGGCCACGTAGAGGCTGGCGACTCCCATCACGACCAGACCGATGGCGACCAGGCGGGACAGGAAGCCCATCGACCCCCAGATTTCGACGAGTGAAAGTTCCATGACGACTTTGTTGTGTGGTGACCGCTAGCCGGCCGTGAGAGTGAAGGGAATGGTCACCGTGTGCCACACGGTGATTGCTTGGCCGCCCAGCTTTGCGGGCTGGAACTTCCAGGTCTTGACCGCCTTGACGACCGCCGACAGGAGCAGCTTGTTTGCGCGGCTCTTCTCTTCTTCGGTCGCGGCGTTGTTGCTCTTGCGAAGGATCTTGGCGCCGCGAACCGAACCGTCGCGGTGCACGTGAAGCTTGATGACCACCTTGCCGGTGATGCCCTTGTCGCGCAGCTCCTTGGGGTACACGGGCTGGGCGTTGCCCGCGACGGGCTTGGGCGCGGTGGCGTTCTCCGGTCGATCGACGGGCTTGGTCGGATCGAGGGGCGCCTTCTTGGCCTTGGGCTTCGGCTTGGGCTTCGGCGCGGGCGGAGCCTTGGGCTTCGGCTTGTCGAGGACCTTGGGCTTCTTGGGCGTATTGTCGATGCCGCTGCCGCCTGCTTGGCCACCGCCCGCCCCGACCTCGACCGTCTTCTCGACGTCGGTCTCTTGGGCGACCTCGGTGACCTTCTTCTTGGGCGGCTTGGGCTTCGCCCGAGGCTTCGGGTTCTTGACGACCTTGACCTTGGTATTCGGCGGCGGCGGGGGAGGTGGCTCGGGCTCGGGCTCGGGCTCTTCCTCGATCGCGAAATCCTGGATCTCGGGCTCGAGCTGAACCTCGACCACCTCTTCCTTCTTAGGTGGATAAACGAGCCACGCGGTCACCCCGGTGGTCAGCAAGATGAACGTCCCCCAAACGACGGCTTGGCCGCGTTTGCGGTGAAGGAAGAGTTCCCCGGAGCGAGGATCGAATCCACCCAACATGAGGCGGGGGGACTATGGAACCGATGGATGTCCGTGGCGTGTCTCGTTCGTCCCAGCTTTGTGACAAGCGTCGGCGACGGGGCGAAAGCGCCACCGAAGATGAAACACCGATGACACACTCCTGAAACGTTCGAGCGGTGGCCCGCAGTCGGACGACTGTTGCCTGGGCGCCGCTCTGATTTTTCTCTGTCGTGACGTCGGTGTCACATGGGGGCGGCACGCTTGGCACCTCGATGGGAACGAGGATACTGATCGTCGACGACGAGGCCGATCTAGTTGCGACCATTGCGTACACTCTGGAGCAAGAGGGGTGGCAGACGCAGTCGGCCTACAACGGTCGCAGTGCGCTCGAACTCGCGGCTCAGTCGCCGACCCCCGATCTGGTCCTTCTCGACTTGATGCTCCCGGACCTGTCGGGAACCGAGGTCTGCCGCGAGCTTCGGGCTCGCGAGCGCACCAGTGCCATTCCGATCGTCATGCTCACCGCGCGCGGCGACGAGATCGATCGCGTGGTGGGATTCGAGGTCGGAGCCGACGACTATGTCACCAAGCCCTTCAGCCTGAGGGAGCTGGTCCTCCGACTCAAGGCGGTCATTCGACGTGCCGATCGTCCCGAGGTCGTGCCCAACGAGCTGCGCTTTGGTCGACTGCGCGTCGACAGCCTCGCGCACCAGGTCTGGGTCGACGATCAGGAGGTCATCTTGACCGCGCTGGAGCTGCGGCTGCTGTCGCTGCTGCTGGCGCGTCGCGGTCGGGTGCAGAGCCGGGAGACTCTGCTCAACGATGTCTGGGGTCACGACCCCTACCTGCCGACGCGGACCGTCGACACGCACATCCAGCGGCTTCGCAAGAAGCTCGGCGGCGCCTCGGCCTATATCGAGACGCTGCGCGGCGCCGGCTATCGGTTCCGCCTGTCGCCCGAGATCGGCTCACGGGTGGCCGTCGAGAGCCTCGCGCCCTCGAAATGAGCGTTAGGTACCCAGCGCGTCGCGGCGGATCGCTTCGATCTCGTCCATCGTCTTGGGCACGGTGTGCGTGAGCACGTCGGGGTCGCCCGCGGTAACGAGCACGTCGTCCTCGATGCGGATGCCGACCCCTGCGAAGCCCTTGGGCAGCGTCTCGTCGTCGGGCGGGAAGTACAGCCCCGGCTCCACGGTGAGCACCTGCCCCGGCTCGAAGAGCTTGTCCCCGCCCTCGCGCACGCAGTAACGGCCGACGTCGTGCACGTCGACGCCCAGCCAGTGGGAGGTGCGATGGGGGTAGTACGCCTCGTGCTTCTTCTCGGCGATGAGCTCCTCGACGTCGCCCGAAAGCACGCCCAGGTCGACCATGCCCTGGGTCAGGTCGCGTAGCACTTGCTCGTGGATCGCGTTGATGGAGCCGCCGGGGCGGACCGCGTCGATCGCCTTTTTCTGCACGCGGAGCACCAAGTCGTAGGCGTCTCGCTGCGCGCCCTCGTAGCGCGCGCCCACGGGCGTGGTGCGGGTGATGTCGGTGGCGTAGCCGTCGATCTCCGCGCCCGCATCGATCAGCATCAGCTGACCGTCTTGGAACTGCGACTCGTTGTTCACATAGTGGAGGATGCAGGCGTTGTCGCCCGCGGCCACGATGCTGGGATAGGCCCAGCCCCACCCGCCGCGACGGCGGAAGGTGTACTCCACCAGCGCCTGGATCTCGTACTCCCAGCGACCGGCTCGAACCTCTCGCATGGCGGCGAGGTGCGCCTCGGTGGAGATCTCGACGCCGGTCTGCATGACCTGCAGCTCCACGTCGCTCTTGATCAGGCGCATCTCCGACAGCATCGGGTCGGGGTCGCGCAACGTCGACGGACCCAGGCCCGGCTTGCGGCCGACCCGGACTCGCGAGAGCACCCGGTGCAGGCGCCGCTCCTTGGCGGGGTGGCGACCGAAGGCGAAGTACAGGACGTCGACGTCCTCGAGCAGGCGTCCGAGCTGCTCGTCGAGCTGGGCCACCGACCAGGCGTGGTCGGCCCCGAAATCCTCCCGGGCGCCCCGCTCCCCGAAGCGGCGGCCGGTCCAGGTCTCGCGCTCGCGGTCCCGCGGCAGCACGAACATATGGGTGCCTGGGTCCACCCCGTCACGCTTGAGCAGCAGCCAGGCGTCGGGCTCGGGAAAGCCACACAGGTAGTAGAAGTCGGAATTCGGGCGAAACGGGAAGCTCGTGGTGTTCGACCGGGTCAGCTCACCGTGGGTCGGCAGCAACATTGCCCCCCCGGGAGGAAGCTGGTCGAGAACGCGTTGTCGGCGTTCGGCGAAGGTCGACACGGGGAGTCGGAGCATGGAACACATCGGACCGTTCGCATGGTACGCGCAAGTCCGACACTCGACGAGCCCAGTGAACGCCCTCTCGTCGTGGAACCCCTGCCGTGGCTATCATCGGGGCGGATGCAGCAGCACCCGGGAGCACCGCGAGGGGACGCGTGAAGGAACTCGAGCGCTCGCTGGGCCTGTTGAGCGTGGTCGCGATTTCGGTCGGCGCCATGCTCGGCGGCGAGATCTTCTTGTTGCCCGCGGTCGCGGCCGGCATGACCGGCGCGTCGCTGTGGCTGGCCTACCTGCTGTCGGCGCTGCTGGTGATCCCCTCGGCGATGACCAAGGCCGAGCTGTCGACCGCCATTCCCTCCGCGGGCGGCAGCTACCTGTTCGTCGAGCGTGCGATGGGACCGATGGCGGGGACGATCGCGGGCTTGGGCCTGTGGCTGTCGCTGCTGCTCAAGAGCTCGTTCGCCCTCGCCGTGCTCGGCTCCTACCTCGACCTCGTGCTCGACATCCCCACCGCCCCCGTGGCCATGGGTCTGCTGGTCGGGGTCGTCGCGCTCAACATCGTCGGCGTCCGCAAGGTGGGCAAGGTGCAGACCTTCGTCGTCGGCGGCTGCTTGATCGTCCTGATCGGCCTGGTGTTCGTGGGCGCGCCGCAGATCGAGCGCCTCCACATCCTGCACGCCCGCCCCGGCGATCCGCCCTGGCTGGCCAACGGCATGAGCGGCCTGCTCGCCACCGTCGGCCTGGTGTTCATCTCCTACGCGGGGGTCACCAAGATCGCGGCCATCGCCGAGGAGGTCCGCGACGAGGCCCGCAACATCCCGCTGGGCATCGTCATCTCGCTGTCCGTCATCGCGCTGGTCTACACGCTGGTGGCCTGGGTGCTCGCGGGGATCTTCTCGCCCGCCGAGCTGACCGGGGACACCACGCCCATCGCCACCCTGGCCAACGAGGTCGTGGGGTCGGTGGGCGTGCCGATCATCGTGGCCACCGCGTTCGCGGCCCTGGTCTCCATGGCCAACGCGGGCCTGCTCGCCGCCTCGCGCTTTCCCTTCGCCATGGCCCGCGACAAGCTGGCCCCCGACGTCTTCCAGCGGGTGCATCGGCGCTACATGACGCCGCACTGGGCCATCGCCCTGACCGGCGGGTCCATGGCCACCATCGTCCTGCTCTTCGACGTGGTGAAGATCGCCAAGCTGGCCAGCGCCTTCATGATCGCGGCCTTCGTCACCGTCAACGTGGCGCTGATCGTGTTCCGCGAGAGCAAGGCGCAGTGGTACGAGCCGCGCTTCCGCGTGCCGCTGTATCCCGTGATGCCCATCATCGGCGTCGTGACCGGCCTGGCCATCTTGGTGGCGATGGGCTCGGTGGCGCTGGTCGGCCTGGTGGTGATCTCCGGCTTGGGCTTTGCGCTGTACATGTTCTACGGGCGCACACGATCGAGCCGCCTGGGCATCCTGCGGCAGATCCTCCGCCGCAAGGACCTGGTGCGCGACCCGGCGCGAACCGGGGCCTACTCCACCATCGACCAGGGGCGCGTCATCGTGGCGCTGTTCGGCACCGAGCCCTCCCCCGAGGCCTTGGTGCAGATCGGCATGACCCTGGCCGGGGCGGGCGGCCACGTCGAGGTGCTGGCGCTGCGGGAGGTCCCCGAGCAGATGGAGCTCAGCGATGCGCTCGAGCCCGACGATCGCATCGCCTCGCTCGAGCGCCGGGTCTTGGCGCTGGCGCGCGAGCGCAAGATCAAGGCGAGCTTCGACCTGCTGGTCACCCGCGACGTTCGCCGCACCCTGTACGAGCGCGCCAACCTGCTGGACTCCCGCTGGGTGGTGATGGCCTGGCGCGAGCGCAACATGCGGGGGCGGATCGTCCGCGACCCCATGGAGTGGCTGGTCAACCGCCTGCCCTGCAACCTCGCCGTGTTCCGCGACGCGGGCATTCGGACCTATCGCCACGTGATGGTGGTGGCCGAGCCGGGGCCCCACGACGCGCTGGTGGCCCACACCGCCGACGACTTGGCCTCGCTGTTCCGGGCGGACATCGGGTTCGTCAATCATGCCGCCACGCACGGCGGGGACACCGAGGTCGCCACCGCCTACGCCGAGCAGATGCGGGCGCTGTGCAGCAGCGACAACAGCCTGACCGTGCTGCCCGGGGACGACGACGTGGCCGATCTGGTCAAGGCATCCGCTCGCTACGACCTGGTCGTCCTCGGGGCGCCGCCCGAAAAGCCTTTGCGCTCGATGTTCTTCGCCGCGCGCGAGGAGAAGATCATGGAGCAGGCCCACTGCGCCGTGCTTCGCCTCAAGACACCGCGCGCCGAGTTCCACCGGGCGATCTTGAGGTCGACGGAGGAGGGCGGCACGGGCTCGGTGCTCTTCGACTTCGTGGCCCCCGAGGCCCTCGCCGCCCATCGGGGTGTGCTCAAGAAGGACCGCTTGTTCTCCGAGCTCGCCACGATGATGGCCGGGGCGGTGCCGCACATGTCCGCGGCCGCCATCGAGCGCGAACTGCTCGAGCGCGAGTCGTTGCAGAGCACGGCCATGGGCCACGGCATGGCCATCCCGCATGCCACCGTGCCCGGCCTGGAGCGCACCTTCATGGGCGTGATGACCCTGACGAGCCCGATCCAGTACGGCGAGTCGGAGGACGGCATGGTCGACGTGTGCTTCTGCCTGCTCGGGCCGCCGTCCGATCGCGCCTCGCACCTGCGCCTGCTGGCTGCGATCGCGGGGGCGGTGATGGAGTCCGATCTGCTCGAGCGCATTCGCAGTGCAGAGACCCCGGAGCAGCTGCTGTACGCGCTCGACCCCGAGTCGCCCGCGCCGCTCGACGCGACGGCGGAGTAGGGCCTCGAGTCGTTCGGGGATGTGCGAGCCGTTGCACGGCACCGCGCCCGCGGTTTGCATGAACTGTCAGCTTGCCGACACTTCGCGCACCGCCTTTTCGGCGGCCGTGGACAACCATTGATCCTGTCGCCACGAGTGTTGCGCCAGACCCCCTTCAAAGGCCGTGAAGCCACGAAAACGGCCCCCGCGGGCCGTCACTGGCCTGGTACAAATCGTCTGGGGGATTGCACATGACGCTACGACATCGACCCTGGATTGTTCTTGGAGCCCTCGCCCTGGCGGCGGCGGCGTGTACCAGCCGACCGGCGACGGAGAGTGAGGGGGACAGCGAAGGCACGGATACCGGCTCGACTTCGAGCCCCGATCCCACGAATCCGAACCCGAATCCGACCAACCCCGGTGACGACACCGGCGCCATGACCAGCGACGGGACGGGGGAGCCGACGACGGGGCCCTCGCTCACCACTGGTCCAGACGACACGACGGGCGGAGGCCCCGGGGGCACGGGCTGCTGCGCGACGAGCCCCGAGCCCGGCTGCGACGAGCCCGACGTGGTCGACTGTGTGTGCGCGCAAGAGGCTTCGTGCTGTGCGTTCGAGTGGGCGCAGGTCTGCGTGGACCTGGCGATGGGCAAGTGCGAGGCGGTCTGCGAAGACCCCGGTGGCGAGTCGACGGGCGACGACCCGACCGACACCGACGATCCCCCGCCGCCCAAGGGCGAGTGTGAGGACATCGAGACCTTCGAGATGCTGCCCTCCGAGGCCACGCACTCCGGCGCGTGGATCCAGACGATGAGCATGGTCGGCGAGGGTGAGATCTCCGTGTACCAGGGCGGTGGCGGAGGAGGGGGCGGCGGCTCGGTCCTGTTCGAGCCCGACATCCCCTGTGCCGACACTTGGTACATCTGGGTGCGTTACTGGGAGGACGGCGACGCGGACTCGTACTTCGCGACGCTCGACGGCGAGCCGAACCCGGAGGCGATCTTCGAAGGCGACTGCGGGCCGGGTGGTGATGGCTACGACTGGGCGGTGCTGAACTGGCGCGACCAGGGAGCGGGCGCCTGCGACTACGTGGAAGACCCGTGGGCCCCGACCTGGGACGCGGGCACGCACGAGATCGAGTTCTCGTTCCGCGAGTCGCTCGCGATGGGTCGGATCTTGCTGACCAACGATCCCACCCTGGTGCCCTAGCGGCCCGCCGGGTCGTGTCTCTCGCGGCCGGAGCACTTGGGCTTCGGCCGCGCCTTCGCTCACCGCTGGATGTTTGCCATGGACCACCGTTTCGCTCTCGTCGCTTCCATTGCTCTTTGGGGCTCGGCTTGTACGGGGGGGCCGATCAGCGAGGTCGAGACCGACATCGGCGGTGACGAGTCCGGGACCAGCACTTCGGGCAGCGTGCCGCCGAACCCCACTGCCCCCAACCCGGGTACGAATACCGGGGGGATGACGGGGGGCGAGGTCACGGGCGATCCCACCTTCACTACCGGTCCCTCGGATACGACCTCGGGCGGCGATACGACCAGCGGCGGCAGCACGAGCTGCTGCGATGTCCACGATAGCCCCGGCTGCGACCAGCCCGAGGTGGTGGATTGCGTCTGTGCCGTCGAGGCGTCGTGCTGCGCGTTCGAGTGGGACGACACGTGCGTGGAGCTGGCCCTGGGCGAGTGCGGGGCCGTCTGCGAAGAGCCGCCGGGCTCCACGGGCGAGGCGGAGAGCAGCTCCGGCGAGGTGGGCAATGACTGCGTCGATATCGTGCAGTTCGAGATGTTCCCCTCCGACGCGACCCTGAGCGGGGCGTGGGGCCTGGGGATGAGCAGCATCGGTGAGGGCGAGATCGCGATCCTCCCCGATCCCAACATGTCCGTCGCCGGCTCGGTGCTCTTCGAGCCGGACATCCCCTGCGACGACACCTGGCACATCTGGGTGCGTGGGCTGAACTTCCAGGGGGCCGACTCCTACTTCGTCTCCGTGGACGGGACGCCGCGTCCTCCCGCCGTCTTCGAGGCCGACTGCAGCGACGAAGGCGAGTCCTATCTGTGGGCGGAGCTGAACTGGCACGACCCCGCCGACCCGCCCTGCACCTACGTCGAAGACCCCTGGACGCCGCAGTGGGAGGCCGGGATCCACTCGGTCGAGTTCGCGTATCGCGAGATCAATGCCATGGGGCGCATCCTGATCACCAACGATCCGGGTTTCGTGCCATGAGCCGGGGCCGACACGGGCGGGGGTGGCTCGGGGCGGTGGTCCTGAGCGCGTCCGCGTGCGTCGGTTTTCCGCCTCCGTATGCGGGTGAACAGGGGTCGAGCTCGGGCTCGAGCACGACCGAGCCCTTCGATCCGACGCTGCCGGGGCCGGGCACCACGAGCGGGGCCGAGCCGATGACCTCGTCCTCGTCCTCGGACGGCGGCGAGTCGAGCACGAGCTCGAGCGGCACCACCGAGGCGGACGACCTCAGCTGCTGCGAAGCGCACGCCAGCCCCGGCTGTGACGACGAGGGGGTGCTCGCGTGCGTGTGTGAGCAGAGCCCGGAGTGTTGCGATCAGGCGTGGGACGACACCTGCGTGGTCCAAGCGGTGCGCTCGTGTGGAGCCGATTGCGGCGATCCGCCCACGACCGGCGAGGACGCGGGCCCGGTGGGCGCGTGCGTGGGCCAGGTCGAGTTCGAGATGCTGCCCACGGACGCGATCATCACCGGAGCGTGGTCGCTGATGTTGAGCGAGCTCGGCGAGGGAGAGATCGCCGTCCACGACGAGACGGGGCGCACCGGAGGCTCGGTGCTCTTCACCCCGGTCATCCCGTGCGACGACACCTTCTATCTGTGGGTTCGGTTCTGGGAGCAGGACGACGCCGACTCGTACTTCGTGCAGATCGACGGGGAGCCCGATCCGCTGGCCATCTTCGAGGCGGACTGCTCTCCGAGCGGTGACGGCTGGGGATGGGCGCAGCTCAACTGGCGCGACCAGAACGAGCCGCTGTGCAACTACATCGAAGATCCGTGGGCGCCGATGTGGGACGCGGGCGACCACACGGTGGAGTTCACGTTCCGCGAGTCGATGGCCGTCGGCCGTGTCGTGGTCACCAACGATCCGATGTTCGTCCCCGAGTGAGCACGGACGGTTGCCTCAGATCTTCGGCGTCGGCTCGGGCTTGCGCGGCGCCTCGGGCTCGGTCGCTTCAGCCTCCGAGCCCGTGACCGCGGTGGCCAGGGCCTTGCCCTCGTCGAGGCTCGCGGCGCAGCGGAACCCGAAGTGGTGGAAGTCCTGCATCTCGTTGATCGGGTAGTGCGTGCGTCGGTAGTAGCCGGTGGCGTAGCTGGCATCCCAGTACCAGGACCCGCCCTTGACCACGCGCTTTTCGTGCCCGCGGCACTTGTCCCGACCCTCGCAGGGGCCCTTGGGATCGGTGCCTCGGCACGCCTTGCCGCATGCGTCGTAGTTCTTCGACTCCCAGTCGTAGACCCACTCCCACGCGTTGCCGGCCATGTCGTAGAGCCCATAGGCCCCGGGCGCTCGCGTGCCGACGACGAAGGTTCGCCCCTTGTTCGGGTGCTCCTTTTTCTTCTTCACGCCGCAGCTGCGGCCGCGCTCGTCCTTGATCACCGCGAGATCACAGGTGGCGGTTTCGTCTCCCCAGGGATAGCGCGCGCCGTCGGGGCCGCGGGCGGCCTTTTCCCACTGCGCTTCGGTGGGCAGGTGCTTGCCCTTGACCTCGCAGTAGCGCACGGCCGCGTACCAGCTCGGTCCCACGATCGGCTGCTTGGCGCGACCGAAGTCGTTGTACAGCGGGCCCCCGCGCAGGCACTCCTTGGTCTTTTGGCAGGCCTTGTAATCACCGTACGTGACCTCGTGCAGATCCATGTAGTAGGTCTGCATCCACACCGTCTCGGCCGGTCGCGCATTCTTGGGGCCGTCGTCGGAGCCACGGATGAAGGGCCCACCGGGGATGCACGCCATGCCCTCGGGGACGGGGCCGCATGGCTCGATGACCGTACCGTCGGGAGCGACCACGGGCTCGGGCTCGGGCTCGGGCTCGGGCTCGGGTGCCGGCTCGGGCTCGGGCTCCGGGACCTGCGCAGGCTCGCTCTTCGCCGGTTCGGCCTCGATTTCGGCCACGGACGGCTCCGCAGCGGGTTGCGTGGGCACGGGGCCCGGAGAGGTATGGCAGCCCAGCGTCGTGACGAACGCGAGGGTCAAACCGGAGCGAGATGCGCGAAACGAAGACTCCATGACCGACAATGCCGCGCCGCTTGATACCACTGCTGCCCGGTTTCGGGGGCCCCGAGCGAGAGTTCCTAGACAGAGACCGCGGTTGTCGGCCAAGCTGTGGGCTCCCGCCACGGCCGCACGCCAGCGAGCAAACGCGGGGACCACCACGAAAACGAAGAAGAGAGCAGAGGGCATCATGAACATCAAAGACATCGCAGCGACGCTGGCAATTCTCGGTTCGGGCACCCTGGTGATGACCGGGTGTGGCAAGCAAGCTCCCGCCACCGAGGTTCCGGGCGACGCCGCCGGGGCCACCGAAGAGGCGGCTGGCGAGGCCAAGTGCGGCGAAGGCCACACCGAGGAAGGCCACTGTGGCGGTGAGGGCGACGCCGAGGGCGGCGACGCCGAGGGCTCCTGCTCCGCCGAGGGTGGCGAGGGCGAGGGCTCCTGCTCCGCCGAGGGTGGCGAGGGCGAAGGCTCCTGCGGCGCCTGATCGCATCCGCACCACGAAAAAGAGCCCGCTACACCGGTTGGTGTAGCGGGCTCGCTGCTTGCTTGCTTTGCTTGGACTGGCTTTCCTGAGCTGAAATCCTGAGAGCCGGCGCCCCTTTAGTCCTGCGGCCAGGGGTTGGGCGGGTTGGGCGACTCGGGCTCGAAGTTGGCTCCGTGGGCATCGAGGTTGTCGATGAACTTGCGGATGTACGAGAGGTCGTCCTCGATGTCGATGTCGGGGTTGTCGACCAGCCACGCGTCGACCTGCTCGGCCAGCGGCACCAAGACCCCGCGGGCTCCGGCCAGGTCGCCGTAGGACGAGCGCACCGCGGCCATCTCGAACCCGGCGTAGATGTTGAGCATCACGAAGCTCTTCTCGACGCCGTTGCTGCTGAAGTGGCCCGTCTCGGGGGTGTCACCCGGCTGGAGCGGAGTGCCGATCTTGACGCTGGTGTTGCGCGTCTCGTCGGTGCCCGGGTCGTCCCAGCTCATGGTGATGGTGCCGACGGTGCCCTCTTCTTCGACCTGCGAGGGATCGCGGGGCACGAGCTCGGCGATCATGGCTCCGCCGCCGCCGCGACGGCCACCCTCGACGTCCTCGACGCTCACGCGGTGAGCGATCTGCAGCGAGGGGATGGAGATCTGGCCCACGTTGCCCCAGGTCTCGGCCTGCTTGGTGCCGTAGATGGCCCGCAGCGTGTAGCCCGAGTCGACGGCCAGGCTGATCTCGACGTCCTTGGCGAGCGGCACGAGGAAGGTGTTGACCTCCTCTTCGAAGACCTCTTCGACGGCGGAGGGATCCTCGAGGAAGTAAAACGAGCCCGCGCCTTTCTCGGCCAGGTCGCGCATGAGCTCGGGGTTGAAGTCGACGCCCATGCCGATGGTGGACAGGCCGTAGCCCTCGGAGTTGTAGGCGGAGGACATCTCGACCAGGCGGCTGGTGCTCTGGATGCCGACGGTGGCCTCGCCGTCGGAGAGCAGGATGACCCGGTTTTGCAGCTCGGGGTCGGCGTGGGCCTCGACCACCTCGTAGGCGGTGCGCAGACCGTCGTAGATGTTGGTGCGGCCGCCCGCCTGCAGCGAGCCGATGGCGAGGGTGAGGTCGGGGTCGTCGCCCGAGACGGACTCGACCAGCACGGTGGACCCGTCGTTGAAGCCGATGAGCGAGATCCGGTCGTCGGGGCCGAGATCGTCGAGCATGCGGAACAGGCCCTCGCGGAGATAGTCGATGCTGTCGCCCTGCATCGAGCCGCTGGTGTCGACCGCGATGGCCAGGTTCAGGGGCAGGCGTGGCTGCTCGGCGGGGTTGATCGGCGTGTTCATGCCGAGCATGACCAGGGTGCAGTTGGAGCCGTTGATCATGTTGCCCATGACCCCGAGCTCGCCGTGCAGGCAGATGTCCTCGCCGCAGTCGGCGGGGGGCAGCTCGATCTTGTGCTCGTTGAAGAAGCCGACGTCGTCGAGGGTCTCGGGGCCCGGCAGGTCGCCCGCGTCGAGGATGGCGCGGAACTGGCCGAAGTCTTGGGCGCCGCCCTGAGCCACGCCGGCTCCTCCGTCGCCGCCTTCGAAGCCCCCGGCCGCGGCATCGGCCGAGTCGTTCGTCGCGGCGAAGCAGCCGGTGGCGAGGCTGGTGGCGAGCAGGCCCAGGCCAGCGAGGGTGCGAGCGGTTCGAGTGAAGCGTTTCATGATGAAGTTCCTATTCGTGGATAAAGCCAAGGGGGGTGAGGCTCACTCGGAAGCGGGCTTGGTGTAGAGGGCGACGACCTCGAGGTCGAGCCCCAGGGTGTCGGGGCCTTCGGCGCAGGCGGAGTCGAGGGCGCTGCGCTCCTCGGAGTGAGCGACGACGACGGTCATGGTGCCCTCGTCACCGACGAGGTCCTGGCTCTCGCCGGGGTTCAGCTGCACGGCTCCGAAGGACCCTCCGCCCGCGGTGACGGCGGTGGCCCGGGTGACCGTGCCGCAGCTCTCGGCGACCGCGTGGCCACACTCGAACTCGGGCACGGCGGCGACGTTGAGCCCGTGGAACTCGGGGAAGCCTTCGCCTCGCACCGCCCACATCTCGATCTGCGGGAGGGTGGGATCGCCGTCCTCGGAGACGATGGAGATGCCGTCGAAGAAGCCACCCGCGGTGAGCAGGCTGACGCGAATGCGACGGTCGGCCTCGATGCCCAGGGTGGACAGGGGCGCGCACATGTACCAGCGTCGCGGGTTGGTGATCTCGCCGTCGAGCTCGCGAACGCCCAGGTCGAGGGCGAAGCAGCCGTCGGCCCCGCGCTCCACGGCGGCGACGTCCCAGGTGCCGACGGGCGGGTCACTCCACTCGAGGCGGGCGGCGTCGCTCTGCGGGGCGCAGGCACCCCCGGCCGGGGCGGTGGCGGGCGGCACGACGTGCAGGACTTCGTCCATGCCGAGGTGCTCGAAGGTACCCAGGCGATCGGGGTCTTCGGAGGGCATCAGCTCGATGCCGCCGCGGGCTTCGCCTTCTTCGTAGCCGGTGCCCGGCACGGTGTGCATGGGCACGCTGCCCTCGTCCCAGAACACCACGGCGGGCGGGAGGCCATCGACGTCGAGCTGGTAGACGTGGCACCCGGTGATGGAGCTGCTGGGCTCCTCCCACTCGCTGTTCACCCGCAGGCCGAAGTTCTGGTCGGGGTCGAGGCGGAAGGACTGCAGCTCGCCGAAGAGGGGCTCGGTGAGCAGGCGACCGGGGTCTTCGGCGACCGCGTTGCAGTCGACGTCGACGGTCTCGGACAGGGGACGGATTCGCACGACGACCGAGTCGGCGCCGCCGTTGTGCACGTACACATCGGTCCACAGCTCGGGGCGCCAGTCGTCGGGGAAGGGCTCGCCGTCGGGCGGGCGCGAGGTGGCGGCACAGCACACGAGGCCCACGCCCGCGGCCGTGAGCTCGGCGGTGCGGCGACCCGCGCCGACCACCGGGCGCTCCATGGCGCCGCGCAGGGCCCAGTAGCCCAGCGCGAGGGCGGGCAGGGCCACCAGGTCGGTGATGTCGCGAGTGATGACCCAGGGGAAACCGATGGCGGCCATGGCCGCGCTCCACTGCTCGGCGGCGACGGCCGACAGCTGGATGGCGGAGAAGCCCGCTCCGACGGCGACCTGCGACAGCAGCCAGCCGCGGCGAGTACGGACGCGGAGCACCGCGGCCAACAGCACGGGGGCAACGATCAGCCCGACGAAGTCACTGAGCTTTCCGGTGACCACGGAGGGAAGCGCGGAGGCGCCTTTGAGCACGTGATCGTTGAGGACGAGCACGGCCAGGCTACCGAGCCACAGGGGGTGCAGCAGAGCTCGCGTGGGTCGCAAGTCGTGCGTGCGGGAGCTGAGGCGAGAAGTCATGAGCGTCGGAACTCCAGAAGAAAGCAAGGCCAGCAAAGTGACGAACAACAGCGTAGTGTGAAGGGGGTCCGGCGGGGGCAACGATCTTGGGACGCGACAGAGAATCGAGCGTCGGAATCGATTGGCCTCGCACCACGGTAGTGCCGCTCGACCTCGCTTCGATCGAGCGCAATGGAAGTTTTTTGACCAATGATTTCAAATGGTTGAAAAGTTATTTTTCGCGGGACGATGGCGGCGCAGGCGTTATGCTCCGACTCGCTCGCCCCTTCGCGCCTCCCACCATGACACCGATGTCATGCGGTGCGGCATTGCGACATGGCGACGGGAAGGTCTGCGATCCGTGCGCTATGGTGTCGACATGAGACTTGGACTAGCGGTGGTGGCGATGATGCTCGTGGGGGGGTGCGGTTCGTCCGACTCCGCCTTCGGGGCCGACACCGAAGACTTCATCGACGAGCCCACGCCACCGGGGAACTGCTCGGCGGGGACCTCGGCCGGCCCTTGCCCCAACGACACGGGGGGCAACCCGGCTGGTTCACCCTGCCTCGAGCCCGATGACTGTGCGGCCGGGGTGCACTGCGTCGCGCCCTACGACGACGGCGAGGTCGGGGACTTCGCGTGCAGCGACCAGTGCATCGATCTCATGGACGAGCAGGCGTGGTGTCTCGACGCCGCGGCGTGCTGTACCGAGGGCGCAATCTGTCGCCGTGGTCTATGCGTGCTCGAAGACGGCGTCGACGAGTCGGGCACCGCGGGCAGTGACTCGGGCGACACCGGGACCGGCTCGGGCTCGGATTCGGGCTCCGGGGGCAGCAGCGACGGCACCAGCACGGGGGGCTCCGACAGCGGCTCCGAGTCTGGGGCTGGGTCCAGCTCCACGGGCATGCGATGATCGGCGCGGACGTCATGCGAAGCACCTTCGGAATCGCCGTGCTCGTGCTGGGTCTCGCTGCGTGCAGCGACGACAGCGAGCCTTCCCCCGCGGGCGACTCGGGGACCACTGGCTGTGGCAACTCGGTCTTCGGCAACCCCGAGTGCAACGACACCGACCTGTCCACGACCGGCACGCCCACGCCTCCTCCCACGCCGCCGCCGGCCGACACCACCGCCGCGGCGACACCCGACGAAAGTAGCGACGACGGGCCCGCCACCGTCGGCATCCCCGACGAGTGTCAGGTCTCCGCCGATTGCGATCGCGGGGAGCTGTGCGTCGCGCCCTTCATGCCCGAGTGGGGTCCCGAGGGCAAAGGCCCCAACGAGTGCGTGACCGAGTGCGTCGTGCTCATGGACGAGCTGCGCTGGTGCCTCGATGCCACCGCGTGCTGCGATCCGGAGGCCGAGTGCACCGATCGTGGCTACTGCGTCTTGCCCGGCGAGTCGACGGGCACGGGCGACGACAGCGGCGGTGAAGACACCGACGAAGGCACCACCACCGCCTGAGTCCCCGCGCTAGATGGCACAACCATCGGGGCCGCACGCATCTGCGTCGGCCCCGACGTTCTGCAGGGGAGAGGCCTCTTGGTGGGCCTGCTCGATCGCCTGGCGGATGAGCTCGGCCGGCTGGGCCCCGGACAGCCCGTAGCGGCCCTGCACGACGAAGAAGGGCACGCCGCGGATGCCCAGCTCCATGGCTTGGGCTTGCTCGGCCCGGACCTCGGCGTGGAAGTCGTTGCTGCTCAGGACGGCCTGAGCTTGGTCGGCATCGAGGCCGACTTCGACCGCGAGCTGGACGAGGGTCTCGTGGTCGGAGACGAGCTTGCCCTCGTGCATGTAGGCGAGGAAGAGGCGCTCCTTGAGGGCGTCTTGCTTGCCCTTGGTGGAGGCGAAGTGGAGGAGGCGGTGGGCGTCGAAGGTGTTGCCGGGCTTGACCTTGTCGAAGCGGAAGTCGAGGCCGTTGTCGGTGCCGACGGAGTCCATGCGGTCGATCATGGCTTGGGCGCCAGCGCGAGAGGTGCCGTATTTATCGGCGAGGCGTTGGACGAGGTCGGTGCCTTCGGGGACGGACTTGGGGGTGCTGGGGTCGAGTTCGAAGGAGCGCCAGGTGATGTCGACGGTGAAGGGGAGGTCGGTGAGGGCCTCTTCTAGGTGGCGTTTGCCGACCCAGCACCAGGGGCAGGCTACGTCGGACCAGATGTCGACTCGGATGGGTTCCACGGGGGGGAGCGTAACGCTCGGTTCGGGGGGTGCAAGGGGGCGGAGTTGGCGGTTCTTGGATGGGGCGGGGACGTTGGAAAGGGCGGAGCGGTTCTTGGTTGGACCGCGGGGGGGTTGGGGAACGGGGGGATCGGCTTCGTTGGGGGGTGGGGGGCCCTGTTGACGGCGGACGCCTACCCCGGACGTGCTCG
>JBCCHT010000053.1:0-91801 GCA_039028615.1 Myxococcota bacterium | reverse complement strand
TCCTTCGGCGGGACGCCGGCCTCGGCTTCGTTCAGGATCGAGATGATCTGCTCTTCGGTGTAGTTCTTTCGTTTCACGGGGCCTCCTCTGGTTTACCCGAGGCTCCGGCCGGGCGTGGTTCAAATTCGCGATCTCAGGTCAAGACGACGTACAGCTGGGATGGAGTTGCCGCGTGCGCTGTGAGACCCAAGCTCCTTGGAGTGGGCACGCCAGCTCGCGATTGACCGTTGGGGCGTCAGTGAGTGAAGTGCATGCACCCGATGCGTGATGGCTTCGATCGTCCGTTGGGCTTGGTCATAGGTCGAACCGCGTCGGTCCTGGTCGCCGCCTACGGTGGCGGCTCGCAACGAGACGGCCGCTGCAGACGAACGGTGCGGGGATGTCTGATTGGGCGGAAACCGTCGTATTGTCGTGCCTCGGCTTCACCCGAGGCCCGACAATGCCGCCATGGCCTATGAGTCGACTTCCCCCGTTTCTCGGGCCTGTTCCTCGCACGCTCTCGGGTCGCCAATGGGAATCGGCCGACGTGACGGAGTTCGGGTCCCTTTTCCCTCGCCGTCGAAGGCGCGGACGCTACGGTTACCGGAAACGTCCTCCAACTCCGACGAAACGACTAAGGTATGACAACCCTCGGCCCAACTCTCCTGTGGCGTGAATCGTAGCTCTTGCCCCGAGCTTGTGGCTCGTAGCGGGAAAACTCGACCATGTGGGTTGAGCAATGCGATGCGGCTGCCGGCCTGGTAGGGATCCAGCCAACGACCCGAGTCAATCACCATTGGATCTCGGGTACCGACTCCTGGTGACTGCACACTCCAGACGGAAGGCTCTAGCGCGCGTCGGTCGGGTTCCACGGTATGGAAGACATGCTCGAAGGCTACCTCGATCGGATCCCCCTCCGCGTCGGTGAGACCAGCAATGACACGGAGCGCGTAGCGGCGGTTGGGTTCGAGTGGGGCTCCTCCCTCAATGTTGCTTCCAACCCCTCGCTTCGTACGACCAGGGTTGAAGATCACGGTCAGTCGAGTGTTCGACCGATCGAAGAGCGGCTGTTCGATGTCCAGGAGCGCGGCCTCGACGATGCTGCCATCCTCCAGGTCGACGATCTCGATCGCCTCCGACATCTTGAACTTCGACGACATCGGTTCGTCGAACACCACGTAGAGCCGCAGGACGTTGGCAGGCAGCTCCGTCGCATCGGGGACCACCCGCACCACGCGAGGTTCTGAGACCTCTCTGGGTTCTCCCGGCAGCTCGAGTGCCTCTTCCAGAGCCGGGTGGTGAATCGTGTACGTATGGTCCCGTTTTAGCGGAAAGCCAAAGTCCACGAGCAGCTTGGTTCCGTCGATGCTTGCTCGAACCCCAGACATCCCGGGACCCGATTCTTGGTCGTCCAGGAAGACGCGGGTCTCACCGGCTCGAGAGGCCATGGAAGCACGCTGCGATTCGCTCAGGTGGTTGAGAACGAGCCTCGAGTCATTCTCGGTGCGAAGCACCTCCGGCTCGTCAGAGTAGCGACAGCCTATCGAAAGCGCCGCGGCGGTGATGAGCGCGGCGGCGGCATTGAACCGGCAAGTTCGTTGGGAGCTCATTCGTCGTCTTCCCAGTCTTTGGGCGGCGCCTCTCCGTAACCGAAGGGATCGGGAGCACCGGGGAAGTTCATCTCGACCAGGTGATCGGAGCGGTCGAAGAAAAACGGCGCGTTGAGTGTCCTCAGGTTGAGCGTCCCTGGGTCCTCTGGATCAGATTGGATCACGGCTGCCCACGTCTCATCGATCAGCGCCATCTGCTGTGGGGCGACCAGCGGGACGTCGAAGATCGGGATACCCGCTTGGTCGAAAACGTTGGGGGGTTCGTAGGCCATCGGTACCGCCGCGCCGACATCTCCATGGGTAAAGCGAGTCGCCGATCGGTTCGTATTGGTGACCAGGAAGACGGGCTCCTGAACAAACGGGTCGGTGTACGAGATGATGTCGATCGGAGTATTGCCGAAGCCCAGCTCCCCGATCATATCCCCACGCACCTGTGCACCATCTTGGAGGTCAGCCAAGGCAAATCGAACCAGGGGAGTACAGGCATATACAGCCACGAGGTAGGGCTCACCGCCGATCACCTGGATGTCTTGCGCGATCACTGGGGCTCGGGTTTCGAACTGAGCATGAACCGCATGCCAGATCTCCGTGTAGATCAACGAAGCCTCTTCCTCGAAGGGGTAGCCGGCACGACGAATCGTGGACGAGAAGTCATCGCCGGAGACCCCGGCGACGAAGATCTCACCATCGTGATACTCGATGTCGGTAATCGCGTAGTTCTGAATGAGTTGGCCAAATTCGAGCGTGGACTCTGGGTCGACGGTTCCGACATCGATGCTCGAATGGTCGGCCGCCGCGAGGTCGAGCAACTCGAGCTCGCCTTCGTCGACCTTGAAGAGAAGAGGCTCGGCATCAGGCCCGGTTCCACGGTGAACCGACAGGACCATCTGTTTCGTTGGAGGATGGATCGCGAGATCGTTGATCATCAACTCGGAGGCTGGGATTCCGAGCATCGAAGCGATCTCTACGTCGATGCCCTTGACGATCCTCCGGCCCTCGAATGTCGAGGCTCTCCCAAGAATGAAATCGGACTGATCGTGGAAGGTTCCTTCCTCGAAGTCGAACGCGTGAACGAGTCCCGCTTCCCGATCTCCGACGAACAGGACGTTTCCGTCGCCGAACTCGAGGGCTCCCGCTGACTGAATCAGCGACTCCTGGGTGTCCACTGGCGCCTCCCCTCCGTTGTCACCATCGCAGCCGTACAGAGGGGCGCTCAACGCGAGCCCCATGAACCCAAAAAGAACTCCAAACTTCCTCAGCATCTTCGATCTCCGATTCTCTAGTTGTCCTACTGTCGCGGGGCGGCATCGCGAGCCGTTGCCCCCCTCGCCACCAGAATGAGATCGGTGCCCCGTCGGCACAACGCGGCAAAAGGACGAGGACTGATGCCTCTGAGCCCTGAATCCACTCCGGAGCGAGGGGCAAGACACCTCTGCCTCACGCGGGGTATTCCACCGTTGTGGAAGGCGCTACGATTAAGAATGGGCAACTTGGTCGAAACTGAGGCCTTCGTTACGGTCGTCCGTGCCGGCAGCTTCACCGCCGCGGGAGACAGTCTCGGCATCTCGAGTTCTTATGTGAGCAAGCTCGTGACTCGTCTGGAGAATCGGCTGGGTGCGAGGCTTCTGCACCGGACGACCCGGAAGCTGGCTTTGACCGAGGCAGGGCAGACCCTCTATTCGGAGTGCGACGAAGCCTTCGGGCGCATCGAGCAGGCCACCAAACACATCGAGGCGAGCAGCGGCTCGCCCCGCGGTGAGCTTCGCGTTTCGATCCCGACCAACCTCGGCCTCGTCTGGCTTTCACGGGCTCTGTCCAACTTCGTGCGCCGCCACGATCACTTGACGATGGACCTGGTCTACCTCGACCGGCAGGTCGACCTTCTCGACGAGGGTTTCGACCTGGCGGTTCGTATCGGGGAGTTGCCTGACAGCAGTCTCATTGCGCGACGCTTGCTGCAGATTCACCGCATCCTGGTTGCATCACCGTCGTACCTGAGTGAACGTGGAGTCCCCGAATCCCCCCAACAGCTCCAGGAGCATGATTGCCTCGTCTACTCGTACAGTCGGGTCCCGCACGTCTGGAACCTGGTCAACGACCAGACTGACGAAGAGACCGAGGTGTCGGTCAAGGGACGCCTGGTTGCGAACAGTGGCATCGCGCTCGCGGAGGCTGCGACCTGCGGCGTCGGGATCACGTTCCTTCCCGAGTCGCATATCGCGACTCATCTACGCGATGGCCGTCTCGTCCGCGTTCTCCCCGGGTGGTCGAACCTGGTCCCGCTGAACGCCGTGTTCCCGAGTGGCAGACACATACCGTCCAAGGTTCGGGTGTTGGTCGAATATCTTGCTGAGGAACTACGTGAGGCCCCCTGGAGCGCGAAGTAATCTCCCCGCGATTCTGGAGCGCAGCTCCTTTTTCCCCACGACGACGTCGATGCGTCATCCCCTTCCCTTGGGGCCGGAGACCGTCCGGCTCGACACTCGAGTCGGAGTCGATACCGATTCTCGTCCGTTGGCCACTTCCCCAGCATAAAACCATCGCTGAACCGCGACTAAGGTGGCGAGAAGCGGAGGGAGACATTTCGGCGGATGCCGCCCGCGAATGTCCCTTGGCGCGGAAAGCGAAGATCATGACCAAGAATAAGAAAACGCTGTTCGTAATGACCTTGATTGCCACCGCCTTGGGGGCGCCCGCATGCGACGCCGCGGACGACCCGGAAGTCCAGGAGCTGGTGCGAGAAGCAGAGCTGGAGGAGGAGTTCGAGACGGTGCTGGAGACTCATACCGACCCGAGCACCGTCGATGAAGACCAGTACGAGCACGCGCTCGATCTCTATGTCGCGACCCGGAGTGGTCTTGCGTCGGACGGAAGTCCAGTGAACAAACTTCAGCCGGACCCCTGGAGCGATCCTGGTCCTCCCCATGCCCGATGCCCCGACGCTGCCAACATTCACAACGTCTGGTACCTGAGCATGGATCCCGCCATGTGCCACGGAACCATCGTTCACTGCGCTCCCGGCTGGTCCGAAATCGAACCGAGCTGCGGCTGCGGCTGCGAGCGAACGCGCCCGCGAACCGTCGGCGACTTGACCGCCGACTGATTCGCAGCCTCGGCTCCGAGCTCCGCGACAAGTGCGAGCAGCCAAACGCGATGAAGGCCAATACCCGCTTGCGATGGAGACCTGGTTCATCGCCCATGGCCCGTCGCTACTACGATAGGCTTCCCCAGTTCGTCACGTAGTGGTCTGGTCGAATCTGCCCCCGCTTGCGCTTGCGTCTTCTCTGTATCAAACCCCAGGTGCGTCCTCCGCCAAGCGTAGGACATCGCGGAGCAAGTCTCATCCCTTTGTACCAACTCCATGGCTTTCACATGCGGACGAACGCGGAAAAATTCGAGCGACGCGGTGCATGAATGACGAGATGCCCGCGTTGTTCCCCATCAAAGAAGTGACGAAATTGTGTTCTCTTTGGCCCTGGGGCTGGCATTAGGCTCTTCCAAACTCTTCTTACGGCCTCCCCAAGTGGCAACGTATTCGTCGGCGGGGCAGAACGACGATCCGTCGACGACAACCAGCTTCGTTTTCGACAAGGTGGAAATCGCAGTAACCTCAAATTCGACCGAACAGCTCTGCCCAGACGAGGCTGTTCGGTCGTACCCGTTCCCGTACCAACTCGGCGCAGATGCCCGTCGTTTCGGCTGAGAGGGTTCCGATCTCGACAATCTCTCGCCGACAGAGAGCCTCTCGGAGCCAAGGTGAGACGCCATGTTTTGCTGGCGGATCTCGGCACTCGGGTCGGCGTCTAGACTCATTCCTCGCCGACGAGGGTCGACAAACTCGACAGCCTTCGTATTCGAGTCACTTGGGTTTCTGCGATGATTGTCTGGGGTTTTCGTGATTCCGCTACGATGAATTGACGTGTCCATGCTCGAGTTTTACCGATGCCTTATTGAGCCGTTCGTTGTGGATGCTTGTGCTCCGTGCCATCAAGCTCGGAGCCTGGCGAGCCCCGCTGTCGAGGACTCCGCACATCCCGGGCCTCTCGCGGTTTTGTTCGTATGCCTACGCGTCGCCGTGGCCATCACCTGTGTCATCGCAAAGCTCGCGACCGACAGAGCTGGGCCCACCTAATCACGAGGGCACTCTGCATGCACTCGCGGTTCGACTTCGCAAACGTGATTGGTAGAAGAGCCACGCAGCCAATGCGAGGAGATCTCAGCGATCGAAGTACTGTCGTTTCGGCTCTTTCCGATGTCATCCTCGAATACGAAACGCGCGTAGTGCAGCTCGTTTCCCGCCTGCGTAATGCCGATCCGCATGGTGACCCTGTCATTGTGAATACGAATAGACAACTGGCGCAGGGGTACTCCTTTCATCGAGCATGCGTAACGAGGGGAGGTGCAAGCGCAAGCGGTTCGCCTGATCGGTCGGAGTTTGCGATCTCGTCGCTGAGGCGCGCTCTACGGAGGGCTTGTCTTGTGGCGGTTGCCCTGGCTTCGATCTCGCACGGAGGATGTGACTCCGCCGAAGAACCCGCCGCCTTGGACCCCGCGACCGTGCGGGCGGGCGGAGATGGGACGTCCGAGTCGTGTAGTCGCTGCGCGGTGCCCCAAGAACTGCGCGACGAAATCTTCGGTCAACAGGTGGGGGCCTACTCCGTGCTCGGTCAGATTCCCCTCTGCGACGGCTCCGATACTCCCCGCGACGAGGACTACTTCGTGCCTTGGGAAGAGCATTCGACCACCAGAGTGAAGCTACCCGAAGCCCCCGGCGAAGGAGCTGAAGTAAAGACCGAGAGGTTGACCGGTTGCAGCATGGTGGTCGTGGACACACCGGAAGGGAAGGTGGCTTTCCATCACGATCCAAACCGGCACAACCCTCTTAATCTGGAAGTCGAAGGAGATGGACTTCACTATCTTCCTCCAGATTCCGACCAATGGTATCCAGTTGACCTCGAGACCTCGATGTTCAACTTGGATCTTGAGGATTCGGACTATATGGAGAACGACGTGGTGATGTTCATTCAATCCGAACAGCGAGAAAACAGGGGCTACTACTTGCAGACCACTATCGACGAAGGGCTCGCTAGCCAGATTAGAGCTGGGGTTTGTGATGGAGGGGTCTCCGGCTTCGCAGGCTACGACTGGTCGCTCAAGTGGGATGCGGGTGAAAGTCGTTGGGAACGTGTCATCGTCACTGGGACCTTCACGATGTCCGAACCGATCAGGACTAAGGACGATCGCGAGGAGATCAGCGAAATCAAGGGTGCGAGTGGATCGAGGTTTTGTTGTTTCCGCCGCAGGGGATAGATTCCTCCTTGTTCACAAGCACATTGTGGGCGGAACGAGCTGCAGGTACGCGCCTCTCGAGGTTGGGGGTTCCGGTCTGGCTTGGCGTAACCTACGTAGCCCGCGAGTGTTCGCGCCCGGGTCGACGTGACGATACCTCAGCAGCTTCGTGCGGGCGAGAAGGTCTTCTTCCGAGGTTCGAGCGTTCGAGCACTTCGCGGGAGCCCCCACGTCGCTGTTTTCGACCAGCTCCGCAGCGCGGTCAAAGGTCGCCCTCAACCCAACCTACGCTGAACTCGCCGAGCACGAGGGCTCCGCGTTCATTCCTGCTCGCCCCCTCACGCTCGTCCGTTCAGGACGCTCGAAGGATACCGACGCGTAGCCTCTCGAGTCGATCGATGCACTCGTACTGCGCCCGTTTGGCGACGCGCGAAGAGGTCGCGCGATGGAAGAAGGTCACGGTCCACTGGGTCTAAGCAGCTCGACTCGACTGGCCCTATCCACTTCATGATCCGTCGGTTCGCCGAAGCCGAGTCGCTCCCGT
This sequence comes from Myxococcota bacterium, assembly GCA_039028615.1. Taxonomy (GTDB): domain Bacteria; phylum Myxococcota_A; class Polyangia; order Nannocystales; family Nannocystaceae; genus Paraliomyxa. The sequence continues at coordinate 84,379 of JBCCHT010000053.1, read as the reverse complement.
GCAAGTCGGCCGCGGTTCGCTTGGGTGGCTTCGCTGCGGGCGATGCAGGATCACCTCGATGAGGCACGACGGCACTCGCTGGAGACGTGACCGTGCAAAGGCCCCGTGCGCCTGCCCGACGTTCATTCATCGGGTCCAAACACCGCCCTGAAGGCGAGTTCGTCGATGGCTAAAAACTCACCCTTGTTCGGGTTTGGTCCGTCGAGCGGACATGCATTCATGACCGACCGTTCAACGAAACCCTTAGGAGTGCCATCGATATGGACTTTCCCCTCTGCGACCTCCCCATTCTCCTGCCCAACGCAACTCTCACGTTTCTCCCAGTCGGTATGAGCGAATCCCAATGCGTGACCGATCTCATGCATGAGGATGACTTTGTTCTGGAGAGGACTATTCGAGAGCGCCCTCTCGCATATGACAATGCTACCCGCAGGGCTGTAGCCATCCGCAGTTTTCAAGTCCGTGACTGCGTAGACCCCATCTCCGCAAAGATGCTCTTCATCGTCCTCGTCCGCTTGCTCGATCCAGATATTGCCTGCGGTGGAACTGCCGCACAACTCATCCTCCACGTACGAGAAGTTCAACCGAAGCCCCAACTCCTGCCAGGCTCTCACCGCCTTTTGTGCTGGTTCTTCCATTTTCTCGCGCAAACTGTGATCCAAGCCGACCCGAACGTCGGTGAGCTTGTCTGAGATCGCTATTGAAGAAAACTGGTAGTGGCGGAAGGCCGCCCCGTTCTGCCTCCCGGGTTCATCATCGACATCGATGGCAACATCCTGCTGTACGATCACCTTGGCGATACCGGCGTCAAACTCGATGTCTGTCGGGGCATAGCCAGCATCGACGAACTTCGAGACGACGCTCTTCGCTCGTTGCGTCAGGGCATCTCGCTCTTCGGGCACGACACATGAACAAAGCAACGCAGAGGCTGAGAGGCGGAGAAACCACCGGGCACCTCTAGGCCTCGGTCTCGGCAGGTCGGTGGAGCTGGCCCTGAGTTTCATGGTCATGGTAGTCACCTGGAGTAGAGTCACCTCGAGAAGAGCGTATATGCGGTCGCAGGCGAGATCCCTCCGAAGGACATGGAGCAGGGGCGGCGGCGCGAGCGTGCTCGAACTCGGCAATCAAGTGCGCGGGGAAGTAGACTCTCGTTTTTCGGTCGTGCCCTGCATAGACGACGAACTCGTGTGGCACCTACCAAGGCACAGCCGCAGGCGTCCGGACGTCCTTTCCTACGCAGGGTGGTTGAGTTCCGAGGAATTTCGAGATGAACACGTTGATCCATATGTCAGCAAAGGCATTGCTCCCAACCATGGCTCTCCTCGCCGTCGTGTCGGGCTGCGACCGTAAGCCCGACCCGGCGCCCGAGCCCGCTCTGACCTTCCGCAGCAACAGTTTGTTCTGTGATGCCTACAATGGGCACACGGTTACCCTTCAGAGGGTAACCTCGCGAGGAGAGTCCTACTTGTACGAAGTCGGGGATGTGGTTGGTCTTTCGGCCATGCCGCAGCCCCACGTTAGCTCCATGCACTGGGAGGTTCACTGTGAAGAAGACGGCGTGTCATTCGAGAACGTCGCAACCTTGGAATCGATGCTCGCCGGTCCGCCGGGAACGAACGTGTTTCTGGGCGACCCCACGCCCTGGTCCCTCTGGACGGTGTTGCCGGACCCCTTGGCCAATCCCCAGGAGCTGACCGATCTCAACCGGTTCTATTACCGTCCGAGGCGGGCCAACTCCAGGGGTGGCTATATGACCGAGAGGAATGGATTTCTGCATATGACCGAAGATTGCGGAGCTGCCTCGATGTTCCGTGTACGCTCCGTTAGAGACCCCAACGATGAGGTTGCGGGCACCGGTGGCACCGGTGGCACCGGTGGTTGACCACGCGAAGGCCTTGCGAGCGATCGTGGCGAGCTGGCACGGTTGGAAGCCAGCTGTTTCGCGCGAGCTCGGGGCTCAGAGCCTCGGTCGTCGTGCCCGATGACTCGGGTCTACGGTGCCTCGCGCGACATCCCACCAAACTGCTTGACGAGTAGATCCGTGAATAGGCGCACTTTGACATCTGCCACGTGTGGCGACGGAGTCAACGCGTAGAAGTTCGCGGGACCCATCGACCAGTCGGGTAGAACATGGACGAGATCGTCGCGGGATTGGTACGGCGGCAGGAGAGTATGGGGAATGCAACCGAATCCGGTGCCACGGCCAATGAGTCCGATATAGGCGCTCGCAGAAGTGGCTCGGATTCTCGAGCGTCCTTGGAGGCTGAATCGCTGGCCGTCAGGGCCGACCAAGGGGAGTACATCTGGATGGCGAGAGAACTGCACCCAAGGAGCCTGCGCGAGATCTCGGGGGTGGGTTGCGGGCCAGACCTCGGCGAGTTCTGGGGTGCACATGATCCGGTGCGACCCGCGGTGGAGGAGGCGAGCGCCGTACCCGGAGTCTGGGAGGGGCCCTATCCGGACGGCGACGTCGATACCCTCCGTAACGAGGTCGAGGTTGGCAGTTGAGACCCGGAGCTCGACGGCCACCCCCTCATGCTTCACGACGAGGTCGCGAATGGCGGGTACGACGTATTGCTCGGCGATCACGTCGGGGGCGGTCACGACCAATGTGCCCACCGGAGCCTCTGCGTATGCCCGTGCATTGCTGGAGCCCCGCTTCCAGATCCCGTGCACGCCTTCCGCCTCTGCGAGTAGTGCCTCTCCAGCCGCAGTGAGGCTCAGGGTTCGGCTGGTTCGTTCGATGAGGCGAACCCCCAGCACCTCTTCAAGCGCCTGGAGGTGATGGGTGACCGTGCTGGGCGACAAACCGAGGGTACGGGCGGCTGCGCGAAAGGAGCGCCGTTGCGACAGCTCGACGAACACCAGCATTCGGGGGAGGTGGGACAGCGCCTCTCGTAGTGAAGGTTCGACCATTTCGAATGCTCCGTTGGGATTTCAGCTGCGGCTTGCACGGCTTCACGGTCGCATATTGAACGTTGAGGTCTGGAACCGCACGAGTTCCCAAGTATAGCCAAATGATCCGTACAACGACCGTTTCCCTGACAGCCTTGTGTATCGCAGGGCTCACCACCGCCTGTGCCGGTTCTGCCCCTGCCGTTGGCGCTTCGAGCTCCGCGGAGACACCAGCCGTCGAAGGGCCCGCCTCGCCGCCCGTACCCACGGTCCAGACCCAGGAGTCTGGGTCCATGGTGTGGGTTTACGAGCTCGATGGCGCCCGAATCCACAGTTTCATGGCGCCCTTTGAGATGTTCGCCAACACGACGCACATCATCGAAACCAGCACTGGTGTGGTGGTGGTCGATCCTCAACTCACGGTTTCCGCAGCGGGGGATGCGAGAGCGTACGTGGATTCCATCGGTAAGCCCATCGAGCGACTGATCGTCTCCCACGCGCATCCAGATCACTACTTGGGGGTCGCCGCGGCGTGGGAGGACGTGCCGGTCTTTGCATTGCAAAGTACCATCGATGAGATTCTCAGTACCGGCGAGGAGACGCGGAAGGCGCGTGAGGCCATGTTCCCCGAGGGGTGGGTCGCCGATCATGTGACGCCACCAGCCCGGTCCCTGCAGCTGGGCGCCGCAACGATCGGCGGGGTGGACTTCGTGTTCGAGCGCTACATTCAAGCAGAGCACCCAGAGCAGCTCGTCGTCCGGCTACCCGAATACGACGTGACTGTCGCCCAGGACCTCGTCTACACGGTCGTTCACCCGATCATCACCGACCGGGAGGCGATCCCGAGCTGGATTTCGCATGTGGATGAGATGCTCGCTACGGGTGACACTGCGATCGTATTGCCGGGGCATGGTTCTCCGACAGATGCTTCGGGCCTCACGGCCATGAAGGACTATCTGGCCGCGGCCCAAACCCAGCTTGCGAAGAGTCCCGACTCGGAGGCGTTCAAGTCCGAGATGACCAAGGCATTCCCGGACCGACAAGGGCCGGAGTTCCTCGACTTCTCGGTTTTCTTCTTGTTCCCGCACGAGTAGACGTCGCGGACACAGTTGCTGCCGCGTCCATGCGCGAGTGCTTGCGCGCCCCCGGACCCCCCGGAAGATCGACGGCGCGCTCTCATGGGGAGCGCCCCCGGGGCGTTTGCCCACGCATGCGAGCCGAGATACCGATGAACTCGGGTCTGTTGGCCGAGCGTGTTTGCGCAAGCGTAGGGTGTTCCAAGCCGCCCAAGGAAGCACCGCGGCGGGACGCCGAGTCCTGTGGGGAGGGTTCGAGCCACTCGACGGGGTCGAGTCCAAGCCAGTCGGAGGAAGAAACGAGCGACGCGCTAGATGTTCTCGGCATCGCCGAACAGGTGGCTTGCCACAGACAACCCTGTCGTGTGCAGCAGGGTGTCGACCCGAGCATCAAAACGCGAGGGAGTGTCGTGTCGTCGGGAGTCGCAGCTCGCGTCGACGATGAGCTCGGCGCAAGGCGCAGAGCGTCTTGCCTCGCGCCACTGGATTCAGGTGACACGCGCTCATGGTGATCCTGCTTCGGCATCGGTCGCACTCGAAATGCAATGAGTCTGTGGCCCCGCTCGAGAGCGGCCAATAGGCCGCTTACGGGACCGCTATCGCATCGAATGCGACACCGAGTCCAACGTAGTCAGCAGGTCCACGATCAGGAGATTTCGCCCCATTTCAGGCTCGATCGACCCTGTCCGCGAACACGACCGCGGCCCGAAAGACCGTCCGCGAGTGGTCCTCTCTAGGGTGATTATTGATCGATTTCGGCGAAGTCGATGTAATTTCGACATGGACGTTTTCGCGCCCTGCTCTAATACTGTCGATCGAGTCATCGTCGTATCGACCGCCAGGATGGCGACTGTAGAGCTTCCCCCGATGACATCGTGATGGTTTCTCCGGCCCATGGAATGGGCCAAGTACGACTGATGCCATGGGGCCGCCGACTTCGGACGGTGGCCTCATGATTTCAGCACGATTGACACAATTCCTTTCGCTCGAAGGAACTGTGCATGATTGCGAAAGTGTGAAGAGTCGATGAGCTCGAGGGCGCCCCTCCTCCTCGTCGCGGCACTGGGGGCTTCGCTCGGTGCATTCGGCATGGGCGCTGGTCCGTCCGCACCGATATCAAGTCGCCGAGCTGCGGTGCGTCCACGAATCGTCGATCCCGATCACCATCACCAACTGCCCGAGATTGGCCATCGACGGGCCAATGGCGGTGCGCAGGCGCAAGGAGGGCCCTGCGATCCGCTCACGGCCCGAGCGCCTCGACAGTCGGTGGTCGAGGCTGCGGTGGCCACTCGGGCGGAGCGACTCGCTCGGGCGGAGGCGCGAGGTCGGCAAGGGGCTGCGGAGCGTGATGGCGGCCCGAGTCTCGTCGTTGGCACTTCGGCAATCGACCGATTCGATGGAGACTCGGTTGGGTTTGACTACGATTTCGGAAGTGTCTCTATTGAAGATTTGAGTGATGATGGCAATGAGGCCGAAGGCGATTCGAGTGTGGATACACTCATGATTTCCACGCATGGAGAGCGCGAGTTCGAGTCCAGGCCTCCTGCCACGCATCACCCACTGACGAAAGACCCGCCCAGGTTCCTTTTCGAGCAGTCCACGTTGCCATTTCCGGACGATACGTCCGACGATCCAAGTTGCGGCGCAGCGCAGATCTCAGTACCGTTTCCGGGCGGGGCGCTGCCCGTATGAGTCATGTCTGAGCGGCCGTTTTTCGTCGAGCTCGTGGCGCCGTACCGCCTTCAGGTACAGCTGAGCGGCGAAATCGATGAAAACGTCGTTCGACGTCTCACCGAAGATCTGGTCCCGCAGCTGCGCACACTGGGCGATCGTGGGGAGATCCTCTTCGACTTGTGCGAACTCCGAGCGTGTCCCACTTCGGCCCGTGCTGGGCTGATCGAACTCCAACGAGCGGTGGCGAAGGTCGGGGCTCGCACGGCATTCATTGCCAATCGTCCTCGCTTTCGCGGGATCGCTCTGTACGTGGCGCACAAGTCGGGCGATCCCAACGCTCGGGCGTTTCATCAACACACGCAGGCTCGCGCGTGGCTGCGGTCGGACGAGGGGCGGGTGGAGGCGCTCACGTCGTTCCTCGGCCGAGCGAAGCTGCCGCGCTTGCGTCGACGGAGCTCGCAGTCCCAGAAGCTGCGGGCGGTGGGTGCATCGCACCACGAGTCGAGCGAGGAGGAGGCGGGATGAACGAGGGGCGGCTGCCGCTTCGCCATCGCGTCTTCGTGTGGCTGTGGCGGCGCACGACGTCGCTGATGGTCGGCTTCCCCGATCGCTTCGCCGAGGAGTTCGTGCGCACGTATGGCGTGGGGGAGTTCGTGCGCTGGTCCAAGAAGGTGTTCGAGATCCTCCAGCGGCTCGAGAAGCGCTTCGGACCGGCGGAGGCCCAGATGCTGATCGCGTTGGCGGCGTTCTGGGGCGGGTGCCGTTGGTGCGCGGTGGGGCACATGTTCACGGGGAATCTCGAGCTGTTCGATCGCGAGGGCGAGCTGGGGCCGCTGGACGAGCGGCAGATCCCTCGCCTGCAGGTCATGAAGGATGCGGAGGCGCTCGAGCAGTTGATGGCGCTGTACGACGGTACGCGTTGGTCCGAGCTGAACGGAGCGATCCGCCGCCAGTACGAGTTGAGGTCGGGTCAGCACGAGCCGGAGAACGCGGACGACCTGCTGGTCGAGGAGACCAATGTGATGTGGGAGTGGGTGAACGAGTGCACGATTACGGCGATCGACATCGATCCCGAGGTGGTGCCGCCTCAATCGGCCATCGGTAAGAAACACGAGCTGTGTCGTCGCTATCGTCGCGCGCGTGAATCTTCGGCGGCAGCCGACGAAATAGAAGCGGGTTGACGGCTGGCAACCGTCAAATGAGAGCCACCCGACAAAAAAAGCAAAGAAAAGATCCGTAATGCATGGCTCCTGGTGACGTTGTCCCTACGAAAGACGAGTCACGATGCTTCACCCCACGCAGCGTCCCTTCGCCTTCACCCATCGTTTTGTCGATGCCGTGACCTGGCAACCCCTGCGACAAACGCTCGCTTCCCGTCTCTTGGCGAGCACCGTCGTTCCCCCCGTGGCTCGACCGGAGTCCTCCCGACCCCGGCGCGCCGCTTGAAGCATCGTCGTTTTTCGTCCGTTTCGTCACGGAGGCTGCGGGTCATCCCTATCCGGCCCGCAGCCAACAATCTCCGATAGTCCCTTCGGACGCGGTGCTCGAGCCTTTGCCCTTCGGCTCGAGTGCCGCGTCGTTTCGTTTCGAAGCGACTGGCGATCAGGCCTCGGGCACGGGGCGGCCGAGCTCGAAGCCGGCGGCGACCAGCGATGGCTTGCCCGCGACCTGAAGGCCGAAGGCGACGAGGTCGGCAAACTTGACGTGCATGACTCGCCGGACGTCACGCAAGAAGACGGACAGCGGATCGCTGACGACGCACTCGCGTGATCGCGACGCGTGCACGACGGCGAGGCCTGTGCCGACGCCGACGTGACAGGGCGATTCGTCGCTGCTCCACACGAACACGAGGTCGCCCGGCTCGAGGCCGGGCCCGGTGCGGGGACCGACCTGGAGCTGGTCGCTGGAGTGCCGCGGGAGCGAGACACCGAGCACGTCGTTGGCGAGTCGCTGCACGAAGGCGGAGCAGTCGATGCCGTTTTCGGTGACGCCGCCCAGGCGGTAGGGCACGTCGAGCCACGCTTGCGAGCCGCGAACGAGCGGCCCCGGTTTCTCGCGCCATGGCATGGACAGCCGCGGGGCGCTGACTCTGCGCCCGAGGGGGCCCGCCAGCCATCCCACGGTGCCGTCGCGGCAGCGGACGATGCTGGTGGCCTTGCCTTCGACCAGGCACTGCACGGGGCCGTCCTGGAAGCGCAGCTCGGTGGCGACCTCGTTCGACGGGGAGCCGGGGCGGGCGATCATCAGCTGGGTGGGCGCGGGCGGCAGGGCGTGCCAGGTGCTGCCTTCGAGCAAGCGCAGGTCGTCGACGTCGATGGTCCAGCCCGGCAAGACTTCACCGAATGCGGTGACGAGCCGGGCGCGGATCCGGTCGACGGCGATTTCCCCGTGCAGGATGACGCGCTGCGCGGGGGCCTGGAACTCGACGGTCACGTCGAGGTGGGTCCAGCCGTAGCGTTCTTCGAGCGCACGACGAACCTCGCTGAGGGCGGCGTCGGCCCGACGGGCAGCCTCGAGCGCGTTCACGCGGAGCCTCCCGCCAGTCGCTGCACGTGCTCGCGATCGGAAAAGGGCAAAGTCTGACTGCCGAGGGTCTGCCCCGTCTCGTGGCCCTTGCCCGCGATCACCACGACGTCGCCTGGCTGCGCAGAGCTGACGGCGTGCTCGATGGCTCGCGCGCGGTCGAGCTGGACGACGACCTCGGCTCGGCCGCCTGCTTCGAGTCCGGCCACCAGTGCGTTTGCGATCTGCTCGGGCGACTCGTCGCGCGGGTTGTCGTTGGTCACCACCGCGACGTCGGCTCGCTGCCCCACCGCGACGCCCATGGGCTCTCGCTTCTCGGGGCTGCTGCCTCCGCCCGCCCCGAACACCACCCACAGCCGTCCTGTGCCCAAGGCTCGCGCGGCGTCGCAGGTGCGCTCGAGGGCGTCGGGGCTGTGGGCGTAGTCCACCACGACCACGGGTGCGGTGGCGAAGACCTCGAAGCGACCGGGTACGGCCGGGCATGCGGCCAAGCCCTCGCGAATCCGTGCGCCGTCGAAGCCCGCGGCCAGACCCGCGGACGCGGCGGCCAGCGCATTTTCCATGAACACCGAGCCCACCATGCGCAGCTCGATCGAGCCGCCCAAGGCCTCGGCCTGCGGCGAGGGCCGAAGGGTGGCACGGGTACCCGTGGCAGCGACGTGCACGTCCACTGCTTCGAGCTGGGCCTCGTGCACCAAGGGCCCGCGCGTGGTCGAGCCGTACCACTGCCGCTCGACGTCGGGCGGGATCACACGATCGAGCAGCAGACTCGTGGGGTCGGCCGCATTGAGCACGGCGGTACGCCCGGGACCCAGCGCGGTGAACAGCTGGGCCTTGGCCGCGAGATAGTGCTCGAGCGAGCCATGCGTCGACTGGTGATCGGGTGAGAGGTTGGTGAACACGCCCGCATCGAAGCGCCAGCGCTGGGCATAGCCTTCGGCCAGGCTCTTGCTCGTGCACTCCACCGCGGCGTGGCGACCCTCGGCCTCGTGCAGTCGCGCCATCGCGTCGACGAAGCCCTGCGCGCTGCGACCCACGTCGAGCGCTTCGCCCCGCAAGAAGGTGCCCACCGTGTTCACGGCCAAGCCTGGCTCGCCCGTGGCTCGAATCATGCTGGCCAGCAACTGTACGGTGGACGTCTTGCCATTGGTCCCGGTGACCCCGAAGGTGAATAGCTCCTCGGCCCACTCGACAGGGCAAGGAGTGGGACGGATAGGCAACACTGCCCCCTAGGGTAACAAGTCTTCACATCGAGACGGTGTGACGCATGCACCTCATCGGGCCAGTGTCGGCCCGAACCTATTCACTTGTTCCCCGCCCCGGCGATTTCGGCATCGACCCGGCGGTCGGCGGCGTCGTCGGTGTCGGCTGCGTCGAGGCCGGCCAAACGTCGTGCCGCCCCGACCCGTTGGGCCCAATCGATGCGCCGCTCGAGCACGATGCGCTGGGCCTGGGGCGACCCGGCGCCGTGCATGCACTCGATCCGCAGGGGCACCGAACCCGACCCGTAGCTCATGTATTCGACCAATCGCAGGGCTTTGCCGCGCTCCTCCGAGCCGACGACGGTGCGCAAGGCCTCGCCGTACTCGGGGTGATCGAGATCGGCCAACGAGGGCATGGTGGCCATGAGCCCGCCCGCGAGGTCTTCGGCCAGGCGCACGACCTCGTAGGGCATCCGAGTCACATTGTGCTTGCAAACATTGGCGAGGATCGGGTCGACCCGCCACACGCCGGACTCGTGCTGGGTGCTCTTGGCACTGGCGCCCAAGCCCAGCCCGTGGATGGTCTCGCTCAAGTGCGCCATCTCGATCAGCTTGTCGCGAACATGCGAAGCCTTGCGTACGCCGTGGAGCTCGGTGAGCAGCGAGGCCGCGCCGATCAGCACGTCGAGGTTGCCCGGCTTGCAGCCGCCGTAGCTGGCGCGGTGAAAGCCGGCGAAGGTGTCGACCAGGGTGAGGCAGGGGTCGAGCTGGCCATCGAGGAAGACCCGCTCGTTGGGCACGAAGACGTCCTCGAAGAGCACGACGACTTCTTGCCCGCCGTACTGGGCGTTGCCGGCATCGGGCCCGCCCTTGCGCTCGTCGGAGGGCTGCCGCCCCAGCACCATGGTGACCCCGGGCGCATCGGCGGGCATGGCCGCCGCGATCACGAAGTCTTCTTCGCCCGGGCGCATCGCCATACCGGGCATCACGAGGATCTGGTGAGAGTTGGCCGCCCCGGTCTGGTGGATCTTGGCGCCCCGAATCACGACCCCGTCGTCGCGGCGCTCGACCACCCGCAGGTACTGATGGGGCTGCTGCCGCGGACGCTTGTTGCGATCGCCCTTGGGGTCGGTCATGGCCCCGTTGATCACTTCGTCGTTGCGCTGCACTTGGGTCAGCCAGGCGATGAAGCGCTCGTGCCACGGGGCCCCGGCCTCCCACGTGGCCACGAACAGGGCGTTGAGCCCGTCCATGCCGACGCAGCGCTGAAAGCAGGTCCCCGTCTGTCGCCCGAGCACCCGCTGGAACTCGAGCTTGCGACGCAGGTCGTCGGCGGTGGCGAACAAGTGGGTGAAGCGGTTGACGGGCGCGTCGATGATCTCGGAGTGGGCGGTGGCCAGCTCGCGGTAGCGGGGGTCGTGGGCGAGGGCATAGGTGGCCGCCACCGCGTTCATGGAGGGGCGCAGACGAGGATGCTCGGTAGGGTCGGCCACCCGCTCACCGTCGACGTAGATCGTCGTGTCGAGATCACGGAGGCTTCGAATGTACTCGTCGGCCGTGCGCACGAAGGGCAGGGTATCGCATGTGGGCCTGCCCTCTCGTGCTCAGGCGTCGGCGTCGGAGCCGGCCATGATCTCGCGCAGCTGCCGACGACTGAAGGGCTTGGGCAAGAACACCGCGGGCTTGAGGGCGTCGACGTCGGGCGATTGACCATGGCCGCTGATGAAGACCACCAGGACACCGCTGCCCGAGTCGCGCACGCGCCGGGCCAACGATAGGCCGTCGAGCCCGGGCATGCGGATGTCGGTGATCAGCATGTCCCAGGTCTGCGGGGAGTCCTCGAACAGCTTCCATGCCTGGAGGCCATCGTGCGCGACGGTGGGCTGGAAGCCTTCGGCGCGCGCCAGTCGGGCCAGCGAGCGCACGATGAGGGGCTCGTCGTCGACCACCAATATGTTCATCTCGCCTCCAGTACGGGCAGGGTGATGCGCACGCGGGTGCCTCGCTCGACCTCGCTGAGCGCTTCGATGGTGCCCCCATGCCGCCGAATGATCCCGTGGCTGATCGACAGCCCCAGACCCGTGCCCTTGCCGACCCCCTTGGTCGTGAAGAAGGGGTCGAAGACCCGCGGCAGGTCGGTGGCCGAAATCCCCGAGCCAGTGTCGGCGACCTCGAGACACGCGAACGAATCCTCGGCCATGGTGCGCAGTGAAATTTCTCGGTGCTCTCGTCCCCGCACCGCGTCGCGGGCGTTGATGACGAGGTTGGTGACCACCTGCAGAAGCTCGCGATCGTTGCAGGCCACGTCGGCCAGGTCGGGCTGCAGCTCGGACCGCATGTCGATGCCCTGCGAGGCCAGCTGAGCTCCCAGGATGCTCATGGCCTCTTCCACCACCGAGTTGAGGGCGGTGCGGGACTTCTGTGGCCCCGCTTCGCGACGGCTGAAGGCGAGCAGGCGTGCCACCACCCCGGCCCCGCGATCGACCTGCCCTTCCATGGCGGAGAGGATCTCGTCGGAGGTCTCGCGGTCGCCGTCCGCGATGGCGTCGCGAAGCTCGTCGAGCGAAAAGCCGATGATCTGCAGCGGCTGGTTGAGCTCGTGGGCGACGCCCGCCGCCAGCTCGCCCAGCGACGCCAGCTTGGCGGAGTGCAGCAGCTGCGACTGGGTGTGCTCGAGCTCGACCAGCGTCCGCTCGTATTGCTCCTTGCGAATGACGGTGGCCTGCAGCTCCTCGGCGAGCATGTTCAGCGCTACGCTGATCCCGTACACGTCGTCGAGGACCTCGGTGTTCTGCAGCTCGTAGGTGTCGGGCAAGCGCACCCGAGCCCCCAGCTCTCCCTGGGCCAGCTCGCACATCACGTCGAGGATCTGCCCGACGCGCGCTCGAACGAGGTCACTCATCGATTTCAAACGAGCTCACGAGTACGGACACCGCCGATCATGGCGACTCGCAAGCGACACGAACGACGAAAACCAAGGCCGCGAAAGCAACTTCCGCGAGACCAGACTCCAGCAAACCCTTTCCGATGTCCAGAACCGCGGTCGCGCATTTCCAAGTCGGGACGCGATACGGACGACCGGTCCACGCTCGTCCGCGAGCGCATGTCGGCCGGGGGCGAAACACGGCCTAAGGGCCGTCGCACGTGCGCGGGACAGGTGGGACACCGGACCCGATTGGAGGCAATGTCGCGCAAACGAAACGAGGCGCCGTGCCTCGTGCACGACGCCTCGTCCTCACGCGGGATCGACTCCGTTTCGCCGCTCAGGGTCGCAGCTTCACGACGCCGAGGCGGCTCGCCCGATCGAGCAGGCGCAGCGCGACGTCGTGGCTCGCGTTGTCGTGGCGGCGATCGGCGGGCAGCGGAATGTCACCCGACTCGATCATCGCCGCGAGCTCGTCTTGCCCCGAGCCGCGCTTGGACAGCATCTCCGAGACCGACGCGGAGAGCATGGGCAGCTTGATGGGCGGCTGCGGGTCACCGAGCAGCTCGGGATTGATCGCGATCGACAGGTCTTGGGTATCGGTGACGCGTTGGTTGAGCGGCGGCAGGCCCCAGCGTCGCGAGATGGTGGAGACCACCGAGACGTGATCGAGGGTCGTGCCGTCGATGCAGCCGCGGCGCACGTGGGGACCGATCGCCAGCGAGGGCACGCGATGGCCCAGCTGCTGGAACTGCGGCAGCGGGTCGGAGGTCAGCGGCGGGCTGACGTGGTCGTAGAAGCCACCGTGCTCGTCGTAGGTGATGATGAGCAGGCACCGCTCCCAGTGCGGGCTGTTGGCCAGCGCCTGGTACACGCTGGCGATGAGGATCTGCCCCAGCGTGATGTCGTGCGAGGGGTGGTCGTCGTTGCCTCCCTCGCCGCCCGGCAGCAACCCGAAGTTCGGATCGATGACGCTGTACTGCGGGAGGGTGCCGGCCGCGGCCGCGTCGAAGAACTCGTCGAGCGATTCGGTATAGGACGTGAGCGGGTTGAGGAACGCGCCCCAGACCCACGGCACGTCCGAGTAATAGTTGGCGTGGCTGATCCCCGCGTCGTCGAGCAGGTCCCAGACGGTGTCGAGGCTGGTCTCGGGCAGGTTCTCCTGCTGGCCGTTGGAGCTCGCACAGTGCAGGTGAAAGCGGTTGGGCCACGTGCCCGCCATCGCCGAGCCGTACCAGTGATCGAAGAGCGTGTAGTTGTCGGCCAGGGCGTAGAGCACCGGGATCTGGCTGCGCACGTGGTAGCCCATGACCTCGTCGTAGGACGCGGGGAAGACCTGCTCGTGCACGCGCACGAAGCCATCGTTGGCGCCCTTGTTCCACTGCAGGTGGCAGTCGACCCATTGATGCGGGGGGTCGTCGGGCGTCAGGTTGAGCAGGTTGAAGATGCCGACGTCGGTGCCGTCGATCCGCGGGTTGGTCTCTTCCCCGGTGAGGCCGTCGATGGTCCAGTCCTCGAGGAAGGTCGCCGAGCCGAAGTAGTGATCGGTCGAGCGGTTCTCCATCATCAGCACGACGACGGTGTCGATCTCGGCGAGCAGCTCCTCGGGCGCCAAGCCCCGGCTGTCGCCGTCGCACTCGCCCGCGGGCTCGCCCGTGGTGTCTTCGTCTCCACCCGTGCTGTCGGCCCCCGTGCTGCCTTCACCGGTGCCTTGAGCATCGGTGGTGGTCGAGTCGGCCGCGCCCGAGCTGTCTACGCCGGAACTCGTGGATCCGCCGCTGCTGTCTCCGCTGCCTCCACCCGTACCCGCTCCACCGTCGTCGCCACAGCCCACCGCCGTGGCTCCGATCATCGCGCCCATTCCCTGAAGGGTGCGTCGACGGGTCAAGCCATTGCGATCGTCATCATCCTTGGAAGCCACTGACTCCGAGGATAACGCGGCGGTCGGTGCCTCTTCCCGTCGGGAAAACCGGGGAAACCGGAGAAGCGACCTCGCAACGAACTTCCGTTTCTCCGCACGGGTTCGCAGCAGACGCCGCTTCGAGACAGTTCGTTTTCGAGTCAGCCACTAGAGCCAAGATCGTCGCGGCTCCCTCCCACCGGGATGCGACGACTCGAGTGGCTCGCCGATGGCTGGACGGCGAGCCAATCGCGCACTTCAGAACGTGAAGTGCTGCGAGATGATGTCGTCGGCCTCGTGCGGCGGCTTTACCGCAGCCTGCTCGGGCCGCGGCTCGACCTTCTCGGGCACGGGGACGTTCGCTTCATCGAGGCGAGCCGCGATGATGTCCTCCAGATAACCACTGACGCTCATGTTCTGCGTTTCGCAGAAGTTCTTGAGCCGCTGATAGGTGATCCCCTTTACAGAGATACTCCTGCGCGTTTGTCGCTTCGCCATCGTTAGATCTCCCGAGCCTGAGACTCTACCCGTAGAACACCGGGCCCCCGCACGCAAGGGCCATTCCACAACATCTTGTGGCGCGACTTCGGCGCCACCACCATATCCTGTGGATAAGTTCACCAAATGGGCTTGAATCGTTGAGGAAGTAGGCCAATCGATTGCTGTCGACGTAACGACCTTTCAACAATGCTCAAAGTACGTTGATTCAACATTTTTTTAGGTCTATGAGGAGATCTCCGAGATCTCTTCGGAGAGATCTCCCTCCTGGTCACCTTTTTGCAGAGGCACGGCGTGAGGTACAGCGCATCCCGCGACCTTGCGGCGCCGGCCCCGGATCGACGACCGAGGTGCGCGAAGACCCGCGCGAGTTCGCGCGCCGAGCGACCAAGATCGCGGGCTCTACGCAGTGATTCTGCGCGCATGATTCCCGGCTGTGCAGCGCCCATGAACGCCGTCACCGCCGACATGGCCATGGGGGTTGCCGACCCCCTGGCGCCTTCTCCAATCCCGCTCCGCGGGCCCATCCAGGGGGTATTGAACGTCGAACGAGGCGCTGTGCCCCACCCCCGCATTCGGCCGATTTCAGGTCCTAGGGACACGCTATGCGCCATGAATGCGTTCTCGGTCCTGCTGCGTTAGCAGCGAACAGCACCCCCGGGCGGTCGGTGATCGATACGGCGGTTTCGCGTATGGTGAGACTGCTCCTTCGCTTACGCAGGGTCGTCCGACCGCCGTTCCACGTTCGGGTCCGATGGAAACCGAGAGCGAAACCAAGGTCATCGATCGCGAGTCAAGGTCTGAGGCAGCTCCTGCCCCAGTCCTCGAACCGCTCGCGGTCGGCAAAACCGTGGGGCGGTACGAGCTCGTCCACCGGCTTGGTCACGGCGGGATGGCGGCCGTGTTTCTCGGGCGTGCCACGGGCCGGGCGGGCTTCGAAAAGCTCGTCGCGGTGAAGGTGATTCACCCACACCTTGCCGTGGAGCAGGAGTTCGTCGAGATGTTCCTCGACGAGGCCCGCATCGCGGCCCGACTCCATCACCCGCACATCGTCGAGATCCACGACCTGGGCGAAGACGACGGCGTCTTCTTCATGGTCATGGAGTACGTCGAGGGCGAGACGCTCGCGTCGCTGCTCCGACAGCTCCGCAAGCACGACGAGCTGCTGGCACTGCCCGCGGCCCTGCAGATCATGGCCGACGCCTGCGGAGGTCTGGCGGCAGCCCACGACGAGACCGACGCGAACGATCGACCGATGCAGCTCGTGCACCGCGACGTGTCGCCGCACAACCTGTTGGTGGGCATGGACGGCCGGGTCAAGGTCGTGGACTTCGGCATCGCCAAGGCCAGCGGGCGGCGCAGCAGCACGCGTACGGGCCAGCTCCGCGGCAAGCTGGCGTACATGTCCCCGGAGCAGGCGAGCAACCAGAAGATCGATCACCGGACCGATCTGTTTGCTCTGGGCGCGGTGCTGTGGGAGCTGCTGACCAACCAGCGCCTGTTCATGGCGGAGACCGAGTCGGAGACGCTGGCCCGCGTCACCGCCTGCGAAGTCCCGGACATCAGCGAAAAGCGCGACGACCTGCCCGACGGCGTCGTGAAGCTGGTCCAGCGCGCGCTGGCCCGCGATCCCGACGATCGCTTCGAGTCCGCCCAGCAGATGCTCAAGGAGATCCGCAGCCTGCTGCGCGCGCTCCAGGGCGACTCCGAACCCCGCGAAGACGTGTCGCGGGTCATGACCAACCTGTTCAAGGCGCGCATCGACTACGTGCGAGCCGCGGTGCGTCGGGCCTCGGAGTCGGGGCCTCGACCCTCGGCGGCGAACGACCCGATCTCGCCCCACGACGCCACCCGGGCCACCGATCGCCCGCCGGAGGCCCCCGCGCCCGCGCGCCGACCGAGCTCGAGCTCGTTGTCGACGCCCGCGTCGCTGGTGGGCACCACCACGGGCACGCAGACCCTCACCACCAGCCTGGCCACCGCGCCCGCGCGACACTGGAGCCTGTGGCTGTTGCTGCCCGCCATCGGGGCGGTGCTCGGCGCGGTGGCGGTGACCAAGTGGCTGGGGCCGGACGAGACGCAAGAGATCGCTCGCGGCACCGAGCCGCGCCCTTCGTTGGCGTCCTCGACCGACACCGAGCCCGAGCCCACGCGGCCCGTGGTCGCGCCGATGGTCACGTGGCGCTTCGACATCGATCCGCCCGGGGCGGTGGTCAAGCTCGACGGCGTGGCGCATGCCGAGCTCTCGCCCTTCACGCTCGAGCTGCCGCGTAGCCACACCGCCATCGAGATCGAGATCTCCAAGCCGGGCTTCGTCTCCAAGACGCTGCACCCGGTGCCCGCGGGATACGAGTACTTCGACCAGCGCCTGGAGCCGGAGCGCCCGGTGGCCGAGGTCGAGCCGCCGCCCGCGACCCCGCCGCATAAATCGGGGGTTTGGCTCAAGGCGAAGACCAAGAAAGCCAAACAAAGGCCCGACGCGAGCCCCGGCCCTGGTGAGTCCGAGCCCAGCCCGAAGACCACGTCCCCCGGCGAGGTCGAGCACGGTGATGGGCGGAAGCCGGCGCCCATGCCCGACTTCAAGTCGTTCTTCGAAGAGAACGGCTCTTCGGGCAGCTGAGCCGTGTACATTTGCAAGCCGCGATGAGGGGTCCCATCAGGCTTGGCCTACGCCGGGTGTCGAGCGCAGCGCTCGCGCTGGCCTTGGCGTGGCCCGTGGCTGCTCATGCGCAACCAGCTGAGACTGCTCCGCCCGCCGAGGCCCCGCCCGAGCCCCAGCGACCGCCATCGCTCGAGGCCGACGCGCCCGCCCCCGAGGCCCCGCCCGAGGCCAAAGAGGACGCGGAGCCCGGCCCCGACGACGGGAGATCGGTGGAGTCGCTGACCCCCGAGGAACTCGCGCGGCGGCAGGAGCAGATCCGCATCGACAATGCGCAGCTCCACTACCAAAAGGCAGGCTCGCACTACGAGCGAGGGGAGTACGCCGAGGCAGCCGTCGAGTACGAGCTGTCTTACGCCGCGGTGCCGGGTGCGAACACGCTCTACAACGTGGCGCTCTCGCACGAGCGAGCGGGCGAGCCCGTCGCTGCCGTCAAGGCTCTCCGCCGCTATCTCGCCTTGCCGGACTGCGCCGAGCTTGCGCCCGCAGAGCGGACGATCCGCTGCACCTCGCAGCGCGAAGACGCCGCGCGAGCCCTCGCCAAACAACGTCGGCTCGTCGGTGAGCTCCAGCTCGATCCGGCCAAGGGCGTCGAGCTGCGCGAGATCAAGGTCGGAGGCCGAACGGTGCCGCTCGACGACTTCCCCATCCTGCTGCTGCCGGGCGAAGTCGACGTCGAGTTCTTCGGGATCGGCAGCGAGCAAGGTCGCCTGCGGGTCGCTCGCATCAAGGCGGGCCAGACCTCCACCCTGTACGTCGCGCCCTTCCGCCAGGAAGTCGTGGTCACGCCTCCGCAGCCGCCGGGCAATCCGGACGACGAGCTGCGTCGACAGCAGCAGCGCCAGCGAGCGCTCCGAGCCACGTTCTGGATCGGCACGGGGCTGACCGCGACGTCGGGCGTCGCGCTCGCCGTGATGGGCGGCCTCACCGTCCGCGAACGACGCGACTTCATCGACAGCAAGTGCGAGCGGCTGTGCCAAGACCCCAACGGCCAGCCGCTGGGGACCGGGTTTCCCCTGGAACAACAGGCAAATTTCGAGCGGTACAAATCGGTCACCAACGCGCTGGTCGGGGTGACGGTGGCGCTGGGGGTCACCACCGCGCTGGTAGGCGTGTTTGCGTTCCGCAAGCGCAATCGCGAGCAAGCTCGGGTGATCCCCACTGGACCCGGCCTCGCCGTCCGGTGGTAGCTTCGCCTCATGCAGGACAACCGCTGGCCGACCTACACGCCACGGAAAATCGAGCTCGATGCCGCCATCCCACCCGATGACGGCGGGCTCGGCAGCGTCTACATCAAGGACACCAAGGGGCAGGTCTTCCTCGATGCCATGTGCGGCATCGGTTGTCTTCCCCTCGGGCACGGGCATCCCAAGCTCGCCGACGCCGTCCGCGATCAGATGGTGCGACTGACCGCCGCCGCGGGCACCTTGTGGACCGGACCGCAGCAAGAGCTCGTGCGGGAGATCAACGCGCGCACTCCGATTCCCGACGCGCGGGTGTTCATCGGCAACACGGGCACCGAGGCGAACGAAGCCGCGATCAAGCTCGCCCTGCGTGCGACCGGGCGCGACGTCATCATCAGCTTCGAGCGGGCCTTTCACGGGCGCACCCTCGGGTCGATCGCCCTGACCGCGAACCCCAAGTACCGCGAGCCCTACGTCAGCACGCTGGGCGAGGCCGAAGATCGCTTCGCGCGGCTCAACGTGGCGCGGGCCAAGCCCGGCGACCTCGACTCCGTCGCCGCGCTGATGAAGCAGTACGAGGGCCGCGTCGCCGCCGTCTTCATCGAACCCATCCAGGGCGAGGGCGGCATCCATCCCGCCTCGCGCGAGTTCCTCGTCGGCCTGCGCAAGCTGTGCACCGAAAACGGGGCCTTGCTCGGCCTCGACGAGATCCAGTGCGGAGCGGGGCGCACCGGCTGCTTCACCGCCTGGGAGCGCATCGTGGGCAACGACCCCGCGCTCGCCCCGGACATCCTGTGGTACGCCAAGGCGCTGGGCGGGGGCTTCCCCATCGGCGCTTGCGTGACCTCGGAGAAGCTCGCGGCGCACATGACCAAGGGCAGCCACGGCTCGACCTTCGGCGGCAACCCGGTGGCCTGTGCCGCCGCTCTGGCCACCATCCGCATCATGGACGAGGAGAACCTCATGGCTTCGGCTCAGGCCCAGCTCGAGGTGCTCCAGGGCATCGCCGCCGCCGACCCGCACCCGCGGGTGGCCGAGGTCCGCGGCCTCGGCTCGATGATCGGCATCGAGATCAACGGCAAGAGCGACACGCCCGCGGCGCCGCTGGGTGGAATTCTCCAGAGCAAGGGCATGCTGGTCACCGTGTGCGGGGGTAAGACCGTGCGCTGGCTGTTGCCCTATCGCGTGGGAGAGACGGTCCTGCGCGACGCGTGGTCGCGACTTCGCTCGGCGCTCGACGAGCTCGAGTGAGCCAACGTCGGCAGTCCCCGATCTCGCACGGCCCCGTCGCTGGCATCTGCCTCGGCGGGGCTGCTAGCGTTCCCGCCATGGCTCGCGCCCCCGCCCTGTCGGTCCTCTGCTTGCTCGTCGGCTGTGCCACGGCGGGCACCACCGCCAACACCACCGCGACCCCCGGTGAGCCCGTCGCTGCCGCCGACCCGGCACCGCAGCCCGACCCGGCCCCTGCTGCCGAGCCCGGGGCCGACTCGCTCGCCGCACAGGCGCCCGCCGAAGAGCCCCCGCCCGCCGAGGAGCCCGCGACCGAGCCGAGCAATCCCGAACAGGGTGAGCCGCCCGCCGCCGAGCCCGAGCCCGAGCCCGCCAAAGATCCGACCGCCGCGACCAAGACCCTCGAGCTGCCGCGGCCGCTGCATGCCGGCACCAACGACAAGTGCGGCAAGGACCCCGGCGTCGGCCAGCCCCTCAAGGCCTTCTCGCTGCCCACGCCCAAGGGCAAGACGATCAACAAGGGCACCTATCGCGGTCGCGTCTTGGTGGTGAACTTCTGGGGCACGTGGTGCAAGCCCTGCCTCAAGGAGCTGCCCGAGTTCGACCAGCTCTACCGTCGCTATCGCAAGCACGGCATGACCCTGCTGGCGATCGCCACCGACGAAGACGCCGAGGCGGTGGCCGACTTGGTAGCCAAGCGCAAGATCGCGGCCAAGATCGCCATCGCCGGGGAGGACTACGCGGGCACCTACGGCAGCCCCAAGTTCCCCTTTACGTTCATCGTCGACTACAAGGGCGTGATCCAGGCGTCGTATCGCGGCTACAAGCCCGAGTGCATGGGCCAGCTCGAGGCCGACATTCGCGAGCAGCTCGAAGTGCGAGCCGACGCCAAGGCCCGTCGCGCCAAGAAGTAAGGCGTCGCGTCGCCGTCTCCGAATCGGTCCGGCCCGCGTGGGCCGGAGCCGTCGCGTGGGCTGCTATCGTCGACGCATGAGGCTGGCGGCGGTGGGGCTCGGACTCGGGGTTGCGGTGCTCGGCTGTGCGCGGACGAGCGGGCCGGGTCCGGGCGCGACGGTGGTGAGCCCGGAGCCCTCGCCGGACCCGGCGGTGAGCCCGGACGAGGAACCGCCGATCGAAGCGGCGCCGACCGAGGTCTCGCCACCCGCACAGGAGCCCGCCGAGACGAACCCGTCGGGCAAGCAGGTGCACGAACTCGTGACCGGCGAAGTCACTCCGCTCGGGTCCACCGTCGAGCTCGACGCCGACCGGGTCGTGGGCGCGTGGCGGCGCTTCGATCCGCAGGTGCCGGGCGAGGCCGACATCGTGCTGGCCATCGTGGGTCCCGATGGCGTCCAGCACTTGGTGTTCGCCCACCACGTGGCGACGCCGTGGCTCGGCGAGGAGCCGCCGCACATCGATCCTTCGCTGACGGTCGACGACTACGACGACGATGGCCGCCCCGAAGTACGGATGGTGCTGACCGAAGAGATCATGTGCCCCGGCGGTGGTCCGAACGTCATCCGCACCATGATGTTGTTCGACACCGAGCCGAAGCTGGCCAAGGGGCTACAGATCGAGCTCGACCACGAGATGTTGGCCGGCGACACCGTGACCCAAGCCAGCGTGGCATTCGAGGACCTCGACGGTGACGGTCATCGCGACGTTCGAGTCGTCTACGTGATGACCGACGCCGAGGGCGAGCGCTCGGAGGCCGAGAACCGATGGCTGTGGCTCGACAAAGACCGCTGGACCTTCGATCGCGGCGACTACCACCGCTACGGATGCGACTGGTAGACCAAAACGCCCGCGGGCGGGGGAGGGCTCGAGCGGCCGCGAGCCCCGGTCGACCCCCCGACAGCAGCGCGGACTCGAGCGACCGACGGGCCCTCCCCAACACCCGCAGGCAAACCTACTTGGCGTCCATGGCCTCCACCGCGGCCTTGGCCCGGAAGAACTCGCGGATCGTCTCCTTGGCCTTCGCGGTCTTCAGCTCGGTGAACCCGTGCGGACGGGACTCGTCGTAGTTGAGGTAGTGCAGGTTCACGATGGGCGGGACCTTCAGGTCTTTCACCGCGATCTTCGGCGTGGAAAACGGCAGGTAGACCGAGATCGTGCTGTCCTCCCATTCGCCGTCCTGGCAGGCGTGGCAGGTCTCGACCGCGAGCTGCTGCTCCACCGTCATGTGCTCCCGGCCGAACGCGGGCCGCAGCGCGGCGACCACCACGTCCCCCGGGCCACTGGGGCGCGAGAACTCCCCCTCGGGGTCCTTTTTCTCGAGCGCGGCGATGAGCGGGGCCTCAATCGCAGCGAAGCTCCCGTCGTTCAGCGGACGGAGCAGGTCCACCGTGGAGCGCGTATGGAGATCGATGATCTTCGCCGCGGCCTCCGTCCACCCGTTCGCGCTGTCGCACTCCATCGTGTACAGGTACTCCTTGGTGAACACGTAGCGCCCGATGTTCCCCGTGATCTCCATCGTGCGGGAGAAGTTCTCGACGCCTTCGGTGGGGGCCGCCAACGATCCATGCACGGGGAACGGGGCCTCGTAGGTGCTCGTCACGAGGAATCGACTGCGCGGGTCGTCGAAGGTCTCGAACTGCGGGATCTCCTTTTGTCCCGGGGACCAGCCGCAGCTCTCCGATTTGGCCCGGAAGGTCTGCGCTTGCCACTCGTACACGTAGTCGCCCTCGGCCAGCAGCAGTCGATCGACGTCGCCGAGGAACAAGCCCGCCGCCTCGCCCGCGCTCTTGCCCCCGACCAGCCACGTGGTCCGATAGCGTGGCGGCTTGTTGGGGTCGCCCGGAAGCTGCTCCCACACGAGGTAGTTGGGATCGAGGTCGGTGCTCCAGCCCTTCGGTGGCGGGAAGGGGCCCTCGTCAGGCCCTTCGTCGGGCTCGTCGGCGTCCGCGGCATCGGGCGCGGCGTTGGCCTCGGGCGGTTCTCCGTTCGCGGGCGGCTTCGTCTCGTCGTCGGCCTCGGGCGGCTCTCCGTCCGCGGGTGCCTTCGCCTCGTCGTCGGCCTTGGCGGGCGCGGTCTTGTGGGCGGGGTCTGCCTTGGCGTCACCTTCGGATTTCTTGCTGGCGTCCTTGGCCGTCGACTCGGCCACGCTCGAGTCCGGTTTGGCCTTCGAGGAGTCGCAGCCCGCGGCGAGACCCGTGAGCATGGCAAGTGCCAGCGGGAGCGCGCAGTGTCGTCTTCCCGGCGTCGCCGCGGTGGCCGTGAGGTGGTTGCGAGTGCCACCAGGGCATCCCGCGAGCATCGGTCGTTCAGGTCGGCGCTGGGAGGTCACGTCGGGGGTGGGATGACCTGGCGTCCGCGATTCTTTCACCCGAATTGGAGCGATCGCTCTTTATTTTTCCGCCCTCTGGCTCATCGTGGCTCCAGCGTCAGGCGGACCGTGCGTCGCACCGTTCGCCCATCGTCGTCGACGTGCGGGCCCTCGACCAAGACCGAGCGCGGGTTGATGCCCACCACCCGGGCGTCGAAACCCGGCACCGTGTCGCCCATCTTCACCCGACGCGTCGCCCCATTGGGGAACGTGAGCGTGGCTTTGCGCCCGCGCTTCGACCGATGGATGGCCGACACCACCAGTCGTTCGAGGGGATCGACGACCTCCACGGGGGCGACGGCGGGGGCCGCCGCGTCGACCGGCTCGGGGGCGACGGCCACGGGGGCCGGGGGCGGCTCCACGAACTTCACGAAGGGCGCGGCCTCGGTCGTCGACGGGGGCTCGTAGTACTCGGCCAGCTCCAGACCGGTCAGCGCACCGACGATGCGACCGTCGACCGTCTGCAGCCCGGTGTTGAACTCTCGAACCGTCTCGTTGTAGGTCAGCCGCCGCTGCGCGAGCAGGTCTTCGGCCTGGGTGAGCTCGTCCATCAACCGCATGAACGCCCGGTCGGCCTCGAGCTCGGGATACCGCGCGCCCAGCAGCAAACACGCTCGAATGCCCCGCTCGGCGGCGTACGACGCTTCGATCTTCGCACCGGGAGTCCGTGCGCTCACGTAGCCCGCATGTGCGTCGGCGATGTCCGTCAGCACCGTGGCTTCGTGGTTCGCGAGCCCGCGCGTGGCCTCGACCAGGTTGGGGATCAAGTCGTAGCGGCGCTGCAAGAGCGTATCGATCTGCGCCCAGTCTCGTCGTACGTCCTCTCGTTGAGCGACGAGCTGGTCGTAGCGCGGGACCACCCAGCCTACGCCGTAGTAGCCGATGGCGGTGAGCAGCAGTACCAGGGCCCCGATCACATAGGGCACCCGTTTCCTCGCTCGGCGTCGGCGCTCGATCTTGCGGCGGAACCGACCCAGCGTCGCATCCACGTCGTGACGAGGAATGCCCGCCTCGATGAGAATCAGCCGTAGCGTGTTCAGGTCGTTGCACGCCATCAGGCGATCGCGCTTGGCTTCGGCCTGACGATGATCGCGAATGACGAGGTTGATGAGTCGTTTGGATTCCTTCGGCTTCAGCTCGATTGGTTCCACCAATGCGGGCCCCCTTTATCGTTCCACTGGTTGTTTACGCGTCGACCCTTCGGCATCAAGGCGAGCGCGAGTGCTCACCGTCGAACCAACCCAACACCACGACGACGGCACGGGCCGACACCCGACACGGGACACTACCGTCGCGACGCCACAACCTGGGCCGGCCGCGATCTATTCCAAGTGCCACTTGGTGGCAGAGTTCATCGGGCCTTGGCGCGACCGCGTTCGAACTCGAGTCGAACGACGCGCGGCGCTTCGCGGCCCTGCTTGACCTGCAGCAGCACGCTGGTGGGGTTGATGCCCACCACTCGGGCATCCAGGCTGCGGATGCGGTCGCCCATGTGGACGTTCTTCGTGGTGCCGTCCACGAGTCGAAGCGTCGCGATGCGATCGCGTGCGCCCTTGGCCCCGGCGATGGCGACCACTTCGATCTCGGAGACCGGGTCGGCTTCGGTCTCCACTGCAGGGGCCGGCTCGGCGGGTATGGCCACGGCGGGGGGCGGAGCCGGGCGCGGTGGCTCCGCACCGTGTGGGGCCGGAGGCGGTACCGCGGGGAGCGAAGGCTGATAGGCGGGGTTGTACGGGGGGTCGCCGACGATCGGCTGTGCCCCGGCGCCCGGCCGGTCGGTGGCCGGACCCACGCGGCGCGCCCTCGGACGCTCGCGGGACGACTCGACGTCGGCCTTTGGCGAGGGGCGGTCGTAGTCCCCGGTCGCGAAGCGGATCACCATGCTCACCATGGCCAGCCCCACGAGCAGGCACGCCAGCAAGACCAGCAGCGACGCGAACGCGAAGAATTGGGACAAGGCCGAGCCACCGCGTTTTCGACGACGGTTGCCGTCGCGGTACATCCAGCCGAGCGCGATGGCGCTGCCGTCGGCCAGCCACGAGCGCTCCACTCGAAACTCGCGGAGGCAGGCGTCGGACATCAGGATCCGCAGCCCGTACGCCCCCAAGATCGTGCCGATGGGAAACACGGGCAGGCCCATCACGCTGAACATGATGCCCAGCCACCGCGCCCACGGCTTGCGCGCCCGCAGGCCCGACGCCAACAGCAGCTCGGGCAGGCCGCCCACCGCCACGATGACGCCGATGATCGTCAGCAGGGTCCCGAACCCGAAGCCGCCTTTGAACTCACCTTGCCACGCGAAGATGAAGCCCCCGGCCCACCCCAGCACGACCAGGAGGATGCCGCCGACGATGGAGAGGATGCCGATGACCTTGTAAATGAGGGCCAACCGACCCACATCTTTGGACACCGATCGAATCACGACGGCTAGGGTACATCGGACGCACGGCGATATTCCTGGCGGCTCGGGGAACATCTTGGGCCACGCGGCGCGAGGGCCCACGTGGACTCCGATGCCCGCTCAGGACCGCGAAGAGCGACCGAGCCACGGCCACAGCAGCTCTTGCTGCCAGGTCACTGGTGCGATGTTCTCGAGGCCGAACTCCTTCGGGCGACGACCGGTGATCTTCGCCGTGCCGAACAGCACGTCCCACAGGAACAAGAAGTTGCCGTAGTTGCCCTTGTAGTGCGTGACGCCGTCGTCGGCGTGCATGCCATGGTGAGCCGAGTGGGTCGAGGGCGTCGAGATGACCCGGACCACCACCCACATCAGCGGGCGAAGCCAGCGGATCTTCAGCAGCGGCTCGTCCCACGGGACGCTCGAGTGCGCCGACGTGATGACCGCCATCTTGGAGATGTAGTAGGCGAAGTAGATCTGGTCGAAGCCGAGGTACAGCAGCATGCCCGACGCCCACAGGTTGGGCATGAACGCGTAGTAGAGCACGTTGTTGCGGTACACGACCCGTACGGACATGTACTCGCCCGAGTGGTGGGCGCGATGCAGCTCGAACAGCCACGGCACCGAGTGCGTCAGCCGATGCCACAGGTACTGCCCGAGATCGTCGACCACCAGCATCGTCAGGAACATCAGCCACACCGGCCAATGGCTCAGGCGCCCCGCCGACCCCGGCACCAGCATCTCGATGAGCCCCGCCGATGCCAGCGTCACTCCCGGCACCACGAACGCGGGCAGGCACAGGCCCGAGCCCAGCTCCACGATGATGTCTTTTTTCGTAGTGCGAGCCATGTCGAAGAGCCGGCCCGCGCCCAGCTCCACCAACGCGAACGCCACGAAGATCAGCGCAACTACGACCTTGTAGCTCACGGCTCACCCTCCAAGCGCTCCATGCCCCGCTGGATCGCCTCGTCGCGGATCTGCTCGAACTCCGCGTCGCTCAGCCCCAGCGCCACCCGGATCCACGAGCCGAACACCACCGCGCCCAGGGCCATCGCCAACCCCTCGGCAATCGCCGCCTTCGTGCGCCCCCGATCGACCGGAGAGCGTGCCGCCAAAAGTCGCGCCACCACGGGAAAGACCGACTGCAGCTGCTGCGGCAGCTCGCCATCGAGCAGCGCCCGAGCGAGGATCTTGACCATGCGTGGGTCCTGCTCCGTCACCCGCAGCGCCGCGCGACCGACCTGCGCCGTGTCGCTACTGGGCGGGACGTCGAGGCTCGCGTGCATGCCCTTCGCCAGGCGATCGAGCACGGCCGCACGCAGCCCCGACTTGCCGCCGAAGTAGTGGTGCACGAGGCCATGGTTGACGCCCGCCCGAGCCGCGACGGCACGGATGGACGCGTCGCCTTGGCCGGCGAAGAGATCGGTCGCGGCTTCGATGAGCGCCGCCTTGACGGCGTCGGGGCCTCGGAATGCGGTGGCCACGGAGGTAATTTAGTCGAGTGTCTAAATCCGTGCCAGGGAAATTTAGTCAACTGTGTAAAATGGCTATTAGGTGCCGAATTCGAGCCATTTGGGTAAGCTCAGCCGGGTCCGACCCACGGCTGCAGCCATGACCAAATCCAAGACGTCGACTTCCTCCCGTGGCCGCAAACGAGGCCATGGTGTGTTTTGCTTGGAGGGCGATTGGTGGCACATCACCGATCGAACCACGATCGAGCCTGCTCTCCAACTCCTCCAGGCCAACGGCGAGTTCAACTTCGAGTACCTCCATCGAGACGTAGGCGTCATCGAAGAGTTCGAACACTACCTCAACAAGTGGACGCAACGTGGCTTGGCTCGATACCCGATTCTCTATCTGGGTTTTCACGGTTCGCCTGGGTACATCGATGTCGGAGATGCGCGTCGGAAGGAGTCCAACGTCAGCCTCGACTGGCTTGAGGAACGCCTTGAGGGGAAATGTGCGAAACGGGTGATTCACTTCGGCGGGTGCGGGACGCTCGATCTTCACGGCAAGAGGCTCAACCGGTTTGTGCGTCGAACGGGAGCGCTAGCGATCTGCGGCTACCGATCCGACACCGACTGGCTCAAGGCCGCGGCGTTCGAGATTCTCCTACTGGCGGAGTTGCAACGCATCCATTGGGACGGTCGCGGGATCCGAGTGGTGCCGGACCGAATGCGAAAGAACGCCGCCGGTTTGTTTCGTGAACTCGAGTTTCGGTTTGTCACGGGTTGAGAGTGCTGGTTTTGAGCCATTCGGTGGCCTCGCTCATTCGGCCGAGCGGGCGCAGCGGAAGCCGACGCCGTTGCTCCCTCGAGTCGGGTCGATCCCGTCGCGCTTGCGCACCTCGAGGGCCGACGCTCGCATGAACCAGCCGCCCCCTCGCACGATCCGCTTGCCCGGCTCGCCCGGGGAGGCGGTCCACTCCCGCACGTTGCCCGCCAGGTCGAGCACGCCATCGGGATTCGCCCCCTTCGGCCGGCTTCCGACGGGCCACGGTCCATGGCGTCCGCAGCTCTTTTCGGTGACGGAGACCGAGGGATCGTCGAACGCGGCGAGGTCACACGTGGGCTCGGCGTTGCCCCACGGATACAGCGACGCCCGCGTCCCGCCTTGGGCGGCCCATTGCCACTCCCACTCGGTGGGCAGTCGCTTGCCGACCCACGCACAGAACTCTTCGGCTTGGTCCGCTCGCACGTGCGTGACGGGATGATCTTCGTGGCCTTCGCGGTGGTAGTTGCCGCGATCGAAGGTGGGCTCGGGCGCCGAGCATGCGCCCGCTTCGACGCACGCTCGGTAGGCCCCGACGGTCACCTCGGTGCGGTCGAGTTCGAAAGGCGCCAGCGGGTGCGACTCGAGTCGGCCTCCGTCGATCCGATGGGTCGGCGCGGACACGGCCGTCGCCTCCGCGGAGACGGAAACCTCGGGCTCGGACGGCTCGAGCTCGGGCTCGTCGTTGCTCGCCTCGCTGTCTTCGATTGCCCCGTCCTCGTGGGTGGCCGTGGGCGCGGGGGCCTGGGTCGGAGTCGCGGGGGTCGTTGGGCGACAACCAGCCGACATCGCCAAGGCCACGCCCCACAGCCCGGCAATCCATCGCGGAGCCATGTTCACGCGACGACCCGAGCCCGATGACGACACCCGCTCGGCATCGGAAGGGCACCGAGTCGACGGTTCGGCGAGCTGCGAGGGCGAGGCGTGCATGGGAGCGAGGGCAGTCTACTCGTGCTCGGGCGTCCTCGCACACGGAGCCGAGGTGCGGTGCACCAACGAGGGTCTTCGACTCGTGGCGCTCGGGCCGGCAGGCCCGTTCGATCTCTGCCATCATGACAACATGCCCCTAGCCCCGGAAGACATCCGCCGGATCGCCGCGATGGAGGACAAGCCCGCGCTGCGCAACCTGCTGATCACTCACAGCTATCATGAGCTTTCGCTGGGCATGCGGGAGCTGTTCGGTCCGACCAACGTGTTCTGGCCGGCGTTTGCGTGCTGGGCTTCTCGGCAGGCGGGCGCGTTCATCCGCCAGGACGAGATTCCGGCGATCATCCGTCGTCTGGTGCAGGACGATCCCGAGGAGCGATCCCGCCGCCCTCGCTTGATGGACGGGAGCAAACGAGTCCGCGAGCACAAGGCGGCTATCGATGACGACGACACGCTGGACTTCGATCCGCTGGATGCGATCGACGACATCATCGATCGAGTGTCGATCTTCGTGGGGACGGGCAATCGCATCGTGTTCGAGGAACTCGGCAACCTGTTCTCTCGCTTCATCCAGTCGTTCCGCGGGGCCACCGAGTACGACCAGGCTGCCCTCGATGCGTTCCTCGAGCCGATCGCCGAAGGACCGAGCCTGGAGGACACGGCGACGGTCGACGCCGACGGCACCGTCCGACGCTCGATGAACGGCGGCCGGTCGTTGCTGCGCACGGCGATGACCCACCTTTATCGCGCGCTGTTCGAGCAGGACGCCAACAAGCGGGCCGAGCTCATCCTGCTGAGCAATTCGCAGTTCGGGCTGCACGAGCAGATCCGCCTGCAGGTCTACATCGAGGGGGCCCAGAACGCGCCGGTCGAGGCGTTGTTCTTGCGCAACATGGAGCGCCGCGGGATGAGCCCCGCGGACGCACAGGCCAAGCTCGGGTCGATGGGACGCGAGCTGGAGACGCTGGTCCGCAACCTGACGACGGAGCTGATGATGACGATGCGGCTGCCGGACGAGACGATCCAGCTGGGTCGCGATCTCGAGGCGGCGCCGGGCCAGTCGCTGTGGCCCGAGGAGCTGGAGCACCTCGAGGAACCAGAGCTGGTCGCGCTGACGGTGAAGCTGGGGACCTACGAGACCCGCGAGGCGAACCTCGACTGGACCGACCGCGTGGAGGGATGGTTCGACGGCATCCTTTCGAAGCTGAGCATCGGCTCGCCGGAGGCGCAGGGCACGGGGGCGCGCGACTGGTCGGCGCTGGGCGAGCGCATGCGTTTCATCTTCGCGTTGTTCCGCTCGCGGCAGCAAAATCAGCGGCTGTGCGAGGCGCCCTTTACGGACGATCAGGTGGCGGCGATGAAGGCGGGCTTTTTCCCCGTCGGCGACCTCTGAGCGCACGGTACCGAGCGGACGGCCCCTGAGCGCCCGTGAACGTCGGGGTGCGGGCACGTCGGGGCGTTCCGGCGTATGGTCACCCGGGCCCACCGTGGCCCAGGACGCGCCTCCCGTGAGTACCGCCAACGCACCAGTCCTCGAGCACACCTTCGCCTCCGAGCTGGAGGGTCTGTACACCGCCCATGAGCCGCCGGGGTTCAAGGCGCCCTCGCTGCTCCTGCTCAACCGAGAACTCGCGACGGAGCTGGGCCTCGACCCGGAGTGGTTGCAAGAGCACGGGGCGGCGGCGCTGTCCGGCTCGGAGCTCCTGCCGGGCACGCGGCCCCTGGCGCAGGTCTACGCGGGGCACCAGTTCGGGCACTTCAACCCGCAGCTCGGCGACGGGCGGGCGGTGCTGCTCGGCGAGGTCGTCGATCCGCAGGGACGTCGCTTCGACATCCAGCTCAAGGGCGCGGGCACGACTCCGTACTCTCGTAACGGCGACGGGCGGGCGGCGCTCGACTCGGCCTTGCGCGAGTACATCGTGAGCGAGGCGATGCATGCGTTGGGGATCCCCACCACGCGATCGCTGGCCGTGGTGACCACCGGGGAGCGAGTCGTGCGGGAGCGGGTGGCCCCCGGCGGCGTGCTGACCCGGGTGGCGGCGAGCCACATCCGCGTGGGCACGCTGGAGTTCTTTGCGTCGCGCAAGCAAAAGAGCGAGCTGCGACGCCTCGTGGACTACACGCTGCGGCGTCACTACCCCGACGAGGCGGATGCGCCCAACCAAGCAAAGGCGCTGCTCAATGCCGTGGGGACTTCACAGGCCGAGCTCGTGGCGCAGTGGATGCTCATCGGGTTCGTGCACGGAGTGATGAACACCGACAACGTGACGCTCTCCGGGGAGACGATCGACTACGGGCCGTGTGCGTTCATGGAGCAGTACAACCCGCGCACGGTCTTCAGCCAGATCGATCATCGCGGGCGCTATGCGTTCGGCAACCAGCCGGGGATCGGGGCCTGGAACCTGGCTCGGATGGCCGAGGCGCTGCTGAACCTGCTCGCGGTCGACGAAGATCAGGCGGTGGCCATGGCCCAGGAGTCGCTGAAACACTTCGGCGAGACGGTGGAAGGCCGCTGGCTCGACGGGATGCGAAAGAAGCTCGGCCTGGTCGGGGTCGACGGCGGCGACCAGCCGCTGGTCCAGGACCTGCTGGACTGGATGACGAGGACCGAGACGGACTACACGAGTGCGTTTCGTCGGCTGAGTCGGTCGTTGGTCAACGGGGGCGTGGCGTTCGAGGGGGAAGAGTTCGCGGCGTGGAACGAGCGCTGGCACTCGCGACTGGGTGACGCCGATCCGCAGCAAACGGCGGCCGCCATGGATCGGGTGAACCCGATCTACATCGTGCGAAACCACAAGATCGAAGCGGCCCTCGACGCGGCGATCGAAGGCGACATGGGGCCGACGAACGAGCTGATGGAAGTGCTGTCGCGGCCCTTCGAAGAGCAGCCGGGGCGCGAGAGTTATGCCGAGCCGGCCCCGCCCGACTTCGGGCCCTACTCGACGCACTGCAACACTTGAGCGGGCGTCGCCCGGCGAGAACGCCTCGCCGGGCACGCCGTCGCAACGGCTCAGGCCGAGTTGTCCGAGCGCTGGATGAAGGGCATGGCGGTCGTCACCGCGACGTCATGCAATGATTTGAAATTACTCGCTAAAATTACAGGTTGCACTTTGAAACCTGTAGTTCTAAGCTCTCGAAGGCCGGGGTTGTCCGAATGGCGAAGAAGGCCGACGTCAATGCGTTTTGTGGAGTCGCTCAGGCGCTGATGCGCATGGGCGACACGTGGACGTTGTTGATCGTTCGGGATGCCTTCTTCGGCATGAAGCGATTTTCGGAGTTCGAAAAGAGCCTGGGGATCTCGAAGAACATCCTCGCGGCTCGGCTACGCAAGTTGGTCGACTTCGACATCTTCGAGCGACGGCGACTCGAGGAGCCCGGGCAACGGTACGAGTACACGCTGACCAAGAAGGGGCGCGACCTGTGGGTGGTGCTCACGGCGATGCGGCTGTGGTCGGACAAGTGGGTGTTCGGCGAAGAAAACGCGCCGCTGGTGGCGATCGATACGGCGACGGGCAAGCGGGTGGCCAAGGTCATCGCGGCCGATGCCGATGGCAACCCGGTGGATCCGGCGCGGCTTCGGTGGCGCCTGGGTGCACCGCGAGCGAACGAGGAGTGAGGCGATGAACGCACGAACGAACGAGGGCGAGTGGAAGAAGACGGCGTGCATCTTTTGCAGCCTCAACTGCGGGCTCGAGGTTCAGCTCGGGGGTGAGGGCGGACGCGAGCTGGTCCGGGTCCGCGGCGACAAGGCGCACCCCGAGTCGAAGGGCTACCTGTGCGAGAAGCCGAAGCGGCTCAACGCCTATCAGACGGCCAAAGATCGCATCACCAGCCCGCTGCGGCGGCGTCCCGACGGCAGCTACGAGGAGATCGACTGGGACACTGCCATCGAGGAGATCGCGACGCGCTTCGAGGCGATCCAGTCCAAGTACGGCGGCGACAAGATCCTCTACTACGGCGGCGGCGGGCAGGGAAACCATCTCGGTGGGGCCTACGGTGATGCGACGCTCAAGGCGCTGGGCGTGAAGTATCGGTCCAACGCGCTGGCCCAGGAGAAGACGGGTGAGTTCTGGGTCAACGGCCGCATGCTCGGCGCGGGCGTCCACGGCGACTTCGAACACGCGGAGCTGTCGATCTTCATCGGCAAGAACCCGTGGCAGTCGCACGGCTTCGCGCGGGCGCGGATCGTGCTCAAGGAGATCCAGAAGGACCCGAAGCGCAAGATGGTGGTCATCGATCCGCGGGTCAGCGAGACCGCGGCCATGGCCGACCTGCACCTGCAGCTCAAGCCGGGCACCGACGCGTGGTGCCTGGCGGGCATTGCCGCCGCCGTCGTGCAGGGCGGGTGGGTCAAGCGGCCGTGGGTCGACGAGCACACGCAGGGCATCGACCTGGTGGAGCCGATCCTCGAGCAGGTCGACATCGCCCACTGTGCGGCCGTCTGCGAGGTCCCCGAGGCGCAGCTGCACCAGGTCGCACGCTGGCTCGCGGAGGCCGGCAGCGCCTCGGTCTTCGAAGATCTCGGCATGCAGATGAACCGACACTCCACGCTCGGCTCGTACCTGCAGCGCCTGAGCTGGACCCTCACCGGGCACTTCGGGACCAAGGGCAGCAACAACGCGTTCGTGCCCTTCTTGTCGCTGGCGCGGGCGAGCAAAGGGGACGTGCGCCCCGGGGGCGGACCCGATCCCGATCGCCCTCGACGGCGGCGCACTACCCCCGTCACCGATTCCAAGATCATCATCGGCTTGATGCCGTGCAACGTGATGGCCGAGGAGATCCTCACCGATCACCCCGACCGCTTCCGCGCGATGCTCATCGAGAGCGGCAACCCGGTGCACTCCGTCGCCGACAGTCCCCAGATGCGCGAGGCGATGGCCGCCCTCGAGCTCTCCGTGGTCATCGACGTCGCCATGACTGAGACCGCGCGCTGTGCCGAATACGTGCTCCCGGCGGCGAGTCAGTTCGAGAAGACCGAGTGCACCTTCTTCAACCTCGAGTTCCCGGACAACGTCTTCCAGCTCCGCCCCGCGCTCATGGACGCGCTGCCGGGCACCTTGCCCGAGGCCGAGATTCACTCGCGGTTGGTCAGTCGCCTCGTCGGGATCAAGCCGCGGCACATCAAGACCCTGCAGGCTGCGGCCAAGCTCGGTCGCCCTGCCCTCGCGGCGGCCATCGGTGCTCTGCTCGCGCGGCACTCCAATTGGTTCGACTACCTGCCCGTGCTGATCTACCGGGGTCTAGGGCCCTCGTTGCCGCCCGAGCTTCGTGAAGGCGCCGTGGTGTGGGCCTTGAGCCACCTGTATGCCCAAGGGGAGACCGAAGCGGCTCAGCAGGCCGGGTACCGCGGTCCCGCGCTGGCCATCGGCGAGCGGCTCTTCGACGACATCCTCGGTCAGCCCTCGGGGGTCGTCTATGCGTCGATGAAGAACTACGAGGATGGTTGGACGCGCCTGCGTCGGCCGGGCAATCGCATTCAGCTCGCCATTCCCGAGCTCTTTGCCGATCTCGTTCGGCTCTCCTACGAGCGGCCGGAGCCGGAGCCGGACTATCCCTTCGTGCTCTCGGCGGGGGAGCGGCGCTCCGAGACGACCAACACGATCGTTCGGAATCCCAAGGCGCGGCCCAAGGCCAAGGGGGCGGCGCTGCGGATGTGCGCAGCGGATGCCGAAGCGCTCGGGCTGTCGACGGGGGACTTCGCTCGGCTCACCACGCGGCGTGGGGAGGGGGTGGTGTCGGTCGAGGTCACGGAGATGATGCGGCCGGGGCATGTGTCGCTGCCCAATGGGTATGGGCTCGACTATGACGGGCCGGATGCTGGGGCGGCGCCGCGGGGGTTGTCGACGAATGAGCTCACTCGGGCGGAGGATCGGGATCCGATTGCGGGGACGCCTTGGCATAAGAGTGTGCCGGCTCGGATTGAGGCGGTGGCTGGGGCGGGGTGAGTCGAATTGCGGGCTTCGTGGGGTGAGTTGAGCGGTGTCGGGGGGTGCTCGGGGGGTCTGCTGGGGGTGTTCGGTGGCAGGCGCCCGCTGCGGTGCACGGGGCCTGCTGTCGACGGGTCCCTCCCAAACCCCGCCCTGCGGGTCGGGCGTGGCGGTTGGAGTAGGGCGTAGGTATTTCTGCCCGCCTTAAGTCCTCGGTCGGGGTTCGGGGCCCTCCCCCCGGCGCGGCCCCTTTTGCTGGGCGGGGGAGCTGGCGCTCGTTCGCTTACGGCAATCGGCGGGCAGCGGTCGCTCGTTGGCTGACCGCAGTCGGCGAGGCGGGGAGTTGGCGCTCGTTCGCTTACGGCAGTTGGCGGACGGCGGAGGTTGGGGCAGGGAGCGGCGCTCGTTCGCCTACGGTATTCGCCGTTGCCGGGGAGCAGGCGCTGGTTCGCTATGGCAGTTTGGTGGTGCGGGAGCTATCGCTCGTTGGCTACGGCAAGTTGGTGGTGCGGGGAGCGATCGCTGGTTCGCTACGGCAGTTGGCGGTGGGGGGAGCGGGCGCTCGTTCGGCTACGGTAGTTGATGAAGCAGAGAGGGGGTCGCTGGCGGCTCGAGTGTATGGGGTTTGGTTGAGCCGCCAGCGTTTGGGAGAGGGGGCGGGGTGAGCCCTCACTTGGAGCGTTCGAGGTTGGTCGACGGTGGGTGAGGGCTCGTGGGGTGGGAGGTTAGAAGGCTACGGTTACGGAGAGGCCGGCTTGTTGGGGGGTCATGGTCGGGGCGGCGCGGAGTTTCATGAGGGCTTTGCCTTGTTTGTCGTAGGCGATGGAGTAGCCGAGGAGGCCGGCTCCGGCGGCGAGGCCCAGGGCGGCGCCGTCGTTGGCGATCCAGCGAAGGGGGCGTTGGCGGGCGATGCAGTTGGGGTCGCCTTCGCAGCGGGCTTCGGCGCGGCCGAAGTGGATGTTGGTGCCGAGCAGGACGGAGGAGGCGACTCCGATGGCGATGATGCCGGCGAACCGGGCGGCGCTGCGGGAACGGAGGGAGCCGTGGCGTTCGACGTCGCGGGTGGCTGCCGCGTTGCCGAACATGACGCCCGCGCCCGCGCTGCCCGTGACGAGAGCAGCGAGGCCGAGGGCGCCGTAGGTCGACAGTTCACGCTCGAGCACGTCCGAGGTGACACAGGCATCGGACAGTGGATCGCCAGTGCGCGCGCAACGTTTGAGCGCCGCCCCACGACCCGCCTGCAGACCCGCCGTGAGCGCCAATCCAGCCCCGCCCACCGCCAGAATCCCGATGCCACCACGTCGGAACTTCCGCATGGTTCGATCCGTACGAGCCGGATCCGGCGGCGGCGGAGGGGTCGGCCGAACCGGCCCCCACGTAGGCGCGGGCGGAGACAAGACCGGCGGAACGACGACCGGAGCCTCCGTCGATGGCGACACCTCCGCCGACGGACCAACCGACGCCGATTCCTCTGCCTCTGCCACCACGGCCTCCTCCGACGGCCCCTCTTCCTCCACCATCACTTCAGCGTCGGCGACCACATCGGCGTCCAATCCCGCCTCGAGCTCCCCTTCGGCGTTCGACTCCACCGGGGCAACATCAACGGCAATCGGCGCAAGTTCGGGTTCCGGCGGGGGGCTCGGTTCGGAGGCCGCATGGGCCGGCTGAGAAAGAGTGGTCAGGGCGAGCAGTACGGGGATCGAACCGAGGGCGTAACTACGCATGCTCCACCACCTTAGGGGACAAACGCCAATTCCATCAGGGTACTTCGAGCCCGAAATCAACAGGGGATCCTTCCCACCCCACTAGAGTAGATCCCCGCACTCCCACCCTCGCTCCCTCGAAAACCCCCTGCCTCTCAACAAACGCTCCCACCCCAACCAGTGATCTCGAGCACTCGAACTCCCCGCGGACGCAGAACAGAACCGACCCGCGCAGGGATAGAAGGTCCCCAACTCGAGCAGCGACGACGACCCCCATCGTCAACACACCGAGTTCGTTCACCGCTCAAACAAACACCAAGCCCCAACCAACAACCCCCGACCAACAAGCCACCCGCCACCCAAGCAGGACGCACACGCCGTTCGAACAAGCACCAACCCCCGATCAACAAGCCGCCCGCCACCAAGCAGGACCCACTCGCCATTCGACCGAGCACGAAGCCCCAACCAACAAGCCGCCCGCCACCCAAGCAGGACGCACACGCCGTTCGAACGGGGGACCGAGTGGGGGGAGGGCTGAAGCGAAGCCGCGCAGGATGGGAGGGGCCCGCTCGCGCACAGCGGCGACGACCCGTTCCTACAAGCACCCAGATGCAACATCGCCGCGAGCACGTGCGGGAGGGGTGCCAGCCGTTAAGCAGGCAAGCCGTTCGTTCGAACAAGCACCACCTACGCAACCACCCAACCCCACCCCCAAGAAATCCAAACCGAGCAGCAAACCCACTCCCCGCGTTCAGAGCGCCCCCTTACCCCCAAAGCACACAACCGACCAACTTCACACAATTCCCGTTTGATCCCAGTATCTTAACCTCGCGAGCGACCCCACCACCTCCACTCCCAGCACTAGCCCACAACTAGTCTTTGACTCGCCCACCCCTCGTCGTAAACTAACCCCATCGCATGCCCGCCCCCCGCGAGCAGCGCCGACTCCATCTTGAGCGAGCTCCACCCGAGCTCTACGATCACTGTCATGACCGACCTCGTCCTACGACTCGCGGCGAACAGCTCCAAGTTCGTCACCCCGACGGGCGAGATACGTCTGGGAGAGGTCGCTCAATGGTTGAACCTGCGACCCGCCGAGTTCGCCGAGGCCACTGGCCAACGCACCGAGTCGGTCGCCCGCAACTTTGGCAAGGAGTCGGTACTCTTTCGGCACGACGGCGCACGCCGGGTGGCGAACGAGTTGGTCGAGCTGGTCGGCCTCTTGAGCGACTTTGGCTATTCCCCCGAAACTGCACAATCGTGGTTTCGTACGCCCAGCCCCACGTTCGGCGGGCGGAATCCGCTGCAAGTCATTCAAAACCAGCAAGGGCGCACGCTCATCGACATGTTGTTGGCAATCGCCATGGGAGGCGCGGGCATGTCCCCCTCCCCGATGCCGATGACCGCCGAAGAGATGCCGCTTGCGGCCGCCCCCGCCGGTACCAGCCACGCCTGAGCGTGGGTGGTCCGGCCCCACATCACCCGTTTCGGAGGACCGAACGACGTCCATGAGCCTTCAGCTTGGCGCACTCGCCCGAGTACCGTTACTCGAGGTGCAGGGCACGGAGACCTACTATCGGTCGGTGCTGGTCACTGCGCTCATGCAGATCGAGCGCGCCAAGTTCCTCAGCGGTGAACATGCGGGTACTTTGGGGGGTCGATACAATTCACCCGGGAGTGCACCAACCCTATATTTGGCCGGTTCCCAAACTCTAGCGAGTTTCGAAGTCGAGCAAGACTTGCTGCTCGCCGGCCTCATCCAAGGCACGCCTACCCGCCTGATGTGCGGGGTCGAGGTGGTGGGCGCGAAGCTTTTGGACCTGACCAACGTGGTGGTCCGAAACGCGCTGGGCATCGATCAGCACGACCTGGTCCAGCCGGGGGTGGTGCGAACGGGGCTCAATGCGGCGGGCGCCCCGTCGCAGACGCAGATGCTGGGCGACGCGATCCGTCAGCGGCCCGATTGCGACGGGATCAAGGTCCCCACCGCGCTGGGGCCGGTCTTTCACCCCGGCTTCCCCCGCCTGCACAACCTGGTGCTGTTCCAAGATCGCAACGACCCGGTGAAGCTGCGACGAAGCGGGCCGACCTTGACGGTGGTCGACCCGACCTCG
This sequence comes from Myxococcota bacterium, assembly GCA_039028615.1. Lineage (GTDB taxonomy): Bacteria > Myxococcota_A > Polyangia > Nannocystales > Nannocystaceae > Paraliomyxa. The sequence goes on along the minus strand of JBCCHT010000053.1, from coordinate 45,950 downwards.
CTGGTGACCCAGCTCGACTCGATGCCGGGCGCCTGAGGCTCAGCCCTCGACGGGCGGCTGGCAGACGATGCCGCCTTCGATCTGCGCGTTGGTGCGATAGGTGTTGAGCAGACGCCAGCTCGGCGGCTCGACCTCGGGGATGGTGCCGTCCTCTCGCACGTTGGTGACGTGATAGGTGTGCTGGTTCCAGATCCTCCGCGCTTGAATCCAGCGATCTTCGGCGTCGCGAATGACCTGTACGGTGGGCGAGGTCTGGTTGTCGTCCCAGTCGTTGCTCGAGACCACCACGATCTCCGCGGAGCCGTCGTTGTCGACGTCGGCCACCACGGGATACTCGATGAGGGTCCGGGAGCTCCGCGGCACGGAGAGCACGACGTTGCCCGTGTCGTCGAAGACGAACAGCGTGCTCTCGTCGGCGTACATGGCCTCCGCTCCCCCGTCGCCGAGGAAGTCGAAGGCGGTCCCTGCCGCCCACCCGCTGCCGTCCTGCACGGGCGTGCTCCAATTGACGATGAGGTTGGGCTCGAAGACGCTGTAGCTCGACGCGGAGCTGACCGCGAACTCGGAGACCTGGTCGCCGTCGAAGTCGTGCACGGTGGCGGGCCGAAACCACGCGCCGAAGCCCGCCGGGTCTCCGGTGGGCCGCATGTTCAAGTTCTTGATCGTGCCGTCGTGCTCGAGGATGGTGATCCCCTGGTCGTTGTTGACGATGATCTCCGGGTCGTCGTCGCCGTCGAGGTTGGCGACCTGCGGGTAGCCGGGCACGACCTCGGGCAGCTCGTAATAGAGGGTGCCGTCGTGGTGGTAGGCGGACTGCCCCAAGATGACCTCGAGGTCTTCGTCGCCATCGAGGTCGGCGGCGATCGACGCGGTGTTGCGCTGACCGATGAACCACCCCGTCTGCGCGGGCGCGTCGAAGCGCACCATGCCGTCGGCGCTCACGATGATGCCCTCGGCGAACACCTCGGGCGAGCCGTCGTTGTCGAGGTCGGCGATGGCGAGGGCGCCCCCCTGGTCTTGCTCCCAGACGGGCTCGGTCTGCCACTTGAGGGTGCCGTCGTGCTCGAAGGCCACGAGCGCGAGCGGAGTCAGCGGGAAGCCGACGGCCGAGACGATCTCGGGCAGGCCGTCCCCGTCGATGTCGCCCGCGGCCGGAGTCACCTGCCCGTTGACGAGGGTGGGAATGGTGAAGTGCTCGGCCCCGGTCTCGCCGTCGAGCACCACGATGCTCCCGCCCTCGGTGGTCACCACGATGTCCGGGATGTCGCAGGGCGTGGGGTTGCCGTCGCCGTCGTCGTCGGTGAGGTTGATGACCAGCGGGGTGACGCTGGAGGCCGGTCCGTTCCACGACCACTGCACCTCGGGATCGAAGGAATCGGCGGGCGCCTCGTCGCTGCAGTCGCCCACCGCATCCATGCCGTCGACGATCTCGCAGGTGGGCAGCGGAGGCGGCGGAATGTCGCCATTGGCCAGGTCGAGCAGGGCGCCCGCGGTCTCGTCGGCGGGACCGTCCGAACTCGCTGCGCTGGTGGCCGGAGGTGCGTTGCCGCCGGAACTCGCGTTGGTGTCGAAGGGGCTCGATGACGAGCCGTCGTTACAGCCGAGGCTCAGGGCGCACAGCACTGCCCCCATACCCACGAGTTTCGAGTATCCATTCCGCATGCCGCCAGAGTCTCGCGACTGACGGCAAAGTGCACTGAGGCGGTATCGTGCGTTCGCTCGCTTCTAGACACCACTGCCGTCGACGAACACGGCTTGCGCGAGCGTCCGGCCCAGGGCCTTCAAGAAGGGACGCGTCACACCATCGTACTCATAGACGTTGTCGTTGAGCACACGGTTTTCATTGGCATAGATCACCACCGTAATCGCCATCGCACGGTGGGTCTGCCGATCTTCGACATAGGCGTTATCGAGGTGGAATCCGTAGGCGCGCCCGGCCTTGCCGACGTAGCGGATCCGGGGCAGCGGCACGACCTTGCTCATGCCCCCGATCATCGTCTTGTAGCGCAGACCGTTGCGCATGTCGGGGTAGACCGGGTTGTCGGACTCGGCCGGGTTGTCGGCCATCGCGGCGACGAGGTGAGCGCGGTGCTTCTTGGTGAGCTTCAGATCGGGCACGCCGGGCAGGCCGGGCCGAGCGATGGCCAGCGCGAGGGCATGCAGGTCGCGAATGGAGACGTAGTTCTTGGTGCTGAAGTCCAGCGGCGTCTCCACGCGCTCGTCCAGCGCGTCGTCGATGTACGCGATGCCGAGCTCGAGCTCGTCGAACTCGGCGGGCGGCATCTCGAGATCGCTGACCCGCCGCGGCACGAGAACCTTCTTGCCGCGTCGGGGCCGTAGCTCGATCCGCGGCGTGATCCGCTGCATCGCGGGATCCTTGACCCCGTACATCCGATGCTGGACCCGCAGGGTGGAAAACCCCATGGCCCACATCATCTCGTTGAGCTCGCGGTGCCCGACCAGCTCGTAGAGCCGATTGAACGACACGTTGTTGGACACGAGCTGCATCTTGCGGATCTCGTGCCCGACGGTGATCGTGCCGCTGTCGACGTTGGAGTCGTCGGTCTCGATGTCGCAGGGACCCTTTTCGCCCTCGCAGTACGCCAGCGGCGTGTCGAGCCCGACGCGATGCCCCTGCCCGCGCAGCTCGGCGAGCACCTTGAGGGCTCCGACGGCGGCGAAGGTCTTGATGGCGGACGCGGGATAGACGTACTCGGCGTCGACGCGATAGGGGTGCTCGACGACGGTCGGTCCGTCTGCGCCCGGCTGGATCACGGTCACGAGGATCTGGAGCCGGTAGCGTGCCGGGTCCTCGAGCACCGTGCCGAATCGCTGGGGTCGCGCGGCCAGCAGATCGCGCAGCCAGGGATCTTCGACGGGCGGCGCGGGCTCGGGCTCGGCTGCGGGCTCCTCGGGCGTCTGTGCGCTCGCCTGAGCGGGACTGTCTGGACTGGGGTCGTCGGTCTCGACCGGGTCGTCGACGGGCTCGACGTGGGCCACGGGCGCCGTCGCCGGGCCGCTGGGCGGCGCGGAGCCGGAGCAGGCCGCCAGGGCTAGGGCCAAGCCCGGGCCCAGGGCCCACCGCGGTCGGCTCGACCCCGCGTGCCTCACTCGGCGACCACGGGCGGCCGCTTGGACACCTTCACCTCGCCGTCGAGCAGCGACAGCCCCACGGTGTCGACTCGAGTGCGGTGATGGAGCATCGCGGGCAAGTTCTTGGTGCGACTCTCATTGAGCCACTGCACGAACTTGGGCAGGGGCTGCACGTTGTAGTGGTACTCCTCGCCCTCGGCGAAGCCGAACGCGCTCCAGCCCAGCGTACGCACCACGACGCCCTTGTCGCCCACGGGCAGGCCGCCCAGGTTGCGACGGAACTCGGGGGTGTAGTCGATGTATTGCTCGACGTTGCTCAAGTAGATCACGTTGAAGGCAAAGCCGGAGTCGGCCATCGCCTTGCGCACCGCCACCATCGTCTCGTCGGCGGTGAAGTCCCCGCGCACGGCGTAGATCCGCCCGTTGCGAGACAAGGTGCGGATGTGCTCGTACTGGGCCTGGTCGCTGACGAAGGTGGGGATGCCCCGCTTGTCGTAGGCCTTGCGAACGTTGCGGAGCCGGGCGGAGACCAGCTGCCGGGCGATCTTGTAGGCCTTGCGGATGCGCTCGTAGTCGGGCCGCTCGGCGTAGCGCTCGTCGATGAGGGCCAGGCCTTCCTCTTCACGGTCGGCCGACCAGCGCGAGATGAAGTCCTCGAAGGTGTCGGCCTCTTCGAAGAAGAGGGTGTAGACGCGATGCAGGTCGATGATCGAAAGGTCGAAGTCGACGACCACGATGAGGTCGGACTTGGCCCAACCCGCCAGCATGTAGTTCTGGTCGGTGCCGACTCCGAGATACGCCCCGCCTTGATCCTGGATGTGGTCGTACCAAAGCTGCTGGTTGAGCTCGTTGGAGATCCAGTAGTGCGAGTTGCGGATCAGCGAGTCGGGACGAGGGTCTCTCGGGAGGTTGGCGAAGCGATCGGCGACCTCGGCGGGCAGCGGTGCGAGCGGGTCGACGACCGCGGGCTCGGGCTCGGGCTCGGGCTCGGGTGCCGCCTCCGCGGCGGGAGTCTTGGTGCCGTCGGCGTGGGCGACCTCGGCGTCGTCGGCCGGCGCGGGCTTGGGCTTGGCAGCGGCCGGGCTCGGGGTCGCGCCCGTCGGGGGGTCGTTGTCGGTCGTGGTGTCCGACAGCGGCGAACAGGCGGCCAGGGCCAGTGCCCACAGCGGGCCCATCGGAACGACTCGGGAAAGAGCAGAGCGTCTCACGTGCGTGTCTCGTCTCGGCAGGGGCTTCGGAAGCCCGCGACACCCCCGAGCAGGCTCGGGTCCGCCGCAGCCTACAACCAACGATCGCAGGGCGCGACAAAGTCCCCAATCGTGCTCGGGACGCCGATTGCGCGGGGCTCGGTGCCCAGCCAGACCGGCCTCAGCGGCGGCGCCGGGACTTTCCCTTGCCTCCCGACGCGCGGCCCAGCTCGACCAGCCGCGGCCGCTCGGTGTCCCAGTCCTTCATGGAAAACACTCGCGCGGGCGAGGAATAGATCCGCACTTCGAGCACGCCGTCGTCTTCGCTCACGGCGAAGGTCTCGGGTGACTTGGGCACCTTGATCCGCTGCTCGATCGTCCCGTCCGCACGAGAGACCACGAACACGTGGTCGCGCTCTTCGGTGAAGCCGTAGCCGCTGATGATGTAGTCGCCGTGCACGAGGAACTCGCCGTTGGACACCAAGGGATCGGTGCGCCAGCGGACCTCACCCGTGGTCGGGTCCATGGCGACGAGCGAGGAGCACTTGCCCTTGACCCGGCGCGAGTAGCTCTGACACGCCTCGTTGAAGTACAGCGTGCCGTCGGCGTAGCGAACGTCCTGGATCTCGAGGTAGCTCGGGGCCGACAGCGCCTCGTGCAGCGGTCGCTCCCACTGCACCTTCCCCTCGATGTCGTACAGGCGTGCGAAGAAGTGACAGTTTGTCTCGTCACCGAGCTGGCAGCTGCCCGCGCCGTAGGGGTCGCGATAAAAGGCGAGGAATTCGTCGCCCACACGGTCGAGCAGGAAGAGCTCCATGCTCCCTTCCATCAGTACGACGAAGCCCGGCACCTGGGGTCCGACCCACACTCGGCCCCGACCCTTGGACAGCGCGCCCTCGATGTGGGAGCGAAGTCGTCCCGCGATGAAGTCGGTGCGCGCCTGTGGTGGAGCGTGCACGGTGAGATCTCCTGCGTGGCGGAGAAGTGGGGCGATATAGGGATTCGGGTCGGAATTCCCCGACGGCGCGAGATCGTCCGACGGCCCTTCGTCATCGATCTGCGGCTGATTGTCGCGGCCCTGATCGTCACCCGTCGACGGTGCTTCGGTTGGCGCAGTGGCCACCACCGGACCATCGGCGTTCACGTCCCCGGGCGTCGCGGTTGCACCTTCTGTGGGCTTGCATGCGGTGGCAAACGCGGCGACGAAGACGGTCGCAAAGACGCGGGTGATCTTCATTTAATCGACACCGTAGCAATCCAAAACGCTCGAAGTGAGACCCGGTTTTTCAAACCACTGGCGCATCGGGCGTGTCGCGGGTGTCAGGGGTTTCCATCAAGGGTTTCCACGGGGGTAAGCTCCACCACTGTCAATATTTTTGATCAATGATTCCCAATAGATACATTTCCCAAGAGCAAATGCGAGTGGCCGCACGCCCAAGCCCGGGCTAGCCTGGAATTCGTGCTTTTTATGGCCTCTGGGTGGCTTTTAGAGGTGTTGCAGCCTGCAACACACCGACGAGCCGTCTCTCGAGCGATTGAAGCTTTGCACTGGGCGTCCGTCGAACCAGACGACCAGCAAGGCCGGTGGTGAGAAGACCCATCCAGGCCCTCAACCACGGGGATTAGCAATGTACCTACGCAGGAACCGAGTCCGATGTGGCGACACCCGCCGCACCTACCTCTCCATCGCACACAACGTTTGGTGGTCCGGCGACGGCACCCGGAAGGCGCAGAGCCGACCGATTGTCGTAGCCAGCTTCGGCGTTGAAGACAAAGTCGACCTCGAGCTCGCACGCGATCTCGTTGCCGCAGTCGAACGATGTGCACCCAAGTACCCCGCCCGTCGTGGCGAAGGTAAAGCCGTAACCATGCGGATCGCACAAGAGATCCGCAAGATCGAGCCCTTCCTGAAGGTCCTCGCCAGCCGCAAGCTCGGCCTGTCGGAGCACCTTCCGCCACACCCGGAGCGCGAGAACGTCCTCGATACGCTCATTCGCAACCAGCTCGCCGAGCCCGAGAGCAGCGCCCGCGAAGAGGAGATCCTCTCCAAGCTTCGTACACGCCTCGCTCCGTAGCCGAAAGAGCCCTAATCGCGTGGTGGCCCGGGTCTAGCCGAGACTCGGGCCATCCGCTCGTCGAAACAAAAAGCCCCGCGATGCCGACTTGGTCGGGCCGCCATCCCTCGAGACCCGAGTGGATGCGCGGCCCGAACTTCGTTCGAACGCCGGCGAAAATTGCCGGCACAAACCGCAGCGGCGCGGCGAACACTGCAATTGCCTCGTCACCTCAACCGCCCTTCATTACGGATCTCTTCTAGAAAAAAGAATTCAGCAATGTTCTGCCGCTTCGGGGCAACTCATTCACAGAGTCGTTCGCCCCCGGAAGAGAAACAGATCATTGTCGCGTCATCGGATTCATCGTTGGTTTCGCCCTTCGTCTCTCGCGTGCTTCGTGGGGATGGCCGTTGCGTTCACCTCCGCGACCGCGTGGGGGCACCCCGGCGGTCACGGTCATGGCCACGATCACGAGCATGAACACGAGGCCTCCGTGCCGCTGCAGCCGCGAGGAAGTGCAGAGCAGGCCGACGAAAGCGGCGTCATCTACGACGACGACGGGGACGAGATCGTCATCCTCGACGAAGACGGGGACGAGATCATGATGCTCGACGACGACTGGGCATCGGAAGAACCAGAAGACACGACGCTGTCGGCGTCGGAGCTCTTGGCGCAGACGGGGGCGGACGCGAAGAAGTGGAATCCGCCCACGACTCGGCGCTACATGAGCCGCGAGGGGGTCAACGATCCCTTTCCCGACAAGCCCAAGCGGGCGCGACCGGTCGACGCGGTGGTGTTGATGGGGCTCGGCGCGGGTTTTGCTGCGGCGAGTACGATCACGGCGCGATCGGTGCTGTTGCCGGATTGTGACGATCAGAACGACCTGAATACTTGCTCGGTGCCCGATGCGGGAGACATCGGGCTTCGATCGGGGCGGCTGTTCGGGACGATCGGGTTCAGCATCGGCGGGGCGGCGTTCGGGGCGTTTGGTGCTCGGGAGATCGGGCAGCTGCTTCAGCAAGGGACTCGGCTGCCGCTCGAGAGGCGGCGGCGGATTGCGATCGGGCTCGGGGCGACTTCGATGTTGGCGGGGCTGACGGGGATCGCGGTGGGGTCGTCGATGGTGGGGCTCGGGTCGGTTCGGAGTCTGCGGATTGCGAATAGTTTTGATCCGGCGACGACGCAGCTGAGTCCCGAGGAATTGGCGTTGGCGGATGAGGCGCTGGGGGAAGTGAAGAACGCTCGGGTGGGGTTGATGGTGTTGGTGGCTTCGCCGGTGTTTTTGGCGAGTGGGATTTCGTTGTTGGTGAATCGGCCGCGGTTGGAGCGGGTGAGTATTACGCCTACGGCTTCGCTCACGAACTTTGGGGTGCAGGCTACGGTTCGGTTTTAGGGGGGCTGAATTTGGGGATGGGCGAGGGCTGCTGGGCGGTTCTCGTTTTTCCTTTTGGTTGAGAGGTTGATTGAGTGGAGGGACCTGGGGAGTGGAGGGACCTGGGGAGTGGAGAGCTCGGCTTCGTTGGGGGGTGGGGGGCCCTGTTGACGCCAGACGCCTACCCCGGACGTGCTCGTCGGGGAATTGGGGCACTGGGTGCTTGTAGGGGCGCATAGTCCCCTCCTGCGCGCGACCGGGGGCCCCTTCCGGCTACGCGGGTGCCCCCCGCAACTCGAAGGCGGGATCTCTCCGGGCTTCTGGTGCGCTCTGCTGCGCTGGTTGGTGGTTGCTCGGGGGGCGTGGGGCGGTGAAGGGCTCTTGGGTGGGTTGCAGCCCCGGGGTCGTTGGGCGCTGTTGGGGCGTAGAGTGGTGGCGCTTCGGGGGCTTGTTCTGCCCTGGTCGTTGGTTGCAGTTGGACGCTGCGTCGTGTAGGCGTCAGGAGCGGAGCCATCGCCTCAGAGTCGATTTTCGGACGGCCGCTCGGAGTCGAGGACGGCATGGCTGCCCAGGTCGGGCGGGCCCGCGCAGCACGGCAGGGGCCCGGTCGCGCGCAGGAGGGGACTCATGCGCCGCTACAAGCACCCAGTGCTCCAATTCCCCGACGAGCACGAGTGGGAAGGAGGCCGGGCGTCAGCAGGCGCCCGCCCGTCTCCGCTCGAAGCTCATGAGAAACGTCCGCGACGCTCGAACAGACGGCGCCAGCAGGACGGCCGTTCGCCCCTGCTCGAAGCTGATATCCGACCCTCACGACGCTCGAACGGGCGGCGCGAGCACGAGGTGCGCCCGTCTTCGCTCGAAGCTCATGGGGGAGCTTTGGCGAAGAGCGGGGCGCAACGACGTACGTTTTCGGAGGCTCTAGCCCAGGAGGTCGAGGATGAGGTCCTCGGGGAGGGCCAGGTCGGGCTTGCGGGAGACGAAGACGTGGGGGGCCTTGCCCGTGGTCAGGAAGGTCCCGTACCCGAGGCGGGGGGCCAGGGCTTCGATGACTCGAATCTCTTTGCCGCCGATGGTTCGGGTCTCGGCTCGCTCTTCCATGGCCGGGCGGGACAGCGGGGTGCTGTCGAGGAAGACCTCGCTGTAGAAGTCGACGCGGAGGGCGACGTCGCAGCGCTTGCCCTGGAGGTCCTCGGTGAGCTTGCCGGGGAGGCCGGGGGGGAGATCACCGGAGATCTTGCCCACGATGAGCGGGTCGATGATGTCGGGCTCGGACAGCTCGGCCTTGGGGCAGACGACGATGCCGAGGTCGTCGACGAGGAAGGGGAGGTCGGACTTGACCTCGTCGGCGCGGCGGCGCTGCTCTTCGACCTCGTCGGCGCGCTCCTTTTCGCGGCGCTTGATGTCGTCGGCGACGGAGAGCTTGGGCTTGGCGGGGGCCTGCGGCTGCCCTTGAGCGGGGCCGGGTCCACCGGGGCCGGCGGGGCCTCCGGGGGGCGGCGCGGCTTGGGTGGGGCCGTCTTCGGCACCTTCGCCGGGGTCGCCCTCGGGCGGCTGACCGGCGAGGGTCATGAGCATGGCCTGGTCGTCGACGTTGGGCTCCAGCAGGGAGATCTCGACGCTGGGGCCACCTTCGAAGCCGCTGGCGAGCTCGGCGGGGTCGAGGCGGAGCTGCGAGCACAGCTGCTCGACGGCCCACACCTCGGCGCCCTCGGTCTGGCTTTCTGCGCTGCTCTCGTCGGCGGCGAGGACCTGCCCGCGCTGCGCGACGACGAAGCCCTCGCGGCGCTCCTCGGGCGGGGCGCTCTGCACGTAGTACATGAACAGCTGGCGGGGCACGACCTGGCTCATGGCCATGGCGATGTCGGCGTTCTGTCGCCAGAAGGTGGGAGGATCGCCCTCGACCACCGAGCCTTCGATGCGCCCGATGACCAGCTGTGCCTGCGGGTGCCGGGTGAGCACGAGCTTGGCGTCGGTGATGTTCCGCGCCTTGCTCACCAGCAGCTCGGCGGCGGTGGCCGCGAGGTGGCTGACTCGGAAGGGGTCGAGCGGGATCAGGACCCCCGCGTGCTTGGTGGGAGAAGACAGATCGATCATGGCTTCAGCTCGCATCGATGACGGCCATGGAGACTCGCCAGCTCGGTCCTTCGCCCTCGAGGTAGCGGGCGACGCTGAGCAACGCGCTGCCTTCGACCACGCATGTGTCGATCTGCGGTGCGGTCTCGGCCAGCGGAGCTTGCTCGGGGGAAGGGCGGGGACTGGGGGTCCATGTTTGGGCGCACCAGCGTTCGGTTCGTTCTCGGGCCTCGGCGGCCAACCGGGTGCTCTCGTCGGCGGAGAGCTCGGCGGCCACGAGACCTATCACACCCTCTCCGCTCAGTTCGAGGGTGAACGAGTGACCCTCGATCAGGACCTGCGGCTTGGGGATACAGACCCACACGAGGTTTTTCTCGACATCCTTCGCGACGGGCTCGACGTTGCACCACCGCTTCGCGAGACGCGCCAAGACCTCGTCGTCGGTGCCCAGGCTGACCTCGGCGATGGCGACGTCGAGGATCTCGTCGACCCGGTCCCACCCGTACAGGGTCGGGGTGCGGGGGGTGCCGTCCTCGTTGACCTCGCGGTCTCGGGTCGGTCCGCCTACGACGTCGTCCGGGTTCTCGGACGCGCCACCCCAGGCCTGACGCACGCGCTCGTCGGTCTTCGAGGCACAGGCCACGAGCACGACCACGCCGAGTCCGGCGAGCCAGCGGGTGCGACTCAGCCTCGCCACGGGCCCCCGCGAGCAGGTCGGGGACCCGGTCGGCTCAGCTTCGGCATACGCCTCCGACGAAGACGTCGCGGACCTGGGCGGCCGTGCCCGCGCACATCAGGGCATCGAGCAGGTGGGCACCGTCGATCCCGGCAAAGAAGGGCCGATCGATGCCGATGGTGACGGCGTCGAAGGGGCGACCCACGGCGAGCCGACCGGAGCTGTTCGAGCGACCGAGCGAGGAGGCCCCGGCCGCGGTGGCGGCGTGCAAGAGCGGGAGGCCGAGCTGCCCCTGGTCGTCGCACAGCTGCAGCCGGGCCTGCACCCGCAGGCGCTCGTCCATCTCGAGCAGCCGGGCTTCCTGCACCAGGTCGATGACGGAGTTGCTGTCGCTGCCCAGGGAAATCTCGCCCCCGGCTGCGAGCAGGTCGGTGGCGGGCACGATGCCATCGCCGAGATCGGCCTCGGTGGTGGGGCAGGCACACACGTGCTGCGGGGCGAGCAAGGCCTGGTCCTGCGCGGTCGTGTGGACGGCATGCACGGCGGTGAAGCTGCGCGGGCGCTCGAAGAAGCCGGCCTCGGAGTACAGCTGGCTCGGCGTCATCCCGTGCTCCGCCTGGCACTCCTCGTTCTCGCGCGGCTGCTCGCTCAGGTGGGTATGCAGCACGAGGCCGTGCTCGTGGCCGTAGCGCGCGACCTGCTGCAGGGCTTCGCCGGGGACGGCGCGCATGCTGTGGGGCGCGAGCCCGACCTCGATGCCTCGCCCGCGCAGGTCGTCGATGCGCTGCAGATAGGCGTCGACCCCTGCATCGCAGAAGCGGCGCTGCTCGGGCAGGGCATCGCGTCCGTGGCCCGCCCGCAGGTAGAGCACCTCGAGCATGACGACGCGAATGCCCACGTCGGCCGCGGCACGCACCACTTGGGCGCTGAGCTCGTTGGCGTCGTCGTAGGGCTGCCCGTCGGGCTGATGGTGCACGTAGTGAAACTCGCCCACGCAGGTGATGCCCGCGGCCAGCATCTCGGCGTAGGCCTGGCGGGTGACCCGGTAGACGTCTTCGGGCCGTAGCTGCTGGGCGCAGCGGTACATGGCCTCGCGCCAGCTCCAGAACGACGAGGGATCATTGGCCCCGCGCCGATGGGTGGCGCCGCGGATCGCCCGCTGAAACGCATGACTGTGGGCGTTGACCATGCCCGGCAGCACCATCACCGGGCCCAGGTCGCGCACGATGGCCCCGGCCGGAGGCGCGACGGCTTCGGTGCCCGCGTGACCGGTGGCGGTGATGGTGCCGTCCTCGTCGACGGCCAGCCAGGGGGCGTCGACCCAAGCCCCGTCGAGGACCCCGTGGGCTCCGCGATAAACGACCAGGGTCGACGAATCACTCATGACGCGGGCTCGGACTTGGCGAGGTAGATGCGGCGGTCTTCGAAGTCGATGGTGATCCGCTGCTCGCCGAGCACGGCGAGCCCGAGCATGCCGTCCTCACGGAAGCCGCCGCTGGTCTCCATGCGCTCGAAGAACCCGCGGACCTGGCCGTTGGGATCGACGAAGGCCACCGCGGAGGCGAGGCCTTTTTGCTCGACGCCGCCCAGCGCGAACGAGCCGATGGTGCCCATGGCCGCGCCGTCCTTCATGGGCGGGATGCCCACGCCCGCGTGGCCGTAGGCCAGCAGGTTGGCGGTGATGTCGGCCCCGCGCATGCCCGTGTTGAGCAGGTATAGGCCCTCGGCGCCGTTCATGGCCCCTTGCACGTAGATGTAGTGGGTCTCGTGCTGCCAAAAGGGCATACCGTCGCCGGAGCGTCGAGCCGCGCGCTCGCTCTTGCAGCGGTTGCCCTTGCCCACCAGCTCGAGCGACTTGCCGGGGATGTCCAGGGTGATCTGGAAATCCGACAGCATGCTCAGGCCGAGCACCGCCTGGACCTCGTCGAGGTCTTGGCCGGCCATCTCCGACATGGCCAGATCGTTGAACACGTCGATCGGCACGTTGGAGATGGTGAGGTTGTCGAGGGTCATCGACTCGGCCTGGGCGTAGCCGACGGTGGGGGTGCCCTGAGGCGCTCCCGCGGACAGCGGGCGCGTCGAGATGGCCTGCGCGGCGGTGAACGACTGCGACAGGATGAGGTCCGACGCCCCGCTGTCGATGATCGCCTGCACGGGCGAGCCCTCGACCTCGATCTCCACCACCGCGAGCGGCGAGGTGGCCACCAGCGGCAGCGTGGTCACACAGGCGTTCTTGGCCACCTTCGACTGCAGGGGCTTGCCCACGAAGCTGCGGAAGCGCCCGGCGAACACGGGGTTGCCGACGGCGTCGAGGGCCTTGGCGAGCTTGCTGTAGTCGCGGCGACGGTAGTGGATCCACGCCTCTTCGAGGGCGATGATCTCCGGCTTGACGATCTCGAGCGACTCCAGCTTGCGCAGCACGGCGGAGGCCTCTTTGGTCTCGCCCCGCAGCACGTGGGCCCGGGCCAGCAGCAGCAGGACCTCGGGCTCCTTGGCGTCGATGGCCAGCGCGGCCTTGGCCGCGGACACGGTGGTGTCGAAGTGCCCCGCCACCCAGGAGGCGCGGACCAAGGCGACCTGGGCGCCCAAGTCCTTGGGCTTTTCCTTGGCGCCCTGCTCGGCCTGGCGCAGCGCGGCCAGGCGCTGATCGGGCACGGGCTTGGGCGGCGGGAGCACGGGCATCGCAAACTGCGTGGCCTCGACCGCCTCGTGGTCGATCCGCTGGGTCACGAACTCGACCACCTGCTCCTGCTCGCCGAGCACGTTGACCACGCGGATGGTGAAGGGCACCTGGACCCCGTCGATCTCGCGATAGTCGTCGTAGATGATCGTCTGGCGCTGGACGATGTCCTCGATGCTCTCTTCGACGATCTCCTCGCGGAGCAGGCCGGTGGAGCGGTCGAACCACATCGTCTTGGGGCTGGTGGCGACGGTGCCTCCCTCCCAGTGGATCCCGTCCAGCGTGGCCACGTTGCCGTCGCTGTCTTCTTTGCGCGGCCGGGCCAGGGTGACCTGCACGCCGCGCTCTTCGAGGTCGAAGTACCAGTGGAGAATGGCGTCCTCGCGCGACAGCTCGAGCTCGTTCCGGTCTTCGAGGCGCAGCAGCTCACCCGCCAGCTGCCAGCCGACCTTGCCGTCGAAGCCCTTTTCTTCGACGAGGTCGTTGAGCACGGTGCGGCGGTAGAGCTTGCCGTCGGACGTGGTCTTGAGCAGGAAGGAGCCCACTTGGTCGTCGGTGGAGCAGGCTTCGTCCTCGGGCGCGCACTCGGCTTGGCCGCGCACGATCATCCGCGCCTCGATCGACCGCGCCGCGATTCCCCGCAGGGTCGCCTCGCCGCCCGAGCCTTCGACGTAGCGATCGAGCATGTCGGCCGCGGTGCTCGGCGCACCTGGGGTCGCATCGGGCTCCTCCGGCAGCTCGGGGGGGATCTTCAGACACCCGGCGGGGGCTCCGATCACGATCAACGCGGCCAACGGGAACGCATAGCGTCGCACGCGACGCAGGCTTGCCCGGGGTCACCGGGTCGTCAAGGGCGGTGTGGTCGGGACCCGCGGGAACTCCGCGTTCACTCCATCGGAGCGCACCGCCGACGGCCTACGGGGGTTCGGAGGCGCTCAGAGGGCCCCCGCGGTCAGGCGGCGCTCAGTGCCTGCGCGAGCGCATCGAAGACCACCCGGATCCGCCGACTCGTCTTGAGCTCGCGGTGGCTGACCAGCCACACGGGCAGCGACACCACCGGGGGGCCCTGGGGTAACGCCCTTCGTACGCGACGCTCCGCATCGCCGACCGCCTGCATCATCACGCACAGACCCAGGCCGCGCTTGGCCAGGGCCCACTGCACGAGGTGGTCGTCGGTGCGGACGGGGGCACAGTCGTCGCCGAAGGGATAGCCGGCCGCGCGCAGCCCCGGGAGCATCCCGCTCATGTCTTCGAAGCCGATGATCTGCCCGCCTTCGGCGAGGGCCTCGGGCGTCGTTGGGTTGCCGATGCGCCGCAGGTAGCTCGGGGTCGCGTACAGGTGCGCCTCGGTCTCGGCCTCGAGCAGGCGGGCGAACAGGTCGTCACCCTGCGGCCGGTAGTGCCGGATCGCGAGGTCGGCTTCGCGGCGCCGCAGGTCGCTGCTGGAGTTGGAGACGACCAGCTCGAGGTCGATGCCGGGATGCTGCTTGCGAAGCGCCTCGAGCACGGGCGGCAGCACGTGCGCGGCCACGGCGGGGCTGGCCGCGAGCCGGACGGTGCCGTCGACCTGCTGAGACTGCCCGGCCGCAATGAGGCCGATGCGGTCGGCGACGTCGTTCATCTGCCGCACCTGCTCGAGCAGCTCGATGCCGGTCGGCGTGACCTGGACGCCCTGCCCCATCCGTTCGAACAGCACCACGCCCAGCTCTTCTTCGAGGGACGCGACCTGGCGCCCCAGCGTGGGCTGAGAGACGCCCAGCACCCGCGCCGCCGCGGAAAACGAGCCCTCCTCGGCCGCCACGAGGAACGCCCGGGCCCGAGTCCAGTCGAAGGTCACACGCGATGGCCTCATTCAAATATGTATAGCGCAGATGCAAAACATGCGATGGCCGATTCAAATTTGAGGCTCTACAACCAAGGGCATGAAGGTCTGCATCGTTGGCGCCTCGGGCAAGCTCGGGCAATACATGATCGAGCACTCGCTGGCCCGTGGCTACGAGGTGGTAGGGGTCTGTCGCGAACGCAGCGTGGCCAAGCTGGAGCGCTTCGCGGGGCGGATCACCATCGTTCCGGGGGCCACGGACGACCGCGAGGTCATCCGCCGTGCGGTGGCGGGCTGCGACGGCGTGCTGACCGTGCTCGTGCCCTACGGCATGCAGCACTACGCGTCGGGGACCGCCCTGGCCGTGCTCGACCACGCCGAGGACCACGCGCGCCTGGTGTTCTCGTGCGGCTGGCACATCACCCGCGACGGCCAGGACGTCTACTCGCTGAAGGTGCGGGCCCTGGTGACCGTGGGTGGCTTCATCGCTCGGCTGTTTCGCTGGGTCGACCTGCACGACCAGGTGGAGGCCTGCGACCGGATCTTCGCGAGCGAGCGGCGCTGGACGGTGGTGCGGGGCAGTGACCTCGAAGAAGGCGACAGCGAGGGCCTGCCCGTGTGGAGCCGCCACGTGGGCGACCCGATCTTGGCGAGCAACCGAACCCGCCGCACCGACTTCGCGCTGTTCATGGTGCACGCGCTGACCGACGACACCCTGGTCCGCGAGGCGCCCGCCATCGTCGGGGGCAAGACCGAGTCCGCCCTGCGCCACGCCGCGGCCGCTTCGGCCTGAAACAGTCCTCGGCGATGCCAAACGGCTCGCAATCGTCAACGAGATCAGAGATTTACTGCCGCGGTCGCGGAGGCTGCTAGCCTTGGAGGACGTTGCTGCGAAGGCGTTCATGGCCGCTGGTCCTCACAGTGGCGCTGGCGGGCTCGACGGCCCAGGCGGGTGGCCGCGGGCCCGAGCTGCAGCCGGTGGGCGCCGATGCGGCCGCGATCGACCAACTGCGCGCGGGGTCGTCGGCCGAGTGCGATCGCCAGGTTCGGGCCGAGCTTCGCGACGGGCAACGGCTCGACGATGCCTGTGCGAACGATCGCGAGCGGGCGGGCAAGGCCGTCGTTCGGCGACGCGACGTGTTCGGCTTCGTGGAGCGGCGCCAGGTCGACCTGGCCTCCCTACGGTTGGTGCTGGGCCTGGCCAAGCGCTGTCGGCAGTGGCCCCTGCGAAGCCCCGGGCGCGACGTGCTGCGCCGCAACGATGCCCACGAGGCCGGCTGTCGGCTGCGGCGCTTTCAGGGCGAGGTGACGCTGACCTTCATCGATCACGAGGGTCGGCGCAGCACTCCCCTGCCCCCCGTGCGGACCGATCTCGACGGCAAGCTCGAGCTGCGCTTCGCCACCCTCGACCGTGCGCTGCGAGCGTTGGGAGTGGGCTCGCTCCACGACTTCGCTCGCATCGAGCTGGGCGAGCAGGCGTGGGCGGGCTACGTCGATCTCAGTCAGCTGCTGCGCTTTCGCGCCGACTGGCACTTGGCCTGGGTCGCCCGCGGGCGAGGGTCTCCGGGGCTTTTTGCCGTGCAGCATCCCGAGCACCCCGGGGCCGACGAAGCGCGGACCTTGGCCGCCGATGCCCAGCTCGCACGACAGGAGCGGGACTACCAGCGCGTGCGACGGGGCAGGCTGCCCGCGCGCTCGTTCCTCGACCGCTATCGCTGGTCGCCCTATCGCCGCCGGGTCGAAGCGCTCGGGCGCATCGCCGACTCCGTGTCCGCATCGGAGTAGCGCGCACCGGTCACCCCACGCGGACGAAGGGCTCGTCGGCGCGGGATGGCTCTCGAGGGCGACTCACTCGGGGACGGCGGGCGGCGGACGACGGGGCGGCACCAGCGAGGGGATGGGCCCGTAGGTCTCGATGTTGACCTCGGGCGGCCCGTCTGCGGGCGGCTCTTCGTAGAGGCCGACGTACGCGATGCGAGCCTTGCCCTGGTACAGCACCAGCTGCATGAGGATCCCGTCTTGCCCGGTGGCGTAGTAGGTCCACATGGGCTCGGCCCCGGTTTGATGCAGCACCTGGATGCCGGGCGGGACCGGCTTGCTCGTCCACTTGGTCTTCTCGGGCAGGCGCTGAGCCACGGTGCGGAAGGCCTGGAAGAACGCCTCGCCGTCGTCTCCGTTGAAGATGGAGCGCGCCCCGGGTCGACGGGGATCGGGCCAGCCCCACTGCGCCTCGGGAGTGAGGATGAAGTCGAGGCTGTCGAGTCGATCGTGGGCCGCGGCGATCATCAGCGCCGCCACGACGCGCTTGGCCTGGAAGGGCAACTTCCACCCGAGCGACTCCTCGGCCCATGTCAGGGGAACTTGGGTCTGCCCCGGCGACCCGTCCAGATTCGGCACGGTGCGCTGACCCGCGACGTCGGGATCTCGCTCGATGAAGCCTTGCAGCAGGTTGCGGCTCGCGTCCCCCTCGATGATGGGGACTGGCTGAGACACCCGCGGAACCGGCTTGGTATCCGGGATCTCTGGCGCCAGGTTGGGGTCGCAACCGGCTGAAATCGTCAGAAGACCGAAGCCCAGGGCCCACGCCGCGCTTTGCCAGGAATTGTCCTGCATCGCCCTAGACTTAGACTACAGACGTGGCCAACGGCAAGCGCGCTCGGTTCTCGACGTTTTCCCGCGCCCGGTGATCTGGCACGATGGCCGCCATGACGGGCAAGTCCGACGACGCTCGGACCCCCGAAGACGAGCGAGCCCGGGTCGACACGGCCTGGGACGAGCTCCTCGACGGCGCCGATACGGCCGAGAGCAGCGACTCTTCGGCATCCGAGGACCACTCCCACTCGAGCGGGCATACCGTCGTGGGCAAAGACCGGGTCGCCGACCCCGAGCGCGAGATGGATCGCCTGATGTTCGGCGCTCCTCCTGCGCTGAGTAAGAAGGGGTCGGCGAGCAAGGCCGCAGCCAAGGGCGTGTTCGACCCGCCGAAGTTCGGTGCGCCGAAGAAGAAGGACGACGCGTCGAGCGAAGGCGACGCGGACGCCGACCCCAAGGCGAGCGGCGGCGAGTCCGACGAAGCGAAGGACGACGCGGAGCCCGAAGACAGCGAGGTCGAAGCGAAGTCCGACGCGGAGTCCAAGGACAGCGAAGCCAAAGACGAGAGCGACGCGGAGTCCGAGGACAGCGAAGCTGAAGCGGCTGAAGCGAAGGACGACGACAAGTCCGAGGAACGCGAAGCCAAAGAGAAGGGCGAGGCGGAGTCCGAGGACAGCGAGTCGAAGGCAGACGAGTCCGCGAAGGGCGACGCGAAACCCGAGGGCAGCGAAGCCGAAGCGGCTGAAGCGAAGGACGACGACAAGTCCGAGGACAGCGAGTCGAAGGCAGACGAGTCGGCGAAGCCCGACGCGAAGCCCGAGGGCAGCGAGTCGAACGCAGACACGACCTCGGACGAGTCCTCGAAGAGCGACGCCGACCAAGACTCCACCGACAGCGAGGCCGAATCGAGCGAGACCACCTCCACCGAGTCGAAGCGGAGCAGTCGCCCCGCCCTCCGCGTGGTCTCGAGCAACGAGAGCGCGGTCGAGAAGGAGGACGACGAGCCTCCCCGCGCCTCACGACCGGTCGAGACTTCCGTCGAGCCGCCGGCCGCCGCCAACTCGGGCGGCCCGCCGTGGGGATGGATCGGCATGGGCATCCTGGCCGTCGGTGCGGTGATCGCCTTTTCGATGGGCGGAGACGACGGCGCCAAAACGCCGACCCCGCCCCCGACCAAGACCGCCTCCGCGGACGTCGACCGCCCCGCCGATCCGCGACCGGTCGATCCGAAGCCCGCCGAGGTGCAGCCCGAACCCACCGAGCCCACGCCAGCCGGCGACGGCTCGACCGCGGGCGAGCCCCCCGAGTCGGGCACCTCCACGGGCGGATCCGAACCCCGCCCGCCGCTGGGCGATCAGCCCCGCGTAGCCCCGCCCGGCACGAGCCCCGAGGCGGCCGCCGCCTTCATGCGCCTGCCCGTGAGCCCCTCCGACCGTCCTCCCGTGGGCGGTGTTGGCGCCAAGGGCATCCACATCGACAATATCGCCATGGGCTCCCAAGTGGTCGGAGGCACCTGCAAAGGCCGCGCAGACGGGTTTTCCGTCAGTCGTCGCGAGACGGCCAGCGTCTGCGTGCGCGTGGTGCACCAGCGCAATAAAGAGGAACTACAGCTGCTGTGGCAAAAGCACGGGGGCTCGACCCGCCGCAGCAAGATCGTGGTCCAGCCCAAGCACGCCTACCGCACGCGCGGCCACCTGAAGCTGCGCGAAGAGTACATCGGCGACTGGACCGTCCGTATTCTCTCCTCCGACGACGTGGAGCTCGCCCGCCATGATTTCACCGTTGCGCCCTGAGGCGAATACAACCCGCCGCTGTTCGGTCAAAGCGCCGATGCTTCGCCGCCTCGCCCTCACCGCCGCCCTCGCCCTGCTCGGCTTGAGCCCCCGCCCCGCCGAGGGCGTGGTCGACCGCGCCGAGACCGAGGCCGAGGCCGCCACCACCGAGGTCGACCGGTCGACGGCATCGATGCAGCCGGCCGAGGGCGCCGAGGAGCCTGCGCCCCCCACCTGGCGTTGGCGCAAGGAAGACAAGCCGGTCAAGGTGGTGGTGCTCGCGGGCTCGATCGGCGCCTTCAAGCGTCGTCCCTATGCCCAGCAGCTGCAGGGCATGTGCTCGAACATCGAGGTCAAGAACATCTCGCAGACGGGCCTGGGTGCCTGGGCGCTCAAGAAGCACTTCGAGCAGCAGGTGCTCGGCAACAACCGTCTGCGCTGGCGGGTCGAGGGCGAGGAGTACTGGCTGATCTTCGGCGGCGGCCTCAACAGCGTGGGCAACCCGCGCTCCACCAACCACCACATGCGGCGGCTGTTCGAGCTGGCGCATCGTCGGGGCATGAAGGCCATCGGCCTGACCATCTCGCCCTGGGGCGACGAGAGCGACAAGCGCTGGCGAGACCTCGCCGGGCTGACCTCGCGACGCAACACCCTCAACTCCGTCGACTTCGTGATGGGCCGGCTGACGCCCGCCGAGGCGCTGGGCAACTTCGCCGAGAAGCGCCGCGTGGGGGCCGACGCGCCGTGGGATCCCACCGAGATCCCCGACATCGCCATCGACTTGTACGACTCGCGGCTGCGTGATCGCGACGCCGAGCCCCGAGACATCGACGCCATGCGAACCCTGCTCGAGGGCAGCAAGGGCTGGAACAAGGCCCACAAAGACCTCGACGAGCTCCAGCGTCAGACCAAGCTCGAGGCCGATGCGCTTCAGGCCTCCCAGATCCCGCAGTGGTACCTGCGAAAGGAGCTGCGGAGCTTCGATCACATCCATCCCAACGCGGATGGCCACCAGATCATCGCCGAGACGATCTGCGTACAGATGCCCGAGAGCTGGGGCTGCACCTGCCCGACCCCGGGTGCTGAGGCAGGCGCCGCCGAAGCCGGCGGCGAGTAGTCGAATCGACGCCGCTTGGGCCACACGTTAGGGTTCGCGCATGCGGACCTCTTGGCTGAGTCTCGTCCTGCTCGTCGGCTGTGCCTCCACCCCGGGCGCGGCCAGCCTCGCGCCCACCCAGGTGGCCGCCATGGCCACGACGAGCCTCGAGGTCGGCACCGAGGCCGCCCCCACGCCCGAGCCCGAGCGGTCGAAGGTCGTGCTGTTCCACGACGCCCGGTTGATCGACGGTACCGGCTCTGGCGCGCGCGAGGGCATCGACATCCTCGTCAGCGAAGGCGTCATCACCGAGGTCGGCGAGGGCCTCATGGCTCCCGCGGGAGCGCAGGTCGTCGAGCTCGAAGGGCGCACCGTGCTGCCCGGCTTCATCGATGCCCATGTGCACCTGACCTACTCGCCCTCGGGGGGTCACGCGCAGGGCGTGCTCAACGACATGCGCGACAACCTGGCCGATCACGCCCTCGAGGGGGCCCGCAACGCCAAGGCCACGCTACGGGCAGGGTTCACCACCGTACGCAACGTCGGTGGTTCGTTTGCCGATCGAGCCCTGCGCGACGCGATCACCGACGGTCTCGTCCCTGGTCCGCGCATGCTCGTCGCCAACCACGCGATCGGCATCACGGGGGGGCACTGCGACGGCACCAACGCCCTGCGTCCCGACGTCTTGCCGCACGAGCAGGACTATCGCCACGGCGTCACCGATGGCCCCGAGGAGGTCCGCAAGGCCGTGCGCTATCAGATCAAGCACGGTGCCGACGTCATCAAGGTCTGTGCGACCGGCGGCGTGTTGTCCCAAGGCGACGCCGTGGGGGCGCCCCAGCTCGATCCCGAAGAGCTCGCCGCCGCCGTCGAAGCGGCCAACCGAGCCGAGCGCAAGGTCGCCGCCCATGCCCACGGCAACCAGGGCATTCGCGAAGCCGTCGTTGCGGGCGTGCACAGCATCGAACACGGTAGTGTCCTCGATCGCGCCACCGTCTCCATGATGAAGCAGCGCGGCACCTTCCTCGTCCCCACCGTCTACGTCGGCAAGGCCGTCGAATCCCAGGCCGACGCGGGGGTCCTCTCCGACGAGTCCGCCGCCAAAGCCCGAGAAATTGCCCCCCAGATGCGCAAGAGCTTCCGCCTCGCCTACGACGGCGGCGTCAAGATCGCCCTGGGCAGCGACGCCGGCGTCTTCCCCCACGGCGAAAACGGCAAAGAGTTCACCACCATGGTCGAGCTGGGCATGACCGAGATGGACGCCATCGTGGCGGGCACCTCCAGAGCCGCCGAGCTGCTCGGCGTGGACAATGTGGGGACGATCGAAGTCGGCAAGTTGGCCGACTTGGTCGTGGTCGGGGGCGATCCGCTGGCGGACATCACGGTGCTCGAGCAGCCGATGATGGTGATCAAGGGTGGGGTGATTCATCGAACGCAGAAGTGATGACGAGAAGGCAACATCATCGGACTCTCACGAAGTCGTATGAAGTGCTCGTGAGAGTCACACAGTTCGAATGAACTCCACCGCTCGTCCGATCTGCCACCTGCCGTGCGGCCTTTTCAATGGCGCCCCGGATGACCTCGCTCGCCTGCGCGCTGTGCCGTGGGGCACTCTCACGTCGCGGTAGTGAAACCTGGAGCCGCGGGGCGGTGAAGCGCCGCCGCGCCTGTTCGCAGTCCAATGTTTGGTGAGCGGTGGTCACTACAAAAAAAGCAAAGCGATGCAGTGGGCACGATCGGTGTTCGAAGATCGCGAAACGTCGTCGTGCAAACCCGACATCGATCCGAGCGGTGTTTCGCAGAATGTGCAGGAGTGAACGATGGAGTTCGGATTTCACCTCATGTCGGGGGGTGGCTCGCGTTGATGTACACACACGGTCATACGGCAACGCATCGGAAAGAACCCTACCAAGCTCCACGAGAGCCGAGCGTCGCCTCTGTGGGCGTTCGTCGTGTTCCGGGGGCGGCGATACTCGGCGGAGTCTGGAAGCCGCTGAGAGCGACGTGCAGGCGCTCCTGAGGGGACGTGCCTCGGCCGTCGACGGCGGCGGTCGTGGGTCGAGGGATCGGAACCGTTCGCCCCGGTCGTTTACGTTACAGGCGTGTGACAGAACCGGCCTTGGAGCTTGGGGGAGCGTTCGAGCGCGGTCGGTTGCTTTGCTCGTCGGCCTCCGTGGAATCACGGGCCGCGGTGTCACGCGAGGTTCCTACCAACGCACTCCGGCAAAGACGGGCTCGGGTCGCAACTGTACGCCGAATCGTTGCTGCACTCGATCGGCGAGCACCCGGGCAAACTCGACGAGCTGCGAAGTCTTGCCACCTCCGTGATGCACGATGGCCAAGGCGTGGCGCGTGGACAGACCCACGGCACCATGACGTTCGCCCTTGCGCGAGCCGGAGGCCTCGATGAGCCAGGCGGCGGGGATCTTCACGTGCTGGTCGTCCACCGGGTACTGGGGCACGTCTCGCTCTACGCCGTGGCGACGCGCCTGCGCGACCACGTGCTCGGCGACGTCGCGCGTGACGATCGGGTTGGTGAAGAATGAGCCGGCACTCCGTCGGTTGGGATCGTCGGGATCGATCACCATCGACTTGCCACGTCGTAGCTCGAGGACTCGATCACGCACTCGTGCAATTGTTGGACTGTTGCGACCTTCGAATGATCGGGAGAGTTCGCCGTAGCGAAGTGTCGGCTCTCCGCCGATGTGCAACTCCAGCTCGATGGCCAATACGACGACCGAGTCGGGTTCGCGCTTGAAGATACTGTCGCGATAGCCGAAACCGCAGGCGTCTTTCGAAACGACGCGACGTTGTTCCGAACGCCGATCCCACAGGTGTACGGCGGTGATGACGTCGGCGACCTCCTGGCCGTAGGCGCCGACGTTTTGGATCGGAGTGGCCCCGGCGGAACCCGGAATGCCCGATAGACACTCGAGACCCGCCCAGCCCTGCGCCACGGTATGCGCCACGAGTTCGTCCCATGGCTCGCCCGCGGCCACACGAACGCGGACCCGGTCTCCCGTACACTCGTGCTCGATCCCGCGCATCGAGATCTGTAGCACTACGCCGTCCCAACCCTCGTCTCCGATTACCAAATTGGAACCCCCAGCGAGCACGAGAACCGGCGAATTTTCGCCTTCAGCCCAGCGTAGCGCGTCGATCAACGTATGTTCGTTGCTCACGTCGATCAGGTGCTTTGCAGCACCCCCCAGTTCGAGGGTCGTGCGTGGGGCCAGCGGAACGTGGTGCTCGAGGGGAAGCGGCACGGGGCGCGGAGGCTAACAGCTCGAACGGGACGGTGGCGATCTAGGAGGATCTCCAGGTGTCACGATAGCGGAATGGGACACCGGTTTTGTCTCAATAAATTTTGGATTTTTTCACAACTGACTGTCACTCAAAGAGTCGATTGCTCAGCCAATAAAACCGCTCGTTTTGGTGCCAGAACGGTCCACCTGAGGGGATCCCTGAAATGCCTCAAACACCGTTTGATTGGCCCCACAACGCGTGTTTCATGTTGTAGGGTCGCGATGTGGACAGTGGCGAAGCAGTGGGTGAAATCAGGGAGAGCAGCAAGCCAGCCCAAGGCCCGAGTCAGGGGTCATTGAAAGGGGCCATCGTGCGAGCCGCCATCGAGTTGGGGACGGAACTCGGTGAAGAGGGTTTGACGATGCGCGGTATTGCCGCTCGTTTGGGGGTCAGCGCTACGGCGCTCTATCAGCATTTCGAGGGGAAGGCGTCGATTCTTCGCGCCATTCGATTCCATGGGCTGACTCTCATGAATAAGGAGCTTGCTCCGGCGTACGAGTCCGACGATCCCGTCGAACAACTACGTCAGACATCGCTCTTGTACGTCAACTTTGCGAGGTCGAATCCGTGGCTCTACTCGCTCTTGTTCGAAGGAGAGGAGCTGGACTTCAGCTCGCTCAGCGATCAAGAACGTGAGGCCATCTTCTTCTCGCAGACTGCGATCCGGCGGGCGTTCCAGCTGGGCAAAGAGCAAGGCCGCCTGCGGCCGGACCTCGACGAGCAGACCGCTCCCTTCCTCATGTGGGCGGCGAACCATGGGCTGGCGATGTTGATGATCACCGGCCGGATCAGCGAGCAACATCCTGGGTTCCCCGTGGAGAGCGAGGACTCGTTCATTGCTGCGTTCGTCGAGAGCGAGGTGCGCAGCATGGTTGCTCCGAGCGCATGAAATAGGGCGTAGCCCGCCCATAAGCGGGGTTGATCGCTAGGGTCTGCACGCAGGGCTGAGCACGCGGCGTTTTCGGGATACAACCCCGGTCTCGCCGCATGCCCAGTTCCTTCGACGATCCGCTCAAGCGCTACCAGATCATGGGCCCCCTGGGTCGTGGCGGTAGCGGGCGAACTTTCCGTGCCGTCGATCGAGCGACGCAGCGGCAGGTCGCGGTCAAGGTCATCTCGCTGAGGGACCTCGAGGATTGGAAGCGCTTCGATCTGTTCGAGCGCGAGGCCAAGGTGCTGGGGACTCTCGATCACCCCGGCATTCCTCGTTACATCGATCGATACTCGAGCGAAGCCTCGGGTGACTACTTCTTGGTGATGGAGCTGGTCGAGGGCACGCCCCTCAACAAGCACATCGCCGAGGGGCGTCGTCGTACGGCCAAAGAACTCCGCGACTTGCTCGACCAAGGACTCGAGATCCTCGAGTACTTGCACGGGTTGTCGCCTCCGGTCATTCACCGCGACATCAAGCCGGCCAACGTCTTGCTCGATCCGAAGGGTCGGCTGCACTTGGTCGACTTTGGGGGTGTGCGGTTGGCGGCACGTACCGAAGGCAACTCGACCATGGTCGGGAGCTTCGGCTACATGGCGCCCGAGCAATTGCACGGAGAGGCCACGCCCGCGACCGACTTGTACGCGCTCGGGGCGACCATCACCGCATTGCACGCCGGGGCGGAAGCCGACCAACTGCCGCACGACGGGCTGCACATCGACTTGCCCGCGCTCGATCTTCCGCCGGCATTGGCGCCGGCCTTGCGACGGATGCTCGAGCCGAACCCGAAGCAGCGGGTGCAGTCGGTCGCCGATCTCAAGGCGGCGTTGGCGGCACCTCGCGCCCCGACGTCGAAACCGAGCGCGGCGCCCTCGGCACCGATTCGCAGCAACCTGCCCGCGACATCGCGTCAGACGTCGGCTCCGCCCGCCGTGGTCGAGGGGATCCGCGAGCTCGCCCGCGTCCCCGCGCCGATCTCGGTGCTGGTGTGGATCGTCAGCGGTCTGGCCGCGGGCGGCCTGACGATCTTCCAGGTGGTCATGCTGCCGCTCATCTTCAGCCTCGCCCGCCGAGTGTCGCGCAACGACTCGCCGCAAAAACGCGCCGAGGTCGAGGACGAGCTCGAGCAGTTCGAGGACACGGTGATCAAGACGCGACGCTCGCTCAAGTACGTCGCCACGCACACCAACCCGATCAGCGACGACGACGATGAAGAGCCGCCCAAGGCCAAGGGCAAGACCAAGCGCTGAGCCTCTGAACAAACAAGCGCCGGTCTCCCCGAAGGAAGACCGGCGCTCCAAGGCCGGTGGATTGATTGGTGCTTGTGGGTTGGGTTGTTGGGTGCGAGTAAATCAAGTCAAGAGGTGCGATGCCGTCGCACTTGATTCGGTTCATCTGGTTCGACACCCGGCGAGACCAATCGATGCCAAGCCGATCGCAAATACCCGGATCCGCGAACGTAAAGCGAGATTTACGAAAAGATCCGTAACGGATCGCCGCCAGCCGACAATGCGTTCATGGGCGGCGTCGCGGTCGTCTCGCCGCGCGTTGGTTTGCACGCTCAGGCGCGGGTCTTGCCCGGCTCGTCTTCGATCTCGGAGATCAACAGCCGTCGCACGCTGACGTCGAGGTCGCCCTGGACCACGCGCATGATGCTGTGCAACTCGCCCGTGCCGACGCGCAGGCGATTCATCAGCTCGGCTCGAGTCTCCCGCAGCAGCGACTTGCGGGCTTTTTCGATCCAGCGGAACGCGGTGGTGCGGTGCACTCGATAGATCGCACCCACTTGGTCGATGTTGAGTCCGTGGATCACCTGGTGGCGCAACAAGTTGCGCTCGCGCGGGGTGAGGTTGTGGAACGCCGACTGCAGCGAGCCCTTGAACTCGTTCTTGTAGACCCGCTGGATGTAGTCGAGCTCGGGGTCTTCGTCGGGTGACGGCATCGCGCCGAGCATCTCGGACTCGACCGAGATCTCTTTGCCCGAGTTCTTCTGCCGCACGATGTCGACGATCATGCGCAGCGCGGTCACGCGGACCCAGCTGCGGAGGTCGCCGCGACCGGCATAGTCGGCGATCTTCGGCGGGCGATCGCCTCGGACCACGAACAGCTTGTTGCGCAGCAGCTGGCGGAACTCGTCCTTGCTCAGGTTGACGTTGCCCGAGCGCGCGATGGCCAGGTCGATGTCGCGCCCGTACTCGGCCTCGAACAGCGCGAGCGCGCGGTCTTCACCGATCGAACACGCGCAGGCGAGGTACAGGTCGCCCGCTCGCAGCGAGTCGAGCGCGGTGGGGTCGGTCTTGGCCCCGGCCACCCGGGCGACGTGCGTCACGAGCATCTGTGGCGTGACCGACAGCGGCCCCCGAGCTTCCACCGCCTTGTCGACCAGCGTGGCCAAGTCCTCGTCGAGCCCGTGGTGATCGAGGTACGCATCGCGCGCTGACTCGTCCAAGGCGGCGACGAACGCCTGACGCAGCTCGGTCGTCATTCGAGGCCACCTTATCAGCCCCCATGAGGCGGTACGAGCGAAAGGCCTCAGAGCACGGGAATGGGACCCCTGCGCCGTCAAACACGTCCCACGTGGGACAGTGCCGCGTTGTTCGACGCTCAACATGCCCCAAGAGTGCGCGGCCTCCCGGCTGGTCCTCGTGGGGCGATGACGACGTTCGATGAAGTGACCGTCCCGACGACGACGCCGCGATCATTCGTTCGGGTTGAATGTCGGGTGGAGTCCCACGGTCGAATCAGCCGCTCGCCGTTCCGCGAGCAGTTGTTTCCCCGATGGCGGACAATACGGCCGGCGTGACGACGCGCCTCGACGAGACCACGCCGTTGGGTGACCTGACCCTGGGCGACACCGCGGGCGAGCGGGCGGCAGAGCAACCGCGTCGCCTCGGTCGCTATGTGATCCTGGGCGTGCTGGGGCGCGGGGGCATGGGCGTCGTGTACTCGGCCCTCGATACCGAGCTCGATCGTTCGGTCGCGCTCAAGGTGTTGCGGCATACCCCGGGGCGTCGCGGGATCAATGCCGAGCCGCGGCTGCGTCGTGAAGCACGGGCGCTCGCTCGGCTGGCGCATCCCAACGTCGTGGCGATCTACGACGTCGGCTCCGAGCACGGCACGGTCTACGTGGCGATGGAGCTGGTCGACGGTCAGACCCTGACCCACTGGCAGCGCACGCGAGCGCGCAGCTGGGCCGAGATCGTCGATGTCTACCTCCAGGCCGGAGAAGGCCTCGCCGCCGCGCATCGCCAGGGCCTCGTGCACCGCGACTTCAAGCCGGACAACGCCATCATCGACGCGCACGGGCGCGTACGGGTGCTGGACTTCGGCCTGGCGGTGGGTCGCGTGGAAGAGTCCGAGTCTTCCGATCTCGTCTCCGCGCCAGCCGACGGCGCGACGCTTTCGGCTCGGCTGACGATGACCGGGGCGGTGATGGGTACGCCCGCCTATATGGCGCCCGAGCAGATGGCGGGGCTCGAGGCCGACGCGCGGACCGATCAGTTCAGCTTCTGTGTGGCGCTGTTCGAGGCGCTGTTCGGGCGTCGACCCTTTGGTGGAGCGAACGTCCGGCAGCTGCGGGCGGCGATCGAGGCGGGGGCGATCGCCGAGCCTTCCGCCGAGCGCCCCGTGCCCCGCTGGCTCCTGCGCGTCGTTCGACGAGGGCTGCACGCCGATCCCTCGGAGCGCTGGCCCGACTTGCCGAGCCTGCTGCAGACGATTGCCCGCCACCGAAGTCGCACGCGGATGCGACGGGTCATCGCGCTTTTGGGAGGCGGGGCGTTGGCACTCGGGGCCGCCACGGTGGCGGCACCTCGGGTGGTGGCCTCCGACGATCCCTGCGAGACGGTGGCCGCCCGGGCGCAGCAGGCCTGGGGCCCGACCCAGCAGGACTCCGTCCGCGAGGCGCTGCTGGGCAGCTCCCTGCCCTATGCCCGCGATACCTGGTCTCGCGTCAAGGTCGGCCTCGATCGCTATACCGAGCAGTGGTCCGAGCACCGCCTCGCGACATGCCAGGCCGCGCGCAGCGACGGTGACGACGGAGGTGAGCGGAGCGCGGCGTTCGAACGCCAGCTCGGTTGTCTCGATGGGCGTCGGGCCGAGCTCGAAGCCCTCGTCGACGTGCTCGCCGAAGCCGATGCGGGGGTCGTGGCGCGGGCGAGCGAGGCCGTGGTGCGGCTGCCCTCCATCGAGCGCTGCGCCGTGCCACCGGGGCAAGGCTCCGGCTCCGTCGACCCCGAAGGTGCTGCCGAGGTCCGCCAGCGACTGGGCCAGGCTCATGCGCAGGAGCTGGCCGGTCGATATCCCGCAGGCCTACGCCTCGCCCTGCTCGCCGCCGAGCGGGCCGACGCCCTCGGCGATCCCACCCTCGTGGCCGAGGCTCGCTATCGCGTCGGGGTCCTGCACCTGCGCAACGGGGCCTACCCCGACGCGGAGACGTCCCTGTCGCGGGCCGCGTCGCTGGCCGTCGAGGCGGGCGAGGACGACCTGGCCGCCTCCGTCATGGTGCAGCAGACGGGGCTGGTCGGCTACATCCTCGGGCGCCACGAAGACGGCCTCGTGTGGGCTCGTCATGCCGCGGCCGCGGTCGAGCGCGCCGACTCGGGGCCCACCGAGCGCTCTCGGCTGTGGAACAACCTGGGGGCGACCCACGATCGCAGCGGCGACCTCGTGCAGGCGCGCGAGCACTACGCCCAGGCCTTGGCGCTGCTCGAAGATCCCACCGATCCCGCGCTGCGGCAGCAGCGAGCGAGCACCCTCAACAACCTCGGCAACGCCCAGGCACGGCTCGGCAACTTGTCGCAAGCGGCGGTGAGCCTGACCGATGCCGTTGCCCAGACCGAAGCCTTGCACGGCCCCGATCATCCCCAGGTCGCCGTCATCTTGGCCAACCTCGCCAACGTCGACTTCGACCTCGGGCACTTCGAGCGCGCGCTTGCCCACCACCAGCGGGCCCTGGGGATCGTCGAGCGAGCCCTCGGCCCCGAGCATCCCCGAGTCGCCTCGGCCCGGCTCAATCTCGCCATCTTGCTGCAGACCACGGGCGCCTCCGACCTGGCGCGGCCCCACGCGGAGCAGGCCCTGGCGATCAAGGAGCGGGCCCTCGGCCCCGAGCACCACGAGACCGCGATGGCGCTCAACAACCTCGGCGTGGTGCTGCGGGATCTCGGAGAACTTGACGCGGCCACGAAAAAGCACCGACGGGCGCTTGCGATCTGGACGCAGCGCTTTGGCGCCGAGCATCCCGTGACCGCCTACGCCCGGACGAACCTGGGGATCGACCTGCTCGAGCAGGGGGAGATCGAGGCCGCCACGGAGCACCTGCGGAGCGCGCTGGAGCTGCGGGAGCGCAGCGAGCCCTCGTTGCCGCTCCGCGGGACGAGTCGGCTGGCGCTGGCGCGTGCCGTGGATGCCCGAGGGGATGAGCCCGACCGCGCGCGGGCGCTGTTCGAGGCCGCGTGGGAAGAGCTTCGAGACGCGCCGAGCCGCTACGCGGGAGAGCAACGCGTGGCGCGACAGTGGCTCGACGAGCACGTCACCGTCGTCGCATCTCGCTGACCGGCCGTGATGACCAACGGTTCTGAGGAGGCACTGCCGCAGACATTCTCCCGGCCCCCAATCCTGTGGTCGATTACGTTGCGAGCAGCCCGCACAAACGAAGACCCTGATTGATATTCGAACTATATGTTGTTCCATCCCTTCTCACTTTGTTCCTACAAAGTGGTCTTCGCCGGTTTACCCAGTTCAGATTCTATAAGGTCATCGGCCATGTACAAAATCTTCTTCTGCAGACGGTGCTTTCTCTGGTAAACCGCGTCGTCCGAGATCCCCATTGCTCTCCCGATGTCCTTCAGCGGTTCGCCTTCTACGAAGTGACGCGTAAATAGCTGGATGTCATCAGCTTCGAGCCGGTTCTTCATCATTCGCACCAGTCTGCTCAATATATCGGCGTTAATTAGCCTAGACGCGAGATCATCGTTGTCTAGTTCATCATTGGGGCCCATTTCTTCGACCGGGTGCTCGAGGCGCCGTTTGGCAATCCTCCATCCAAGCCGAGCAGAAACGACCGCGAGAAACCGTGAGAACGACGCCCCATACGCTGCATTATAGTAGCGTAGAACTTTGAACCTCCTGCGTGTTAGCTGCAGCCATACTTCCTGTGTAATGTCGTCAAGAAGAGGTGCGAGTTGCGGCCATCGATACACCCGCATCCCAACCGCCCATCTTACCGTTGGGCTGTACCGTTCATAAAAATCCTTGAACGCAGTCGGATCGCCAAGGAAAACCCGATCTAGGAATTCCCGATCGAACTCAGGAGCGCCGGTCATTTCGGAAGCTCCACGACGACAGCGGCGCACCTGCGCAGAAACTCCACCCTATCTCCCGAACCACAGCCTGCGCCGACTGGAGCCTCCGAACATTCACTGCAACGCCGGCCGCCACCCGCCTCATGGAAGAGCTGAGCTACTCGTCCGGCGCCATAGCCTAGGGCTACAATGAATTCCAGGTTGCTTTCACTTCCCATCGATCCTGCCCCATATGCGAAATACGACATTGTTGGTAAGTGGTGGCCTCCCTACCCACTCCTTGAGCCCGGTTTTGTCTTTTGAATGAGGATGAGTCCGCCCCCATGACGTACCTGGGTCTTCGGGGATGAATCTAGGGTTCCAACCAGCATCCAGCACTGTCGGGACGGCCAGCATGCCTGTGTCGTCGCTTCTGCATTGAGTGACGAACAAATGCTGCCCTGGAGGGTATGCTACCGGACAGAGTCCAAGAATATCGACGAGACTTGCTGGTGAGTCCGCTTTCCATATCATCTCGTCGTCCGTCCACCAGACGATGTCCTTCTTCTTGCCCGTGCTTCGATACCTTTCCCCGAGCCGATGCAGTATCTCCGTCTTAATCCAATTGGGGAAACGAGAGAATCGCGGTGCATCAGCGGGGCTGACGGTCTCAAGGCCACGTTTGCGAAGTAGCTCTAACAACTTCTCCACCGTGCCCACGTTGGCGAGGAGTCGTGGAGTACATTCCTTTGTGCAGCTCAGAAGTAGTTGATCTGAAGGGTGTATAGCTACCGCTACCGACAGCGATGGGTCGTTGGTCCCTTTCCTAAACTCCAACTGAAGACGTGAGAAGAAGTTGTCGCGGTGTTCTTTCGGTATTCTTCTCTCGCGGCGCCAGCCGTCAATGATGAGTTGGCCTTCCGCTTCTGATCCTACCCACGCAATGAGTGTGGAAATTGCTCTTTCCAGATTCTCATCCAGAAATTGGACTCCGGTCATAGTCACGTCCCAGAACCGGCATGTGCTATTGCCGGGCCAGTGTATGAGGGTGACTGATTGGTTTGTTTCGCGCTAGTGGGTCAAAAGGGTCAGCGAGGTATCCGTTCGGTACTGCGCGTCGTTCGTTTTCGAGGCCCGACTAAGACTCCTTATGACCCCTGAACAATGTTTCAGATCAAGCCAGGGAATCTCTTCCAGGAACATTTCGGTCCAATCGATACCTGCGCATTTTGCGGAAGTGTCTTCAAAGGGCCACCGGAGGCCGAAAAGGCGCGATCTAGAAAATCTCCAATCGAGAGTCAGATTTTTCGTCCGAGAGACCTCAAGAGTGCACGAGAGACCGAGCGTGTAGCTCGAGGACACACGCTTACGAAGTAAGCTCACGTCGACGAAGAGCCCGCCGATCAAGGAAACTGAACAGATTTCAACGGAAGAAACCTGTTTCGTACAGCCTTGTTGGACGCCAAAAGGAAAACCGCCATGGATGAATACAAGGCTTCTGAGATCATTGCCGCACACGAAGCTCTATCGACTTGGGCATCATCAATATGGTTCCGTGTCGCATGGAATGAGGTCACTGTCGAAGATGCCATGGAGATGGCGGTCTCCGATGCGAGCCGCCGTGGGCTGGACTGCGATGACATCGAGGCCGCTGGCGCATTTTTCGAACCCCTGACCCCTGAAAGAGAGCGACGGCTCTTCTCGGATCTCATTAGTAAAATGGATGCTCAGGCTCTGGAAGAAGCCGGCATTGAGTCAAGCGACGAGGTGGCAAGGCAGAACCTTCTTGATGCCGCAAGAGGCGGTTGGCCCGATGTGTTGCCGAACCCGGGTCGCGATGCGACAACAGTAGATGGTATTCGATGGCTGCTGGAAGACCACGTTGGAGAAGGTTGGGAGCGAGGCTTTATCGCTGCATTGCGAGAGTTGGTGAGGTGTCATGAGCATGATGCCGTTGCACGGTTGGCGGATGGCCTTCTACGGGCGCATTCTCTTGTGAGATCTCCTGGTGCGGAGCGTGTTGGCGACGAAATAAAGAGGGAGATCTGGGCAATATCTTCGACACCCGCCGTGGTCGCTCTCGCTCAAGTCTGGGTTGAGTATGGCGACCCAAAGACTATTCTGCGATGGCTTTCTGTGGCCAACATGCCGAGAGAGCGCGCGAGTGCTCTGGCTCTCTTGACGCTACGAAGACGACTCTCAGATACACTTCCCGGGACAGCTGAGAACTGGGCGAGTTGCGCTTCCAGTGGCGACCTTCAGACTACTCTTCTACTATGGGCAATGGAAGATCCGAGAAGAGTTGGGCAGCTGAGAGAATACCTGAAGAGAAATCCCAAGTCTGAGCTTCAGGAAGCGGGCCTGCGTGTGCTCAGCAAGGCTGGGGCGCCAGAGATCGTACACTCCAAGCCTGACGTTACGATTGTCTCTCGGCACGAAGAGAGGCGATCTGCACCTCCAGAGGGAGCCAAAGCTGGAGCTTGGAAGTCCGTGACAGCATCTGTACGTGAAGATTGTCATCCAGAGTGGGTAATTCGTGTCTCAGGACAGAATCCAGTAGAATTGGATGTTCTTGACGGAGAAGGGCGGGTGTTGGCGATTCGGCAAGGAGACGTAGCTGTTGTCGAGCAGAGCCACGGAGAGCTAATTCTAGTGGAGGGCTTCACTCGAACGGGAGATGCCGTGGCAATTAGCGGATGGTATGAAGCCGAAGGTCAGATCGTTACATTTGGACCGGGTAAGGTAGGTGAGTCAGTGGCTTTTTCGGTGACTGAAACAGGCTACGTAAGTCTGACCATAGTGGCAGGAGCCGAGGACCGAAGTCGGTACCTATTTGATTCCACCCTGGTTCTTGCTTGTCGGGAGGGCGCCGAGGAGGTCCGTGTGGCCCAGTAGAAAGACGGGCAGCGACAAGGCGGCTCCGAGGAGGGGCCCCCTGGCTACTGCCTTCGATTGTCGCTCGAAATAGGTTTGGTACTGATGTCTATGTCATGCTGCCGTCGAGGATCGCCCGAGCGCGGTGCACCAGCTCGACCGAGGCGTCGATCTCCGCCTTGCGTAGCGACACGCTCTCGACATTGCACCCCAGCGGAATGCCTTTGCCCCGAGCGAACTCCACCAAGTCCGCCAGGATGTCCGCACATAAGTCGATCGAAAGCTCGAGGATGTCGTGGGCGTGGGTCAGCTCGTTGTCCAACCAACGGGGCACCGAGATCCCCAACCAACGCATGAATTCCATCGTTTTGGTCGATCCGCACGGACTCAGGGTGACGAGCACGGGCGGTACTTGGCGACCAGCTTCCTGGGCCCGGTAGTACAGATCGCTCAGTACGTTCTTGCTGGCGACGACGGAGTACACGGCCTGGCTGACGAAGAACGAGCAGCCCGCGTCGACCTTGCGAAGCACTCGAGCATCTTCGCCTCCGCGCGCTTCATGACGCTCGGCGATCAACACTCCCCCCAGCGGCAGGCCACCGAACTGCTGTTGCCGCAGAGCATGGGCCTCGGGCAGCTTCATGGTGGTGGCTTGTGTGCTCGAGGCGGCACCGACGAAGACGCTCAGTCCCCCTTCGCTGTCGATGCGCTGCAGACCTGCGCGCAGCGAGGCCTCGGTGTGTGCACCGACGCAGCGGTACACCACCTTGGGCACACGGACCCGGGACAGGTCGTCGTACGCATACTCGACCGGATCGACGGGGTGAATGAACGGGAAGGGCCGCTCCTGCGCCGTGCGATCGGTCTTGGATGTCGTAGATCACCAAGCCGTCGACGGGCAGGGCGTTGATCCGCTCGGTCTGTTTGTCGGCGACCCGAGCCCGTTTATCGGCGGGATACGAGCGCTTGGGCGGCGTGATGCCGTACGTCAAAAGGCCGGCCTGGCGCCGTGAGATCGCCTCGCGCATGGGCGGGAGCATGGCGCGGACCCGGGCCATAGACAAACGCGACGGCCGAAAAATCGACCGCCGCGGGCGGAGCGAGGTGTGCCGCCCGTGCCCTTCAGCCGCGCTCGACGAACTCGAGCTGTCGCGCTTCGAGCGTCCGCATGCGGTCGCGCACCCGCGCCGCTTCTTCGTAGCGCAGCTCCTTGGCGAGGTCGGCCATCTCCTGCTTGAGCTCGAGGATCCGCGGCCCGATCTCGGCGGGCAGCAGATCGCCGTCGCCCAGCTCGGCCACACCGACCGGAATCATCTGCGGGGCGGCCTTCTTGCGACCGCGGCTGGGGCGAGCCTCGCCCGCGGGCTTCTTCTCGTTCTGCAGCGGGTTGGCCGAGCGCCGCGTGGTCTTGGGCACGATGCCGTGCTCGGCGTTGTAGTCGGCCTGAACCTTGCGGCGCCGATCGGTCTCGTCGAGCGCGGCCTGCATGCTCTGCGTGACGCGGTCGGCGTACATGAACACCTTGCCCTTGTCGTTGCGAGCGGCGCGGCCGATGGTCTGGATGAGCGCGGTGGCGGAGCGCAAGAAGCCCTCTTTGTCGGCGTCGAGGATGGCGACCAGGCTGACCTCGGGGATGTCGAGGCCCTCGCGCAGCAGGTTGATGCCCACCAACACGTCGTACTCGCCGCGGCGCAGGCCCTGGATGAGCTCGACGCGCTCGAGGGTGTCGATGTCCGAGTGCAGGTAGCGGACGCGGATGCCGAGGTCGGAGTAGTACTCGGTGAGGTCCTCGGCCATGCGCTTGGTGAGCGTGGTGACCAGGACGCGCTCGTCTCGATCGGCGCGGGCCTTGATCTCGTCGAGCAAGTCGTCGACCTGCCCGGAAATGGGGCGTACCTCGATGACCGGGTCGAGCAGGCCGGTGGGGCGGATGATCTGTTCGACCACCACCCCGGCCGTTCGCTCGGTCTCGTAGTTGCCCGGGGTGGCGCTCATGAAGATGCCCTGCCGCACCTTGGTCTCCCACTCCTCGAACTTGAGGGGGCGGTTGTCGAGGGCGGAGGGCAGCCGGAACCCGTGGTCGACGAGGGTCTCCTTGCGGCTGCGGTCGCCGCGATACATGGCGCCCACCTGGGAGACGGTTTGGTGGGACTCGTCGATGACGGTGAGGTAGTCCTGCGGGAAGTAGTCGAGCAGGGTGGGGGGCGCCTGGCCTTCGCTGCGCCCGGTGAGGTGCCGCGAGTAGTTCTCGATGCCCGAGCAGTGACCCATCTCCTCGAGCATCTCGAGGTCGTACATGGTCCGCTGCTCGAGGCGCTGGGCCTCGACGAGCTTGAGGCCGTCCTTGAGCTTCTGCAGCCGCTCACCCAGCTCGACCTTGATGCCCTCGATGGCTCGCTTGAGCTGGCTCTCGGGGGTCACGTAGTGGCTGGCGGGGAAGATGGTGGCCCGCTGGATGGTGTTGCGGGGCTGGCCGCGCAGCGGGTCGATCTCGCGAATGGCCTCGATCTCGTCGCCGAAGAACTCGACCCGGATCGCCATGTCGTCGGCGTAGGCGGGGAAGACCTCGACCACGTCACCGCGCACCCGAAAGGTGCCGCGGTGGAAGTCGATGTCGTTGCGCTCGTACTGCATCTTGACCAGCCGTCGCAGCAGGTCGTCGCGATCGATCTCGTCGCCCACGGTGAGCTGGGCCGACATGCCGAGATAGGCCTCGGCCGCCCCGATGCCGTAGATGCACGAGACGCTGGAGACGATGATGACGTCGCGCCGCGACAGCAGCGAGTAGGTGGCCGCATGCCGCATGCGGTCGATCTGCTCGTTGATCACCGAGTCCTTGTCGATGAAGGTGTCCGTCGACGGGATATAGGCCTCGGGCTGGTAGTAGTCGTAGTAGGAGACGAAATACTCGACGGCGTTGTTGGGGAACAGCGCCTTGAACTCGGAGTACAGCTGGGCGGCGAGCGTCTTGTTGTGCGCGAGGATGATGGTCGGTCGCTGCACCCGAGAGATGACGTTGGCGATGGTGAAGGTCTTGCCGCTGCCCGTGATCCCGAGCAGGCACTGGGCGGCCTCGCCGTGCTCGAGGCCCTCGACCAGGGCGTCGATGGCGGCCGGCTGGGCTCCCGAGGGCTCGAAGGGGGCCACGAGCTCGAAGGGGCGATCGACGCTGACCTTGGGCAGCGTGACCTGGCCGGGGCTCCAGTCTTCACCGAGCTCGATGGCGGCAGGAACGGGGCGGCGCGCGGACATGGGCCGGAGGGTAGCAGCGCCCCTGGGTGCCGGGGGGCACGGGTGGCGACCGTCCTGACAGGACGGTGGCAGGACGGTCGCCGGGGTTGGTATGAGCACGGCGGTGCAGGGCCTCTACGCGATCGTCGACGTTCCCCACCCCTTCGGGCTGTCGGTGGCCGAGATGACTCGGGCGGTGCTCGGTGACCGACTCGAGGGCGGAGCCGACGGCGCCTCCGTGGTTCAGCTGCGGGCCAAGGACGCGAGCACCGAGCAGCGCGTGCAGTGGCTGCAACAGATGGCCCCCCTGTGTCGCGACGCGAACGCGATGCTGGTGGTCAACGACGACTTCGAAGCGGCGCTCGCAGTGAATGCCGATGGCCTGCACTTGGGACAGGGTGATCCGGGAGCCGACGATCTGTCCGCGCTGCGTCGCGACGCTCAGCGACGCGGTCACGCGAACCTGCAGATCGGTCTGTCGACACACGACTTGGGGCAACTACGGGCGGCGGGGAAACTCGCCCCGGACTATCTTGCGCTGGGGCCCATCGCCCCCACTCGATCGAAGAAGAATCCCGATCCGATCGTCGGCATGCCGCAGTTGCTCGATGCATGTCGGATCGCGTCGCGGCCCTTGGTCGCGATCGGTGGCTTGGGACAACGCAGCGGTGCGCAGGCGATCGAGATGGGTGCCGCCGCAGTGGCCCTGATTGGGGCGCTGGTGTTCGACTCGGCCGACCGAACGCGGACGGAAGCGATCTCCATGTCACGTGCATTTCGAAATGCAGCGGCGTGGCTCGATCTCGACGAAGTGCATCGGCAAATTCCCGTGCTCGAGCGAGAGCAACTGGCAGAATTGGCCCGTTGGGGTGACAACCTCGGCGTGCACGTCGGCTTGGGGCTCCCCGCTCGGTTTGGCCCGCGCATCGAGGACGGAGCACCGCAATACCGCCCTTGCGACGTCATCGACCTGGTGCATGCACTCGGCAAACACCCCGGTGAATCGTGGTCCGAATGGAGTTCACGGGGCGCCGAGGAAGCGGGACCGCTCGTTCAGCTGCGTCGCGAATAGTCGACATTCGATCGACCACCGATCGGTAGGATCAAAATGTCACGGTGGGGGCATCCCCCAGCCACGTAGACGTGCGGCGCGTGCAAACGTGAATTTTTTCGTGAATCGAGCTTGCGATTGAGCGAGGAGCACCTACACCAATTGTAGGGCTAGGTTTGATGATGTTGCGCAGATCCACGGTTGCAGTCGGTCGCCCCCAGCGGGTGCGAACGGGGCCGCTCACGCGGTTGCCCTCCGACGCGCTCACCGGGGCACGCACCATGGAATCGGTGGCCCTCCCCGGTGCGATCTTGCTGGCCTTGGCCGCTCTGGCCGCCATCCAGGTCGCGCTGGCTTGGTGAGCATCGATAACGATTGAGCGTCGTTTCGCGGTTGTCCGTTGTTGCAAGAAATTTGCGATGGCGATTCGCGACGTGTCTTGCTGTTTCCATGGGATGGACAGCCGATGGTCGAGCATCGCTCTCGTGGGACTCGCGAAGGCCCGCGACGGGGCCGCTGCGGCGGGTCGAGCCCCAGGCGCTGCGCGGCGCGACCACGCTCGAGAACGTCACCCTGCCCGCGCTCATCGTGACGTGCTTCGTGGCCCTGGCGACCATCCAGCTGATCCTCACCTGGTAGCGCTTACAGCCACGGCATCGACCGTTTGACGATCGATCCCCAAGCGCGGTTTCGAGGCATGTCGCGTCGCCGCAAGGCGCCGTATCATCGTTAGACCGCGTGTCGAACGACGATCCTTCACCGCCCAAGCCGCCGTCGCCGCCCACCCCTCCTCGGCGACGAACGACCCCGTCACCCACCAGCGCCAAGAGCAAAGCGGACGAAGGTGGTGGCATGACCCTGCACGGTGCTCCGGCGCCGGCCTTGCTCGACAAGATCAAGGCCAAGCGTGCCGCGGGGGTCAAGACCCCACCGCCTCCCAAGCCGCCCGCGAAGGCCAAAGGAAAGACGAAGGGCACCCCGCCTCCGTCGTCGCCGACGCTGAAGGGGGCGCCCAAGCCCCCGCCGCGACCTCCGGCACGCAAGGGCGGCACCCCGGTGCCCAAGCCCGGTGGGACGACGAAGACGCCCGCCGCCCAAGGGGCCCGCGAGCGCGCGGCCGATACCGTGCATGGGTTCCCGGCGCGGAAGATCAAGGGGCTGCCGCCCCGCCGCCCCAAGAAGCCGACTCCCGCCAAGACCGACGATCGTCCGCGCCCCGCCTCGGGCGAGATGATCGTCCAGCAGCCTCAGAAGAGCTCCGAAGGCGGAGAGACGATCTCGGTCAAGGGCTTCAAGCTGCCCACCGCCGTGCTCGATGCCTATGCCGACGACGCCCTGCGGGCGATCACCGAGTACGAAGCCCAGCTCGGTGGAGAAGCCGACGCCGATCGAGTGGGTCGACTGCACTACGAGATCGGTCGGCTCTACGAGACGGTCCTCGGCAACTTCGAGCGGGCCGCCCATCACTTCGATCGGGCCCTGGTCTCCACGCCGCAGCACCTGCCGACCATCGTGGCCGCTCGCCGGGTTCGCCAGAGCATGGCCAACCCGTCCGGGGCGCTGGAGCTGTACGACCGCGAGATCGAGCTGAGCACCGACCGGGTCCGCAAGGCTGCGCTGTGGTTTTCCAAGGGGCGCATGCTCGAGGATGCGCTGGGCCGCCACGACGACGCCCATGCGGCGTATCGGGCCGCGACTTCGCTCATCGAGGCCGACCCGGCCCTCATCAAGGCGCTCGAGCAGAGCGATCGCCGTCGCAAAGACTGGTCCGCGCTGTCTCGTGATCTCGAGGCGCTGGCCAACGCCCTCGACGAGGCGCCGCCCCTGCGCGCGGCGGTGGTGGTGCAGCGGGCTCGCCTGCACGAAGTGCACCTCGAGGAGCCCGGGGTGGCAGCCGAGCTGTACGAGTCGGCGCTGGCCATCGAGGACGCGGTGGCGCCCGACGTGCTGCCCGTGCTCCAGCGCTTGTACGAGCAGCGCGAGCGCTGGGGCGACTTGGTTCGCGTGCTGCGAGGGCAGGCCGATCGCTCCGACGATCCCGAGCTGCGCGCGACCGCGTACTATCGCATCGGGCAGGTCCAAGCGGAGCAGCTGGGCAACCTGACCGAGGCGATCGCCGCGATGAAGACCGCGGCCGAGTCCGTGCCCCGGGCCAAGACCCTCGAGGCCTTGGCTCGCCTGCACGCGCGCGGGGGCGACCATCATGCCCACGCCGCGACCCTGACCGATCTCGTCGACCTGGTGCCCGACGAGCGCGAGCGCCTGGGCATCCTGCTCCGGCTCGCGCGGCTATGCCACGAGCAGATCCAGGACGAAGAGATGGCCATCACCGCCCTCGAGGCGGCCCGGGGCATCGATCCGGCGTATCCGCCCGTGCTGCACCTGCTGGCGCCGCTGTACACCAAGCTCGAGCGCTGGGATGCGCTGGTCGAGGTGTACCGGGGCGAGGCCGAGGCCTCCATCGACACGCCCGCGCGCGCGGTGGCGCATGCCCATGCGGCCGAAGTGCTCGAGCGCATGGGGGACGAGGCCGCTGCGATGGCCAACCACGAGCGCGCCATCGATTTCGATCCCGATCAGCAGGGCTCGATGCGAGCGCTCGTGCGCCTGTACACCAAGGCGAGCGCGTTTCGGAAGCTGGTCGACCTGTACGAGCGCTTCATCGACCGGCTCGACTCGACGCGTCGCATTCACACGCTCATGCAGATGGGCGCCTTGCTCGAGGGTCCGCTCGCCGATCCAGCGCAGGCCATCGTGGTCTTCCGTCGCGTGCTGTCCATCGAGTCCCGCCACTTGGGCGCGGTGCAGGCGATCGGTCGGGTGGCGGAGGCCTCCGGGCAGTGGTCGACGCTGGTCGAGGTCATCGAGCAGGAGATCGAGATCGGCACTGACCCCCGGCAGCGCGTGATGCTGTGGCACCGGGCAGGCGAAGTGTTGGACTCGCGGCTCGGCAAGCGCAGCGAGGCCGTGGTTCGCTATCGGCGGGCGCTGGCCATCGACGAGGGGCACCGGCCCTCGCTGGCCAAGCTCGCGCAGCTTTACACGGTGGACAAGCGCTGGTCCGAGCTGACCGAGATCTACGGCAAGCAGCTCGAGCTCGAGCCCAAGGGCAAGGCCGCGGTGGCCCTGTGGCAACGCTTGGGTGAGGTTCACGAGCGCGAGCGGGCCGAGCCCGACGAAGCGGCGAAGTGCTACCGACAGGCGCTGCAGCTCGATCCGCGCGCGCCCATGGCCGCCCGTGGCCTGGCGCGGATCCTCGACGAACAGCACAAGTGGGCCGAGCTGGCCACGCTTCGCGACTCGCAGCGCAAGAACGCCGGTCATCCCGACGACGAGCTGCGCCTGACCCTGGCCACGGCCGAGCTGTACGAGCACGAGCTGTCCGATCTCGAGTCCGCGGCCACGCACTACTCGTCCGCGCACGAGCTGCGCCCCGACGATCGACCCGCGACCGCGGCCTTGCGCCGGGTTCGGGCGCTCCAGAAAGATTGGGCGACGCTGGCCGACGAGCTCGAGCACGAGGCGGCCCA
Organism: Myxococcota bacterium; assembly: GCA_039028615.1. Classification (GTDB taxonomy): domain Bacteria; phylum Myxococcota_A; class Polyangia; order Nannocystales; family Nannocystaceae; genus Paraliomyxa. The sequence continues at coordinate 4,326 of JBCCHT010000053.1, read as the reverse complement.
GCACTCCGATCCGCGACGGTCGATCGAGGACCTCAGCTACGCGGGAGAGATCCGCGCCGAGCGACTCGGTGACGTGGACGGGGCGATCGCCTGCTTCCGCGGCGTGCTCGATCTGCAGCGCGACAACCTGCCCGCCCTGGTCGCGCTCGAGCCCCTGCTGCGAGCCAAGGGCGACACCGACGGGTTGGTTGATCTGTACGATCGTCAGGTGGCGATCTTCCGCCACCCGGGCGCCCGGGTGGCCGCGCTGCACGAGCAAGCACGGCTCGTCGAGCGACATCGGCCCGACGACGCCGACGAGCTGATCGAGCTGTACTCGACGATCTTGGCCTCGCGGACCGAGGACCACCGGGCGCTGCACTCGCTCGAGCGCCTCGCCCTGCGTAGCGGCAAGCCCGAGGCGCTGGCGGGGATCGATGCCCGGCTGGCTCGCCTGTCGCAGCATGCCGATCTGCGCGCCGCCTACATGACGCGGCGGGCCGAGGCGATGGAGCTGTCCGGCAACCCGGAGGCGATCAAGGTCTACCGGGAGGTGCTGCGGCTCGACCCCCGCAACCGCGGCGCGCTGCGTGGCCTGACTCGCATGGCCGAGCTGCTGCGCGACGACGAAGCGCTGGCCGAAGCGGCCGAGCGCGGGGCCGAGAACATCACCGAGCCCGAGCCCGCCGCCGATGCCTGGGTGCGGGCGGGGTCCATCAAGACCGAGCGCCTCGCCGACCACGACGGAGCGATCGCCGACTTCGAGCGGGCCCTGACCAAGTGGCCCGATCACCGCGAAGGCGCGACGCGGCTGTCGAAGGTCATGCGCGAGCTGGGCCGCCACCGCTCGCTGGTCGAGCGCCTGGTCAAGACGGCCGAGGCCGCCACCGAGCCCGGTCGCATCGCGTCGCTGTGGATGCAGATCGCTACCTTGCAGTCGACCGAGCTCGACAACCCCGGGGCGGCCCAGTCCTCGCTCCAGCGGCTGCTTCGCGAGCAACCCGATTGCGCCGAAGCCATGCTCGCCCTGGGTCGGCTCTACCTCGCCGATCGTCGCGCCGACGAGGCCACCGAGCTGTTCGAGCGCTGCGTCGCTGCCAAGCCCAGCGACGAGATCGTCCACGCCGCCCACGCCTTGCTCGCCCAGGCCCATCAGACCGCGGGTCGGGTCAGCGAGGCCTTCACCCACTACGGGGCCGCCCTCGAGGCCGACCCCAACGACGTCGACCTGCTCCGCCGGGTCGCGCGCTTGCAGCTCGACGAAGGGCACCACGCCGCCGCGGCCGATGCCGCCAAGCGGCTGCTCGAGCTGTCCAAAGACGAAGCCAGTCGAGTCGAGGCCCTCGGTTGGGTCGCCGAAGCCCTGGTCGGCCGTGGCGAGCTCGACGAAGCGATGGGCACGTGGGCCAGCCTGGTCGGGCTGCAGGGTCCCCGCAGCTCCGCTGCTACCGAGATGATGGAGCGCGCCACCGGCCCCGAGCACTGGCAGCGCTACGTCGACGCCCTGGGCACCTATCTCGATGAGCGGGCCGCTCTCGGGCCGGCACGCGTCACCCTCTTCGGTGAGATCGCCCAGCTTCAGCACGAGCGTCTCGGCAACCCGAGCGCCGCCATGAGCACCTTGATCCGGGGCCTCCGCGAGAGCGACGGCGATACCGGTTTGCGTCTGCTGCTCGCCCAGCGCCTCGCCGAGGCCCGGCGCGCCGCCGAGGCCATCGGCCAGCTGCAGGTGCTCGTCTCCGACGATGCTTCTCGTACCGAGGGCTGGCGCCTGATGGCGCGATGCTTCGGAGAGATCGGCCGTACCCGCGAGCAGCAGCTCGCCCAGGCCGCCCTGGTCGCCACCGGAGACGGCCGCGCCGACGAGATCGAGTCCGTGGCCAACTGGCGCCCGCATACCCGGGCCATTCGCCCCGGAGTCCTCGTCCCCGCTGCCTGGGCCGAACTGCAGCTCGGCGGCGATCACCAGACCGCCATCGGCAACCTGCTCGCCGCCATCTGCGATGGCCTGGGCAAGCTCCGCCCCGCCGATCTGTCGAACTGGGGCGTCGCCAGCCGCGACCGCATCGCCGCCCGCTCCGATCACCCCATGCGCGTGATCGTCGACCGTCTCGCCTCCTTCTTCGCCCTCGACGAGCTCGACGTCTACGTCCATCGTCACCAGGGCCGCGGCGTCGGAGTCGAGAACACCAGTCGCCCCTCGCTGTTGCTGCCGATCTGGCTCGGCGACCTCCCGCAGAGCCAACAGATCTTCCTGATCACCCAGGCCTTGGCCCACATCGCACGCGGCACCTACCCCGTGCACCTCATGGCCCCTCGCGACCTGGCCCTGACCATCGCGGCCGCCATCCGCACCGTGGCCCCTGGCTACGGCAACGGCCTCGCTCCCGCCGAGCTGCTCGACGACCGAGCCCGCCTACTCACCCGCGGCGTGCCCCGTCGCAAACGCAAGATGCTCGAGGGCACTGCCCAGGTCTGCGCCGCCATGCAGCCGCTGGAGCCCAACGTCTTGGTCCACTGGCTCCACCAGACCACCGGACGCCTCGCGGCCATCGTCTCCGACGACATCGTCAACACGGTCAGCGTCATTCGTCGTACGGACGACATCGGCGAAGAGCGAGGCGCCGACCTGCTCGCTCGCTCGCCCGTCATCGATGACTTGCTCCGCACCTGGATGACCGAGCCCGCCATGGTCGTCCGCCGCCGAATCGGCCTCGTTCCCGCGGCGGCGGCGGGCTGACTTCACCAGCGCTCGTCGGAATACCTCCTTCCGGCGAGCGTACTCGTGGTTTCGTCGACATTGCTGGAGACCTCGGAGGCATGGGCCGCTGCGGTGCACGGGGCCTGCTGTCGACGGGTCCCTCCCAAACCCCGCCCTGCGGGTCGGGCGAGAGGATGGGGGTAGGGCAGAGGTTTGTCTGCCCGCCTCAAGTCCTCGGTCGGGGTTCGGGGCCCTCCCCCCGGCGCGGCCCCTTCAGGTTTGCATGGGCGCTCCGCTTCTCCGGTTACGGCAACCGGCGGGCAGCGGGGACATCGAGCCGCGTACGACCTGCGGAGTCCTCGAAGGCATGGGGCCGCTGCGGTGGACGGGGCCTGCTGTCGACGGGTCCCTCCCAAACCCCGCCCTGCGGGTCGGGCGAGAGGATGGGAGTAGGGCAGAGGTTTGTCTGCCCGCCTTAAGTCCTCGGTCGGGGTTCGGGGCCCTCCCCCCGGCGCGGCCCCTTGAGGTTTGCGGGGGCGCTCCGCTTCTCCGGTTACGGCAACCGGCAGGCAGCGGAGACATCGAGCCGCGGACCACCAGCGGAGCCTTCGAAGGCATGGGGCCGCGGCGGTGCACGGGGCCTGCTGTCGACGGGTCCCTCCCAAACCCCGCCCAGCGGGTCGGGCGAGAGGAAGGGGGTAGGGCAGAGGTTTGTCTGCCCGCCTTAAGTCCTCGGTCGGGGTTCGGGGCCCTCCCCCCGGCGCGGCCCCTTGAGGTTTGCGTGGGCGCTCCGCTTTCTCCGGTTACGGCAATTGGCGGGCAGCGGGGGACATCGAGCCGCCTACGACAACCGCGGCGAGCGGCAAGCTGTGGGCGTGCCACTCCTCGAACCCCTTCGTCGAAGCAACGTCAGCCCCCGGAGAAGCAGGACCCACTCCCACGCTCGCACGGGAGGAGCCGCGCGGGGAGGGCTGAAGCGAAGCCGCGTAGGATGGAGGGGGCCCGGTCGCGCGGAGGCGGCCCCGTACAGCCGCCGCGAAACACTCGGCCGTCACGGCCGCCGAGCACGTCCGGGGAGGGTTCCAGCCGTCAACAGGCGAGCCTTCCGTTCGAACTCTCACCAAGATTCTGCAAGCAAGCCACCGCCCGCCCAACCAGGACCCCACAGTCGCCCGCACGGGAGGAGCCGCGCGGGGAGGGCTGAAGCGAAGCCGCGTAGGATGGAGGGGGCCCGGTCGCGCGGAGGCGGCCCCGTACAACCTTCGCGAAACACTCGACCGTCACGGCCGCCGAGCACGTCCGGGGAGGGTTCCAGCCGTCAACAGGCGAGCCCAACATTCGAACTTTCTCCAACCCTTGGAAGCCCTCCCCCGACCATCCAGCCACCACCGCCTAAAACGCGAAGCAACGTCGGCCCCCGGAGAAGCAGGACCCACTCCCACGCCCGCCCGGGGGGAGCCGTACGGGGAGGGCTGAAGCGAAGCCGCGTAGGATGGAGGGGGCCCGGTCGCGCGGAGGCGGCCCCGTAAAGCCGCCGCGAAACACTCGGCCGTCACGGCCGCCGAGCACGTCCGGGGAGGGTTCCAGCCGTCAACAGGCGAGCCCAACGTTCGAACTCTCACCAACCCCCGATATCCCTCCTGCCC
>JBCCHT010000052.1:0-92820 GCA_039028615.1 Myxococcota bacterium | reverse complement strand
GCCTGTTGACGGCTGGAACCCTCCCCGGACGTGCTCGGCGGCCGTGATACTCGGGTGTTTCTCGACGATTGTCGGCGGCCGCCTCCGCGCGACCGGGCCCCCTCCATCCTACGCGGCTTCGCTTCAGCCCTCCCCGCACTCAGTCTCCCGTTCGGACGGTGGTGTGGGGCCTGCCCGGGTGGAGTTCTGGCTTGCTTGGAGGTCGCCCGTTTGGCGGTTGGCGGTTGGCCTCGAACGGCAGCGGAGAGTGGTCGAACAACTGGCTCGCCTGCTGACAGCTGGACGCCTCTCCGGAGGTGCTCGGTAGCGCTTCAAATGTCTTGCGAGTGGGTCCTTCCTGCGAAGTGCAACGCTCGAGTCCGTGGCCTGGAACTGGTGGTGCCCCGGAGGTCGCCGCCCGCAGTGAATCGGCAGCCGCCGAGGAATACAGTCCGCCACCGATGCGACGCAGTTGGGCTCAGTCTCTTCGAGGGTGCAGGGCAACAACACAGAGGCCCACCCTCCAGTTCGTTCCCCCTTTGGGCGCACGACCCCGGGGCAAACGCCTCTCCGGACGTGCTCGGTAGCGCTTCAAATGTCTTGCGAGTGGGTCCTTCCTGCGAAGGGCAACGCTCGAGTCCGTGGCCTAGAACTGGTGGGGCCCCGGAGGTCGCCGCCCGCAGTGAATCGGCAGCCACCGAGGAATACAGTCCGCCACCGATGCGACGCAGTTGGGCTCGGTCTCTTCGAGGGTGCAGGGCAACAACACAGAGGCCCACCCTCCAGTTCGTTCCCCCTTTGGGCGCACGACCCCGGGGCAAACCCCACTCCATCGCAACTACCGTCGACCCCATTGAAGAGGGCTCCAGTCATCAACAGGCGAGCCAGTTGTTCGAACACTCTCCATTGCCCCTCGAGGCCCTCGCATGCTCCGCCAACCGCCAACCGCCAACCGGCCGACCTCGAAGCAAGCCAGATTCCAACTGAGCAGGGCCCACGCCATCGTCCGAACGGGAGACCGAGTGCGGGGAGGGCTGAAGCGAAGCCGCGTAGGATGGAGGGGGCCCGGTCGCGCGGAGGCGGCCGCCGACAATCGTGGAGAAACACTCAGCTATCACGGCCGCCGAGCACGTCCGGGGAGGGTTCCAGCCGTCAACAGGCGAGCCGACGGTTCGAACACGTCGCAAGCGCATCTCGAAGCCCGCACCCCCTGGCCAGGCATCGATCCGTTTCAACCTCCAAGCACGCAAGCCTCCCCCGGAGCAGGGCCCACGCCGCCGTCCGAACGGGAGACCGAGCGCGGGGAGGGCTGAAGCGAAGCCGCGTCGGATGGAGGGGGCCCGGTCGCGCGGAGGCGGCCGCTGCCAGCGGTCGAGAAACACCCGGGTGTGACGGCCGCCGAGCACGTCCGGGGAGGGTTCCAGCCGTTAAACAGGCGAGCCGCCCGTTCGAAGAATTCCCCAAGCGCCCCGCAAAGCAAACCGGACTCACGCGTCCAACCGGTCTCCCATCGCCTAGCTAGGCCGACGGCTCCGCGCCGAGGCACACCCCCCGCTCGCCGAGGTCGGCAAACAACTGCGCCGCAGAACCCAGCGCCGCATCATCCAGCACCTGCCCAAGCGACTCACACGCCGCCTGCAGTGCGGGCTGGACCGCGAGCCCATCGTTCATCAGCGCCTCGAGCAACGCCGCCGCAAACGGCGTGAGCGACAGATAGCGCGGGTCGTGCTCCGCATCGCGATAGACCAGCAGCCGCGTTTCCTCTGCCTCGGGCTCCGTACGATCCTCGGTGGATTTCGGCAGCCGATGCACCGCGTGGCTGTATTGCACCAACCGAGCCGCCCCATCGAAACGAAGTGGCCGGTCCAACGCCAAGGCCACCCCCGTCGGCTCCTCGCCCCCCCGCCAGTCGTTGCGAACATCGATGCTGAGCAGCTCGTGTCGCGCCAGATCGGGGATGTAGTCGGGCACCTCCGGGTCCGCCTCCCAGCGCGGGCACGCCCACTCGACGAACTCGGCCGGTACGTCCCGCAGATAGGGCGAACGCGGGGCCCTGTCGTCCATGAACGTGGCCACGTCCCGGCGGCATCGCTCCTTGCCCAGCCGAGCGAAGGTGCGCCCGATGAAGCTCCGGGTGGCGTTGCGAATGCGATTGTGCACGAGCTGCCGGTACACGAGCATGCGCTCGGTCCCCACCTCGAGCATCGCGTCGAGGTCCTCGCCCTCGACGCCGTGCTCTTTGAGGTAGGCACCGTAGTCGGACTCCATGCGGGCCTGGGCCCCGAGCTCGCGAATCATGGCATCGAGGGCGGCGGTGGGGCGCTCGATGGCGGGGGCGTCAGACTTCATGCTGCACCTCCGTGGCCGTCGCGACCTGCCAGCGCTGCACCGCGGCCTGGTAGGTGGCGTCGAGCCGCCGCATCTCGTCGAGTAGCTCGGAGAACGGCGGGATGTTGCTGTCGCGCTCGAGCAAGACGGGCCGCGGCCCGATGCGCTCGATGACCCAGGCCATGAGCTCGTAGACCTCGTCGCGCACCGTCTCGCCGTGGGTGTCGACGATCAGGGTCTCGTCCCAGGGCTCGTGCCCGGCCACGTGCAGCTGGAGCACGCGGTCGAGGGGAATGTGCTCGAGCCAGCGGTAGGGGTCGAAGCCGTGGTTCTGCGCGTTGACGAAGATGTTGTTGACGTCGAGCAGCAGTCCGCAGTCGGCCCGCTCGGCGATCTCGGTGATGAACTGGGGCTCATCGTACTCGCCCTTGCCCAGGCGCAGGTACCAGCTGATGTTCTCGATCGCCATGGGGCGCTCGAGTCGGTCGCGCGCCTCCATGACCCGACCGGCGATGCGCGTGGCCACGGCGCTGGTGAAGGGCAGGGGCAGCAAGTCGTGCAGCAGGGCTCCGCCCTGGCCGCTCCAGCACACGTGGTCCGAGTGCCACGGGGGGTCGTAGCGATCGAGGAACTCGCGGAGGAAGCCGAAGTACTCGTCGTCGAAGGGATCGGCGCTGCCCAGCGACATCATCAGGCCGTGGGTGATGATGGGGAAGCGCTCGGCGAGCTGCCCGAGTCGGGCGGGGCTGCGGCCTCCACGGTGCATGTAGTTTTCCGGGGACAGCTCGAGGAAGGCCGCCACTCCGTCGGCCTCACCCGCCACCACCTTGGCGATGAAGTTCGCACGCAAGCCGAGGCCGATCCCCGTAGGGACGGCGTGCGTGGTCTGAATCTGGTGGAGCATGCTCATCGTGAAGCGATCTGCTGGAGCGTAGTACATGCACGAAACCCGTGGGGAGAAGAGGATCTCGACCACGGGTCTCGTCGGGCTTTCACCCGCCGTGGCCTACCGGAGGCAAGCCACGAACTGTTGTGTGTGTTGAGCGTCGGGGATCAGGCGCCGCAGGAGCCTTCGCCCTCGCCACCCTCGGCCGAGCAGGAGCCTTCGCCCTCGCCCTCGGCCTTGTCGCCGCCGCAGGAGCCCTCGGCCTTGTCGCCGCCGCAGGAGCCTTCGGCCTTGTCGCCGCCACAGGAACCCTCGGCCGCGTCACCAGCAGCGTCAGCGTCGGCCGGAACCTCGGTCGCCGGGGCGTCCTTGTTGCAGCCGGTCATGACGAGTGCGCCAGAGCCGAGAATCGCGAGAGTGGCAGCGATGTCCTTGAGGTTTGCCATTTGTTCTTCTTCTCCTGAGTTCGTTCCGTATCCGGTGGGACGGCTGAGTAATCGTCCGTGCGCGTAGTTAGTTACGCGAGTCGATTCGCCTTGGATCGGTTGAGCAGATTTTCTGCGGTCCCCGACTTCCGCGATACTGCACATATACTCAGATTTGCCTGCTTTTCCCAGATCCTGCGGCACATTTTGGTGTGCGCCGGAATTTCGGTGGCGGGAGAGCCGCCATCCTTTACGTCCTGAGCCGGGCTAGCATGCGCCGTGCTCGAGGGCTCTGCGCCGACGCGACGAATCGCGCTTTCGATCCTCGCGGTCTTCACCGCGATCAACTTCGTCAACTATCTCGATCGCTACGTCCTGTTCGCGGTTCTCGAGCCGATGAGCAAGGAACTGGGGCTGCTCGACAGCGAATCGGGCTTCCTCGGCACCGCGTTCATTCTGGTGTACGCCCTCGCTTCGCCGTGGCTTGGGCAGCTGGGCGATCGAGTCTCCCGCAAGAAGATCACGGCGATCTCCGTGGTGTTGTGGAGCCTGGCCACGATGGGCTCGGGCATGGCCGAGGACTACGCGACGCTGTTCACCATGCGGGCGTTGGTGGGCGTGGGCGAAGCCGGCTACGCGGCGGTGGCCCCGGCGGTGATCTCCGACCTGTTTCGCCCGCAGGAGCGCGGCCGCAAGCTCGCGTACTTCTACCTGGCGACGCCGATGGGCAGCGCGCTCGGGTTCTTGGTGGGCGGAGCGATGGCGGATGCCCACGGCTGGCGCATGGCGTTCTACGTCGCGGGCGTCCCCGGTCTCATCATGGCCGCAATAGTACTGTTGCTGCCGGAGCCCCAGCGCGGAGCCCTCGACGAGGAGCCGTTGCCGACCACCGACGTCCCGTTGATGTCGACGGTGCGTCGGCTCTTCCGCAGCCCGGCGTGGCGGATCAACACGGTGGGCATGACCCTGATGACCTTCACCGTCGGAGGGCTGGGCGCCTGGATGCCGACCTATCTGGCACGGGCGCACGATCTGAGCACGGGCGAGGCGGGCACGGGCTTCGGTGCGGTGACCGTGCTCGGCGGGCTCATCGGGACCTTGGTGGGCGGTTGGCTCGGCGACAGAGCGCAGGCGAAAGGCGCGGGCGGGTACTTCCGCGTCAGCGGCTACGGACTGCTGCTCGGGGCACCCTTCGCCTTGCTGATGACGGCGCAGGGCGACGCCACCAGCACGCTCATCGTCGCGTTCGGGGCGGAGCTGCTGCTGTTCCTCAACACGGGGCCGCTCAACGCGGCGCTCATGGCCAGCGTGCCGGCCACGATGCGCGCGCGGGCGATGGCGGTGAACGTGTTCATCATCCACGTGCTCGGCGATGCCATCTCTCCGCCCTTGATGGGAGCGGTGAGCGACGCTCGCGGGCCGGCCCTGGCCATCGAGCTGACCGCGATCCCGGTCGCGCTCGGCGGCCTCGCCTTGATCTGGGGCGCGCGACGAATGGACCGGGAGCCTCAGGGCTTGCGTGCGGTCGACGGCGACGAGCCCGAGTCTTCGGGCTGAAGGTTCTCGGCCTTCCAGGCGGCGATGTCCCTCAGCAGCGCGGGGGCCCGGTGATCTTCGCTGGCCTCGGAGTGCGTCACGGCTCGCTCGAGTAGCGCGGTGGCGGCCTCGTGCTCGCCCTGGATCCACTGCACCCGAGCGAGGCCGAACTCGGCGAAGGCCAGCGAGCTGGAGCGGTCGTCTTCGTGGGCCTGGATGAGCTCGAGGTAGCGCTCGCGCTTGGCTCGGGCGGCATCGACTCGACCGAGGCGCAGCTCCGCCTCGCTCAGCTCGAATAGCGCATGCTCGATCTCGCGGCCGCCGATCGTCTCCGCGATCTCGTAGGCGCGCTGGAAGTAGGGCAGCGCCTCTTCGTGCTCGCCCTTGGCCCGCAGCGCGAGCCCGATGTTCGCGTTGGAGTGCGCGACGTACAGGTGGTCGGGCCCGAGGGTCTGCACCCGCATGTCCAGCGCGCGGCGGTGCAGCTCGAGCGCGAGGTCGGGCTTGCCTTGCTTGTCGTAGACGACGGCCAGGTTGTTCATGGCGATCGCCGTGTCGGGGTGCACGGGTCCGTGGGCGGCGGTGCGCAGGCTCAGCGCGCGCTCGTAGCTGGCTGCGGCCGCCTCGAGGTTGTCCTTCGCTTCGTACACGTGCCCGAGGTTCAGCTCCCCGAGGCTCAGCTGCGGGTGCCCCTTGCCGAGCTTGTCGAGCCGCAGAGCGTTGGCGCGGTGGTAGTAGTCGAGCGCTGCATCGAGGTCGCTCTGGGCGAGGCTGAGGTTGCCCATGTCGCTCAGGGCCCGCGCCAGCGCCAGGCTCTCGGTGTCGGCGTTGCTCTCGAGGATGTGCAGCGCCTGCTCGAAGCGCTGCGCGGCGGCGTCGATCTGGCCCATCTGGATCTGCACGATCGCCACGCTGCGCAGGGCCTTGGCGTGCTGAGGGCCCTGGGGATCGAGTCGACGGGCAAAGGCCTCGGCCGTGGAGCCCCAGGCCAGGCCCGCCTCGCGCTGCGCGAGCTCGTGCCCGACGAGGAAGGTCAGCTCCTGGCTGGCGTGCATCGCAATCTCGTCGTGCCCGAGCTCCACGCCCTTTTCGAAGGCCGCGAGCAGCTCGACGCGGGCCTCGGGGTAGCGACCCAGCAGCTTGAGGGCGATGCCCCGGCCGAGGCGGGCTTCGGCGATGAGCGGGGTGTAGCCCAAGACCAGCGCGCGCTCGAGCACCGGCTCCACCACCACCAGCATCTCTTCGTCGTGATGAGCCTTGGCCAGCGCGGTGGCGCGAGCCAGCTGGTCGCGCAGCGCCTCGACCTCGGTCGCGACGGCGGGATCGTCGGCGGGCGGCACCGCGGCTTCGAGCGCGGCGACGTCGTTGCACAGCTCCAGGCGAGGCAGCGAAGACGCCATGGCCACCGCGTTCTCGACGACGGAGGCATCGGGGTCCTCGAGCAGCTCGATCGTCCGCAGCATCGCGGTGCGTCGGCTCTCGAGGCAGCGCATGCGCAGGTCGAGGACCTCCGCCGACTGCTGCTCGTGCACGGCCGTGGCCTCGCAGGTCTCGGTATGCAGCGCGATCCAGCTCTTGGCGTAGGTATCGAGCAGGTCGCGGACCCGGATGCTGGTGGCGTGGGCATAGGGCACGCCGGTATCCAGCAGGGCTTCGTCGATGATCTGGGCGTGGGGCTGTCCCCATACTTCACCCATGCGCGCCTCGGCCCCGCGACAGGGCGGGGTGGTGTCGGCCTGCCCCCACAGCACGCCCCCGGTGGCGGCCGCGGCCAGGCCCATGGCCACCAGCCAGCGGCTCTGGGTTCGTCGCGAGCGCAGCCCTTCGAGGCGCTCGAGCAGCTCCTCCATGGAAGGCCAGCGATCTCGAGGACGGCACTGCAGCCCGCGACGCAGCACGTGGAACAGCGAGCCCGGGACCTTGGAGCCGGGCGGAGGCGAGCGGAGGTTGCCGCCGAGCACCGCGTTGACGAGCTCGCCGATGGAGTCGTGCGGGAAGGGGCGGCAGCCGTACAGGCCCTCGTAGAGCGCGACGCAGAAGTTGAACTGATCGCTATGCGCCGCGACCTGGCCGCCTCGCAATTGCTCGGGCGCCATATAGGCCGGGGTCCCGAGCAGCGCGCCCGTGCGGGTCAGGGCCTCGGAGAAGACGCGGTTGCTCTCGCTCGAGCCGCCGTCGGCCAGCAGATCACGGATGGCGGAATGGTCGGTCGAGCTGAGGGTGTCGTCGACCTCCGAGGAGTCACCCGACTCGCGGGCGAGGCCGAAGTCCAGGACCTTGACCTGGCCGGCGTCGTCGATGATGCAGTTGCTGGGCTTGAAGTCGCGATGGATCAGGCCCTGGGCATGCGCGCCCGCGAGGCCTCGGCCCGCTTGGATGTAGACGTCCACGACTTCACGCCAGGTCCGATCTTCTTTTTGCCACTCCTCGAGGGTCTGGCCGAGGATCAGCTCCATGGCGATGAACAGGCCGCCCGCCGCCTCGCCGATCTCGTAGACCTGCACCACGTTGGGGTGCGAGAGCCGGGCGAGGGCCTGGGCCTCTCGCAGCAGGCGTCGCTCCTGCCGGCCGCTATTCGAACGGCTGCGCCGACGGTCGTGCAGCAGCTTGAGGGCCACGCGTCGATCCAACTGCTCGTCGTAGGCCTCGATGACCGTGCCCATCGCCCCGGACCCGATCTCCTCGAGCACGTGGTAGTGCCCGATCCGGTCGCCCAGTTTGGGACCCCGGGTGCGGTTGGGTCCGTCGTCGAGGCCGTCGTCGGCCAGCGTCGCGCTGTGCCCAATCTGGGAATCGGCCCCCGACGGGTCGGCCTCCTCGGTCGGCTGGGTTGGATCGTGAGGGTTGGGCATCGTGCTGCGTGTACCGGGCGGGCCCCCCGAAAGGGTCATCCGCAGAAGATGGCGGGGCGGAGTAAAGCAAGCCCGGTGCCACATTTGGAGAGCCGGCTTTGCACCCGTGAAATGGCCCCTAGGCGGCCGAAATACCGCACAACTCGCCCCATGGGCTCGGGATTTTCTGGTGAGGTCGACCGGGATGAATGGGTTCCCTGGTGCCTACTGTCGCCACGCCTGGCAATCCGGCTTCGGGACACTGGCGTTGGCCGCGGAATCAGTCCCGCTGTGCTGCGAGGGCGGCGAGCTGAGCGTGACCGGTCGCGATCACGAACCGAACGTAGCGATCGAAATCGGGCCCGGGCTCGTGGGCGGCGAACATCACCTTGTCTTCGATGAGCCGCAGGCCGATCGCGTTGAGCAACATGCGGACGAGATCGACCGCATCGTCGGCGTCGATTTCCCCGCGCTCGACGAAGGGCTTCATCATCTGCTGAATTCCCCAGGTCGCTTGTTCGACAAAAACCCGCCGCATCAGCGTCCCAAAGCGTGGATTGACCCGCGAGACCGAGATCGCGACGCGAACGAACAGCGGGTGGGTCGGCCGTTGGTAGACGCGCACCGCCGTCTCCACGGTCACCCGCGGTACGTCCTCCAGCGTGGTCGGAAGCTGGTCGGGGCTGAGCGCCTGGAACATCTGTCCCGCGTAGGTCGCCAGCACTTGCTCGACGAGATCTTCCTTGGTGCGGAAGTAGTGATAGAGGCTCGGCTGCGCCATCCCGAGCCGCGCCGCGAGCTTGCGTAGCGAGGCGCCCGCGTAGCCCTCGTCGGCCAGCAGCTCGAGCGCGGCTTCGAGGACTTCGGCCCGTCGCGAAGTCGCGTTTGTTGCGCTCTTGGGAGGCATCGAGAAGGTCCGAGAGCCGGCGATTCGCTCGAAGTCATTGGATCCACGGGGGAATCGACCACCGAACGAGATCCTGTGGTTGCCAGTCTATCAGTCGATAGTCAAGCTATCGATCGATAGCCTATCGATTGATAGGCCAGGAGATTCGGAAATGATGCATGCACGTCACCAAGAGGTCTGTCCTTGCTGCGGAAGTCGGGGCACGGTGGTGCGTCCTTCGGGTTGGTGGAAGGTCGCGTTGGTTGCCGGCTACGTCGCGTTCTCGGCGATGGTCTTCGGCGCTTCGTTGCTCGGTCCCACGATCATGGCAGTGCTGCCCCTGGTCGCGGGGTGTGGCATCGGCCTACTTCCGTACCTGCACGACCGAGTGGGCACACCCGCGACGTGTACGTCGTGTCACCGCATCGTGACGCGAAGCGCCACGACCCCACATACCGTGGTGCACATGTCGACGGGGAGTCGTGCACCACGAGCGGCGTGATGGGGCGCGCTACGGGGCAGAGGTCCACGCGTCATATTTGGCCGCGGGACCTGGCCCCGCGAACACCTGGATCCCGACGAACGGTGCGTCACCGTTTTGGAAGCTGACCTTGGCATCGGCGGCCATGAACACCGTGGAGCCAGGGGACAGGGCATATTCGCGATCGTCGATCATGATCGTGCCAGAGCCTTCGAGGACGTGGATGTATTCCTCGGTAGCGTCCCGGTGCTCTGGCACGGCTGCGCCCGCATCCATGTCGAGTCGAGCCAAGAACGCGTTGTGACCCTGGGCCAACATCGTCACGCGGGCTTTGCCGTTGGGCGCAACCCGCTTTGGCGCATCGCTCATGCCGACAACCGCCGACATCACGGACGAAGCTTCGTCGGTCGGTTCCGCGGCCGCGGTGGTCTGACTGTCAGTGGGTGTGGACGCTGAGGACTGCACCGCGGTCGCAGCGCAGGCTCCGAGGACAAATGCGGCACCCAAGGGAAGGGAACGGCGAAGCTCGAGCATGGGGCGGAGTCTACCGCCGAGGCGTTTCGACTCATCGCTGACCGGCCCCGATCGGCTCGTGACGATGACCACGGGTTCACGTCAGTGGGGCTCGGTTCGTAGGGAAGTCCAGTATGCTGTTGGTGCTGCCATGACTGGCGAAATCCTCCAGCAATCGAACCGCGCGACGCCGCGGGTTGCCGGACCGGGGAGGTCTTCTTCGGAACGGATGGAGGACGTCGGCCTGCCGCGGGCCGGGCAGATCGTCGACAACAAGTATCGGCTCGATCATTGGCTCGGCGAGGGCGGCATGGGGGTCGTGTTTCGGGCGACCGACCTTCGGCTCAAGCGGGCCGTGGCCGTCAAGTTCTTGCACCCGCGAGTCGCCGACGATCCGCGTCGCTCTCGGATGTTCTTGCGAGAAGCCGAGAGCATGGCGCGGCTGCGGCACCCCAACGTGATCGAGATCTACGACGTCGGCCGGCTAGGGCCGTGCCCGTTCATCGTGATGCCGTATCACCGCGGAGCCGACCTCGCCGATTGGGCCGAGCATCATCGCGGTCCACCGCTTCCCGGCGATGTGGTGGTCGGGATCTTGGGGCAGGCGTGCTCGGGGCTCGAAGCGCTGCACAAGGCCGGGCTCATCCACGGTGACGTGAAGCCGGCCAACATTCTGGTGTCCGATGCCTTCGTGGTCGCGCTGACCGATCTGGGCCTGGCGCGGCACCCCGAAGAAGGGCGTGGCGGCATGGTGGCTCCGGGAACCCCCGGCTTCGTGGCGCCCGAGCTCATCGCGCAGGAGCCCTTCGACACCGCCCTGGCGCACAAAGCCGACGTCTACTCGCTGGGGGTGACCGCGTACTGGCTGCTCACCGGGCACATGCCGGTCGAAGAAGACGAGGTCTTCGCCATGCTGACGCGGCAGCTCGACGGTGAAATCCCGCCGCCCAGCTCGCTGCGGCCGGAGCTGTCGCGGGTGTTCGACGGGCCGATCCTGTCGGCGCTCGAGCGTCACCCCAAGGTGCGCCCCAGTGCGGCCGAGCTGCGCGACGAACTGTTTGCTGCACGTGATCGCAGCCGACACGCCAAGGGCGGTGACCGGCCCTTCATCGTGCTGGTCGACGACGATCCGATGGTCCTGCGCGCGTTGGTGCGAGTGGTGCGGTCGGCCTTGCCCGACCCCGAGATCGTGGCGTTGAGCGATCCTCAGGGGGCGCTGTCGATCATCGAGAGCCGCCCACCCGCGCTGGTGATCACCGACTTGCAGATGCCGGGGATCAACGGCGTCGAGTTCGTGGCGGCGCTGCGCGGGCTCCCCACCACCGCCGACGTGCCCATCGTGGTGCTGTCCGGGGTCGGGGGCGCCGACGACTGGCGCCTGCTCAGTCAGCTCGGCGTGCATCGGTTCCTGGTCAAGCCCACGCCGACCGACGTGCTGCGGCACGTCATCCGCAGCGCGCTGGAATCGGTCGCCGACGGCTGAGTCTCGCGCAGCTGCCCCGGTTTCGTTGCGAAGGATTGACTGGCTTTTCGCGGACGGATGCCAGAAGGTGGAAGCATGGCCCACCGGTTGCTCCTGCTCTTGGCCTTGGTGCCCCTCGCATGTGGTGACGACCTGCCCTCGAGCACGGGGGCGGACGAGTCGGGCTCCACGAACGGGAGCTCTTCGGGGGCCGCCACCCCGAATGCGTCCAGCGGCGCCGACTCGAGCACCGACGTCACCGGTCAGAAGCCGGACGGCGGGGCCCCGCCCGTGGCATGCACGGTGGATCCCACCAAGGCCGCCATGCAGTGGCCGGGGCCACAGGACGACGGCTCGACCATTCTCGTCAACGGCCGCCGCACCGACAGCTACGGCGAGACGGTGCTGATCGCCGACCACGGCTTCGATGCCCTCCAGCACCCCACGGCCGAGGTCGTGTACGTGACCGCGGCCGGCCGCGACTCTCGACGTTTGTACGTCTTCGACCGCAATACCCACGCGGTGGTGCAGGAGGTCGAGCGCGAAGAGTCGTACCACGGGCTGTTGCTGTCGCCCGATGGCAGCCGGCTCTACGCGAGCAACGGGGTGCCGGGTGGGGTGGAGTACTTCGATGTCGCGGCCGACGGCACGGTGACCCTGGCCGGCGAAATTCCCGTGGTGGGCTGGACCTCGGGGCTGACCCAGAGCGCCGACGGCTCGACCCTGTGGGTCGCCAGCTTCGACGCCGACCGGATCTCCGAGGTCGACACGAGCACCATGACCGTCACCCGGCTGATCGCCACCGGGGTGCAGCCCTGGGACGTGATGCATGTGCCGAGCCGCAACGAGCTGTGGGCCACGGGCTTCGGCGAGGAAGAGCTGACCATCTACGACCTCGGCGCCGACGAGGTGGCGGCCACGGTCTCGCTGCCGACCTCGCCCTCGATGATGGCGCTGCACGACGACGAGTCGCGGATGTTCGTGTCGGTCACGGGGGCCGACACCATCGTGGCCATCGATACCGACAGCCGGACGGTGGTGGCCGAGACGCCCGTGGCCGAGGACGACTTCGTCGACGTCATGGGAGAGCCGCTGCCCAACAGCAATGTGAGCGCCTTGTTCCACGATTCGGCGACCGACCGGCTCTATGCGGCGCGGGGCAGTGACTCGGCCATCGGGGTGTTCGAGGCCAGCACGCTGACGCCGCTCGGCTCGATCCCCACCAGCTGGTACCCGGCCGGCGTCGCGTTGAGCCCCGACGGGCAGCAGCTGGTCGTGCCCGAGATGCGGGCCAACGGCTCGCGCTCGCGGGTCACGGGGGAGCCCGAGGACTACGGCGAGTATCGAGGCGGGGTGTCCTTCATCGACCTCGACGGCTTCGACCTGGCCGACGCCACCAACGACGTGGTGTCGAACTATCGGCGGCCTCTCGAGGTGGCCACCGTGCCCGACTGCGGCAGCGATTTCCCGCTGCCCGAGGGCTACGGCGGCAGCCCGGTCATCGAGCACGTCGTGCTCATCGTCAACGAAAACCAGACCTTCGACGCGCTCTTCGGCGAGTCTGGTGAGGCGCTGGGGGTCGAGGCGGATCCCGAGTTTCTCAAGTGGGAGCTGCCCGTCACCGTCAACAAGCGGGCGCTGGCGGAGCGCTTCGTGATCGGTGACCACTTCTTCACCGACGCCGAAGAGTCCGACTCCGGCCACACCTTCCTCACCGCGACCCACTGGACGGAGTACGTGGAGCGGATCAAGGACGAGCGCGACGACCACGGGGTGCTCGAGTCCTATCCGCTGGCGCAGCCCTCCATCCCCGATCGGGGCAACTTCTTCTCCTGGATGCTCGACAACGGCAAGTCGATCCAGATCTACGGCGAGATCGTCGGCATCCTGCAAGAGAGCAGCCAGGGGCCCGTCTCGCAGTTCTCCGATCCGGCGTTCCCCGGCGGTATCTTGGTGAACTACGACGTGCGCGACGAGGACAAGGCGCAGCACGTGGCCAACGAGATCGCGCGGGGAGAGCTGGCGGATTTCACCTACCTGCTGCTGCCCAACGACCACGGCCAGGGCATCGAGCCGGGCCAACCCACGCCGCCCTCGATGACCGCCGACAACGACTACGCCGTGGGCATCGTGGTCGATGCGGTGAGCCACTCCGAGTTCTGGGAGAGCACGGTGATCATCGTGCTGCAGGACGACCCGCAGGGCTCCGACGATCACATCGACGAGTCGCGCTCGCCGATCTTGGTGATCAGCCCCTGGGTGCGCCGCGGCTACGCCAGTCATGCGCACTACTCGTTCTCCTCCGTATTCGCGACCATCGAGCGCTTGCTCGGGGTGCAGCCGCTGGGGCGGCCCGATGCCGCGGCCGCGCCCATGTGGGACATGTTCACCGACGTGCCCGACCTCGAGCCCTATGACGCCATCCCGCGCGAGTTCCCCGAGGAGCTGGGCAACGTGGGGGACCCGGGCATTGCTGCTTCACGCTGCATGGATTTCCGTGGCCCCGATCGCAACCCGGGCCTGGGAAGCGTGGTGAAGCACTATCTCGCGTTTCGGCGCGGTGAGCTGACCGCGGCACAGGCCGATGCTCGCATCGCCGCCGACCTGGCCGACCCAGAGATGCTCGAAGAGGCCGAAGAAGAGCGCGAGGAAGAACTGTCCGCGCACCATGCCGCGATCGAAGGCTACCGGGAGCTGGTGCAGCGCCATCCCGATCGAAGCCTGCCCGCCTTGGTCGAGCCGCCGCAGCGTCTTGGCCCCGATCCCGCGTGCGACCTCGACGATCTGCACGACTGAGTTTCGGTGCACGATCGCCGTCCGGCGTGGTTCATTGAACGAGCTAGGGTCGACGTGCCCCGCGATCGACCGTCGGGGCCTCGGACGACGTCGGAGGCGTCCGGGCGATGGGGCGAATTACACCGTCGCCCCGTATCGGGCCGCACCAACGGGCTACAGCCGCGCGTGCAGGGGCGTTTCGCTCCGTTTTAGCGCTGGTCTGCGCTGGCACGGCAGTTGAATATCGCGGGCGGGCAACCCCCCAAGGAGCGAACCCTCTCGTGAACGAATACCTCGATAAGGCACTCGACCTCGGCATCGACGTCGGCAAGATGATCGTCGGCGCAATCATTCTGTGGATCATCGGTCGGATGGTGATCCGCATGGTGAGCCGCGTGGCTGACAAGACGCTCAAGGAGCGCCTCGACCCGACCGTGGCGAGGTACCTGACCTCGGCCCTCGAGATCCTGCTGAACATCCTGCTGGTGATCGCGGTCCTGTCGGTCTTCGGCGTCGAGACGACGACCTTCGCGGGCCTCATCGCCGCCGGCGGTGTCGCCATCGGCATGGCGTGGTCCGGGCTGCTGAGCAACTTCGCGGCCGGCGTGTTCCTGCTGGTGCTGCGGCCCTTCAAGGTCGGCGACTTCGTCACCATCGGCGGCCAGACCGGCACGGTGAAGGACATCGGCATGTTCGTCACCTCGCTCGACACCCTGGAGAACGTCCGCGTCTTCGTCGGCAACGGCAAGGTGCTCGGCGAGGTCATCCAGAACTTCTCGACCAACGGCTACCGCCGCGTGGACCTGTTCGCGCAGCTCAACCACGGCGCCGACGTGGCCAAGGCCATCGAGATCCTGCGCACCGCGGTCGCCAAGATCCCCAACGTGGAGTCCGACCCCGGGCCCGACGTGTACATCCTCGAGTTCAACCTCGCGGGTCCCAAGCTCTGCGTGCGCCCCTACACCAACAACGAGCACTACTGGGACGTGTACTTCGCCACCAACCAGGCCATCCGTGAGGAGCTGGGCAAGGCGGGCTTCGAGGTTCCCGAGGAGCACTTCGCCATCAAGCAGTCCGCGGCCTGATCCCGCGCTGCGAATCACGTTAACCGAAAGAGGGCGGCCGGCAGCGGTCGCCCTCTTCTCGTTGGTTGGTCGAGCATCAGCGCAGGGCTTCGGCGATGCGCTGGGTGACGATGGAGGCGAGGTCCTCGTGCTTGAGGGCCCCTCGCTCGAGCACCGCCTTGGCCCCGCGCAGCATCTCGCGATCTTCGGGGCCGAGGTCCTTGGCGGTGACCACCACCACGGGCACGTCGCGGAGCCGGGCGTCGTCGCGGATGGACTCGAGCACGGCGAAGCCGTCCATGACCGGCATCATGAGGTCGAGGATCACGAGGTCGGGGACTTGGTCCTCGAGGGCGGCGATGCCCTCGCGGCCGTTGCAGGCCTCTTCGACCCGGTGCCCGCTGCTCTCGAGGGTGCGTCGCATCAGGGCGCGCGCATCGTCGTCGTCGTCGATGACCAGCACGTCGGCCTGGGTCTTCTTGCAGTGGCGCTGGAGCAGCGACACCAGGCGCTGGGTCTTGACCGGCTTGATGAGGAAGTCGACCGCCCCGAGGGCGAAGCCGACGTCGCTCTGCTCGATGATGGTGAGCATGACGACGGGAATCTCGGAGGTGATCGGGTCGCCCTTGAGCGCCGTCAGCACGCCCCAGCCGTCGAGCCCGGGCATCATCACGTCGAGCACGATGGCGTCGGGAGGCTGCTTGCGGGCGCGCTCGAGGCCCACGTGGCCGTCGGGCGCCGACTCGACGTCGAAGCCGTGCCGGGTCAGCGCGCGCTGGACGATGTCCTGCACGACGGGGTCGTCGTCGATCACCAGCACGCGGGGTCGCGGGGTGTCGTCGTCGATGGGGGCCGGGATCTCGGCGGTGCGCCGACGCGGCTGCTCTTCGACGGCCTGCGGCAGCAGCACGCGGAAGGTCGAGCCCTTGCCCTCGACGCTCTCGACCTCGATGCTGCCGCCCATCATCTCGCAGAAGCGCTGGCTGATGGCCAGGCCCAGGCCGGTGCCGCCGTAGCGACGGGTGGTGGAGGCGTCGGCCTGCACGAAGGGGCGGAAGAGCCGGCTGAGCTGCTCTTCCGACATGCCGATGCCCGTGTCCTCGACCTCGAAGCGGAAGAAGGGCCGACCCTCGACCTCGGCCGCCGCGACCCGCAGGTGGATGCTGCCGTTTTCGGTGAACTTGCTCGCGTTGCCCAGCAGGTTGAGCAGGGCCTGCCGCAGCTTGGTGAGGTCGGCCCGCATGATGCCGATGTCCTCGGGCAGGTCCATCGTCAGCGTGTTGCCGCGCTCGTGCACCAGCGGGGTGACGGTGGTGCACACCCCGGTGACGGCGGTGCGCAGGTCGAAGGACTCGACGTAGAGCTTCATCGCGCCCGCCTCGATCTTCGACAGATCGAGCACGTCGTTGATCAGCGACAGCAGGTGCTTGCCCGCGGTGCGAATCTTGCCCAGGTCGTCGACCATGGCCTCTTCGCCCTGGTCCTCCGCCTCTTCGGCGAGCATCTCGCTGTAGCCGATGATGGCGTTGAGCGGCGTGCGGAGCTCGTGGCTCATGTTGGCCAAGAACTGGCTCTTGGCGCGGCTGGCCTCGAGCGCGGCGTCGCGGGCCTGCTCGAGCTCGGAGTTGATGCGACGCAGCTCGCTCTCGGCCTGCAGGCGCTGGGTGATGTCGCGCTTCACCGCCATGTGGTGGGTGATGCGGCCGTCCTCGTCATGGACGGGGGAGATGGCGGACTCGAGGTAGACCAGGCGCCCGCTCTTCGCCCGGGAGATGAGCAGGCCCTTCCAGTCCTCGCCGCGGGCGAGGGTCTCGTCGATCCGCTGGAAGTACTCGTCGTCGTGCTGATCGCTGCGCCCGACGGTCGCAGGGGTTTGCCCGACGACCTCTTCGTAGGTGTAGCCGAGCGTCTTGACGAAGGCCGGATTGACGTACTCGTAGCGAGGCTCGGGACTGGTGATCTCCACCATGTCGCCGGCCGCCTCGACCGCCATCAAGGCCAGGGCTTCCCGCGGATTGGCGACTTGGCGCTTTCGGCGCAATGCCGTAGAGATGCGAACCTCGAGCTCGTCGGCCTTGATCGGCTTCACCACGAGATCGGCCACGCCCGCGGGCGGCATCTGGAGCTCCGCGGGATTCACGAGGTAGAGGATGGGCCGCAGCAGGTCGTCGGCATGGAGCCGGGCCACACAAGCGGCGGCGTCGGGAAGCTCGTCGTCGATGATGATCGCGTCGGGCTCCTCCACGGCCATCGAGCACTCGATGCCACGGGCCGCGAGTTCCTTGGCGAGCTGGTCCGCCAGCTCGAAGTCGATGGTCAGCAGCAGGACCTGCATGGGGGCCGAAGCGAGACGACGGGATCGTACCCCACCCGAGGCCGATCGTGCATCCACGAAGGTGGCATACTGCGACGAGCCATGGCGCCGCGAATTTTGCTGGTCGAAGACAACGAAATGAACCGGGACATGCTCTCGCGCCGGCTCATTCGCCGCGGGTTCGAGGTCAGCGTGGCGGTCGACGGTCAGGACGGTCTAGACAAGGTTCGCGCCCTGCTGCCCGATCTGGTGCTGCTCGACATGGATCTGCCCAAGGTCGACGGGTGGGAGGTCGCTCGCCGGCTCAAGGCCGACGACTCCACCTCGCCCATTCCCATCATCGCCCTGACTGCGCACGCGATGATCGGCGACCGGGATCAGGCTCTCGACGCGGGCTGCGACGACTACGACACCAAACCCGTGGAATTTTCGCGCTTGCTCGGCAAGATTCGCGAGCGGCTCCCGGAGGAGGCTGGATGAGCGCCGAGCTCATCGAGACTGCCGCTCAGGTTCGGGCGGCGGTCCAGCGTCTGCACGATCGGGCGCGCGAGGCCGGGGCCGAGTCGACCGCGGACGACCTCGGCAAGATGTTGCGCGCTGCCGACAACCTGCGGGGCCTGCTCGATCAGCTGCCCGAGCGGACGGTCCAGGCCATGGCCCTCCAGGACTCGCGCAAGCTTCGGCACGACCTGCGCACGCCGGTCAATCAGATCCTCGGCTACGGTGAGCTGCTGCTCGAGGAGGCGGAGGACGAATCCGAGCCGCGCTGGGTCTCCGAGCTCGATGCCATTCATTCCGACACCCGAGCCCTGCTCAAGCTCGTGGATCGGGTCGGAATCGACAACGACGCCCCCGTGGCCGCCACAATTCGGCGTTCCTCGGCCCCCGAGCGGGCGGCGGTGGGCAAGGTGCTGGGCACCATCTTGGTGGTGGACGACAACCGGGCCAACCGCGAGTTGCTCGAGCGTCGGCTCGCCCGGGACGGCTATGCAGCCATCACCGCGGACAACGGGGTGGAGGCGCTGCGGGTCGTTCGATCGCAGCGCATCGACGTGGTCCTGCTCGACATCATGATGCCGGTCATGGACGGCTACGAGACCCTCGAGCGGCTCAAGTCCGACCCCGAGCTGCGGCATTTGCCGGTCATCATGCTCACCTCGCTCGACGAGCCCGACAGCATCACGCGCTGCATCCAGCAGGGGGCGGAGGATCACCTGCCCAAGCCCTTCGATCCGGTGCTGCTACGGGCCCGAATCGGGTCGTCTCTCGAGAAAAAGAAGATTCGCGACCTCGAGCGCGAGTATCTGGTCCGCATCGTGGCCGAGAAGCGCCGCGCGGACGACCTGCTGCACGGGGTCATCCCCATCGGGGTGGCGCTCACGGCCGAGCGCGATTTCAACCGCTTGCTCGAGCGGGTGCTCCGAGAGGCGCGACGCTTTTGCGGAGCCGATGGCGGTGGCCTGTTCCTGCGCAAGGACGACGACCTCGAGCACGTGCAATTGCAGTGTGATTCGGTGGAGCTTCGGCCCGGGGACGCGACCGAGGGGCGAGGGGACAAAGCTACGCTGGTGCTTCGGGTGCCCGAGCACGGGCGGCTGCGACCGGCCGCAAAAGCGGCTCTGGGCGGCGCCATGGTGAACCTGGGCGATGTCTACGAAGCCGAGGACCTCGACCTGAGCGCGGTCAAGGCCTTCGACTCCTGGCATGGCTACCGGACCCAGTCGCTCGTCGCCCTGCCGCTGCGGGGGGCCGAGGGCGAGGTCATCGGGGTGCTCGAGCTGTGGAATGCCACCCGGGCCACCGACGACGCGGTCGTGCCCTTCAACGACGGCATGCTCGAGGTCCTCGAGTCCCTATCCCGGCTCGCGGGCGCGGCCCTCGAGTGCTATCGCCGGGAGACGGTCCTGCGTCGACGCATCCGACACCTGGAAATTCGGGTCGATGAGGCGAACCGACGTCGGGAGGTATCGCAGATCACCGAAACCGACTATTTTCGGAATCTGCGCGACATGGCGCAGAAGCTCCGCGCCTCGGCCAAGTCTGGGGCGGATGGCTGAGCATGGCCCAGATCATCTCCATTCACTCATTCCGCGGCGGCACGGGCAAGTCGAACACCACGGCCAATGTGGCGACCTATCTCGCCACCAAGGGACATCGAGTCGGGGTGATCGATACCGACATCCAGTCGCCCGGCATCCACGTGCTCTTCGCTCTCGATCCCTCCGAGGTCGACCGGGCGCTCAACGACTTTCTGTGGGGGCGCTGCTCGATCGAGGACGCGGCCTATGACGTCACGTCGCGGCTCGGCGGACCGGTGGACGGCCAGGTCTTCCTGATCCCCTCGAGCCTGCGCACGGGCGAGATCACCCGCGTGCTGCGTGACGGCTACGACGTCTCGCTGCTGCACGATGGATTGCAGGCCTTGGTGCGAGAGCTTCGGCTCGACTTCCTGCTCGTCGACACGCACCCCGGTCTCAACGAAGAGACCCTGCTGTCCATCGCCATCTCCGACGCGCTGGTCATCATCATGCGTCCCGATCAGCAGGACTATCAGGGCACCGGAGTCACCGTGGAGGTGGCGCGGAGTCTCGACGTCCCGCAGATCCTGTTGGTGGTGAACAAGACGCCCGACTCCTTCGATCACTGGGACGTCGAGCAGCGGGTCGCCCAGACCTACAACTGCGAAGTCGCGGCCGTGCTCCCGCACTCCGACGACCTGATGACCCTGGCGTCGGCTGGCATCATGCTCATGCGCTTCCCCAAGTCGTCGCTGGCCCGGCTCTACCGGCAGCTCGGCGATCGCCTGTGCGAGGGCTTGTAGAGCCTCCCGAGCGGTCTCTCGCGGCCGACCGAGCCTGAGACGCGTGCCCCCGGATGCTCAGAGCATCTGGGTCTCGTCGTCGTCGTCATCGTCGTCGTCGAGGTCGGCAAAGTCCCGGAGCGAGGTGTCGGGCAGGGTGTTCTCGACCTGACGGGGACGGTAGGGCATCGTCCGTTGTCGTTCGCGGCGCTTGAAGTTGACGTCGGGCGTCGCGATGGGCGTGGGTCGGCGGGCGATGTCCTCGGAGATCCCGAGGCGGTTGGAGAGCTTGACGAGATACCAGCGGCCGGAGGCGATGTCGCGGAGGTCGCGGGCGAAGTGCTCGGCAGACTGGTAACGATCTTCGCGATCCTTGGCCAAGACCTTGTCGAAGACGTCGTCGGCGACCTTGGGGAGCTCGGGTACGAACTCGCGGATCTTGGGCGGCTCTTTCATGGCGTGCGCCATGGCCATGGCCATCGGGGTCTTGGCCTCGAAGGGCGGGCGCCCGGCGAGCGCGTGGTAGGCCACGACGCCCAGGCTGTAGACGTCGCTGCGGCTGTCGACCTCGCCCCCGATGGCTTGCTCGGGTGAGAGGTACTGCGGGGTGCCGAGCATCATCGAGCCCGTCTCCTCGATCGACTCGGGGGCCTTGGCCACGCCGAAGTCGGAGAGGTAGGGCACCTCGCGCTCGTCGAAGAGGATGTTGGCCGGCTTGATGTCGCGGTGGACCAGCTCGCTGGCGTGGGCGGCCGACAGCGCCGCGGCGACGCGGTCTATGACCATGGCGACGTCGCGCAGGCGGAGCTTGCCCTCACCCTTGATGCGATCGCGCAGCGTGCCACCGCCCACGTACCGCATGACGATGTAGAGCATGCCTTCGTGATCACCGAAGTCGTACACGGGCACGATGGCTTCGTGCTCGAGACCGGCGACCGCTTCGGCTTCTTGTTCGAAGCGCCGTCGCACGGCCGGGTCACCGCTGAACAATTCCTTGAGCAACTTGACGGCGACGCGACGCTTCACGCGTGGGTCGCGAGCGATGTACACGTTGCCCATCCCGCCTTCGGCTTCGTGCCCCTCGATCTCGTAGCGACCGATGAACGCCGGTAGCTCGCGTTTGTCCGGTTCCACCCGATGTCATGGTAGCTCGCGCCCTGGGTCGCGGAAACGGTGAACCGAAGCGGTCAAACCCCGTGTTCGTCTTCCGACGGGGAGATGTGGGGGGTTCTCTGAACAAACGGGAGGATCACAGCGGGCCGCCTGGGGTCGAATCGCCTCAAACGGAGCGATCGGTGTACGTCAACCTGCTGGATCCTCTTACTCGCTCTCGCCCCACAAATTGCGCCAGCGCTGTCCTAGTGCACCGGGCATGTCCGCCCGGTGCGCGCTGACACTCGGGTCGGACGCCGGCTCTAGTCGAACGCCCCACATGCTCGACACGTCGCCTCCGGTCACGCCGTAGCGCAGGTCGCCGAGCACGGTGGGGTGGTGGGGGTCCCACCCGACCCAGTCGCGAGCGAACCACCGAAAGAGTCGGAACGCGGCGAGGGTCTGCGGGTCTTGGCGCGCGGGCTCGGGCAGTGAGTCCTCGGTCGCCAATGGAATCGAGCCGCCCTGGGCGAGCACGGCGGGGCCCCACCACGGGGCGCGAACCTGGTTGACGTGGACTTGGCCGTCGCTCAGGTACACGCTGCGCCACAGGATGTTGGTGGGCGGAGCCGGGAAGGCGTCGATGCGTTCGATAGTGTGGCCGCGAACTTCGGCGTGGTCCCGAGTGGCCTCGAGCACTCGCCAGCGCTGCACGAAGCCGAAGGCCAAGTACAGCGACGACAGCAGCAGGGCCACACGAGCGGGCTTGGTCGCCACGCGTCGGGCGGCCAGGATGACGCCGATGAGCAGGATGCCGGAGTAGATCGGATCGACGATCGCCACCGAGCTCCAGGCCACGCGCGTGTCGGCGAAGGGCCACAGGAGCATCGTGCCGTAGGAGGTGAAGGCATCGAGCAGCGCATGCGTGGCGTAGCCGACGACGGTGGCGAGGGTGATGTCGCGGCGTTGAGCGGCGTAGCGCTTGCGCAGGACCCAGGGCAGCGAGGCCAGCACGCCGCCGATGGGAATGAAGGCGAGGCTATGGGTGAAGTGGCGGTGGTATTGCCAGCCGACGGTGGGGTCGGTGCTGCTGCGGATCAGGATGTCGAGGTCCGGCGCCATGCCACCGAATGCCCCGTACAGCCACGCCCGCTTGCCCAGGCGCGAGCCCAGCACCGCCTGGGCGGCAGCCGCTCCGAGCAGACCCTGAGTGATCGAGTCCACGGGTTCACTCGGCCGCGGCGGCGGGGAGGATGGGAGGGCGAGCGTGCTCGGTCTTGGGCGGGAAGAAGCTCGCCGCTCGCTCGGCCATCGCGGCGATCGTCAGCGACGGGTTCACCCCTGGGTTGGACGAGATGGAGGACCCGTCGATCACGTAGAGCCCGTCGTATCCGTAGACCCGATGCTGCGCGTCGATGACCCCGGTCTCGGCGCCCTTGCCCATGCAGCAACCACCGAGGATGTGGGCGGTGGTGGGGATGTTGAACGCGGTCTCGGTGATCAGCGAAAAGGGCGTGCCGCCCATCTCGTCGCTGAACTCGTGGGCGAGCGCGGTGGCCTCGGGAATCGACGCGGTGGGGGCGGGCCCCTCTTCGCGGTGTGACCCCAGACCGCCCCACCAGCGGCGGGCGAACTTCAGCGTGCCCTCGGCCGTGCGCATGTACAGCAAGATGGCGCTCTGCTTGGCGAGGTCGCGCGCAAACAGGGCCCGCAGCAGCCGGATGGGGTGCCGCAGCGTGGTCCCGATCATGCGTACCAGCCGAACCAAGCCGTTTTCGCCGGCCACGTGGGGCGCGAGCATGGTGCGGAAGGCACCCGAGCCCGCGGGGTAGCGGACGGGCTCGAGGTGGGCGTGCTCGTCGATCTGGAAGATGGAGCCGATCGCCACCCCCTTGGAGTAGTCGACGCTGGTGTCCGGGGTGACGACGCCGATGAGCGACTCGGAGTTCGTTCGAATGGCGTTGCCGAGGTGAGGGCTGAGCTCAGGCAGGCCCTTGGGGTCCTGCTTCATCTTGGCCAGCAGCTCTACCGTGCCCAGCACTCCGCCCGCGAAGACGACCTTCTCGGCGGTGAAGGCTCGATTCTTGCGCCAAAAGGGCACGCGACCTTGCTTGGCCTCGACCCGGTAGCCGCCGTCGGGCAGGGGACGGACCGCGGTGACCTCGGTGTCGGCCTGCAGCGTCAGCCCGAGCTTGCGGGCGAACCACAGGTAGTTCTTGTCGAGGCTGTTCTTGGCGCCGTGCTGACAGCCGAGCATGCAGCCGCCGCAGCGAATGCAGCCGGTCCGCGGCGGGCCCTGGCCATCGAAGTACGGATCGTCGACCGTCTCTCCCGGCTTGCCGAAGTAGATCGCGACGTCGGTGGCATGGAAATCGTCGCCTTGGCCCCGGCTCTCGGCCACCGATCGCAGGATCTTGTCGGGCGGGGTGAGCATGGGGGTGGTGTTGACCCCGAGCATGCCTTTGACCCGGTCGTAGTAGGGCGACAGCTCCTCTTTCCACTGGGCCATGCCCGCCCAGCTCCCGGTCTCGAAGAACGAGTCCTTGGGTACGGGGTGGGTGCACGCGTAGACCAGCGATCCCCCGCCCACGCCGACCCCGGACAGCACGGTGACGTGGCGGAAGAAGGTCATCTTGAACAGGCCCCGCGCGCCGATCCAGGGGGCCCACATCCAGCGGAAGATGTTCCAGTTGGACTTGGGAAACTGGCCGGGGCCGAGCTCGGAGCCCTTCTCGAGCATGAGCACCGAGTAGCCCTTCTCCACCAAGCGGAGTGCGGTGGGGCTGCCCCCGAAACCCGAACCCACGATGATGACGTCGTAGTCGTACTCGCTGGCCATGACTGTGCGGGCCGGCGGTGCATAGCCGGCGCATCGACTCTACCGCACCGCCGTGTCCGGGGCCCGTCGTGACCTGCTCAGGCCCCGCAGACGCCCGAACTCGGCAAACCCGCACCAGGCCCCGGTCGGATGCGGGTCGCTGCGGGCGCGCTTCACTGTTGAACGCTTGCGGCTGTCGACTCACAGCGGGCGATGCGGGGCGCGTTGGGCTGTTTTACCGGGTGGCTTGCCGCGGGGGCCGACCCGTGTCGATGCTG
The DNA here is from genome assembly GCA_039028615.1 of Myxococcota bacterium. Taxonomy (GTDB): domain Bacteria; phylum Myxococcota_A; class Polyangia; order Nannocystales; family Nannocystaceae; genus Paraliomyxa. The sequence continues at coordinate 68,352 of JBCCHT010000052.1, read as the reverse complement.
TGGGCATGGAGCACCTGCGCCCCGAACAGCTCGCGGCCCTGCGAACCCGCCTCGAGACCGAGCGAGATCAGCTCCACGCGCGTCAGGTGAGCGAGGACGCCGAGGCGTATCCCGAGCACGAGCTGGGCGACCTGCAGGACAAGGCCTCCGAAGAGGCTCGTCGCACCACGGCGCTGCGCCGACGCGTGCACCACGACGCGCGGCTGCGTGAGGTCGAAGCCGCGTTGCAGCGCATGGACCAAGGGTCCTACGGGCTGTGCGAAGAGACGGACGAGCCGATTCCCTTCGCCCGTCTCGATGCCGAGCCCACCACGCGCTACACCATCGAGGCGCTCGAGCTGCTCGAAGACGAGCGGGCGCGCGGCGACGTGTCTCGCCACGGTCGCGACGAGACGGACGCCTACTGAGGGGCCGCCCTCACTGGGGCACGGCAGAGAGGGTTTCCCAGGTGCCCAGCGGATTGCCGGTCGCCGCGTCGTTCAGCGTGCCGAAGCCTCCGAGCAGCGGCCCGTCGATGAGCACCGTGCCTTCGACCGAGACGTCGAAGACGGAGCTCTCGGTCAGGGTCACCGTCACGCCGTCGGCACCGACGTCGCCGTACAGCCACAGGTAGTGGGTCCCGCCGCCGTCCGAGGGGATGGGGACGACGGCTTCGAACTCGTCCATGTCGATCAAGGTCGTCGCTTCATAGAACCCGTCGACCGGGTCTTGGTCGCCGATCGTGTAGCGAACCTGCACGTCCCACTGCACGGCCATGTCGTTGCCCGTGGTGAGTAGCGGGCCGTCGTCCTCGTCGTGGGTATCGGAGGAGATGCCGTTATCGGGCCCCGTGCTGGTGGAGGTCCCCGGCGGGATGCTGGTCGCCCCACTGGTCGTGGCGTCGCCGTCGTCGGTCGGCTGCGGCTGACCCGTGCCGTCGGGGCCGGCCGGGCTGGCCTGGCTCGTGGCGCCCGAGGACGTGGTGCCGCTGGGGCTGCCGGTCGAGTCGCCCGCGGCGGTGTCCTCGGAGGACGCTTGCGTGCCGCAGGCGCTGGCACCCAGGGCCACGATGGTGAGCAGGGCAGTGGGCAGAGCGATGGGGAGCTTGATCATTGAAAAGGCCAAGGTTCGGGGGCTGAGGGGCCCACCGCCGAGCATGTCGCGATGCGATGAACCGAGTCTATCCATCGAGTGACGACCTCCACGAAAACGATTCCTCAAAATCGCTACACTGTGCTGCGCGATGGACTCCGACGTTGAGCTGCTCGAGGCGTGGCGTGGCGGGGACCGCCGGGCGGGCTCGCAGTTGCTCGAGCGCCGGGCCCGCGAGGTCACCTGGTTCTTCCGCAACAAGGTCTTCGACGAGGCGGATGTGCCCGACCTCGTGAGCCAGACCTTCCTGGGCTGTGTGAGCGCGCGTGATCGATTCCGCGGGGAGACCAGCTTCCGTCGCTTCGTGTACTCGATCGCGCACAACGTGCTGCGCGAATACCTACGCGGCAAGGCCAAGCGCCAGCGCGAGGAGATCGATTTCGCCACCGTGTGTGTGCACGAGCTCGACCCGCGCAGCATGAGCTCCATGGAGATGCGCCGACGCGAGCTCCAGGCCTTTGTGGAGGGGTTGCGGCGGGTCTCGCTGGACTACCAGGTGGTGCTGGAGCTCAAGTACTTCCAGAACCTCACCGGCTCGGAAATCGCGGAGCTGCTCGAGCTGGCCGAAGGCACGGTACGCACCCGTCTGCGGCGGGGGCTCGCGCGATTGCGAGAGCAGGTCGATCGCGAGCTGGAGCTGACGGGCGCTGGGCATGCTCCCGTGACCATCGAGACGCTGGAAGACTGGGCGGCCGAGGTTCGGGGCCGGCGGGGCTCATGAGCGACGAAGGCCCCGGCTCGGAGCCGGCCGTCTCGTGGTCGTTGGCCGACGATGCGGTGCTGGCTGCGGTGAAGGCTCAGGTCTTGGGGGCGGTGGACGACCCGACCCGGCTGGGCAAGTACGAGATCGAAGGACCGCTGGGCGCGGGGGCAATGGGACGAATCTTGCTGGCCCGGGACACGCGGCTCGATCGCAAGGTGGCGCTGAAGATCATCGCGCCGCACCTGGCCGACGACGAGGTCGCGCGGGCTCGCATCGTGCGAGAGGCCCGGGCCATGGCGCGCCTGTCCGATCCGCACGTGGCTCAGGTCTACGAAGTCGGGGAGGAGGGGGACCACCTGTTCGTCGCGATGGAGTATGTCGACGGGCAGCGATTGGGGCAGTGGCTGGCCGAGCGCGCTCGACCGTGGGCCAAGGTGGTCGACGTGTTCGTGCAGGCGGGGCGGGGCTTGGCCGCGACCCACGAAAAGGGCCTGGTGCACCGCGACTTCAAGCCCGACAACGTGATGCTCGAGCGGGGAGGGCGGGCCAAAGTGGTCGACTTCGGCCTCGTGCGCGGGCTGGGCGAGACCGAGGTTCGCGACGCCGCGGCGGGGGAGGTCCCGGTCACGATGACCGCGACCGGCGTCTGGCTGGGCACGCCCGCGTATATGGCCCCCGAGCAGTGGGAGTCGGGGACGGTCGATGCCCGCTCCGACCAATTCAGCTTCTGCGTCGCGCTGTACGAGGCGCTGTGTGGCCAGCGACCCTTCGAGGGGGAGACCACGGCCCAGCTGCGTCGAGCGCTGGACGAGCGACCGACTCCACTACGCGCGCGGGTTCGGGTGCCGCGGCGGATCGAGCACGCGGTGATGCGAGGACTCGAGGCCGACCCGCAGGCGCGTTGGCCCGCGATGGAGCCGCTGTTGCGGAGCTTGGCCCCGCGGGCCCGGGCGAGGGTGGCGGTGGCCGTGCCGTTGGTCGCCTTGGTGACCGCGGCCGGCATGATGATGGTGCCCAAGAGCCAGCCCTGTGACTCTGCGGGCGCGCCGATCGACGGGACGTGGAACGACGAGCGTCGGGCGGAGCTGGTCGCGGCGATGGCCGATTCCGAGGCGGTGTGGCGAGAGCCGACCTCGGAGGTGGTGGTGCAGCGCTTCGACGACGCCGCCGAAGCCTGGCGCCAGGCTGCGCAGGCTGTGTGTGCCGCGCAGGAGGTGCCCGACGAGGCGACGGAGTGTCTCGAGCACGTTCGGGTCGGGCTGGGTGACGCGGTGCAGCGCTTGACCACCGCGAAGCCCTCGCTCCTGGTGTCGGCCGCGTCCCACGTGGAGCTGCTGGCCGACGCACGGGCGTGCCTGCAGCCCACCTCCACGGCATGGCTGCGCGACCGGCCGTCGGAGCGCGTGCACACCGAGGCTCCGCGAGCGCGCGCGGCCCAGGCGGACGCGATTGCGTCGCTCGGCGAGCTTTCGATCGCATCGGACTCCGGCGACTACGTGGATGCGCTGGCCGCCGGTCGGGTGTCGGCGAAGACGGCTGCGACCCTGGCGGCCGACGCGGGTGATCGCCCCTTGGTCGCACACGCGGCCTGGCTCGAGGGACGCTTGGCCCTGCGCGATGGCGATCGCGGCGGCGCCGAGGCTGCGCTTCGGCGGGCCATGGAGGTCGCGACCGAAGTGGGTGAGCCCGCGCTGCGAGCCGCGGCCATGGTCGACCTGGTGTACGTGGTGGGCACCGATCGCGAGCGCACGGCCGAAGCCACCAGCCTGGCCGACGAGGCCGAGGCGACCCTCGACGCGCTCGCGCATGCGCCCGTGTGGAAGGCGCGGCTGGCCGCTCACCGGGCGTCGACGCTGGCGCATGCGTACCCGCCCCGTGCCGACGAAGCGGCGGTGCTGCACGAGCGCGCGGTCGAGTCGCTTCGCCGTGTGCTCGGGCAGACCCACCCCGACGTGATCGTGGCGCTGGGCAATCTCGGGGCGGCGCTCAACAACGCCAAGCGCCCCGTCGAAGCGGAAGCGAAGCTCGAGGAGGCCATCGAGCGGGCGCGAAGAGTCTGGGGCGAGGCTCACCCTCGGACGGCCCGACTCCGCGGCACGCTCGGCCTCTCGCGGATGACTCGGGGCGATCTGCAGGGGGCGCGCCGGGATCTGGAGCAGTCGCTGCGGGTTCGCGCCGACGCCCTCGGTCAGGAACACCCGGAGGTCGCCAGCGCCCGATACAACCTCGCGTTGGTCATGCGCCAGCAAGGCGACCACGCCGCGGCCGTCGAGCAGCTCCGTCGGGGACTGCGAGCCCGGGAACAATCCCGCGGCAAGGACGACATCGGGCACGCGGAGTGGCTGTTTCGCATCGGGGTCTCCGAGCTGGAGCTGGGCCGGACCGTCGATGCTCGGACCTCGCTGCGTCGGGCGCTCGACTTGTGCGAACGCTGGGGGGCGGGGGCCGACCGCTACGCCAACCTGCGCCTCGCGCTGGCTCGATCCCATGTCGACGACGACCCGGCCAAGGCGCGGGTGTTGGCCGAGCTGGCCCGGCGCGCGTGGCTGGACGACCCGGGCGAGCTGGCCAGCGTCGACGCGTTCCTCGCGACTCTGCCCGCCCCGCAGCCGCGCGAGCCCGCGACCCCCTAGCCCACGTCTTCGGGGCTCCCGGGCGCGATCTCGAGGGCATCCTCGGCGAACACGAGCACGCCTTCGACCGCGGCGAGCATGCTGCCTTCGGGCGGAGCCTCGATCTGCCCCGGCGCGAAGCGGTCGTCGACCCGCGCGGTGTCTTCGATCTCGAACTCGCCATCGCAGGGGTCTTCATCGGTGACCACGACCTGCTCGACTCGGATGTGCACGCCCTCGTACGCGCGACCTTGCTCGTCGTCGAGCGCCAGGTCGGCCACGTCGACCAGGGCGGGCTCGGGCATCACCCCGGGGCCGAGGTCGGTCACCTCGGCGTTCGTGCCCGAGGTATCGATGAGGTAGAAGCCGCGGCGGCCGATGAGGTGCCCGACGACATCGACGGCGCGGCCGACCTCGGGCAGCGCCACGTCGCTCGGCATGCGAATGCGTAGGCCCGACCAAGGGCCGCCCGCCGGGTCTTGGATGAAGAACTCGAAGCCCTCTTCCGCCTCGGTGGGCACCGATCGGGTGGTCACCACGACGTTCTCGATGAGCACGAAGGTGCTGCGCGGGACCATGTCCTGCTGGATCTCGGCGACGAGCGCAGCCAGCGGCATGTCGTCGTCCATGCCGATGGGCGGATCGCCGCTGGCGTCACCGTCTTCGCCGCTGCTCCACTCGCCGCCCGTGCCGTCGCACTGGTCGCTGGCCGTCGTGGTGGCCGGCGGGAGGGGGTCGGTCTCGACGCTCGGGGCGGACCCGGAGCCATCGGTGGAGGTAGGAACGAACACGGACCCGGTGCTCGAGCCGTCGGTCGTGTCGTTTCCCGTCGCGCTCGTGCAGGCCCAACTCGCGGCGCTCACCACCAGACCCAACGCTACGCGACCCCACGCCATCATCGTGGATCAACCGTAGCACGGAGCAGGCGCGAGACTAGATCAGGGCGTAGCGCAGACCTCGATCGCGGACGACGAGAGTCTGCGCGCCGCAGTGCTCCATGGCGACGAGCAAGATCGTCACCCCGGTCACGATGACGTCGGCGCGACCGGCCGGGAGCATGGGCGAGGCCATGCGCTGCGCGGTGGTCTGACGGGCGAGTCGATCGCGAAGGTCTCGGACTCGTTCGATCGAGAAGCGACTGCCATCCACGACCCCGCGATCGTAGTCCTGCAGATCGAGGATGAGCGCGGCGGCGGTCGTCACCGTGCCGGCCAGTCCATGCAGCTCGGGGTGAGGATCGAGGGGCTGCGTCGCCAAGGCCTGCCGTGCCGCCGACTCGATCGCGTGCAGGGCCGCGGCCGTGGGCGGGTCGGAGTCGACGAAGCGCTCGGTGAGCCGCACCGAGCCGATGCGATGGGACTTGCGACCCTCTATCGTCGACCCGTGGCCCGCGACCAGCTCGGTCGACGCCCCGCCGATGTCGATCACCCGCAGCGTGCCGGCCTGCGCTTCGTCGGCCACGCTGCGATACGACAGCGTCGCTTCTTCGTCGCCGCTGATGAGCCGGATCGGCTGCCCCAGCGCTTGCTCGGCACGGTCGAGGAAGACCTGCGGATCCTTCGCCAAGCGCAGGCCTTCGGTCGCCACCGCCTGCAGCCGTGCCCCGTGGGCCTCGGCCCGATGCCGATGGCGCTCGAGCACGGCCACCGTCCGCTCGATCGCCTCGGGCTTCAGCCGCCCCGTCTCCGCCACGCCTTCGCTCAGCCGCGAAATCTCGGCATAGTCCTCGACCACGTGCACGCGGCCATGCTCGTCACGCTCGGCGACCAGCATCAGGACCGAGTTCGACCCGATGTCGATGACCGCGTTCACGCCTGCCGACGCGCCGACTCTTCGGTATTCGCGTGGGTGTCCTTGAACTCGTCGCGGATCTCGAGGACCTCGTCCATCGAGTCCAAGAACAGGTCGACGAGCTCGGGATCGAAGTGCGCCTCACGGCCCCGCTGCAGCAGGGACACCGCGTCTTCGAGCGGCCACGCCTTTTTGTAGGGTCGCTCGGAGGTCAACGCGTCGAACACGTCGGCCACCGCGGCGATGCGCCCTTCGATGGGAATGTCCTCGCCCTGGAGCCCGCGCGGATAGCCGGAGCCGTCCCACTTCTCGTGGTGGGTGTGGGCGATGTTGGCGGCGAGCTTGACCAGCGGCGACTCGGACCCGGAGAGGATCTGGTACCCGATCTCCGCGTGCTGCTTCATGATCGTGTACTCGTCCGCGGTCAGTCGCCCCGGCTTGAGCAGGATGTGATCGGGGATGCCGATCTTCCCGACGTCGTGCATCGGGCTGGCGATCCGAAGCATCTCGCAGGTGTAGTCGTCGAGATCCTTCTTCTTGCCGATGAGATAGCAGTAGTGGCTCATCCGCTGCAGATGCGCCGCCGTCTCGTCGTCGCGGAACTCGGCGGCTCGAGCGAGTCGACCGATGGTTTCTTGGCGAGCGAAGCGAAGCTCTTCCTGCAACCGCTCGAGGCGCTCGGTGGCTTCGTCCAGCGCTCGGGTCCGACCGTCGACCTCGTTGCGGAGCCGGTTACGCTCGCGAGTGAGGCGGTCGTAGTAGAGCTTCATGCGGACCGTGTTGTTGACACGGGCGAGCAGCTCGACCTCGTCGAAAGGCTTGGAGAGAAAGTCGTCGGCGCCGGCCTTGCGAGCCTGACGGCGGAACTGTCGATCGACGGCGGCGGTGATGAACACCACCGGGGTATGTGCGGTGCGACTGTTCTTGCGGATGCGACGACAGACCTCGAGGCCATCCATGCGCGGCATCATCACGTCGAGCAAGACGGTGTCGGCGCCATGAGTCCAAAGAAGCTCGAGACCTTCTTGGCCACTTGCTGCTTCGAGAACCTCGTAGCCCTCGCTACTGAGAAGTCGCTTGAGGACGCGTCGAACTCCGGCCTCGTCGTCGACGACCAGAATCCGTGCCGCGATCCCATCCTGAGCCGGCGTGCCCATCACCCAGCGGCAAGGGTATCGTGTTTCCCGGCCGTCCGGGTCGAATCCGTCGTGCGGCGAGAGGCTTGCTACCATCCCCGCCGTGAGCCAGCAGGTCCAGTCGAGTTGGGTGTGGGCGAGCCTACTAGGTGTATGGGCAGTGGCGATTTCGGGCGCATGTCGGATGGAGCCTCCGCCCGCGACGGAACGTGAGCCCCCACCCAACCCAACCGTTCAGCGGAAGGCCGAGGCCCCCACCGCCCCGGCGGTGCCGAAGGCCGAGGCGCTCGAGGTCCCGAGCCTTCCTGCCCGTTTCCCCGCTCCGCCGCGATTGATGGCGCTGGGCGACGTCCACGGCGATCTTCGGGCGACGCGGCAAGCCTTGCGGTTGACCGGCGCCATCGATGCCAAAGACCACTGGGTCGGGGAATCCCTGGTTGTCGTGCAGACCGGGGATCAACTCGATCGGGGGGATGACGAGCAGGAGATCTTGGACCTTTTTGACCGGCTCCGGGTGGAGGCCGCGGCGGCGGGTGGGGCCTTTCATGCCCTGCTCGGCAACCACGAGTTGATGAATGCCCTGGGTGATCTCCGCTATGTGACTCCCGGTGGCTTCCGCGATTTTGAAGGAATTGAGGGCTTGGATCTCGACGATGCCACGCTGCAGAAATTGCCGCCCGAGGCTCGAGCCCGCATGGCTGCGTTCCGGCCGGGAGGCCCCTACGCCACCATGATCGCCCATCGGAACACGGCGGTGGTCGTGGGCGACAGCGTGTTCGTGCACGGCGGCGTGCTCCCGCAACATGTGCCCGAAGGTGTCGCCTCGCTCGAAGCCCACAACGCCGAGGTACGCGGGTGGCTCGTCGGGCGCAACGACGGCAGCAAGCTCGAGCCGCACGTGCTCGGTCGCGAAGGCATGGTGTGGACTCGCATGTACGCGCGCGACGACGCCGAGGCCTGCGGTCTGCTCGACGAAGCACTGGAACGCCTCGAGGCCAAGCGCATGGTCGTCGGCCACACCGTGCAGGAAAAGGGCATCACGTCTGCGTGCGACGGCAAGGTCTGGCGCATCGACGTCGGCATGGCGGCGCACTACGGCGGCGCGGTGCAGGTGCTGCTCATCGAGGGCGACCGCGTCGAGGTGTTGTCGCTCGAAGGCGCCGCCCAGCAGGGCCCCGCCCAGTGAGTGCTAGGGCAGGCCGTCGACGAAGCCGTCGGCGATGAGCACCCGCAGCGCCTCCTTCTGACTGAAGCGGGGCAGCTGCTCGGCGTGCTCGTACACGTAGTCGACGACCCACCGCGGGTTCGACTTGGCGTACTCGCGCAGCGCCCAGCCGATGGCCTTGCGGATGAAGAAGTCGACGTCCTTTTGGATCATCGGGTGCCCCTGGGACTGGCCGGGACCGCGGTGGGCATGGTGGTAGTCGGCGCCCAGGCTCGGCGCGATGCAATCGGCGAGCAGCGCTTCGTCGGTGTCCTTCTTGAACGCCAGCTGAGCGAGGATCGCCGTCCGGCGCTTCCACAGGTCTTGGTGCTTGGCCCACGCCCGCAGCGTCCGGTTCATGCCCTTGGGGCTGGCGCGCAGGATCGTCCCCACGTTGTGCTTGGCCACCTCGTCCACGTAGTCCCACCACGCGCCGGTCACCACGAGCTCTTCGAAGGTGCCCAGCGCGGCGGGGCGGTGGAGGTCGCGATAGCGACGCTGACGCGACAGGTCGATGGCCGCGTAGCGTTCCTCGCGGAACTTCGCCTCTCGCCACAGCATCAGCACCGTGTCCCGCAGCGCGGGCCAGTCCGGCAGCGGGTGCTCGGCGAAGAGCGGACGCGTCGCCGCGGCCCGAGCCGGCTTCTTGACCCCGCGGTAGGGCATGGCCGACTTCATGTAGCGCTGCATCGGCGCTGCATCGGCGGCGACCGCTGCCTGCTTCAGCCCGCGACGAATCTCGCGGACCAGCGTGCGGTCGGCGTGGGCCAGCGCGTGGGGCATCACGTGGTGGGGCTCGGGCTCAGGCGCCGCCGCCCACGGTCGGGAGCACGCAGGCGCCGACGTTCTGCAGCTCGGTCGAGGGCGGCGGGGCGCCCTGGTAGTACCAGGGCACGCACTCCATATCCTCGTGGAGCTGCTGGCAGGGATCCGGGCTCTCGGTGATGTCGCACAGGTCCGTGCAGCACCCGGCATCACCCGCGCCGCCGAAGCAGTTGGGCAGCAGGTCCGGCGTGGCGCAGATCATGCCCGGGTTGCAGTTGGACAGCAGCCAGCAGTACCCGCCCAGCGGGTTGTCGCCCACGGTCGGCATGCACAAGAAGCCGGTGCCGCCCTCGGCGATGGCGTCGGGGTAGCAGCCCTTGTCCGAGGGACAGTCTTGGAGCAGCGGGTCGCACTTGGCAAAGCACAGCGGCACGCCGCCGTAGTAGACGAAGCACTCGTCGTCGATGCCGTTCTCGCACTCGGGATTGTCGGGCTCGCCCCCGCACATCTCCTGGCACACGCCCTCACCGTCGCCATCGATGTCGAGGCAGATGGTGCCGGGGGTGCAGTTGTCCATGCAGCTGCCGAAGTAGCCGTCGACCACACAGATGTCGCCCGCCTGCACCTCGGGCTGCGAGATGGGGCAGCAACGAATGTCGTCGGGCACGAGGTCGGCGTTCTCCGACCAGGGCACGCACTTTTCCCCTTCGTTGCAGTCCTGCGCGAACATGTCGCACTGGCCACCCATCGGGTCCTTGCCCGTCTCCTCGTCGAGGGTCGGCGAGGTCTCCTCGGAGACCGTGTCCGCCATGGGCGTGTTGCTTCCGGTCGCAGGCGAGAACGTCGTGGTCGAGTCCTCGCTCTGCTCAGTGGTGGTCTGCTCGGGTGGGTCTTCCTCGGGACAAGCCGGGAGAACGACCAAGCTCAACACAGGTATCCATCGCAAGGCGCCCGACAGCTGCATCCTGCCCAAACAGTAGCATCCGGTTTTCGTTCGGCGGCGACGCTCGTCCCGCCGCAGTGACAGGTCGCGAGATCATTGGCCGTGAACCGTAGTGTGCAGCTTGTTGCGCGCCTAAACCGGGCCCTACGCGGGGCTAGCGCCCGGTTCTTGGCATCAGGGCCGGTCAGCCCTGGCCCTTGCCCTGGCCCCAGAAGGGGTTGGCGATCTGCCCCGCCCGGGCAATGTTCAACGCCTCGCAGGCCTGCACCTCGACGAAGCCCTGAGCGCTGCGAGGGTCGAGACCATCGCTCGCCTCCATCGATGCATCGGCGGGGTTGTACAGCGAGTGCGGGCAGTCGATGAGGTTTTCGAAGTAGATGTTGCCGCGATACAGCGACACGTGAACCTCGGCGGTGGCGTAGCTGGCCAGCACGTCGATGCCCGCCAGTGCGGCCCGAGCTCCCGGGTCGAAGAGGCGAGCGTCGTAGACCTGCTCGGCGATGAGTCGAGACATCGCGTGGAACAAGCCGGTCGAGCGGCGATCCATGGTGGTCTGGTAGACAGCGCGCAGGCAGTGCCCGAGCAGCTCGAGGCCGGGGGCCTCGTACACGCCGCGGCTCTTGGTGCCGATGACTCGGTTCTCGAGCGCGTTGCGCATGCCGATGCCGTTGCGACCGGCGATCTGGTTGGCGCGCAGCATGGCCTGCAGGGGCGTGACCGCCTCGCCGTTGATCGCCACGCAGCGACCCGCCTCGAAGCGGGCGGTGAAGTCTTCCGGCTCCTCGGGGGCCTGGTGCGGCCACACGCCCATGTCGGGATCGACGATGAGCTCGGAGGTGCTCAGGTCCTCGAGGTCCTCGGCCTCGTGCGACAGGCCGGCGAGGTTGGCATCGGTGGAGTAGCGCTTCTTCTCGACCTTGGCCTCGATGCCGCGGTCTTGCAGGTAGGCGGCCATCTGCATGCGACCGGGGAACTGCTCGAGCAGCGCGTCGTCACGCCAGGGCGCGTACACCTTCATGTCCGGCGCGAGCGTGTTGGTGTAGCGCTCGAAACGGATCTGGTCGTTGCCGCGGCCGGTGGCTCCGTGCACGAGCACGGTGCAGCCTCGGTCGCGCATCGGCCCCAGAAGGCCCTGCACGGTCACCGCCCGGGCGATGCCCGTGGTGTTCCAGTAGCCCCCGTCGTACATCGCCTGGGCCTTGATCATCATGTAGCAGGCCTCCGCCATCTCGTCTTTGAGATCGACGATGACCGTCTCGGCCCCGGTGGTCGCCATGCGCTCGGCGACGTCGTTGATGTCCTCTTCGTCGGGCTGGGCGAGGTCGGCCGTAAAGCCGAGCACGTCGAGACCCTCTTCGCGGAGCCGCAGGGTCACCGTCTTGGAGTCGAGCCCTCCCGAGACGCAGATGCCGAGCTTTTCGCCTTTGAGATCCTGAAGCTTCACGGTCGACGAGGCTAGCCTACCGACTCGGCGTCGTCGATGACCCGCAAGCGGTGGCGGGGCTGCGCCGAGGCCTCGGGCTCGGCTGCATCGGTTCCGGTTGACGGGGCGGGACGTCGCATGACGGTGGGGTCGAGCAGGTGGGTCGGCCGCACGTTGCGCAGCGCATTGAGCATCACCGAGCGCACATGCGGGTTGTCCTGCTCGAGCGTCCGCAGCAGCTCGCCCATCTTCTGTCGATGCAGACCATCCTGTGAACCGCACAAATTGCAGGGAAGAATGGGATATGCAGCTTCGGCTGCATGCTCGATGATGTCGGCTTCGGCACACTCGATGAGGGGGCGAATCACCTCGAAGCGCCCGTCGTCGGTGGTGTATCCGGCGGGCATCGCTTGCAGCTTGCCTGCATAAAAGAGGTTGAGCAGCAGGGTCTCGAGCGCGTCGTCACGATGGTGCCCCAAGGCGATCTTGTTGCACCCCAGGCGCTCCGCGGTGGTGTAGAGGATGCCTCGGCGCATGCGCGAGCAGGGGCCGCAGTAGCTCTTCCCCGCCGCAGTCAGGCGAAGCACGGTGGTGTAGGTGTCCTGCTCGACGATCTCGAAGGGGGCCCCGAAGCGCTCGAGCCAGCCGCGCAACGGAGCGCCGTCGTAGCCGGGCTGTCCTTGATCGAGGTGCACCGCGACGACGTCGAAGGGAAAGGGCGCGCGTCGTCGGGCTTCCCACAGAAGGTCGAGCAGGGTGTAGCTGTCCTTGCCGCCCGAGACCGCGACCATGATCTTGTCGCCGGCCTCCACGAGCCCGTGGCTCGCGATGGTGCGGGTCATGGCGCGACCGAGTCGTTTGCGTGCGGCGTTGGCCATGGCGTTGCGCTCTCTCGTTCAGCGGCCGAGCACGGTGACGGTGACCGTGCGGCGATGCGCGGCGTGGCGGTGCTCCCACAGATAGATGCCCTGCCACGTCCCCAGGTCGGCTCGACCGCGATCGACGGGGATGGTGATCGAGCACTGCGTCAGGATGCTGCGCACGTGGGCCGGCATGTCGTCCGGGCCTTCGTCGACGTGTTCGTATAGCGGGTCACCGTCAGGGACGAGGCGAGCGGCGAAGGCCTCGAGGTCGCGACGCACGGCCGGGTCCGCGTTCTCGCAGATGATGAGCGAGGCCGAGGTGTGGTGCACGAACACGGTGCACTGACCCTGCTGCACCTCGGCCGCTCGCACGACCTGCTGCACCGGGGCGGTGATGTCGGTCGTGCCGCGTCCGGGTGTCGCGACGGTGAGTCGCTCGAGGTGGTGCCGCATCGGAAGCGCTCGCGTCTCAGGCCTTGGGAGGCAGGTCGACCTTGGGGCCCGTCTGGTGCTTGGCCTTCCAGTCCGCGTAGGGCATGCCGTAGACCCGCTCGCGCGCTTGCTCGAGCTCCATGGCCTCGCCGTGCTCTTCGGCCTCGGCGCGGTACCACTTGCTCAGGCAGTTGCGGCAGAACCCGGCCAGGTTCATCAAGTCGATGTTCTGCACGTCCGTGCGGGATTGCAGGTGCTCGACGAGGCGGCGAAAGGCCGCCGCCTCGATCTCCACTCGAGTGCGATCGTCCATGGGTTGTCTTTCCACGCTCAGAGGAAAATCCCGCGGACCAGCGTCAGCGGCTCGCGGGAGATGGTTCGCCACGTGAAGTCCAGCAGCACGCGGTCGAAGTTGCCTCGGGGGTACTCGGCGAACACGGGCTTGATCTGCTGCTTGTCGAGGCCGAAGCGCAGCAGCCCGTGGCTATGCTCCATCATCACCGCGTTGCGGAAGCACTCGGCGGCGTCGCTGAGGCCGGGCACGGGCAGCACGCGGTGGTTGTAGACCAGGCACTGCTCGATGACCTCGGGGTCGGCGTCGGGCAGCGACAGCTCCGCCGTCTCGCGGTGGAACAGGGCCAGGCTGCGGCGCAGGTAGTTCTTGCCCTGGTCCTGCTCGGACACGATGCCGAGGTCGTGCACCATCGCGATGAAGTAGGCGAGGGCGGGGTCGAAGTCGACGCCGCGCAGCTCCATCAACGATGCGGTGAAGTGGAACAGGCGGCGGCAGTGGTTGACGAAGCCGACGCCGTCGTAGGGACTGGTGCGGGCGAAGATTTCGTCCGCCCGCTGCACCAGCGGATGGGCGACAGGGGCACGAGGAATGCTCGATGCGGTCGATGCGGTCGATGCTGCGTCCATGCCGGGTCCCGTGAGCAGGTGTACCGCAGCCCGACTCGGTTGCAAACGAGCCAGAACACGGCTCCGAAGCCCCGCCCCGCGGTTCTTCAGAGCCTGCGCGGCAACCGCTGCGCTTACTGCACGGTGGCCGAAAGAATGATCACGGGCACGACGGGCACGCCCTGGTACGGCGGCATGTCCGTGGTCTCGACTGCGGCGATCGCATCGACGATGTCCAGGCCCTCGGTCACGCGCCCGAACACGGCGTAGCCCGGCGGGACGTCGAGGCCATCGTTGTCCACCAGGTTGATGAAAAACTGCGAGGTGGCGCTGTCCGGATCCATGGTGCGGGCCATCGACAGCGTGCCCCGATCGTTGAGCAGGCCGTTGCCGAACTCGTTGACGATGGGCGGCATGGTCGGCTTGTTGGCGAGGGTCTCGGTGAGGCCGCCGCCCTGGATCACGAAGCCGGGCACGATGCGATGGAAGATGGTGGGCTCCATGCCATCGGTGCCGTCGTAGAAGCCAGCGTCGACATAGGCCAGGAAGTTGGCCACGGTGACCGGCGCCTCTTCGGGCGCCAGCTCGATCACCAGCGTGCCCAGCGAGGTCTCCATGATGACGCTGTTGCCGTCGCCCTCGGTCGTGGCCGCCGTGGTGTCACCCTCTTCCGAGGAGCCCGCGCTGGTCGTCGGATCGTCGGTGGTGGGCTGGGGGGTCCCGCTGGAGTCCTCCGCCTCGCCGGTCGAGCCGCCGTCGGAGGTCGCGGGCGTCGACGCGGTGCTGGAGCTGCCAGCCGCGGTCGTCTCACCGGAGTCGTCGCCGGGACAGCCACCGAGCAAGAGGGCCGTGCCGATCACCGACACGAATAGGGGGGCGCGCAGAGCAAAAGCCATGGACATCGGCGCAAGCATAGCGGCGATGCTCGGAATTTTCTCCGCGGCAGGGTTCGTTCAGGTCTCGGCGGGCGGCTCGTCGTCGTTGCCGCCGTCGTTTTCTTCGACGCGGGCGCCGTCGAGGACCGCTTCGCGGTGGGCCCGCTCGAGTCGGTCGCGGAGTTTCTCGTTCTTGGTGCGGCCGTGCGCCAGCGCGTTGGCATCGGCCTGCCGCTTGCGGGCTTCCCGTTGCTTGCGCTTGCGCGCGTTCGCCAAGTTGATGACTTCACCCATTGGACCGACGCGCACAATGGTAGCGCGAGGTGAGCCGTGTGTCGCGGGGATCGTCGGGCCCGGTGTAGGACGCTCGCTCAGTCGAGCTTACGAACGCCGATATCGTCGAGCAGGTACTCGACGACCGCGCGTTGCATCTCGATTCTGCGCGCCTCTTCGAAGCCCATCCACGTCTCGATGCACAGGCCGATGCAACCGACCGCGTCGACGATGACCTCGGTGGACGAAGTCGCGACCGGGTAGTACTGCGGATCGAAGTGCTCGTTGTCGCCGGTGAAGCGCTCGTTCAATCGTGCGAGCACGCGCCCGACGATCTCGGGCATGGGCTCGACGCCATAGACGATCGTCTGACCGAAGGATGGTGTGACCTTCGGGTCGTAGCGCTTGTGGCTCTCGTGCAGCGTGGTGACGAGCGCGGGCTTCTCGTCGAGCACCAGATCCATGAAGCGACGCGCGAGTCGATACTCGCGCTCGGGCGCATCGGCGTCGCCGGGGAAGCAGCGGTTGAGATCGAGCCCGCCTGGAGGCTTGCGCTCGCGAGCCCGGTACGCGGGCGGGTTCATCACCGGCACCACGATCAGTCGGCCGTGGGTGGGGCGAATCTCTTCTTCGAGCAGCTCGGCCAGAGCGTGCACGCCCGCAACCTCGTCGCCGTGGATGCCCGCCTGAATGAGCGCGGTGGGACCGGGTTTGTCCGCGTCGAAGACGTGCAGCGGCAGGGTGGGCGAAAACCAGTGGATTCCGGGACTCAGGGGCATGGCCGACTCGCGCGACGTTCTAGCACGAGGCGTCGGGCCGCGGCATGCGGCGGCCGAAGTACCACGCACTGACCCCGAACGCGGCCGTACACACCACACTCGTCACGTAGGAAAAGCTGCGGAAGAACTCCAGCCACGACAGATCGGGCTGGCCGAAGAGCTTGTACAGCAGCACGCCGATCGAGCCGGCGTACCCGAAGGCGTCCGTCACGTAGATCATGAACACGGCCGTCCCCGCCGCGCCCGTCGCTGCGATCAATCGATCGAAGAGCATGCAGCCGTAGGGCACGTACGCCAGGTACAGGCCCGTGCCGACGAGCACCATCCACACCGCGGCCGACAGCACGCCCGAGTCGAACAGCAGCGTGGCCACGCCGATCAGGACGGCGCCGCCGGCCATCACTCCGTGCACGGCAAAGAACGCGCGGCGATTGTCGCGAACGCGATAGAGCAGGGCGAGGCCGAGCAGCACCGCGCACGCGACCGGGATCTCGGTGATGGTGAACAGCGCCGCCGCCTTGGGGTGCCCCACCGCCGCCCAGATTTCGGCCGCGAAGTTGTCCCGGAAATCACGGTACGCGGTCAGCAAGGTGTACAGCGCAACCAAGGCGATGAGGCCGGTGGCGAAGCGCCCGAAGAACTCGCGCCGCGCCGCGCCGGTCATCGGCTCGCGTTGGGTTCGCGCGGCGATGTCTTCGGCCGCGGGCGGCGGTAGTTGCGAGAGCATCCAGACCGCGAGGAAAAACGGCGGCAGAAACAGCAGCCCGGTGACGAAGGGCATCCAGGCTTCGGTCACGCCCGTGTTCAACAGCCACGCCCCCACCGATTTCACCGCGCCGCTGGCCACGATGTACGAGGCACTCAAGCCCGCGCCCAGGATCTCCGAGGTTCGACGCCCCTCGAGGAAGCCGAACACCAGGCCCCAGACCGCGCCCAGCGGCAGCCCATTACAGAAGATGGCCAGCGGCTTGAGCCACGGCGGCAGCGCCCCGAAGGCGGCGAGGGCCAGCTCGGCCGTGCCGATGAGCCCCACCAAGACGATGGCTCGGCGATGCGACGGCAGCTCGGTGACCAGCTTGACGCCGAGGAACTTGGATATCGTGTAGCCGACGACCTGGCCGAGGACCAACGTGGTCTTGAGGTCGAGGCCCCACAGGCCTTCACCGGAGAACGTTGCGGCGGCGAACGGCTTTCGGAAGCCGTACATGCAAAAATACGCGACGAACGCGGCGACGATTGCGTAGGTGGAAAACGCAGCTGGCGACGCACGAGCCAACCAGGTCTCGACCCTCCGTGCCATGCGCGCGAGCTTGCTCCCTATGGTTCGACGGGCGCAAGGTCGTGAGGACGGTCAGGCCCGGTTCGGGGCGGTTTGACGCCCGTGTGGGCGCCGGTGTATTTCGCACCGAAGCCACGGTCGCGGTGCGAATCCACCCGGGCTCGTGGCAAACATCGATTCAGGAAGCGGAAGATGGTGAACAAGCACCTCGTGTTGGCGCTCGCGATCCTCGTGCCCTGCGGCTGTGCCGGGCGCAAGGCGGTTTGGAAAGAAGACCCCGGCAAGACCACGAACACGGCCTCGGCGACAGCTGATGGCGTGTCTGCGGCCGGTGACGCGCACTGGGAGAAGCGGACCGATCCGGCTTCCGTCAAGGCCGCGCTCACCGAGTGGGAAAAGGCCGCCGAAGCCAACCCCGGCAATCTCGACCTCACCGTCAAGCTCACCCGCGGCTACTACTTCCTCGCCGACGGCTACCTTCGTGGCAAGGAGCAGGAGAAGGAGTACCTCGACGCCATGGACAAGGCGGTCAAGTGGGGCGAGCGGGCAATGGTCGCCGCCTCCCCCGACTTCGAGGCCAAGATGCGCGACGGCGGAAAGATCCCCGAAGCGGTCAAGGTGGTGCCCAAAGAGGGTGTCCCCGCGATGTATTGGTACGCCGCGGCACTGGGCAAGTGGGCCAAGAAGAAGGGCTTCGCCGTCCTGCTCGGTCAGAAGGACAACGTCAAGGCCACCATGGATCGCTGCCTCGAGCTCGATCCCGGTTTCTTCTATGGCGGTCCCCACCGATACTTCGGGGCGTACTACGCCATCGCGCCTGCCTTCGCCGGCGGCGATCTCGACAAGTCCAAGGTCCACTTCAACAAGTCGCTGGAGCTCGAGGCCAACTACCTCGGCACCAAGGTCCTGTGGGCGGCCGAGCTCGCCGTGAAGCAGCAGGACGAGGACACCTTCGACAAGCTTCTCAACGAGGTTCTGGCTGCACCCGACGACGCCATCCCCGAACTCGTCCCCGAGACGATCGTGGAGAAGGCCAAGGCCAAAGAGTTGCTCGCCGAGAAGGACGACCTCTTCTAGGCGTTCGATAACGAGCGAAGTGCGTAAGTAAAACACTTACGGCGAGCGACGGGTTCGAGCCGGTTCATGGTTCGAGCCCGTCGTTGCGTTCGAAATGTGAGCGATCGCGGATCGAACGCAGCCGGCTCGAAAACTCTAGGTTAATTCGCGAGTTGGCCGGGTTTGAGCTTGCTTCTGGGGGTCGTTGGGCGTTTCAATCAGTGCCCCGAGATTGAAGCTCGGGGCCTGCACCGGCGTCCCAAGGGGCGCAACGGACTCGGGGGGGTCTTTGAAAGGGCACACACACCCGCCTTCCCCGTCCTACATCTTTTCGTCGCCTGCAAACGACCGTCCCGCTCTCGCCTAGAGGAGCTGCGAAATCCGATGACCCAGCGTTCCAAGACTTCCACGACCCGTCGCCGCTTCGTTCAAGGCACCACGGCTGCGGCTGCCTCGACCTTCTTCATCGGAGGCAAGGCCTTCGCCGACGAGCCCGAGCACGTCATGAAGCTCGCCACCGTCGCTCCCCCGGGAACCCCCTGGGCGGACCAGATGAAGCGGATCAAGCGGAGGATCAAGAAGGAGAGCGAAGGTCGGATCAAGGTCAAGACCTACCTGGGCGGCGCCCTCGGTGACGAGATCTCCACTGCCGAGAGCACCAAGCGCGGCTCCCTTCAGGTGTTCGGTGGCACGGCGGGTGCCCTGGCCTCGGCGGTGCCCGAGCTCAACGTGCTCGAGCTGCCCTTCCTCTTCGACAACGAGAAGAAGGCCGACCACATCCTCGACGACGTCGTCCGCGACGACCTCGATCGCCTCCTTTGGGATCGCGGCTACAAGCTGTGGTTCTTCTCGGAGAACGGCTATCGCTCGATGGGGTCGAACTTCCCCATCCACAGCCCGGGCGACCTCAAGGGCAAGAAGATGCGCTCCCAGGAGTCCGACGTTCAGCTGAACACGTGGCGCGCATTCGGTGCTTCGCCCGTGCCCATCGCGGTCACCGAGGTACTGTCGAGCCTCCAGACCGGCGTCGTCGATGGCTTCGACAATACGCCGCTGTTCACCTTCGCGGCGTCCTGGTACCAGTCCATCACCCACTTCACGCTGACCAAGCACATCTACCAGCCCGGCCTGGTGGTGCTGTCGCGCAAGTTCTGGGAGACGCTGCCGGCCGATCTCCAGACCATCGTCATGGGTGATCCCGCCAAGCTGTCCAAGAAGGGACGCCGCGGCGTTCGGGCCATCGGCGACCTGCTCATCCAGAACGTCGTCGATGCCGGAATCGAGCTGATCAAGCTGAGTGGTTCGGAGCGGGCCGCATTCGCTTCGCGTGCCGGCGAGGTCCACGACAAGTTTCGCGACACGGCGAGCGCCGAGGGCAAGGCCCTGTTCGACAAGATCAAGGGCGCCCTGTAGCGCGGCGTCGCGCGTCAGGCCGAGAGGGCGGGGTCGTCAGCCGACGACCGCCGCCCTTCGTGTTTTCGAAGAGCGCGGGTTTGCGCTACGATGCGCCTCGTCGGTGGCGGAATCAGCGTACAAGCGAATCGATCGGATGGTGTACCGGGCCGAACGGACCCTGGTCATCGTCTCCTTGGTGGTGATGGCCATCGTGGTCTTCCTCGACGTCGTGCACCGGAGCTTTTCGGGCGACGACAGCAAGATCGCGATGATCGCGTCGAAGGTCGCCAAATGGTTTGGTAGCGAGATCGGGCCCGAGTCGTCCACCTACCAGAGCATCGCCGACGCCTCGCCGATCATCCTGTTCGTCGTGTTCACCTGGCTGGCGTACTTCGGGATTCGCTCCGCGAAGCGCGAGACCATGGTCAAGCCTCCGGTCGCGTTGGTGGCCGCGGTCATCGGAGTGATCGTCACCTACGGCCTCATCCAGCTGATGCTGACCCTGATGCCCAACGGGCTCATCTGGTCGCAACCGCTGGCGATGATGTTGACGTTGTGGGTCGGCTTCGTGGGGGCGTCGATGTGCACCTACGAGAACCGACACCTGCGGGTCGAGGCCCTGCAACGGGCGATTCCCGAGAAGCTGCGACCCGCCATCGGCTTCCTGTCGTTCGCGCTGACCGCTGCCATCTGCTTCATGCTGTGCTGGCTGTCGATCCGCGACGTTCGCTTCAACTACAACGAGTTCATCGACACCGACGGCAAGGGCGGCCTGTTTCTCGGCATGCCCGTGCCAAAGTACCTGGGCTTCTCCGCCCTGTCCGTGGCCTTTGGCTTCATGGGCGTTCGCTTCTCGGCGAAGGCGGTCGGGGCGGCCAAGGGCGAGATCGAAGAGCCCATGGACCCGGTGGCGGCGGCGGGCGGCCTGCCCGACGAAGAGGGCGGCAAGCCTCCCAGCGAGGTGGCCACCCAGGCCATTCCGGTCGCGGACGAGCGACCCAGCGACATCGACACGGTGACCTCGCGCTCGGCCATGGAAGAGCAGGCCCGCGGAGCGAGTCCCCCTCGGCCCAGCGATACGCCCACCGACGCGCACGACGTCGGCGAGATCGCGGGGATGATTCGCTCGAACCCGGCCGCGTCCTCGGGGGCGGCGGGCTCGATCGGAGACGACCCACCCGACGGTGACGCCACCCGAGACGTCGACGTCGACGGCTTGGACCTGGGCAGCAACGAGACCCGGGACCTGTCCGAGGACGACGAGGAGGGGCCGCAATGAACTCTCAGAACCGAATCGTCCGGGTGCTGTCCTTCCTGACCCTGCTGGTCATCTTCGGCATCGCGGCCACCGGATACGCGGGCCCCGAGGCAGCCGAACTCTCCGAGGAACTCGCGGGCGAGGAGAGCACCGCGCCGGCCGGCGCCGGCCTCATGATCGCCGCTGCGTTGGTGGCCATGGTGATCCTGGGCTCCCCGCTGTTCGTGATCATCGGCGTGCTCGCGGCGCTGTGCTTCATGCTCTACGGCGAGCCCGGCCTCTACGAGGTCTCGGCGTGCACCAGCCTCGATCCCGAGGTCATCTGCGGGTTCGACAAGTTCCCGCAGAAGATGGCCGGCCTCACGACGAAGAACGTCCTGCTGGCGATTCCCTTCTTCGTCGTCTCGGGCGCCATCATGAGCGCGGGCGACATCGCCAACCGCCTGGTGGCCTTTGCCAAGGCGCTGGTGGGCTGGCTCCCCGGCGGCCTGGCCGTGGCCACCGTCGGTGCCTGCATCTTCTTCGCGGCGATCAGCGGCAGTAGCCCGGTCACCGTCATCGCCATCGGCACCATGATGTATCCCGCGCTCACCAAAGCGGGCTACCAGAGCCGGTTCTCGATGGGGCTGGTGACCACCGCGGGCTCCCTCGGCATCCTCATCCCGCCCTCGATCCCGATGCTGGTCTTCGCCATCGTGGTCGGCGGCGTCGACATCGGTGAGCTGTTCATGGCCGGCATCATGCCCGGCGTGCTCATCGGGGTGCTGCTGTCCATCTACAGCATGTGGATCGCCACCACCGACAAGATCGAGCGCACGCCCTTCGATCTGATGGAGGTGTTCCATCGGTTCCGCGACGGCTTTTGGGCGATCATGTTGCCGGTCCTGATCCTCGGCGGGATCTACTCCGGCACCTTCACCGCCACCGAGGCGGCCGCGGTCAGCGTCATCTATGCGCTCGTGGTCGAGCTGGCCATTCACCGCGAGCTTCGCTTCGAGGATCTGCCCAAGGTGCTCAGCGAGTCCGCGGTGCTGATGGGCACCCTGCTCATCATCATGGTGCTGGCCTTCGCCCTCAACGACTTCCTCGTCGAGGAGAAGATCCCGGACATGGCCGTCGAGCAGATCCGGGCGATGAACCTGGGTCCGCTTCAGTTCCTGCTGATGATCAACGTCATGCTGCTGCTCGTCGGCGCATTGATGGACTCGATCTCCGCGATCCTCATCATCGCGCCGCTGCTCAAGCCCATCGCCGAGCAGTTCGGCATCGACCCCGTGCACCTGGCGGTGATCTTCATCGTCAACCTCGAGATCGGCTACCTGACCCCGCCGATCGGGATCAACCTGTTCGTCGCCTCCAGCGTGTTCCGCAAGCCGCTGGGGGAGATCATCAAGTCGGTGGTGCCGTTCATCATGATCATGTTCGTGGGCTTGGGCATCGTGACCTACGTGCCCACGGTGGCGCTGGGGCCGGTCAACATCTTCCTGCGGGACAAGCCCTTCTACGAGCCGCTGCCCCAGCTCGACGAGAGCGGCCAGGTGATCAAGCCGGGCGCGCCCAAGGGGCCCGACATCAAGAAGCCAGGCGAAGCCGCGGCCGACGGTGAAGGCCGGGTGTTCACCATGGCCGAGATGACCGAGCTCAGCGGTCAGATCAACGCGCTGTGCTACGCGGCCGAGGACGTCATGGACGACGAGGTCGAGCCCGCCGAGCGACTCGCGACCTGGCGGGAGAACCTCGAGGACGAAGGCGTCGACAACGAGTTCGTGGTCGAGGTCGCCGCTCTCGTCGACGGCCTGCGCCCCGACGTCTACCCCAAGGTGAAGGCGGCCGCGTCCAAGCTCCTCAAGAAGGAGGACTGGGAGTGCGAGGCGCTCGACGAGATGCTCAAGAGCGACGGGGCCGCCGAGGAGCCCGCCAAGGACGAGGAGGCGGCCGATTCCGCCGCCGAGCCGGCCGCGGGTGAGTCGGGCGCTGCGGGCGAAGGCTCGGGTGGTGCGGCTTCGGGCGGCGAAGGCTCGGGCGGGACCGGAGCCCCGGTCGAGCTGGGCGCGGGCGAAGCCGCCGAGACCGGGCCCGGCTAGGGCTCGTCTCGACCGCCCTCGCGGGGGCGATGACGCGGCGTCGGCTCAGCGAGCGGGCGCCGCGTGTTCACGCAACCAGTCGCGAATCGCCTCGTGCTCGTGCGCGGGCGTGCCGTTGGTCTTGGCGTACTCGTCGTACACGGCGTTGGCCGCCTCGACCATGCTCCGCCCTCGGCTGCGGTCGCCCGCCGCCCAGTGGCAGCGCCCGAGGACGAAGCGCGCGAAGGCCTCGCTGACCGGGTTGGTGCCCAGGGACGCGCGAATCTCGAGCGAGCGCTCGGCGAAGGGAATGCAGGCCTGTCCGTCGCCGCGGCGTAGCTCGGTTCGCGCCAGGTGAATCAGGGTCGTGGCCACCTGCGGGTGCTCGGTGCCGTAGACCTTCTCGAAGATGGCGAGCGCGCGCTCCAGCTGCTCGCGGGCGGCATCGAACTCCTTGCGGTCGATGAGCAGCCGGCTGACGTTGCCCAGCGACATCGCGACCTGAGGGTGGTCGGGGCCCAGGCTCTTGCTGCGAATCTCCTTGGCCTCCAGGTGGTGCTGGTAGGCCTCGTCGAGCTTGCCCTGGGCGTGCAGCACGACGCCCATGTTGTCGAGCACAGCGGCCAGGTTGGGGTGCTCGGAGCCGAAGGCCCGCTCGATGATGACCTTGGCCTTGCCGTACTCGTCGAGCGCTTCTTCTTGGTGACCGAGGCGGTCGAGCACGGCCCCCAGGTTGATCCGGGCCACGGCGACGTTGGGATGCTCGGCACCGCCGACCTTCAGCCAGATGTCGAGGGCGCGCTGGTGGAAGGTCCGCGAGCGCTCGAGCTTGCCCTGCTTGCGAAGGGCGAGGCCCAGGCTCATCACGCTGCCCGCGACGTCGGGATGATCGGGGCCGAGCGCCTGCTCGCGGATCGACAGCGCGCGGCCGTGATACTCGGAGGCGGCATCGAGGTCGCCCTTGGCGTCCATCACTTGCCCGAGGTTGGACAGCGTGGGGGACACGTGCGGGTGCGAGGGTCCGTAGGCTCGCTCGTGGATCTCGAGGGCCTGCAGGTGACTCTCGAGCGCGTCTTCGTGGCGGCCCAGCGCCAACAAGATGCGCCCCATGCTGTCGAGCGAGGTCCCGATGGCGGGATGATCGGCGTCGAGCACCCGCTTGCGAATGTCGAGCGCTTCACGGTGCTGCTCGAGCGACGGCTCGAGCTCGCCCTTTTGGTGCAGCACGTTCCCGAGGCCGTCGAGGGTGGCCGCGACCTCGGCCGGGGAGCGGCGATGGGCCAGCGCGAGCGCGGTGACGCCCCATTGTTGCCCTTCGGCGTGGCGGACCTGGGCCCCGCCGACGAGGTTCACGAGCATCTGGGACGACAGGGCCGCGACCCGCTCGTGACCGTGCTCGACGGCGAGGGCATAGGCGGCGACGAGGTCCTTTTCGGCGTCCTCGAATCGACCTTGGCGTCGGTACACCGCGCCTCGCAGCTGCCACGCTTCGGCTTGCAGGGGCGGGTGGCCCTCGGTGACCGCGAGCTCGACCAGCGCCTCGGCCTCGGTGGCCGCGTCGTCGTAGCGCCCTGCGTCGATGAGGGCGCGGATCCGGGGGAGTCGCTCGCGGTGCTCTCGGACCCGCTTTGCTTGCTCGGGGTCTTCGGGCGGCGGGACCTGCTGCCGTAGCGCTTCGACGTCGTCGCAACGCTCGAGGGAGGGCAGGGCGGTCACGATGGCCACTGCTTGCTCGGCCACGGCCGCGTCGGCGTTGGCGAGGATCTCGGTGGCCTCGCGAAGCTCGAGGGCGCGGGTGCTCAGGCACGCGCCGCGCAAGTCCATGACCTGCTCGCTCTGATCGCCGTGGACGCGGGTCGCCCGGCAGTTGTCGCGTCGTCGCTGCGCCCAGCCCTCGGCGTAGCCCTGCAATCGAGGCTCGATGCGCGACCACGTGTCGGCGGCGTAGGGCAGCTCGGTCGCCAGCAGGGCGTCGTTGACCGACTGGGCCGTCGCGGCGGTCCAGATTTCGTCGCGCAGCTCGGCTTCCGTCTGGCAGTGGTCCTGATCGCGGGACTGCCACCACAGGCCGCCCGCGGCGAGAGCCAAGCCTCCGCCCAGCAGCACGGCCATGGTCATCGTCCGGCGGGGGCGGATGAGGTCTTCGAGCTCGTCGAGCAGGGCCTGGACGGAGGGCCAGCGCGACTGGGGCTCGGGGTGCAAGCCTCGCAGCAAGAGCCGACGCAGCCGCGGTGGGATGCGGATGTCGCTCGGGATGGGGCGGACCTGATTGCTCATCAGGGCCAGGGTCAGCTTGCCCACCGACTGGTCTTCGAAGGGACGCTGCCCGTGCACGGCCTCGTACAGCGACACGCAGAAGCTGAACTGGTCCGCCTTGTCGTCGACGGGGTCGCCGGACAGCTGCTGCAGCGACATATAGGCCACGGTGCCCAGCACCGCGCCGGTCACCGTCAACGACGACGGGATCTGCTGCTCGTCGGGCAGCGAGCGCTCGTGTTCCTCCTCGAGCCGCTCGTCCTCGGTGAGGACCTGCTTGCGCGCGAGCCCGAAGTCGAGCACGCGGACCTTGCCCGCGTCGTCGACGATGCAATTGCTCGGCTTGAAGTCGCGATGGATGAGCCCCACCGCATGCGCAGCGGCCAAGCCTCGACCCGCCTGCAGGTACAGCTCGACGCAGCGCTGCCACGGCGGGCGCTCGGCTTGCCACTGCTGCAGGGTCTGACCGCGCACCAGCTCCATCGCGACGAAGGTCTGGTCGTCGATCTCGCCGACCTCGTAGACCTGGACCACATTGGGGTGCGACAGCTTGGCCAGCGCCTTGGCCTCGCGAACGAGCCGTCGCCCGTGGCGTTTGCTCGTGCCCGGGTGAAGGACCTTGAGCGCGATCGGTCGATCGAGGTTGGGGTCGAAGGCCTCGAGCACTTCGCCCATGCCCCCGCGCCCCAGTCGTCCGCGGATCTCGAAGCGTCCGAACTGACCGGGGACGGGCAGGCCGGGGCCGGCGGAGCGGTTCGCCGACGGTGTCTGGCCGTCTCCCGCGAGGGTCGGATCCTCGGAGGGCATCAGCGAGGAGCCACCGGCGGTGGGCTCGTTGCTCAGGCTCACGGCCCATCGTAGCCCGCTTTGGTGGCGCTGGCGGGGTCTCGACGAGCAAACGGTGTACGGCTTCGTGAGCGGACGGCGATCCGTGTCGATCCATGTGTCAACCTGCCGCGTAGTGGGGGCCGAGCCCCCATGCCCCCGCGTACTGCCACCGTTCCCCACCTTCCCCCCTGCGGCTCGCAGCTGTGCGCGGGGGACCAGGTTGGTCGCTATCGCGTGCTCTTCGAGCTCGGTCGCGGAGCGATGGGCGCCGTGTTTCGGGCGTTCGACCCGCTGCTCGGGCGCGATGTTGCCCTCAAGGCGTTGCATGTCGAAGACGCTCGCTCGCGGCAGCGCTTCGTTCGCGAGGCCCAGGCCATGGCTCGCCTGTCGCATCCCAATGTCGTGCAGGTCTTCGACGTGGTCCGAGTGCGGCGAGGCGGCGGCCGCAGCGACCGCTGCCTGATCGCGATGGAGCTGGTCGAAGGGCAGACGCTGGAAGCTTGGCTGGAGGCGTCGCGATCCTGGGACGCGATCGTCGCCGTGTTCGACGGCGCGGCGCGGGGCCTGGCCGCCGCGCATCGGGCCGGCCTGGTGCATCGCGATTTCAAGCCGGCCAATCTCATCGTGGGTCGCAAGGGGCGGGTACGGGTCACCGACTTCGGGCTCACCCTGACCGCGGAAGAGCGGGCTCCGACCCAGGACGAAGACGGTGATGCGTCGGGCTGCGAGTCGCCGGATGGGACGGGCGTGGGCGGTACGGTGGGGACCCCGGCCTATATGGCGCCCGAGCAGCACCTCGGGCATGGCGTCGGGCCGGCGGCGGACCAGTTCAGCTTCTGCGTGGCGATGTTCGAGGCGGTGTACGGCGTGCGGCCCTTCACCGGGCGTAGCTGCACCGAGCTGGCCGAGCAAAAACTGGCGGGGCGATGGTGTCGAGCACCGAAGGGGCGCACGGTGCCGCGCTGGCTCGGCCGCGTCATTCGACGCGGTCTGTCGCCCGAGCCCCAGTGTCGCTTCGCCTCGATGGACGCGTTGCTCACCGCGCTACGGCGCGGCCGGGAGCGACGACGATGGTCCGCGCCCGCGGCGATGGCCGGAGCCCTGACCGTGCTGGTGGCGCTGGGCGTGGCGGGGGCGCCCGATCAGTCGGCCGCGGCGGTGGCCGCCTCGGCCTCGGCGCTCGCTTCGGCCGGCTCGTCCTTGCTGGACTCTTCTGCCGTGCCCTCGATCTCGTCGGCCTCGCGGCGGAGATAGATGAACAGCATGCCCACGCCGATCAGCAGCAGCGCGTCTGCGATGTTGAAGGTCGGCCACGAGCCGCCCCACGGGTAGTTGACCTTGATGAAGTCGACCACGCCGTAGTGCCCACCATCGTTGGCGCGGAACAGGCGGTCGTGGAGGTTGCCCGCTGCACCCGCCGAGATGAGGCCGATGGCCACGAACCCGTAGCCGCGCCGCGTGGGCAGGGTGAAGGCCAGCCACGTCATGTAGGCCAGCGCGATCACGGTGACCACGATGAAGAACACGCGCGACCAGGACGCGTCGTTGAGGAACCCGAAGGCGGCACCCAGGTTGAAGCTGAACGCGAACTCCAGGTGGGGCTCGATGATCTTCATCGGCCGCTGACGGCGGAGGTTCTCCCACGCCCAGTTCTTGCTCCACAGGTCCAAGGCCAGCGTCACGATCAGCACCAGCGCGGTGAGGATCAGACGGCTACGCCGGGACGGTACGGGGCTGTTGGAGGGCGCGGCGGCGGACATCGAGCGATGGATGTAGCACATCCTCGCTGCGGGCTCGGCTACCGGCCTCGACGACCCCTCCGCGTAGCGTGCGCATCGCGTCAGGCGGGCCGGACGGTGCGCGCAGTGGGCACGGAAGCGCCAAATTGGCGTCGTGGGACGTGTGAGCGAGGCCTCGTGCTCCGACCGCGTCAGGCCGGGGCGACCGCGGCCGTACATGCCGCCAGAGCCCCCAGCCATGAAGTGTCGAAAGAACGTCAAAGAACTCGATGACGACGAGCGGAACGCGTTCGTCCAAGCCATCCTCAAGCTCAAGGATCCCACTGAACCCGGCGGCGCGAGCATCATCCCCGCGGCGCAGGACGACGGGGCGGAGAGCCGCTACGACGACTACGTCTGGTTGCACCAGGTTGCCCTGAATGCGGCGACCAACATCCACGGTGGCGCGGCGTTCGGGCCGTGGCATCGCGAGATGTTGCGTCAGTTCGAGGCCGACCTTCGCACCGTCTCGGGGGACGACACCATCACCGTGCCGTACTGGGACTGGACCCGGGCCCGACAGGCCGGCGACGACGGATGGCCCTTCACGCCCGAGTTCCTCGGCGGCTTTGGAGGGGTCGTCACCGACGGCCCGTTCGCATTCTCTGGAGGGAACTGGACGATCAACATCAAGGATGTCCCGGGTACCTCGGATGCACTCACGCGAGTCGTCGCTCCGAATCCGACGACCGATCCAGAGGAGTTGGGGGAGGACGAGGTCCTGCTGCCGATCCCGTTTTGGAATCAGTTCACGATGCAGGACCGTCCCTACGACGCCTTGCCGTGGCACGAGGACGACGACACCACCGAAGACGAGTTCTTCTCGAGCTTTCGCAAGATCCTCGAAGGGCTGCTGCACAACCCCGTGCACAACTGGGTCGGCGGCAACATGGCCGACGCCGCCTCGCCGAACGACCCGGTGTTCTTCCTGCATCACGCCGCCATCGATCGCCTCTGGTCGATCTGGCAAGACAAGTGGCCGCAGACGGACTACCTGCCGACCAGCGGGGCCAACCCCGGCCACAACCTCGGCGATGACATGTCGGTCACCAACCCGGCGTTTTATAACCTGCCGCCGCTACGCCGGCCGATGGATCACCTCGACCTGCACTCCACCGACGTCTGGTACGACAGCGACCTGCCGCGTATCAGTCCGCCGTCCACCACCGTCGCCTTTGGCGGAGTCGACGAGGACCTCACCACCCATCGCCCGCTGACCTTCTCCGTCGAGGGCTGTCGCGAGGTACGGTTTCGCGTCACCGGGATGAGCGGGGACGGGATCGGCGTACCGAGCGGATGGATGCAGGTCATCGAGCCGAAGCGCGACGATTTCACCGCGCGCGACGTGACCCTCTACGTCGAGTTCGATGCGGCGGCGGCCCTCGCCGCCGGGGCGAGCCTCGACGCGGAGAGCAGCGGCTCCGTGATGGTCGAGGCCTACATCATCGACGACGAGGCTCTGTTCGCGGACGCCGAAGGCGGAGAGTTCATCATCGACAGCTGGACCTTCAACACCACGGCCACCCCGATCTCGCGTCGGTCCGCCATCGCGTTCGTGTCCGATCGTTCGGGCAGCATGAGCGGGGACGCGGGGGGAGGCACGACCAAGTTCCAGCTGCTGACCGAGGCGCTCGAGGTCGTCACCGATCTCATGGACTCGAACGATGCGGCGTCGCTGGTGTTCTTCGACGACGCGATCACGACCCCGCTGCCGCTCGCGCCCCTGAGCGCGGGATCGGTGACGACGGTGCTCGAGGGCTCGGCGATTCAGCCGGCGTTCGGGTCCACGGCCATCGGCCTCGGCCTGATCGAAGGCGTATCGCAGCTTTCCAGTGTGCTCTCGGATCCGAGCTCCGTGTACGACAACACCGCGGTCGTGTGCCTGACCGACGGCAACGAGAATATTCACCCCTTTGTGCTCGAGGAGCCGGTGCCGACGGAGGTCGCGGCGCTCGATGGGGCGCTGTACGCCATCGGCCTCGGTCGAGAGGGCAACGTCAGCGAGGACACCTTGGGGGCCATCTCCAAGTACATGCTCATCACGGGGACCCTCGACGCCGACGAGCGCCGCTTCCTGCTCACGAAGTACTTCGTGCAGATCTTGGCGGGCATCAAAGGCAACGAGATCGTCGTCGATCCGCAAGGGCGACTGGGTCTCGAGGACGTGGCCGAAATCCCGTTCGACCTGTGCGAGGCCGACGTGGCCGTGGACCTGATCGTGCTGTCGCCGGTTGCACCCTTGCTGGATATCTCGCTCACGACGCCGGGTGGGCACGTCATCGAGGCCGGAGCGCTCGGTGGGGCCACGCTGGACGTTCATCGTCTGGATACCCGGCTACGGGTCGGGCTACCGGTTGCCGCGGCAGGGGCCGGCGGCCACGCGGGGCGCTGGACCGCTCGGGTTCGGCTGTCGTCGGACCGCATCCGGGCGCTGACCAAGGCTCGCTCTGCGAAGTCCCAGACCCATCGCGACGACGGGGTCGCGTCCGCGCTGTTCGACCACGCGGCCAAGGGCAGCGTGCCCTACAGCGCGATCGTGCAGACGCGGTCGAACCTCGCCATGAGCGTGTACTCCCCCGCCGAAGCGTTGGCGCCGGGCGAAGCGCTGTCGCTGGTGGTCGCGTTGTCGCAGTACGGACTCGCGTTGCCCGGGACGATCTCGGCGCGGGCGACGGTGACCGACCCTCTGGGGCGAGTGAGCGAGCACCAGCTGGTCGCGTCCGACGACGGGCTCGCCACGCTGAACCTCCCTGCGGCCCACCGCGGCATCTACCAGTGTCGGGTGCGGGTGAGGGGGCGGTCCCGTGCCGGCCGGGTGTTCATGCGGGAGCAAACGCGAACCTTCTCGGTCAAGCCCACCGCACTCGGACCGGCCACCGGTCGACCCGAGTCGGGGAACGAGCCGCGTGACGAGCTATGCCGACTGCTCCGATGCCTGGCCGTGGAGCCCGCGGTGGCGAAGTTGCTCGAGCGCAACGGGATCGATGCTCGGCGGCTCGCGGCCTGCGTTTGCGCCGGGGATCCGGGCGACGGGCGCCCCGAAGAGCCCGGGCCTTGTGCCGAGCACGACGGCAAGAACGCCCGGGGCTCGAAGCTCGCGGCTGCATCCTCGGCGGCGAAGGAGGACGCTCGGGTCCGGTTCGCCGATCCGGTTCGAGTCCCTCATGCGCAGGTTGCGGCTGCGTTTGCCCGGGAAGCCCCGCCGGCCATCGAGGCGCCGTCCCATCCGACTCCCGCGACCGGCATGGTGATGTCGATGGCGCATCTGGACCTCGACGGCACCGTTCGCTTTCGCATGATGGACCACAGCGAGCACGGCAAGCACGAAAAGCACGGCGCACACGGGATCGGCGAAGACGTCGCGGCACAGTTGCTGAGTGACGTGTCCGGGATTGCGCGTCACCACGTGTCGATGTTGCGGCACCACGGCGTCACGACCGTGGGCGAGCTGCTCGAGACGGACGCCGAGGAGCTGGGTTCGTGGCTGAGCCTCGCGCCGGCTCGGGTCGTTCGGCTGCTCCGTAGCGCTCGCACCGCGACGCCAATGCCGGCAGCGGCACACGAGCCGAGCGATGAAGCCGAGGAAGGCTC
The DNA here is from genome assembly GCA_039028615.1 of Myxococcota bacterium. Lineage (GTDB taxonomy): Bacteria > Myxococcota_A > Polyangia > Nannocystales > Nannocystaceae > Paraliomyxa. Next base: position 37,018 of record JBCCHT010000052.1, on the reverse strand, counting down.
GGGCGACGCTGACGACTCGGCGAGTCACGAGCACGACTGAGCCCACCGGGCAGGCCACCGGGCTCATCGTTCGGTGAGTTCCGGTGGCTCCGAGCCGCTGATGCGCGGTCTCGCTGGGCCGCTCAGGTCAGCGGTTCGCGTTGCAGCGGCATCGTGAGGCAGCGGCCGCCGCCGCGGGCCCGGCTCAGCTCGCTACCGGAGAAGCTGAAGATGGCTCGCTCGTGCTTCATGCCCTCGGCGATGCGCTGGCGACGTTCCTCGACCGAGTGCACCACGCTGAGGCGGACCTCGGTGAAGCCGTGCTCGGCCATGGTACGGATGGTGTGGCGATTGCGGGCGTAGAGGATGACGTGCCCGGGGCTCATGGCGACCGCGTTGGCGCCGTCGGTCCACTGCTCGCGCTCTTGGTGCAGGCGGTCTTGGCCGCCGCAGGGAATGAGCTGGGTCTGGGGCCCGAGCTCTTCGCGAAGAACGTCGAGCACGGTGGCGCCCTCGAGCATGGTGGGCAGCGCGTCGCGGGACAGCCGAGCGATGCTGAGGCCGGGGCCCTGGTCGGTGCCCTCGAGCAGAGGCTGGTGGCCGAGAAAGAGCCCGCGATCGACGTGGGTGAGCAGCGTGTCGAGGTGCATCACCGAGCGCGCCTCGGGCATCATGACCGCGTATACGCGCTGCAGCTTGGGGTGGGCAGGGAAGAGCGCTTCTTCGGCCAGCCGCTGGATCGTCTGGGCGGTGGTGCGGAGCGAACAGCCGATGAGCACCACGTGCGGCGAGATGACGAGCAGGTCACCGCCTTCGAGCGAACGATAGGGCGCACCCCGATGGGAGTCGTCGTCGTCGAAGGACAGCCGAGCGCCCGCCTCGGGGGCGTGGCGCAGCGCGAACGCGACCAGCGAGGGCTCGCGCGAGCGGGCCGCGGTGGCCATGCGGCCCATGACCACCCGATCGTAGACGGAGATGCATGGATCCCGCATGAACATCAGGTTCGGCACGGGGGGCAGCGCGAAGCGGTGATTCTTGGCGTCGGCTCGCAGGCGAGGGAGGCTGGCTGCGATGCCGTCGAGCTCCTCCCAGTAGACGCCGCGGATGAGGCCGGTGGCGAGCTTGTCGTGGTCCCAGTCGAGCAGCCGCGGCGCGACGCCGTGGGCCCCCGCGTGCTCGCAGATGCGCTCGACCAGATGCGCGCGGGCGTCCTGGGGGGCGTTGCCGATCGCGTTGCGCAGCAGCGGGGCCAGCAGCATGACCTCGGCCCCCGCCTCGCTCAGGACGTCGGCCATGAGCTCGTGCTCGATGGCGGTCTCGTCGGGGGCGAGGATGTCGTCGAAGAGCATCAGGTCGAGATCGTGCTGCGTCATGCGCTCGATCTCGTCCGACGGTCGGTGGACGAGCACGCGGCGCAGAGGTCCGATCTCGCTGTCGATCGCGATTTCCATGGGCGTTGGGGCTCCGGGAGTGAGCGGTCAGGGCCGCGAAGAGGAGGGGCGGTCGATGGTCACCCACTGCCCATCGAGCAGGCGCTCGTGCGGCAGGTAGCGGTGCTTGTAGGCCATGGAGGGGCAATCGGCGATGTACAGCCCGAGGTACAGGTGGCGCAGGCCCCAGCGGCGACACAGCTCGATCTGCGTGAGCACGGAGAAGACCCCGGGACTGAGGTCTTCGTGCGCCGGGTCGAAGTAGAAGTACACGGCCGACAGGGCATCATCGGCTCGGTCGACGACGGCGACGCCCATGAGCTTGCCGTCGACCCGGTAGCGCAGCTCGAAGCTGTCGCAGCAGCTCTCGCCCAGGAACGCGGTGTAGCCATCGAGGTCGATGGCGCGCTCGCCGGAGCTCAGGCCGCGGCCGCGCTTGTGCTTGTTGTAGAGCACGACCTTCTCGAGGGTGGGCTCGAGGGGGCCGACCTCGGTCTCGATGCGGCGATCGCCGTTGCGCTTGACCCGGCGCTGGGTCCGGCCGGGGGCGAAACGATCGACCTCGATGCGGATGGGCTCACACGCGGCGCAGCTCGGGCACGCGGTGCGATAGAGCATGAGGCCCTGGCGACGATCGCCCGCCGACAGCCGCTGCCCGAACTCCGTGCGTTGCAGCCGACGAATGGGCAGGCGCAAGGGCAAGCGCGAGACTTGCTCGGGCAGGTAGGGGCAGGGGCTCTCCGCGTCGTACACGACCAGCTCCGGAGGGCTGGCCACGATGACTCGACGCTGCGGCGGTGCTGACACCAGTCATCATGATAGCAGCTCGACGCGAATGGCACACGCGTCGCGATGTGGCATCAGGTGGGCTCGACCTCGGTGGTCGGGCAAGTGGCGTCGATGAACGCGTTGACGACCTCCGCCAGGCGCGGTCCCTGATCCTCTTGGAGGAAGTGACCGCCGTTTTGGATCGTCACGTGGTCTTGCCCTTTCGCGCCGGGAATCTTCGCTTTGAAGTACTCGTCGCCGCCTCGGGTGATCGGATCCTGATCCGAGAACGCACACAGGAACGGCTTTTCGAACGTGGCGAGGACCTTCCACGCCTCGAGGTTTTCTGCGGCGCCGGGTTGGTCGGGCGAGGTGGGGACCAGGACGGGAAACTGTCGCGCGCCCTCCTTGTAGGTCTCGTCGGGGAAGGGGGCGTCGTAGGCCGCGACGATCTTGGGCGTCAGCGTGCTGGTGGTGGCGCTCTGGATCAGGCGACCGACCTCCAGGACCTCCACCGTCTGCGAGAAGGTCTGCCACGCTTCGAAGGCCTTGGCGACTCGACCGCGCCCGGTGGGAAGACCGGTGTTGGCGGCGACGACCCGCGCGAATCGATCGGGCATGTCGGCCACCATGCGCAGGCCGAGCAGGCCGCCCCAGTCCTGGCAAAAGAGGGTGACGTCGCGCAGGTCCACCGCGTTGAACCACGCGGTGATCCATGCCAGGTGCCGGGCGTAGGTGTAGTCCTCGCGGCGGCTGGGCTTGTCGCTGCGCCCGAAGCCGACGAGGTCGGGCGCGAGCACCCGGCGTCCCGCCTCGACCAGCGGCGGGATCATGGTGCGGTACAGGTAGCTCCACGAGGGCTCGCCATGCATCAGCAGCACGGGCGGCGCGTCGCGGGGGCCTTCGTCGACGTAGTGGATCCGCAGGCCATCGACCTCCGCGTAGTGCGGCTCGAAGTCGTAGCCGGGGAGGTTCTCGAAACGCTCGTCGGGGGTCCGCAGCACGTCCATACCGACCACGGTACTACGGGGTCGGTCGGCGGGCGGGGCGGGGCTCAGTAGATGAACGGGATCATGCGGAACCGGGCCCTACGGCAGTAGCGCTCCCACAGCTCCCCGTACTTGGCGTGGCAGCGCTTCTCGTCCCGCCACGCGCGGTGCGGAAGCAGCACGCACAGCCACAGCGGCAGCAGATACGGCAGCACCGACTGGAAGCCGCTGCACAGGGCGAACGAGAAGTAGACCATGATCTCGCCCGTGTAGTTGATCTTGCGGCCGAAGCCCCACCACCCCGACACCAGCAGGCGGTCGCCCATGATCTCGGCGGGGCGACCCCAGATGAGCGTGCTGCGGTCGCGCTTGAAGCGGTCCTTTTGGGCGTTGGCCCCGCGGAAGATCCACAGGCCGAGCAGGTGCAGCACGACCAACGCGGCCAACACCGGCCACGACATCGCGGAGGCGGGCGCGTCGAGCAGCCACCACCCGGCGATGCAGTAGAAGAAGGGGACGAGCACCAGGTCGCCCCACAGCAGCATGAAGCCGAACTTCTCCGCGATGACGTCCCACATCGACAGCACGCCGCGCTCGTAGTGGAAGTGCGTGGCCATGTAGAGCCACCAGAAGACCTGGTACGCGATCATCTGCGGGGTGAGGGTGCCGAGCATCTCCCACTGGGCCCACCCGAACGCGACGTTGAGCAGCGACAAGCCGATGAGCGAGGGCTGGTAGGCGAAGGTCTTGAGGTCGACGCCGCGCCAGGTGGGGTTGAGCTCCACGCCCATCCACAGGTCCTGAACCAGCGCGACCAGGCCGGGGCGATGCTCGGCCGGATCCTGGCGACGGCGTCCGCCCACGTAGAGGATGGCCATCCACGCCACGGAGAACACGTTCACCACGATGAAGTAGGACCAAAAGTGTTCGATGAGGTGGGACAGCCGCAGGTCGAGGAACACCGCGCCGCTCACCACGGCGATGTGCGTCGCGACCCACAGCGCCATGCCGTTGACCTTGTAGTCCTTGCGACTGCCGTCGGGCGCGGGGAAGCCCCGCACGGTGGGGCCGGGCAGGATCATTGCCGCCGCCAGCAGGCCGAAGAAGAACGCGAGGTAAACTGCACCCGCTACGAGCAAATGGGGCAGGGTGACCGGCGCAAGCTCCATGGTCGAGGAAGTAGCGCGTTTGAGGCGTAGGCGCGGTGCTCTAGGGCGGACCCTTTTCATACCGGGCGTTGCAAACGCTCACGCGAGAGTGCTCTAGAGCACGCTCGCTCCCGGCGCGCGTGGGCGCGCGATGCCCCAGGCGGTAGCGTGGCGGCGCCATGGCTTCCACTTCGACCGTGAGTGCTTCGACCGATACTCGTGGCTCCGCCTTGCCCACGCCGCCACTTCTGGACGGAGGCCTGCCCCTGGTCGGCCACGCCCTGCAGCTGAAGCAGAACCCGGTGGAGCTGCTGCAGCGCGGCCGCGATCGCCACGGTGATCTGTTCACGCTGCGGCTGCCCGGGAGCCCCTCGACGGTGGTCATGACCGGGCCCAAGGCGCAGCAGAAGTTCTTCCGCCTGCGCGACAGCCAGATGAGCGTGCGCGAGGTCTACAAGCTCATGACGCCGATCTTCGGCAAGGGCATCGCCTACGACGCCGAGCCCGACGTCATGAAGGAGCAGCTGGGCTTCTTCCACGAGGCGCTGCGGGAGAGCCGGCTGCGGACCTACGCCCAGGGCTTCGTCGAGGAGGCCGAGGACTACTTCGGCAAGTGGGGCGACGAAGGCGTCGTCGAGCTGTACGAGACGGGCAACCAGCTGACGATCTTCACCTCGAGCCGCTCGCTGCTCGGCAAGAGCTTCCGCGACCAGCTCTCGGACGAGTTCGCCAAGCTCTACTACGACATGGAGGGCGGCCTGAACCTGCTCGCCTTCTTTGCGCCGCAGCTGCCCATTCCCCAGTTCCGCAAGCGGGATCAGGCCCGCAAGCGCCTGGGAGAGCTGATCTCGGGCATCGTGGCGCAACGCCGGGCCAAGGGCATCGAGTCGGAAGACTTCCTTCAGACCCTGATGGAAGCCCGCTACAAGGACGGCCGTGCGCCCACCGAGGACGAGATGACCGGTCTTTTGCTGGCCATCATGTTCGCGGGGCACCACACCAGCGGAATCACCCTGGCGTGGACGGGGATCTTGCTCAACCAGAACCCGCAGTGGATCGAGCGCCTACGCGCGGAGCAGACCCGGGTGCTCGGCGATCGCACCAACCTCGAGCTGGAGGACCTGCGGGCGATGACCGAGCTCGACTGGGTCGTCAAGGAGACGCTGCGCCTGTATCCGCCGATCATCATGGTCATGCGGCGCATGCTCGAGGGCTTCGACTACGGCGGCTACCACGTGCCCGAGGGCTCGATGGTCATGGCCTCGCCCGCCATCGCCCATCGCATTCCCGAGGTGTTCAAGAACCCCAACCGCTTCGAGCCGGATCGCTTCGGGCCGGAGCGGGAAGAGGACCGCAAGCACCCGATGTCGTGGATCTCGTTCGGCGGCGGCCGACATCGCTGCATGGGCATCGTGTTCGCTCAGCTCCAGCTGCGCGCGATCTGGAGTCACCTGTTGCGGAACTTCGACTTCGAGCTGCTCGAGTCCAAGTACGAGCCCAGCTACGAGCGGATGCTGGTGGGGCCGCGCTCGCCGTGCCGCGTGCGGTACCGGAGGCGGAAGCTGTCGACCTCGGTCGCGATGCCGGCGGCGTAGGCTCGGCTGGTTCAGGGCCCGACGTAGCCCCGGCAGCGGGCGGCGTACTGGGCCTCGGTCACCCCGAGCTTGCGGGCGAGCCGAGGCAGCAGGTCTTTGCGGTCGACCTCGTCGCTCTTCATGACCTTGGGATGGACCGTGCAGGCGCTGTTCCACATTTGTTCGGTGCGCCCCGCCTTGGCGTGAATCTCGGTCTGGATGACCAGCGCGAGGACCAGGTCGGGCTCGTAGCCGACGTCGCGCGCCAGGGCCACGGCGTCTTCGATGCACGAGGACGCGTCGTCGATGTACTCGGCGACGAGCTGGCTGCGGCACAGGTTGCGGAGCGTGCGAACGGAGTCGATGCGCCCCTTCTCCCCGCGCTGCTCGTGGAGCTTCATCAGCTCGCGGAACTCGCGAATCTCCGCGTCGTAGTCGCCGGCCTCGCCATAGTTGAGCGCGATGTTGTTGCGCAGCCCCATGGTGCTGGCGTGGGTGGGGCCCACCGTCTTGGCGAGGATCTTCAGGGCGCGCTGGTAGTACGGCATCGCGAGATCCGGCTCGCCCTTCATCGTGTGCAGCATGGCCGCGGTGCTCAGCGGGGAGACGATATACGTCCGCTCTTCGCGGCCCGTGGCTTCGCATAGCTCGATGGCCTGCTTCGCGGCGGCGAGCGCCTCGTCGTACTCGGCCGACATCCAGTGCACGCCGGCCTGGGTCGACAGCATCCTGATCTCCCGGCCGGGTTCGCCTCCGATGCGATCGAGCGAGGCCCGGGCGCGGCGCAGGTAGTCGCGAGCCGCGTCGTACTTGCGGATGATGTGCGCCGCGTTGTTGGCCAGCGCGATCAAGACGTCGATCTTGCGGAGGTCGTAGCCCGCCTTCTCGGCGGTGAGAACCGCCTCTTCCAGCGTGGCGCGGGCTTCATCGCGAAACAGGGCGCTCTGGGCCTGGCCGAGTCGCTGGAGGGCATCGGCGAGCAGCGGTAGATGACCGATTTCTCGTGCCGCCACCACGGTGATCTCGGCCTCCTTCACGGCGTCTTCGAAGAGGCTGGCCGCGTTGAGGGCGTAGACCTTGGCGACCCGCGGCGTCAGCTCGCGAACCCGTCGGGCGACCTCGGGGTCGGAGGGCGGGTCGGGCAGGATCCCCAGCAGTCGCTCGTCCTGGCAGTCGTCGATGCTCGGGAGGTTGTCGACAGCGGTGACGACCTTGTGGAGCTTGACCGGACTGTCGCCCGCCAGCACGTCGACCAGCGCCCCGAGGGCGTCGCGGCGCCGCTCGAGGCAGCGGTTCGTCTGGGCCTCGAGCCCGGGACGAACCTCGCCATCCCGGGTCGCGACGCAGTGCAGGTCGTGCGCGGCCGCCCATTGCTCGCCGTAGGCATCGAGGCGCTCGGCCGCGGTGGTGGCGATGGCGGTGGCATCGGGACCGGGTGCACCGACGGTCTTCACCACGGCTTCACGGCGCTGCTCGTCCCAGACCCCACGCAGCCGAGCGAGGCCATCGTCGCAGCTCGGCCCGGGATCTACCGCGGCGGCCGGGGTGGGCTCCGGCGTGGGTCGGGCCATCCAGCCGAGGGTGACGGCGGCGACGGTGGTCGTGGCCAGCAGGGCGGTCAGGCGGATGAGCCGAGGCCGACGACGAGCGCGACGCAAGGCATCGAGCACGCTCGCCATGTCGGGCCATCGGTGCTCCGGCTCGGTCTGAAGGCCCCGACGGAGCACGGCGGCGATGGCCCGCGACACGCCCTTGCGACGGGGAAACTCGACCTCGCCCTCGCGGACGGCCAGCGCCAGCGCGGCGCGGCTACGACCGGCGAAGGGGCGCTCCCCGTACAGCGCCTCGAACAGCGAGATGCAGAATGCGAATTGGTCGCTGCGCGGCGACGCCTTGGCGCCGTCGTGCTGCTCGGGTGCCATATAGGCGGGCGTCCCCGCCCACGTGCACGTCACCGAGGCCGACGGATCGGGCGCGCTCGAGGTGCCCGGCTCGGTGCTCGATTCGACGATTTCCGTGTGCATGCGAGCGAGGCCGAAGTCGACGACCTTGACCTGCCCGTCCTCGCGGATGAGCACGTTGTCGGGCTTGAAGTCGCGATGCACGAGCCCGGCTTCGTGGGCGGCGGCCAGGCCCCGCCCCGCCGCGAGCATGACCTCGATGACCTCGTCGGTGGGTCGCGGTGCCTCGGTGAGCCAGGCGCGGAGGGTATGGCCGGGCACGAGCTCCATCGCCACGAAGCCCTCGTGATCGATCTGCCCCACCTCGTGGATCGCGACCACGTTGGGATGCACCACCCGCGCAGCGGCCCGCGCTTCTCGCAGGGGGCTGGTGGTGGTGTCCGAGTCGGTGCCGCTCGCATCCGCTCGTAGAACCTTCAGCGCGACCGCGCGATCGAGCTGCGGGTCGTAGGCTTCGTACACCGTCCCCATGCCGCCGGAACCGAGCCGCTGGCGAATCTCGAAGCGGTCGATGGCGACGGGCGCGGTCTCGAACAAGGAGCTTCGGACCTGCGCGAGCATGCGATCGGCATCGAGGCGCGCAGGTCTGGCTCGAGGGTCCATGAGGCGGGCTACTGTAGTCGACGGTCGAGGGGGATTGCCCGACTCGCCGAGCGAGGACCGGGGCTGCTAGGTTGTCGACGCACATGGGCACCGACCTCGAGTTGTTGCGGGCTTGGCGCGATGGCGATCGCGAGGCGGGGGACCAGCTGGTTCGCCGCCACTTCGATTCGCTCGTCGGGTTCTTCTACAGCAAGGTCGAAAGCGGCGTAGAGGACCTGATTCAAGCCACGATGCTCGCGTGCGTCGAAGGGCGCGACCGGATCGCCCAGGGCAGTTTTCGTGCCTACCTGTTTGGTGCAGCGCGGCGCGTGCTCTACGGCCACTACCGCAGGCATCGGGCGCAGGGAAAGCTGGACTTCGGGGTGACGTCGATGCGTGACCTGGCCCCGTCGCCGAGCACCGAGTTCAAGCGGGCCGAGTCCAAGGAACTGCTGGGCGAGGCGCTGCGCACCGTGCCGCTCGACTTCCAGATCGCGCTCGAGCTGCACTACTTCGAGGGACTCGCGCCCAAGGAGGTTGCGGCCGTGCTCGAGATCGAGGCCGGTACCGCACGGACGCGACTGCATCGGGGGCGCAAGCTGCTGCGCGAGGCCTTTGACCAGCTGTCGGCCGATCCCGAAGGCGTCCAAGAAGCGATGTCGTTGCTCGGTCCCGACGTGGCGCCCGAAGCCGTCGCCGACTGAGCCGGTCGCCCATCGCGGACGAGGCCAGGGGCCGAAGCCCGGGCGTCTCCCTCGCCCGAGCTCCGGCCCCGACCCGGTGCACACCGAACCCTGCTCGGGCGCACATTGGGGGACTTGGTGAGTACGGAGGACCACGATGACGGTGAGTTGGTTCGCTCGTCGTCCAAGTGTCGCGAGGGCCCCGAACGTTCCCGAGAAAAAATGTGTCCGTGATCGGGAACGCTTGCCCACCTCGCCGCACTTCGGGGGCCGAGGTCGGGACAGCGCTTCCAAACGGCAGGTCCCGGCGTCGCCCCCAAACCAAAGACGCATGATGAACGACAACTACGAAGTCACCCTCGAAGCCCCCCACGCCCCCGGCCGAGCATCCCGCGCGGCTCATCGTCACGGCCGGCTGCTGCTGGCGGCGACCCTCACCGCGCTGATGTCCACCGCGTGCGATATGGAGGAGCCCATCGACGGGGACGAGGACTATGAAGAGGTCCTCGACGAGGCCGATGATCGACTACTCAACGGGGTGGAAGCCCCGGGCTATTGGATGGACTCGGTGGTGCTGGTCGGCGGCGGCTGTACCGGCACGCTGGTCGGTGAGCGTCATGTGCTCACCGCGGGCCACTGCCTCACCGTCCCTCCGCCGCTGGGCGGGGCCGTGCCGGGGACTTGGTACGACATGGCTCCCGTGACCATCGGCTTCGGTGAAAATCGAAGCGCTCCGAAGCACACGGTGAACGCCACGGCCTACAACCAGGCCGGGTTCGACGACATCGTGCTGATCCGCCTCACGGGCCCCGTGCCTGCCTCGGTGGCTACGCCGGCCGTGCCGCTGACCGACATCCCGGGCGGCGGTGATGCCTTCACGTGGCTGTCGGCCCAGGACTTCACCATGATCGGCTTCGGGGTCAACGACGACGGAGTCCCGGCACCGATCCGTCGGCGGGCCACGGGCAGCGTGACCGCGTTTCCGTTCGCGCCCTTCAGCATCACCCAGCTGAACATGATGCGGGCGACCGGGGACGACTGTGCCACGGTTCAGCCCGGAGACTCGGGCAGCCCGCTGCTCTGGTACGACTACTCGACCGGCATCCGTCACACGGTGGGCGTGGCCCAGGGCGTGCAAAGCTGCGGCGGCCGCTACGTGGCCACCTTCGGCGAAGGCGGCACGGATGCCAATGGTGTGGCCAAGCCCAATATCGGTGACTGGCTCGAGGAGAGTATTCGCATCGACCTGGTGCAGGTGGGAACGATCGGCCTCGGCTGTACGGGGACGGGCGGATCGCCCACCGTCAACGTGACGGTGAAAAACCAGGGGCTGACCCGAGGGCGCGGCTATGTCGACGTGTTCGTGGGGCTGTCCTCGCCCCCGGCCATCGGTGACTTGTCGCCGCACTATCGCCTCACGCCCTACCTCGATCCCGGGGAGTCGGCGTTGGTCTCGGTGCCCATCCCACAGAGCTTCCAGGGCCAGTCGGGGTGGGTCGACATCTTGCTCGACACCGTCCAGAGCGTCGACGAGAGCAACGAAGACAACAACCACGAAGATCAGTACTCGACGATCCCCAACTGCACCTACAGCTGAGCGGGCGGCGCCAGGGCGGGTTCGTGGGGGCCCGCCCTGGTGCTACCCTGCGTGTGTGTCTGGACTCGAGTCGCTCGCGCCCGGGGTCTGGCGCCTGCCCGTGCGCACGCCGACCTTGCCGCCCGCCACCCACACCAACTTGATGATCGTGGGCGAGTCGAAGCTCGCCCTCGTCGAGCCCGCAACGCCCTTCGAAGATCAGCAGCGCGTGCTCGACGACACGGTCGCGCGGCTCGTGGCCGAGGGCCGCGAGGTCGGGATGTTGTTGGTGACCCACCATCATCCCGATCACGTCGGCGACGTAGAGCGCCTGCGGCAGCTCCACGGGGTCCCGCTCTACGCCCACGCGAAGACGGCCGCGAAGCTCTCGATGACCATCGACCACGAGCTCGAAGACGACGACATCGTCGAGCTGGGCGATGGGGTGAAGCTGCGGGCGGTGCATACCCCCGGGCATGCCCCCGGTCACCTGGTGTTCCACGAGCTGCGCTCGGGCATCGCCCACGCGGGGGACATGGTCGCGGGCGAGGGCACGATCTTGATCGATCGCAGCGACGACGGCGACATGTCGCAATACCTCGACTCGCTGCGACGGCTCGGGGAGCTGGGCACGAAGGCGCTGATCCCCGCCCACGGCCCCGTGCTCGAGGACCCACAGGCCATCGTCGATCATTACATCTCGCACCGCCTGGCTCGTGAAGAGAAGGTGGTGGCGGCCATCGAAAAGGGCGCGGTCACCCTCGATGAGATCGTGGCCATCGCCTACGAGGACACGCCGCGCATGCTGTGGCCGCTGGCGGCCAGGGCTCTCGACGCGCATCTGCACAAGCTGCACGGCGATGGGGTCGTGGTGCGCGAGGGCGATGGCTATCGACCCGCCCCGGCGCCGGCCTGATCCCGCGGCCGCGAGCTCTGCCAAGCACGGCGGTCGCAGGGCTAAATCGGCGACTGAATGTATGCGGTCGGGGGTCGTTGGAGCTTTGTTGGATTGACGACGTTTTGGCGCTACGCGGGCGTTGACGGACTCATGCGGGCCATCGGGCGTCCGGGCTCGAATTCGATAGCGTCGAACGAGGGTGCCAAAGAGGTCCAGTCGTAACATTCATCGCCGCTGCGCCGGGTCGAAAACTTCCTTCGATCGTGTCCATTCCCGAACCCTCGCGAGGGCAGGAGCATCGTTGCCGCCCGTCGTTGCGAGCCGTACCATGGTCAACGGTATGCGCGTTGGGATCGATTTGGGGGGCACGAAGATCGAGGCGGTGGGCATGGATCCGATGGGGGAGGTCCGCGGCAAGATTCGCGTCTCGACCCCCGACAACTACGAGAAGGTCATCGACTCGATCGTCAGCATGATGGGGCGCATGGAGGCCAAGGTCGGCAAGATCGACGCGGTCGGCATTGGCACCCCGGGCGCGATCGATCCCGAGACCGGACTCGTCAAGAACGCCTACAACACCGCGCTCCAAGGCCGCCCCTTCGCCGAGGACATCGGCAAGCGGCTGACCCTCCCGGTGCGGGTGGCCAACGACTCCAACTGCTTCGCGCTGTCCGAGGCCACCGACGGCGCGGGCTCGGGCGGGCGAGTGGTGTTCGGGGTGATCCTCGGGACGGGTGTCGGCGGCGGCGTGGTGGTCGACGGCAAGCTGATCGGCGGCATCAATGGCATCGCGGGCGAGTGGGGGCACAACCCGCTGCCCGGGGCACGCGACGACGAGCGTCCGGGGCCGCAATGCACCTGTGGTCGGCGGGGGTGCATCGAGGCGTTCTTGTCCGGGCCCGCGCTCCAGCGCGATCACGAGGAACGCACGGGGGATGCGATCTCGGCGGCGAGGCTGGCGGAGCGGGCGGAGGCGGGGGACGAAGCGTGCCTGGCCACGCTCGAGATCTACGGCGATCGGCTGGCGCGCGCGCTGGGGTCGGCCATCAACATGCTCGATCCCAACTTCATCGTGCTGGGTGGTGGTGTCTCTCAGATCCCCGAGATCTATCGGTTCGTCCGCGCCAAGTGGGGCGAGTACGTGTTCTCCGAGACCGTGAAGACCAAGCTGTTGCCCAACCGGTTCGGCGATTCGAGCGGGGTGCGGGGGGCGGCGTGGTTGTGGTCGATGGAGGAGATTCAGGAGTTTCGCCGCGAGAGAGATGCCAAGCTCGAGGCCGAGTCCAAGGCACGGGCGGAGGCGGAGGCGGAGGCCGGGTCCGCCGAGGATTCCGAGGACGCGCCCGCGGACGAGGAATCGTCCGAGCAGCCGGGTGACTCCGTCGAAGGCAAGGGCGCAGACGAATCCAGCGCCACCTGATCGGGTTGCACCACGTTCGGGGCTGGGTGCCCCCGCAGCGCCCGTCGGTGGGGATGGCGAACCGCGCAGGGAAGGGGCGTGCCTTCGCGGCGGGCCTGAGGCAGCATGCGGGGCATGTGGACCCGAGTTCTCCTCGTCCCGCTGGCGGCCACGCTCACGGTGGGCTGCGTCACCAAGAGCAAGTACGACGCGCTCGCGCACGACCTCGACGAGACGGAGGCGGCGTTGCGCATGGAGCAGGCGGCCCAGCGTAGCGCCTACGAAGAGCAGCTGGCGCAGCGAACGGGTGAGGCGCAGACGCTCGGCAGTGCGCTCGAGCAGGCCACCAAGGATCGCGAGGGGTACCGCCGCCAGGTCATCGCGCTGGAGACGGAGATGGCCAACCAGGACGCCGAGCTCGCCCGGCTCGAGCAGCGACTGGCCGGCACCGAGAAGGAACTCGCCGCGGTCATCGAGCGTCGCTCCGCCCTCAAGGCCTCTCTCGACCAGATGGAGTCCGCGCTGGGCGAGCTGCGGGCGAGGCAGCAAGCCGCGGACCGTCGCGTGGCCGACTACCGGGCGATGCTCGAGCGCTTCGCTTCGCTCATCGATGCGGGCAAGCTCGAGGTCAAGGTCGTCGACGGGCGCATGGTCTTGGCGCTGCCGATGGACATCCTGTTCTCCAGCGGGCAGGCGTCGCTGACCGAGCCCGGCCATGCGTCGTTGCTCGAGGTGGCGGAGGTGCTCGCCACCATTCCCAAGCGGAACTTCCAGGTCGAGGGGCATACCGACAACGTGCCGATCAAGACGACCAAGTTCCCCTCCAACTGGGAGCTGGGGGCGGCACGGGCCCTGGTCGTGCTCGACGCTCTCGAGGAGGGCGGCGTGCCTTCGAGCCAGCTCAGCGCGGCCAGCTACGGGGAGTTCCGCCCCGCGGGGCGCAACGACGATGCGGCCGGGCGCTCGAGCAACCGCCGCATCGAGATCGTGGTCATGCCCGATCTGTCGGCCTTGCCCGGGTACGACGAGCTCAATCGCCTCAGCAACGGCAAGTAGGCGACCGGGCTCATCGCAGCTCGGTCACGCGGACCCGCGCGTCGACGACCGAGCCTTCGGTCCAGCTCACGAGTGCTCGGTCTTCGGGGCCGAGCACGACCTGCGGGCGGGGGTCCTGACCGGGTGCCGCGTCGCCGAGGGCCTGGGCGGGAAGCCAGCGGTCCTCGGCCGCTTGGAAAAGCCGCGCCCGGACCTGCCAGGTCAGCGCCTCGTCCGTGCTCTCGGCCCACGCCAGGATCGCGTCGCCGTCGGCGGTGAGCGCCAAGGCGGGATGCACCGCGCGCGCACCCGCGCTCGACAGCGGGACCGGAGCCTCCGGCGTGCTGCCGTCCCGTGGGTGATGCCAGAGCATCACCTCCGTGCGGTCTCCGTCGGTCTCGTACCAGGTGGCGAACAGCGAGCCATCGGGCGCAAAGGCCAGCTGTGGGCAGCGAGCCACGACCCCGGCGGCGGAGAGCGACTCGCTCAGCGTTGCCGGCCGCTGCCACGCACCGTCGGGGTCGCGCGTGGCCAGGAACACCGCGATGGCATCGGATCCGGTCTGCTGCGTCCAGATCACCGCGGCTGCCCCCGAAGAGTGAAGCGCAGGCTGAGGATTGGCCTCCGCGTGGCTGTCCACGGGACCGCCCGGCGCAGAGATGAAGTCGGTGACGCCGGGCTGACTGAAGGCGGCATCGAGCGTGGGGCGCTCGCTGATGAACACCATCAGGTCGTCGACGGGGGCCTGGTACCATGCGATCAGGGCTCGCCCCTGTTCGTCGACGGCCAGCCGCGGCGCGTTGGCGAAGTTGACGGGTGGAGAGAGCAGGTCGCCTGCCCCTTGCGGGCCTACGAAGGCGCCCTCGGGATCGCCGGGTGCACGGCGGGCGACCGCGACCCCGAGGTTCATGTCTTCCCACTGGTTCCACACGACCAGCGCCTCTCCATCGGTGCCGAAGTGCACCCGCGGCTCGTACGACTGCGGCACGGCGTACAGCGGCAGTTGGGGCCACGACCAGCCGCCAGCGGTATCGCGAGTCGCCAGGTAGACGAGGGGCTCCGCTCCTTGCTCCTGCCAGGCGACCATCGCTCGTCCCTCGTGGTCCACGGCGACGGCTGGTTCCATGGCTTGACCGCCGCGCCCGGGGGCGGCGGTGACCGACCAGCCATCCGTCGACGTCGAGTCGGGGTGGGCGAGCATCAGCGTCGAGCCCTCGGTATCGGTCTGGGTCCACGCGAGCAGTACTTCGCCCGAGCGCCCCATGGCGGCTTGCACCGCGAGTGCGCCCGGGTCTCCCACGGCGACCGGCTCGGTCGGCCAGCTTCGCAGCACACACTGACCCTCTTCGGTCACCGTCCACGCCGGGCAGTCTGCGTCCGGGGTCGGGGCACACGCTGCGGATAGCGTGATGCCGCTCAGCAGCACCACGCCTGTCCGCCTCATTGGGTCACCAGTCGACGAGCCCGAGTCAGGGAGGTCAGGAAGATCCGCAACGGCGCTCGGTCGACTTCGCTCAGCGACGCGAACCGGTCGCGTGCCCGGGCGGCCTCGCCCCCGTGCAGCAGGATCGCCTCCTCGATGGTCGCCGCCCGTCCGTCGTGCAGATAGGGCCGGCTGCGAGCCAGCCCCCAAAGCGGTGGGGTGATGAAGGTGGCGGCCTCGACCCCGGCCTCGCCGCGGCGCTCGGTCAAGGCTTCGCCCATGTCGTGGCGCTTGAGGTCGCTGTAGAGCCGAATCGTGTACTCGCCGGTCTCGGCATCGGGCTGCACCCGCGGCTCCACGCCCTCGGTGCTCAGGTCGACCCGCAGCGCCGAACCTCCGTAGCGGTGGGGCAGGATGTAGGCGGGATCGTCGAGTACCAGCGAGGGCGTGTGGCAGTCGGCACAGCCCAGGGTCTCGAAGTCCCGCCGCCCGCGGGCCCACAGCGTCAGCAGGTGGGAGTCCTCGGGGGGTTGTTCTTGCGGCAGCTCCTGCATGGCGAGGAACAGGGTCAGCGCGGTGACCTGCCCCTCGAGGATCTCTTCGACCACGCCGTCGCCATCGGGGTCGTCTCCGCCAAAGGGACCCACCCGCGACTCGTCGCCGACGATGACCAGGGTCTCGCTCTGCATGCCGTGGTGGATGAGCAGGGCGTCTTCGGCCGCGTCACGGATGTTGGGGATGGTGCCCTTCCACCCGAAGGGCTTGATGATCAGATCGCTGTCGACCCCCTGGAGCTCGTGGTGCTCGACCTCTCCGTCGGGGTGAACGGTGATGAACCCGAAGTCGACGCCCTTGGCGGTGATGGGCAGCCGCAGGGCGTAGTCGGCCTGGGCGGAGAAGGCCAAGGCCTCGTTCTGCAGCGTCCGGAGCTCGATGCTCATCTCCTCGGCGAGTCGCTGCACGACGCCCGCCCCGATCAGCGCAGGCGGGTTGCGGGGGATGGTGCTCGACTCTCGATTGCCGTCCCCGCGGAGCATCGCGTTGTCGGCGGCATCGCCCGCGCCCACGAGCCCGCCCCGCCAGTGGCACGAGACACAGCGCGTCGCATCCGGGCCGCCGCGACGACCCTCGTGGAAGCGTCGGATCGCCGGCTGGTCGCCGCCGCCCATGCCCACCGCGGCCGAGAAGTGCAGGCTGAACAGCTGGCCGCCCAGCTGATACAGCTCTTCCGCGTTCCACAGGCCGGCATCGATCTCGACCTGGCGGACCCGCGTGCTGCGAAAGAGGTACCCGGGGTCGACCGCGTCCAGGAATCGATGCTCGCGTCGCCAGGCGTCCTCGGCCAGGGCAGTGAGCGCTTGCTCGCGGTCGTCCGCGGGGCGAGCTCGCGACAGGGTGCCCAGGGGCTGGGCGGTGTCGCGGCTGATGAAGCCGGCATTGGCTCCGTCGAGGTCTCCGCAGCCGCCGAGGGTCAGGCCCAAGGCCAGGGTCCACGCCCCTCGCGAGCCCCGGGTGTTGCCCGCGGTCATTGGGGCACCCGCAATCGTGGTACGCGAGACAAGGAGAGCAGGAACACGTGGAGGTCGGCGCGGTCGTCGATGCTCAGCGCGGTGAAGGCATCGCGCGACGCCTCGGCCTCTCCACCGTGGGCGGCGATGGCCTCGGGAATGGTGGCGGCTCGCCCGTCGTGCAGGTAGGGCGGTGACTCGGCCAGGCCCCACAGCGGGCGCGTCAGGAAAACTCCGGCGGGGATCGAGTCCTGGGAGACCTCGAAGGGATCGGCGAGCTCGGGGCCCATGTCGTGGCGCTTGAGGTCGCTGAACAGCTGCACGCGGTTGCCACTTTTGGGGTGCTCGCCGTCCGACAGGAGGTTGAACTCGACGGGCGGACCCTCGGTGGTGTCCGAGTACTCGCGCCAGATGGCGTTGAGCATGGGCAGCTCCCGACGATGGCAGTCGTTGCACCCGATCTCGTCGAAGAGCGCGCTGCCGTTGGCCCAGCGATCGCGCAGCCCGGGGTCGTGGGGCGGGATGATCTGCGGCGACTCGAGCATCGCGAGGTACACGGCGGCCGCGGTCAGGATGCCCTCTTCGAGCTCGCGTGCGCGTCCGTCTTCGTCGGGGTCGAACCAATCGGGGCCCCGGCCCAGCGCTTCGGGATCGGGATTGGCTTGGTGCTCCAGCGCGAGCACATGGGACTGAATGCCGAAGTGCACCCGCGCCGCGTCTTCGACAGCGCGTCGGAGGTTGGGGATGTTGCCCTTCCACCCGAAGGGCTTGACCACCAGATCCGCGTCGACACCCTCGAGCTCGCTCGTGTCGAGCTGTCCCTCGGCGCTCACCGTGAGCCGCCCGAACTCCACGCCCTTGCTGAGCATCTGTACGGTCTGGGCTTGCCCCGACTCGTCCGCGGCCATGACTGCCCCGTCGCGGAGCAGCTGCAGGTCGGTGGTCATCTCGGTCGCGAGCGCTTGCACCGGACCGAGGCCAATGACCGCGGGAGGGTTGCGCACGACGGCCGAGTCCAGGTGCTCGCCATCCCCGAGCAACAACGCATTTTGGGCGATGGTCCCCGCCCCGTCGGCCCCGCCCACGAAGTGGCAGCCGGCACACGAGAAGGTATCGAGCCCGCCGCGGCGCCCCTCGTGCACACGCTGCATGGGCACGGGCTTGCCCTCGTGCCCGTAGCCGTCGTCGGCCCGAAACTCGTGGCCGAAGAGCGCATCGCCGAACTGGAACAGCCGGTCGAGGTCCCAGAAACCGTCGTCGATCCACTCCTGCTGCACGAAGATGTGCTCGGCGTCTTCGCCCTTTTCCCAGGCCTCGAGGTATTCCTCGGCCCGCTCGAGCTCGTTGAGGCCGAGGGCGTCTTCGATCTGCTCGTTCAGCTCGGCGTCGTCGGGGGCCTGGGTGCCGGGCCACGGCACGGGGTCCTCCCCGCCGACCGCGAGAAGCATCAGCGACGCGCCCGCGAGCCAGAGCCCGCGGGGGCGAGCTCGACTCAGCCGGACGAATCGCATATCGGGTTGCAGCACAAGATGGCGCGCATCTGGCTGCCGCATTCGAGGAGTCCGGGTTGGCTATGCGTGGTGTCGACCCCGTCGTAGAAGGTGTCGGCGTCGAGGTTGTAGTTGACCGCGCCGCCCCCGGGGAAGTCGACGAACTCGCCGTCCGAGATGTGGTTGGTCGAGTAGGTCCAGTCGACGCAGCGACCACCCAGGCCCGGCTGCGTGGGCGTGGCTCCGATGTTGGCCACGGTGAGCCGGTGCAGCCACGCGGTGGTGCCGGGGGCAACCGCCGCGAACTCGCCGGCCATCTCTGCCTGCACGACCTGCTGGTAGTTGCACACGGTGACGTCGGTGGAGTTGGGAACCCCGGCTGCTGCGGCGGCCATCTGGCACATGGCTTCGCCCGCTCCGAATCCGGTCAGGGCTCCGCTCTCCCAGCGCGAGGCGACCGAGGGCACCATGGCCACGTAGGTCGGCAGGTCCGAGCAGCTGCCCTCGCCTCCGGTGCCGGTATCCATGGTCCCGCCGTCGAGACCACCGCAGTCCTCGGGGCAGTAGTCGGGGCTCTGCTCGTCGCACTCGCCCGGGTCGGGGAAGGTGTTGCCGCACAGGCCATCCCCCGTGCCGCTGCCGTCGGCGGTGCCGAACTCGGTGTCGCCTTCGGTCGCGCCGTCGCCCCCACCGGTGGCGCCATCGCAGGTGCACGGGCCGAGGGAGTCTCCGCTGATGTCACAGACCTGAACGCCCTGGCCCCCGTCGAGGCAGTCACAGGCGAACTGCTGCCCGGGGATGCACGCACCACCTCCACCGCCGCCGCCGTCATCCGAGCTGCCGTTGCACGACAAAGCGATGCCGCCCACAAAGGCCAGCACTCCCCCCAAAAGCCGATGTCCTTGCATGATCGAGTATCCAATCCTCTCGTGAAGGCTGGTTCGCACCCTCTTCCGTCATGATCCGCGGCCCGGGGGTCACGGAGCAACGACCGGCATGGCCACACCCTCGAGAAGTAGGACACCACCTTACCTCTGGATTTCCGAGAGCGCCGACACTCGTCGATCACATCCTCCAGCGAACCGCGTCAGGTGCGCCCGCCTCCAGCCAATCGGCCAACAGGACGTAATCCTCGTTCGTCAGGGAGCCCTGGTCCAAATCGCCGCAGAAGTACTGCGGCGGCATGCTGAGTTCGACGATCGTTCGTTGCTGGACCCGCTGCCACGTGAGCGTGCCCATGAACGGGGTGTGGAAGTCTTGCCAGGTGGCCATGGTGAGGCCGCCGAAGTAGGCCGGGACGTCGGGTTCGAGGGTCTGCGGATCGATGTAGTGGCAGCCGCAGTTGTTCTCGAGGGCCACGGCGACGTCGATCGGGAGCTGCTCGGGCTCGGTGCCGGCATCGACCGGACTGGGGGCGGTAGGCCGCAGTGCATCCATCGAGCATGCGAGCGGTTCTTCGCCGGTTCCCCCCGCGGTGTCGTTGGGGCACAGCGCTTCGATCTGTTGCTCGCACTGCGTCTCGCAGGTCTGGGCCATCTCGGGGGTGGCCCAGCAGCTGCCGCCCTCGCCGTACAGCGCCTCGGTCTGCGGCAGAAAGTCGGGCGCCGTGATGGCGACGCAGGCCACGTAGTCGATGCAGATCGGGCTCTGCGGGAGGCTTCCCGTCGAGTCTGCGCCCGTGTCCGTGTCGCTGCCGGAGGTGGTCGAGCTGGATTGGGCTCCGCCGCCGAGGGCCGGGAGCTCGCCGCTGCAGCTCGCCACCCCGGCGCCCAGCAGGGCCAGCCGAAGCAGGTGATCGCCGATCGTCCGCATGATCGCCACCCGGAGCGTATCAGCTCTGGGTGGGGCTCGGCTCGGGCGGGCTCGGATCTGGAGACTCGGACTCGTCCGGTTCGGATGACGGGGCGACGGCCGCTTCGTCGGTGGTCGACTCGCTCGGCGGCGCGCCGAACCGCTCGAGCGTGGGCTCGGCGAAGGCGAGGCGCTTCATCATGACTTCGATCGCTTCTTCGCTGCGATCGACGAGCACGAAGTCTCGCTCGGCACGGGCGGCGGCTTCACCCGTGGTGCCGCTGCCCGCGAAGAAGTCGAGCACCCGATGCCCGGGGTCGCTATGGACCGCGATGATTCGCTCCAGGATTCGCAGGGGCTTTTGTGTGGGGTACCCGGTGCGCTCGCGGCCGGAGGTGGGCACGATGGTCTGCCACCACACGTCGGTCGGCGTCTTGCCCCGGGCCGCCTTCTCGGCCCCCACTAGGCGCGGGGCCATATAAGGGATGCGATCGATCGCGTCGTAGTTGAAGGTGTAACGCTTGGGGTCTCGCACGTACCACAGCAGGGTGTCGTGCTTGGCCGGCCATCGTCGCTTGGGCCGACCGCCGTAGTCATAGGCCCAAATGATCTCGTTGAGGAAGCACTCGCGCCCGAAGATCGAGTCGAGCAAGACCTTACAGTAGTGGGCCTCGCGGTAGTCGATGTGCAAGAAGAAGCTGCCCGTCGCGTTCAGCAGACGATGGGCGTGTCGCAACCGAGGCTCGATGAAGGCGAGAAAATCGCTGAAGACGTCCTCGAAGGCCAACGAGCCCAGGCGAACGCTGCGGTAGCGACGACCGGCGAAGCCGACCCGGTCGCCCTCGTCGTCGCGCTTCACGGACAGCCGCGTACGTCGCTGCTCCTTTCCCGTGTTGAAGGGCGGGTCGATGTACACGAGGTCGAAGCTGCCGTCGGCCAACGTCGGCAGAACATCGAGGTTGTCGCCGTGAATGATCCTACCCATGCCGCGAGGGAGGTCGACCCTACTTTATCGCTCGGACTGGTCAACCCATGAGCACCGCGGTATCTCGAAGTGTGGGCCAAGGGGCGATCATGGTGGGGCTCGCGGCCCTGCTCGGCGGGTGTATCAAAGCCGCCCCCGGCCCCATTCCCGAGCCGGGGGGCGATCGCGGTGAATCCCCGGCTCCGCCCCTCATCGTTCCCCGGGGCTACGCCGTGCTCGGTTCGGGGACGCCGATCTTCTTCGACCCCCGCCTCGGTCAGCCCACGGCGCGGATTCGGCAGCTCGACGCGAGGCCCGATCCCTGGCCCAGCCCAGGTCTCGCCGTACGGGTCGTGGGGGAGCAGGACGGGACCATCGCGGTCTCTCCCATCCTCCGCGACCACGATCGCCACTGTGAGTCGGTGCTCGACGGGGGCGTTTTCGACCTCGTCTGGTTCATCTCGCCCTGGTCGCTGGTCCCGGTGCTCAACCGAAACTACGAGCGCGAGTTCGACGACGGCACCACGATCTCGATGTTGGCCGGCCTCCCCCTGCGGGCCGCGGACGTGCCCGGGCGCTACGCGGTGGCGAACGAGGACATCCGTTTCGAGATGGAGCTGCCCGAGCACGTCGTCGGCCACAACTACGAGTCCGTGGTCTCCATGCGCGGCACCGTCGACAGCGGGCTGCGCTTCACGCCCGACATGCAGATGACCTTCAACGGTGGCACGCCGATCCAGGTACTCGCGGCTCCGAATCTAGAGCGAGGCGACGTGAAAATCGGCTGGTCCAGCGAGGACGAGGGGCGCCATACGGTCGAGTTTTGGAGCAAGTGTGTCGGCGCCCGGGTCTCGTCCGATCGACCGCCAGCGCATTCCCGCGACACCACGGGCGATGCGACGACCGGGGGTGATGCACCGCGTCGGCTCAGCGAGCTGGCGAGCATCGGCACGCGGACGGAACGGGGCTCGGGTGCGTTCGGTTTGTCCGAGCCCCCGGAGCCCCCCAAGCCGCCCCGGGGGAGGCCGCCCTTCCATCCCGTGCTGGAAGCGGGCGCGCCGATCTACGTGCCCGGCATCGCGGAGGCGGTGGGCGTGCTCCGGGATGCTCGCCAGTTTCCCGAGTCGTCGTTCGTGTCCGGCGAGCGCCAGTGTTTCACGGCCGAGCTGAGTCGCCATTTCGAGCCGCCGCTGCCGCTGTGTTTCGATGTCGGCGAGGTCTACATCTCGACGCCGGAGTCCAAGCCCTTCGACGGCGGGGCGGTCCGGGTGGCGCCGCGCAGTCTCGAGGTACCGGCCTCGCTGGGCGAGCCCGAGGTGGCGGCGTCCCTCCGTCGGGTCCGCAACGAGATTCGAACCTGCTACGGCCAGGCGCTGGCGGCTGGGGTATGGAGCACGGCCGAACTCACCCTCGAGCTGACTGTCGATGGTCGCGGTACGGTCACCGCTGTGGAGGCGGCGGTCGACCCGAGGCGCCTCGCCCTCGAGTGCTTCGAGGACGCCGCCCGCGGCTGGACCTTGCCTGCGCCCACCGACGGCCGCCCGGCGGCACTCACCATGAAGGTCGAGCTGACCATTGAACCCTTCCGAGGCTGACGCGATGAACCGAGTGAAGGCAGCAACCCTGGTGGGTCTTTCGGTCGTGCTCGCGGGGTGCCCCAAACCCGCGCCCATGGTGCAGGCCCGAGGCGGGGCAGACCGGGCGCGACCGCCCGAGGTGTTCCCGCAGGGCTTTGGCGTGCTCAGCTCCGAGGCGGCGGTCCAGCTCTCGCCGAGCCCCGGTCCCGCGGTCACCCGCCTGCGTCACTTCGGTTCTTCACCCGAGCCGTGGCCCGACCCCGGCGTCGCGGTGCGGGTCCTGGGCGAAGTCGACGGCTACATCGAGGTCGGCCCCGTCCTCCGCCACCCGGAGCGCCACTGCCAGACGACGCTGTTCGGCGATGCGTTCGACGTGTCCTGGTACGTCTCCCCGTGGGCGCTGGCCGAAGTCGTCCGCCGCGACGTGGAGCGGAGCTTCGAAGACGGGACCGAGGTCTGGGTCGGGGCCGGTGTCCCGCTGCGCCTGGTGCCCATCATGCACAGCAACTACGCGGTGGCGACGGGGGGCGTTCGCTTCGTGCTCGGCATCGCCGACAGCGACGTCGGGCATAGCTACGAGGCACCGCCCGAGTATCGTGCCTTGCCGAATACGAGGTGGGTCTTGGAGCCACGGACGCGCTTCACCATCGACGACGGGGAGCCGCTGCAGGTGCAGCTGCCTCGGGGCGGGGACGGCAACGGGCCCCGCGTGTTGGGGGCGGAGACGACCGAGGGGGGGATCGCGGTCTCCATCGGCTCCCGCTGCGTCACCGCGCGGGTGTACTCGGACCGAGTACCCGAGCCGTTTCACGCTCCGGAGCCAGTCGGGCTCGACATCAACGGGGAGGCCGACTTCGGCAGTGCCTTCGCGGTCGGCGACGACGAGCCCATTACTTTGTTGGGCAGTGATGAAGAGGTCGCGCTGGAGGACCCCGCCGAGGTCGGAGGCGAAGTCGGTTTCGAGCCTCCGCGCGAGCCCCCTCTTCCCGTCGGGGCGCCGCCATTCTTCCCGGTGGTGGAGCAGGGGGCGGCGATCTACTTCGACGGCACGGGTCCAGCGCGCGGGGTCCTGAGAGACGCCCGGGTGCTCTCCGACCCTTCGTTCATCGCGGGCGGCCGGGTGTGCTTCACGACCTCGCTCAGCCGGTACTTCGATCCTCCGCTGCCCATGTGTTTCGATGCGGCCGAGGTCCGGGTGTCGACTCCAGAGTCGCAGCCCTTCGATGGCCCAGGGGGGCGCGTCGTCCCCTTGCGCCTCGAGGTTCCCGAGTCGCTCGACGAGGCCGCGGTGGCCGTGGCCCTGCGACGAGCCCGGCACGAGCTACGGACCTGCTACGGGCGCTCGCTGTTCAACCGAACGATCCACCAGCATCAGCTGAGCCTGACGCTGGACATCGACGGCGACGGCAACGTGACCGACGTGGTGGGCTACATGGATCCGCGGCGCTTCGGCCTCGACTGCTACACCGAAGCGGCCCGGGGGTGGCGGCTCCCTGCGCCGGCCGATGGCCGACCGGCGCGGGTCCAGATGCGAGTCGACATGACGCTCCGCCCCTGGTCCGAGGACTGACGCGCGGCTCAGCCGCAGCAGAAGTCCCAGCAGCAGCTGCCGTCGCTCGAGCCGCAGTTGGCCCCGCCGTTGGTCCAGCTGCAGTCGCAGCCGCCACCGCAGTCGCCTCCACCACCGCCGCCGTCACACGACTGGATGTCGCCCAGGCCGCTGCGGTCCATGCCGGACGCGCCGACGATCCCGTCCGGGCATTCGACCTCACCCCAGTTGAGGTTTGGGTTGTCGGCCGCCTCGAACCAATCGACGAACCAGTCGCAGCCGGCCGCGAGCTCGGCGTACTGACCTCCCGCGAACAGGCCGTTGCAGCGATCGATGACGCAGCTCTTCACCGCTTCGTGGCCGGCCCCGCCCAGATCCTGCTTGCACGCGGTCAGCAGGCCGCCGTAGGTGGCCCCGAGCTGGCTGGTGTTGACGCCCCACTGGTGGCTGCAGGCGTCGAAGGCCCCGACGCCGCCGCCGGGAATCAAGATGTCGAACTGGCCGCCCGCGACGTCGTAGCCGATGTTGACCGCCTGCACGATCATCGACTTGCCGCCCAGGGCGGTCGAGCCGGGGTCGTCGCCCGCGTTGTGCGAGGTCCCGGTGAAGTCGAGGCGATAGCAACGGCCGCAGATGTCTCCCTCGCCAGGGATGGCCGCGAAGCCATAGGCCAGGGAGTCGTTCACCTCCCAGGGGGCCAGGCTGTAGCAGGTGTAGCCGCTGTTCTGCCCGAGCTGGCTGCAGCTGCTGGGGACGTCGGGGCTGCCGTGCGGGGCGTCGCTCTGGTTGCAGCTTTGCAGCACGCCGACCGAGGGGTCCACGTTGCCGGGCCAGCTGCAGTGCGGCTTGCAGCAATCCCAGTAGCGGGTGGCGTAGCCGGGGCACATGCCGTCGGGCACGGGCGGCGGCTCGCCGGTATCACTGGTGTCGGTCGGATCCGTGGGGTCGGTCGGATCGGTGGGGTCGGTCGGGTTCGTGGGGTCGTTGGTATCGCCCGCCGTCCCGTCGGCATCGCCTCCCCCCGTGGCCGTGTTCCCGCCTGGGCCTCCGCCCACGCTGCCCGCGTCGGCGTCGGCATCCGTGCCGTCGCCCGCGCTCGAAGCGTTTCCGTCGACGTCACCGATCCCCGTTTGGGAGCCGGCCGAAGGATCGGGGCCCGTGTAGCAGCCGGCGATCGAGGTAGCGAAGGAAAAACCAAGGCAAACGACTAGAGTCGGAGTTCGACGTGAAGATCCATCCACAACGCTCTCGAGCTTGGACCACCACCGCGGGCCCAACAAGTTGATCAAATGCTTCCGGGTCGGCTCGCGATGGATCGACGTACCGCCGCACCCAATCGCATCACGACTCGAGCTTGGAAACGATGGTGCCGCGTTGCGCCGCGGTTCTCTCGTACGCAGTGGCGAAAATGGCAGTGCAATTCATGCGTGCCCGCTTTCGTTCACCGCGAGTCAATTCCGATCGCCGTCGCGCACCAACTCGGGACGAAGTTCGCTCTCCAAGCTCGACGCCGCCGACGCGATGTCGGGGTCCACCGAGCAAGTCCATTCGATCAATCGTTGCTCGTCGCCGGGTCCGGGCGCGAGCCGAGGACGGTCGGCCAAGATGCGATGCAAGCGATGACCGACCTCGACGGGATCTCGGTACCCATCGGGCACGCCCATTTCGTACATGCGCGCGCAGAGTCGTTCGAAGCGGCGGGCGTGTTCGGGAGCGCGCCACCGCAGCGCGTCGTCGGGCAGGCGCTGGGTGTAGGCAACGGCCTCCAAGTAGGCGTCTGCAACCCCCAATCGGTCGAGCCACACCCCGTCGAGCAACAACTCGATTCCAACGTGCGCGGCAGCAATGGCACAGCCACGCGCGACCCCGGCGGTACGTAGTTCGGCCCGCGCCGTGGAGCATAGAGCCAGGAATGTCGGGGCCTGGTGAAATACGGCGTCGGTTCGGTGATGGAATGACATTCCTGCCGAAATCTCGTCGTCGTCACTCGCGAGCAAGCGTCCCGCGCACATGCGTGCGAGGTCTGGCAGCATCGCGCCCAACACGAAGCCCGGGTCGGCTCCCCGCCATCGCGCCACCATCGCGTGCCCGACGAAGTTCACGCAGCCCTCACCATAGCTCAGTTATCATGTCCCTCCATGTTCATGAACTCGAGTATTGGTCGCGCCTCCGCCGTGCTGGCGGGGATCTTGCTCGCCGGTTGTCCATCCGACGACTCCGTTCCCAGCCCGAGTGACACCGAGGCGGGAACGTCCACCGGCCCGGGGTCCACGGGGACGCCGACGGTGCCGATGACGAGCACCACCAGCGATGGATCGAGCAGCGGCGACGAGAGCCCCGCGGACAGCACCAGCACCACAGACGGCCCGCCGGACGGAACCGATTCCAGCGGCGGCTCCGAATCGAGCGGCGAGGAGAGCACCGGCCGGATCGACGACTGTGGCGACGGCGTCGCCTCCGGCGACGAGGAGTGCGACGGCGCCGACGCCAACGGCATGGACTGCACCGCGTTCGGGTTCGCTGGCGGCACGCTGTTGTGCAACGAGTTCTGCAACTTCCAGTTCGATCTCTGCCTCGACTTCCAGTGCGGCGACGGCAACGTCGAGAAGGTCGAGATCTGCGACGGCTCCAACCTCAACGGGCAGAGCTGTACCTCGCTCGGCTTCGACAACGGCACCCTCGGGTGCCTGCCGGACTGCAGCAACTACGACGTCACCGACTGTGGCGTGTGCGGCGACGGCAACATCGACTCGGCCGAGCTGTGCGACCTGGGGAATATCGGCGCCGAGACCTGCGGCACCCAGGGCTTCTCGGCGGGTCTATTGAGCTGCTCGGAGGACTGCAACTCGTATGACACCAGCGCCTGCACCACGTGCGGCGACGGGGTCATCGAAGGGGCCGAGTCCTGCGAGGGGGCGAACTTCGACGGGGTCGAGTGTGGCGACTTCGGCTTCGACGCCGGAGCCCTGACCTGCACCGGGTCGTGCACCATCGACTCGAGCAACTGCTTCGACAACACCGACTGCTGCTTCGAGAACGGCTCGCCGGGCTGCCAGGACGGGGGAATCGAAGCCTGCGTCTGCGCTCTGGATGCGGCCTGTTGCGGGGCCACCTGGGACAGCGATTGCGTCGAGAGTGCGATCCTCGACTGCGGGGCTCAGTGCAGCCTGTGCGGCGACAGCATCCTCGGCGTGGGCGAGGTCTGCGACGGCACGTCTCTCGATGGTGAGACCTGCGGCACCCAGGGCTTCGGCAACGGCACCCTCGGCTGCGCGCCGGACTGTAGTGCGCTCGACACCAGCGGCTGCGGCACCTGTGGCAACGGCACGGCCGAGCCGGCCGAGCAGTGCGACGGCAGCGACTTCGACGGCCTCGACTGCACCGACTTCGGGTTCAGCGGCGGCGCGCTGTCGTGCAACGGCAGCTGCGTCATCAGCACCGCGGGCTGCGGCGACAGCTGTGGCGACGGCTCCATCGACCCGGGGGAGCAGTGCGATGGCGCCAACTTGGGCGGCCAGAACTGCGCGGGCCTCGGGTTCACCGGGGGCAGCTTGTCGTGCGGGCCCACCTGCTTGCTCGACAGCTCCGGGTGTACCGGCGGCTGCGGCAACGGCTCGGTCGATGCGGGCGAGCAGTGCGACGGCAGCGACTTCGACGGCCAGGACTGCACCGACTTCGGCTTCAGCGGCGGCAGCCTGAGCTGCACCGCGGGCTGCGTCATCAACTCGGCGGGCTGCATCGACACCTGCGGTGACGACGTCATCGATGCGGGAGAGCAGTGCGACGGACCCAACTTCGGCGGCCAGGATTGCACCGACTTCGGGTTCAGCGGCGGGAGCCTGACCTGCAGCAACAGCTGCACCATCAGCACTTCGGGCTGCACCAGCACCCCGAGCTGGTCGGCCGACATCCAGCCGATCTGGAACGCCAACTGTAGCTGCCACAATGGCTTCGCCCCGAACATCGCCACTGGCAACGCGGCCACCTCGTACGCGGCCACGGTCAACGTCTCGGCGGGTCAGGTGGCGCTGGACTTCATCGAGCCCTTCGACGCGGACAACAGCTACATCATCCAGAAGATGGAGAACACCCAGGCGGTGGGCTCCTCGATGCCGCTCGGCAGCCCGACGCTGCCGCAGTCGACCATCAACATCATTCGCGACTGGATCGACGCGGGCGCACCCAACAACTGAGCCCACCAGGGCGAACGAAGAAGGCCGAGGTCCGCGAGGACCTCGGCCTTTTTTCATTCGGGCGAGCCTCAGGGGATCGACAGCAGCAGGCTGACGTCGTCGTCGTCGCCGTTGCTGACCACGATGTCGAGGACGCCGTCTTCGTTGAAGTCGCCCACCCCCACGCCGCTGGGGCTGCCTCCCGTGGGCAGGGTGACCGCGAGCTCGAGGCCGCCCGCGCCGTTGCCCCGCAGGATGGAGACCGTGTTGTCGCCCGCGCTGAGGACCGCCACGTCGAGGTCGGCGTCCCCGGACAGCTCGCCCACCGCCAGCGCGTTGGGCACGGTGCCGCCGGCCGGGAAGGGGATGCCGCCCCCGAAGCCGCCGACGCCGTTGCCCGGCAAGATGGTCACCTGGTCGACGCCCGCGTTGGCGATCACCACGTCCAGCTCCGTGTCGTCGTTGAAGTCGGCCACGGCCAGCGCCGACGCCACGCCCAGCACCGCGAAGTCGGCTGGCGCCCCGAAGAGCCCGGCCCCGTTGCCCGCCATCAAGGTCAGCGCATCGTTGTTGGCCAGCACCACGTCGAGGTTCATGTCGTTGTTGAAGTCGCCGATGCCGATCGCCTGCGGCGTGTCGCCGACGGCAAACCCGGTCGGCGCCCCCAGGCCGCCCGCGCCGTCGCCCAGCAGCAGGCTGACGTCGTCGGTGGCGTTGTTCGCGGTGACCACGTCGAGGTTCGTGTCTTCGTCGAAGTCGCCGATCACCGCGCCCACCGGGCCGTTGCCCGTGGCGAACTGCATGGCCTCGCCGAAGCCGCCCGCGCCGTCGGAGAGCAAGAGGCTCACCGAGTTGCCCGTGGTGTTGGTGACCACCAGGTCGAGATCGCCGTTGCCGTCGAGGTCGTCGATCGTCAGGGCGAAAGGCGACGCGCCCGCGGGGAAGGTCGCCTCGGCGCCGAAGAACCCGGTGCCCGTGCCGAAGCGCAGGCTGACGTCGTCCGACAGGCCGTTGGTGGTGAGGATGTCGAGGTGCCCGTCGCCATCGAGATCGACGACGGTGATCGAAGTAGGGGCGTCGCCCATCGACACGGCGAAGCCCTCGAGGAAGCAGAAGTCCTCCGCGCTCACGTTGCCCACGCCGCAGCCGTCGCCCATCGAGCCGCCCGATCCGTCGGAGTCGTCGGCCGTGGCGTCGTCCGTCTCGTCACCGACCGTCGCGTCGCCCGTGGGACCGTCACCGGTGGCGCCGTCATCCGAGGCGGTGCCGCCCGAGCCCGAGGCGTCGCCGGTGCCCGAGCCCGTAGCCGTGTCGTTGCCCAGCTCGATGAGGCCGTAGTGGAACGACAGCTCGTCGTCCGATGCCGACACGCTGTTGCCGGCCACGCCGTCACTGCGGACGAGCGGCTGCCAGTTGATGCCGTCGTCGACCGCGACCGCCAGGCGATCGAGGTCGCGTCCACTGACGTCGATCGATCCGTAGCTGTAGGTGATCGTGGCGTCTTCGCGCAGCCCGAGGTTCGGTGACACTCGATACGCCGGCCCGATGCTCGGCGGGGCGTCGTTGGTGACCTCGATGGTCAGCTCGATGGCCTCGGCCAGGGCGTTGGGCGGGATGTCGATCGCCAGGTTGCCGTCCTCCGAGCGAGCGATGCCGCCCGCGGGGCCCAGCTCCGTGACCGAGGCCGGGGCCGACTCCGGCGAATCGGACTGGCAGCCACTCAGCGCCACGACCGGAACCAATGCAAGGAAAAGACCCACCTCCACACGCATGTAGGCACTGTACCACTTCGATGGTGAGGGTTTTCACGGCAAAGGGCGCACCGGGCTGAAGGCCGGTAAGACCTTGGAAATAGAGCACTTTGTCCGCGCTCTGCTAGCGTGTCGGGGATGTTCGCTGGCTGTCGCTGCCCTCGTTGCCCCGACGCGATCCTCGAGGGTCGGACCGTCGCAGGCTGCGAGGTCCTGGCCTGTCGTCGGTGCTCGGGCGCTTTCGTGAGTGCGGGCGTCGGCTTGCGCTTGTTGGCCGTGCTGCAGCCGGAGGTGCCTCCGCGCGACGACGATGCACCTCGCTCCGCATGCCCGGTCTGTCGCCAGACCATGAAGCTGGTCACGGCCACCGAGGCCATGATCGACGTCGACACCTGTGCGCGGCATGGCGTCTGGTTCGACGGTGGTGACCTCGTGCCCGTCGTGCGGGCAGTGGCCCGAACCCTGGGCAAGCCGATCCCCAAAGTCGCGACCACGTTGGGAGCACAGGCGGATGCCGCCCGACCGACGCCCACGCTCTCGAGTGACTCGGGTCTCGGCCGCACTTCGTTCGCTCGCCAACGACCGGCGGCGCGCTCGCGCGTGGCCGCCCGCTCCTCGTCCGGCCCGGTGCGCGACGTGGCGACCGGCATCAACGACGTCTCCGGCGGCGCCTTCACTCGCACGGGCAACGTGCTCGGAGAGGTCGCCGACATTGCCGTCGGGGTCGCGGTGCTCCCCTTCGACGTGACCTTCGCGGTGGTCGGAGGCCTCTGCGACCTTCTCGACTGAGGCTGGGGCATCGATCATCGGGGCGCCGAGTGGCTCACCTTCGAAACGAAGCGACCCGCACGGTCGAGGCGGGCGCCTCGGGTGCGGGTCGGCAGCTCGTTCGAGTCGGGCCCCGTGGTCGAGGCCCGACGTCGCCGTCGCTCAGGTCGGGTCGGCGGCCGGAGTCTCGGGCCCGCTCTCGGGCAGGGTCGGCGCCGCGATGTACTCGGTGGGCAGGCGCCCCTCGAGGCTGCCGAGGAAGGCGATCATCGCCGTCATCTCGTCGGGGCTCAGCTCGCCCTTGGCGAGCTGATGCGTCGCCATCTTCTGCACCATCGTCTCGAGGTCGGCGATCGACCCGTCGTGCAGGTAGGGGCCCGTCTTCGTGATGTTGCGGAGCGAGGGCACCTTGAACACGTGCTCGTCGTCGGGCTTCTTGGTCAGCTTGCCGCGACCGGGATCCTCGAGGCCTTCCCACGCCTTCACGATGCCGAGCTTCTTGTACATCGTGCCGCCGAGGGCAGGGCCGGTGTGGCACTGCACGCAGTCGGCGGTGAGGAACAGGTCGAGCCCAGCCAGCTGCTTCTCGTCGAGGGCGGTCAGCTTGCCCGAGAGGAAATCGTCGAACGGGCCGGGAGTCATCAGCTGCCGCTCGAATGCCCCGATGGCCAGGGCCATGTTGTCGTAGTCCACCGGATCGATGTCCTCGGGGAACGCCTTGGCGAACGCCTCGACGTAGCCGGGGATCGAGGTCAGCGTGTTGACCACGGCGGTCTCGTCGGCCATCGCCATCTCGACCGGGTTGGTCACCGGGCCCTTCGCTTGCTCCTCGAGGTTCTTGGCGCGGCCATCCCAGAACTGCGCGAGGTACAGCCCCGCGTTGTAGACGGTCGGCGTGTTGCGGTCGCCCTTTTGACCCTTGTGTCCGCTCGAGGTCTTGGCGCGCTGGCCTCCGTCTTCGCGGATGTCCACGCCGAAGCCGCCCAGGTCGTGGCAGCTCGCGCACGCGAGGTCGTGGTTCTTCGACAGGCGCTTGTCGAAGTAGAGCATCCGCCCCAGGTCGACCTTGGCTTGCGTGATGGGGTTGCTGCGGCTCTCGGCCGCCTCGGGCAGCGGAGAAAAGTGCTCTTTGGCGCGCTCGAGCACGGCTGCGACCGAGAGCGTCGAGGGGCGGGGGGCCACCGAAGGCAGTTTCTTCGCCTCACCGTGACCGCCGTGGCCAGCCTCGCCGTGGCGCGTAGGAGCGCCTCCCGCGTTCGGGTCTTGGCAGGCTCCAAGTCCCAGGAGCGCCGTTGCGATAACGGCGCCGAGCACTGTGTGGCCGCGCGTGCGGTGGCGCGAGCCGGGTGATGCATTCCCGACCGTGATGCTTCCCATGCGTGCACCCTTAACACCTGGAGCCGCACGGAGGCAACGTTTGGGGCCCTCCCACAGGCTCGACGCCTTCGCAGCGCGGGGGCGGGCCCCTTCTGGGCCCACTTGCCCGTCCTGCTCCACGCTGCCACGATCACGCCACCATGGGTAATGGCGTGAAAGCACTGGCGATTGGCTTGGCGGTTGGCTCCTTCGGCGTGGTCACGGGCTGTGGAGGAGACGGCACCGCCACCGCGACCGAGCGGCTGTGGATCTCCAACGTACCCACCGATCCCAAGATACCCATGACGGCGTTCCTGACGATGCGCTCGGGCGATCGCTTTTTGGGCGCGTTCTTCCAGGGCTCGCTGCTGCGGGGTCACCACGATGTCTTCCACTGGACCCCCGGCGCCAAGAACAAAGCCGAGGTCGAGTTCCTGCAAGACGGCCGCAAGGTCCAGCTCCGGCTCGAGACCTGCAAGCCCACCCGCGGCTTCGACCACTGCCTCGACGTCCACGGCGATCCCACGGGCACCGTCCGCTACCAGTCGCGCAAGCGCTGGGTCGTCCGTCGCCCCGGCAAGAAGGTCGCGGCGCTGGGCATGGTCACCGAAGCCATGAGCGAGCTGGCCGAGGACGACGCCGAGCTGGCGGCGGTGTTCGAAGCTGCCGCCGAGGTCACGGCTCCTTGAGCGCCTCGGCTTCCGATCCCGAAGTCACTCACAGCCCCGCCCTGACGCGTCGAGAGTGGCTCGCCCGCGAGCCCTTCACGCTGATGCTCGGGGCCGGGTTCTTCGGGTTCTTCGCTCATACCGGCTTCCTGCAGGCGCTCGAGGCCGCCTCGCTGCGTCCGCGTCGCATCATCGGGTGCTCGGCGGGGGCTCTGGCCGGGGGCCTGTGGGCCAGCGGCCTGTCTGGTGACGCGCTGGCCGAGGAGCTGCTGTCGCTCCGCCGCGACGAGTTCTGGGACCCGGGCTTGCCGCTGGGCGTGCTGCTGCGGGGTCGCAAGTTCAACCGCAAGCTGCGGCAGGTCTTGTCGCGGGCCGGCGTCGAGGACTTCGGTCAGTGCCGGATTCCGTTCACCGCCATCGTCCACGACGTGCTCCGTCGACGTACCGTGCCCATGAGCAGCGGTCGCATCGATCTCGCGATCCAAGCATCGTGCACCGTGCCCGTCATGTTCCGGCCGCTGTGGATCGATCGCCGCTTGGTCGTCGACGGGGGTGTCTCCGATCGCATCGGCCTGAGCGCGGTGGAGTCCGAGGAGCGGATCCTGATGCACTACCTGCCGTCGCGGCGCAAAGTCGTGCGTTCGAGCCGACAGCCCATCCCCGAAGAAATCCCCGGGCATCGCCTCCGGGTCATCACGCCCGACTTGCCGCGGGTCACCCCGTTCAAGCTCGACCAGGGCCCGATCGCGCTGCAGCACACGCGTCAGTACATCAGCCGGTGGCTCGACGAGCCGGCCTGGCCGAACTGATCGCTCGACGCTGATCGGAGACGCGCTCGGGTCGGCCTGCGACCCGAGCCGTCGTCGTTCGGGCCTGCGGCTAGCCGATCGGGTTCGTCGACGGGGTGTCCTCGCCGTCGCAACCCCAGCCGAAGTTGTCGAGGAACACGTAGCTGTCGAGGATCGAGTCCGAGAGATCGAACACCGCGAACACCAGCGTGATCGTCTCGCCCGGCGTCACCGGAGCGGTGGAGTTGAGCCAGCGCGTGCCCGCGTGCTGACGCATGCAGGTGCCCGCGAACTCGGGGATCGTGCCGCCGTCGTCGGTGAAGTCGAGGAAGCCCGCGTTGAGCGAGATCGGGTTGCCCTGGTTGTCGAACGAGATGTTGCCGGTCCAGCTCTCCGACTCGAGCCACCCGACGTACATGTCATTGAAGGTGCTGCCGAAGTAGAACGGATACTCGGTCGAGAAGAACGCGAAGTCGTAGCTCACCGAGTTGCTGCTGTTGGGCACGTCGGCCACCACCCGCAGCTCGGTGTAGTCGTTGGCCGCGCCGCCCTGCGAGAACTGACCCTCGATGGTGTTCGAGCAGTCACCGGTCCCGAGCAGCCCGTCGTTCTCCGAGCAGTCGCCGCCGACGTCCGTCGCCTGGATGGGGGCGGGGAGCATCGTCCCCATGTCGTAGTCAGCCCCCAAGTCGTCGTTGCAGAAGGTCGGTCCGGCATCCGAATCCAGCACCGGAGTCTCGCTGTCGAGCTCGGTCGTGAACCCGCTGCCCAGCACCGCAAAGGCCGAGCCTTCGGTGGGCGCCCACGTATTGGTGTTGCCGAAGCCGGTGCGGACCGCCATCGCGGCGGGGTTACCGAAGCTGGTGACCTCCACCGAGTGCTCGCCGGGGCAGTTGAGGCCGATGGCCGAGATCATGTTGTCGGCCGCGCCGTCGCACGGCGTGTGCTCGAGCGGGACACACTCGCCGCAGTCGCCACCCTCGGCACAGGGGATGCCGCCCGAGCCCATCGCGACGTCGAGCTTCTCTTCGTCGTCGTCGTCGTCGCCGACCGCGTCGGTGCCTTCGCTGCCGGTCATCGCCCCCGAGGTCGGCAACGGAATGCCGCCGCCCGAGTTCGCGTCGGGTTCCGTCGGCCCGGTGTCGCCGACACAGCCGGTGACTCCCAACGCGAGCATCACCAAAGAGAGACCCGAAGCAGACAATCCGCGCATTGCAATCAAGCTATCAGGGGTGGCAGCTCGCTCCAAGCGACCTCTGCGATCGCGTTGATGGCGGCATCGTTTGCT
This sequence comes from Myxococcota bacterium, assembly GCA_039028615.1. Lineage (GTDB taxonomy): Bacteria > Myxococcota_A > Polyangia > Nannocystales > Nannocystaceae > Paraliomyxa. The sequence continues at coordinate 1,903 of JBCCHT010000052.1, read as the reverse complement.
CCGGGAGTTTCGCGCCGGCCGCCATGCGAGAAAACTCCGTGCTCCAATTCATCCGAGATGCGAAACGAGAAGACGGCGTTGTAGTGGCGTTCTCGACCTGATCGCGAAGCACTGGTGAGGCACCGTGCCACGACCGGCCGACAGCACGGTCGCGGGTCTTCGGTATAACCCGCAGCTCATGTCCAGCGACTCCAGCGACACGACGCCCTCGGCCGATGCTCCCGCCTCGGAGAGCCTGGCGAGCAGCGATGCACTGCGTGCCCGCTTCGGCCCGCGCTTCGAGGAGTTTTGGAAATCCCTGTCGCAGCCGGTCGTCTTCTTCGACATCGAAGCGACGGGCACCGATCCGGTCAGCGATCGCATCGTCGAGATTTCGGCCGTGCGCGTAGAGGTTCCCCCCGCCGGCATCAGTACCCCCAAGACCTGGCGCATCAATCCCGGCGTTCGAATCCCGGTCGAGGCCAGCGAGATTCACGGCATCGTCAACGACGACCTCGTCGAGGCGCCGAACTTTGCTGCGATTGCCCCGGAGCTGGCGAAGATCTTCGAGGGGGCCGACTTGGCCGGCTTCAGCATCGGCCGCTTCGATGTCCGCATCCTCGCGGCCGAGCTCGCTCGGGCGGGCTCGACCTTCGACCTGTCTCGCAGTCGGGTCATCGACTCGCAGGTCATCTATCACCAGCGAGAGCCGCGAAACCTCTCCGCGGCGCTTCGCTTTTACTGCGACAAGGAGCTGGTCGACGCGCACGGAGCCGAGGCGGACACCATCGCTTCGCTCGAGGTCTTCGCCGGTCAGCTCTCGCGCTACGACGACCTGCCCATCGACATCGATGCGCTGCACGACACATCGAGCGCCCACAACGACTCCTACTGCGATGGTCAGCGTCGCTTCATGTGGCGTGACAACGAGCCCGTGTTCAACTTTGGGCGCATGCGGGGCAAGAGCCTGCGGCAGATCGCGTCCGATCCGAACGAGCGTCGCTACCTGCGGTGGTTTCTCGACGGGAGCTTCGACGAGGACGCCAAAGGGATCGTGCGGGACGCGATGCAGGGGAAGATTCGTCGTCGGCCGAAGCGTCGGCGGGCGGGATGAAGGCGTCCAGACCGGGGGGCTTCAGTTCATCCTCTTTCGCGAGGGGTTGTTTGGCTTCCTGCTCGAAGGGCGGATTGCCGGGGCGGAGGGTGGTGCGGTGTTCGAATGAACGGCTTGCCTGCTTAACGGCTGGAACCCTCCCCGGACGTGCTCGCGGCGATGTTGCGCCTGAGTGCTTGTAGAGGCTGGGTCGTCGCCGCTGCGCGCGACCGGGCCCCCTCCATCCTGCGCGGCTTCGCTTCAGCCCTCCCCGCGCGCTGACTCCCGTGCGTGCGGTGGCGTGGGTCCTGCTTGGGCGGAGGGGGGCTTGCTTGGATCCGAGTGCGAAGAGAGATGGCTACGAAGGCTTGAAGGGCGACGGAGACTTCGAGTCACGCTGCTACGGAAAAGCACCTCTGAAGGAATCAGCGAACGGCATATCTCGCCACCTCTCCGAGCGAGGCCGACCTCTGGGAGCAAACGGAATAACGGAGACGTCGAGTCAAACCACTCGAAGAGTCGAACCTCGGCACGAACGACTGCGAGGCAGCGACCTCTCCAAGTGTCGGTTTGCCCAGACCTCCTCCGCACGACCTCATACCTCTTCACTACGGGTCTAACCCCCGAGTCGAGCAGGACCCACGCCACCGAGCCGCTCGTCCGAACAAAGCATCACCCTCCGCACGACCTCATACTTCTTCACCTCCGGTCCAACCCCGAGTCGAGCAGGACCCACGCCACCGCACGCACGGGAGTCAGCGTGCGGGGAGGGCTGAAGCGAAGCCGCGCAGGATGGAGGGGGCCCGGTCGCGCGCAGCGGCGACGACCCAG
>JBCCHT010000051.1:0-92958 GCA_039028615.1 Myxococcota bacterium | reverse complement strand
CTCGCCCATAGTGGGGCAGCGAGTGATGACTATGAGCGGTTGCCTGTTAGAGCCCCGGAGGGCTCGCAACGACCTTAGAGAGACAAGCTAAGCAAAATGTTGCATTGAATCGTGTAGTGATCGGTTGAAGTGGGATCTACACGAGACGAGGGAATGCGACCGAGGTGAGGGGTTCATAGGGGGACGGGTTCATAGTGGGGGCATGGGGTGAGGGGTTCATGGGCATAGGGGCGGTTCATGAGCGACTCGCGCGGAATACCCCCGCACGAGCCGAATACGGGCTCACGGGAGGGATCTGTACGAAACTGCGTAGATCCGTCGAGCGGAGGTCGAAGAAATGGAGCGAGGGACGGAGCCGCTGCCTCGACCTTCGCGTCCCCTCGAATATTCGATGGGACGCGAATTTTTTATGATGATTGTGGGCCGACTCGGCGAGGCAAATCCAAAGTGGGAGCACGTTGGATTCGGGGACGGAGCCTCGACCGTCGAAGTGTCGCTATCGTAGACGACGAATGCCGTGGGCGCTTGTGGCGATTGTCAATTGTGGGGTCAATTGACCGTGGGCTGGATCATGCGGGTCGGTGGCCGTTCAATAAGCCGCGAAGTGTCGCTTGCTCTAGTCGCCCGTCGTCTCGTTCGAGTCGTTTCATGGGAAAATCAAGCGCAGGATGCAATCCCGCGTGCGTCGTACGAGAGCACCGCGGGCCCAAATTCGGGTGAATGAAATCCAGAAAAAATTCACCGCTCGGCTCATTACACCGATGGGCACCCACGAGGTTCCCGACTCCGTGTGGTCGCGAGCGATCGACATCGGTTCGGACCACTGTCGGCCGAGCCGTTGGTTTCCTCGAGCGGCCACGTGCCGATCGTCGAAGGCATCGACTGACTGCTCGGTCAATCGGACTGTCCGCGGGCGAAGAATCGAGCTCGAGCGTTGGGGCATGCGGCCGGGCGAGATCGTCATGGTTCCGCTCGCCCAAGTGTGGCGGCCCCGATCACGAAACCTCTGGTCCGGGCGCCGCCCGAGCCGACGGGCATCAAAATGGAACCCTCGACCTCGAGCGCTGCGCCGATCGGGCATGGCGTCGCACCCGTGGTAACCGCCCTGACCAGCGCGGCCCCCTCCCCCGGCTCCAACCCACCTCTGCCTACATCTAACTCTCCGTTTTCCGTCGATTTTTAGCCGCATGCCTCCGTTTGAGCGACGGTGCCCGCGATGGATGCCGTCGCCCAAAAGCACGACGCCGACGCTCGGGTCACCCAGCCCTTTGCCGTCGGAACCGACGAGAGCCCTCGTACGGACCCGCGCAAGCTCGTCATCCACTCCAAGCAGTATCGGATGACCGAGACCCTCGGCGAGGGCGGGATGGGTACCGTGTATCGGGCCTACGATCCGGTGCTGGAGCGGGATGTCGCCCTCAAGGTGATGAAGCCGGGTCTGCCCGCGCTGGCCCGCCGCTGCTTCCGGCAAGAGGCGCTGTTCGGCGCTCGCCTGTGCCACCCCAACCTCGTGCGGATCTTCGACCTCGGCGTCTTGCCCGACGAAGGCCTCGAGTGGTTCGCCATGGAGTACCTGCCGGGCAAGGACCTCGAGCGTCTGCTCGGCGGGGCTCGTCGTCGTGGCCTGCGCTTCTCGTTGACGCTCGTCGGTCAGGTCTTCGACGGCGTGCTCGATGCCCTCTCCCATGCCCACCGTCACGGGGTCATTCATCGCGACGTCAAGCCGGCCAACATCTTCGTCAGCCGCGAGACCCACGGCACTCGGGTCTCGGCCAAGCTGCTCGACTTCGGCGTCGCGTGTGACCTGCGTCGAAACGACGAGACGATGACCGAGCGCTGTGGTGACCCGCGCTACGTGGCGCCCGAGCAAGCGGTGGGCGGAGTCGTCCCCGATGCTCGTACCGATGTCTACGCGGCGGGCATGAGCCTGTTCGAGGTCGTCACCGGGCGCCATCCCTTCCAAGAGCTCCTCGACGGGCCGACCGATGCGCTGATCCAGGCGCACTGTCACCAGATGCCCCCCCAGCCCGGCCACTTCCTGCCGAGCGAGCTGCCCGTCGCGATCCGCTGCGGCCTCGACGTGGTCTTCACCAAGGCCTGCGCCAAGGACCCCGCCGATCGTTTCGCCAGCGCGGCCGACATGCGCCGCGCCCTACTCGACGTGCTGCCCTGCTAGGCCCAGCGCGCCACGAGCGGGCGAAATTCGAAGAAATTCAGTTTTTCCGAGGTCGAGGCGAAAAACCTCGGGTCCGGTGGACACCCCCATGATGCAGCCCTTTTCGCGGCGGTTTCATGGACTACGCACTCCTCCTCGACCGAGGCGCCTACGGCCTCGACGTCCTGTTGACCTCGTCCCTCCGCTACTTCGCCGCGACCAGCGTCGCGTTCGTCGTGTTCTGGGTCGTGCTTCGCGAGCGCCTCGGCCACCGCCGAATCCAGGCCAAGTTCCCGGCGCGCAAGAAGATCGCCTACGACGTCGGTCACTCGGTGATCGGCCTTCTGGCGATCGTGTCCGCAACCACGGTGATGTCGGTGCTGCGCCCGCTGGGGTTCATGCAGATCTACGACGACCCGGGCGCCCACGGCTGGGGCTACTTCGCGTTCACCGTGGCGCTGCTCATCGTCGGCCACGATGCCTACACCTACTGGACCCATCGGCTCATTCACCGCAAGTCGCTGTTTCGGCGCATGCACGCGGTGCACCACCGATCGGTGAACCCCAGCCCCTTCACCGCCTACTCGGTCGACGCGGTCGAAGGCGTGATCCATGGCGTCTATCTCCCGCTGATGGCGGTCTTCCTCCCGCTGCACTTGTGGGCGGTGGCGATCTTCTTGGCCTTCATGACCCTCGCCAACGTCTACCTGCACCTCGGCTACGAGGTGATGCCGCGGTGGTTCGCGCGCAATCCCGTCACGCGGTGGTTGGCGACCTCGACCTTCCACAACCTGCACCACCAGCGCTCGCGCTGTAACTACGCGCCTTACTTCACCTGGTGGGATCGGTGGATGGGCACGATCTACGCCGACTACGAGGGGTACTACGAGCAGATCACCGCCCGCCCTCTGCTGGATGCACCCACGCCGGTCACCGGTCGCTCGCCGAGCCCGGGGGCGTCCTGAGCCAGGGGCCCTCCCTCAGTCGCAGGTGCACGAGGCGGGCGCTTGGCTCAGCTGCTCGGCGGCGGCGCTGGGCAAGCACGCGGCGCCGTCGAAGGGGAGCATGGGCGCGATGGCCTCGCTGCAGTCGCGGCAGCAGACGTAGGGGTCCTCGCACTCTCCAGAGCCGCAGCCTTCGCGGGTGCAAAAGCCTCCTTGGCCGTCGGGGTTGAGGCAGGTGTCGACCCCGTCGCCGGGGCAGTCCGCATCCACTTCGCAGGGGGTGCCCGTTCCATCGGGCGTGACCGGAGTGCCGCCGCCGCCGCCTCCCTCGGCCGCTCCGGGGATCATCGAGAGGACGGGTTGAACCGCCAGCCCGTAGCCCTCTTGCACAGCGGCGTCGAAATGGTGCCGCGCCTCGACGACTCCAGGGTCTTCGTTGAGTGCGCCCCATGCCGCGCTGCTGGGGGCGTAGTCGATCCAGACCTCGTGCCAGTCGCGGCCGTCGCCGACGAAGACCCCCTGCACGTCGAGACGCGCCCGGGGCAGCACGCCATGGGACGGGCCCGCGGCATCGAAGGCCTGGGCGTAGAGGCCGAGAGCTTCCTCACCGCTGCGTTCGGGTTCCCCTGCATCGGCGCCGTAGTCGGCGAGCTCGCTGCGTCGCACCACCTGCACGTGCTCGAAGGATGGGTCCTCGGCCGTGGTCGGCCAGGGATCATCGACCTGGCCGACCTCACCGAGTTCTCGGCGATGCGTGACCATCACGAACGAAGCTTCCAGCCCCGCATCTTTGTGAATGGCGCGCTCTTGGAACTCGGGGTCGGCCCCCATGGCGAACAGCGCCAGCGGGCACGGGTACTCCACGATCGAGACGTCGTCCCACTCTCCGGCTGCTCCGAAGGTCGTGTCCGTCACCGGGCCCGTGAAGACGACGTTGGCCCCGATGGCCTCGAGAAACTCGAGCGGCGCATAAAGAGCATTGGCCTCCTCGCCCGACAGATCGCTGTCGCGCCCGTCCGGGTACACCGCGTGCTCGCGGTAGCGGATCAGGTTGACCATGTAGAAGGGTCCGCGCAGGGGGTCTTCGAGCATGCGCTCGAGCTGCTCGGGATTGCGCTGTCCGTACGAGGGGTCCTCCTCGTTGCCGGCCGCCAGCAGTCCCTCGACCAGTGCGGCGTTGGCCGGGTCGTCGCACAGGTCGGGCCGAAGCTCGATGCTCATGCCCGGATCGCCCGTGGTCGCCCCCGTGCTGCTCGTGTCAGCGCCGGTCTCGCCGTCGCCGCCGCCATTGCCATCGCCGTCGCTCGTACATCCCACGGCCAGGGTGGCGGCGCATGCCAGGAGTAGTCGCCTCGAGTTCGTTGCAGCGCTCCGAGTCATGCTCGCAGCCTATGGAGCGCATGTTGAGCATTCTTGGAGGCGCCGCCATTGGCTCAAGGAACGCGGTCGAACAGGCGGGGCAGCGGCAAGACTTCGCGGTAGGACACGACGCCCTCGAGGCTGCCGTGAAAGCGCTCGGCCAGGCCCTTGCTGCGCTTGAGCGCCCACAGGGCGAGGTTCTTGCGGCGGGTGCCGATCAGCATGCGGCGCAGGCGAATGGCCGCGTTCAGCTCGGGGAGCAGGCGCTCTTCGTAGGCCCGCTGCCATCGGCGCTGGGCCTGCTCGGGGTCTCGCGCGCCGTCGATCGCCTGGGCGGCGAGTCGGCCCGCCAAGATCGCGTTGGCGATGCCCTCGCCCGTGATGGGATCGGTGAGGTTGGCGGCATCGCCCACCCGCAGCACACCCCCCGAGGCGACCCGCACCCGACCATTGGCGAGCGCGAGGTGATGGCCGCGGGTGCGGCCCTGCTCGTTGGCGACCTTGGCCAGCCGCCGGGTGACCGGGTTGTGCTCGACGAAGTGCTCGAATTCCTCGCGGATATTGACGTTCTGGGCGTCGTACTCCTCGCGCCAGATCCCCACGCCGAGGTTGATCTCCACGTGCTCGCGCGTGACGTTGACCGGGAAGACCCAGCCGTAGCCCATGCGGAAGCGATTGACAGTGAAAAGCTGAACCGTGCTTCGGGTGAACTCGTCGGCGCGCGTGGTGGGGACGGTCCAGTAGGCACGAAGGGCCACGGTATTGGCCTCGCCCGCATAGACCCCGCGAGCATCGATCACCAGATCGAACTCGGGCAGCAGGGTCGCGGGATCTCGCACCGGTTGATGCTCGAACTTGCACCCGACTTCCTGGGCGCGCTGCACCAGCAATGCATCGAAGATGTGCCGGGGAATACATGCACCCGGTGCCTGGCCCCGCAGTGACACATGGCTCGTCTGCCCATTGGGCGCCCCGACGGTGCTGCCGCGAATCTCGGCGAAGCGATCGGCGAGTTCGCGCAATCGCGGCCGGGGCAGGCCCATATGCTCCAGCTCGGACAGCGCGCCGCGAGTGATCCAGTCCCCGCAGGTTTTCGGTCGGGGGAACCTGGAACGGTCCAGGAGCACCACCTCATGGCCAGTACGGGCGAGGTGATGGCCAGCGGCAGCTCCTGCCGGCCCAGATCCAACCACCGCGATTCTCACGTTCTGGCGCTCGCTCGCGGCTCGATCATCGTGACCGTCACGACGAAAAGGGAGCGCAATGGTGGCATGTTCGGCGTTCGGACAGCAAGGGCGAGCGCGCGTTGACTTCCCTGGGTGCGGGCGTCACCATGAGCTTCTTCGGCAAGCCGTGGCAGCACCGACACTGGATGCGCGTGGAGCCACTCGGCCTCCGCGTTCCTACCATCGAAGCCAGGCCGATGCTCGACGCTATCAACGCGTCGGTGTCGTCTACATGGTTTCGATCTATGCGGCATTGGTTGCCGCCATGTTGGGCTGGATCTCCGTGGCGGTGATGGCCCCGATCGTGGTCATCGCCTATGTGCGCGGCGCATTGTTGACCCACGAGCTCATGCACGTGCGGCGGCCCGAGCACGTGACCTGGTTGCTGCGCATGATGATGATCTTCGAGACCCCATTGGGCCTCGGGTATCGCGAGCACCAGAACATCCACCTTCGCCATCACCAGCGCACCGCGACCAAGGCCGATCCCGAGTTCTTCCAGATCCGCGGCGGTCGACTTCGCGCTCTGGCGGCGGCGATGCTCAGCCCCGAGCTGGCCGCGATCAAGTGGGTCACGACGCGGGGCATCAGCGCGACCTTGCGTCGCGAGGCGAGCATCAAGTGTTTCATCATGCTGACGCTGATCGCGGTGAACTCCTCGGTCTTCCTCAGCTACTGGATCGTCGTGCGACTGACGGTGGGACTGTCCAACTATGGCTTCCACCACATTCTTCACTATCGCGGCGGCACTTATGGGACCTTCCGACTCGAGCTATGGCGACCGGTTCGCGCGCTCATGGTCGTGGTGTTGGGTCCCGCGATGACGGCCGTGCTGTGTGAGCACGACGCCCACCATGCCTGGCAAGGGGTGAAGGCCGAGCGCCTCCCCGGCCTGTTGCGCGCGTTCCCGGCGACAACGGGAGGACACCCATGAATTTCTGCCCGAACTGCGGCACCAAGGTCAGCCCGGACGCGAAGTTCTGCTCGAACTGTGGCCACAAGCTGGAGCCGAGCGCCCCCGCGGCCCCGACTCGCCATCCCACCTCCGATGGCATGCGAGCGGAGCGGCGCCAGCTGACGGTGATGTTCTGCGACATCGCCGAGTCCACCAAGCTCAGCGAGCGCCTCGACCCCGAGGACCTCATGGAGGTGGTGCGGCGCTATCAGTCGGTGTGTGCCGAGGTCATCGAGAAGTTTGGAGGCAGCATCGCGCAGTACCTGGGTGATGGCCTGCTGGTCTACTTCGGCTATCCTACCGCGTACGAAAACGCGCCCGAACGCGCGGCGCGGGCCGGCCTCGAGATGCTGTCGAGCCTCGATACGCTCAACGACAGCCTGCAAAAGGAGTTCGGCGTCTCGCTGAAGATCCGCCTGGGCATTCACACCGGTCTGGTCGTCATCGGCGAGGTCGGGGGCGGAGCCAAGCGCGAGCAGCTGGCGGTGGGCGACACGGCGAACATCGCCGCCCGACTCGAAGGCATGGCCTCGCCCAACTCGGGCGTGATCAGCAACGCCACGCGGGCGCTCATCGAGGGCCTGGTCGAGACCGAGTCCCTCGGCACGCACGAGCTCAAGGGCATCGCCAACCCGATGGAGCTGCATCGGCTGCTGCGGCTCAGCTCGGCCCGGCATCGCCTCGAGGGCAGCCACGTGCTCAGCCCCTTCGTCGGGCGCGAGACCGAGCTGTCCGCCCTGCGCGAGCAGTGGCGTCAGACCGAGCAGGGCCAGGGCGCGGCCGCGCTGCTGGTGGCCGAAGCGGGCGTGGGCAAGTCCCGCATGATTCACGCCTTCCGGGCCGCGGTCGAAGATCGCGAGCTGCGGCTGTACGAGGCCTACTGCTCGTCGTTCTACTCCAATAGTGTCCTGCATCCCATGGTGGGCATGGTGCGGGCCGAGGCGCGCATCGATCGGGACGACTCGCCCGCCACCGCGCTCGACAAGCTGCGGTCGTGGCTCGAGCATCGGCTGCCCTCCGCCGCTGCGGATGCGCTGCCCTTGCTGGCGGGGCTGCTCGAGATCCCCGAAGACGCGGGCTACGAGCCGCCCGCGCTGTCGCCCCAGGCCCGCAAGATGCGGGTGGCCGAGCTGCTGCTCACGCTGCTGCTGCCGGCCGAGGACGGCCCGCCCGTGTTGTTCCTGTTCGAGGACGTGCACTGGGTCGACCCCTCCACCCTCGATCTGCTGGGCCAGCTCATCGCGCGGCTGCCCGAGCAGCGGGCCATGCTGCTGATGTCGGCGCGTCCCGCCTTCGAGTCGCCGTGGTCCGACAGCGAGCACGTCAAGGTGCAGCGGCTCACCCCGTTCACCAACGACGACACGCGAGCCCTGGTGCTGGCGATGACCGAGGGCCGCAACCTGCCCGATCGCATGCTCGACCAGCTCGTCGAGCGCACCGACGGCATCCCGCTGTTCGTCGAAGAGCTCACCCGCATGCTCATGGACGCGGGCCAGCTCGAGGACACCAAGACCAGCGCCATCCCGACCACCCTGCACGACTCGCTGATGGCCCGGCTCGATCGCATCGAGCCCGTCGCGCGCAAAGTGGCCCAGCTGGGCGCCACCATCGGCCGCGCCTTCGAACTCGATCTGCTGCGCAAGATCTACTCGGGCGACAACGAAGAGATGGAGGAGGGCGTCGAGGCTCTGCTCGGGGCGCAGCTGGTCTACCGCAAGAGCGGGGCGGGCGAGACCTTCATCTTCAAGCACGCGCTCATCCAGGACGCGGCCTACGAGTCCTTGCTCAAGCGAACGCGCCAGGAGTACCACGGGCGCATCGCGGGGGCGCTGCGAGACGACACCGGGGTCGCGCCCGAGCTTTTGGCTCAGCACCTCGAAGCGGCGGGCTCCGGGCACATCGAAGAGGCGGCCAAGCAGTGGCTGGCCGCGGGCGAGAAGGCCCAGGCTTCGTCGTCGAACCAAGAGGCCGAGGGTCACTTCCAGCGCGGCCTGGCCCTCATTCCCTCGCTATCCGAAGGCCCCGAGCGCCTGGCGCTGGAGATCGGCCTGCAGTCGAAGCTGGGCACGGTGCTCAGCGCCCTCAAGGGCTACGCCGCCGAAGAGGTCGAGCAGGCCTACGCTCGCGCCAAGACCCTGTGCGATCAGCTGGGCTCCACCCCCGAGCGCTTCTGGGTGCTGTGGGGTCTGTGGGCGTTCTATCTGGTCCAGGGCACGCACAAAAAGGGCGTGCAGTTCGCCGAGACCATGCTCGAGCAGGCGAGCGAGCAGAAGTCCGAAGAGCTGGAGCTCGAGGGCCACTTCTCGCTCGGCCTGAGCTTCTTCTTCATGGGCGACGACCTCGAAGGCGCGCGCGAGCACCTCGAGTGGGTGGTCAGCCGCTACGACTCCGAGCGTCACCACCAGCAGGCGTTTCTCACCGGGCAATCGGTGGGGGTCACCGCGCTGTCCGTGTCGGCGCTGGTGCACTTCCAGCTCGGTCAGCTCGACATCGCGGTCGAGCGTCACCAGCAGGCCTTGGCGCTGTCCGAGCGCCTGGGTCACGACTTCAGTCGAGCCTACGCCTTGGGCTGCGCCGCATGGTTTTGGCTGTACATGCGGGACCACGAGATCGCTCGCGACTTCGCCCAGCAAGCGGTGGGGCTGTCGCAAGAGCAGAGCTTCGGCTGGTGGCTGGTGTGGGGGATGATCCTCGGCGGCAGCGCAGGCGCGGGCCTGCGTGCCGAAGGCTCGGCCGAGCAGATCGAGACCGGCATCAGCCTGTGGCGTCAGACCGGCTCCGGCTTCACCGTGCCGTACTTCCTCGGTCTGCTCTCCGATGCGCGTGGGGGTGAGCTCGAGGTCGCGGGGCCCCTGCTCGACGAAGCCGAAGACCTCGCCGAGCGCAGCCGCGAGCGCTTCTTTGCCTCGGAGCTGCAGCGTCTCCAGGGCGAGCTGTGCCTGGCGCGAGGCGGCAAGGATGCCAAGGCCCAGGCGGAGGCTCGCTTCCGCGACGCGATGGAGACCGCCAAGGCCCAGGGCGCGCGGTCCTTCGAGCTTCGGGCCGCGCTGGCATTGGCCCGAGAGCTGTGCGAGGCCGGCCGCAACGACGAAGCGCGGCAGGTCCTGACCCCGGTCTACGAGCACTTCGCCGGCCAGAGTCCCAACGCCGACGTGGAAGAAGCCCGCAAGCGCATCGCCGAGCTGTCGGCCTAGTCCCTCGTTCGGGCTCCGCCAGGAGAACACCATCATGATGAGCCGCAAGCTGTGGAATCCCGATGATCTCGATCGCATGCGGATGGAATCCGATCCGGTCGGAGACGCCGTCGTCGACACCTTCGAGAACGACTCGACCCTGGCTGCCACGCTGCTCGACAGCCTCGTGCGCACGGGCGAGCCGACCCCGGACCACTCCGAGCTCCTGCGGACCTTCCGTCAGCAAAACCGGTCGCTCCCGCCGTGGGCCGACAAGGCCAAGATCCTCCAGGCGCAGGAGCTTCTGTCCGGCAACTTGGTGCCGGGCACCATCTTGCTCGCCGCGGCCAGCCTGCCCCAGTGCTACCTCGATCGCCTGGGCACCCCGGTGCTCACCTCGACTCATCAGCTCACCGACCATGTCTTCCGACGTCTGATCCAGACCTCGCACATGGTGTTCACCGTGTACGAGCCGGGCAGTCTCTTCGACGATCCGAACGAGCCCGAGAAGATCCCCACTGGCATCCACAAGGCCCAGACGGTGCGGTTGATGCACGCGCTGATGCGTCACCTGCTGCTGGCCCCGGAGTCTCACCAGGAGGCGCGGTCCATGGCGGGCGTGCTGTGGTCGCGCCGCTGGGACGTGGAGCGCTACGGCAAGCCGGTCAACCAGGAGGACGAGGCGCTCGTCCTGTTGACCTTCTCGTACATCACCATCGAGGGGTTCGAGCGCTTGGCGCTGATCCTGGACGACGGACAGAAGGAGGCGATTCTCCACCTGTGGAACTGCGTCGGCTACATCATGGGTATCAACGAGGGGCTGATGGCGCACACGTACGCCGATGCCAAGATCCTCTACTCCACGATGATGGCTCGGCTACGCGGGGTCTCGACCGAAGGGCAGATGCTCACCAAGTCGCTGGTGGAGTGGATCAACAGCTTGTTGCCGCCGTTCCTGCGATGGTTCGACGCGGGGGGTGAGATGGTCAACTTCTTCAATGGGGATGAGGATGCGGCGATGCTCGGGGTCGGGCCGAGTGGGCTCGACTCGGTGGTGCATTCGGTGATTGCGGCTTTGTTGCCGCCGTCGGAGAAGGTGGCTCGGAAGGTTGGGCAGAAGCATCCGTTCACTACGTTGGTGAACTATCTGGCGGACAAGATGATCGATAAGGTTTGGGAGGCTACGGAGTCGGGGTCTCGGAATATCGAGTGGCCGGACCATGTGCGGGTGGCGGCTGGGCGGGGGCGCTAGGGGGTCTCGGCTGGGCTCGTGGGGGTGCTAAGGGCTCGGTGTTTGTCGGGCTGCTGAGGGGCTCGATGTTGTCGGGCTGCTGAGGGGCTTGATGTTTGTCGGGCTGCTGAGGGGCTCGATGTTTGTCGGGCTGCTGGGCGAGGGGTCTGCTGGAGGGGCTCGGAGAGTGGGGCCGCTGCGGGGACCGGGGCCTGCTGTCGACGGGTCCCTCCCAAACCCCGCCCTGCGGGTCGGGCGTGGGGGATGGAGTTGGGCGTGGTTTTTCTGCCCGCCTCAAGTCCTCGGTCGGGGTTTGGGACCCTCCCGTCGGCGCGGCCCCTCGAGGTTGGGCGGGTGGCTTCGCCGGTGGTTACGGCGATGCGGCGGGCGGCGGTGGGCTTCGATGGGGTTGGGGTGGTGGCGGGGGACGGTGGTGAGGTGGTCTTTTGGTGCTTCGATGGGGTTGGAGTGGTGGCGGGGGACGGTGGTGAGGTGGTCTTTTGGGGCTTCGCTCTTTTGGTGTGGGGTGTGGGGAGGTGAGGGGCGGGAGCCCGGAGGGGGCTCCCGCGGGGGGGTCAGCGGCGTTTGAGGCGTTTGGCTTGTTTGATCATTTTGCTGAAGCCTCGTTCGTAGCGTCTTCGTTCGTGGGTGGTGCCTTGGCGTTCGGCGTGGCGGCGCATTTCGGTGCGGAGTTTGGTGAAGCTGTCGAAGCGGGGTGGGTCGAGGGTTCCTTCTTCGAGGGCGGCTTGGACGGCGCAGCCGGGTTCTCGGTCGTGTTGACAGTCGCCGAAGCGACACTGGGTGGCGAGCTGTTCGATGTCGTCGAAGCCGGCGGTGACGTCGTGTTCGTCGCCCCACATCTGCAGCTCGCGCATTCCGGGGGTGTCGATGAGGGAGGCGCCCGAGGGGAGGGAGACGAGCTGGCGGTGGCGGGTGGTGTGGCGGCCTTTTTCGTCGCGTTCCCTGATCTCGGCGGTGGCCATGGTGGTCTGGCCGAGGAGGTGATTGACGAGGGTGGACTTGCCGACGCCAGAGGAGCCGACGATGGCGATGGTGGAACCCTGGGCGAGATAGGGCTGCAGGGCGTCGATGCCTCGCTGCTCGGGGGTGCACAGGACGAGGATTGCCTCGTGGGTGGCGACGGCCCTCGTCTGCTCGCGGACGCTGTCCGGGTCGAGGCAACGATCGGCCTTGGTCAGCAGGATGACCGGTTCGGCGCCGCTGCGTCGCGAGAGCACGAGGTAGCGCTCGAGTCGACGGAGGTTGAAGTCGCCGTCGAGGGCCATGGCGATGAACAAGGTGTCGATGTTGGCGGCGACGCACTGCGAGGTGTCGCGTCGCCCCGCTCGCCCGCGAATGAAGGCACTGGTTCGGGGCAGGACGTGATGGATGAGCCACGGTCCATCGTCGAGCGGATCGACGGCGACCCAGTCACCGACGGCGGGCCAGTCGAGGCCATCCTTGCGCCGGAGACGTCCGAGAGGTTCGGCCGCGCGAGGGCCCTCGCCGTCGTCGACCTGAAGGCGACCCCGGTCTTCACGAATCACACGGGCGGGCCGTAGTTCGGGGCGATCGAGGTCGGAGAACTGTCGTTGGAAGTGAGGGCCGTAGCCCAAGTGGATGAGGTTCAATGGATCTGTCGTTTCCGAGTGTGTTGAACACACGCGCCCGCCGTGGTCATCGGAGACCATGGCCAGACACGGGGAACCGACGAGCCGAAGCTCGTCGGGAGCGCACACGACCGAACTCACCACCACGTACTGGCGGCCGCAGGAGCGGCCACAGACGAGGTCGAACGTCGCACGAAGCGGCGGTTCGGTGGGATCAGACCCTCATAGGCGAAGGCAGCTTACGGGCACGTCGGGGGGGAGGCAACGCGGGAACTTCGTGGGCCCCCGTGCACGGCACGAGTTCGGTGGGCGCGAGTCGTCGACTTCGATGCTCGAGTGGTCGAGTGAAGTGGCGGTGGACGACGCCCAGCTCGTCTTGTCGATGCACGGGTGGTGCGTCGTTTCTACGCTGGGTGTTGGTCAACAATCGGAGTCGGCGCGGTCGATGTTCGAAGCCGACCATGGCGCAAAAGCGTAAGAATTCCGCGTCGAAAGCGCTCTGTGCGGAGGTTCGGCCCCGCGGCTGACCGTGGATGGCGGCTCGAACGGACCGGATCTCGAGCACTATTTTTCACCTCGAAGATCGTGAGCTGGACCCATTCGCAATCGAGCATCGATGTGGAAGGAAGGCGCGACAAATCTGCGATTTCTCAGCTTGATGATCAGCTTTGTCCGTCCGAAACCGGGTGGATCGATGCCCGTTGGGCCATCCCACATGTGTCGTTCGAATTCGATCAAGCAGTCATTGCTGGGGCAATCCCCCTCGGGTTTTGCCTTCGGGCCCAAACCGGGCGCGAGGCTCGCTTGCCCGTACCCAGGAGCCTCCGCTACCTTCCGGCCACAGAGTTTCCTTTCCCCTCACGGGGACTTTCACGAGCCTGACGGAGCATACGGACATGAATACCGATAACCGGATTAACAACTTGCTTTTCTTGCTGGCCGCCGCCCCCATCTCCATGGGTGGTTGCATCATCACCGACGGTAGCGACGACGATACCGACGGGGCGACCGACAACGCGACCACCGGGGCGACCGACAACGCGACCACCGAGACCCCCGCGACCGACGACGCCCCGGCGACCGACGACGCGGCGACCGACGCGGCGACCGACGACGCGGCGACCGACGACGCGGCGACCGACGACGCGGCGACCACCGACGTCAACGACACCACCGAGGGCGAGGACGACACCACCGAGGGTGGCAAGAGCCCCGCGGACTGCATCGCCTACGGCGAGCTGTACATGGAGTGCTACGGCAAGGGTGGCGCCGAGGCGGAGATGTACTGCACCGCTTCGTACGACGAGTACACGGCCGCGGGCGAGGACTGCTTCTCGGCCTTCGCCGACGTGCTGGCCTGCGTCAACTCGCTGACCTGCAAGGAGTTCATGAGCAAGGACTCTTGCGCCGACGAGCAGGCCGCCCTCGACAAGGCCTGCCCCAAGTAATCCCACCGAATCGGCCATTGTGGTCGAGCTGCGGCCGCGTCGACACACTCGACGCGGCCGTCGGCAATTTTGGGCTATATAGGCGACGACATGATCCTGGTCTCCGGTACGAAGCGCAGCGGCACCTCCATGTGGATGCAGGTGATGCAGGCTGCGGGCATCCCCATCCTGGGCAAGGCATTTCCCCGCAACTGGGAGACCGGTCCGCTCCGCGACGCGAACCCCGACGGCTTCTACGAGACCCTGCTTCGCAACGGGATCTACTACCGCACCAACCCGCACCCGCAGACGGGCAAGTACTTCCTGCCCGAGCACGTCGATGGCTACGCGGTCAAAGTGTTCGTGCCCGGCGTCGTCCGATCCGAGCGCTCCTACATCGACCTGCTGGTGGCCAACGTCCGCGAGTGGCGTGAGTACGAGGCCTCGATCCAGCGGCTGTACGCGCTGGAGAAGGAAGGCCGCGAGAAGGCAGCCGCCGCGGGGACCGAGATGCCGCCCGAGCCCTTCAACTTCCCGCCCGCCTACGAGTGGTGGATGGAGAACTTCGCCCTGGTGCGGGACATCTCGCTGCGTCGCTACGACTTCGAGCTCCAGACCTACGACCAGGTGCTCGAGGAGCCCGAGCGGATCATGACCCGGGTCTTCGAGCGGATCGGCTCGGGTGACGTCGAGGCCGCGATCGCGGCGGTCAAGCCGGAGAACCGTACGCAGGCGGACAAGCTCGAGTCCGACGCCGTCGACACCCAGCTGGCCAAGGTCTTCGACGATCTGTATGCGGCGGTGGCCGAGGGCAAGGGCTTCGGCAAGACCCTGCTCAAGACGCTCAACGACACCAACCAGGCGCTGCTGGGCAAGCTGACCGAGCTGCAGACCAAGGTCGCGAAGTCGCAAATGCAGCGGCAGGCCAAGATGGGCAAGCGCAGCAAGCCGATCGAGATCGACGGCCTCCCCAAGGTCTGAGAGCACAAACGCCGGGTGTCTCGGCCAGCAACCGCGTGTCAGTGGCAGTCGAGCTCGCGTTCGAAGTACGCGAGCAGCTCGCTGAAGGTCTGCTGGATGTGCGGCAGGTTCTCGGCGAGCGTCGCCGGTTCCTCGGAGACCAGCGCAAACAAGGGATTGGCCCGGATGGTGCCGCTGATGCCCTTGAGCGCGTGGGCCGAGCGCCCGAGCGCTTCGATGTCGCCCGCCTCGTGGGCGGCGACCATCTCGTCGATGAGTTCGGTGGCTCGCGGGATGAACAGCTCGATCAGCGAGCGGACCTCGGCCTCGTCGGCGGCGTAGTTGTGGCGCAGCCAGGGCAGGTCGCAGGGAAGCTCTTCGGGCTCGGCGGCGGGGGAGGGCCCGGTCGGCACCCGCTTGATGTCGGTGGGCGCCGAGTCCCGCTCGCCCGAGTCGGTCTCGCCGGTCGTCGACCCGCTCTCGGCCGGGCGCCTCACGGTGGTCTTGTTGGTCTTGGGTCGGCCGGGCATGGGTCCGAGCGCGTGCTCGCGGAGCATTCGTAGCAGATCGCGGCGCCGGACCGGCTTGGTGATGTAGTCGTCCATGCCTGCGTCGAGGCAGCGATTGCGGTCGCGGGGCATCACGTGGGCGGTCATGGCCACGATGGGGATGTGGCGCTCTTTGCCCTCTTCGAGCTTGCGGAGCCGCTGCGTGGCCTCCAGCCCGTCGAGCTGAGGCATCTGCACGTCCATGAACACCACGTCGAAAAAGGGCGTGGCTTCGATGCGCTCGAGGGCCTCGAGGCCATTGGTGGCCACGTCGACCTCGCACCCGAGGTCGGCCAGCATGCGCTGGGCCACCCGCTGGTTGACCGCGTTGTCTTCCACTACCAGCACGCGGATCTCGTGCTCGCTGAACAGCGAGCCCGGGGTCGAGTGCGCGGTGTGGTAGCCGCCGGTCACGGTCGGGGCGGCGATGCTCAGGGGCTCGTCGCGGCGGCTCCAGGCCGAGACCAGCGTATCGAGCAGGTCGCTGTGGTGCACCGGTTTGACCAGGTAGGCCGCGCATCCCACCGGCTCGAGCTCCGAGGTCGGCACGTGATGGCTGACCGAGCTGAGCATGATCATCACCGTGCGGGGGATGTCGGGGTCGGCGGTGATCCGCCGCGCCAGCTCGACCCCGTCCATCTTGGGCATCTGGTAGTCGAGCAGGGCGAAGTCGAAGGCCTCGCCGTCGCGGGCCGCCTTGCGCATGGTCTCGATGGCTGGCGGCCCCGAGGGCTCTTCGGCCACCACGAAGCCCCAGCGACCCAGCAGCTCTCGCAGCACGAAGCGATTGACCGGGTGATCGTCGACGATCAACACGCGGCGCCCCTCGATGTCCGCGTCGGTGGGGATGGAGACGGTGGGCGGCTTGTCGACGGGCTTGAGCGGGATGGAGCACCAGAAGGTCGAGCCCTGGTGCAGGGTGCTGTCGAGGCCGAGCTCGCCGCCCATCAGGGTGACCAGCTCGCGCACGATGGCCAGGCCCAGGCCCGAGCCGGCATGGTCGCGGGTGGGCGACATGTCGACCTGGTGGAAGTGCTCGAAGATCGTCGCCTTGTGGCTCGGCGCGATGCCGATGCCCGTGTCCTGCACCGAGAACTTGATGCGGGTGTGCAGGTCTTCGCGGGGATCGACCTCCACCGTGACCAGCACGTGCCCTTTTTGGGTGAACTTGACCGCGTTGCCCACCAGGTTGAGCAAGATCTGGCGAATGCGTCCCTGGTCGCCGCGCACGTGCGAGGGCGTGTCGGGCACGTAGCGGGCGACGAGCTCCAGGTCCTTTTCGTCGGCCAGCACCGCGACCTGGTCGAGCACGTTCTCCACCAGCGCGTGCAGGTCGAAGGCGGACAGCTCGATCGTCATCTGACCGGCTTCGATCTTCGAGAAGTCGAGCACGTCGTTGAGCAGCTCGAGCAGCGACATGCCCGAGCGGTGGGCCGTCTCCGCGTAGTCGCGCTGAACCTTGTCGAGCTTGGTGTCCTGCAGCAGGCTCAGCATCCCGAGCACCCCGTTCATGGGGGTGCGGATCTCGTGGCTCATGTTGGCCAAGAAGCGGCTCTTGGCCTGCGCGGCGGCGGCGGCTCGATCTCTCGCCACGATGAGTTCGGTGAAGGCCCGGGTCCGTAGGGTCTCGAAGCCGTAGGCGATCGCGGTCAGGCCGACGGTGGTCAGGGCCAGCCCGATCATCCACTCGTTGACCATCTCTTCGTCGTGGATGTAGGCGGTCGCGCCGAAGCACGCCAGGCTGATCGCCGCCCAGGGCCAGCCGCTGCGGCCCCCGCCGATCAGGGTCACCACCAGGGGGATCCCCAGCAGGGCGAGGTTGTAGGTGCCCAGCGGGGTGCCGGGGCCGATCAGGCTGACCGAGGCCGCGGTCACGATGGCGGCCAGGAGGTGAGCGACGGTGGTGGCGCGAGCGCCACGACGGATGAAAACGAGCAGGCCGATCGCCACCAGCCAGACCAGCACCGCCAGGCCCGCCCGGAGCGGCCGGTCGGCGACGATGTGCCCGGTAAAGGGGATCGGCACCATCAGCACGGTCATCAAGACCACGGTGGTCGCGGTGCGGAGTCGGCGGAGCCCATCGCCACCCGCCGCAACCAAACGCGGATCGATGAATCGATCCGCGATCGCATCGAGTCTCGACACCAGCCGTCGGGGAAGCTGGTCGGCGCTGCCGGGTGGAGAGTTCATCCAGTCGCCGTGCCCGCCAATCATACCCCCCTTGGCGAAAGTGCGTTCGCGAGCACGGAGACGGGGCTCACAGCTCGCTGTTGGGGCAAAAATCGGTCAGCTCGTAGCGATGGGCGGCCATGGGGATGCCGGCGTCGTTGGCCAGGTACAGCACCCGCACGCCCTCGTGGCAGGGACCCAGCGCGATGCCTTCGAGGTTCCAGCACGCCCCGTCGTCGGGCTGGGGGTGCTTCCACCGGGCGCCGCCCCGCAGGGCGCTCGGCGTGTGGTCGGCGCTCCAGGGGTAGTGCTCGAGCACGTTGACGTCGGCGCCTTTTTTCGTGCAGGGCGACGACGCCCAGTTTTCGTTGTGCCACACGAACAGCGAGCCCGGCTCCCAGTACAGGCCCGAAGTGTCGCCGAAGTCGGTGCCGATCTCCCGCCGTGGAGCGATGGGCACATCGGGATCGGCAAGGTCGTCGTGCAGCACGAAGAGCCCGAGGTGACGCTTGGCTTGGTGACCGACGAGCACCGCGATGCCTCGCGCCGCGCCCTCGATGTCCTTCGGCGTGGGGACCCGCGTGAGGGCCTCGCTGCCCCCGACCGCATCGCGATAGTCCGGGGACAAGGACCAGCGGCGAAGCACCCGGGCCCGCGTCGACGCCCCGTCGCTCGGCGGCAGCGAGACCTCCCAGACCTGCGCCGTCGCGATCGCCTGCCCGCCTTCGACGAGGATCAGCAGCGTGTCCTCGCGCCCCGAAGTCGTGATCGCTTCGGCATCGATCCACGGATCGCTCGCCCCCACCAAGGACCACTGGCCATCGAGCTGCCACTCGCCGTTCGTGGTCGGCGTGAACGCGTGCACCTGAGCGCCGCCCGGAGCCGCGGGTCGGTTCTGCACCAGGATCATGCGTTCGCCGACACGGGTCACTCCGCTGAGGTCCGACGCATGGTCGAGGCTCGGGTGTAGCGGCCACGCATGCGGGGCGCCCACCGCAACGGGAGCTTGGGCCGCGCCGGACGACGGGGCGCGTTGCGCTGGTGCGGGAGAACACCCGAAGAGCACGCCGCCCAGTGCCAGGATGCCCCACTTGCGGTTCCGCATGACCCAGATGATGACTCATCCCGAGGTAGGATCCTCCCCTACGCGACGTCTCGCGTAGGCCATGGCAGGATGCCCGCGTGGCTTGCCCCGAGCCCGAGGCGCTCAATGCGTTCAGTCGCGGTGGTCTCAACCCCGCCGAGCGTCGCGCCATCGAGTCCCACCTCGACGACTGCGACGGGTGCAGCCGCGTGGTGGCCGAGCTCGCGAGGATCTTCGCCACCCAGCACCCGGGCGGGTCCACCGACGTCTCGCTCGACGAGCTCGGCGTCAGCGAGAGCGACACCCTGGCCGACGAGAGCCTGCCCATGCGCGCCAAGGTGCGCCTGCACCCGGGCGAGCGGGTCGATCGCTACTACATCCTCGAGCTCATCGGCAGCGGGGGCATGGGCGTGGTGTATGCCGCGTACGACCCCGACCTCGATCGCAAGGTCGCGCTCAAGGCTCTGCACGATCGTCACTCGAGCAAAGAGGACGACGAGGAGCGAGCGCAGCGACGATTGCTGCGCGAGGCTCAGGCCATGGCCCGGCTGTCTCACCCCAACGTCATCACCGTGCACCAAGTGCGGGAGATCGAGGGCCGCGTGTTCATCTCGATGGAGTTCGTCGAGGGCGGCACGCTCACCCAGTGGCTCGCGCGGGCCAAGCCCGACCAGGCCAAGATCCTCGAGATGTTCCAGGCCATCGGTCGGGGCCTGGGCGCCGCGCATGAAGCCGGGCTCATTCACAGCGACATCAAGCCCGACAACGTGCTGATCGGCGCCGACGAGCGGCCGCGGGTCACCGACTTCGGGCTGGCGCGCCCCAGCGGCCAGGACACGGGACGGAGCTCGCGACCCGCCGACAGCCCCTTCGTGATCGAGTCCGGTCTGCTCGACGCCACCGTCTCGCGCACCAAGGGACTGCGGGGAACCCCGGCCTATATGGCGCCCGAGCAGATCCTGTGCGAACAGACCTCGGCCGCCTCCGACCAGTTCAGCTTCTGCGTCGCGCTGTTCGAGGCCCTGTGGGGGGTCCGCCCCTTCGGCGGTACGACCTTCGCCGAGCTGAGCACCAACATCCTCGACGGCAACTTCACCGAGGTCACCAGCGACGCGAGCGTGCCTCGTTGGCTGCGCAACGTCGTGATGCGCGGCCTGTCGTTCGAGCCCAAGGATCGCTGGCCCTCCATGGCTGCCTTGGTCGAGGGCTTGGCCTACGGACCTCGTCGCAAGCGGCGGGGGCTCATCGCCCTCGGGGTCGTCGGCGCGGCCTCGATCGTCGCGGGGTCGGTGGCCAGCTCCGTGCTCTCCGCCCCGTCCGATCCCTGCGAAGGGGGAGAGATCGCCATGGAGGAGCTGTGGTCCACCGAGGCCCGCGCCGAGGTCCACCACGCGCTGTCGCGAGGGCAGACCCAGTACGCCGAAGACACCGCGACCCTGGCCGTGCGCCGCATCGACGAGTACGCGCAACAGTGGTCACGGAGCCACCGCGATGCGTGTGTGGCCTACCACCGGGGCGATCAATCCGGTCATGCGCTCGACCTGCGCGGGGCGTGTCTCGACGAGCGACGGCAGGAGCTGGATGCACTCATCGGCGTGCTCGTGCTCGCCGAGCCCGAGGTGCGGCGGCACGCGGTCCAGGCCATCGATGAGCTACGGCCGCTGGCGCCCTGCGAGGACCTCAAGGCCCTGCGGGCTCAGGTGCCGCCGCCCAGCGATCCGGCCGTGCGGGCGCGGGTGCAGCGGGTGGAGAGCGACCTCGCGCGGGCGCAGGCCCACGGCCGCTCCGGTCGCTACGACGCCGGGTTGGCCCTGGTCAAAGAAGCCACCCACGCCGCGATCGCCACCGACTACGCGCCGCTCATCGCTCGTGCCTTGCAGGATCGAGCCGGCCTGCACATGCGCATGGGCGAGTACGAAGCCGCGGTCGTCGACCTGGAGGAGGCCTGGCGACGGGCGCTCGGAGCCGGCGACGACGCGCTGGCCGCCAGCAGCGTGGTGCAGCTGGTGGACCTGCTCGGCTATGTCCTGCGGCGCTACGACGAGGCGCAGACGCGGGCCGAGGACGCTCGCGCCATGATCGAACGGATCTGGCGGCAAGACCCCGCCCGCGCCGAAGCCCTCGATGGCGAGCTCGACTACGCCCGGGGTCAGATCGAGCTGCGGCACCACAACTACGATCGAGCGCTCGCGCTCTATGGGCGGGCGCTGACCCTCGCCGAGCGTCATGCCGGCCCCGAGGGGCTTCGCGTGGCGCGAGTGCTCAACTCGATGGCGTCGGCCCGACTGGCGAAGTTCGACTGGGACGCCGCGCTCGAGACCTACCAGCGCGCCTTGGAGATCCGCACCCGGCACCTGGGCGAGGCCCACCCCCAGACCGCCCAGGCGCGCAACAACGTCGGCCTCGCGCTCAAGAACATGAAGCGCTACGACGAGGCCGCCGCGCAGTTCGAGCTGTCCCATCGCCACCTCACCGAAGCGCTCGATGCCGATCACCCCGCGCTGGGCATGGTCAGCATGAACCTGGCCGAGGTCTACTATCACCTTCGGCGCTACGAAGATGCGATGGCCTACTACGATCGGGCCTTCGACGAGTTCGCGATCGAGGACATCGGCGACTCCTATACCCTGCGCAAGGCCCTGCATTTTGGCACCAGCCTGCTCCGTGTGGGGCGGGACGCGGAGGCTCGCGAGGTCCTCGGCTGGGTCGTGCAAAAGGGCGCCGAGCTCGAAGCTCCCGGATCGAGCATTGCCGCCGAGATCGAGCTGGCGCGGCTCGAGCTCCAGGAGGGCAAGGCCGAAGACGCGCTCGCCCGGCTCCAGCCGATCGCCGACGAGAAGCTCGGCGTGCCCGTCCAGCGGGCGGATCGCGACTTCCTGCTCGCCCGCGCCCTCGCCGAGGTCGGAAAGCGCGACGCCGCGCTCGCCCTCGTGCCCGAGATCGAGCCCTTCGTGGGCGAAAAGGGGGCCCCTTCGGTGACCGAGTTCCGACAATGGGTCACTGCGCTCGGAGACCGGCCGGCGCCCTGATAGGCTCCGCGCCCCGATGCCCCGCGTTGTCTTTGTTGCTCCTTATTTCATGGACGCCACTTTGCGTTTCGTGGACGCAGTGGCGGGCTTGCCCGGGGTCGACGTCGGGGTGGTGAGCGTCGACCCGGCCGACAGGCTCCCGCCGCGCTTGCGCTCGCGACTGGCCGGTCACTACCAGGTCAAGGACGCCCTCGATCCCGCCGCGCTCGCCCAGGCGACCCGCGCCCTGCGGACGCACATGGGGGGGCTCGATCGCCTCGTGGGCTCGCTCGAGCAGCTTCAGGTTCCGCTCGGTCGGGTTCGCGATCAGCTCGGCATCGAGGGGATGGGCGAAGCGGCCGCGCGGTGCTTTCGCGACAAGGCGCTGATGAAGGACGCCCTGCGCCAGGCCGGTCTGCCGTGCGCTCGGCATCGGCGGACCAGCTCTGCGCCCGAGGTCTGGGCCTTTGCTCGCGAGGTCGGCTTTCCGCTGATCGTCAAACCTCGCGACGGCGCGGCCGCGGCGGGGACTCATCGCATCACCAGCGAAGCGGGCCTCGCCCGGGCGCTCGATTCGTTCGTGCCCGAGATGGTCGAAGAGTTCGTGGTGGGCCAAGAGCGGTCCTTCGAAACGGCCAGCATTCGCGGCACGCCGATCTGGGACTCACACACGCGCTACGACCCGAGCCCGCTCACCGTGCTGGAAAACCCGTGGATCCAGTGGACGGTGATCCTGCCTCGCGAGGAGCATACGGCGGACAGCGAGGCGATTGCTCCGTTTGCCCATGCTGCGCTGAGGGCCTTGGGGATGCATACCGGGTTGAGCCACATGGAGTGGTTTCGGCGGCGGGATGGGAGTGTGGCGATCTCCGAGGTGGGGGCTCGGCCTCCGGGGGCGCAGATCGTGTCGCTCAATGGGTGGGCGCACGATACGGATATGTATCGGCGGTGGGCGGAGTTGGTCTGCCTCGATCACTGGGAGGTGCCGCGGCGGACTCATGCGGTGGCGGCGGCGTACTTTCGGGGGCAGGGGCAAGGGCGTCGGGTGGTGCGGCTGCATGGGATCGAGCAGGCGCAGGCGGAGTTGGGGCATCTGGTCGTCGAGGCGAAGCTGCCGCAGCCGGGGCAGGCGAAGGTGAGCAGTTATGAAGGGGAGGGGTATGCGATTGTGAGGCATCCGAAGACGGCGGTGGTCGAGGAGGCGATTGCTCGGCTTGTTTCGTTGGTGCGGGTGGAGGTGGCTTGAGAGGGGGGGTGCTTTGAGTTGATCTTGGGGAGTTTTCGAACGGGCGGCTCGCCTGTTGACGGATGGAACCCTCCCCGGACGTGCTCGGCGGCCGTTTCACTCGGGTGTTTAGCGACGGCTGTACACGGGCGCCTCCGCGCGACCGGGCCCCCTCCATCCTACGCGGCTTCGCTTTAGCCCTCCCCGGGACTCGGTCTCCCGTTCGAACGATTGTCATGCTCTGCTTTGGCGTTGAGGTGACTTGCTTGGAGTCAGAGTGGCGAGTTTTCGAACGGAGGGTTCGCCTGTTGACTCGCCTCGGCGCGACCGAGGGCCCTCCGTCCTACGCGGCTTCGCTTCTGCCCTCCGCGTGACTCGGTCTCGCGTTCGAACGGTTGCCAGGCTCTGCTTTTGCGTTGGGGTGACTTGGTTGGAGTCAGGGCGGCGAATTTTCTAGCAGGGCCGCCTGGAGGGGGGTGGGTCTAGCGGGTCGTGAGGTCGAGTTGTTGGATGAGTTTGCCTTGGTCGAGGTCGATCCATAGGGCTAGGTTTTTGTACTGGCGGTAGGCGAAGAGGGTGGAGTCGTACCATCGGACCTGGACCGGGTCCTCGAGTTGGAAGGGGGTGTCGATCGTCCACAGGGTCTTGCCGTCGGTGGTGATCCTCGAGAGTTTGGCGGTGGCGGCTTTGGGGTCGAGATTGGTCTGATGGGATACGAGCAAGGGGGCGGGGTGGCCGTTGACGGGGCCTCCTGAGTCACATTCGGCGGGTTTGAAGATCTTGGGGTCGAAGAAGACGGCTTCGGTCTTCATCACCACGGGGAGCTGTTCGGGTGGGACGTATCGCTCTCCGGTTTCGTAGATGGCGAGACGGACTTTCTTTTTGTTCTCTTCGAAGTAGATCTCTTCGGGGCGGAGCTGGATGCCGGTGGTTCCTCCGGCGGAGCGACTGCGGCCGTCGGGTCCCGAGAAGCGGTCGATGTGGCCGCCGTAGCCTCGACCACAGCCGGCTCGTCGGGCGATCTCGACCGTGTTCGGCGGTTGGTCCGTGGTCGAGGTCAGCGTGGTGGTGGTGGGAGCGAGGGCGACGGTGCTGGCGTCGTTGAGCTCGATGTAGATGGTCTCCGGGGTCGGGTGGACGTACCGGATGATGTCGGTGAAGAACCGATCTCGATACGCGGTGGCCTCGGTTCGCAAGGTCCGAGTGTCGAGCGCCTGGGCGCCGTCCTCGAGGCGCAGCAACACCACGTCGGTGCGCTCGCGCTTCGCGGGCTTGATGTGGAGGACCGCGTGCCCGCCTTCGAATCCGGTGAAACCCCACGGCGTGTGCCCGCGCAGAGGATCGGGGACTGGCGAGAACTCGTGGCGGGCGATGAGCGTGCGGGTCTTTAGATCGTACAGCTCGAAGCGTTGAGCGGAGCACCCTGGCGGCGTTCCCATGAGCGCGAAGACCAGCGGGTCCCACGGGTGCTTCGGTATCTGGGCTCCATCGTGCGTTCCCGTCTCGAGCAATGGTGCGTCCGAGCAGGCCTCGGCCGTTTCCGCGTTCGCGCGCGGGGACGAAGAATTGCACCCACCGCCGAGTGTCAGCGCGAGCACGAGTGCGGCGTGATGCAATCGGCCCGTCATCGGCAGGAGCTGGGGCTTCGATTCGGTCGAGTCCGTATGGGTCATCGCGTCACCATCTTCGCTTCCGCGACGAGTGTGCCCTCATCGATGTCGATCCACAGCGCGTGCTTCGAGACGACATCGAACACGAATAGGGTGCTTCCGTAGTACCGAACCTTGGAGCCATGGACGAAAGGAAACGGTGTGTCCAGCGTCCAGACCGTCGCGCCGTCGTCGGCCACACGGGAGAGCCGACTCGTCGCCGTCTTCGTGTCGAGGCTGGAACCATGCGACACGAGCAAGGGGGCGGGGAGTTTTCGGTCTACGCCCGGTGGCTCGCATCGGGTGGGCACGAAGATCGTCGGCGAGAAAAACGAGTCGGCCGACGCCATGAGGACCGGCGGGTCGTCTTTCGGATGGCGGCCGCGCTCGGTCGCAGCGTGCAGGACCAGCGTCGTTCCTCGGTCGGTGTCGTCGAAGTGGATGCGCTCGGGCCGTAGCTTCGTGATGCCCTGGGTGCCGCCCGCGTAGGGACGTCGACTGCCGCGGCCCTTGAATCTGTCGATCGTGTCGGTGTAGTCGGGGCATCCGTGGCGCTCGGCCAGCTCCTGCTCCGTGGGCGGTCCGACCTCGGTGAGGGTGACCTCGCGCGACTCCAGGTCGAGCGCAACACGCTCGCCATCGTTGAGGTCGATGTAGGCCGTGTCCGGCGTGACGTGAAGGTGTGACCCCGAGCTCGTGAACAAACGCGACGCGTACTCCTTGGCCTCCGAGCGCAGCACCCGGGTGTCCACCGTGGCCTTGCCGTCGGTCAGACGAAAGAAGAGCGCGTCGTTGTTCCCGGCGAGGAACTTCACGTGTCCCCCCGCCGCGACCGTCTGCATGCCCCATCGCTTCAGACCATCGGGCGTCTGCAGCGGCGGAAGGTCGTGCCGCGCGATCAATTCCCGCGTCTTCAGGTCGTAGAGCTCGAACCGAGGGACCGCACACGCACCGATCTGGCTCGAGACTCCGAAGACCAACGGCGACCACACTCGGTCGGGCAGCACGACGGACCCGTACTCCCCCGACTCGATCAACCGCTCGTTCGAGCAATCCGCCGTCGCGGCCTTGGGTTCGGGTGCGGGCGAGGAGATGGCCTCGGTCGTCGGACTCCGACCCGAGTCTCCACACCCGCTTCCGACCAGAACGAGCACCAACGCCGCAGCCACCGACACCGAGCCCCTCCCGGCTCGTTTCTCTGGACACGACTTCCGCTCCGGCACCTCCGGCATCATGGACCAGCAACCGAAGAAGATCACGCCACGAACAGGCGACCCCACCGCTCCCCCTCCAAGCAAACCAGGCACCGCCCGAGCAAAACCCACGCCGCCCGCTCGCCCCAACATCGACCCCGTGGAAACTCTAGCCCTCATCCATCGCGAAGCAAAGCAAGCGTGTGATCGAGCAGGAGGCACTCCCCGTTCGACCGGAAGACCGAGTCACGGGGAGGGCCAAGGCGAAGCAAGCCAAGGTACGATCGAGCAGGCCCCACTCCACGTTCGCCCGGGAGGCCGAGTCCCGGGGAGGGCTGAAGCGAAGCCGCGTAGGATGGAGGGGGCCCGGTCGCGCGGAGGCGGCCGCCGACTGCCGTCGCGAAACACTCGAACCTCACGGCCGCCGAGCACGTCCGGGGAGGGATCCAGCCGTCAACAGGCGAGCCCCCCGTTCGAACCCTCCGCCGAACCAACTCGAAGCAATCCCCACCCTCGAGGAAGCAGAATCACCTCGGACCTAGATATCCAGATACCGAAACGTCTCCGTCGGCAAATCCACAAACATCAAGATCACCAACACAACAATCGCATAAACCAGCGGCGCCACAACAACCGCCCCCGTAAGCCCAATACGCTCATTCAACCAAGCAAACATCCCCCTACCCTCCCAACGTCAAGATCGTCACAAAGACCCGCCCCGCCTCCGCCAGACTATCCGTCCGAGTCAGCGAGTACCCCAACACCACAAAGTTGAACGTAACCACCATCCCGACCCCATACCGAATCCACCCCGGCACCCCCCCAATCCGAGGCCCCACATACGCCAGCCAGAGCCGATGAACCACGATCCCCACCCCATGAAACAGCCCCCATAACACGTACCGCAACGACAGCTCATGCCAGATCCCCAGGATGAGCATCGAGGCGACCACACCCGCCGCCGGCTGCCGCAGCTTGAACGCGATGGGCGAGAACACATAGTCCCGACACCACCCCGACACCGAGATGTGCCAGCTCCGCCAAAACTCCGCGATGTTGGCCTGAAAGTACGGCCAGCGGAAGTTCTCCATGACCCGCACCCCCACCAGCCGCGACAGCCCGATGGCAATGTCGGAGAAGGCCCCGAAGCGGAAGTACAGGTCGAGGCCGTAGTGCATGTTGAGTAGCCATGCCCCCAGCGCATTGTCGTCCCCGCCCAAGTTCTGAGCGAAGGGCAGGAACTTGGTGGCCAGCAGGTAGTTGGCCAGCACCACCAGCTTGAAGTAGCCGAAGAGGATCCGCTCGAGGCCGGAGATGAACAGCCGCGGGTCCCAGCGCCGTCGCTGGTCGTCGCGCATGAAGGCGTCGAAGCGGTTGACGGGACCCACGGTGAGGGTGGGCCAGAAGAAGCAGTAGGCGATGAAGATGGCCAGGCCGTGGTCGCGGACCTTGCCCGCGGCGGAATCGATGGCGTAGTGGGCCAGGCGCAGCAGGTAGAAGGCGCAGCCCAGCAGTACGAAGGTACTGGTGTCGGCGGCGACGGCCACCTGCCAGGCGCGGTAGCCGAGCAGGGTGACGCAGCAGGTGGCGATGGCGGCGGCGTAGCCCGCCTTGCCTCCCCGACGGGTGAGGGCGAAGACGGCGAGGCTCGAGGCGACGAGCACGAGGAGCGAGCGCCAGTCGAGGTAGGCCATGCCGGCCATGCCCGCGCCCGCGAGCACGAACAGGCGCGCCTTCTTGGGGACGATCCAGAACAGGGCGACCAGGCCGAAGGCGATGGCCAGGTGGATCCACTGCAACGGGTTCATGGCGCGACCCTCGTGCCGGGCAGGGGCTGCCCCGCGTCATGGGCGTCGAGCTGCGCGGTGAGCCACTCGTGGAAGAGCGCCGAGCCGGCCGCATTCATGTGGGCGTGGTCTCGGTAGTAGCGCTCGTGCAGGGCGGGGAAGTACAGGTGCTCGATGCCGTCGATGTCGGCGGCCAGCTCCGAGATGGCGTCGCGCGTCTTGGCCATGCGCTCGGCGTAGAGCGGCTCGAAGGTCTGCGAGCGGGCGATGGAGACGATCCAGACGGTGTTGCCCTGCTCGACGAAGCGGTGAACCGTCTCGAGGATGTCGGCAGGGAAGTCATCGAACTCGAGGCCGTCGAGGCCGTCGGTGTCGATGCGCTGCTGCAGCATGAAGTCGACCTTCTCGCCGTCGACGACCTTGAAGTCCCGCCGGAAGGGGTTGGCGCGGCTCTCGTCTTTGAGCGCCTCGTTGGCGCGGCGCAGGTCGCCGAGGGTGTCGAACTGCAGACCGGAGGGCCACATCTGCTCGATGTAGCCGCGGAAGAGGAACGACACCGCCTTGAGTCGGTCGCGGCGTCGGGACTCGGAGTCCCAGATGCCCATGAGCG
This sequence comes from Myxococcota bacterium, assembly GCA_039028615.1. Lineage (GTDB taxonomy): Bacteria > Myxococcota_A > Polyangia > Nannocystales > Nannocystaceae > Paraliomyxa. The sequence goes on along the minus strand of JBCCHT010000051.1, from coordinate 64,645 downwards.
AGCGCTCGGTGATGAAGACGATGCGGCCCCCGTCCTCGTTGGCGGCGAAGAAGGGCGAGTAGTGAAACAGGTGAGGCTGTCGGAAGCGGCCGATGGCGGCGACTTTGCGGCCGCCGACGTCCTCTTCGACCACGAGCCACTTGCTGACCTCTTCGACTTCGTGGGGCGATAGGGCGCGGCCGCCCACGGACGAGACGTAGGCGACGACGTCGGTGTCTTCGTATAGGGCTTCGGGATCGGAGCGCTTCCACCAGTCCCACGCGAAGATGAAGTCGGAGTACGAGCGCTCGTGGTTGGGCACCTGGTAGGCCGACTGCACCAGCGCATAGGCGGTGTAGACCCCCGCCAGCACGTAGGCGGAGGTCAGCGCGACCAACAAGACCAGGACCCGGCTGTTCATACCCGTTTGTCGACGTGACTGCTCACGGTGTTGACGGCGTCGCCCAGGCTCTGGAGCGCCATGATTTCACCGGTGGCGATCTTGATGGAGAACGCGGCCTCGAGGGCGACGACGAAGCTGATGTGCGCCAGCGAGTCCCAGCCCGGGGTGTTGTGCGGGCCCGAGCGCGCACCCAGGGAATCCTTGGGCTGCTTGAAAGTGGAGGCCGCGATGGCGATGACGCGCTCGTCGACGTTGCCGCTGGCTCCCGCGTCGCCGCCACGGAGCTCCTCGAAGATCTTCTTGGCCTCCTTCATGCGGACCTTGCCCGAGGGGCCCAGGGGCAGCTCCCCGGTGAAGGCGATCTCCTTGGGCACCTTGTAGGCACTCAGCCGCTCGCGGGCCCAGCCGATGAGGTCGTTTTCCGCGAGCGAGGCGTCGGTGCGCTGGACCAGGGCGACGAGGATCTCGCCCCACTCGCCGTGGGGCAGGCCGAAGCAGGTGGCCGCGCCCACGCCCGGGTGGCCGTTGAGTACCTCGGTGATCTCCTCGGGGTAGATGTTCTCGCCGCCCGTGATGACCACGTTCTTGAGGCGACCGTCGATGACGTAGAAGCCATCGGCGTCGCGGTGGACCAAGTCGCCCGTGCGCAGCCAGCCGTCGATGAACAGGCCGTCGTTGACGTTGGGATCGTCGGAGATGTAGCCGCCGAAGACGTTGTCGCCGCGCAGCAACAGCTCGCCGGTCCCCCCGTCGGCGACGTCGTTGCCTTGCTCGTCGATGATCCGCGCCTCGCAGTCGGTGGGCTTGCCGATGGTGCCGTAGCGGCGGGAGTCGTCGCCGGGCCCGGCGAACAGACCCCCGGTGACCGTCTCGGAGAGCCCGAAGAGGTTGCAGACGCGGGTCTTGAAGGTGGTCTCGAAGCCCTGCCACAGCTCGACCTCGAGCTTGCCCGCCGCCGACACCACGAACTTGAAGTCGTCGGTGGCGAAGCTGTCCTCGAGGTTCGTGGACATGCGGTGGATGAGCGAGAGGATGGTGGGGACGCCGATGAAGTGGGTGACCCGCTTGCTGTAGATGCCGTGCAGCATCGGCTCGATGTTCTGCACGGTGAAGGGGAAGGGCCGTACCCAGGTGCCGCCCGTGCGGCAGGCGAGCGCGGGGCCCTGGATGATCCCGTCCACGTGCGACAGCGGCAGCAGGTTCATGATGCGGCTGCCGTCGTCGTAGCCGAACTGCTTGGTGAGCGTGTCGAGGTGGGCGAATAGAGCCTTGCGCGTGCCGGGCACGGCCTTGGGCTGCGAGGTGGAGCCCGAGGTCATCACGATGAACGCGACGTCGTCATCGCTGCCGCCGTCGGGGGTGACGGCGTCGAGGCCATCGAGCACGGCCGGGTAGGTGCTGGCGGGCGCGGCCTTGGCTCGCTTCTTCCCCAGCAGCTTGCCGAGCAGGCCGCCGCCCTTGGCCTTGGCCTTGATGGACAGGCACAGCCGCAGGTCGTGGTTGCTGGCCCCGAGGCGCTTGATGAGCGCGTCGTCCATGATGATGCCGGCCGGCGAGAGCAGGGCGACCAGGCGGGCGAGCTCGGCCGGCGTCATGCCGGGGTCGCCGAGCACCACCGCGACGCCCATGTCGACCATGGCGAAGAACAGCGAGGCGAAGGCGGAGCTGTCGTCGCTGGCGATGACGATGCGATCGCCCGATTGGAGGCCCTGCTTTTGCAGGTAGGCGATGGTCTTGCCGAGCTGCTCGGTCAGGGCCCCGTAGGTGATCGCGTTGTCACCGTCGAGGAACTCTTGCTTGCGCGGCCGAGCCGACGCGTATTGATGGAAGGTCGTCACGTCGTTCACTTCATCCCGGCCTGCGAAAGCAGGGCCTGTCGGTTGACTTTGCCGCTGGTCTTGCGCGGCAGCGACTCGCAGAACACGATGCGGCCCGGTCGCTTGCGTGCGCCGAGCCGAGCATCGACCGATCGCAGGACCTCGGACTCGATCTCGCCGCGGTCGGCCCCTTCGTGGGCGACGACGAACAAGACGAGCGAGGCGACGTCGGAGGCATCGTGCACGGCCAGGCACGCGCAGTCGTCGACGGCCGACAGCTCGGCTGCCACGCCTTCGACCTCGGAGGGAAACACGGTGTCTCCGAAGCGGTCTTTGATCTGGTCGTCGAAGCGCCCCACCAGCTCGACGCTGCCGTCGGCTTGGCGAATGGCGGCGTCTCCGGTGTAGAGCCAGCCGTGCTCGAGCCGCACGGTGCTCACGGTGTCGGCCTCGAGATAGCCGCTCATGATGCGCGGGCTACAGATCCGAAGCTCGCCGCGCTCGCCATCGGGCACGACCACCCCGTCGCGATCGACCACTTGGGCCAGGGCGGCGACGGGCCCCCCGATGTTGCCCTGGGCACGCTGTCCGACCTCGTCGCCGAGACACAGGCCGCAGGTCTCGGTGAGCCCGTAGTAGCCGGTCACCGGGACCTCGAGCCACTGGCTGACTTCTTCGCGCACCGCGTCGGAGATGCCGTGCCCGGTGTAGGCGATCGATCGCAGCGAGGCGGGCCGGGGCTGGTCCTTGAGGCGCTCGCGCATGGCGATCCAGGCGTTGAGCTGGGCGGGCACGGTGGTCACGATGCTGACCGATTGCAGCCGCACCAGCTCGTAGGCGCGCAGCGGGTTCATGGGGCCCTGGGCCTCGGGCAGCACGATGGTGGCGCCCGCATGCAGGGCACCCAGCGCGGGGTTGCGCAGGCCCGACATCGAGTAGCTGGCCCCGCCCGAGTAGAGCCGGTCGCCGGGTACCCACTGGAAGTGGCGGGCCAAGGCCGCGCCGCTGGAGGTCAGCGCGGCGTGGCTCAGCCGCACGCCCTTGGGGCGACCGGTGCTCCCCGACGTGAACAAGATGGCCGCGTCGCCCGTGCCGTCGACCTCGGGCAGCGCGGGCTCGGGCGCCTCGAGGTAGGGCTCGATGCCTTCGGAGAAGGTGGGCAGCTCGCTCGGCTGCTCTTCGTCGTACAGGCTGTCGAACTGGTAGCTCGGCACCGACAGGGCCTGCATGGAAAAGGCCAGCGCGGGGCTCGTGCGACCGATGAGCTCGTTGACCGCCTCGAGCGGAAGATCGGGCTCGACGGGCACGATGGTGCGCCCCGTCAGCCAGCACGCCCAGATGACGATATAGGCCTCGGGACAGTTGGGGCAGTGCAGCAGCACGCGGTCGCCGACCGTGGTGGTCTCGAGCAGCCAGCAGGCGACGGCGGTGCCCAGCTGCTCCACGACCTCCCAGGTGAACTCGGTGCCGTCCTCGGTCTCGATGATCGGCCGCTCTTCGTACAGCGCGGGGAGCTTGGCCCACAGCGCGGCGAACGAGCCCTCTTGCGGGTCGGCGACCTCGATGGTGCCGTAGTAGTGCTGCAGCCGAGCCATGGCCGGGGAGACGGTGGCCGGCCAGAGGATCTCTTTTTCGGCGAGCTCTTTGGCCTGGGCGAGCAGCTCGGACTCGTCGACGCCGAGCCGGTCGGCGATCTGCCCGAAGGTCCACGACTGCGCGGCGAAGTAGACCAGCTCGGGCTGGTAGCCGTGCATGGTGGCGCTCTTCAGGGAGCGGATGCGGTCTTCGTAGCAGGGGTGTCGCTCGAGCAGGTGCCCGACCTGGCCTTCGCGGCCGTCGTAGCTCCACGACGCCTGCGCGCCGCCGAGGTCGAGGTCGAAGAGCGGGTTGACGATGAGGAACGAGTCCCGAGTGATGGGCTGGGCGTGCTCGGTGCGGAAGGTCTGGCCTTCCCACGCGGCGGGCCCGATCACGATGGCGCCGTTGTAGTCTTCGGTCTGGGCGGCGTCGGTGAAGGTGAACGACTCGCCCGCCTCGAACAGGGTGCGCTCGCCAAAGACCAGGGCCTTGCGATCCTGGCCGGCATGCAGCCGATCGAAGAGCCCGCGGTACAGCGTGCCGTGCCGCTGGATGCAGCCGCGCTCGAACCAGGGGTCGGGCTCGCTGTTGGTCAGGTGGATGTGGGTGAAGACGATGGCACCATCGTCGGCCGTGACCCGATGTGCTTCGGAGACGAACATCCCCGGGCGATAGCGGTGCAGCGACTCGTAGCCGTGCAGCAGCGCGAAGGCCCCCGTGCGAAAGGGCAGCGGATCGCTGGCGTGGGTGAAGACGATGTCCCAGTTGTCGCGGCGCTGGCCCTCGCCCAGCCAGTAGTCGAAGCCCGCGTAGCCGAGCACGTTGCCGTCGCCTTCCCACAGCGAGATCACGTGCTGCTCGGGGAAGAGCGAGGCGACCCAGGCCCCGGGCCAGCCCGAGCGGCTCCACGTGTCGAGGATGACGTCGCCCGGCGACAGCTGGGCCCGAATCGGCTCGATCACCGCGAGCAGGGCGCGGAGCGACTCGTTGAAGGGCTGGAACATCGCGTAGGCGTCGTAGGTCTTGCGCTCGGCCTTCTTGCGTAGGAACTCCTCGTAGGTGCCGCGATCTTGGAACCACTTGCTGGCGGCCGACTCGACCCAGGTCACGTCGGTGCGGCCATCGTCGAGTCGGGTGTGCTCGAAGAGCGGGAACCCGTGCGCGACCGGGGTGGCCGTGCCGCATGCCTCGCAACGCAAGATGCCGTTCACGATGCGGCCGTCGACTGCGTCGGTCGTCGTCAACGGACCACGGCAGGCCGGACAGGCCAGAACTTCGATGAGGTCGGCTTTCACGGGCGTTCCTTCAGTTGTCGCGAGTCGGCAGCGAGTTTGGGACGACCCGCATGACCAGCCGAGCATCGCAGCACGGTTCGACCGAGTTATATCCGAGGGCTTCAGTCGACGGTAGAGCACGAGGGCGAGGAGCGAGAACGCTCCCTCTCGAACGGGCGATGGCTCACGGTGCTCGAGACCGCGTTCGTCGAGTCATGCTCCTTGCGGAATCACGTTCGGGTGAAGGGTCGGAACGTGGTCCGACGCGAGGAACGTCGTCAGCTCATCTTGAGCAAGTGCCGGGGCCACAGCTGCCACTCCAACGTGGCGCATCGACCCGCGCGGAGCGTGCCGATGGACAATCGCAGCAGGCCGGCCTTCTTGATGCGGAAGCCCGCCTCGTCGTTTCCGCAGACGAGCGTACTCACCAAGCGTCCGAGATCGGGCTCGTGTCCGACGAGCATGATTCGATCGGCGCGGCTCTGGTAGTCGTCGAGGGTGCGCACCATGGCCGCGGGCGAAGCCCCGGGGGCGAGGGAGCGCTCGGGGTGGATCCGGTCGGAGATGCCGAGGGCCGCGGCCGCGATGGTTGCGCTCTGCTGGGCGCGAAGGAGCGGGCTGGTGACCACCAGCTCCACGCTCACGCCAATTGCGTCCCAGGCCTGGGTGGCCCGCTCCAGCCGCTTCTGACCGGCCTCGGTCAGGGGTCGGTCGGAGTCGCGCGGGAGCCTGCCCCGCTCCACCGCCATGCTGTGACGCAGTACGTACAGGTCCATCGTCTAACCGCCTGCCTTGGCTTCGGCTTTCTGGCGCACGAGGTCCGCCCCGGAGCGGGGAAACGCGAACTTGCTGGGGTCGACTTCGGCGTTGAGCTCGACGTGCTCGATCTCTTGCACGATCTCTTGGAACTTGGCGTCGATGACCTGCTTGAAGGCGAACTTGATGCCCTCGACCTCGCGATAGTCCTGGAAGGTGACGTCGAAGGGCTGCTTGCCCATGGGCGTGACCTGTTCGAAGGCTTGGCCCACCTGCAGGCCGCTGTCGGCGTCGAAGCTCATGGTGACGGCCATGCCGCTCTTGGAGGTGAGCTTGACGTCGTAGAGGGTGCGGCCCTTCACTTTGCGCTCGGCCACCGTCTCGGCCTCGTCGAAGTAGTCCTTCCAGGCGGCGGCCAGCAGCAGGGTCGAGGCCCACGCGTGTTGCTCGGCCTCGACTCCAGTCAGCTTGCGTCGCCCGTTGACGGGGTCGTCGGCCCAGATCTCGTCGCCTCGCTTGCCCGCCCGCATCTCGCCGATGCCGGGCACGATCTGCTCCATGAAGAAGTCCCCCTTCTTCCACCAGATCTGGAGCTTGCCGTGGATGTTGTGGCCGACCATCTCGATGGTGCCGCGATAGTGGAAGCTCTGGATGCGGTCGATGGCCTCTCGTCCGCCCAAAGCCGCGGTGGCCTTGTCGAGAATGACCTCGGCTTCGGGCAGTGCGGGGGCCGGCGGCGGGGCATCGGCGGGGGTCTCGTCGGCGACGACTCCGGCCCCGGCGGCGGCCTCGTTCGCCGTGCCTTTGGGAGGAGCGTCGTCCTCGTCACACGCGGGCGATAACGCCACGGTGAGCAGGAGGGGGCTCAGGGCCCGTCGCCACCAACGGCTCGAGTACACGGCGATCACAGAAGCTCACCCTACCAGGGGGAACTGTTACGCGGCCAGAACATGGCCTATTCGCGGAGGGCCCGAAACGGCGTTGATCAGGGCGCTGCGCCGGTCGAATCCGCTGCACCGTCCGCCGAGGGTCCGGTTTCGACTGAAGGATCGGCGGTCGGGTCGGCGACGGGACCCAGCTGCTCGTTCAGGTAGCCGTGGGCAGCCATGAGCACGGGGTCGCGACCGGCGGCGAAGTCGTCGCGGGTCTCCGCTACGACCACATCCGGCTCGATGCCCGTGCCTTCGACCAGCGTGCCCTTGGGCGAGCGGTAGTCGGCCACCACGTACTGCAGCAGCGCACCGCCGGGCAGCTCTTCGATGACCGAGGGCAGGGCGGCTCCGGCCGAAGCGCGCGAGCCGAACACCTTCACGCGTCCGTGATCGCGCAGGCCGACGATGAAGATCTCCGAGGTGCTCGCGGTGCCCTCGTCGACGAGGATCGCGACCGGCCCACCGAAGGCATCGCCGCTCGGCTCGACGTTCAGCTCCTGCTCGAAGTCGCGGAATCGCATGGTGCCCAGCGAGACTTCCTCGTCCACGAGCATGCGAGCCACGGGCACGGCCATCGCTCCGACGCCGCCGGGGTTGCCCCGCAGGTCGAGGATGAGCCCGCGCATGCCCTTGCCGCGCAGCTCGGTCATGGCCGCCTCCATGCGCTTGACCATGGGCAGCATCCAGACGTTGAAGTGCATCACGCCGATGCGGCCCTGCTCGAGCAAGCGATGCTCGACCCGCGTGGGGACGTCGCGGAGGTTGCCCAGGGTGATGCGCTCGCCTTCGGGCTCGAGGCAGGGCACCACGCGGATCGCGTTGCGCTGCTCCTTGGCCGGGTTGGTGACCTTGAGCTTCTTGAACTGCCCGAGGCGCTGGCACGACATGCGGGCGGCGGCCGTGGTGGCGATCATGCGGGGGAACGCGTGCTCGGGATGGCGCGCGCGGACCTGCTCGACGATCTTGCCGATGGGCACGTCGTCGATTCCGAGCACGGTGGCGCCGCGGAGCACGGGCCCCTGCAAGCCTTCGGCGCGGCTGTCCACCACCACGAGCTGGTCGTCGACCCAGCGCACGGTGATGGGGGGCGCCACCGGACCGGGCGTGTCTTCGTCGGGGGTGGGCGGGAACAGCCGCAGGTGGCTCTGCTTCAGCTCCCCGAGCAGATCGTTGACGATCGCGTAGGCCTGCTGCGGGTTGGCGGCCTCGGCGATCTTCTCCGCATGGACCTCCCGCAGCTTGGCCCAGTCGAGGCAGCCCAGGGTGGGGTCGAAGTGCTTCTCGAGCACGCGACGCCACACCGTATCCAGCAAGGGCGCGTGTTTGCCCTCGGCCAGCGGCGGCACCTCGTCCAGATCGAGCGTCGACCAGTCCCGGCACTTGGGCTCGGGCTCGGTCGGCTCGACGTCGGCTTCGGGTGCCGATTTGGCAGGCTCTTGCGCAGGGGCCGAGTCGTTCGAGCACGCCCCGGCCAGCGACAGCGCCAGGCCGAGCGTACCCGCTCGCCTACCCACGCCCGAACTCCAGATCACTCGTAGGTCACGCGCTCGAGTGCGCCGAGATCCTGGACCACGATCTCTTGGCGACTGAGGCTGAGGATTCCGTTGCGCTGCATGCGGTTGAGGGCGCGCGAGATTTCCTCGCGAACGGTGCCCAGCCGCGCGGCGACCGTGTTCATGTCGAGCTGCCGCGGAATGACGCACGGCGTGCCCTGCTCGGCGCCGTTGCGCACCGCGAGCGTAAAGAGGAACGAAGCGAGCCGCCGCTCGACGGAGCGCAACGAAAGGTCGAGCACGAGGTCGATGAGGCGGTTGGCGCGGAAGGCCATTTGTCGCATGAGCGCAAACGCCAGCTCCTCGGAGCGCGCGATCAGCTTGACCGTGACCTCGGTCTCGAAGCGCCAGATCTCCGAGTCCACCATCGCGAACGCGGACGCCGCCGCCTGCACGTCGCCGGGGAGGAAGCCCTCACCGATGAGCTTGCCCGGCTCGGCGAGATAGAGGATCTGCTCGCGGCCTTCGCTGGAGATCAGGCTGAGCTTGAACTCGCCCGACTTGACCAGGAACAAACCGGGGCCGGGCTCGCCGCGGCGAAACACGGAGCGCTTGCGCTTGATCTCCTGGAGTTCGGCACTGGAGCACAGCTCGTTGAGGACGTCGTCAGGGATCCTGTCCCACCCTGCCCAGCGCTTGAGCGATTTGGCGATGAGCTCACTCTCGGCGGCGTCGACTGCCATGGCGCGGAGTGTAACCGCATGGCAACCAACATGCGACCACTCACGCGCTTCGCCGCAGGACTCCGAAGCGGGCCGCCAAACCGGGTCCTAGGCCTGGAATTGGCCCTTTTGGAAGGACCCATGTTTGTAGCCCGCCGGAGCGCTTTCCGGGGCGATCCGCTGCAGCCAATCCCAGGTGTAGATGCCACTGTCGTGGCCGTCGGAGAATTTGAGATGCAGGGCGTATGCACCCGCCTCCGCCATGAGCTCGATCCCGATCTCCGGGTCGGCGGCTTGGTAGCGAACCACAGTGCCGTGGCCTTGGCATCCGGCACAGGGGCACCACGCTCGGATGTAATGGATCGGCAGCGTCGAGAAGCTCCCGTCCTCCCATTCGATACGCAGCTCGCCTTTGCTACGCGATAGAGCGACGTCCACCGGGGTCGGCACGATGGGCAGGATACGCGTTTCGCCGAAAAATCGGAGGGTCGTGAAAGGTAGGATAGTGTGTGCACATGCAGATGGAGCAGCCCCGCCTTCGCCTTCGTCCCCTGCCTCGCCCCGGTCGTCCCACGTACGAGCGCCGTAAGAACCGCTCCGAGCACGCGGCCGATGCGCTCGATCTGGCCCTGCAGAGCGCGGCCAACCGAGGCGAGCTGGATGCGGTGCTGGTGGTGGACGACGAGGGCATGGTGGTCGCCCAGAGCAAGACCGAGCTCGATCTGAGCATGCTCGCCGCGGTGACGCCCATCGTGGGTCGAGGGCGCGCGGTGCCTCGCGTACGCCGAGGCGGTGAGCTGTGCGAGCTGTCGGTCGACACCATGGAGCTGCACGACGAGGTGCTCTACATCGCCGCGCTCGGTGGTGACCATCGCACGCGTCGTCGCGAAGTCCGGGGCACCATCGCCGCCACGCGACGCATCCTCGCCTAGCCCCGACGCCACGCCGGGTGGTTGGCTCGCGGGGGGCGTTCGCCCGGCACGCGAAAATGAAGAACGGCTCGAAGGTTCGCCCTCGAGCCGTTCGTGCGTCTGGCTGCCGACTACTGCCCGCAGATGTTGTCGAGCGAGTAGGCGCCGTTGCAGTAGGCCCCGTCGTTGGGCCACAGCTTGCCGCCGTCGTCGATGTACGGGGTGTTCTCCGGGTCGAAGGCGAGCGGGCACAGGTCGCACCGATCGGGCAGGCCGTCGAAGTCCTGATCGGAGGGCGGGACCCGGCAGCTGTACTGCCACAGCTCGGCCACGCCCCCGACGTCGTTGGCGTTCAAGTCGTTGTGCGTTTCGACGGTGAGGCCCGCGGCCGCGAGCGCCTCGTCGCAGCCGGGCGGGAGCGCGGTCACGCCCGGCGCGAAGGCGGCATTGAGGGGGACCTCGCGGCACGACTCGGGCCCTTCTCCCCCGCAGTCGAGGCGGATGGGCACGCCGTCGGGATCGAAGCCGATGTCGCCGCGATATTGCACCGTGCAGCACTGGCCTTCGACCGCCACCGGATAGAACGCGACCCGGGCCGGGGCCGTCACAATGTCGCACTGCGCGTTGGCCTCGCAGGCGCTGCCGATGAAGTCGCCGTCGGGGTCGTCGTCTTCGGCCCCGAACTCGTCGGCAGCCTGCATCGGGTTTTCGACGGTCGGGCAAGTGTCACAGGCATCCCCGACACCATCGGCGTCGGTGTCGAGGTGGTCACACAGGCCCGCCGCCGTCTCGCACTTTCGGTTGAAGGGGCAATCCTCGTCGGTGCTGCAGGCGATCGCGTCGGCGAGCATCGAGCGGGGGCAGGCATCGACGACGTTGGTCAGACCATCTTGGTCGAAGTCGTCGTCGGGCCCGAGGCCCACGGGCGCCGCGGCGCCGGGCATGGGCGGCAGGCCCTCGCAGGCATCGCCCACCATGTTCTGATCGGTGTCGGTCTGGCACTGCGTGGGGTCGTCGTAGGCGATCTCGGATCCGGGCAGCCAGGGGTTGTTCTCGTCGTAGTTCTGGCAGTTGGGCACGTGGATGCAGTTGTCACAGGCATCGCCGATCCCGTCGCCGTCCGCATCGGCGATGGAGGGGATGTTGCGCACGCGCATGTACCCGAAGGGCGCGGCCTCTGGGATGTTGTAGGTCTCGGCGATGCGGCGGCAAGGGTCGCACTCGTTGCCCAGGCCGTCGCTGTCGCTGTCGCCGATGGACGCGATCGTGGGGCAGGGATCGACGAGGTCGGCGATGTCGTCGTCGTCCATGTCGCCCTGGTCTGGGTTGTAGACGTCCGGGGCGTTGTCTTCGGCAATCCCGACGCAGTCACCGTCTTCGTCTTCGATGCACGTGGGGCCCGTGGGTCCGCAATTCGAAGGGGCGGGCTCGGTGGTGGCTCCGCTGCTGCCGTCGGCGGTCTCGTCGGCATTGCCCGTCTCCGTGGCGTCTTGCGGCTGTTCTCCCGTGGAGCTGGCCTCGGCCGAGTCGCCCGGTAGGTCGCCGACGTTGCCGGGCACCACCCCGCACGCGACCCCGCTGAGGCCCAACACGAGAGTCCAAGTTCCAATGCTTCGACGATTCATGTCCCCACATCCCGCGAGGGCTTCGGGTCCGTCACGCGATCGTGCACCGTGGGATGGATTCGCCGCGGTCGCGTGGTCCGTGATACGGATCTGCAATGCTGGCGCAGCGTCGGGCGCGATGGGAGGCGCTGCAGCGGTTCTTCGAGCAGCCCGCCCCGCGTTCGTTCGACGAGGCCGCGCCCGAGGTGAAGGGCTACTGGGACGAGTACGTCGGCTCGGCGCGGCTCTCCTGGCTCATCACCGCGGGCATCGTGCTCGTGCCCTACCTCGGGCTCGCGGTGTTCCAGCTCGTCGCCCTCGCCCGCGGACGGGCCTGGGCGACCGATGTCGTGGGCCTGCTGCTGGGCGTGGGGCTGGGGCTTTCGCTGTTCGTGCTGCTGCCCCTGTGGCTGTTCTTTCGCACGATGCGGCGCCGCAACGAAGGACGCATGCAGGGGCTCGCCGAAGGGCCCGCGCGCTGGGTCGTGCCCGAGCGCGTCGCGGCGATCATGCATCGGGCCGGCGACGGCCCGGCGATGCCCGCCTGGGAGCTCTGGTTGTGGCTCTCGGATTTCGAGGGGCGACGGGCGCTGCGGGTGGTAATGGGGCGAAGCGAGGCGCAGCCCGAGCCCGAGCGGGTGTTCGTGGTCGAGTCGCCGCGCGGGGAGTGCCTCGTGTTGTGGGAGCCGGGGCCGACCTACTTGTTGAAGACGGCCTCCGAGCGAAGCCGGTCGATCCCCGGCGGGGCATCGCCGTCGTGAACGGGCCCCGATCATCGGACCTTGCGTACGGGGACGCACTCGCTGCGGACCCGGGCCGCCTGCGGGGAATCGGGGTGCTCGCGTAGGAATCGGCTCGCCCGGCTCGAGGCGTCGGCCGCCTGCGTGCGGCAGGCCACCACCGCGCGCCAGGCTTCGCGCTCTTCGGTCAAGGCTCCGGTGGGGAAGCGATCGGCGTGCTGCCGCAGCAGCTTCGAAAGCGCGGTCGTGTCACCCCGGGTCAGCGCCGCACGAGCGCGTTCCATGAGCGTGACCTCGGCACGCAGGGTATCGAGCGTGCTCGCGTTCTTGGCCGTCCGCGCGGGGCCGGGCCGCGGCGTAATTGTCGTGGTGGGCTCGGCCGGACGGGGGCTGGTTTCCGCGGGTGCGGGCGCGATGGGGCTGGGCTCCTGGGCGGGAGCCCGCGGCGATGGCTTGGCTCGCGGCTGGGCGGGCGCGGTGACGGCTGGTTGGCCCTCGGCCGGACCCTCGTTGGGCTCGCTCGTCGTGGTGCCCGTCCACGCCACCACCGCGAGCTTGAGCGAGACCACGGCCGCGATGCTGATCCCCACCGTGACCGCGGCCGCCTTGCCCCATAACAGCACGCCCGCGCCGGCCCCGGCCACCGCCCGGCGACGCTCGGGCCGTGGGCGGCTGGGCTCGACGGCCTCACCCGCCGCGATGCGCTCGCGGATCCGGGCCAGGTTGCGCGCGGCCGAGCCGGGGGGCGGGGCGAGGCCGTCCTCGTAGGCATCCCAGTACTCGGCTCGCAGATCGTCGCGGCTCATCGGGTCCTCCGGGGTCGCTGCTGGGCGGCGTGGCGAGCCACCACCCGATCGAAGCGACGTCGCGCGAGGCGAAGCCGCGAGTACGCGGTATTGAGCTTGAGGCCGAGCGCCGAGGCGATCTCGGGCACGGGCATGTCTTCGAGTTGCGCCAGCACGAAGACCTCGCGTTGCCCGGGCTCGAGGGTCTCTAAAAAGCGCGCCACCAGGGCCGCCGCATCACGCCGCGCCACCAGATCTTCGGCCTCGGGGTCCGGCTCGGCGACGACGGCCAGGCGGGGCGGCGGGCGACGGCGACGGTCGTGAACCTTCAGCGCGATCTTGCGGGCGATCCCCAAGATCCAGCGCCGCAGCGGGGAAGCGTGGTCGAAATCGGGGAGCCGACGGTGCACGACCATGAACACGTCCTGCGCCGCGTCGTCGACGTGGTCCTCGGGCACGCCCATCGCTCGCAGGTATCGCCACACCGCATCGAAGTGGTCGGCGTAGACCTGTTCGAACGAAGACTCCCGTGCCTGGCGTACTACGCGCAGGTGGGAGGGAGTCATCGTCTTGGCGAGCGGCGCCATGACCCCCCATCCGGTGAGCGGAGCCGATCCGTCACGGAAAATGAACCTCCACCCCGGCCACCCCGCGGCCGGCCACCACGGCGGGGCGATGGATCTCCTCGGTGCCGTCTCGGGTGAAGCTGAGACGGCGCAGGGGGACCACCAGCTCGGCTCCGAGCACGAAGCTCAGTCGCCGCCAGGGACGGAATTCGAGCAACGAGCCCGCAATTGCCGCGGCCCACGCCCGGTTGACCACGCTGCGGTTGGTCAGGCCTTCGCCTTGCCCTCGACCTTGCAGCAGCCCGGCCTCGGCCCCCGCGCACGCAGCCGGGCGCAGCCAGGGCACCGCGGCCGGACGCGCGACCACGCAGGCCCGCGCGTGCCCGCTGAACAGCCGCATCCCCACGTTGGCCTGCGGCCCGATCTCCCGTTGTCGTGGCAGCCAGGCGCCGCCGCCCACCTCCGCTCGGAACCATGCGCGGCCGATGCCCACGGTCAGCGCGGTGCTGGCATCGACGTCGGGGAGCACACCGCCGCCCAGCCGCAGCTCGAGCCGCGCGAGGCCTTCGACGGTGGGTGGCGGTGGGTCGGTGGGCTCGCGGTCGGCCGCGGCAAAGAGTGGGTCGGCGGTCGCCTCGTTCGGTTGCGGGGGCGGAGGCTCGGCGGGCGGATCGTCGACGAGCTCGGGTTCGGGCTCGAGCTCGGGCTCGGGCTCCACCGCAGGCACCTCGGGGGGCGGGACTTCGGGGTGCTCGGGCGGCTGCGCTTCGGTGACGGACACGCTCACCAGCAACGCGAGCGCATCGACGAGCGTCTCGCAGGTGGGGCTGTGCAGCGTTCGCGTGGTCTCGCCCCAGCTGCCGCGCAGCACGGCGGTGGCCTGCAGGGTGTCGCCACCGTCGGCCTGGACCTGGACCTCGACCGCGGTGGGCCCCGCGTTCGGAGGCAGCGACTCGCTCAGCCGCGCCTGCACCTGCGCCGACGAGGGGCAGCGCGCGGGCGCCTGCCAGCGTAGATCGACGCCGTCCTCGGGCGCCACGTAGGCCGAGACCGCAGGCGTCACCCCCAGCCCCATGCCCAACGCGAGCGTGGCGATCGTCCTTCGGCTCCGTCTCGTACCGGGCCAACGGCGACCACCGACGGGGATTACATCCCAGGACCGGCGCCATCGGGGGGCAGACGAAGCGACCTCGAACACGAGATCGAAGGATAGACCGTCGTGGGCGGGATGCCCGGTCAGGCCACCGAGCTGGCGGGCGCCTTGGCGTCCACGTGGCGAGCGAGGGCCACCCGCAGGGCGCCTGCGTCTCCGACGGGCACGACCGTCAGTCCCGGCTCGGGCTCGAGCCCGCAGGCATCGCTGGCGATGACCGGAATGCCCCGCGCCAGCGCAGCGAGCAGCCGCCGGGGCGCGGTCTCGACGTGGGCGGGCAGGACGACGCAGTCCGCATCCTCGAGGCCTCCCCGCCGGGTGGGGCGGCCCCAGAAGTCTGGGTCCTCGAGCACGGGGCCGCCGAGCACGAGGTCGACGTCGAGCCCTTCCAGCGCCTCCCGTAGCTCGTAGACCCCCTTGCGGCCGAGCGTGCTCGCGGGCAGCCAGAGCCGCGGACGGGCGGCGGTACTCGGCGAGCGGGGGGTCGTGGGCGGGCGTGCCCAGCCCAGCTTCACCGCGCGCTCCCCGAAGCTCCGCGCGAGTCCGGCGTGCGGCGTGACGATGCGGTCGGCCGCGGCGAGGGCCTCGGTCTCCGCCTCCATCAGCCCGGGGTCGGCCCGGAAATCGGCGAGCGTGGGGCTGTGCGGGTGAAGCCGATGCGCCCGGTCGAGCTGCGCGTGCAGCTGGGTCATCGGTGGCCGGGTCATCAGGACTTCGAAGCGCCGCCCCCCCAGGGCGCCCGCCCGCCACAAGTGCGGCAGCAGGTTCTGGGCGACGACCAAGCGGGTTGCGGACGCAGGCACGCGATCCGCCATCGCCTGAGCCAGCCGGGCCTCGTGGTGTAGCTGGGCCCGCTGCCGGGCGGCCCCCTGCGCGGCCAGGCGCCGAGACGCGAGCGCACGCTGCAGGGTCAGGGCCGGGAACCCATGCACGGCCGCGAAGCCCTGCGTGGTCCAGGCGTAGCGGGCTCGTCGGAAGCGTCGTCCGTCGATCGGCAGCAGCAGGACGTCATCGGCCCCGCGCTCGGCTTGGAGCCACGCGTCGTGCTCCGGCCACACGCCGTCGACCAACCACGCCCGGTGACCCTGGCGCGTGGTGGGAGCGGGCCGGGCCCGATGGCAGTCCTGCTCGCACGACAGACAGCTGCGCACGCCATCGGTCGCCCCGACCACCCGTAGCGGCGAGCTGGGTCGAGGCGTGGGGATGGCCGAAGGGCGGGGCGTAGCCAGGCCTCGTAGGCGCACCACCAGGGCGTCGGCCTCCAGCTCGGCCTCGACTCGAAACGCATGGGTCGATCGCACGCGCAGATCGACGTAGTTCCACATCACCGTGGCATCGTGGCCGGCCGCCGCCGCCGAGCCCGGCACGACCCGCGAGTGCGCATGCCGTTCGACGATCTCCAGCCCCGCACGCCGAGCCACGTCGTACAGCGCGTTGGACAGCTGGCACAGGCCGCCCGCGATGGAGGGGATGATGCAGCCCTCGCGGACCTCTCGGCCCTCCACGAAGCCCCGCATCGCCCACGGCGGACCCACCTGGGCCCAGAAGCTCAGCACCTGCCCCGCGGACACCTCGATGCCGTCGAAGCAGCGGATCGCCCGGCGGAGGTTCTCCACCTTGCCCGCCTCGAGCACCCACTCCGGGCCCGGGTTCGTCGACCACAGCGCAGTCTGCGAGCGGGCCAGCACGGGCGTGTCTCGCAGGCTCGCCGACGGTCGATGGCGAGACGGCCCCTGGGGCCCGAGATCGGCCAGGATGCGCCGCGCCTGGTGAATCGTGACCTTCGTGCGCCACCACGCTGCTTGTCGCCGCGACGGAAGCTCGGACTTCGGCGAGAGGCCGTCCACGGTCGAGTGGACGGCGCACCCCTGGCCGGTATTCCGCTCACCCGTCACCGAGGCCATCATGACGTACGAAACGGCTCCGCGGTTCTGCTTCCGCCCACAAATGGGGGCCTCGTTCGTACTGCTTCCCCCGAGCAGGTGCGTCCACGTCGTGGCATGTCAGATGGGCGAGATGCCCATCGGCGCTAGTTCACGAGCGCGGCGACGGCTCGGGTCAACGGGTGGTCGGTGCCCAGGGTCGACTCGCGGACCTGCAGGGCGAGACGAAAGTGCTCCTGGGCGTCGTCGTTGCGCTGTAGCTGGCCGAGGGTGCGCCCCAGCTCGACCCGGGCCGAGGCGACGTCGAGGTGATTGGGCCCGAAGCGTTCGAACACGAGCGCGAGGTAGCGACGCTGGTGATGTTCGGCCCCGCTGTGATCCCCCTGGCTGCGGAGCAACGAGGCGAAGTCGTGGTGCCAACGGGCCTCGCGGTCGGCGTGTCCCTTGGCCAGGCCCGCGGCGATCTCTCGGTAGCGCAGGGCGTGGTCGGGCTGCTGCAGGCGCACGCCGACCACGACCATGAGCAACGAAGCGGCCTGCTGCATGGAGTCCCACTGTCCCCACGAGGACGCGGATTGCAGGGCCCGGCGAGCGGCGGTCTCGGCTTCGGCGTGGGACCCGAGGCGCTCGAGCACGCGGGCCTTCTCGAGCGCGACCTCGGTGCTCACCGGTTCGTACTCGATGGCCTCGAGGTCGGCCTCGACGCTGGCGACGAGCTGACGGGCGCGCTCGTCGTGCCCCGTCAGCCGCTCGGCCCGGCCACGGGCGAGCCGAAGCCGCAGCTCGTCGACCAGCCCGCTCTTTTCGGCGCTGGGCGGGGCGGTCTCGGCCTGCAGCGCCTTGACGTCCACGCAGCGGGTCAGGTCGGGCAGGGTGCCCGCCAGCACGTGCGCGCGCTCGACCACCTCGTCGTCGGCGTTGGCGAGCATCTCGGTGGCGGCGCGCAGCTGGAATTGGGCGCGATGCAGGCAGTCGATCTGGAGCTCGGTGACCCGCGCCGAGGGATCGGTGTCTGCGGTGGCGGCCTCGCAGATCAGGGTCTTGTGCTCGCTCCAGTCGGCCACGTAGCCATCGAGCTGGGTCTCGGCGTGGGACCACACGGCGTCCGCGTAGGGGAGCCCGGTGCCTTCGATCGTGTCGTGGGCTCGTTGCTTGTTGGCGTCGTCCCAGATCCCGTCGAGCTGGATCTCGTCGTTCATGCACCGCTGGGCGGGGGTGGTGATCTGCGGGATGATCAGCGCCGCGGCACCGCCCAGCACTGCCAGGCTGCCCCCGAGGATCCACTTGCGACGCCGTTGCCGGTCGGAGTCGTCGGTGAGGGCGGCCAGCAAGGCCTCGACGTTGGGGAAGCGATC
The DNA here is from genome assembly GCA_039028615.1 of Myxococcota bacterium. Taxonomy (GTDB): domain Bacteria; phylum Myxococcota_A; class Polyangia; order Nannocystales; family Nannocystaceae; genus Paraliomyxa. The sequence goes on along the minus strand of JBCCHT010000051.1, from coordinate 46,694 downwards.
CTCGGGCTCGGCCTCGAGTCCGCGGCAGATCGCATCGACGACGGAGGCCGGCACGGTATCGGCGTGCGCGGGCCAGGCTGGGGCGCCGCGCTCCTTGGCCCGCAGCATCAGTCCCGCCGAGTGCCCGCGGAAGGGGGCCTCGCCGCACAGCGCCTCCCACAGCGCGATGCACAGGGCGTACTGGTCGACGGCCGAGCTGAGCACATCGGGGCCGTACTGCTCGGGCGCCATGTAGCGCGGGGTCCCGACCACCGCGTTGGCGCCCGTGAGCGCGTCGTCGAGGGCGTTGCCGGTCGAGACGGGCTGTTCCTCGCTGGTGCGCACCCCGGTGGCGGCGGCGAGCTTGGCCAGGCCGAAGTCGGTGACCTTGACCTGACCCGAGCGCGAGACGAGGACGTTGGCCGGCTTGAAGTCGCGGTGGAGCAGGCCTTCGGCGTGGGCGGCCGCGAGCCCGCGCCCGGCATCGACGAAGCGCTCGACGACCTGCTGCCACGGATGCGGGCCCCGCTTGATCCACTGGTGGAGCGTCGCGCCGTCGACGAACTCCATGACCAGCATGATCCCCACCAGCGAGTCCTCGACGTCGTGCACGGCGACCACGTTGGGGTGGGACAGCCGCGCCATGGCCCGGGCCTCGCGGAGCATGCGAGGGCGCATCTCCGCGTCGAGGACTTCGTGCGGCACGACCTTGAGGGCGACCTCGCGCTGGAGCTTGGGATCGTAGGCCCGGAACACCCGACCCATCGCGCCGCGACCGATCCCCTCCACGACGAGGTAGCGCCCCACGGTCGGACCGATGCGGACGTCGTCCTTGCCCGCTCCGTCGTCGAGGCTCCGCAGATCGTTCGTGACCGCGTCGGGGTCCGCGGCCGGCTCGTGGCGCCAGTCGGTCACCGACTACGAGTATCGCCCGACTCCCGGATTTTCACCAACGAGCGCGGAGCCCCAAAGAGGGGATGATGTATCGGAACCCCTGCGAGTTGCACTGCGCGATGCCGCGGGTGGCCGCCGCTTCGGCGACGAGCTGGCCCTGGCGCATCTGGAACGCGGGAATGTTGTCGACCGGGTTGCCGCCGTCCTCGGTCGCGGGCGCACACAGGAACACCTCGTTCGAGTAGGTGCTGTTGGCGATGTCGAGCACCGCGTGCATCTGCCAGTCGGGCCAACGCCAGATACGCTCGATGCGGAGGTCGAGCTGGAAGAAGGGCGGGAGCCGGGCGTTGTTGCGGTTGTCCCGGAGCGCGTCGACGCGGCCCTGATCATCGACGGCCGCGGTCCACGGGCGCCCCGTGTGGTAGTGCATTCGGCCGCTGAAGTACCACTTCTGGCTCACCTTGTAGCCGAGCACCAGGTTCACGATATGTCGTTGATCCCAGTTGGATGGGGCTGATCCGCCTACCTGGAAGTCACGGGTCGATCGCGACAAGGTGTAGGCAATCCAGCCGAAGGTTCGCAGGCGTGGATCGAGCTTGAGCAGCGTCTCCAGCCCGTAGGCCCAGCCCGTGACCTGGTTGATCACGTCCTCGAGCTCGTCGAGCGGCTCTTCTTCGTTGGCCGCGGCTAGCTCATAGTCTTGCAGGTTGCTCAGGCGCCCGAGGTAGGCGTCTTGCTCCAGTCGAATGCGCTGGTCGAACAGGTCGAGCTCGTAGCCGAAGGAGCCCTGGATGTTGCGCTGCAGGCCGCGCTCGAACCCGAAGCTCTCGATGCCCGGCACGGGGATGGGGAAGCTGGGCGGCTGGTGGTAGGCGCCCACCGTCTGTTTGAGCGTGATGTTGGCCCCCACCCGCTCGCGCATGAGCAGCCGCGGGTCGACGCCCGTGGCGTAGGTCAGGCCCGTGGTCTGGGGCAGGTAGGGGCTCGAGCCGCTCTGCACGTAGAAGTCGGTGCGGATGCCGGGGCGGACCTCGACCCCGGCCTTCTTCCAGGTCAGCTCGGCATAGGCCGCGGTGGCCGACACCGTGCGCTCGCTGAAAAGGAAGCCGAGGTCTTCGGTGAGCAGCTCGCGATCGAGGTTGGGGATGCGGAAGATCTGCACCTCTTGGTCGACGCCGAAGCCGACGCTGAGGTTGTCGCGCAGGGGCACGAGGAAGTCGGCGCGCGGGGCCACGCGCCACTCGTCGTTGCCGACCCCGGTCGTCCCGCCCGCGCCGGTCTGGTCGAGGCCGAGCACCACCGCGTAGACCGAGCGCCCGCCGCCGCGCAGGCGCTGCCGCACGCGAGCGTCGAAGCGGTGGAACTGAAAGCGCAGGAAGGTCTGCTCGGGGTCGATGACCTCGCCCGTGTCCTCGTCGATGTTGGCCTTGGCGCCGAGGTCGTCGTAGCTGCCGTACGCAAACGCGGTGAAGTCCACCGAGGGGGTGATCCGATGGTCGAGCCGCGCCTGGTAGTCCCAGTAGGCGATGCGCGCCTGCGATTGCACGGCCGAGAGGATCCCCGCCGTGTAGCTGTAGCGCCCGGCGAGGGTCAGGGCGCCGCGGGCCATTTCCTCGCGCTCGCACTGCCGCCCTTTGAGGCCCTGGGCCTTGCGCTCCGCTCGGGAGGGCTCTTTACAGCTGCGGTCCTTCTTCTTGCGGTTGAAGGGGATCTCCAGCATGCCGCCCGCGTCGGTCAGGCGGATGTCCACGTCGCCGTGCACCCGGTCGCGACGGGCCCGACGCGTGCGCGCCTCGATGATGCCGCTGGTGTATCGACCGAGCCGAACCGGCGCGCCGCTCGGGTAGAAGTCCACCGCGTCGATGAAGTACGGGTGCAGCACCGAGGGCCCGATGGCCACGTGAAACAGGATCGGGACGCGCGTGCCGTCGAGGTAGTACCCGGTGTTGCCCGGAGCCGCGCCGCGCACGACGACGTAGGGCAGGAACCCCGCCAGCTGGCCCACGCCGGGCAGGCTGTTGATCACCCGCAAGGGGTCGCCGCGGCTGCCCGCGACGCGGTGGATCTCGTCTCCGGACAGGGTGGTGCTCGACACCGCGACCTGGCGCTCGGCCTGCACCACGGTGCGGTAGGTGTCGGAGTCGAGCTCCGAGTCGAGGCGCAGCTCGACCTCGAGGTCCTGGCGCTCTTGCAGCTCGATCGCGGCCGGGAGGTCGCGGTAGCCGGGGGCCCGCACGATGATCTCGTGGCGCCCAGGGGGCAGCATCACCGAGAACGTGCCGTCGGTCTCGGTCAGCGCGGAGGGGCGACCATCCTTGAAGATCAGCCGGGCGTCGCCGATCGGCTCACGCTTGCCGAAGCTGAGCACCTTCCCGCGAAAACGGGCCGCGGTGGCCGGGTCGGGGGTAAAGCGATCGGGATCGTCCTCGTCGGACAGCGCGTTGTCGTCGGGATCCTGTTCGGATGGCTCGCCGGACTCACCGGGCTCGGAGTCGGAGGGCTCGCCGGATTCGGAGGGCTCGAGGAAGGGCTCGTCGGGCTTCGCCGATCCCTCGGCGGGCACTTCGTCCGTAGTCGACCCTTCGTCGGCCGTCGGCTCGAGGAAGGGTTTCGACGACGCGTCGTCCGTCTTCGTCGAAGTCTCGGGCGCGGCGACTTCGCTCGTCGTCTCGCCGCCGCTCGTGGGCTCCGCGCCTCGGCCGAGGGCGCTCGACAGGACGAGCAGGGCGGCGACCGAGTGCACCGCGCCGAGCATACCGAACTCGCTGCCGGGGAAGTGAGCGCCCCGTCCCATCGAGGGGCGGGAAGCGGCGCGGCCGTCGGCTCTAGTCGCGCCCGGGAAGCTTGGTGTGCTCGGCGGTCGAGGTGCGCGGTGCGGAGGGCTCGAGGGGGGCGGTCGCGGCGTGGGTCGCCTCTTTCGCCTCGGCCCGCGTCGGCGCTTCGATGTGCTCGCCGAGCATGCGATCGGTGGCCTCTTGCAGCACCGGGTTGACCGTGGCGCGCGTGCCTTCGATGAGGTCGTGCGCCTCCGGGGTCTGTCCGATGCGGTCGATGTGCTCGGCAAAGGTGAGCCCGCCGAGCTTCACGGAAAACGCGAACCAAAGCGCACCCACGAGGAACGCGAGGCTGATCAGGGGTCGGAGCAGCTGAGGCACCACCCCTAGGATCGAACGCGCACCTGCACCCGACCAAATTTCCGACGCCGTCGCCGACTCGCCGAGCGCGATTTCGAGCGGGTGCTTGCGGGAAACACGCTCGTCTTCTTGTTGGCCACCCCTACGATTCCATCAAGATCGACCCGGTATTCAGATGTGTTCCGGTGTCTTACCTCGTGGAAGGCGGGGAGACGCGCATGTTCACGAGATTGATGACCACGGTGGGGCTGTCTGGCGTTGCGTTCGGGGCTGCGTTGCTTGCGCCGGCTTCGGCCGACGCGGCTCGCCAGGCGATCTGCGAGCACCCCGAGGGCAGCGCCTGCGTGGCCAAGAAGGACACGGGCCGGGTGCAGTGCCAGTGCCTCGACGGCGAGGTCGAGGTGCGCCGCCCCGAGCTGACCGGGGCCAACGAAGAGGAGCTCATGGACGCCTGCTGGGAGGCATGGACGGACTCGTGCGCGCCGTGGTCCGACCGCGTCACCTGTGAAGAGCCCTCGCGAGGCAAGTGCGAGGTCACGCCCAACGGTGGCGGCATGGCGTCGTGCTTCTGCGACGTGGAAGGCGAGGTCGAGCGCACCGATCTCGCCGCGCTGACCGACCTCGACGACGACGCGCTCGAGCAAGCCTGCTACGTGCAGATCGACGACCTGTGCTCCGCCGCCGCGCCCGAGCCGACCCCGGCTCCGCCCGCCCCCACCGCGACGGCACCCGAGCCCACGCCCGCCGCGTCGTGCTCGGTGACCGCGAGCGCTCCGGCACCCTGGCTGTGGGTCGCGTTGTTTGGCTTCGGTGCGATCGTCCGCCGCCGCAACGCCTGAGCTTTTTCGTTGCTCCGTGCTCCCGGGCTCAGCTGGCGAGCTGGGCCGTGCAGAAGCCTTCGTGGCACAGGCAGCCGCCGCCGCAGTCCATCGTGCCCTCGGCACATTCCGTGGTGCAGACCATCTCGTCGCACGCCGGGGCGTCGCCCGCCGCCACGCAGGCAGTGGCATGGCAGCAGCTGGCCGGGGCGCAATCGGCATCGGTCTGGCAGGCATGCTCCGACACCACGAGCTTGCTCTCGTCGACCTTCGTGCCGTCATCGCCCTCGCCCGGGTTCGTCGCCGGGTCGGATCCGGGGGCGGGGTTCTTCTCGCACGAGGGGATCGACAGCGCCACGCAGCCCAGCACCGCGGCGATCAATCCGAGGCGACGGAGGTCGGGCGAGGTCGTAGCGCGTGCACGGGAGCTGGCGTCGAGCATGGACACACCATACCGAGGCTCGCGCCCGCGTGCTCGCGCTACATGAACAAGGCGATCGGCTCGCGCACCATCGGCAGCAAGCGACTGGACGCCACGTTGAAGAAGCCGGTAGCGCAGCCGGGTAGGCGATAGCTGCCTGCGGCCTCGTGGATGTGCCCGAACACGTGCATCTTGGGCTCGACCTCGCGCACGCGCGTCAGCAGGTCTTCGCACCCGACCCGCATGCCGAGGATGGTGCGGTCGCCCAGGCCTCGCGGGGGCCCGTGGGTGATGAGCAGATCGAGCCCCGAGGGGATCTCGGCCCAGTGCTTCGCGATCTCGGCCCCGCGCGGGCGGTTGAAGGCCATGCCACGAAAGTAGGGCGTGACGGGTGAGCCCCAGATCTCGAGCCCGCCCACGGTCGTGCCTTCGTCACACAGGTACTGCACGCCATGGCGCTCGGCCAGCGTGCGAGTGCCCTCGGGGTCCTGCTCGCAGTAGGTGTCGTGGTTGCCCGCCACGTAGATCCGATGCTCGGCCGGCTGCTGGGACATCCAATGCAGCGTGGCTTCGAGCTCGGCGACTCGACCACGGCGAGTCGCATCGCCTGCGTGGACGAGGAGATCGCAGGCCGAGACGCGGAGACGCTCGTGTCGGCCGTGCGTATCGGAGATGCACACGATCTTCATGCAGGCGCGCGGCGCATTCGAATGCCTACGATACCACTGCCGCGACGGCCGAGTCCTCGGGCTCGCCCGCCTACATGCGCCTCGCGTTTAGTCCTTGCCGCCCAGGCGCCCCAGCACGTGCTGGCCGAAGCGCACGGGTCGAGCCCGGCGACGGCGTTGACCGTCCTCGGTGCCTTCGCCCGACTGTTCGACGACCTCGTGGGCGCCCGACCGTTTACGCGCCTTGATGGCTCGCTTGCGTACGACGTTTCGGCCCCGTCGTCGGGAGGGTGGCGCTGGGTCGCCGGCCTCGGCCGTGGCTTCGCCCTCGGTCCCTCGGTAGGGCGCCGCCGGCTGGAGCGTCGGCACGGCGACCGTCATCTGGGGCTCGACGGCAGGCAGGGGCCGGACATGACCGTCGGGGACCGGCTCGGCCGGGGTCGGCTCGGCGCTGGCCGGCTCCGCCGCGACCTCTTCGGCCGCGGGCTCCGTCGTCGGGGGCACGGTGGGCTCGGGCCGCGTTGTGCTGGTGGGGGTGCCCGTGGGCTCGAGACTGACCAGGGGCTTGGAGGGATCGATTTCCTCCCGGAGTCCCTCGGGCACCACGTGCTGCCGGGTCATCTCCTCGGCGTCGTCGTCATCGTCGACGATCGTGCCCGACTGCACGCTGCCCTCGACGGGCACGGGTGCGTGCTGACGGTTGGTGATCGAGCGGACCCGTCGCTTGCGACCGGGCGGTGACGCGGGCGGCACCACCATCTGCACCTTGGTGTGCTTGCTCGAGCTGGCGCTGGCCTCCGACTCGGCTTCGGCTTCGGCTTCGGCGACGGTGGGGAACGAACCCGCCTGGTGTTCTTCGTTGCGGCGAACGACCCGCTTGCGGACCTGCGTGACGGAGTCGTCGGAGGCGGCTGGGGGCGCGGCCTCGGCTTCGGCCTCGGGCTCCGCCGCATCGGCACGCGGGTCGTTCCACGTGGGCGCGGCGCGGCGGGGGATGGCGTCGTTGAGCGCGGCCGAGCCCGACAGCACCGAGTCGACCACCCGATTGACCTGGGTATCCGGGCGCGGCTTGCCATCGGGGGCGCCGCGCTTGAACTCGGTCAGCTCCGGGTGCCCGGGGTGACGCTCGCGGAGGATCGCGAGCAGCTCGAAGGCCTCGTCGAGCTCGCCTCGATCCATGAAGAAGCGGACCTCCACCAGCTCGCGTGCGAGGCTGGGCCAGCCTCCGGGCGGAGCGGCGATCTCCGACAGCACCGCTCGATGAGCGGTGGTCTCCATGGGGGCGGCACAGTAGCCGCAGTAGTAGAAACCGCGCGGGTTCGGTCGCGAGCACGAGTTACAGCGCCGCAGAGCGTCCTTGTCGTGCAAGGGTCCCAAGGTGGTGCCGCAGGTCGGGCATTGCTCTTGCGGTTTCATCGTCCCCAGTGTCGAGCCGGGCGCCACGCCAGATCAAGCGCCCCGTGGGGGCACGGGGGCTCGCGGCGAACGCCCGAAACGTGTGTTTAGGCGTATGCGTCCGAGCGGGTGGCGCTCGGACGCAATGAGGGGGCGTCGACCCTCGATGCTCTTTCAGTCGGCCAGGGCACGAAGCTGGTCGATGACGCCCTGGCTCAGGACCATCTCGCCGTGCTGCGAGCCCGACTCACCGTAGGTGACCGAGAAGTAGAAGTCGCCCAGATCGCGGCCAATGCCCGGGGGCAGCTTGCGGGTGGCCTCGGGGGGCAGCACCGCACGAGCCCAGTCGGCTGCGCCCGCGATGTCGGCGGCCATGATCATCGAGGTCTTGGGGTTGCGCTTGAGCGCGGTGGCGAAGCCGGTGTCGCTGCCGACCCCGGTGCCGCCCTTGGCCGCGGCCAGAGCCGCCTTGATGTACTGCTCGTCGGAGCCCGGGGCGACCACCACGATGACGCGATCGTCCAGCTCGATGCGGTTGACGACCAGCTTGACCCCGCCGAAGCGCTTTTCGATCTCGGCCAGGGCGGGATCGGGCTTCTTGGCCATTTCCTTCTTCGCCTCGACACCGGGCTCGACGGTCCAGCGATCGACGGCGATGCCATCGACCTTCGTCGCGTCCATCTCGAACGACCAGGTGACGTACTTGGAGCCCTCGGGGCCCAGCACCTTCTCGGGGGTGAAGCCCTCGCTCCAGGCCCGGAAGCTCTCACGCGCGGGGGCGTTGAGCTTGCGGTGGATGATCATGCCGCCCTGCGAGCCCGGCAGGTGGGCGATGCCCATGGCGGTGTCGTGGGCGAAGAGCTTGGCCGTCTCCTCGAAGTAGGCCTCCAGCGCGGTCTTGACCTCGGCCGGGTCGCGGCCCACGGCCTCGCCGTAGATCTCGATCATCGCGTCGCGCATGGTGGCCGAGCTCTCGAGCTTCCACGCCGCGTCCCAGTTGATGGTGGAGGTGGTGACCAGCCACGACTCGATCGGGAGCTGGTTGACGAGGTCCTGATCCACCGCGCCCGCGGAGATGGCCTGGGCATCGGCCTGCATCTTCGAGCCCTCGGTGGGGTGCGTTGCGAAGTGGAAGACCACGCCGATCTCCTCGATGCTCAGGCCCAGGTCGAGCTGATCGATCTCGCGGTAGTAGTCGAAGCTCGTGTCCACCGACGTGCGCGAGTAGTTGGTGAACGCATCGATCATCGGGTTGCCGGTCGGCGGCGTGGGAGCCCCGCGCATCGTGGCCAGCAGCGTGTCGACCTCCTTGGAGTACCGGCTCATCGCCGACTTGGGGTAGAGCACGACCTCGATGTCCTCTTTGACCGAGGGGGCGCGATCGATGAGGTTGGCCTTGATGTAGTGCTTGGCGGTGCCGAAGACCTCGGGGTGGTTGCTGACCACGACGTGGCCATCGACCTCGTCGAGGTACACGTCCTGGCCCTCGATCCGATACAGCGCACCGTGCCCGGCCGCGTCGCCTTGCTTGCCGTCGGCCCCCATGTCGGTGATGGCGGCGGAGAGGCCTCCCGTGTAGCCCATCACGCAGGCCACGGGGAAATCGGTCGCGGTCGAGTCGGAGATCATGCAGCCCATGGGCTTGTCGAGCGCGAGGTGCTGCGACACGCCCGAGCGCGAGCCGAGGACGCCGCTCATGGCCATGCGCAGCATCGGCTCGGACACGATCGCGGCCTGGCCGCTGGGGGCGATGTTGCTCGAGACGTCTTCGATCAGCGTGGCGCCGTTGGGCAGCAAGAAGTGGCCGAGGGCGTGCTCGGGGTCGAGGCGTTCGATGCCGCCCGCCGCGTCGGCGATGCCGTCGGCGACCGTCTTGCCCAGCGCGGTGACTTGGCGGGCCGCCTCGGCGCCTCCGCCTGCGTTGTTCTTGGCCGACTCGTCGCCGGTCTTCGCCTTGGCGCCGTCGGCCTTCTCGTCGCTGGACGACGCGTCCTTGTTGGCCTCGGCCTTGGTTTCCTCTTCATCGCCGGACTTGGAGCACGCTGCGGGGAGGGCGAGGCAGGCAGCGATGCCGAGCGAAGTGAGGACGTGGGGGCGGTGGGTACGTGACATGCCGGGGGGTCTCCTGGGGGTGGGGCGACAACTGTGCCCTCCCGGGACGGACCACGGCCACCACGGTTGCACGCGATGATTGGTGGGAACGTTCCCGTTCGGGCGTACGCGAATGCGGCGCGGGCGGGGCAACCTCGGTTCGTGGCGCTTTGTTTCCGCCGGTTTCCCCGACGAGCACGGCTCCCGACCGTCGTTTCGCCCGCGCTTCGCTTTACCTGGCCCGCTTCGTCAGTCACGATGGCGAACTGTGAGGAAGCGCGCCTGGTGGAGCGGTTTTGCGTGCGGGGCAGTCTTTGCCGCTTTGGCAGTGGGGTTGGGTTCCGACGGCCCACAAGCGGCCGCGACTGGCGATCGCTTCGATCGCAAGGCCTTCCATCAAGGTCTCGACGCCGTGCTCGATCGCTACATCGAGCCCGTCGATGGTTCCGCCCTGCTCGCTGCCGCGCTCGAGCACATCGTCGGTGGCCTCGACGAGCACAGCCACTTTCTCACCGCCAAGCAACGCAAGGCCATGCGCGACCGGGCCAAGGGCGGCTCGGTGGGGTTATCCGTGCACTTGCGATCCGCGGGGCCCGGGGCCGAGCGAGGGCTCGAGATCGTCGGCGTGATGCCGGGCTCGAGCGCCGACGCGGCCGGCCTCGAGCCGGGCGATCGCATCCTGTCCGTCAACGGACACCAGGCCACCAGCCTGTCCAATCAGTTCGAGGCCGAGGCGTGCCTGGCCGGGTCCGTCGGTGAGCTCATCGCCATGCGGGTGCAGCGGGCTCGCGATCCGGCGCCGCGCAAGCTCGAGCTCGAGCTCGAGGCGCCGCCCAAAGAGCTGGTCACCGGTCGCCTGCTCGCCGTCACCAGCCCCGACGGTCGCGAGCACAAGGTCGCGCTCGTGCACCTGCGTGCGTTTCGGGCCGGCGTCGGCGAGGCGGTGAAGAACAAGCTCGCTCGGCTGCGACGCGTGGCCGGCCGCGATGGCGTGGCCGGCATCGTGCTCGATCTACGGGCCAACCCCGGCGGGGCGGTCGACGAAGCGCTGGTGGTGGCCGACCTGTTCGTGGCCGACGGCATCCTCACCCGCACCCGAGGGCGAGGCGGCGTGATCCTCCGGGAAGAGCGAGCCCACGAAGCGGGCACCGATCGCGACACGCCCATCGTGGTCTTGCAAGACCGCTACACCGCGTCGGCGGCCGAGCTGCTCACCGCCGCGCTGCGGGGCAACGGTCGGGCCAAGAGCGTCGGCGAGCGCAGCTACGGCAAGGGCACCGTGCAGGAAGTGCTCGGGCTGCCGGACGGCTCCGTCCTCAAGCTGACCATCGCTCGCTACTTTTCGCCCAAAGACGAAGTGATCGACGGCGTCGGGCTGAAGCCCGATGTTGCCGTATCCACCAGCGATCGCGGCAAGGTGCTCGACGAAGGCCTCGCCGTGCTGGGACTTACGCGCAGCGGCTAGGGCACGGCCGCCACCGGAGGCAGGGGCACCAGCGACGGCGTGGGGAAGTCCGCCGAGAACTGTCCGTGGCCCCACTGCACCACCGACCCGTTGCCCAGCAGCGCCAGCCCGCGATCGTCCCCCGTCGAGATGGCCACCGCGTCGGTGATGTTGAGGACCTGGTGCGGCAGCCAGCGGCTGTGGTCGTCCTCCGCGATGCCGTCACCCAGCTGCCCGTCCGCCCCGTAGCCCCAGGCCCAGACCGTGCCGTCGTCGACCAGCGCCATGCTGAAGCCATCGCCCGCCCCCACGTCCACCACGTTCGACAGGCCTTCCACCATCACCGGGTCCTCCACCGGGTCGAGGCTCGGCGAACCGCTGCCGAGCTGACCGAATTCGTTCGCTCCCCACGCCCAGACCGTGCCCGACGCGTCCAGGGCCAGGAAGTGGCTGGGGCCGTCGATCATCGTGGTCGAGACCTCGATGATGTCGGGCGGCACGAAGTCGAGCTGCTCCCAGGGCGGCATCGCCATGGTGAGGCTCGCGTTCGGCCGCCGCCAGACCGTGCCATCGGCCGTGAGGGCGAGATCGGTCGTGCCGATGAACACCCGCCGCACGTCTGCGGGCTCGTCCATCGACTGCACCCCGTCGTGATAGTGCGTCTGCCACAATCCGCCGTCTTGGGCCGCGAACAGGGCGTAGTACTCCGATGTACTCATCGCCGCGATGGGCGGCAGCTGGTCCTGCTGCGCGGGCGTGATCTCCAACCCGCTCCAGGTCCACACCTCCCCCTGATTGTCGAGGCCCATGCGCGTGCGATTGGCCGTGACGTGCTCCGGGTTGGACACCACCTCCACCAGGCCCGCGACCGGCTCCAGCATCGAGGGCATGTCGTCGATCTCCCACGTCCACGCCGTGCCCGTCTCGTCGATGGCCAGCGCCTGATCGTTGCCCTGAAAGATCGTCCCCACGAAGCGCGGGTGCTCGCAGGTCTGGCCCCAGTATTCGCGAGTACACGTGCACTCCGGCTGCTCGTTCACCAGCGTGCACGTCCCTTCGTTTTCGCAGGGGTTTTCCGGGCACGCTTCACCGCTGCCCTCCGTGCCGCTCGAGTCGACCGACTCACCGCCGGTCGGATCGCTCGCCCCCGAAGATGGCCCCGGCGGGTCCGACTCGGCGCCGTCCTGGGTGTCGCCGTTGCCCTGTCCGGTGGCGAAGGTCAGCCCCGACCCGGTGTCGATGGGCGGCCCGGAATCATCGCCGCACGCCGGGGCCACCGCGACGGCCACCCACGTGGGTAAGCCGAGCCATGGCCGGGAGGGAAAACGAGGCGGGTGGGGGCGACGGGATGGGCGCGAGCGTGAGGACCAAGGCATGGTGGCGACTTCCGTTCGCAGGGCAGGTTCCCGCGGCGGACCGTCTGGATCACGCTCGACGAAGTACGTCGTTTAGCGCCCGATGCTCGGCCGGCTCTTTAGCCCAGCGCGAGCTCGGGCAAGTCCAGATGCGGGGAGTCGAGCCCGCACGACACCGTCAGCCGGTCGGCCTCGAGGTCGATCCGCGGAGCGCAGGGCATCGAACCCTCCATCGGCAACGGGTAGTACAGGTGCGGCCCGTCTTCCTTGCCAGAGCGCTCGAGCACGAGCCACCCCGCCTTGATGACCGGCCGCAGTGTCAGCCGCGTGGCTCCCTCGGTCGTCCACAGTCGGTCATCGGCGACCGTGATCGGCCGCCCCACGACCTCGGCGAGCTCATCGACGGGAATGGAGTACGCCATGGAGGCCGAGTCGATGCCCGTAATCACCAGCCGATACTCGTCGAGCAACGCATCTCGATCGAAGGCGATGCCCTCGGCATCCAAGCGCAGGTCGCTCAGCTCCCACCCGAAGTGGTGGACGCGATCGATGTGCACGTGCACGCCGGGGACCTCGTGATCCAGCAGTAGGCCCAACAGAACCGAGTCGGAGCCGAGGCTCACGTCGACGCGGTCGGCCTGCGGGAGGCGCCGTTGGATACGGCGCTCGGCGGTGGTCTCGGCCCACTGCTGCAGCCGGGCATCGGCCCACAGGAAGCCACCGCCGACGATGCCGATCAGGCTCAGGATGACGATGCCGACGCAGAGACAAACCACCCACCGCTGCACGCCGCCCTGCGGCTTTGGGCGTGACTCGGTGCTTGCGCGGGCATCCACGGGGAGATCGGACACCCCACTGCGAGCAAATGTTCCCTGGAGGTCGGCGTTCGATCTTTCCGGGCGGGGGTTCGGGGGGCGTCTTGGTGGTCGGAGGTTGTGTGTTCGATGAGAGGGAGGAGTGGGTTCTGGTTGTTCGGGGGGTGGGTTTGCTTGGAGTTGGGTTGGCGAATTGTTCGAGCGTGGGGCTTGCCTGTTTAACGGCTGGAACCCTCCCCGGACGTGCTCAGCGGCCGTGTTAGCCGAGTGGTTCGCGACGGGTGTCGGCGGCCGCCTCCGCGCGACCGGGCCCCCTCCATCCTACGCGGCTTCGCTTCAGCCCTCCCCGCGACTCGGTCTCCCGTTCGAACGTCGGTGTGGGCTCTGCTTTGTCGGGGGGGTGGGTTTGCTTGAAGCTACATTGGCAAGTTGCTCGAGTGTCGGAGTCGCCTGTTTGCTCAATCCCAGGCGAGTTCGGGCGATCCCAATCTCCTGTCGAATCGTTGCTGAGCGAGCGGCCGATCCGGGGTCGCTGTTCCACAGTGAACTCTTGACCTTCCTCTGACGTGCTCGCGGCCGTGTCACCCGAATGTTTCGTCACGTCCGTCGGCGGCCGTCTCCACGCGACCGGTGTTGTCTATCCCAACCGGCTTCTTTTTCGCGTTCGCCCTCACTCAGCCTCCCGAGCTACTGAAGCGTAGTCCCTGCTCTGTCGAGGGGCTTGGCGCGGGAGAGATTCGCTGCGGTGGAGTCCCAGGTTGTTCGTCGAGAAACAGGCTCCTTTTCGCGACCGCACCCATTGGGCAGCCTCTTGCCATGAGGTGCTCTCACTCGTCGGTCTTGTTCGCACGTTCCCAGCCAATTCCTACGCACCTCGAGCAACATGCGAGCCTCACCGAAGCTGCAAGCAAGACACCGAGGCACTCGAGCAGGACCCACGCCGGCTTCCGAACGGGAGACCGAGTCGCGGGGGAGTATTGAAGCGAAGCCGCGTAGGATGGAGGGGCCCCGGTCGCGCGGAGGCGGTCGCCAACACCCGTCGAGAAACACTCGGCTAATACGGCCGCCGAGCACGTCCGGGTAAACAGGCGAGCCCTCCGGTCGAACATTCTCGGCTCCCTCGCAGAGCACTCCTCCCTTCGCCAAAACTCTGCCCCACTACCGCGAAATGAGATCATTCAGGGATTGGGCAGAACCCACACCGGCTTTCGACCGGGAGACCGAGTTGCGGGGAGGGCTGAAGCGAAGCCGCGTAGGATGGAGGGGGCCCGGTCGCGCGGAGGCGGCCGCCAACACCCGTCGAGAAACATTCGGCTAATACGGCCGCCGAGCACGTCCGGGGAGGGTTCCAGCCGTTAAACAGGCAAGCCCCACGCTCGAACAATTCGCCAACGCAACTCCAAGCAAGACCTGCCTCCAACAAAGCAGAACCCACACAACCGTTCGAACGGGAGACCGAGTCGCGGGGAGGGCTGAAGCGAAGCCGCGTAGGATGGAGGGGGCCCGGTCGCGCGGAGGCGGCCGCCGACACCCGTCGCGAACCACTCGGCCAATACGGCCGCCGAGCACGTCCGGGGAGGGTTCCAGCCGTTAAACAGGCAAGCCCCACGCTCGAACAATTCGCCAACGGAACTCCAAGCAAACCCACCCCCCGAACAACCAAAGCCCCACTCCCTTCACCCAAGCGCCCGCCGCAGATCCTCCACCAGATCCTCAGGCTCCTCGATCCCCATGCTCAACCGCAACAAGTCCGCCGGCAACGGACTCTTGTCCCCCTCGATCCGCGCCCGATGCTCGACCAGACTCTCCAGCCCCCCAAGCGAAGTCGCATCACAAAACACCTCGAGCGCATTCATGACCGCCCGCGCCCGCTCCTCGCCCCCCTTCGGCCGAAACGAGACCATCGAGCCAAACCCGCCGCGCATTTGCTTCACGGCCACCGCATGCCCCGGGTGATCCGGCAGCCCCGGATAGAACACCTCTTCCACTCGAGGATGCCCAGCCAAGAACTCCGCTACCCGCTGCGCCCCCCGACACGCCGCCGGCACCCGCAAGAAGATCGTCCGCAGCCCTCGCAGCAGCAACCAGGCATCGAACGCCCCGAGCACGGCGCCCCGGTACCCTCGTTCGTGCCGCACCGCCTGCCACATGGGCGTTGTTGGATCGGCCGCCACTAGCACGCCGGCCAAGACATCCGCATGCCCGTTGAGCTGCTTGGTCGCCGAGTGCATCACGATGTCCACCCCGAGATCGAGCGGCCGACACAGCACGGGCGTGGCCGAGGTCCCGTCCGCCACGACCACCGCGCCCACGGCATGCGCCCGCTCGGCCACCGCCGCGATGTCCGTGACCACGCCGAGCGGATTGCTCGGGCTCTCGACCCAGACGAGGGCGGTCTGTAGCGGCCGCAGCCGCGCGCCGAAAGCCTCGAGATCGTCGTTGTCGTAGAACTCGAGCTCGATGCCCTTGCGCTCGTGCAGCGCGGCCATCCACCCGCGAATGGTCCAGTACATGTGCCGGGGCGCGAGCACGTGGGCGCCGGGCGGCAGGGTCTCGAAGATGGTGGTGGCGGCGGCCATGCCCGAGGCGAAGAGCAGAGCCTCCTTGCCGCCTTCGAGCCGGGCGAGCAGGGCCTCGGGGGCGTCGATGGTGGGGTTTTGGTCGCGCGAGTAGCTGTGTCCGCCGGGGTAGCTGCCGTCGGGCGCCCGCATGTACGAGGCGGAGGGGTATAGCGCAGGGACCAGGCCGCGGTGGTGAGGCTCGTGCTGGGCCAGGGCTTGGGCAGCGAGGGTCGCCGGGCTCAGGTCGCGCTTGGACATGCGCGAGGCTTACCTCATTCGAAGAGCTCTTGCTGGATCTTGGGGCGGCGGAAGGTCTTGGCGCAGTCGCGGAGATCTTCGTCGTCGTGCAGCTCGAAGCCGAGGCGGCGGCGGTGGGCGGTGAACAGCGCCTCGATGGCCGCCCAGCGCGGGCCTTTGCCCTGCATGCGATGGCCGAAGCGGGGGTCGTAGAGGGCACCGTCGCGGCTCTGCTCGAGGGCGGACAGGACCTTGTCGGCGCGCAGGGGCGCGGCCTGGCGCAGGCGCTCGACGAACACGGGCTGCACCTGGGCGGGTAGGCGCAGCAAGATCATGAACGCGCGGCGAGCCCCGGCCTCGAACCCGCGCTCGAGGATCTCGGGGATCTGGTCGTCGGAGAGCCCGGGGATGACGGGGGAGAGGGATATGCCGGTCTGGATGCCCGCGTCGGAGAGCGCTCGCAAGGCGGTGAAGCGCCGCGAGATGGACGCGGCGTAGGGCTCGATGGCCCGCCCCATGGTGTCGTCGGCGAAGGGGATGCTCAGGTAGACGCGCACGGTGGTGACCCGCGACAGCTCGACGAGCAGGTCGAGGTCTCGCTCGATCAAGGCGCCCTTGGTGATGATGCCGACGGGGTTGCGGAACTCGAGGCAGACCTCGAGCAGGCCGCGGGTGAGCTGGTAGTTGGCTTCGAGCGGCTGGTAGCAATCGGTGACGCCGGAAAACGCGATGGCGTCGCCCTGCCAGCTCGGCTTCATGAAGGTGTCGCGCAAGAGCTGTACCGCGTTGGTCTTGACGACGATCTTGCGCTCGAAGTCGGTGCCGGCGCCAAAGCCCAAGTACTGGTGGGTGGGCCGGGCGTAGCAGTAGGCGCACCCGTGAAAGCAGCCGCGGTAGGGGTTGATGCCGTGGCGGAAGGGGATGTCGGGGCTGTCGTTGGTCGCGATGATCGAGCGCGACTGCTCCTCGAAGACGTCGAGGGTCGCAGGCGGGGGTGGCCCCAGGTACTCGACGTGGGTCGAGCTCCAGGGGTTGGGCGGATTGGCCACCGGTCGCGGCACCTCGATGTTGTAGCAGCCCAGGTCAGCGCGCTGACGCACACGGAGGCCGGGTTTGCGGGCCACGCGGAGGTGGGGACGGCTTCCGTCGGCGAAGGGACGAGGGCGCGCTATGCTCTGCCGCGCGATGCTGCACCCCGCTGCACTCCAGCCGACTCCGGCCCCGACGGCCCCCACGATCCCCTCCGGGATCTTCGGGCGTGCGGTGGGCGTGGTCGCGCTGTGCTGTCTGTCGGGCTGCGCGGCTGAGCTCACCGTGTTCGCGGCGCTGGCGTTCGGGATGACGCTGGGCGCATGGGCGATCGGGTGGGGCCGTCAGCGCCGCGCGCTCGCCGACGCCAACACCCTGCGGCTGGCGATCGCGGCGGGAGAGCACCGCGGGCTCGAAGAGCGGCTGCGGCGCGAGCTTCTGCTGGCCGAGTCGGGCGAGGCGGTCAGCCACGAGCGCGAGTGGCTGGCTCGGGCCCAGCTGGGCGGGCTGCTGGTGGCCGAGTGGCGGCTCGACGAGGCGCGGGTCGTGTACGGCACCACCGAGGACGAGGCCAAGCTCGCGCCTCATCTGCAGGCGTTGGCGTCGTTTGGCCACCACGAGCTGGCCGTGCTCACCGAGACGCCCACCCAGGAGCGGCTCGAGCAGATTCGTGCCGATCGCGACCGATGTCTCGAGCACGTCCCGAGCGTGTTTCGGCGAGATGTCGAGCTGGCGTGGAGCTCGGTGGAGGGTCTGTGCCTCGTTCGCATGGGTCATGCGCGAGAAGGCGCCGACCTCTTGGCAGCAGGCCTTCAGGCGCTCGAGTTCAACCCGGCGCTCGTCGTGTACCTGTTCCATCTGGGGCAGGCGTACGAGCACATCGGCGAGCGCAAGCTGGCCGCGTCGCGATACGAGGAAGCAGCCAAGGCGTTCCCCGGTACGCGCTTGGCCAGTGAAGCTCAGTCCCGACTCCGAGCCTTGGCGCCGGGCTCCGGCGATGCGTCGATGTTCCGCGCCATGCTCCCCGAGGCTCCGGCCGCCGCACCCAGCACGGCGCTGGCGCGGGTCGGGCCCGACGAAAACGACGAAGATCGGGGCTGATCGGGCCTGCGTGAACGACGCTTGTCCGTCGGGATCCACCCGTATGCGAGCCGCGCTACCTCGTAGAAGACCGGAGAATCACGTAAAGGCTCCTGCTGCCCCTACGTGGGGTTCTGCACAACTATTTAGATTTCAATGGGTTGGGGCGAGGTGCGTTAGCGCAAACTGCGTAAATTACAGAAAAGCGATCGAGTGGCCGACAACTTGGTAGGTTAACGGAACGACGTGGGAACGAAGGGGAACAAAATGGGACGCCTTGGCCGGGCCATCAAGACGGTCAACCACAGCGTGGCCTATGCCCGTCACCTCGCCCGCGGCAATCATTTCGCCGGAGACATGTCGTGGACCAAGCCCGGCAGTCCTCCCGTCGTTCTGTCGCACGGGTTCCTCGGCACCCGCGGCACGATGATCCCGCTGACCCAGCGCTTCCAAGCGGATGGGCGCGTGGTCTTCAGCTACCACTACGGCACGTTCCAGCTGCGCTCGCTTCGGGCGTCGGCGCAGCAACTGGTCGACCAGCTCGCCCGCATCGAGCGTGAGCTCGGCGTGACGCAGGTCGACCTCGTCGGCTTCAGCATGGGCGGTCTCATCGCCCTGCACGCCTTGAAGTTCCTGCAAGCGCATCGCTGGGTGCGCCGCCTCGCGCTGATGGGCACGCCCACCAGCGGCACCTGGGTCGGCCTCGCCGGTGTGGGCACGGTGGGCATGGTGAGCCCCTCCGTTTGGCAGGTTCTGCCCACCAGCAGCTTCCTCCGCGACCTTCGCGACGCTCCGATTCCCGACGGCGTGCGGGTCTGCCAGATCAGCGCCGGTCAGGATGCGATCTGCCCCCTGCCCGAGCTGCTCAAGGGCGTGGACAAGGAGCGCGACTACACGGTGATGCCCGGCGGGCACTCGTCGCTCGTGGTCGCGCGCCCGTTCTACGCCAAGCTCCGCGCGTTCCTCGACGAGCCCGAGCCCGAGGAGCGAGTCCAGGGCCTCACGATCGCGCGCCCGGACGCCGCGACGCCCGGCGCCTCGGACTCCGGCGCTGCCGCCTGAGCGCGAGCGCGCCGCGTTTGCTCTCGCGAAGTCGCGCCGCTACGGCGCGGGATAGTCGTGAACCCACAGCCCGTCGACGGGCGGGGGCGCGAGCACTTCGAGGGTGCCGTCGGGCCAACGCACCTCGATCGACTCGATGTCGTCGTCGCCGAGGCCGAAGTGCAGCCGCAGGCTGTTGCCCGAAGCGACGCTCGAGCCCAGCTTGACCTGCCGCATGAGGGACTGCCCGGAGGTGGTGACCACGCGGACCCGGGTCCCCACCGCGTCGCGGTTGACCGGCCCCGCCCCGTGCAGCTCGACCAACAGCCAGTGGTGCCCGGTCTGGGTGCGGTTGCGGTAAAGCTCGTGCCTCGAGCCGCGGTAGCCCACGACGAAGTCCACCGCGCCGTCGAGGTCGTAGTCGGCATAGGAGACGCCGAAGGCCCAGCCCACGTCGTTGCAGCCACAGTCGGTGGTGGCGTCGGCGAAGAACCCGCCCTCGTTGTGGAACAGCCGGCTCGTCGGGTCGGTGCCGATGTTGCCGTCCGCGACGTACAGGTCGAGCCAGCCGTCGTTGTCGTAGTCGAAGAAGATGGTGCCCCAGCCGAATGCGTCGAAGAGCACGCCCGCCTCGGCCGAAGCGTCCACGAAGCCCATCCCCCCGACGCCGAGCTCGTTGCGCATCACGTTGTGCCGGTTGTTGTCGGTGATCGACACGTCGAGGTCGCCGTCGTTGTCGTAGTCACCCACGGCGACGCCCATGCTGTCGGCCTTCATCCCGGCGTTCCAGGCCGCGCTCACGTCGGAGAAGCACCAGCCGCCGCAGCCGGGACCGTCGTTGCGCCACATCTGATTGCCGACGTGCTTGTCGTTGACCACCAGCAGGTCGACGTCGCCGTCGTCGTCGAAATCGGAGAAGGTGGTGCCGTAGGCCTGCAGCTTGCCCCGGCCGGGCAAGACGCCGTTGGCGAGCTCGAAGTGGCCCGTGCCGTCGGCGCGATAGAGGTTGTCTTCGTCGGCCCCGGCATTGGCGACGTATAGATCGAGCCAGCCGTCTTGGTCGTAGTCGCCCCAGGTCGCCGCCGTGGAGCTGGCCGGATCGTCGACACCGGTCGCGGCGCTCACGTCCACCCACGTCCCGCCGTCGTTGCGCAGCAGGACATTGGCGTCATGGCGCAGCAGGTACAGGTCGGGATCGCCGTCGTTGTCGTAGTCGACGAAGTTGGCACCCAGCGTGTCGAGGTGGGCGTCGAGGTCGGGCGTGGACGGGTCGAGGGTGAAGGTGCCGTCGTGCTCGTTGTGCCACAGCAGGCTCGGGGCGCTGCCGCCGGGCGTGACGAGGTCGAGCCAGCCGTCGCCGTCGATGTCGCCCCACGCCTGGCCGGGACCACGGGCCCCGAGCACCGACTGATGCGGGGCATCGAACTCCATCAGCTCGAAGGGAGCGCCGGGGTCGATCCCGTCGTCCCCTCCGGTCGACGACTCGCCTCCAGTGCCCGAGCCCCCCTGCCCGCCGTGCGCGCTGGTGGAGCCGGGCATCGAGGGGCCCGTGTCGTCGCCGCCGCTGCTGTCGTGGTCGGCGTCGTGGGTCGCCGAGTGTTCGGCGTGCGCGTCACCGTTACCCGTCGACGACGCATCGGTCGACGCCGGGCTCGAGTCCGAGGCGGGGGCGCAGCTCAACGCTACGCCCAGCACGCTCCCGGCGACGGCATGGGGCACGCGGGCCATCGATCGGTGACTAGATCGGAACGCCCGGGATCATGGTGATGTCGTCGACCCACACCGAGTCGAGGCCGACGCTGACGATGCCGTCCTTGGCGTAGCGCCACTCGAAGGAGTGCACGCCCGCGGTGACCGGGGTGGTGAACATGGCCGCGGGGTTGATGCCCGACCAGCTGTCGATCAAGACGCCGTCGATATAGAACTCGAGGAAGTCGAAGGTCGCCTCGCTGTCCTCGCGGTGCCAGAACGAGATGTCGCCGTCGACGGCAAAGGTGGCGTCGATGAGCAGCGAGTTGTTCTGGCCCTCGCCGAGGTCGGTGGACCAGGCGGAGAAGCTGCCGTTGATGGGCATGACGCCGTCGACCACCCAGTCGGCCGCGCCCATGGTGGTGAACTCGAGCGGCATGGGAGGCCCGCCCTCGAAGTCCTGGATGTACTGGCCGCCCTCGCAGCCCGAGTAGTCGTAGCCGCAGGTGGGGATGTTGCAGCCGAGCTCGCCGCTGTCGAAGCCGATCGCGGCGCAGTCGTTGCCCTGCACGTCGAGGCCGTCGCAGTCCTCGGGGCCCTGCTGGATGCCGTCGCCGCAGATGGAGCAGTCGGAGGTGTCGAAGAGGCAGTCGGCTCCGCAGGTGACGGTGCCCGCCTCGAAGCCCATCGACTCGCAGGTGACCTCCTTGGGCACGGAGCCCTCGCAGTCCTCGGCGATGTCGACCACCTCGTTGCCGCACACGAAGCAGCCGAGGATGTTGTAGTCGTCGCAGGTCAGCAAGCAGCCGAGCTGCCCGCCCTGGAAGCCCAGCGACTCGCAGGTCTCTCCGCCGAGCTGCGCGAGGTCGCAGACCTCGTCGCCTTCGACGACGTTGTTGCCACAGACGGTCGGCGTTCCGGTCTCGTCTCCCGAAGCGACGCTGGTCGCACCCGTATCGGTCGCGCTCGTCGTGGGCTCGCCCGTGCTCTCGGCGGGAGGCGTGCCGCTGGACGAACTCGTGACCTCGTCGGTGGTGGAGCTCGTCGCGGGTTCACTCGTGTTGGGAGTGACGCCCGTCGTCGTCTCGACCGTGTCCGAAGTCGAACCGTTGTCGTCGTCGATGGGTACCGTGTCTTGCACGCACCCGGCGGCAAGGGACACGGTCACGCAAGAAACCAAAGACCAATCCAGACCCTTCACGAGCCCGAGTGTAACGCTTACTCGTCGAGCTCGTCGTTGGTCGGTGCACCACAAGCGAGCCATTGTCCGAGCTGGGCCCGCTCGTCGGCACCCGGCGCGCCCACCGGTGGCATCGAGGCGTTATCGTCCGCAGCCCGGGCCCAGATGCGATCTGCCCAGTTCCGGATGTCTTCGAGGTCGTCGAAGTTGGCCTCGATCGGCGCCCCTTGGCGCTGGTCGGCGGGCAAGCGTGAGTGATGGCACCCAGTGCAGTAATTCAACAAGAAGGGCCCGCCAAAGGACTCGTAGGTCAGAAAACTGTCGTCCGGACAGGGGCGCTCGTCCAGGCTGTCATACGTATCGGCAGCCGCCGTGGAGTCGCCGCCCGTTTCGTCGGCGGTGCTTTCGGCGTCGCCGGAACCGTCGGTGCCCGTTTCGCTGGAGCTGGCCATCGCTCCATCGTCTTGGCTGTCGTCTCCGCTGCAGCCGAGGAGCGTCGCGTTTCCGCACAGCAGCGCGACGAGCAGTGGCCGGCACACCGTTGCGCGGCAACTAGCTGCACAGGGCACGGAAGGGCTCCACTCCAGGCAAGTAGGTGGCCGCGTCGACGCCCACCGCTTCGAGCACGCCGGCTGCGAAGTTGCCGTACTGGATCTGCACGCCGCCGTCGCCCGGGGCGCCGCTGTCGAGATCGACGTTGAGAGGCAGCAGCATGTCGTCGGTGCCGCCGAGCACTCGGGCGCCAGGGAGGCCACCGCCGATCAACATGGCCGAGGTGATCGGCCAATGATCCTTGCCGCCGGTCGCGTTGAGCTTGGGGGTTCGGCCCATCTCGGAGACGACCAGCACCACGGTGTCGTCGATCATGCGGCTGCCCGCGTCGAGCCCGGGGCGGGCGACGAGCTCGTCGATGAGCGAGTGCAGGCCAGAGAAGAACGCGTCGGCCAGGGGGATCTGATCGAGGTTGTCGTCGTGGCTGTCCCAGCCGCCGAGCTCGATCTGCGCCGAGTGACACAGGCCCTGCTCGAGCGCATTGGCGGCGAGCTGGGCCTGGAAGCCGAGGTCTCCCGTGTAGCCGAAGTCGCCGAAGTCCGCGGTCTCGGCCAGGGCGTCGCCGCGGTCGAGGGCGTCGATGAAGTCTTGCAGGCGTCGCTCGTTGCGACCGAACTGCCCGCGCTCGTCGACCTCTCGCTGCGCCCGGGTGAGCACGTGGTTGCGAATGAGATCGTCCTCGGTGGCATCGAGCGACAGCCGCGGGGTGAAGTCGGCGGGGCTGCCCACGGGGAAGGCCTGCTCGGCCGATAGCAGCGTGCCCAGCTGGTTGGCGGTGCCCGCCCGCGCGGCCAAGGAGGCGTAGGGCCCGGAGAACGCGTTGCGCCCGAGCACGAGGTAGGGCGCGGCGAGGTCTTGGCCCAGCGCGTGCGCGGTCATGGCCCCGATGTCGGCGTTGATGTCCGAGGAGGTCCCCGTCAGCACGCGCTTGGCACAGTCGGGGTGATTGAGCGACTGCACCCCGATGCCGTTGATGACCGTGCAGTGGGCGGCGTGGGCTTCGAAGAAGCTCGTGACCGCGGGGCGGGTCCCGTCGACGTACACGGGCAGGCCGCCGAAGTCCTGGATGTCGCCGGGGAGCACGTCGATGGTGGCCAGCCCCGGCTTGGGGTCGAGGGTGGCGGTGGGATCCCAGCCGCCGTCCGCCATCACGATGATCAGCCGTCGCGGCGGCTGGCTGGAGCCCGCCCGGGCGACGCGACGCGTGGTGAGCAGGCCCGCCCCCAGCGTGGCCGCGCCGCCGACAAAGAGCCCTCTACGTGTGATCTTGAGCATCGTCATCGTTCGAGTCCCTTCTAGTAGTAGGCGACGTCCACGTCTTGGAGCAGGGCGGTGAGGGTGATCTTCCAGGCGCGGCGGATCTCGCCCGAGTGTTCGAGCGCGGCCTGGAACAAGGCATGGCTGTCGTCGATGGCGGGGTCGTCGGGCTCGACGATCTGAGCGAAGATTCGCAGGTACAGCTCCGCCAGCTGCTGGCGGACGAGCGCTTCGTCGGTGTCCGTCTCGCTCACCAACGTCAGCAGGTGCCGCGAGCCCACGTCGGGCGCGTCGAAGTCGGTGTCGACCACGTGGTGGGCCGCTTCGCGGGCCAGGTTGCGCAGCACCAGGCTGGTGGTGGCCCCGTAGGTGTGGGAGGGCCGGGTGACGAAGAGCGAGTCGATGCCGCCGAGCAGCACGTTGTAGCCGAGGAAGGAGTCGGCCATCAGATCGACGGGGGCGAGCTCGAACTCGGAGAGGTCGGTCTGCCAGCGGAACCCGGTGAGGTCGTCGAAGAGCAAGGCCAGCTGGGTGGGCCGGGCCTTCTTCACGCCGACCGGGTCGCGCTCGCTGTCCACCTCCATGTGCGAGATGCGGAACTCGTCGTCGAGCACGATGGCGCGGGCGAGGGCCTTGGCGCTCATGCCCTCGCTGGTGAAGGCCTGCTGCAGCGAAGCCGCGGTCTCCAGCGGCACCCCCTCGCGGTCGATCTGGTGGAAGTAGGCGTAGAAGCGCTGGGCCGCGCACAGCGAGAACCGAGGATCGTCGGCGATGAGCTGCCCCAGGTCGGCCAGGCCTTCGCCCGCCTGCCCGAAGTAGCCCGCGTCCCGCATGACCACCCCCGAGTTGGGGAACACGTCGGTCACGTAGGGGTCGTGCGGGTACTCGACGTCCGAGGGCACGTAGGTCGGCGACCAGTCCTTGAAGAAGCTCGCCAGCGGGTCGAGGGCTTGGTGGCAGCTCGCACAGGCGGCGTTCTCGACCACCGCGTTGGCGACCTCGTCGGGGTCGGCCAGGTTCACGCTGGCGTCGACCTCGATGTCGCGAGAGAGAAAGTCGTAGCAGAGCAGGGCGCGGGAGATGGCGTTGGCGCGACCGCGGTTGGCATTGCTCAGCGTGCTGCCGTAGCGCTGGAACACCCACGGGTCCGACAGGATGCCCGCGTTGTCGCGCTCGTCCTGCCAGCGGGTGGTGGTCCAGGCCTCGGCGGCGCCCTCGTGCTCGAGGCCCCACACCGCGGCCACGTTGCCGTCGGCCACCGTATAGTCGGCGGTCACGATCTCCGAGTAGGGCCGGTCGGTCATCACCACGTGCTCGATGAGCCGCAACGGCGCCTCGGTGATCGAGCGGTTGAGTCGGTAGGCGTCGACGTCGTCGATCGGTCCCTTGGGCATGAACCCGGCGGGGAAGACGAAGAAGTCGACCAGCGACAGCAGGCCGTCGTTGTGGAGGTCGCGGACGATGTCGCCGAAGCGGGGGTCCTCGAGGTAGGTGTCGACGATCTGCGGCAGTGCCTCGGGGTCGTCGGCCACTCGCATCAGCTCGTCGGGGGAGGGCCGAACCCCGCGTAGCGCCATGGAGGCGCGCGTCAGGTGCTCGGTGGGCTCGAGGTAGACCGGCTCGGGGCCGGGTTCGCCCGTGTCGTCGGCGGGTTCGCCCGTGTCGTCGGCGGCGTCCGTCGCCTCCGCTTCGGTGGTCCCTTCCTCGTCGACGGCCGAGCCATCGTCGCGGCAGCCGGCGCCCAGCGCCAACGCCACCGCAATCACGGCCGTCGCAGATCTCTGCCTGCTCGATACACCCACGTCCCGCCCATTGTCCAAGTTGCGGGCCACCCTGTCACCTGCGCGAAGCCACCAGATCTCGGGCACTTGTCCGCTGGGGGGCGGGGCACCCAACGTCGATCGTCGCAGCCTGCGACGTGGCGAAGCACCACACTCGTGCCCACGAGCTGCTACCGTCCTCGCCCATGGACGCCGTACCGGCACTGCGGGGCGAAGCCGGGATCGAGGCCCTGGTCGAGATGCTGCGCGGGCGCTCGGTGGTGGGTTTGGTGGGAGCGGGGTGCAGCACGGGCTCGGGGATCCCGGACTATCGCGGTCCCACCACGAAAAAGCGCACCCGCAACCCCATCCAGTACAAGACCTTCATCGGCGACGACGCGGGCCGACAGCGCTACTGGGCGCGCGCGGTGGTGGGCTGGCCCCGTTTTCGCAGCTCGCGGCCCAACGCGGCCCACCAGGCCCTGGCCACGTTCGAGCAGGCGGGACTGCTGCGCGGTCTCATCACCCAGAACGTCGACCGTCTGCACCATGCGGCGGGAAGCCAGCGGGTGGTGGAGCTACACGGGGCGCTGCACGAGGTGCAGTGCCTCGACTGCGGCTACGTCGAGTCGCGTGACGACCTGCAGGCGCGGCTGCTCGCGCTGAATCCGGGCTGGGAACGGCATGGCGTCGAGCAGGCCCCCGACGGCGACGCCGAGCTGCCCACGTCGGTGGTCGAGGGCTTCGTGCTCGCGGGCTGCGATTCGTGCGGCGGCGTGGTCAAGCCGCGCGTGGTGTTCTTCGGCGAGAACGTGCCCGCCGCGACCACGGCCGAAGCGTGGTCCCTGTACGAAGAAGCCGAGGTCTTGCTGGTGGTCGGCTCCTCGCTGACCGTGTTCTCCGGCTATCGCTTCGTGCGGCGCGCGGCCAAGGAGGGCAAGCCCACCGCGGTGATCAACCTCGGGCCCACGCGGGGCGACCCCCTGGTTCAGCTGCGGGTCGACGATCGGGTCGAGTCGGTCCTGCCCGCGGTGGTGCAGGCGCTCACCACTTGTCCAGCGGGCACTTCGCGATCGACAGCCGGGCCTTCGCTTTGAGGTGACAGCCACACTCGAGGCAGCGAATGCTCGCCGCCTCGTAGCTGTCGCAGTCGAAGCAGACCTGCATGCGGCGATCGAATTCCTCCGATTGCGCCCGGACCTGCTCGCCGCTCATGGTGGCGCGCAGGGCATCGAATGCGGTGGCCGAGAGGTTCTTGGCCTGCGTGGTGAGCGAGGGAAAGCTCTTCGGTGCGGGTTGGTCGTCGTCGGCCACGCGTGCAGGCAATCGTAGCAGCCCGTCGTGCAATCCCCTCGATCCGAACCGGGCGATGCCTCGTATGCCGATCGAAACGCGATCGCGGGATCGTCGCGCCAGCGCGGGTTCACGCATGGCGAGTAACCATGGTGGGGGAAAGGCATACCCACCTACGTCGGATGGTCATGGGCGGATCGAACAGCGACGGCGAGGGGTCGAAGCCAGCGTGGCCGGGCGGGGCGATGATCGGTCGCTATCGGGTGTTGCGACGCCTGGCCGTGGGCGGCATGGCCGAGCTGTACCTGGCGGTCGGGCAGGGCTACCAAGACGTGCACAAGCTCGTCGTGCTCAAGCGGATCCGTCCCGGAATGGAAGCTCGTTCCGACATGCGAGACATGCTGCTCGACGAGGCTCGTCTGGCCGCTCGCTTCGATCACCGCAACCTGGTCGACGTCCTCGATTTCGACGAAGTCGATGGCCAGCCGTTCTACGTGATGCGCTACGTGCCCGGGGCCGACCTGCGCACGGTGCTGGCCGCGGCGCGGCGTCACGGGCGAAGCGTGCCCTTGCCCCTGGCGGTGCATGTGGCGTTGGAAGTGGCGACGGCCCTGCACCACGTGCACGAGCTTCGCGATCTCGAGGGTCGACCCTTGGGGGTGGTGCACCGCGACGTGTCCACCGCCAACATCCGCCTCGGTCTGCGCGGCGAGGTCAGCTTGCTCGACTTCGGGATCGCCAAGAGCCGGGCCCAGTGCTCGAGGACGCGGGTGGGGCACTGCAAGGGCAATGCGGCTTATATGGCGCCCGAGCAGTGCCGGGGTGAGCCGGTCGGTCCCCACACCGATGTCTTTGCGCTCGGCATCGTCCTGTACGAGATGGTGACCATGCGGCGGCTGTTCACGGCCAAGGATCCCCTCGAGTGCATGCAGCAGATGCTCAGCGGGGTCATCGTGCCGCCCAGTCGAGTCTGCCCCGCCGTGCCTTCGTCGCTCGAGTCGGTCATCATCACAGCGCTCCAGCCCGAGCCGAGCCGTCGCTACCCGAGCGCATTGGCCATGGCGGAGGCGCTCGAGGGGGTGATGAGCCTGCAGGGGTGGTGCAGTCATGGCCCCGCGCAGGCCCGGTTTCTGGCCGAGCTGTTCGTCGCGCCGCGGCGCCCCATCGACGAGATCGTGGAGCGCAGCGTGCCCGCGTCCAATAAGGTTTGTGAGCCCGATCGATCGACCGCGATCGAGGCCTCGAATCCGCAGACGGCACCGGGGGGCCCGTGGGTCGGCGAGGACGAGCGCACGGTGCGAATGACCGCCGCCTCGTTCGGTACCGAGGTTTGAGCGGTTCTTCACTGTCAAAAAGATCGCCGGTGTCACGATACGATCACGAGCACCTGGAGCGATGCCCACAAACCAGAGGACGAGGGTCCACGATTGGACGGCGAAGATCTCGATAAACAACGTAGACGCGGAGCAGTGGTGTACTTTGCTGTTATCGTGAGCCGTGCCCGAGGCATGTCACAACGGGACTTCATCCCCGCATGAGTGCGCTATCTTGAGAGGGTTGAAGGCCGGCGGAGATCTCGAATTACTCGAGGCGTGGCGGGGCGGGGACCAAGAGGCGGGGGCGACGCTGTACCAGCGTTACTTCAGTCTCGTTCGCAACCTGGTGCGCGGCAAGACCACCGACGAGGAAGACGTCCTCCAGCGGGTCTTCGAGTCGTTGGTTCGCGTCCGCAACAAGCTCGAGGTCCACACGAGCTTCCGGGCCTACCTGGTGGCGATCACGCGCAACGAGCTGGTCCGAAGCCTGCGCGAGCGAGCCCGTGATCCGCACGCCTTCGATCCCAGCACCATCAGCGCCGACTCCGTCGTGCCCTCGCCGAGCGAGGCGGTCGCGTGGCGGGCCGAGCAGCGCGCGCTGCTCTCGGCGCTGGTCCGCATTCCGCTCGACTCGCAGATCATCGTGGAGCTGCACTACTGGGAGTCGATGTCCACGGCGGAGCTGGGCGAGGCCTTCGGAGTGCCTCGCAGCACCATCAAGACTCGAATCCAGCGGGCGCGGCAGCAGCTGCAAGAGCAGCTGCGCAACCTCGCCATCGACCCCGAGATCGTCGAGCGTACGACCCAGAACCTCGAGCGGTGGGCGCGGTCCATCCGTCAGCAGGCCGACTGGGAACTCGACCGATGAAGGACGACCCCACCGTCTCCGAGGCGTTCGGCCAGGCCGGGCGCCCCGGTGCGGGCTTGCTCGACGACATCATGCGCGAACGGGTGGGGGCGCGCTTGTTCTCGGGGCTGCACGGTCGCACCTCGGTGGGTCGGTTCTTGTTGCGCGGGCAGCTGGGGCAGGGTGGTGGCGGTGCGGTCTACGAAGCCGACGACCCTCAGCTCGGTCGGCGCGTGGCGATCAAGGTGTTCTCCGATCGCGGCGGCGATGCGGGCGTGCGCACCATTCATGCCCACGCCGAGGCCCTGCGCGCCGAGGCGCGGATGCTGGCCCAGCTGTCGCATCCCAACATCGTGCGGGTGTTCGAGGTCGACGAGCACCGCGGTGACGTCTTCATCGTCATGGAGCGCATCGAGGGCACGGACTTGTTTCGCTGGCTGGGGACGCACGGCCAAGATTGCTCGTTCGACACCAAGCTCGGGCTGCTGCACGGCGCCGCGCTGGGGCTGCAGGCCGCGCATCGACTCGACATCGTTCACGGCGACGTCAAGCCGAGCAACATCCTGGTCGACGAGACCACCACCGCGCTGCTCGCCGACTTCGGGCTCGCGGTGCAGGCCAACACGCCCAGCGCGGCGGACTCGACCACGGTGGCGGGCACGCCCTCGTACATGGCACCCGAGCAGCACGGCGGCAGCGGGGCGTCGGTGCAGACGGACATCTACGCCTTCTGCATCACCGCCATCGAGGTCCTGACCGCGCAGCGGGTCCATGCCGGGCGAGCGGCCACCATCAGCGACGAAGCCAAGCGCGAGCGGATCGAGGTCGCGCTGGTCGACGTGCCCAAGTCCTTGCGGACGATCTTGCGTGCGGGCACCGAGATCGACCCCGAGCGGCGCCTCCACTCCATGGATCCTCTGGTCGAGGCGCTCGCTCCCCGACGACGGTGGAGCCGCGTGGCCATCGGCAGCATCGCGCTGGGGGTCGCGGGCCTGGGCACGGCGGTGGCCATGGCCTTGGCGGGGCCCGAGACCGCCTGTCAGCCACGGCCCGACCAGATCGACGAGGTCTGGGGTCCCGCGCAGCGCCGCGGGGTGATCGAGTCCTTCGAGCAGACGGGGCTGGCCTTCGCCTCCAACGCCGCCCAGCACACCAGCGCCGCGCTCGATGTCTACGCCGAGCGATGGGCACGCGCGGTGGGAGAGACCTGCGAGAGCCGCGAGACGATCTCCGACGATGCCTTCTACCTGCGGGCGGCCTGCTTCAACCGCAGCCTGGCCGCCATGGCCTCGCTGGTGGGGGCGCTCGAGGGGGCCGACCCGCGCGTGGTCGAGTCGGCCACCGGGGCCGCCAGCGCGCTGCCCCGGCTCGAGGACTGTCGCAATCCTCCGCCGTCCGCGGTGTTGGCCGAGGGCACCGACGATCAGCTGCTGACCGAGCTGGCGCGCGCCAAGATGACGGCGAGCGCGGGGATGGTCCAAGAGGCGACGCCCGTGCTGCGAGAGCTGGAGCAGCGCGCCCGCGATGCCGATCCCACCGTGCACGCGAAGATCCTCATGAGCTACGCCGACGCGGTGCAGTTCCAGGGGGAGTTCGAGTCGGCGCGCGAGCTGCTCGAGCAGGCCTACGCGGAGGCGGTGGGGGCGGCCGAGACCGAGCTGAGCGTGGTCATTGCGGCTCGGCTCGCCGGGTTGGTGGGCTACGCCCTCCAGCGGCTCGAGGCGGGGGAGACCTGGGTGCGGGTGGCAGTGGCCGGGGCCCAGCGGCTGCCGTCGGACTCGCCCGCGCACGTCGCCGTGCTGCGGGCGCGCTCGGATGTCCTGTTTCGCCAGAGCCGCTTCTCGGAGACGCTGCCCCTGCTCTTCGCCGCCCGCGAGCGGCTCGAGGCCGATCGCAGCGCGTCGCAGCTCGACCTCGTCACGCTGCTCAACGACATCGCGGCCACCCAGATCTATCTGCATCGCTACGACGAAGCGCGGGAGCTGCTTCGCCGGGCGCTGCGGCTGGGGCGGGACGTGGTCGGCGAGGGTCACCCCATGCTGGCCGAGATCTACTACAACCTCGGGTCGCTCGAGCGTCTCGAAGGGCGGCTTCAGCTCGCGCGCGGCCACATCGAGCGGGCGCTGGGGATCTCGGGCGCGGCACGGGGGCCGATGCACGATGCGGTGGCCATGCCCACGCTGTTCCTCGCCGACCTCGGCATCGACCGCGGAGAGCTCGAGGCCGCGCGCGAGGGCGTCGATCGGGCCTACCAGATCCTCACCACCCTCCACCCCGGGGGGACGATCGACCTGGCGTCCCACGCTCGGATCGAGGGCAAGCTGCTGCTGGCGCAGGGCGACGTGGAGGGGTCCATCGCCAAGTACCGCCGGGCGATCGAGATCGTCGAGGAAATCAGCGCGGCCCAGCACCCGCGGCTTTCGAAGGCCACCGCGGGCCTGAGTCGAGCCCTGCGGGCGGCGGGGCGCCATGAAGAGGCGCTCGAGATGGTCGAGCGCGCCGAGGCGACGGCGCGCGTCAACAACCCCGGCACCATGATGCAGTGGTCGACCATGCTCGACCATGCCCAGCTGCTGCACGACGTCGGCCGCAACCATGAGGCTCGACCGCTGCTCGAGTCGGTTCGCCAGGGGCTCGCCGACATGGATGGCGAGCAGGCCCGACGCGAGGAGGCGCGGGCCTCGACCCTCGCCGCGCAGCTGTCGGATGCATCGGCGATCACCGACGACCCCTAGCTCGTCGAAATCGGTGTTCTCGTCGAAAGTCGACGTCCGATCGAGGCGCGGGCACATCGAACGAGTTGCCCACAGCCTCGGCGCGCGCGATTTCGGTGAGCCGGTGAGCGATCCTTGTATCCGTCATCATTGAACAATTCGCTGTTTTGTTCGTAACCGCCGGCTGAGCTCAGGCGTACTGCGACCGGTTGAAAGAGGCGGGGTCGACGTCGATGCTTCGAGTAGTTCCTCAGGTTCCCGAGTTCGAGGTGCACGGTGGTCGTGCCGAGACGAAGCCGTGCTTCGAGGGCTCGGGCGGACCTCCGCGATTGCTCCCACACTCGGCGTTCGGGACGGTCACCGAACCGCGCTCGCCCGCCCCCAGCATGGCCGAGTGCGGCGGTCTCGAAGAGTGGGCGGCCGAGCTGCAGGGACGCGTGCTCAATGGTCGCTACCGCATCGAGAAGGTGCTCGGCTTCGGCATGACCGGCGGCGTGTTTCGAGGCACGCGACTGGGCTTGTCCAAGGCGGTCGCGATCAAGATCTTGCACGAGGACCTGCGCTGCAACCCCAACATTCGGGCCCGCTTCGAACGAGAGGCGCTGACCGCCTCTCAGTTGTGCCACCCCAACTGCGTCAACATTCTCGACGTCGACGAGGACGGGGAGCTCAGCTACTTCGTGATGCCGCTGGTCGAAGGCTTCGAGCTGAGCGAGATCCTCGGGACGCCGCTCAACGTCGAGCTCGCCCTGTCGATCGCCAGCCAACTGCTCGAGGGGCTGCACTACGCCCACTCGATGAGGGTGATCCACCGCGACGTGAAGCCGGAGAACATCATCGTCACGCCGGGCAGTCGGAAGCGACGCTTGGTGAAGCTGCTCGACTTCGGGATCGCCAAGACCCGCATGCCCCACGGTCGTCGGCGCCTCACCGGGCTCGGGCAGATCTTCGGCACGCCGCAGTACATGAGCCCCGAGCAGGCCTCGGGCAAAGAAGTCACCGAGGCCTCCGACCTGTACTCCACCGGCCTCATCCTCTACGAGATGCTCACCGGGGAGCCGCCCTATACCGCTGATGACTCGGTGCTGCTGCTGTCGATGCAGATCCGTCGCGAGGTCCCCTCGCTGCGCGGGCGCTTCAGCGACGCGCTGGCCACCGTGGTCGAGCGGCTGTGCGCCAAAGACCCGCAGCTGCGCTACGCGAACGCGGGGCAGGCCTGCGGCGCCCTCGAGGCGGCGATGATGGCCGAGCGCAACGAGCAGCCCACGCGCCTCGACGGCGACATCTCTTGGCGAATGCCCTGGGCCGAGTCCGAGCCCACCACCGGGTCGATCACCCGCTGGACGGAGCCCTCGATCCGCATGGCGATGAGCGGGGCCGAGTCACAGCCGTTCAATACCCCGCTGGGCTCTCCTATGGTGGGCTCGATCGCTCAGGTGCCGATCCGCGACGTCGCCCAACGAGAACGCACGGTGGTGATCGTCGCCGCCGTGTGCATCGCGGTGAGCTCCTGGCTGGCGATGGCTTTGTCGATCTACTGGATCCACGGATAGTGCCCGCTGATTCCTCTGTCCGTGGAACATGTCGAAGCCCGCGGCGCCTCCAAATCCCCCGGAGGCGTTCGCGGGCTTACTTTCAGGCGGCGGCTACCAGCGCTTCTGCACCTGGCCGATGAAGTTGTAGGGGTAGCCGAGGTCGAAGCTCGAGGCCTCGTCGAGGGCCGACATCTGCTCGGCGGAGAGCTCGAGCTCGGCCGCCCGCACGTTGTCTTCGAGCTGCTGTAGCGAGCGGGCGCCGAAGATCACCGACGTGACCTGCGGCTTGGCCATCAGCCAGGCCAGCGCGACCTGGGCCGGCTTGGCCTCGAGCTGCCCCGCGACCTCGGTGAGCGCCGCCAAGATTCGCCAGTTGCGATCGTTGTCGAAGCGACCGTAGCGGTCTTTCCATTGCTCGAGCCGCGTGCCCTCGGGCGCGCCCTGGCCCTGCTGGTACTTGCCCGTGAGGAAGCCGCCCGCCAGCGGGGACCAGGGCAGGATGCCCAGCCCGTGCTCGCGGCACACGGGCACGTGCTCGCGCTCGATGTCGCGGGTGACCAGGCTGTACTGCATCTGCGCCGAGACGAAGCGCTCGAGGCCCTGGGTCTTGCTCGTCCACAGGCTGTCGACCAGGCGATGGGCGGCGTAGTTGCTGCAGCCGATGTACAGCACCTTGCCCTGACGCACGAGATCATCGAGCGCGCGCAGCGTCTCTTCCTCGGGCGTCGCGATGTCCTGCATGTGGATCTGGTACAGGTCGATGCGATCGGTCTTCAGCCGCCGCAGGCTGTCCTCCACCGTCTTCATGATCCGGTAGCGGGAAGCGCCGGTCCCGTTGGGGCCCGCGCCCATCTTGAAACGAAACTTCGTGGCGAGGATCACATCGTCCCGTCGGCCGTCCTTTTCGAACCAATTGCCGATCACCCGCTCGGTGAGGCCGTCTTGGCCGTAGACGTCGGCGGTATCGAAGAAATCGACGCCGAGCTCGAGGGCCCGGTTCATGATCGAAAACGAGGTGGCTTCGTCGCAGCCGACCTTGTGCATGAACGAGTTGGAGTCGGCTTCGCCGAAGGTCATGGTGCCCAAGCAAAGGGCGGAGACGCGAAGGCCACTGGATCCGAGGTTGCGATGTTCCATGTTGTCGTTCCTCTGCTATGCTCCGCGGCCCGTGAAAGGGGACGAAACCACACTCGATACCTTGCCGATCGGCACCGCGGCCGACGTGACGGGGGTGCAAGGCCCCGGCGACATGGCGGTGCGCTTGCTCGAGATGGGATTCGTGTTGGGCACGCGAGTCGAGCTGGTGAAGAAAGCGCCGCTGGGTGATCCCCTGGAGCTTCGCATCCGCGGGTATCACTTGTCGCTGCGACGCGCGGAAGCGGCGTACGTCCGGGTGGTTCGCCGATGAGCGGCTCGGTGTTACGCGTTGCCGTGGCCGGCAACCCGAATGTCGGCAAGACCAGCCTCTTCAACGTCCTCACCGGGTCTCGCCATCGCGTGGGCAACTACGCGGGGGTCACCGTGCAGTGCCTCGAGGGCGACCTGAGCCCCCGTCTGCGCCAGGACGAGAGCGACGCCACCCTACGCCTGCTCGACCTTCCGGGCACCTACAGCCTCAGCCCCACCTCCCAGGACGAGCAGGTGGCGTTCGAGGTCCTGACCGGCACCGAGCGCCCCGATGCGGTGTTGCTGGTGCTCGATGCCTCCAACCTCGCCCGCAACCTCTATCTGGCGGTGCAGGTGCTCGAGCTGGGTCTGCCCGTGGTGGTGGCGCTCAACATGGTCGACGTGGCCCGCGAGGCTGGCTTGCCCGTCGAGCCCTCGACCCTGGCCGCGGAGATCGGCGTGCCCGTGGTGTCCACCGTCGCCCGGGTGGGCAAAGGCGCGCCCGAGGTGGTCGCGGCGCTGTACCAAGCGCTGCACGAGGCCGCCGACCAGAGCACCGAGCCCGTGGTCGTCACGCCGGGGCCCGACGATGATGCCCTGCGTGGCGTCCTGAGCGATTGTACGGGCGACTCGCCCGCGCTGGCCCGCACGCAGCTGCTGGCGAAGGTCGCCGGGGTCGAGGTCGCCGAGCCCGAGCCCGGGCCATGGCGCGACCGCGAACCCTCCGAGCTGCGGGCCGCCGCCGAGCAGCTCATCTGCGCCCGCTATCGCCGGGTCGACGAAGTGCTCGAAGCGCTCGGGCACCGCGAGCGCGTCCGCGGCCAAGCCCCTGCCATGGGTCGCTCGGAGCGGATCGATCGCGTGCTCACCCATCGGGTGTGGGGGCTGCTCACCTTCGTCTCGGTGATGGCCTTCATCTTCATCGCGATCTTCTCTTGGGCCGACCCGATGATGGGGCTCATCGAAGACACCTTCGGCTGGCTCTCGGGGCTGGTCAGCGATGCGCTGGGCCCCGGCTTGCTCACCGAGCTGCTCACCGAGGGCGTCATCGCGGGCGTGGGCAACGTGGTGGTCTTCGTGCCCCAGATCGCCCTGCTGTTCCTGTTCCTCGGCCTGCTCGAGGACTCGGGGTATCTGGCTCGGGCGGCGTTCCTGCTCGATCGGCTGATGGCGCGCCTGGGCCTGCATGGCCGCGCCTTCATCCCCCTGCTCAGCGGCTACGCCTGCGCCATCCCGGCGATCATGGGCACGCGCACCATCTCCAGCATGAAGGATCGGATGGTCACCATCCTGATGATCCCCTTCATGAGCTGCTCGGCGCGCCTGCCCATCTACACCCTGGTGATCGGGGCGCTGTTCGTGTCTCGGGAGCCCCTCATCTCCGAGGGGGTCGACCAGGGGCTCGTGCTGCTGGGGATGTACCTGCTGTCCACCGTCTCCGCGTTGGCGGTGGGTTTCATCTACAAGCGCACGATCTTGGTCAGCCCCACGCCGCCGCTGGTGCTCGAGCTGCCGCCCTACCGCTTGCCGCGATTCGCCGACACCCTGCTGATGGTCGTCGATCGCCTCAAGGATTTCCTGCGCAGCGCGGGCACGGTGATCTTGGCCTGCACGGTGGTGCTGTGGGCGTTGCTCTCGTTCCCCACCGAGCGCACAGGCGCGGGGCAGGGGGGCGCCACCATGGTGGCCGAGAGCTACGGCGGCCGCATGGCGCAGGTGCTCGAGCCCGCCGTCGAGCCCATCGGTCAAGACTGGCGCGTGGGCGTGGGCATCATCGGCAGCTTCGCCGCGCGCGAGGTCCTGGTGAGCACCCTGGGTCTCGTCTACGGCATGGAGGGCGCGGACGAGGAGCCCGAGCGGCTCGGCGAGGCGATGCGCAAGCAGAAGAACCCCGACACGGGCGACCCCCAGCACACGCCGCTTTCGGGCTTGGCGCTGATGGTCTTCTTCGTCTACGCCTGCCAGTGCATGTCCACCCTGGCCGTGGTGCGCCGCGAGACGGGCGGATGGCGCTGGCCGATCTTCATGTTCGTGTCGATGACGGTCATCGCCTACGTGGCCGCGCTGCTGGTGTTCCAGGGCGGTCGGTTACTCGGCTTCGGCTGAGCGAGCGGCCTCGAAGGCGGCCAGCAGCGTCGCCTTGAACGCGCGCGGCGTGCTCGACATGACCGCGACGGCCACGTCGCCGCGGGACCACTGCAGCTCCGCCCACTGTCCCGCTGTCTGTCCCGAGTGCGCGAGCACGGGGCCAGCCTCGGTCTCGGTGATGCGGACGCCCAGGCCATAGCGAACGTCGGGGCGCTCGGTGGGCACGGACTCGGCGAGCATCGACTCGAGCACCCCCATGCGCTCCAGCGCGGCCGGGAGCCGGGCCAGGTCGCGAGCCGAGGCGAGCCCGCCCCCCGAGGGCAGCGTGAACGCAGGCAGAGGCGCCTCGGTGGCCAGCGGCACGCGCCGCCACGTGCCCCACCCGAAGTGACTGCATCCCAGCTGCGTCGCCGTGGTGCGGTCGAAGGTCACCCGCTCACGCAGCGGCGCGAACTCGGGTCGCTGGGCGAAGAGCTCGGCGAATGACCCGCCCGTGCTGCGCTCGAGCCAGCGACCCACCGCGAGGTAGTTGAGGTTGGCGTAGTGATGCGAGCCCGGGGCCTCGCGAGCCGTCGACGCGGCCGACCACCACCCTTGGCCCGAGGGCGGAGGCTCGGGGTCGCGCAGTCCCGAGGTGTGGTTCAGCAACTCGGACAGCGACAGCGGCGGCGTGGACGGAGGCGAGCCGAGGTCGAGCGGTTCGCGAAGCGACACTTCCTGTTGTTGCGCAAGGGTCAACGCCACCGCCGCCGTGACGAGCTTGGTGACCGAGCCCATGCGCAAGGTCGTCGCGGTGGTCAGCGCCTCGGGACTCCCTTGGCAGCGCGGGCCGACGGCGGTCTCGAAGAGCACCTCGTCGCCGCGGGCGATCGCGACCGCCACGGACACGCCATCCAATCGAAACCGCTCGCTGCACAGGGCGGTGA
Source organism: Myxococcota bacterium (assembly GCA_039028615.1). Taxonomy (GTDB): domain Bacteria; phylum Myxococcota_A; class Polyangia; order Nannocystales; family Nannocystaceae; genus Paraliomyxa. Next base: position 9,189 of record JBCCHT010000051.1, on the reverse strand, counting down.
TGACCGGCTGGAAGGGTGGCGCGGCGCGATGCTCTGCGATGCAGTCGCGGATCTCTCGCTCTGCCGATCGAGTCGAGGTCGGCGCCGGACTCTCGTGCGGCGTGGGTTCACCCGGGCACCCGAGCAACGACAGGGTCACGAGCGCGCCGAGGGTCGCCGTCGCGCGGCGAGTGGGGCCGTGTGTTTCGCCTTCGCTCATGAGTCCGGCCGTAGATAGTCTCCCGAACCGATGCGGGCGTGCTCGTCGACGGCCCACTCGTAGACATAGATCCACGCCGCTCGGGCCTCGCCCTTGAAATCGACCACAGAGGCCTGAATCCGCCGGAATTCGAGGGGTTCTGGATCGGTCGGGTGTGCGCCTTCGTAGCGATCGAGCGGGTCGAGCACGCCTGCGTCGTGCAGCCGATACAGCTCTCCGTGGACCCAGTCCGCGGCCGGATCGAGCACGAGCCCGGGATAGCCATCGAGTCGATACAGGCGCCCGCGAACTCGAGCCGCGCCCACGCGTCGCGCTCCCGCATCGAGCGTCGCGTGCATCGGGTGACCGGCCCCCTCGCGCAAGGTGCCGTACACGAACAAGTGCTCGGGAGACTTCATCGTCGGGCCTCGCGTTGCACCGCTCGTTTCCGGCCACGGTCGCGCGTCGAGAGATCGCGTGGTTGAAAATCGAGCATGCGGCCGTGGGGCATGAGTTGATCCGGGGTCGAGGTTACCCAATCGAGCGGCGGGGGCGACCTCGCCCGTCCGTACTCGATGAAGTGCATTGCACGGAGCGGCAGGGACCGTACCGGATTCACTGCGACTCGACGGAAAACCAAAGACGGCGAACGGAATTCGTTTTCTCGATCCTTGGTTGTGGCATTTTGCCTGATAAAGTGTCGCGACTCGATGTCCGAACCTCTACGCGCGAGTGCATCGCCTCACCCGAGCGACGATGCGATTTCGGTCAGCGGGGAAATCGTGCGGGAGCAGACCGTGCGAGCGCCCATCCCCACCGCGCCGACCAACGAGACGGTCCGGGCTCCCATGCCCGCGCCTCCGCCCTCCGATGCGTGGGACGAGGCCGACGCCGACGAGCAACCGATGGTGCCGCGCTCGTGGATCCCCACGCCGGTCGATCCACTGATCGCGTCGCGTCGCGCCGAAGAAAAAGCTCGCGCCCAAGCCGAGGCGTTGAAGAAAAAGGCCGAGGCCAAACAACGGGAGGCCGAGCTGGCCGCCGCCGTGCCCGGCCGTCGCCGTCGCACCCCGACCTCGCGCTACGACGAGTCGTCCGACGTGGGCCGCGACGATCCGGCCCCGGTCTGTGGCGAGGTCGCGGTCTCCGTGTCTCCCGACGACTCGGCCACCGAGCTCGTACCGCCGCGGGCGCGCGTGCAGACCCTGCGGTCGGGCGAGGTGCCCATTCTCTCCGCGTCTCCTCCGGCCCTGTCGAACCCGACCACCGACCCGGGCCAGCAGGTCTACGGATACGCGGACATCACCGGGCCTCAACCGCTGGCCCAGGCCGAGGTGACCGGTCCCATCGGGGTCTCCGCCCGCCCGGTCGCGGCGCGGTCGTCGAGCAGCACCACCCTGCTGTGGCTCATCGCGGGCGTCTTGGTGCTGTTGGCAGGTGGCGTGGTCGCCCTGGCGCTGACGCTCTGACGCCCTGACGCTGGTCGCTCTCGCCCCCGAGGGCCCCTCCGAGTGCGCAGCTCCGTGCGCACTCGGGCGGCGCCGTCACCCGCCATCGGGTGTGAGCTGGGGCGGGACGAAAATCCACGTTTCGTTGGATCCAAACGGGGCGGTCGGAGGACTACCGCCCTCGGACCCGAGCGCCCGCAGATTCGCGCAACGAGCGCGACGACGAGGCTGCTCATCCGCCCAGCACCGTGAAGATCGTCGACGTATCCGAATCCTACTCCGAGCGCGGTGGCGGCGTGCGTACGTACGTCCATCACAAGCTGGCGGCTGCGGCCAAGGCCGGCCACGAGATGGTGATCGTGGCGCCCGGCTATCACGATCGTGAGGACCAAGTCGACGGCGGCCGCATCGTGTGGGTCAAGGGCCCGCGCTCGCCCTTCGACAATCGCTACGGTCTGTTCACGCGCTCGCAGGCGATCCACGAGATCCTCGATCGCGAGGACGCGGACATCGTCGAGGGCTCGTCGCCGCTGGGCGGAGGCTGGGCCGTCTCGAAGTGGCAGGGCCGCGCCAAGAAGGCGTTCGTGTTCCACACCGATCCGGTCGCCGTGTGGCCGGAGACCTTCCTCGCGCCGCGCCTGAGCTTCGGTCGGGTCGACCGCTGGTCGCGGCCGATCTGGTCCGGCCTGCGGCGCCTGTCGGCGGGCTACGACGCCACCGTGGTCAGCGGGGAGTGGCTCGGCCGACGCATCACCGAGCATGGGGTCACGGGCGCTCGCGTGGTGCCCTTCGGCATCGACAAGCAGGGCTTCTCGCCCGACCACCGAGACGAGCGCATGCGGGCGCGACTGCTGGCCGACTGCGGCCTCGGTCCCGATGCCGACCTGCTCATCAGTGTCAGCCGTCTCGACCCCGAAAAGCGCGTGCCCACCATGCTCGAGGGCTTCCGCCTGGCCGCTCGCGAGCGTCCCATCGGTCTCGTGCTCTTCGGACGCGGCGCGATGGAGCGCAGCATCAAGCGCAAGATCGCCAAGATCCCCGGCGTGCACCTGGCCGGCTACGTCGGCTCCCGCGAGGCCATGGCCACCGCCATGGCGAGCGCCGATGGTCTCCTGCACGGCTCGGCCGCCGAGACCTACGGCCTGGTCGTCGCCGAGTCGATCTGCTCGGGCGTGCCGATCATCGTGCCCAACCGCGGTGGTGCGGGAGCCCTGGCGGGCCCCGGTCACGCGGAGACCTACGAGGCGGGTGACCCCAGCTCGTGCGCCCTGGCCATCGGCCGCCTGCTCGATCGCGATCGCGACCAGCTGCGCAGCGCCTGCGCCGTGGCGGGCCGACAGATCGGCACCATGGACGGTCACTTCGAAAAGCTCTTCCAGCTGTACGGCCAGATGTCGGGGCGCGACGCCGGCCGGACCGTGCGTCCCCACCTGCGGGTCGCCAGCTGAGCCGCTCGAGCCTCGCGCTCGTTCCTTTCAAGGAGGCCCGCCCGTTCCGACGCGGCGGGCCTTCTTGCGTCTACGCGGGGCGACGGAACAGCGACAGCACCAGCGCGATCAGGGTGAACACGAACATCAACGCGAAGAGCAGGAAGAACGCCGCGTTGATGGCCATGCAGCTCTCGTTGATGTGCGACAGGTTGTCGTGGTTGTCGGCGACCCAGATGGGCTCGATGCGATGCTCGTCGTCGAAGGTCAGGCCGCGCTCGGCATAAAACGGGATCGTGGCGGGATCGATGATGCCCTTGGGGGGCTCGGGTGGATCGAGGGTGTGCAGCTCGCCCGTCTCGAGGTCGAAGACGTCGGGGCCTTCCATCTCGGGAAACTGGGTGTAGATCCAGCGGCCCTTCTTGAAGGCCTCGCCGGGGATGACGCTGCCCGCCATCTGTTTCATGCCGCACACGGGCCGGAAGGGGATGAGGCCCGGCTCGTAGCGGACGAGGGACACGTCGCCCCGTTCGGAGAGCACGAACGCAATCGAGCGCGAGTCATCGACTTCGAAGAGCGAGGAATCGAATTCTCGCTGGAGGTCCAAATCGGAGCCATGCACGGAGAAGCCGCCCGCGCCGAGCCGATAAGCGACGTTCATCAGCACCCAGAGGCCGAGGAGCAACACGGTGACCGCCTTGATCCAATCGGGGACGCGCGCGCGACGTTGACTCATCGACTACCAAGACGCACCTGCGAGGCCTGGGTTGCTACTGTGTGCACGCAATGCGGTTGTCTTACGGTGGGATCGGGTTGGCGACGGTGCTCGTCGTCGGTGGTTGCGGTGATGACGCTTCGTCGGGCGACGCGTCGGACGGCTCGGGATCGAGCTCGGCCACGACCGTGTCGTCGATCTCCGATCCCACGTCGGTGGGCGACGACTCTCCGACGCCGCCGCCACCCGACCCCGACAGCTCGTCGGGTGGAGACACCGAGACGGAGCCCGACCTGCCGCCGCCCTCGATGGGGGACTGCACCGACCTCGACACCCTGGTGGCAGAACTGGAGAAGGCCGACGGCAAGGCCCAGGTCGCGTTGGTCGACGAGTACATCCGCACCATGACCTACGGCGACCGCGGGTTCCCGGGCGTGCAGGGCAACGAGTTCTGCGTGGCCTACTGGGGCGAGCCCGACGACGACCTGTCCGTGGCGGGCGACTTCAATGCCTGGGTGCCGGGGCAAGTCGAGCTGGTCGAGGCGGTGCCCGACCTCGGCTTTTACACCGCCCGCATCGAGCTTTTGATCCCGCCCGAGGGGCTGTACAAGATCGTGCGCGGAGACAAAGAGTTCTTCGCCGATCCGCTGGCGCGCCGCCACGGCTGGGACGAGTTCGGCGAGTACTCGCAGATCGATCCCATGCCCGATCGCAGCCACTACGAGCGCTGGCCTGGGTTCGACGAGGGCGTGGGCAGCCTCGAGCCCCGCACGGTCACCACCTACGTGCCCCAGGGCGCGGGCAAGCTGAGCGACCTCCCCGTGCTGTACATGCAGGACGGCCAGAACCTGTTCTCACCCGAGGCCTTCTTCGGGGGCTGGATGGTCGGCGAGACCCTCGACGCGGCCATCGAAGAGGGCTCGGTACAGCCGCTCATCGTCGTGGGCATCGACAACACGGCCGCGCGCATGGACGAGTACACCTTCGTCACCGACATCATCGATGGCATGGAGGTGGGCGGGCGCGCCGACGAGTACGCCGACTTCCTCGTGGGCGGCATCAAGCCCTTCATCGAGCAGCGCTACCCCGTGTCCGACGATCCCGCCCTGGTGGGGGTCATGGGGTCCTCGCTCGGCGGCCTGGCGAGCCTGTTCATCGGCTGGCGGCACCAGGAGCTGTTCGGTCATGCGGGCTCGATGTCGGGCACCATCGACTGGGGCACCTTGGGCACCGACAACGCGACCATCGACTCGCTCTACCAGGCCGATACCCCCACGGGTCTGAACATCTATCTCGACAGCGGCGGCGACGAGGGCATGGGATGCCCCGACGGCGACACCGACAACTACTGCGGGAACATTCGCTTCCGCGACCTGCTGTTCGGGCTCGGGTGGACGGACCAGGTCGACCTCTTCTACACGTGGACGCCGGGCGCCATGCACAACGAGGCGGCGTGGGCTCAGCGACTCCGCCCGGCGCTCGAGAGCTGGTTCCCCGGCGTGTAGGGACACCTGCGCCTCGCTGCGTTCGGGCCGGATCGGCGAGTTTCGCCGCGTCGGCAGGGTTTGCACGGGGGCTACGACGGTCGCCAGGCTACCGATTGCGACGGTGGTGAAACGCCATCATCGCCGCGCTCGGCGGGCCACGCACATCGTTGTGATCACTCGACCCGAGCGACGTGCCACCGTTGGCACGCGGCTTGGATTCTAGTCCGGCATGTCTCGTAGAACGCTTTGCTTGTCGTTGATGGTTGGTTTGGGCATCGGCTCGGTGGTGGTGAACCCGGCCTACGCTGCGACCTCGAGCACCGAACAGAGCATCCGATGTGACGACATGTTGATCGAGGTCGGTGCGACTCAGGGCGCGCTGACGGTGATGGAAGAGGCGCTCGAGCGCAGCGGCAAGGACCGCGAGCGAATGGGGACCCGAGCGTCGATGCTGGCGCAGAAGATCGCCGCCGAGCTCAGCCGAGGGGCCACCGACCTGGACGTGCAAGTCATGGTCGAAGAGCGCAAGGCCTTGCTTCGGCAGATGGCGAAGAGCGAGACCTTGCGGGCCGCGCTCGATCGGCAGCACGAGGCCCTGGTGATCGAGGTCGACCGGGCCCAGCGGCGCTACATCACCTGCGTGGAGACGGCGCTCGATTAGGCCATAGAAGCTCGCAGAGGCCCTCTTGGGGCCGACTGCCGGCCGCGAAAAATAGATGGAATGACCCCGGTCGCCGTGGGGTTGTGGACGCCGCCGTGATCAGCTGGAGTCCCACCATGCGCAAAGCCCTGTGTCCCGTCTTGCTCGCACTGTCCGTCGCCGCGTGTACCAGCGGGAGCGGGGTTCGGGGCGATGAATCCCGCAGCCCGGGCGACTTCGACTCCATCGATGTCGGCGGGCCCTTCCGCGTCGAGGTGGTCGTCGGCGAGAGCACGGCGGTGAGCGTCTCCGGCGACGACAACGTGGTGCCGAAGGTACGCACCGAGGTCGACGGCTCTCGCTTGCACGTGGACCTGCCGGGGCGCGTGATGACCGACTTGCCGCTCACGGTGACCATCGCCACGCCGACCCTGGTCGAGCTCGATGCGGGTGGCGCGAGCACGGTGACCATTTCGGGGGTGCAGGCAGAGAACTTCGAGGTCGACCTGTCGGGCGCCAGCCAGGCGACGATCCGCGGTCAGAGCGAGGCGCTGGAGGTCGATGTGTCCGGTGCTTCGCAGCTGCACGCCAAGGATTTGTCCGCCGCCAAGGTCGACGTCGAGGCGTCGGGAGCGTCGAAGGTCTCGGTCACCGCGACGCGAGAGGTCGATGTCGACGCCAGCGGGGCCAGCACGATCAACGTGCACGGGAATCCGGGCACGGTCTCCAAGGACGCCAGCGGAGCCTCGAAGATCCACGTCGGAAGCTGAGCGAGCCGGGGTTGCCCGGTGAAAAAAAACGCGCGGGGTTCTCGGACCCGGCGCGTTTTTTTGTGGGGCTCGGGTCGCGCCCGCCTACGGCTGCGGGCCGAGCACCAAGTAGGCCCCGACCACCGCGGCCGCACCGACGAGCAGCCACACGTAGGCCGGGACGAGCGGCTTGGGGGGCTGCAGCTCGCTGTCGGGGACCTGCACGGCGGGGCGGGGCACCGTCTTTTCTTCGAACTCCTCGCCGCGTTGCGCCCGTGCCTTCAGCGTCTTGGTGACGGGCTCGTCGTCGTCGTCGTCTTGGGGTTTGGCTTCGACGGGCGGACGGTGGCGCTTGATGGTGACGGCGGACAGCTCGTCGTCGAAATCGGGCGCGCGGTAGGGTTTGAGCGTCTGCCCGGACAGGTCGTCGCCGGGCGTGGCGAAGGGCTTGATGGTCTCGCCAGAGAGGTTGGCCTCGACCGGAGGGGGCCGGTAGGACCGGAGCGTCTCGTTCGCCAGCACGTCGTCGTCGTCGTCCGGCTCGGGGGCGCGGGTGACGGCGGTGGCTTCGCCTCGCGGGGTGAAGCCGGGGGCCATCAGTCGATCGACGGCGGTGACGTCGTGGTCTCCGATCAGCGAGGGCTTGGCGTTGGCCACGGTGTCGTCGCCCCGATCGGGGGCGAAGGGCGAGCGGGCGACGACGGTGGCTTCTTCTTCGTCGGGCTCGGGCTGCGGCGCTCGGGCGACGACGGTGGCTTCGTCGTCCCCGACGAGGTTCCGACGGGCGCGAGAAGGCCGGAGCGTGTCCTCGAAGTCCTGCGCGTCCTCGTCGGGCGTGGGCATCCGAAAACGAGCATACCAGTCCGGGCCGGGGATCGGCGGAGGGCCAGGACGCGAAAGGACGGGTGATGTCTGCATGGCGGTGTCAGTTCGGGGTCCCACAGATCTCGAGCCAGTCGTACTGGGCCCGATCGGCCATGGGTGGGGCTGCCTCGCTCCAGATGCCGAGCGCGACGGCTCCGCTCGCGTCGGACAGATCGACGCCGTAGGTGTGCAGGTGCATCCAGGTGTGGCCGTCGGCGGAGACCTCGGTCACGAGCCCCTCGTCGCTCCCCCGCACGCGCCAGTGGCGGTGGCCTTCGGGGTCGTAGGGCTGCTCGCCGTGGTACTGGTAGTCGTCGTCGACCTGATCGAACGCATACAGTTCGCCGTTGGTGACTCCGATGCCCGCGCCGAATCCCGTGCCTCGCACCTCGAAGTAGGCCTCGGCGTCGGCGACCTGAGGGACGTAGGCCACCCGCGTCGAAACGGTCATGTCGTGGAGTGGTCGGGGGTCGCAGTTGAGGATCTGACCCAGCTGCTCGCCGCCTTCCCACTGGGCGGGGGCCAGGTCGAAGCTCAGCACGCCCTGCGCTTCGGAGGCCTCGATGCCGGGCGGTGTCTCCACGCACCAGGTGGAGTCGAGCGAAGCGTCATCGAAACCGTCGCGCCAGCACTCGGGGTCTGCGGGCAGGTTCGGCTCGTTCGGAGGCGTCGGAGGTTCGGTCGGAGCGGGGTCGCCATCCGCCGGGTCGGCGCCATCGCTGGACCCGGCCTCATCGAACTCCACGCAGGTCAGGCCCAGCGAGCCGCCCGCGAACTCGCCGTAGCGCTTCCCGGAGTCGCAGGTCTCGTCGCTGAAGCTGCAGTACCCGGAGAACTCGCAAACGCCATCCTGGCCGTTCCAGGTGCAGTCGGCGTCGTCCGAGCAGAGGAACGCGTTCGTGTCGCAGCCCATCCACAGGCCGAGCCCCACCGCGACCATGCCTCGCAACAATTGAGCGAGCATGGCGCCACACGACCGTGCGCGAACCCCCATCCAGAGCAGGGAGTGCCCCAGCGAAGACGGAAGTATTCGACTCTCCGAATTTTGATCGGAGATTTTTTTGTGATCGATTCCCCTACAGCTACCAGGACGGGTGGTACTGGCTCCCCATCAGGGCCGGGACCTGAGGCTGCCAGTAGCAAGTGTTCGCCCAGCGATCGAGCGCTGCACCTGCGAGCAGGTGATTTTCGATCTGCGCCGGTTTGTCGATGATGGGCTCGAGTTCCGCGTGCGCGAGGTAGTCGAACTCGTCGGGGAAGGTGCCCAGGCGGTTGGGCTGGTTGACCGCCCCGTGCATGTACGGCGTGGCCCAGGTGCTGATCGCATCGCGCCGGACCGAGAAGTTGAAGGGGGTGAAGAAGCCGGCGCCCGATTCCTGGATCATGGCCACCTTGAAGCTGTGGCTCACGCTCTGCGGCGGGTTGAAGGCGAAGTTGTAGACGGGGAATCCGTCGACCGAAAACCCGCTCTCCCGCAGGTAGCGGCTGAGGTAGTAGCTGAAGATCTGCGATGCCGCGCCGCCCAGGCTATGCCCGGTGACGAGCGACTCGGTCTTGGCGTCGAGCGACTTGCGGGCGACGTAGTGCAGCTGCAGGGCCTGGCCGGCGTCGCTGGTCATGTAGTTGAAGACGCGCTTGTGGAACCCGAGGCCCACGCCCAGCGCGGGGTACTCCTGCTCGG
>JBCCHT010000050.1:0-93182 GCA_039028615.1 Myxococcota bacterium | reverse complement strand
GTTGCAGCGGGGTGTTTCGCGGTGGGTGTCGGCGGCCGCTTCCGCGCGACCGGGCCCCCTCCATCCTACGCGGCTTCGCTTCAGCCCTCCCCGTGGCGCAGTCTCTCGGGCGAACGGTTGTGGCGCTCTGCTTAGGTGGTGGGAAGCTTGCTTCGACGCTTTTTGATGGTGCGTTGCTCCGGCGCTGGGTGTTTTGGCCGGGTTTGAAGCCTTTGGCGATGAGTGATGTGGGCCTGGGTGCTTGTGCATTGGTGGTGGAGTGCTTGGCGATGGTTCGGCGAATGTTCGACTGAAGGGCTCGCCTGTTGACGGCTGGAACCCTCCCCGGACGTGCTCGGCGGCCGTTGCAGCTGGGTGTTTCGCGGCGGGTGTCGGCGGCCGCCTCCGCGCGACCGGGCCCCCTCCATCCTACGCGGCTTCGCTTCAGCCCTCCCCGCGGCGCAGTCTCTCTGGCGAACGATTGTGGCGCTCTGCTTGGGTGGTGGGAAGCTTATTCCCCATGCTCGTGGCCGGGTTGATCGTTCCGAAAGCACCGTGGCCCATCGCGAGCGTGTCACCTTCAGATCGAGTTCGCCGTCGTCGGCTCTCACTCGCGTCGAGCTCGTGCCGTTGCGTGGGTTGGGCCGGGGAACGTCGCCACGCTCGCCCTTGGGGTAGCCCAGGTGCTCCTCCATCTCGACCTCTAGGACCTTCTCCACGAGCCGTTCGGTTATCTGCTTCACCAGTCCATTGGCGCTAAACAGCTCTGCACCGGGCTTCAGATCCAGCTTCTTGATCAAGTTGTCGATGACTTCGGCTTCCATGGTTGCTCCTTCGTTTGCTCGGAGCCCATCTTCAGGCCGACGCCTTCACCCACAGAATTTCTGACACGTCCTCACCTCGAGTACTCCACCGCTCCGGCGAAGCAGGGCGCCACGACCTCCACCGCGAGCCTTCCATCGCTTCGCCGGTGCAGAGCGCCACAATTGCGCCTCGAGCACTTCACCGCTTCGCTGGAGCATTGCGTGACAACTGCCTCTCGAGCACTCCACCGCTTCGCTGAAGCAGCGCGCCCAATCCCCGCAGGCCCTCCGCCGCTCCGCCAGAGCACAGCCCCAAAATCACCCGCGAAATCTCCACCGCTTCGCCGAAGCAGGCCGCCACAACTGCTTCTCGAGCACCCACCGCTTCACAGGAGCAGTGCATGACAACTGCTCGTCGAGCACTCCTCCGCTTCGCCGAAGCAGGAGGCCCAGTCCCCGTACGCCCTCCACCGCTCCGCCAGAGTAGGGGGCCCTATCCCCGCAGGCACTCCGCCTCTTCGATGAAGTAGGGGGCCCTATCCCCGCAGGCCCTTCGCCGCTCCGCCGGAGTACAGCCCGACAGTCATCCGCGAAACTCTCCACCGCTTCGCCGAACAAAGCGCAACAACTGCCCCTCAAGTCTTCCTGCTAATTGCCGGAGCAGAGCGCCACAACCGGTCGCTCGAGAGACTGCGCCGCGGGGAGGGCTGAAGCGAAGCCGCGTAGGATGGAGGGGGCCCGGTCGCGCGGAGGCGGCCGCCGACACCCGCCGCGAGACACCCCGCTGCAACGGCCGCCGAGCACGTCCGGGGAGGGTTCCAGCCGTCAACAGGCGAGCCCTTCAGTCGAACAGTCACCGAACCCTCTCCAAGCACTCCTCCCTTCGCACAAGCACCCAGGCCCACATCACCCATCGCCAAGGCCTAAAACCCGGCCAAAGCAACCAGCGTCGAAGGAAACGCACCATCAAAAGGCATCGAAGCAAGCTTCCCACCACCTAAGCAGAGCGCCACAACCGTCCGCCCGAGAGACTGCGCCGCGGGGAGGGCTGAAGCGAAGCCGCGCAGGATGGAGGGGGCCCGGTCGCGCGGAGGCGGCCGCCGACACCCGCCGCGAAACACTCGGCCGCAACGGCCGCCGAGCACGTCCGGGGAGGGTTCCAGCCGTCAACAGGCGAGCCCTTCATTCGAACACTCGCCAAGCCCTCTCCAAGCCCTCTCCCGATCGCAGGAGCCCCCGAGCTCCCCATTCCCCACCTCGACACCCAAACCAAAGCAAAACGCCCCGCGGCCACCAGACCAGCAGGGCGTTTCGGCAAGTCGCGTCGGGGACTGACGCGAGGAGGTGATTACTTGACCTCGCAGTCCACCATCATGACGAACTTGCCCGGCGACGCACCACCGATGCCACAGGTCGCCGTGAGGTCCGAACCCTCGGCCGGCTTCATCTCCTTGACCTTCGCACCCTTGTCGGTGAACTGCAGCGAGACCCAGCCTTCGCCCTCACCCACGAGCCAGACCTTCTGGGACTCGTCCATCTCGGTGATGATCTTCTTGACCTTGCCGGTGACCTCGACCTTCTTGCCCATGTACTTCATGGCGTCGGCACCCTTGACCGCCATGTACTCCTTGTACCAGTCGACGGCGTTGGCCTTGATGAGGTCGCCGCCACCGTCGGCCGCCGCGGCGTCTCCACCGTCGGCCTTGGCATCGCCACCGTCGGCCTTCTTGGCGTCGGCGCCGTCGGCTTTCTTGGCGTCTTTGCCGTCCTTCTTGTCCTTGGCGGCAGCCTTGTCGTCCTTCTTCGCGTCCTTCTTCGCGTCGTCGCAGCCGCCAGTGGCCGCAAGCATCGCGCACAGGGGAAGGGACAGGAGGCCTCGCATCAGATTCCGGTTTCGCACGCGCGGAAGGTATCACCACCCGACCGCGATCAAGAGCCCGAAAGGTGGCCTAATGCGTGCCTCGGGCGGCCCTTCGCCCGAAAGCAGCATTGTTGGAAGTTCGCGACGTGAAAGTGGGTCGCGGCCATGCGACAGGTGCTGTGGCGGTACGTCTTAACGGCTTCGCTCCTGCCATCGCACGAAGTGGTGGCACGACGGTTCGCGCGCGCCCGGCAAGGAGGAGGTGAGGCGTCTCGATTCGGGCTGGCGACGACCATTCGCAACGTGCCAGGGGCGAGAGCGTGGGTTGGTGCTGACCCGGCGCGGAGGGAGGTGAGGGCGTTTCCGACTCGGCGCGGCGACGACCATCGCGACGTGTCGTCCGCGGAGGCGGACCGTGGACGGGAGGACGCTCGTGGGAGCGCTTCGACGAGGAGTACCTGCGTCGCATTGGGTTGTGCGCGCATGGGAGAGCAGCCCCGCGGCGGGCGTTCGAAACGATCGAAGCCGATCGTCCGTGGGGACGACCGGCTTCGACAAAAACCCTGGCTCTCGAGAGAGCACGCCGGGGTGCCACCGTGATGATGGCACCGAGCCCGGAGGTCTGTTTAGGTTCCGAACTTGCCGTAGATGAGGAACGCGGTGACCAGGGTGAAAATGGTCAGCGACTCGATGAAGGCGAGACCCAGAAGCATCGGGGTGTTGACCTTCTCGGCGGCGTTCGGGTTACGGCAGATGCCCTCGAGGGCGGCAGCGGCAGCGCGGCCCTGACCCATGCCACAGCCAAGGGCGGCGAGGCCCATGCCGAAGCCCATCGCGATGGCGAAGATGCCGTCGTTGGGACCACCACCGCCAGCGGCGGGAGCAGCCATCGCGATCATCGGCGCGAGGAAGCAGGTCACGAAAGCGACGAGGGAGGAAAGACGACGGGTCATGGTTGGTGTCCTGTGGGATTCCGACGAAGGGTGCTCGATCAGTGGTCGGCGTGGTGCTCGATGGCGGCGCCGATGTAGATGATCGTCAGCAGGGTGAAGATGAGAGTCTGGACGATGACGACCAGAACTCCCAGCAGAAGGAAGGGTACGGGGGCCACCACGGCGATGAGGCCGGCGATGGCGAGCACGACCTTGTGGTCGGCGAGGATGTTGCCCATCAGCCGCAAGGAAAGCGACACCGGGCGGCCCAAGTGCGAGGCAATCTCGACGGGCAGGAAGATGGGGAAGAGCCAGGGGAAGCCGCCGAGCTTGGGCCCGAAGAAGTGGCTCAGGTAGCTCATGCCGTTCCGATAGACGCCCATCACGTTGTAGACGATGAAGACCAGCAGCGAGAGCGCCAGGTTGGTCTTGAGCGTGTCGGTCGGCGGCAGCAGGCCCGGGATGAGGCCCTGCATGTTGCAGCAGAGGATGAACAGCGCGAGCGTGCCGGTCAGGGGAAGGAACTTCTTGGCGTCCTTCTCACCCATGACGTCGACCGACAGCTTGTAGGTGGCGCCGACGATGCCGTCGATCATGGCGGCGAGGGTGAAGCGGCGGCTCGGGAGCAGGCCGTTGCGCGTCTCGCTGCTACTGAGGTTGCTGCGGTAGCGAAGCGTGGCGACGAGGATGAGGACCGCGGCGATGAGCGCCCCCACCACGTGAACCATGGTGAAGTGCGTGTCCTGAAACATCAGGAACTTCCAGTCGCGGCGCAGGCCTTCTTCGAACGTGTGCTCGAAGTCGTGCCAGAACGGCAGCAGCGTGTACCAAGTGTCGTGATCGCCCATGGCAGTCAGGAAGAGGAGGTCGGAACGTTGCTGCCCTGCTTGGCCCGAATCGCGGCGATGGATGCCGCCGCGAGGGCAAGGAGGGCACCAAGGGCCACCCCTTCAGGTCGGGCCGGCATGTACCAAAGGATCATAGCCAGCGCAAGGAGGATGAATGGCCACTTGAGCAGGATTACGCCCGGTAGAACCCAAGTTCGCGCCCCTGTCGGACGGTACTGTTCGGGGTCGCGGAGGACTGTTCCGAGGGCCCTCGCGAGCAGCAACAAGTTGGCGAATCCGACGAGCGCCCCGAGCGCGACACCCAGGCTCATCTCGCGCCCGAACAGCCAGTGAGAGATCGCGCCAGCGATCGCCACCAACACCACCATCCAACCCGCGGCGCTCCGCAGAAGGGGGGTCGAGTTGGGCGGGTTGCTCATGCGTCTTCGTCCTCGTTGGCGTCGGACTGGGCCGCTTGCTCTTCGGCGTCGCGCCTCAGCGAGGCCTGGTAGGTCCGAGCCGTGCGTAGCACGGCCTTGACCGCGGCCGCGACCCCTACCGCAAATCCGATCAGCATGGTCCAGGGGGACCAATGGGTGAGATAGCGCTCGATGTAGTAGCCCCCCACGGCTCCGATGCTGATCGCCACCGCCATCTCGATCCCGATGGACGAGGCGTCGGTGTACTGGAACCAGATCGCTCGTTTGGGCGGGGTCTTGGGGTCGGAGGGGGCCATCGGGTGTCGAGCCTCGGCGGTACGGGTGGGGGAATGGTTCGCTCGGGGTGGGCTAGGCGAGGGCGGCGAAGGCCTTGGCGGCCGCGTCCAGGGTCTGGTCGATGAGCGCCTCGTCGTGAGCGATCGACACGAACGCGGCCTCGAATTGAGACGGGGCCAGGTAGATCCCCTCGCTCAGCATGCCCTGGTGATAGCGCGCAAAGCGATCGAGATCGCTCTTCTTGGCGTCGTCGTAGTCGTGGACCGGCCCGTCTTGGAAGAAGCCGGTGAGCATGGCGCCGACACGATTGCCGTGGAACGGGATTCCGGCCGCGGCCGCGCGCTCGGAGAGTCCGTCGGCGAGGCGAGCGGAGAGCTCTTCGAGGCGGGCGTAGGGCGGATCGCGCTCGATGATCTTCAGGGTGGTGAGGCCCGCGGCGACGCCGAGCGGGTTCCCGCTGAGCGTGCCCGCCTGATAGACGGGGCCGAGCGGGGCGACCTTCTCCATGATGTCGCGGCGGCCACCGTAGGCGGCCACGGGCATGCCGCCGCCGACGATCTTGCCGAGGCAGGTCATGTCGGGCGTGACCCCGAAGCGCTCCTGCGCGCCGCCCCGGGCGACGCGGAAGCCGGTCATGACCTCGTCGAAGATGAAGACGATGCCGTGCTTGCTGGTCAGCTCACGCAGGCCCTCGAGGTAGCCGGGGCGCGGGGGCACGCAGCCCATGTTGCCGGCCACGGGCTCGACGATGATCGCGGCGATCTCGTCCCCGTGCTTCTCACACAGGGCGGTGGCCGCCTCGAGGTCGTTGTGGGGGAGCAGCAGGGTGTCCTCGACCGCCCGCGCGGGCACGCCGGCCGAGCCGGGGATGCCCAGCGTGGCCGCGCCCGAGCCGGCGGCGACGAGCAGCATGTCGGCGTGCCCGTGATAGGCCCCGTCCATCTTCACGACCTTGGAGCGACCGGTGAAGCCACGGGCGACTCGCAGGGCGCTCATGGTGGCCTCGGTGCCGGAGCAGACCATGCGGACGAGCCCGTCCTTCAGGCTCGGGACCATCGAGCACACGAGCTCGGCGAACTCGACCTCGGCTCGGGTGGCCGCGCCGAAGCTCAGGCCATCGGCGGCGGCCTTGGTGACCGCTTCGACGACCTCGGGGTGAGCGTGGCCCAGCAAGGCGGGACCCCAGGTGCCGACGTAGTCGATGAGCTGGGTGCCGTCCTCGGTCCACAGGTGCGCACCGTTGGCGCGGGCGATGAACGGCGGCGCGCCGCCGACCGAAGCGAAGGCTCGTACCGGGCTGTTGACGCCACCGGGGATCACCCGCTGGGCACTGGTGAAGAGCTGCTCGCTGGTCTTGGTCATGGTGCGACGACGTTATGACCGGAACGCGGACCGGGTTCCAGTCCCTCGCGTCGCGTGACGTGCGCCTGGGCCAGAATGGCGCTCAGCCAGCGCGAGCGCCCAGCCACAGCCACAGCCCCACGACCAACAGAGCGCTGAGCACTGCGCCCGCGATGAGGGCGATGACCACCGCGCGGTTGGTGGGCGCGGGGCGACGGCGCTGGGTCGTGCGCGGCGGGACGGGAGCGGGGGCGGCATAGGCCCCGGGATGAGGTGCGCCCGCAGGGACAGCCGCTGCGGCTTGGTACGGGTCGCTGGCGTGACCCGGGCTCACCGCTTGGTAGGGATCGCTGGCGGGGGCCTGCACTCCGGCGGTGTAGACCGGACCCGCGGGTGCCGGACCGAGGTTGGGCGAGGCGGGCGGAGGCGAAGCGACGGGCGGCGCGGCGACGGGCGGCGCGGCGACGGGCGGTGAGGCCTGCGGACCCGGAGCGGTGGGTTGCAGGTATGGAACATGGGCGGGCTGGCCCCCGAGCGCGGTGGCGGACTGGGCCAGGCCTTCGACGGCCCGATTGACGGCGCGGCGACTGACCTGCCGATCGGGATCGGGCGTGGGCGCGTCGGGGGAGGAGGGCCCGGCCGCGGCGAACTCGGGCTGCTGCTTCTTGGCCGCGGCTTGAGCCATGATCTCGGGCAGGCGGCTCTTCTTGCGCTTGGCCGGCTCGATGGTCCGGGCCTGACCGACCATGCTGGTCTGCTGGCGCGCGCGCGGGGCCGGGCTGCCCGAGTTCTGCGTGATTGCATCGAGGCGCTTGAGGAACGCGTTGATGCTGGGCAGGCGTTTCTTGGCGACCGGCTCGAGGCAGGCGTCGATGAGGATCTCCAGCCGCGGCGGCATGCCCTCGCGCTTCCCCTTGATCGAGGGGACGGGCAGGGTGAGGTCGCACTTGCGGGCGATGACCTCGGCGTCGTCGAGCTCGAAGAAGGGCGGGTGCCCGGTGAGCAACTCGTACAGCGTGACGCCGAGGGCGTAGATGTCGAAGACGGGGTGGGCGGGCGCGTCCCAGGCCTGCTCGGGCGACATGTAGTGCCGCGTGCCGGGCCGCTCGCCGAGCCGGGTCTGTCGGTTGTCGGCGCTCGAGCCCGTGCCGATGTCGGCCGCCAGACCGAAGTCGAGCAGCTTGGCCACGCGGCCCTCGGCCGTCTGCACCACGATGACGTTCTCGGGCTTGATGTCGCGGTGGACCACGCCGCCCTGGTGGAGGTCGCGGAGGGCCCGGGCGACGTCGCGGGCGTACATGCAGGCCTCGTCGACGGGCAGCGGACCGTGCATCGCCACGAGGTCGGTGAGGGTGGGGCCGCGGACCAGCTCCATGGCGAGGAACATGCGACCGCCGCAGTCCTCGAGGACGCCGGCCTCGAGCGGGGCCACGACGTTGCGGTGACCCTGCAATCGACTGCCCAGCCGCGCTTCGTTTTCGAAACGTCGCTCGCGGTCGTGGTGGCCGATGTACTTGCGGGCCAACACCTTGAGGGCGATGTCCCGATCGCGTCGGTGGTCGCGGGCGCGGAACACCGAGGCCATCGCACCTCGACCGATGATCCCCGCGATCTCGAAGCGGCCCTCACCGACGACGGCACCGGGGTGGATGTCTTCTTCGTCGACGGGGACGGCGGCGCGGTATGCACGAGTCGCGCGGTTGGGGTCGGCCGAGTTGGGCATGCGCTGGTTCAGGGATCGTACGCGCTAATCACCAATCCGTCCTCGCTGACCCGAAGCAGGTGCTCCTTGGCGGAAGTGAGCATGCGAGAGCCCAGCCTCGTCCAGGGTTGCTCGGGGGACCTTCGCCATTGCAGTTCGTGTACCCCGGGAGACAGCCAGCAATTGTGCCCCTCGGCGACCTCGACGACCTGCATGTCGATGCGGACTTGGGCTCGGGGCAAGTCGTTGCCCCGCAATGAGAGCAAAGCGGCCGCGCCCGCGGCGACCTCGGGCTCGTGGATGCACGGCTGAGGGCGTGGTTCCGCCGGCGCCAGGAACAGGGCCAACGCGGTGGTGGCCAGCGCCGCCGACAGACCCCAAAGCGCCCACGAAAGCTGCTGCAACACGGAGGCACGGACACGCGGTCGGAGGGCCGGTGCGGCGCGGTGCCGGACGACGGCGTTGGGAGAGCTCTGGGTGGTGGTGTCTCCACGCGAGCGACTTCGCGCACGAGGGGCACGCTCGGTGTCCGCGTCGGTGGTGGAGCAGGGGACGGTGGTCCACGGCCGGGTGAGACCGGTGCGATGACGCTGGCCGACGCAGCGTTGGTAGCGGCCGCGCAGCGCCAGGGCCCCGGTGGAGCAGGGGCACTTGGCGAGCCAGCGGAGGGCCTCGTCGGCGGTGGCGATGCGCTGGCGGGGGTCGGGTTGCAGCAGGGCGACCCGGAGGGCTTCGACCTCGGGGGGGACGTCGGCTCGCGACAGCACGGGGAGCGGCGCTCGCTCGACCACCCGATGCCAGTCGTGACCGCGGTCGAAGCCCTCGCGGAATCGCTGACCGTCGAGGAGCTCGTGAAACACAGCGCCCACGGAGAACAGGTCGGAGGCCTGCTCGGCGTGCCCGTCGAATTGCTCGGGCGCCATGTAGCGGGCGCGGCCTTTGATGTGTGTGCCGGAGCTGAACTCGCCGCGGACCCGGGCGATGCCGAAGTCGAGCAGCTTCACCTCGCCCGCCGCACTGACGAGCACGTTGTGCGGGGCGATGTCGCGGTGCACCACGCCCAGGGGTTGGCCCTGCACGCGGAGGCCGTGGGCGTAGCGCAGGCCCTGCAAGATCTCGCCGATGAGGTAGCAGGCTTCGTCGACCGCGAGCGGACCCTCGCTGGCCCGGACCCGCTCGGTGAAGTGCCGCAGGTGCACGCCGTCGACCCACTCGAGGGCCATGAACAAGCGACCCGAAGCCTCGCCGACGTCGAAGATGGACGCGATGTTGGCGTGCGACATCTTGAGGGCGAGGCGGGCCTCTTTGAGGAAAGCGTGGCGCTGCCGGTCACCCGCGGCGATGCTCTCGTGGATGATCTTGAGGGCGCAGGGCTTGAGGGCCCCGGGCATGAGTGGGCGCCGGGCCAGCCACACCTCGGCCGTGGCCCCGCGCCCGACCTGCTCGAGCAGCTCGTAGCGACCCAACCAGCGCGAGGAGGCCAGGGGCTCCGCGGGGGCGAGGGCCACGCGGGGCAGGCACGAGGTGGTTGCCACGGGACGGTTTTCGGCCGCGGGCGCCGAACCGTTGCACGAAAATCGCCGCCCGCGATCTGCGCGAGCGGATCCCGAGCGAACCCGATCAGGCCCCGAACGCTCGTACCACCACCAGAACAGCGACCAAGAGCAATAGGACGCCGAAGCAGCGACGCAGGGTTCGTCGGGGCAGCCGCTGGGCGATCCGGGGACCCAGCTGCCCACCCAGCACCACCCCGGGCGCGGCGAAGGCCAGCATGCTCACGATGGTCTCCTGCCGGGCGGCCAGGGCCGCGAGCATCGACCCATCGAGGCGGGCGAGGGCCGCGGCTATGGCGCTGACGAACACCACCAGCACGCTGGTCCCGACCAGGCGCGGGGCGGCGGCGCGGCGATGCTCGAGCAGGGCAGGCAGCAACAAGGTCCCGCACCCGGTGGCCACCAAGCCTTGCAGCAGACCCCCGACCCCGGCCGCGATGCGCAGCGGACCCATGCGCTCGGCCGTGGCCCTCTGCGCACCGTTGGGCTCGACCGGGGCCACGGGTCGCAGCGCTCGCACTCCCGACAGCGCGGCGATGAGGGCGAACAACACGAGCAGCGGAGCGGCGGGCACGAGCGTCGCGACGAACGAGCCGAGCATCGCGGCGGGCCCGGCCAGCAGCAGCAGGTGCCCCGCGAGCCGACCGTCGATGGTCTTTGCGCGAAGGTTGCGGACGACTCCCGAGCCCGAGCCGAAGACCATCGTGGCCAAGGCCATCCAAAACGCGATGCGGGGCGGCAGCGACAGCGCCACGAGGAACAAGGGCAACCAGAAGTTCGACCCCGAGATCCCCACCGCCATCGCCACCGAGGCGACGCCGAGCCCGACGGGCAGCAGGTACCAGTGACTCGGGTCGATCACGTGTGCTCGTACGCTACGCCACCAGCTCGCCCGCTTGCCACACGGCCCCGATGAGCGGCGAGCCAGCGTGATACACGAGGTCGCGATAGTCGTCGGTGTCGAGCACGAGCAGATCGGCGCTCTTGCCCACCGCGATCGAGCCGACCTCGCCGTCCAGGCGCAGCGATGCCGCCGCGTTGTGGGTGGTGGCGCACAGCGCCTCGGCTGGGCTGAGGCGGTTGCCGTAGCAGGCCAAGCCCAAGACCATGGCGAGGTTCTCGAGGGCGCAGCTGCCCGGGTTGCAGTCGGTCGCCACGGCGACCGCGACGCCGTCTCGCACGAGCGCGCGCCCGTCGGCGTAGCCCTTGCCCAACACCAGGGACGTCCCCGGCAGCAGGGTGGCGACGACGCCGGCCTCGCGCAGGGCCTTGCGTTCGTCGTCGTCGAGGTGCAGCAGGTGATCGGCCGAGGCCGCGCCCATCTCCGCGGCGATGCGGGCCCCGCCCGTGCTGCCCAGCTCGTTGGCGTGCACGCGCAGCTCGAAGCCGAGCTCCTTGGCCTTGCCGAGCACGCGACGGGACTCTTCGGGGGTGAAGGCGCCGCGGTCACAGAACACGTCGACGTAGTCGGCGAGGCGGTGGGCGGCCACGGTGGGCAGGATCTCTTCGCAGACGCGATCGACGAACGCCTCGCGACCTCCCTCTTCGTCGCGGGCCTCCTGCGGGATGGCGTGGGCGGCGAGGCAGGTGGTCTTGATGCGGAAGCCGGCCGAGCGCAGGCGTCGGGCGACCCGTAGCTGGCGGAGCTCGGTCTCCACGTCGAGTCCGTAGCCGCTCTTGATCTCGAAGGTGGTGGTGCCCGCGGCCCGCATGCGTCGGAGGCGGGCGAGGCTCTGGGCGTACAGGTCGTCCTCGCGGGCGTCCCGAGTCTGACGCACGCTCGACAGGATGCCGCCGCCCTTTTCGAAGATCTCCTCGTAGTCGGCCCCGGCCAGACGAAGCTCGAGCTCGTCGCGACGGTTGCCGCCCCACACCGCGTGCGTGTGCGGATCGACCAGCGCGGGCACGAGGGTGCGCTCGCGGCAGTCGAACACGTCGCTGTCGTTGAGGTACTCGGCGGGCACGCGGTCGTGCGGCCCGACCCAGGCGATGCGCCCGCGCTCGTCGATGGCCACGCTGCCGTGCTCGAGGATGGCCAGCTCGCTCATGGCCTCGCCCGCCCGCGGCCCGGCGGGGCCGTCGAGGGTCACGATGGAGCGGGCGCGATGCAGCAGGCGGCGCTTGGGCATGCCCCCTGTGTATCAGGCTGGCGGCACCGCTGCCGAGGGCGAAGCTCACCCCGAGCCGCGGTGCCTGGCCCCTTTACTTGCCCTTGAGAGTCGTCCGACCGGGCACGCGCACGTCGTGCTGCTCGGCGAAACTCTGAGCCTCGTCGTAGCCGGCGTCCACGTGTCGCACCACGCCCATGCCGGGGTCGGTGGTGAGCACTCGCTCCAGGCGGCGCGCGGCGGCGTCGGTGCCGTCGGCCACCACCACCATGCCCGCGTGCAGCGAGTAGCCGATGCCCACGCCGCCGCCGTGATGCACGGAGACCCAGGTCGCACCCGCGGCCGTATTGATCATCGCGTTGAGCACGGGCCAGTCGGCGATGGCATCGGAGCCGTCCTTCATGGCCTCGGTCTCGCGGTTGGGCGAGGCCACGCTGCCACAGTCGAGGTGGTCGCGACCGATGACGATGGGCCCCTCGAGCTCGCCGTTCTTCACCATCTCGTTGAAGCGCAGGCCGGCGCGGTGGCGCTCGCCGTAGCCGAGCCAGCAGATGCGGCAGGGCAGGCCCTGGAACTCCACGTGCTCGCGCGCCAGCTCGATCCAGCGGCGCAGCGCGACCTTCTCGGGGAACAGCTCCAAGATCGCTTCGTCGGTCTTGCGGATGTCCTCGGGGTTGCCCGAGACCGCAGCCCAGCGGAAGGGGCCTTGCCCTTCACAAAAGAGCGGGCGGATGTACAGCGGGATGAAGCCCTTGATCTCGAAGGCATCCTCGACCCCAGCGGTGACCGCCTGGGCGCGGATGTTGTTGCCGTAGTCGAACGCGATGGAGCCCTTGTCCTGCATGGCCCGCATGGCGGCGACGTGTCGGCCCATGGCGTCGACGCTGCGGCGAACGTACTCCTCGGGATCGCGGTTGCGCAGCTCGATGGCCTCCTGGAGCGTGAGCCCGTCGGGGACGTAGCCGTTGAGCTCGTCGTGGGCGCTGGTCTGGTCGGTGACCACGTCGGGGATGACCCCGCGGCGGACCAGCTCGGGCAGCACGGTGGCGCAGTTGCCCAGCAGGCCGACCGAGAGTCCCTCGCCCTTGCGCTTGGCCTCTTCGAGCAGCGACAGCGCCTCGTCGAGGGTCTGGCTCGACTTCATGAGGTAGCCGGTCTCGAGCCGCCGCTGGATGCGGTGGGGGTCGACCTCGACGCACAGGATGGCCGCATTGTTCATGGTCGCGGCCAGGGGCTGGGCGCCGCCCATGCCTCCGAGGCCGCCCGTGACCACCAGCTTGCCGCTGAGATCGCCGCCGAAGTGCTGGCGCGCGCAGGCGGCAAAGGTCTCGTAGGTGCCCTGCAAGATCCCCTGGGTGCCGATGTAGATCCAGCTGCCCGCGGTCATCTGGCCGTACATGGTCAGGCCCAGGCCCTCGAGGCGATTGAACTCGTCCCAGGTCGCCCACTTGGGCACGAGCAGGCTGTTGGCGATGAGCACCCGCGGCGCGTCGGCGTGGGTCTTGAAGATGCCCTGGGCGCGGCCGCTCTGGACGATCAGCGTCTCGTCGTCTTCGAGGTCGCGCAGCGACGCGACGATGCGATCGAAGTCCTCCCAGGTGCGCGCGGCTTTGCCCGTCCCGCCGTAGACGACGAGGTCCTGGGGTTGCTCTGCGACCTCCGGGTCGAGGTTGTTCATCAGCATGCGAAGGGCGGCCTCTTGGGGCCAGCCTTTGCACGAGCGCTCCTGCCCCCGCGGGGCCCGAATCTCGCGTGCCATGGTTGCGGAGCCTAACGCGGGGCAAGGCTCCCCAGGCTCGAGGCGTACGCGACCGGGCTCACGCGCTCCGCCAGTTTGGCCCGAATAGGCCCTGGGAGCCCTTGCAGGGAGCCCCATGTCTGCGGCCTCACGCCGCAGCGTGGCGTGGCGCCCCACCCCCATCACGCTGGGGACCACTGGGACAGCGCCCGATTCATGAGAATCAATGCGGATCGAAAAGCTGGCCTGGACTTTGCTGGTGGGGACGGGCGCGGACCCGGCATGAACGCGAAGCGTCGCCCACTGAACGCCCTCGCGGGTCTCCGGTTCGCCCACGTTTCGTCACCTGGTCACCCCAGCGGAAGCACTCAGCACCATGAATCAGCTTGCCATCGTTCGTAGCCTCGCCCTGCTCGCAGCGCTCGGCGTTCCTTCAATCGCCATGGCGGGGCCCGAAGCCGGGGGCTCGGCCGAGGGCTCGGTGACCCTGGGCTCGGGCGGAGCCGAGGCGGACGGCAAGGCGGACGGCAAGTCCAAAGCCGACAAGGAAGCCCGCAAGGCGGCGCGCAAGGAAGCCATCGAGGCGGAGAAGGCCAAGCCGTGGATCAAGCGGCACGCCCCGCGACGCAACAGCTGGGAGCTCGGCGTCTTCGGTGGCGTGGGCGTGCTGTCACGCGGCCTCGGCCTGCGCGACGACAACCTGCCCTTCCAACGCTACGGTCGTGTCGCCCCCGAGATCGGCGCTCGCTTCGGCTACTACTTCCTGAGCTTCATGGGGGTCGAAGGCGAGCTGGGGGTCCTGCCCGCGTCCGCGGCCGGTACCGGCGACTCGGCGCTGATGTACACGGGCCGCGTGCAGCCGATCTTCCAGCTGCCCTTCTGGCGGATCGTGCCCTTCGCCTCGCTCGGCGTCGGCTTCCTGGGCGTGTCGAGTGACGACACCGCCTTCGGCAACGACCTCGACTTCCTGTTCTCCTACGGCGGTGGCGTCAAGTTCCACATCACCCGCAACATCGGCCTGCGCTTCGACATCCGCCAGAACCTGACCGAGAAGGCCATCGGCGACGACGTCTCCGACAGCGAGGAGTACCTGCTCGGGCTCGTGGTGCGGCTGGGGCCCAAGCCCAAGGCCAAGGCGCCTTCCGATCGCGACGGCGACGGCTTCCTCGACCAAGACGATGCCTGTCCCGATCAGTCGGGGGTCGAGCCCGACGGGTGCCCGGTGGGCGACTCCGACGGTGACGGTTTCCTCGACACCGAGGACAAGTGCCCGACCGAGGCCGGCGTGGCGCCCGATGGCTGCCCGGTCGGTGACTCCGACGGCGACGGCTTCCTCGACGACGTGGATGCCTGCCCCGAGGAGTCGGGAGTCGAGCCCGACGGATGCCCGGTGCGCGACGCTGACGGCGACGGGATCTTGGACGACGACGACAAGTGCGTGAACGAGCCAGAGACGCCCAACGGCTACCAGGACGGGGACGGTTGTCCCGACGAGGTGCCCGAGGAAGTCAAGAAGTTCACCGGGGCCATCAAGGGCATCGTCTTCGAGACCGGCAAGGCCGACATTCGCAAGCGCTCCGAGAAGACGCTGCAAGAGGCGGCCAAGGTGCTCGCCGAGTATCCCGACATCCGCGTCGAGATCTCCGGGCATACCGACAGCCGAGGCAAGCACGACGACAACATGAAGCTTTCGGCCGACCGCGCGGCGGCGGTGAAGAGCTGGCTGGTCGATCACGGGATCGATGCGAGCCGGATCTCCACCCGCGGGGCGGGGCCGGATGAGCCCGTCGCGACCAACGACACCAAGTCGGGGCGGGCGGAGAACCGACGGATCGAGTTCAAGATCCTGACCAAGTAGGCACATCGCTGCGTGGGGCAGCGGGTTGTTCGAGCCGCGGGTGCCTTCGGGTACCCGCGGTTCTTTTTTTGCCTCCCGGCCGCCTCCGACGCCCGCGCGCTTCGCGGGCAAAAAAAATCGACGCCCCCGCGTTACCTGGCGGCCCGGCGGCGGTGCAACGGTACAGTGGGCCTCGCCGCACACGTGCACTCCGCCAACCCCAAGCGCCCTGCGTCCGAGCTCGACGAGCTGACGCTGCGCCGTGCGCAACGGGGCGATCCGGGGGCGTGTACGGCCTTCGTGCGGCACTACGAGCGCCCCGTGTTCGCCCTGCTCGGTCGCATGCTCGGCCCCCGCGGTCGCTCCGCCGAGGTCGAAGATCTGGCCCAGGAGGTCTTCGTGCGGGCCTTTGGCGCCCTGCCGCGCTTCGAACTCGATGGACCCGCGCGGCTGTCGACGTGGCTTTTGTGCATCGCCTCGCGCCTGGCGATCAACGAGCTCAACCGCAAGCGACCCGCTCTCGAGCCGCTTGAGCACGAGGTGCCCGTGCGGGGTCCCGAGGCGGGGGTGGATGCTCGCCAGGCGCTCTATCGTGCCATCTCGTTGGTGACCCCCGAGCAGCAGGCCGCGCTGGTCCTGCGCGAGTTCCATGGGCTCGACGACGCGGGCATCGGGGAGGCCCTGGGGATCAAGGCCAGCGCGGTCAAGGCCCGCGTGGCTCGGGCGCGGGCTCGCTTGCGAGAGCTGATGGGCAAGGAGGTGTTCGATGGCTGACGAGTACGAGCTGTGGGAGCCCGCCACACCGCCGGACGGCTTCGCCGAGCGCGTGGTCGAGGCCTGGCGCCAGTCCGAGGGAGCCCCCGAAGTGGTCGCCCTCGAGACGAGCGAGCCCGAGGCCGCCGCGCCCGTGACGGTGCGCGAGCCCGAGGTCACACCGCGCCGCCGCGTGCCCTGGGGTTGGGTCGCCGGGGCTACGGCCATCGCGGCCGCCACCGTGCTGTGGCTGGCCCGACCCAGCGGCTACGAAGCGACCCGAGGTCAGGTCGACCTCGTGAGTCGCGAGACGATCACCCTGCCCGGTCGCGCGGTCATGGTCGGCGAGGCGGGCAGCGAGCTGCGCTGGCGCGTCGACGACCAGGGCGTCGCCCGCATCGAGCAGGACTCCGGCTCGGTGTTCTACCGCGTCGATTCCGGCCCGGCCTTCGACGTCGTCACCCCCTACGGCACCGTCGAGGTCACGGGCACCTGCTTCTCCGTGGAGGTCAATCCCATGTTCAAGGACAATCCCAAGCTCACCAGTGGTCTCGTCGGGGCCGCCCTCGCCACCGCGGTGGTGGTCACCGTGTACGAAGGTCGGGTCGCGCTCGCCGACGATTCCGCGTCGGTCACCGTCGATGCCGGGCAGCGGGCGGGAGCCGGTCCCGGGCACGCGCCGCATCGCCTGGATTCGGAGTCGGCCTCGGGCCGCGGCGACTCGCCGGATGCGGCGGTGGCCAAGCTACGCGCCGACAAGAACGAGCAGGACCGTCAGCTCAAGCAGGCCCGCCAAGACCTGGCCAAGCTCGCCGACGGCGCGACCGAAGCCGATGCGGAGGTCGAAGCTGGGGAGGCGCCCGATCCGATCGAGTGTGCCCACGACTCGCGATTGCCCGGGTGCTCGTTCGTGGACCCGGACCCGGAGACCCTCCGCGAGATGGCTCGCTGCGCCATGGTGCGCGTGGATACGCCGAGCTTCCTGCTCGACCGCGATCGCGAGCCCCGGCTGCCTCCGCCCGCGGTGCTCGGCCTGAGCGAGCAGCAGGGGCAGGCGCTGCGCGACCGCGTGATGCAGTACCGCAACGGGTATCACCAGCAGCTGCGCGACATGTACGTGGAGGCGGGCGGAGGCAGCCCGGAGAGCGCGGCCGAGCTTCCCATTCGAGCGCTCGCCGCGGTGACCACCGACTTGCTCGATGCAGACTCGATGGAAGACGAGCGACGGCGCGTGGCCAAGGAGCGCGCCGGACTGGTCGAGCCTCCCGCGAACCTCGGCGAGCTGTCGCTGTCCCAGCGTTGGGTCCGGCATGTGCTCGAGGTCGGCAACGGATTCGAAGCGGCGATGGCGGAGGTCACCGGTCCCGAAACGGCCCACGCGTTCCGGCTGCACGGCGACGGCTGGCCCGGCGGCAAACAGTCGTACTCGGGGAAGTGCATCGACGATTGAACCGACGTTCGGGGTGAACCGAGCGGCCGGTCTCCCTGCGGTGATTCGTCGCAGGGGAGGGGGGATTGTGACGAACGCCGCTGCGCGTGGAATCCAAATACCCCTATGCTGCGACCATCACCTGCGGCGATACGCCGGGAGGTTTTGGATGGTGGAACGATCGAAGATCGGGCTGGTTGCGCTCGCGATGTTGCTGGGTGCGTGTGATGTGGACTTCGTCTCCGAGAGCGGACGCGTGGCCCTCAGCGCGGAGCAGTTCCACCACCCCGGGATCCCGCGCTGGGAGTCCGGCGGGACCATGGCGGTGGGCTCGGAGGTCTGCCTTCACTTTCAGGGCTGGTTCGAGGAGGACCTGTTCACTCGCCACCAGAGCGACATCGACGATTGCTTCGAGCTGTCCGCCGAAGGGGTCGCCGAGCTCGAGGGCCGTTGCCTGTCCTTGGACGAGCCGGGCGAGACCACCGTCCACCTGCGGCGAACCTCGGTGTCCTGCCCCGGGGACCTCTCGGACGACACGCTCGTGATTCGAGCCGTCGCGCCCGAGCAGCTGCGTACCGCGGTCTACTACGACTTCGAGACCATCACCGAGCCCGATGGGTGGACCCGCGAGCAGCTGGTCGTCGCACCCGGCGAGGTCGTGCCCGTGGTGGAAGGCGCCTCGCTGAGCATCGAGGTCGGCCTACAAACCCGGGACTCGAACGAGAACGTCGCCTGGACCCACGGCGACGTGCTCGTGACGCCCGCCGACCCCGTGGACGATCCCGAGAGCCAACCCGTGGAGCTGCGCCTGGCCCCGGGCGAGACGCGGGCGTTGAGTCTGCGGGTCGGCGGCGTGGAGACCGAGCCGGCGATCCTCGAAGCCGTGCCCGCCTCGTCGCTGCAGGACTTCGAGCTGCTGCTCTTCCTCGACGAGGACTACCCGGGGTTCGCGGGCCTGCGTGCGTTCGCCCGGGATGACCAGGGCCGGCCCGTGCAGGGGGTGCCCGCGCGGTGGAGTCTCGTCGAAGGGGACGTGAAGTTCTCGGCGTCGGATGTCGATCCCAGCACCTACGCCCATACCGAGATCGAGTGCCACGAGCCGGGACGAGAGCCCGTGGTGCACACGCTGAGCGTCGAAGCTCGCCTCGGCGACGAGGTTCGCACGGTGACGTGGGAGCAATCGTCGGCGGCGTGCAGCCTCGAGGAACCGACCGCGGACGCGGGCTGCGGGTGCTCGAGCACGGGGCCGAGCCCGAAATGGCCGCAGTGGACGTTCCTGGGCATGGTGGTGGCGGCGCTACGGCCTCGTCGTCGTCGGTGAGCGTTCAGCTCGGAGTCCCGCGACCGATGGCGTACACCACGGAGGTTCGTGGCTCGCCACGGTGGGGTCATTTCAGGCAGGCAGCGCGCACACGCCCAGGTTCTCTGCGCCCGGCGGGGCGTCTTCGTTCGCGTACCACGGGGTACAGATCATTCCCTGGTCTGCGTCGGTGCATTGAGGATCGTCGAGGTCGCAGACTTCCCCGCAGCACCCGATCGGTCCTTCGCAATCGAGAAATGCCTCGGGGCCGAGACAGATGAGCCCCTGCTCGCACCCATTGAGGAACTCGCACGGCGTCCCGTAGACGGCATCGCCCATGGTCGCGGTGGGGATGCACTGCCACTCGGTGTGCGTGGGATAACACCCTTGGGTGTCTTCACAGTCGTCCTCGAGCGGATGGCATCGGGGTAGGCACAGTACGAGCGCGCCATCGGCGGGGATCGAGCAGAAGGTCTCGGGGTCTTCACAGATGGGATTGACCTCGTTCCCCGTGCACAACGCGACGCACTCGCCAGTATTGGTGCGGGGGTCGACGTCCCAGCACATCGTGCCGAGCTCGCAGTCGTCGAGGCCCGAGGTCCCGCTGCCTTCCACCGTGCACGGGTCGCCCGCGCTTCCCGGAGCGTCGACGATCGGCGAGCAGCGGGTCGCATTCCAGGTCGAGCCACCGTTGTTGGCCCACGGCATGCACTTTTCCCCGGGCGGACAGTCTTGCGTGAACAGGTCGCAGATGAAGTCGGTGCCCGAGTCGGGGACGGGGATGAACGACGAGCTGGTCACGCCCGAGCCGTCGTCGACCGAGCCGCTCGTCGAGCCGGAGGTCGTGCCCGGAGCGGGTGGTGGCGGCGGCGATGGTGGTGGGGTGGCCGCGGTGCTCTCGCTCGACTCGGGGGCGCCCGTGCTCGTGTCGCCATCGGAACTCATCGGGACCACCTGCGGGCCACAAGACATCATCAAAGCCACGGCACTGGCCACGAACCCGATGACGACGGGGTCGGTGCGCGGCGAAGGTTGATTCGATACGTCCATCAATGAGTCGATTCCTATGGGGGAAGGGCGCACACGCCCACGTTCTCGAAGCCTGGCGGGGCGGTTCCGGGGTCGTACCAAGGCACGCACGTCACCCCTTCGCCTGCGTGTGGGCAATCGGGGGCGTCGAGGTCACAGGGCTCCGAGCAGCACCCGCCCGAGTCCCCGCAGCCGGGAACCGTGGACGCTTGGATGCAGACGAGCCCCGGCTCGCACTCATCGATGAACTCGCAGCTCGCTCCGTAGACGCCCTCGCCGCTCGACGAGGAGGGGGCGCACCGCCACCCCGGCGTATTCGCATAGCAGCCTTGCTCGGCCGGGCAGTCGCCCGCGAGCGGATGGCATAGCGGCAGGCACAGCACCACGGCCGCGTCGGCCGAGATCCAGCAGTACCGGTTCGGGTCTTCGCACGCGGGGCTGTCCACGCTGCCGCTGCACAGCGGCGCGCACACGCCAGTCAAGGTGAAGGGGTCGACGTCCCAGCACATCGTCCCGAGCTCGCAGTCGTCGATGCCCGAGTTGCCTACGCCTTCCACCGTGCACGGGTCGCCGGGCGCACCCGGGTCGTCGGCGATCGTTACGCAGCGGGTCGCGTTCCAGGCCGTGCCGCCGCTGTCGTCCCACGGCATGCACTTTTCGCCCGGCGGGCAGTCTTGGGTGAACTGGTTGCAGTCGTCGGCGCCGATGCCCATGTCGGGTTCGGGCACGAACGACGCACTCGTCGAGCCGGAGTCGTCGTCGAGCGAGCCGTCGGTCGAGCTGGTGCTCGCCGTGTCCGAAGAGGTCGCCTCGGCGGGCGTGGTCGCGCCCGTGCCGTCGTTGTTGGAGCCCGATGGACCGTGCTGAGGGCCGCATGCCGCCAGCGCCATCGCCAGACCCATGGCGGATCCGGGAGGGCGAAGCGAGGCCTTGCCAGCCCAACCAAAAGCTAACATTGATCGCATTTTGGCGGAGCAAATCAAATATTTCCACCGGTTTCCGAGAGGGCGGTGCCGATTGGTGCGTGCGTGTAGGCCGTCTGCGGCTCGCCAATCCGGCCCGCGATCGGTGGGGCTGCTCGGACGCTCGACGCATGCGCCGGCTCCTCCATCGGGGGCAGAACGACCGTTCTCGGTGTTCCACGGCCGACTTGCGTGCGCCGTTCGGAGGCCTCGTTCAGCTTCTTGGTGGAGCCGAGGGATGGTGGAGCCGCAAGAATCGGGGTGGGCAGTGGTCGCGGATGCCGGTGAGGTGTGCGACTGCCGACCCGTCGTCGTGCGGCGCTTCGGCGAGTCGCTGGTGCTGTGGCGCGGGCCCGACGGGCAGCTGCACGCCCAGCTCGAGTCGACTGCCCTCTCCGAAGACGACCCCGATCCCTGTGCGCCCCTGCAGCGAGCGGAGTACCGAGAAGTTCGCGAGGTCGGGGGGTGGATCTGGCAGTGGCGGGGGCCAGTGCAGCCGTTCTATCCCGTGGTGCCGCGGCCAGCCGTGAGGGCGAACGGGGTCGCCACCACGTCGGCCATCGAGTGCGAGCACGCCGAAGCCGAGGCGCTCGCCCAGCAGGCGCGAAGGCTCGGGGGTCCGGGCACGATGACGATGGTGGTGACCGTCGACGACCAGACCGCGCGGGTCTACTTGCGTTCGTTTCGCCAGACCCCCGCGCTCCTATTCGTGCGACGCATGGTGGGGGCCTTCGAACATTTCATCGTTCGACGTCGCATTGGGGCGCGGGGGCGGCTTTTAGAGGCAGGGTCGCGCGAGCCTTCGCGCGGGGTCGAGCCCGTACCGAGCCGCGTCGGTGGGTGAACACCCTACGACACATGACGAAGACTCGGGTTCACTCGAACGTCGGTCGTCTGCATTCGAACATCGTTTCCACCGGCCTTCGATTGGAGAGGCCACGAAGCTCGCTTCAGCGCGCTTCGGTTGACCACGGTCGTTCGTCGCCGCTTCGCGAAGGCGCGTGATACGAACAGGTGTGGGGGAAGCATCAAGCGTCGAATCGACGCTTCGTCGGAGGATCGCGCAACTCGAGGCCGAACTGGCCGAATCCAAGTCGGAGCAACGCCACATGTACGCGGCGTTGGAGCAGGTCGACGTGGGCCTCGAGGTCTACGACGCCGACGGCTACGCGATGTGGATGAACGACGCGATGGTGCGCTTTCTCGGGCTGCCGTCGGCCGAGTCGGTGCTGGGCAAGTTCAACATCCTGACCGATCCCTTCTCCAAGGAGACGGGGCTGCTGCCCGTGTACGAGCGGGCCTACGCGGGCGAGGTGGTGGTGAGCGAGGAGTTCGCCATCGACATGGAGCGCGCGTCCGAGACCTGGGGCTCCGACGCGCGTGCCATTTGGTTTCGCATGATCTTGGTGCCGCACGTGGACGAGCAGGGCGCGGTGCGCAGCGTCTTCGCGATCATGCAGGAGACGACCCAGGAGCGTCAGATGCAGCGCACGCTTCGGCTCGCGCAGCAGCGAGAGGGACTGGAGCTGCTGGCCGGCGGGGTCGCGCACGACTTCAACAACTTGCTCACGGCGGTGCTGGGCCAGGCGAGCCTGCTGGAGGCGGGGATCGTGGAAGGAGACGAGGCGGCGCAGTGCGGGCGAGAGATCGTCAATGCGGCGAAGCAGGCGGCCTCGCTCACCGCCCAGCTGCTCGCCTATGCCGGCCGAGGCCGAGGAGAGCTGCTGCCGACCGACCTGCGCAACCTGATCCGAGAGACCGCCCACCTGGTGCGGGTCACGTTCGCCAAGACGGCGAGCCTCGAGCTCGACCTCGGTGAGCGACCGGCGGTGGCGTTGGTGGACAACGCTCAGCTCAAGCAGGTTCTGATGAACCTGGTCACCAACGCCTACCAGGCGCTGCCCGAGGGCGTGGGGACGGTCCGGGTGAGCACCCGGGTGGCGGACGTGGACGACACCACGCTCCGGCGAGTCCGCTCGCGCGAGCCCCTGGTGGCGGGGACCTACGTGTTGCTCGACGTCGTCGACGATGGCTGCGGCATGGTGCCCAAGACGCTCGAGCGAATTTTCGAGCCCTACTTCACCACCAAGCAGGAAGGGCACGGCCTCGGGCTGGCGGCCACGCTGGGCACGGTGACCGGACACCGCGGGGGTGTGCTCGTGGACTCGAGCCCCGGCGAGGGCACGCGCTTTTGCGTGCTGCTGCCGCTGTGCGACGTCGAGCCCATCGCGCCCCGCATCGCGGCGTCGCCCCGGCGAGACAATAGCGGGTTGGTGCTGGTGGCCGACGACGAGCCCTATATTCGCTCGCTGGTGTCGCAGATCCTCGAGCGGACCGGCTACTCCGTGGTCGAGGCGGACGATGGCCGCCGGGCGATCGCGCTGCTGGACGAGCACGGAGCCGCGGTCGAGATGGTGCTGATCGACGTGATGATGCCGGGGGCGAACGGGCTCGACGCGCTGGAGGCCATTCGACGGCGCTCGTCCAGCTTGCCCGTCGTGCTGATGTCGGGGCACAGCGACGCGGGCGAGGCGGCCACCCGCGGCGACCACAACACCTGGTTTCTCCCCAAGCCCTTCGGGGTCGAAGCGGTGCTCGACATCCTCGACCGCGCCAGCGATCGCGCTAGCTGTTCTCCATGAGCACGCGGAGCCGCTCGTAGGCCTGCCGCAGCGGTCGTCGGGACCAGCGGGCGAGCACGGGGCCCAGCCAGCGCAGGCCGATCGGGAGCTGCAGCTCACCCGACTCGACCACCCGAGTCCCGCCCGGCACGGGGTGAAAGCTCCGAGTGCCGCGGTAGGGCATGGTGCCCTCGATCGTCTCGATGGAGATCGAGCGCGGCGGGTCGAACTCGGTGATGCGGAAGTTCCAGTCGAAGGTCCGCCCCAAGGTCACCCGTCGCTCGTGAAAACATGCGCCCCGTCGCAGCGGCTCGCACAGCGTGACCGACTCGATCTGAGGCTGCCACCGCGTCTCGTTGCGCAGGTCGGTCACGAACGCGAAGACCTCGGGGCAGGGGCGGGCGATGACGACTTCGTGGCGGATCTTCATGCGTGGGCATAGCCCGGAGGGCACAGGACCGAGGTGTCGACGAGCGCGGGGCGGTGTCTTTGGTCGAGATACCGGATGAGGCCTCGCTCCCCGCGGGGCGTGGTCCAGCAGTGATTCCACGCGAACAGCGGCTTGAGGATCGGCGACAGGAACCGAATCAGTGGTTTGTCGACGGTGACTCGCCAGTCGATTGCCACCCGGGTGCCGCCCTCGCCGTCGTCGTGGAGCTCCGCCGTCCAGACGCCTTCGAAGTCGCCCGTGGCCCGGGCTTGCAGTCGCTGGCCGTACTCGAGCTCCAGCGCTTCGAGGGTGAAGCTCAGGGTATAGGGCAGGAAGCCGCGGGCCTTGGCGCGGACCTTCGCGCCGACCATCGGGCGCGCATAGTTTCGTAGCGGGACGGCTTCGAGGTACACGCCCGACCACCAGTCCGGCAGGATGCTCGCGTTGTAAAGCACCTCATACACTTGGCGGGGGCTATAGCCGGGGATGCTCCACTGCTCTTCGAAGTGATAGTCGTTGGCTGGCATGGCAGGCTCACGAACACGACGGCCGCATGGACGTCGGGCGATGCGTCGAAAGGGAGTCCTGCCGGTCACGAGCGGGCTCGGACTGCTCGCGACATCGGAGTGATGGCGAGGCGCTCGAGCCGGGGGGCGGCAGGTTCGTTCGCATCCGGTAGACCGGGCTCGACGAGAATCGATCCCCTCGGCGAACGAGAAAGTCAGCCGGTCGTCCGGCCCCGTGACCTGCCCTATGAATTTTTGATGAAGCTCGACCGAGGGTCGGGCCATTCAGTGCATGCGTCGTGTTGAGGTCGGGTCCCTGGGGCCAGGCCGGCAGAGTTCGCAGATCGTCGTTCCTCGCCGTGTCCCCGGCGATTCAGGGCGCAGCGGACGCGGCGTGAACCAATGCCAATGTGTCGGCATCTACCCCCATCGTGCGCATTTCTTCAGTGCGGTTGTTCGACTTGCGAGTCTGCGAGTCGGCGCGCGTGGTCGTGGGGTCGAGGAGGCGCCGCGCGTCGGTGCTGGGCTCCTCTTCGGTCGGCTCAAACCTGTGCTCTTTCTCATTTAATCGAGGTCGCGCCGAGGCCGGCGACATTGACGACGATGTGGGACAGCGTCGCCGCCAAACCCCAGCCAGCCGGCGCTAAAACCCCCAGGAACGAAATAAACTGTGTGTTGCTGCACCCCACGAGGGGGTTCAGATCGAGTACGCTGTGTATGCGGAGGGACAGTTCTAGTAGAACGCCTCCTTACGCCGAGGTCATCTACCCATGTTGAAGTCCCGTTTGTCTTTTGTTGCGCCGTTGCTGTGCATGCCTCTGCTGGCGTGCCCAGCCGAAGAGGACACGGCTGACACCGCCAATGCCTCCGAGAACGCCGACTCTGGAACCAGCGCTGCGACGCCGGCCACCACCACGGCAACCTCGGACGCACAGACGCCTCCCGCTGCGACGACGAGTGCCACGACCGACGACACCCCGCCGGACGAGACCGGCTCTGCCACGAGCACCACGGGTGATCCCGGCGGCGAGTCCACCGACTCCACCGGTCCCGGCTTCGTGTTCGACCTGGGCGAGATCCCCGAGGCACCGCCCCTCGACGAGGAGTGCGGCGAGGTCGACTTCCTGTTCGTCATCGACAACTCCGGCAGCATGGGCGACGAGCAGGCCAACCTCGTGGCCAACTTCCCGGCGTTCATCGACGGCATCCAAAACAGCCTCGAAGAGGTCGAGAGCTACCACGTGGGCGTGGTGACGACCGACGCCTACTCTCCCAACATCGCCGGCTGCCAGCAGCTGAGCTCGCTGGTGGTGTCGACCGGCGGCAGCAACTCGAGCAACGCGATGTGTGGTCCGTACGCCGAGGGCGAGAACTACATGACCGAGATGGACGACCTCGCCACGGCGTTCAGCTGTGCCGCGCAGATCGGCACCTCGGGTGACGCCACCGAGCGGGCGATGCAGGCGGTCGTGGAGACGGTCACTGGCGTCGGGGCCGACCCCGGCGAGTGCAACTTCGGCTTCCTCCGCGACGAGGCCCTGCTGGTCATCGTCATCATCACCGACGAGCCCGACAACACCTCCATCGGCACGCCGATGACCTGGTACGACGACGTCGTCGCGGCCAAGGCCGGCATCCCCGAGAACATCGTGGTGCTCTCGTTGGTCAACACGCCGGGCGGCGCCTGCTTCGGCGGCGACGCGAACAACATGGCGGCCTTCACCATGATGTTCGGCGACAACGGCTTCTTGGCCGACATTTGCGCTCCGGACTACATGCCGGTCTTCGACGAGGCGATCGCCGTCATCGACGTTGCCTGCGAGAACTACATTCCGCCCGGCTAGTCGCGATCGCGTCGGCTGAGCCCTCCGCTCGGCCGGCGCATGCACGGCGGACATGAAAAAAACGCCGCGAGACCTCTCGGTCCCGCGGCGTTGCTCGTTGCGTGTGGTGCAGTTGGGTAGGTGGGGTTCAGGCAGGCACCACGTCGCTGAGCCGTTCCGTCGATCGTCGTTCTTCCGGGGTGGGGCGCACGGCGAGGGCAAAGATCGAAGCCACCACCACCCCCACGCCCATGTAGAGCAGGGCATCGGCGATGCCGACCCCCTCGGTGCGCAAGAGGAAGCCGGCCGCGATCGCCCCGATGTTGCCGCCTGCGCCGACCAGCCCCGAGGTGGCCCCGAGCGCCTTGTCGTTGATGAAGGGGACCACGGCAAAGGTCGCGCCCTCGGCCATCTGCACGAAGAGGCTGAACACCAGCATCATCGCGACGGCCACGGGCAGGAAGGAGAGCCGGGAAAACGCCATCAGGGCGATGCCCTCCGCCAAGACCATCGAGGCGAGGAAGTAGATCCGCCCTCGCAGGCCGTAGCGGATGCCCAGCGTGTCGCCGAAGTGACCGCCCAGCGTGCGGGCGAACAGGTTCATCAGGCCGAAGAGGCTGGCGATGATCCCCGCCATGGCCAGCGAGAGCCCGAAGCGGTCGTGAAAGTAGATCGCCGCCACGTTGTTGATGGTGAGCTCGACCCCGAAGCAGGCGCCGTAGACCACGAACAGGCACCACACGCGGCTATCGGCCAGCGCGGACTTGAGCGAGCCCGTGGTGTTCCTGGCCTTCACGGGGAGTCGGCCCAGGGCGGCGAGCTCGGCGTGGTTGCCCTGCGGATAGTCCTGGGTGCAGCGCAGGTAGACCACCGCCATCACCAGCATGGCCACGCCGGGGACGAGCATGGTCAGCCGCCAGCCCAGCGCGGAGTCGATCCCCAGCGAGACGATGGCCCCGAACAGAAGCGGCATGACCAGCTGCGCCACGCCGCCCCCGAGGTTGCCCCATCCGGCCGTGGTCGCGTTGGCGGTGCCGACCACCGTCGGCGCGAACATCCGGGACGTGTGGTACTGCGTGATCACGAAGCTCGCCCCGATGCCGCCGATGGCGAGCCGAAACAGCAGGAAGCTCATGTAGTCCTGCGCGAGCCCGATGCCCATGACCGGCACCGCGCCCAGGGTCAGCAGCCCCGCGTAGGCCCGCCGCGGCCCGATGCGATCGCAGAGGGTCCCGATGCCGATCCGGGCAAAGACGGTGGTCGCCACCGAAGCGATGATGATGTTGCCCAACTGCTCGGGGGTGAGGCTGAACTCCTCGCGCACCACCGCCATCAGCGGGGCGATGCCGAACCACCCGAAGAAGCACAGAAAGAAGCTCATCCAGGTGACGTGGAAGCTCCGCATCGGGGCGGAGCGAAAGTCGGTGAGCGAGATACGAGTAGCCTGGGACGCCTTCATGGGTACGGGCTCGGGTGGGAGTGCCCGTGTTCAGAGCAAGCGCGGTGCCAAGGACCCGGCGGCGCGGCGACGCCCGCTCGGTCGCGGGATTTCGGTGTAATCGTTGGCGCTTGGCGGCAGGAGACCTCGGTCGTGGCTCGAGCGGCGTCGCCGGGCGACCGACACTCTCGTCGGTCGGCCGTCGCAGCGGCGCGGCGAAGTGTCGCTTCGTTCGAAACGTCGACGACCGACACCCTCCTACGAAGGCATCGGTCGTCGGTTCGGCCCGGCGAGGCTAGTTTGCGCCGCGAAGCTTGCGACGAGGCGGCGCGGCCTTGGTGGGCTTGACCGGCTCGTGCGGAGGCCGGCCCGCGCCTGCCTCGGCGGCGGGCATGGCCGGGCGTTCCCCGGTGGGGTGCTGCTCACCCTGACGGGCCCGCACCAGCGTGCCGTGCAGGCCGTGCTTCTTGAGTCGATAGGCGAGCACACGCGGGGTCGTGCATAGGCGCTCGGCCGCGCGCTTGAGGATGCCCTCGGCGTCGGTCATGGCGTCGATGAGGATCTCGCGCTCGTAGGTCGCCATGAGCTCGGTGAACGAGCCCTCCAGGGCGGTGCCGCTCGACAGGCCGGTCTGCAGGGTGGGAGGCAGGTGCTGCGCCCGGATGGTGCCTTCGGTGGCGAGCAGCACCGCTCGCAGCACGCAGTTCTCCAGCTCGCGCACGTTCCCCGGCCACTGGTACGAGGTCATCATCTCGATGGCCTGCGAGCTCACCCGTCGCACGTCGCGACCGTGCTCCTTGGAGTAGTGGCGCACGAAGTGATCGATGAGCAGGGTGATGTCGCCCTTTCGCTCCCGCAGCGGCGGGATGAAGATGGGGAACACGTTGAGCCGATAGTAGAGGTCCTCGCGGAAGGACCCCTGGTCCATGGCCTTCTCGAGGTCGACGTTGGTGGCGGCGATGACCCGGGCGGAGACGTGCTCGGGGTCGGTGCCGCCGACCGGGTGCACCTCGCCCTTGGCCAGCACCCGCAGCAGCTTGACCTGCATCGGCAGCGGCAGCTCGCCCACCTCGTCGAGGAAGATCGTGCCGCCGTCGGCCGCCTGGAAGCGGCCCTGCTTGTCGCGCGAGGCCCCGGTGAAGGCCCCCCGCACGTGCCCGAACAGCTCGGTCTCCACCAGCTTGTCGGGCAGCGCTCCGCAGTTGACGGTGATGAAGGGCTTGCCTCGACGATCGCTGGCCGCATGGATGGCCGAGGCCACCAGCTCCTTGCCCGTGCCGCTCTCGCCCCGCAAGAGCACGGTGGCGTCGCTGCGCGAGACCGACTCGACCAGACGAGCCACCTCGGCCATGCGCCGGGTGGTGCCCAGCACGTTGGGGATGGAGTCGAAGCTCACCCCCGACGAGCGCTGGACCTCGCGGCGATCGAGGACCTCGACCATCTCGGCGCTGTGGGCCCGCCAGGTGCGGATCACGTCGGCCATGACCGCGGCGATGATGCTGAGCAGGCGAACATCGTCGGTCATCTGCTCGTCGCCATCGAAGATTCGCTCGCCGCACAGCGTGCCGAGCACGGGGCCGTCCCCCGCGGTGGCGATGGGCACACACACGAACGCGGTGTTGGAGGCTTGGGCCGTGTCGCGGCTCTCGGTGCGATTGAGGAAGTTGTCGTTGTCCGCGATCGAGGGGATGACGGTGGGGGCCTTGCGCTCGAAGGTCTGGCCGAGCACGCCTTCGCCGGGCAGGTAGCGACCCTTTCGGCGCTGGGCCGCGGTCAGCCCGTTGGCGGCCACGATGCGCAGCTCGTTGGTGCCCTCGTCGTGCAGGGCCACCACCCCGCGTTGCAGGCCCGCCCCCTGGAGCAGCTTGAGTACGCGGTTGAACTTGGGCTCGAGCTCCTTGTGATCGGAGAGCAGGGCGTGCGTGATGTCGAAGAGCAGATCGATGGCGCGCGTGTCGTTCATCGTGGGCTCGATTTCCGCCCGCACGCGGGCGTGGTGAGTTCGTGGCTGTCGGCGGGGGGGAGCTTCACGAAGACTTGGCCGGCCTCGACTCGGATGGGGAAGGTGCGAATGCCGGGAAGATCACCGTCGAGGGACTGGCCCGACTCGAGCGAGAACCTTCGTTTGTGCATGGGGCAGATCACCTTGGGGACTCCATTATCATCTCCGGTGAGGCCTCGCGCGAGCACCATGTCCTGCATGTGCGGGCACATGTTTTGGGTGGCATAGAAGCGTCCGCGACTCGCGAAGTTGAAGACGGCGATCTGGAAGGAACCATACCGGAAGGTGGTGCCCGCGTCTGGCGGGACTTCCGCTGCGCTTCCAACGCGAACCCACCGTGCACGCGTGGGCTGAAAGGTCGGCAGGCGGGTCTTGCTACGCGGAGCCTTGGCCGGTTCGCTCCAGGGCGCGGGCCGCTTTTGACCGCGCACCCGTATGAAACGCACGTTGGGATCGCCGTGCCGATCGGTCGCGGCGTGCGTGAAGCGAGCCCGTAGGGTTTCGTCTTCCACGACTCGTTTCCACTCGCACGCATACGTGTCGACCAGGCGTGCCATGTCTCGCTCGAGGCGGTCGGCGATGCCCAGCGCATCGTCGACGACCACCGAGCGCACATAGTCGATGCCGCCCTCGAGGCTCTCGATCCACGCCGCGGTGCGGGTCAGCTTGTCGGCAGAGTGGATGTAGTACATGAGGAATCGGTCGACGTAGCGAATGGCGGTCGTCTCGTCGACGCCCTCGGCCAGCAGCTCGGCGTGCCGGGGCTTGGCGCCGCCGTTGCCTCCCACATAGACGTTCCAGCCGCCCTCCACCGCGATGAAGCCCACGTCCTTGCTGCGGGCCTCGGCGCACTCGCGGATGCAGCCGGAGGCCGCCATCTTGATCTTGTGGGGCGCTCGAATGCCGCGGTAGCGCTTCTCCACCCGAATCGCGAGCCCGCACGAGTCACCGATGCCATACCTGCACCAGTCGGTACCCACGCAGGACTTCACCGTACGCAGGGCCTTGCCGTAGGCGTGGCCGCTCTCGAACCCGTGCTCGATGAGCTCCTCCCAGATCTTCGGCAGGTCCTCCACCCGGGCGCCGAATAGGGCGACCCGCTGCCCGCCCGTGATCTTGGTGTACAGGTCGTAGTCCTGGGCGATGCGACCGAGCGCGACCAGCTGATGGGGCAACAGCTCTCCGCCGGGCACGCGGGGGATCACCGAGTAGGTGCCGCCGCGCTGGATGTTGGCGAGGAAACGGTCGTTGGTGTCCTGGATGTTCGCATGCTCGACCACCAGCTCGTTCCACAGGCTGGCGAGGATGGAGGCGACGGCCGGCTTGCAGATCTCGCAGCCTTGTCCTCGGCCGTGGCGCTCGATGATCTCGTCGAAGCTGCGCAGCTGCTCGACCTTGATGATGCTGACCAGATCCTGCCGGCTATGGTCGAAGTGCTGGCACAGGCTGCGCGACACGGCCTTGCCCGCGGCGGCGAGCTCTTCGTCGAGGATCGTCTCGAGCATGGGCACGCAGCCGCCGCAGCCGGTGCCGGCCTTGGTGCAGCGCTTGATGCCGTCCACCGCGTCGAGCTCCTGCTGCTGGATCGTGCGACGGATGGTGCCCGCACAGACGCCTTCGCACGAGCAGACGCCCGCCTCGTCGGGCAGGCGGGCGGCGGGGGCCGCCGGGTCGCCGATGATCAGGCGCTCGGGTGAGTCGGGGATCGGAGTGCGGCTGCGGGCCAGGTGATCGAGCTGGGCGAATTGGCTGACGTCGCCCACCAGCATCCCGCCGACGAGGGCGGAGTCGGAGCGACGGATGTTGATGCGCTTGTAGATCCGGTTGCGCAGGTCCTCGATGGTGATGCAATCGATGTCGTCGCCCTCGGCAAAGGCATCGCCGAAGCTGCCCACGTCCACGCCCAGGAGCTTGAGCTTGGTGGAGAGATCGGGGCGCTCGAAGGTGGCATCGGTGCCCGCGAGGCGCTTGGCCAGCACGTCGGCCATCGCATAGCCGGGGGCGACCAGGCCGTACAGCTCGCCGTGGAACGCGGCGACCTCACCGATCGCGAAGATCTGGGGATCCGAGGTTTGCAGATGAGCATCGACGGCCGCGCCTCCCCGCGGCCCGAGCTCCAGCCCGGCTTCACGCGCGAGCTCGTCGCGGGCCCGAACTCCGGCGGAGACGACCACCATGTCCGTGTCCAGCTGGGTGCCGTCGTCGAACACCAGCCGCTGCACCGCGTCTCGGCCGGCGAGCTCGGTGGTGCGGGCACCGAGGCGTAGCGCCAAACCGAGGTCTTTGATGGTGCGGCCGAGCACGCGCGCCCCCGCGTCATCGAGCTGCCGGGGCATCAGCCGCGGCG
Source organism: Myxococcota bacterium (assembly GCA_039028615.1). Lineage (GTDB taxonomy): Bacteria > Myxococcota_A > Polyangia > Nannocystales > Nannocystaceae > Paraliomyxa. The sequence continues at coordinate 61,145 of JBCCHT010000050.1, read as the reverse complement.
CCATCTCGACGATGGTCGTGTCCACCCCCAGCTCCTTCAGGGCCTTGGCCGCCTCGAGCCCGAGCAAGCCTCCGCCGAGGATCGTGCCGCGACCTCGACCCTCGGCGTACGCGATGATCCGGTCGAGGTCCGCGATGGTGCGGTAGGGAAAAACGCCGGGCCGATCGATGCCGGGCACGGGAGGCATGAAGCACGACGAGCCGGTAGCCAGCACGAGCTGGTCGTAGCCGTGCGCCTGCCCGGCATCATCGACGACGACCTGCGCTTCGCGATCGATCGAGACGATCGCGGTCCCCGTCCGCAGCTCGATCCCGACCTGCGCGTACCAGTCTCTCGAGCGAAGGCCGAGCTCCAGCGGATCGCGGCTGGCGAAGTACTCGCTGAGGTGGACGCGGTCGTAGGCCGACCATGGCTCCTCGCCGAATACGACGACGCGGTGACGTTGTTGGATCCCCTGCTCTACGAGTCGTTCGCAGAACCGATGTCCCACCATGCCATTACCGACGACGACGATCCGAGCTTTGCTGTCGCTCATGGTGGGGGGCTTCAATGCAAATGTCGTGCCGCCCGCCGAGTGGGTGCCCAAGTGCCGGGGAAGACGAGAAATTATGAAGCCTCACACGCTTTGAAACGACGTTTGTGTTCGCCTCGGGCGCGCTTCCTACAATTTTGTAGGTTGGCGTCGTTCGGGCCTACTCGAGCCGCTGGATCTCGATCGCGCACGCCTTGTAGGCGGGTTGGCGAGAGTGCGGATCGAACTGCGCCCGGGTCACGAGGTTGGTGGTGGCGTAGTGCATGGCCATGAACGCCTCGCCGATTCGAACGCTGCGGGTGACGTGAGCCCGGGCGTGGATCTTGCCGCGCCGAGACACCACCCGCACCCGATCCCCATCGGCGATGCATCGGTGTTTGGCATCGCTCGGGTGGAGCTCGACGTACGCCTGAGGCGGGTGCAACCGGGCGAGCACCGTCGAGTTCTGGGTGCGGGTGGTGGTATGCCACTGTGCCGAGGTACCCCGACCGGTATTGAGCAGCAGCGGAAAGCGGGCCGAGATGGTCTCGGGCAGGGGGCGTGGCGGCTCGAACACGAAGCGGGCCCGTCCGTCTTCGTGGTGGAACACGCCGTCCTCGAAGAGCCGTCGGTGTTGGTCCTCGACCGGGTGCCCGGCGGGCAGCGGCCACTGGATGCCGCCATGACGGTCGAGCATGGCGTAGTCTTCGATGCCCGTGATGTCGCAGGGCTGACCGGCAGTGGTGGCCTTGAGCTTGTGGAACACATGCTCGGGGCTCGTCCAGGTGTCGAAGAGCGCCCCGTTGCCCGTGGCCGCGGCGGCCAAGCGGAAGATGTGGAAGTCGGCGAGGGCTTGCCCCGATGCGCGCTGGACCTTGCGAATGCGGCCGAGCCGACGCTCGGAGTTGATGAAGGTGCCGTCCTTTTCGCCCCAGCCGGCCGCGGGCAGCACGAGGTCGGCCCGGCGCGCCGTCTCGGTGTCGGCGAACAGGTCCTGCACCACCACGAAGTCGAGCATGCCCAAGGCATTTTCGATGGTGCGACGGTCGATCCATGAGTGCCCGGGATTGGTCGCGATGATCCACAGCCCCTTGATCTCGCCTTGGGTGATGCCGCGGACGATGCGGTCGTAGGCGTGCCCGGGCTCGGTCTGGAAGCGGCCGGCATCGATGGACAGCGCCCGGGACACGGTGGCGCGCCCCTTGGGGTCGTCGTAGCGGTAACCGCCGGGGAGGGCCGTGGTGTTGCTGAACAGCCGCGAGCCCATGGCGTTGCACTGCCCGGTGATCGAGTTGGCCCCCGTGCCCGGACGCCCGATGTTGCCGGTCATGAGCGCGACGTTGATGATCGCCTGGGCGGTGCGGGTGCCCTGGTGGCTCTGGTTGATGCCCATCGTCCACCAAAACGAGGCGCGACCGCGCTCGGCGATGAGTTCGATGAACTGCTCGATCTGCGCCACTTCGAGGTCGGTGGCGGAGGCGACCCGCGGCAGGTCGTAGGCCTGGACGAAGCGGGCAAAAGATTCGAATCCCACGGTGGATGCATCGACGAAGGCTTGGTCCACCGCGCCTCGCTCGATGAGCGCCCGGGCGACGCCATGGAAGAGCGCCAGATCGCTGCCCGGCCGCAGCCGCAGGTGCAGCGTGCTGGCCCGCGCCGTCTCGGACATGCGCGGATCGAGGGTCACGATCGCGGGGTCTCGACGATTGGCGACGACGCGCGACCACAGGATGGGATGAGCGATGCACAGGTTCGAGCCGACCAGGACGATGAGATCGGACTGCTCGAAGTCGGCGTAGGTATAGGGCGGGGCGTCGAAGCCGAACGAGCCCTTGTAGGCGGTGACGGCGGTGGCCATGCACTGCCGGGTGTTGCCGTCGCCGTGCACCATGCCCATGCCGCACTTGGCCAGCACGCCGAGCATGAGCATCTCTTCGCTGGGGATCTGGCCGGTGGAGAGGAACGCGACCGACTCCGGCCCATGGCGGCGGGCGATGGCGCCGAAGCGATCGGCGAAGAGCCGCATGGCGCGGTCCCACGCGATGGGTCGATGGACGCCCCCGTCGTCGCGCAGCAGCGGGGTGGTGGCTCGCGCGGCCGACTGCGTCACCGCCAAGGCCTCCCAGCCCTTGGGACACGCGACGCCCCGGTTGACCGGCCATGTCGGGGAGGGGGTCAGGCCCTGGGCACGGCCGTCTCGCGTGTGAATCGACAGCTCGCACCCGGTCGAGCAGAAGCCACAGACCGAGCCCGTGGTTCGACACTCTCGCAGCTCGCTCGGCACTCGGCCCAGCCCGCTCGGATGAAGCTCGAGGTCGCGGGTATGCGGTCCGACTCGCGTGTACAGCATCAGAGCGCTCCTCCCGGCATCTTCGGAGAGACGACGGAGACGAAGAACAGGTAGCGAGCGAGCAGCTCGCCCACGAAGGTCAGCGCGGCGATGGCCCCCACGAAGATCGGCACGTCGGCCGCGACCCGGATGCCGGGCGCATCGGCGGCCCACAGCAGCACGGCGGGGAGGCCGATGCCCCCGACGGCCGCGAACGCGACGCGAGTGCACAGGACCGAGCGCAGCTCGCCCATCAGCAGCAACGCGGTGCGCTTGTTGGGGCAGTGGCGACGGTCGTGGCGGTGCAGGAGCACCAGCAGCTCATGGCCGAGCCGCAGGCCGACCAACAGCGGCAGCACGAGCAGCAGGCTGCGGATCCACGGCGGGGGAATCGGCTGAAACGAACCGGGGGCGCTGGTCACCAGCAGAGCGACCACGCCCAAGATCGCGGTCGTCAGCAAGAAGCGCGGCAGGCCCGAAGATAGATCCCAGGCCACGCGCTTGGTGTCGTGATAGACCATCGCCGAACACGCGACCGCGCCGAGCCCCACGACGCAGACCATCGTGCCCAGCGGGTCGAGCCACGCGGGGGCCGGGCCGCCCCAGGCGTGGGTTGCCGCGTAGCCTACCGAAAGCGCCGCGAAGCCTCCGAACGCCACGATCTCCCGGCTCAGCCACGATCGGCGAATGCCCAGCACCGCCCGAAACGCGAGGTGGGGTCGCCCCAGGTGCAGGGTGCTGGCCGCGAGGGCGACGAAACCCACGACCATCGCGAACAGGGATTGCGAGGTGGACACGCCGACATCGGCCGTGCGTCGCACGAGCTCTTGCAGGACGACGGCACCCACCGCCATCTGGGTGAGCACCAGCATCCACACCAGGGGCAGGTGCGCGTGCTCGCGGTGCACCCGGTAGTGGTCGGCGGCCAGCATGTTGGTGGGCAGCGGCTGACGGCTGGTGAAGGTGGTGGTGGGCAGGGTGAAGATGGGGTCCGGGCTGCCCGGCAAGAAGCGGCCCGCCTCCGAGGCCTCGACGACGTCGTCGGTCGACACCACACGAACGCGAATGGCTCCGGTCGGGCAGGCCTGGGCGCACGCGGGCGGCTCCCCTACGGCGAGGCGTTGCGAGCACATGTCGCACTTGCGGACGATCCCGCGCTGGGCGTTGTACTTGGGGACGTCGTAGGGGCACTTGAGCACGCAGTACTGGCAGCCGATGCACTGGTCGTCGAGGTGCCGCACGATGCCCGTGACCGGGTCCTTTTCGTAGGCGAGCACGGGGCACCCCGACTGGCACGCCGGCTCCACGCAGTGGTGGCACGCGGTGGTGACCGGCTGGATCACGGGCCGGGCGGTGCTGCCCCCTCGCAGGGTGCCCACGTCGCGCCATGCCTCGCCGTCGTCGAGCCCGTTGAGGGTGTGGCAAGCGGTGACGCACGCCTTGCATCCGGTGCAGGCGTCGAGATCGACCTCGAAGCCGTACTGCTGACCGGGTCCGGGCGCGGTGGCGGGCAGCAGCGCGGAGTATCGACTCGCCATCGAGTCGAGGGCGCCCGCCTCGTGCAGGGTGGAGAACCGCTCCACTCCGCTGAGATCCGATTGCTCCCGCAGCGACTCCTGGAGGAGGCCGACCAGCGAAGGCTCGACCGGCGGCCGCCGAGACGGGGCGTCGACGATCGGCAGACGTCGGGGCTCGGTCAGCGTGGAGCTGCTCACGGCCTTCGTCAGAGCAAGGTCCGTGCAGGCGGGCCCCGGACGGCGCGAGTCCAGGAAAATCCGTGGCTTGGCGGCGTGTGGGGGTCCAGCCGCGCCCCGACAAAGCGACACAAGCGTCGCTTCCGTGCACGACGGCGACAGGAGCGGTATGTCGTTGATTGTCGAGCCGCGGCCCTTGGTGGGAAAATCCCCAGCCGCCCCCGCCCTCCATGACCACGCAAGCGCACCCGGATCGCCTGAGCGTTCGCAACGACGACATCCGGCTCACGGCCGAGCAGCTCCGCCACACGCCATTGCTGGCGGGCGCCCCCCGTTCCATCGATCGCCGGCTGCGTTCGTTGCTGGGTCAGGGCGCGACCGTCGTGCGCAAGTACCAGGCGGGAGAGTTCATCGTTCGCCAAGGGGAGCCGGGCTGGACCGCGTTCTACTTGCTCCGCGATGCCGACGTGCGGGCGCTCGAGCTGCCGCCGCTCGGCAACGATGGTGCTCGGGTCGAGCACGAAGGCGAGATCGACTCCAACTCGGCCACCAAGGCGGGGTTTCTGCTCGCGGGCAACAGCGAGCTGCCGCGCAAGGCCGAGGTCTTCATCGCCCCCGATGCCGCTCCCACCGCTGTCGAGAATCCCTCCGGGCTGACGCGCTTGGGCGACCTGTTCTTTCGTCGTTCGAGGCGCAAGCAGATCGAAGCCGCGGGCGGCACGGTGACGGTGGAGGCCGAGGACCAAGGGGCGCTGGTGGCCTACCTCCGCGAGGGTGAGATCTTCGGGGAGACGAGCTGCTTCAACCACACCCCGCGCAGCGCCAGCATCCGGGCCATCGAGGATTGCTACGTCATCGAGATGGTCCGCAACGTGCTCGAGATGGCCCTCGAGAACGAGCGCTTCAAGCAGACCCTCGACGAGATCTTCCGCAAGCGCTCGCTGCAGAGCGCCCTGACCGGCATCCCGCTCTTCGAAGGCGCGCCGGTCGACGCCCTGGCCACCGTGCGGCGCCACGCCCAAATGATCTCGTGCAAGGCGGGCGAGGTGGTCTTCGACGTCGGCGACGAGGCGGACGCCATCTATCTCGTGCGGGCGGGCACCCTGGCCCTGACCCGCGGCAAGCCGGGCGGGCGGGTCATTCGCTACATCTCGCGCGGGGAGTCGCTGGCCATCGGCGAGGTGCTCAAAGATGGGGTCCACGAGTTCCGCTGCCAGGTCTACTCGCCCACGGGCAAGGACGTGGGGCAGTCGCGGAGGATGGTCGGGCGCTTCGGCGCCGAGCTGATCCGCATTCCCAAGCGCACCGTCGACAAGATGGTCGAGGGCTACTCGGAGATCGCGGCCAATGCCCGTCGCTTCCTCCGACAACGTCGCGAGAGCCAGGCCTCACCCGCCACGCCCTTCGCGGTGGAGAGCCTCGCCGATGCCCTCGGGTTGATCCGGGCCGAGAAGGTCATGCTCATCGACCTCGACACCTGCACCCGCTGCAACGACTGCGTGCGGGCCTGCGCCGACACCCACCAGGGCATCCCGCGTCTCACTCGCCAGGGGCCCCGCTTCGGCAACTTCCTCGTCCCCGATACCTGCCGCCAGTGCGTGGACCCAACCTGCATGATCGGCTGCCCGGTGGGATCGATTCACCGCGGCCTCGACAACGAGATCGTGATCGAAGACTGGTGCATCGGCTGCGGGCTGTGCTCCGAGCAGTGCCCCTACCAGGCGATCCAGATCGCGAGCCGAGGTCAGGCGAAGAAGGCGGTCACCTGCGATCAGTGCGCGTCGGTGGGCGACGGCACGCCGATGTGCGTGTATGCCTGCGGGGCCGGAGCGGCGCAGCGCGTCGACGGTCGCACCTTCTTCGAGGGGCGCAGCGGCGTGAAGGAGGGGGCCTGAGATGAAGGGCATGTCCTCGCGAGCCACGTGGTGGTGGCTGGTCGGCATCGCAGGGTCGGCCGCCGTCGCCGGGGAGATCCTGCTGTCCCCGGTACGAGGCGGGACCGGTCGTAGCCTGTGGCTCGGGATCGGGGCGGCATCGCTGCTGCTGGCGTGCGGGCTGCTGGGCCCCCGCAAGCGCATGCTGAGGCTGCGGATGGGGCCCATCCGCTGGTGGAATGCCTCACACAACGCCCTGGGAGCGCTGGCGCTGCTGTTGGGTTTGCTGCACTGCGGCTTTCAGTGGGGCGGAGTCCTGACCTCCGCGCTCTTGGGCGGTCTGGTGCTGCTGACCATCAGCGGCCTGGTCGGCTCGGTGCTCCAGGTCAACATCCCGAAGCTGATGACCTCGCGCCTGCATCGCGAGTCGCCCCATCGCTACTTCCCCGCGTTGCTGGTGGGGCACTGGCGGCGGGTCCACGACCTGGTGGTCGCCGAGTGTGGTCCGCAGCCCGAGGCGGCACACGAGCTGGCGCGGGCCGAGCGGGCGGCGGGCTTGCCCGAGGTCGGGTCGGCCCCCGCGAGCAAGGAGCGGGCCGAGGCGGACGCCATCGATCTCGAGACGATCGCGTCCTTTTATGCCACGCGGATCGTGCCCTTCGTGGTCGGCTCCAAGGCTTCCGGGTCCCTGGCCAGCGAGTCCGAGGCGCGCCTGGCCCTCGACGCCCTGCGGGCCAACGTCGAGCCCTCCCGCTACGAGCTCGTCACCCAGATCGAGAGCATCATCCAGGAAATCCGCATGTGCATGGAGGAGCGTCGCCTCCACCACTGGATCTTCGATTGGCAGCTGATGCACATCCCCTTGGCCGTCTTGGTCGTGGTGCTCATGCTCGTGCATGCCATGGCGGCGCTGTATTACTGAGTCGAACCGTGAGTTTTCACGGAGGTGGGTCCGGGGATGAAATCTCGGAAATTCTTCTCTCGATTTGAACAAGTCGGGCATCGGTGGGGACTCCCACTTCACAGTGTTCTCCCCTCCCAACCGGCTTTAAACTCCGGGGGAACCCCTAGCCTGGGCTGACGATTTCATGAAGCTCTTCGAGCTACCTCCTGCACCACCGCCCCGCGCCCGGGGTCGCATCGCCATGTCCGCTCGCGAGTACCAGTGGTCGGAGATGGCCAAGTTCGGTGCCTGTCACGTGGCGGGCATCGGTGGGGCGGTCGCGGGCATCCTCATGGGGGCACCCGCCTCGGCGTGGATCCTCGCCGTGGTCCTGTACTGGGTGCGGATGTTCTTCATCACCGCGGGCTACCACCGCTACTTCTCGCACCGCAGCTTCAAGACCAGCCGCTTCGTGCAGTTCTTGTTCGCGTTCGGGGCGACCTGCTCGGCGCAGCGCGGCGCCCTGTGGTGGGCGGCCCAGCATCGCGACCACCATCGCCATGCCGATACCGATCGCGACGTGCACTCGCCCGTGCGCTGGGGTTTTTGGCACTCGCAGATCATGTGGGTCTTCGACGACAACGAAGGCTTCGACCCCGCGCGCATCAAAGACTTCGCTCGCTATCCCGAGCTGGTGTTTCTCGATCGCTTCTGGCTGCTGCCGCCCACCATCCTCGCCCTGGGCTGCCTGTACTTCCTGGGCTGGTGGGGCTACTTCATCGGGTTCTTCTTCAGCACGGTGGTGCTGTGGCACGGCACCTTCACCATCAACTCGCTCGCCCACATCTGGGGCAAGCGCCGCTACGAGACCACCGACGACAGCCGCAACAACTGGGTGCTCGCCCTGCTGACGATGGGCGAGGGCTGGCACAACAACCACCACCACACCATGAGCTCCTGCCGTCAGGGCTTCTTCTGGTGGGAGATCGACATGACCTACTACATCCTCCTCGCGATGAGCTGGGTCGGTCTGGTCTGGGATCTCAAGCCGCCGCCACGCCGGATCTATGAAGCCGGCCATCGACCCGCGGCCATGACCTCGCGCCCGGGGGCCTAGCTCCCGAGGGGGCTTCAGACCCCCGCGCCGTCCCGCTCGTGGGACGATTGCCTAGATTGAACGACTGGTCAGTCGGGGGTATGCAGGTCATGCTGAATGCATGCTCGATGGCACGCGACGCGGCCTCGAAGAACCAATCGCGCCCGGGCAGGAGCGCGACGCTCAGTCGAGAGAGCGCGTTCTTCGCAAGCGTGACGAGCACATCGAGCCCTCGTTCACCCTGGCCGTGCACCTGACCCGCACGTTCGGAATCGCGTCGCTCATCGCCGCGCTGGGCGTGTGGCTGACCCTGGGCACCTCGGCGTGGCTATGGCTGGCGATGCCCGTGTTCTGGCTCGTGGCCAACGTCTTCGAGTGGGCCACCCATCGCTACCCCATGCACCAGCCGCTGCAGCCGCGGGTGCTCTACAAAAAGCACGCGATCATTCATCACCGCGCGTTTACGGGGCAGCACCAGGAGATTCGCCAGGTGCAGGATCTGTCGCTGGTGATGATGCCCTGGTACACGCTCATCATCATCTTCTCGGGCGCCTCACCCATCGCGGTTGCGGCCGGGCTCATCGGGGGACCGGGTCTGGCCGGCGTGTTCCTCGTGTCGGCGGTGGGCTACTTCTTGCTCTACGAGCTGATCCATACGCTGCATCACCTGCCGCAGGCGATGCTCGATCGCACCCGGTGGGGTCGTAGCCGCGCGCTGGCTTCCCTGCGGGCGCATCACCACCACCATCATCAGCTCGAGCACATGACGAAGGCGAACTTCAACGTCACGTTCCCCTTCGCCGACAAGCTGCTCGGGACCTACGTGCGTAGCTGAGCCGTCGCTCGCGTCTCGGTAGCGCCCTCACGGACGTCCGGTGTTGCCCCCTGCGTCCACGGTCCCGTGGTAGCAGGTGATGCTGTAGGGCGAGGTCTCGGTGAGGTGGTAGTGGTAGACGCTGTCGGGGAACTCCGGCGTCGCCCCGTCGTGGCCGCTGCACTCGTCGAGGTCGCTGGGGGCGGTGCCTCCCTCGCCGTTGGGTCCATAGACGGGGAAGCCGTCGAGCAGCACACCGATGAGCGAGGAGTGGGCACCCGCGGTGTCGACCACGTCGGTGATGCAATAGGGAATGGCGTGGTAGTGGTAGCTCCCGCCGCTGGGCGGTAGAGGGTGCCCGTTGCAGGCGTCGATGAAGGGCACGCCACCCACGTCGAAGTTGTTGTCCACCGCCACGCTCACGCCGTCGCCCTCGTAGGGGTTGAAGAACACCGCGCCGCTGATGGCGAAGCCGATGGTCCCCAGGCCGGTGGCGGTGGTGGTGCTGGAGTACTCGGGTCTCACGGGTACGCTGACGGTGGTGTCGCTCGCCACGACCTGGATGGTGGAGCTATCGGAGAGGGCATAGGCCTCGAGCACGTCGTGGTTGGGAACGCCGTCGCTCGAGAACACGATGGCCTCCGCCCCGACGTCGATGTCGACGTCGTCGGCCCACATGCCCAGCAAGATGGCGTCCGCGTGCTCGGCATCGGCGGGGTCGAGCTCCTCGGAATCCCCACAGCTCGCGGAGGACAGGCCCAAGATCAGCACCGACAATCGAAACCACGACGTTCGCATGCCCCGACGATGTGCAAGAAGCGAGCACAGGGGGCCGATCGCTGATCTTTCGGAGGATTGCGCTCGGCTCGACGGCGATGGCCGTGCGGCAATTGCAGGCCGGCCTCGGCGAGACCTGCACGGAGGCGGCGTGGCAGGCCGGGTCGACCGCGCGCCCGCGCGAACGCGGGCTTCGGGGCTCTACGGCCCTACTTGCCGCCCGTGGCGACCTTGCGGACGGCGGCGATGATGCGGTCCGCCTGCTCGTCGGTCACCTTGGGCGACAGCGGCAGCGAGAACGTACGCGAACCGATGAACGACGCGTTCGGGAACTGCTCGTCGGTATGCCCGAAGCGGTCGCGATAGTAGGGGTGACGGTGCAGGGGCGCGTAGTGGATGCCCGTGCCCACGCCCTCGGTGTGCAGCCCCTCGCGGAAGCCATCGCGATCGACGGGAGCGTCGTCCGTCACCAGCAGCGTGTACAGGTGCCGGGCGTGCCGGGTCTCGGCCTCGACCGGGGCGGGCACGATGAGCGGCAGATCGGCGAAGGCCTCGTTGTAGCGCTCCCACAGCGCGTCGCGTTTGGGCAGCCACTGTTCGATGTGGCTGAGCTGAATGAGGCCGAGCGAGGAGGCAATGTCGGTGAGGTTGTACTTGTAGCCGGGAACGACGACCTCGTAGTGCTTGGGCGCGGCGTCGCTGAAGCGCGACCAGGCGTCGGCCGACAGCCCGTGCAGCGACAAGACCCGAGCCTTGCGAGCGATCTCGTCGTCGTTGGTCAGCAGCATCCCACCCTCACCGGTGGTGATGTTCTTGGTGACGTAGAAGCTCAGGCAGGCGGTGTCGCCCCCGGTCTGGCCGATGGTCTTGCCCTTGTAGCGGGTCTCGAGCGCATGGGCGGCATCCTCGATGAGGTGCAGGTCGTGCTTCTTGGCGATGGCCGTGAGCGCGTCCATGTCGAGGGCCCGACCCGCGAAGTGCACGGGGAGGATGGCCTTGGTGCGCTCGGTGATCGCCGCCTCGACCCCGGCCGGATCGAGGTTGAGGGTGTCGCGCTGGCAGTCGACGAACACGGGGGTCGCCCCGGTGTGGGCGACGGAGTTGGCGGTGGCGGCGAAGGTCATCGGAGTGGTGATGACCTCGTCGCCTTGGCCGATGCCCAGGGCGACCAGCGACAGGTGCAGGGCGGCGGTGCACGAGGACACCGCGATCGCGTGCTTGGCCCCGGTGTACTCGGCGATCTTCTCTTCGAACTCTTTGGTCCGGGGACCCGTGCCCAGCCAGCAGGTGCGCAGGGTCTCGGTGACCGCCTCGATCTCCTCTGGCCCGATGAGCGGGCTGCCGAACACGATGAAGTCGCTGGACATGTGGGCCGGGTTCCTCCGTGGGGGCCGGCAAAGCACCCGTAAGGGGGCGCGGCCGGGGTTTTGAGATATCACCCCCGCCCGCCCTGGGGCCAGCCTCAATGGCCTCCGGGGACCCCCGTCGGCTCCGAGACTCCACACGCGGTGGTCGCTTGCATCACGGCCCCGGTCGATCCACCGCCCGTGGGGCGGCCTGCGGGGCTCACTCGGCCAGCAGACGCTCGATTTCAGAGGTCATCGCGTCTCCGTCGAATTCGTGGCGCAGGTAGCGGATCCGCCCCTCTCGATCGATGATCACGTCCAGCGGGAAGGGGGAGATGGCCCCGTCCGGGTTGGCGTAGTCGAAGTACGAGGCATCCCCTCGAAGCACCGGGAACGTGATTCCGGTTTGTTCGACGAAGGCGGCCAGGGTCGCGGAGGTCTCGTTGCCGAACAGGCCCGCCCCGGCGATGCCCAAGACGACGACCCCTTGGTCCTCGTAGCGCTGCCAGATCTGAGTTTCGAGGTCTGGAAACTCCAGACTGCAGACGGGTCAGAAGGTGGCGAAATACGCGAGTACCGCGATATTGCCGCGTAGCTGCTCGGTGGACCAAGTATTGCCGTCGAGATCTTGGAGGGCGAACGCGGGCACCTCGTCGCCCACGCCCAGGCCGGGCACGTTGGCCGACAGCGAGACGACGTGCTCGCTCTCGTCTGGGTCGTCCGAGCAGAACTTCAGGCCGGTGTCGACCTGGTCGTGGTCGTTGACCTGCAAGGTGACCTCGATGGCCGTGGCCCCGCCCGGCGGGACCTGGAAGCACTCGGTGTCCACGGTGACGCCGGGGCCTCCGACCACGTCGTGCACGGTCAGGGGAACGTCGCCGCGGTTGCGCACGACCACCACCCGCGAGTCGCTCTCGCCTCCCGTCAGCAGGCCGTACTGCAGCACGTTGGGCGTGATCGAGATGTCGGGGCCATGGCCTCCCGACACGTGGTCGAACACCTGAAGGCCGCGCCACTCGCCCGCGTAGACCCGCCGACGGTCGCGGTCGGCATCGATGGCGAGCACGCGGGAGAACTCGTCGTCGGTGGGGACGGTCTCGGCGAAGACGGTCTCCACCGCGGTCGGGTCGGAGACGTCGTAGCCGCGAACCTGGTCCCACTCGGCCATCACCACCGTATCGTCCGCGCCCATGGCCAGCGCCAGCGAGGTGCCGTCGGAGTCGATCTGGCTGAGCAGCTGCGGGTCGCGAGGATCGCTGATGTCGACGATCGCCATCCCGGCCGAGTCGGCGACATAGGCCCGGTCACCCTCGACGATCACGTCACGGCTCGAGCCCGGTAGCGGCAGAGTGGACAGCAGCTCTGGATCGCCGCTTTCGACGTCGTAGATCCGCAGGCCCGTCGCGCCCTCGGCCACGTAGAGGTGGTTGCCGGCCAGGGCAGGCTGCCACGCGTCGGAGAACTCGTCCTTGTAGCCGCCCTGGATGTCGACTCCACCCGCCTCGGTCACCCGGTAGACGAGCACGCCCGTGCCGTGCAGGGCGGCGTAGACGAGGCCATCGTTGTAGACCACGCCTTCGATCGAGCTGAGGTCGGTCCAGCCGCCGATGTCGTCGGGGCTGCGCGGATCGGAGATGTCGTAGACCCACAGCCACGGGGTGGGCTGGATCTCGTCGCCGCGGTTGGTGATCACCACCCGAGTACCCGTGGGGTCGACGGACACGTGCTGGCAGCGGGGAAAGCTGCCGTTGGCCAGGCCCTGGTGGGTGGGACCGATCTTCTCCGACAGCAGTCGGGGCGCGCCATCGCCCGAGGCGTCCCAGATGGTCAGGCCCTTGGTGCCCGTGCACGCCAGCACCAGGTCGCCGTGGGTGACGACGTCGACGATCTCGATGAAGGTGGGGCCGGCGGCTCGACCCACGTGCACCAGGGGGTCGACGAAGGTCTCGGTGCTGGCGACCGGGCAGTCGCCATGTGGCGCGTTGCACGGCGGCAGGCCCTCGTCTTGGCAGGTTGCCAGGGCCAACAATCCGGTGACGGCGACCAGGGATGCTCGGGAGCGCGGAGACGAGGCCATCGGCCAAAGAACAGGATCGACCGGGGCGTTGTTACGGCCTTTCGCGGCCTGATTTGCACTCCATGGGCGGAGCGGAATCAGCGCCTCAACCCTCGGGCTCGAAGTCGATGCAGGCGGTCTCGATGGTGGAGATCGCGGTCTGCAGATAGGCCTCGTAGCCCGCCTCGCAGACGTTGCCCAGCACGTGGTTGCTGAAGTTCTGGGCCCAGGCGGTGAGCTTGGGGCTGTCGTCGGCGCCGGTCATGCTGCCGAAGTCGAGCGGCCCGCAGGTGTCCCAGGACGGCGAGCCCCCGGAGATGAGCAGGAACACCACGTTGCTCTCGATCCCACCCTTGGCGGCGGTGAGCTCGTCGGTCCAGGCCTGCACGTCGACGGCGGGGCTCGTGTCGGGGGCGCTCCAGTCGTCGTCTTCGTCGGTGATGACGACCACGACCAGCAGCGCGTCGCTGCGCAGGAAGCCCTCGCTGCACTCGCTGGCCTGGGCGGCGGCGGGCGAGAGCGCGGCGAGGGTGGCCTCGGCTTGTCGCTCGCCCGTGTTGCCGCGGGTGCCCACGGGGGCCACGCACTCGAACTCGGCGGTGAGCGACGGGGAGTTGACCATGTAGTTGGCACCCGAAGAAAAGCCGCAGTCGGGGCCGAGCCCGCTGTGGTCGTCCGGCTCGGTCCCATGACTGAGCAGCCCGCCCATGACGTAGGCGCAGGGATTGCTGGGGTCGGGGGTGGGCGTATCGTCGAAGCCTTGGACGTCGGTTCGGGTCACGCCCACGTGGAAGTCGGTGGCATCGGGCAGGGTGTCGACGATCGCATCGACGAAGCCGGGAAAGGCCGCGACGAGCTGGGCCTGCTCGTCCGACATGGAGTTGGAGTTGTCGATGACGAACAGGAAGTCGATCTTCTCGCAGCCCTCACCACCGCCCTTGCCTCCGGGGTCGAGGTCGAGCGTGCTGCCGACATCGAGGAGGATCGAGTCCGTCTCCCCCGAGCCTTCGTCTACTCCGTCACCGGAGGACGGGGCGGTCGTGGTTTCCGATGTGGCGGAGCCCTCGGCCGCCGCGGTGATGCTAGGGGTCGTCCCCGTGGAGTCGTCATCGCCGAGCCCGGCGGGGTCGAACACTGGATCGTTCGTCTCCACGGAACACGCCACCACCAGACCCGAGAGCGAAACCATCCACCGCATCGGGTGTCACCATGCCCGACGGGGCCCGAGACCCGGGGGGAAGTTAGTTTCACCTGGGCACGAACAGGGGCTCTCGTGGAAAGTGACAGCACTCGATCTCGCGACCGGACGCCCTCTGTGCGAGCAATGTCGACGGTGAGCGGCGCGGTGCTTGACGACACCCACCAGTCCCCTGAAGCTCGGCCCCATGCCCCAGGCCCGCGTCGGAGAAATCGAACTCTGTTACGAATCCGCGGGGGAGGGCCCGGCCGTCTTGATGATCATGGGCCTGGGCGCGCAGCTGGTGTTCTGGCCCGAAGAGTTCTGTCAGGGCCTGGTCGATCGCGGCTTTCGGGTGGTGCGATTCGACAACCGCGATGCGGGGTACTCGACGCGACTCGATCACCTCGGCGTGCCGCGCTTCCCCGTGGAGGTCGCCCGCTGGGCCGCGGGCAAGCGGGTGCGGGCGCCCTACGGGCTCGAGGACATGGCCGACGACGCGGCGGGACTGCTCGATGCTCTGGAGATTCCGCGGGCGCATGTGCTGGGCGCGTCGATGGGCGGGATGATCGCCCAGCTCGTCGCGATTCGGCACCCGCGACGGGTGCGATCGTTGACCTCCATCATGTCGAGCCCGGGCGATCGCCGCTCGCTGGTGCCTCATCCCAAGGCGGCCAAGGCCTTGTTTCGCAAGGCACCCACCACTCGGCGAGAAGCGGAGGACTCGTGGGTGAAGTTCTTTCGCAGCGTGGGCAGCCCGGGGTTCTTGTTCGATGAACCAGGGCTGCGGGAGCGCGCGGGCCTGCACTTCGAGCGGGGGCCTTCGCCACGGGGCTTCGCTCGACAGATCACCGCGGTGCTGGCCGCCCCCGATCGCCGGGCATCGCTCGCTCGCCTCGACGTGCCCGCATTGGTGGTGCACGGCAGCGCCGATCCGCTGGTGCCCTTCCGCGGCGGCGTGCGTACGGCCGAGGTCATGCCCGATGCCCGACTGCTGCGGGTCGAAGGCATGGGCCACGACCTGCCGCGCGGGGCCTGGCCGGACATCCTCGATGCGTTCGCCCAGATGGCCGCCGCGTGCCCGAGCTGAGGCCGTTCGCGGTCAGCCGAACACGGCCTGGAGCACGCCGATCCCCAGCGCGGACAGCAGCGCGAAGCCGATGAGGTTGAAGCGGAAGCCCACCCGCACCATCGAGTCCAGCCGAACCAGGCGCGTGCCGTAGGCCATGGCGTTGGGCGGCGTGGACACGGGCAGCATGAAGGCATAGCTCGCGGCCAGCGTCACCGTGATCGCGGTGGCCACGGGAGGGAAGCCGCTGGCCTGGGCGATGCCGATGATCACGGGCAGCATCATGCTGGTGGTCGCCGTGTTGCTTGTGGCCTCGGTCAGGAAGATCACCAGCAGGACCGCCGCCGCCAGAAGGCCCGCCGGGTGCTGGGCGATGGGGCCCGCCAGGTCGAGCACACCGCGGCCGATCGCCTCGGCCAGGCCGGTCTTGAAGGTCAGCTTGCCCAGGGCAAAACCGCCGCCGAGCAGCAGCAGCGTGCCCCAGTCGATCTTCTGGGCCATGTCCCAGGTGAGCAGCCGCGGCGCCTCTTCGTTCGGCTCGGCCTTGCTCGCGGGCAGCATGAACAACGAGCACGCCCCGACCATCGCGATGACGCCCTCGTTGAACGATGCCTTCGCCCAGATCGCCCAGGGGTGCTCGACGCCGAGGCTGAGCTTGAGGATGGCGGGCAGCAGCCAGCCCGCCACCGTCAGTCCGAACACGATGAGCACGCGGCGCTCACCCGGGCGCAGGGGGCCGAGCTCGGCGAGCAGGCGCTCGACCTCCGCCGTCAGTCCTTCCACGCGTGCGACCGGGGCGGGGAAGGCCCGGGCGGTCATCACCAGGATGATCGCGGTCATCACCAGCGCCACGGGCAGGCTCAGCGCCATCCAGGTCGCAAAGTCGATGGTCGTGCCGGTCTGCTCGTCGAGCATGGCCACGGCGATGACGTTGGGGGCGGTGCCGATCGGCGTGGTGGAGCCGCCCATCGAGCACGCGTAGGCCAGCGCGAGGCACATGCCGCCGCCGTAGCGATCGAGCTGGCGCCGGGTCTCCTCGTCACCCGGGGCCACCCGCTTCACCGTCTGGTACAGGCCCAGCGCCACCGGGATCAGCATCGCGGTGGTGGCCGTATTGGAGATCCACATCGAGAAGGCGAAGCCGATCGCCCCCACGGCATAAAGCGCCCGCGTGGGTGAGCCGCCCACGAAGCGTCGCGAGACGAGCCACAACGCGGCGCGCCGATCGAAACCCTGGCCAGACAGCGCCGACGCGAGCAGGAAGCCGCCGAGGAACAAGAAGATCAGCGGATCGCCGAACGCCGCCAGGGCGACCTTGGCATTGGCCACGCCGAGCACCACCGCGAGCGAGGGGCCGAGCAGAGCCGCGGCCGCCAGCGGGATGGCCTCGGTGACCCACAGCACCACGGTCATCGCCGCGACGCCGGCCAGCATGTGCGCCTCGTAGCTCAGTCCCGGCATGGGCCACGCGATGAGCCCCACCAGGACCAGCGGTGCCGCCACCAGGCCTATCGCTCGACGGCGACGATCGAAGCGCGCTTCGGCTTCGCTGACCGCAATCTCGGCCACGGGCCCGACGATAGCGTGTCCGTGCCGGTTTCGCGCGGTCGGGTCCGCGGGGCCCTTCGGGTCGAGCCTCCGACCGTTCATCGTCGCCGGATCGCGATTGGTCGAGAAATCGGGAAGAAGGGCGGCGGGGGTGCGGTACAAAGCGCCTGTGCTGCTTGACCTCCGCGGCGTGAGCAAGCGATTCGGCGCCCTGAAGGCGCTCGACGAGGTGACCTGTCGCGTCGACGGTCGCGCGGTCGGCCTGCTCGGGCCCAACGGTGCGGGCAAGACCACGCTGATGCGCGCGTGCCTGGGCCTGCTGAAACCCGACGCGGGGGAGGTGGGCGTGCTCGGGGTCGATGCACGTCGCAACCCCGGAGCGGTGCGCATGCGCCTGGGCTACGCGGCCGAGGGGGCGCATCGCATTCCCGGGCTGTCCGGGCTGGAATCGGTGGCCTACGCGGCGGAGCTGTGCGGGCTGCCGCGGCGCATCGCACTCTTGCGCGCCCACGAGATGCTCGACCTGGTCGGCCTCGACGACGCACGCCAGCGGCCGGTCGAGGAGTACAGCACGGGCATGCACCAGCGGGTCAAGATCGCCATGGCCCTGGTCCACGACCCCGAGCTGCTCATGCTCGACGAGCCCACCAGCGGCCTCGACCCCAGCAGCCGCGACGAACTCTTGCAGCTCATCGTGCGCTTGCGCGATGGCGATGGTCCGGCCGTGCTGCTGTCGACCCACCTGCTCCACGACGTGGAGCGCACCTGCGACGCCTGCATCATCATGGACCGCGGCCAGGTGCGCTACGCGGGCACGCTCGAGCAGCTGCGCGCGCGCATGGGCGACGACGACTACGAGATCCGCGGCTCGGACGATCTGCGGCCGCTGGCGGGCACACTCACCCAGGCCGGGCACGGCGTGAGCCCGGGAGCCCAGCCCGACGCGCTGCGGGTGCGCCTCGCTCCCGGCCATGGCCCCGAGGCCATCTGGGCCGCGGCGGCGGCGGTGGGCGTGTCGCTGTGGCAAGTGCAGCCCCGCGGTCAACGACTCGAAGACGCGTTCATGGCCGCGGTCGGCCCCCAGGAGGTGCAATGAAGGATCAGGTCTTCGGGGTCGGCTACCGCCGTCTGCCCGAGCGATCCCACCGCTGGGTGCCGTGGCCCATCGCCCGCACCGCGCTCAGCCTCGCGTGGCGCAAGCGCTCCACCAAGTTCGGCCTGGTCCTGTGTTCGATGTCGGTGTTCGGCCACGGCATGGCCCTGACCGCCCAGATCCTCGCCGAGCGCTTCACCCAGGCCACCCACGGTGCCCCGGTCGGCATGGCGCAGACCTTCATCAAGGGGGTGGTGGGGGACGTGCACGCGACCCTGGCCAACTTCATCGGCGTGCAGATGGTCGCCTGCGCGTTCTTGCTGGCGATGGTGGCCGCGCCGCTCGTGGCCGAAGATCGTCGCACCGGGGCCATGGAGCTGTACTTCTCCCGGCCGCTCCGCCAGCGCGACTACCTCATCGGCAAGCTGCTGGCCGCGGGCCTGGTGCCCTTCGCGGTGATGGTGGTGCCGTTCTTCTTGCTGTGGCTGTTCGCGGTGGGCATGGCCCCGCCGGGCACGTCCTCCGAGCTGTGGTGGCTGCTGCCGCCGGGGCTGCTCGGGGTCTTGGTCGCCGCCGTCCTGCTCACCACCACCATCTTGGGTCTCAGCGCGATCGGAGAGCGCGGTCGTACGGTGGGCGTGCTCTACGTGGTCGGCATGCTGATGCTGACCTTCCTCGGCGAGCAGCTGCCCAATGCCGGGCACCGCTGGGCGGGCTATCTGTCGCCGTCGCGCAACATCCAGACCCTGGCCGACTCGGTGCTCGACGCGGGAGGCAGCGGCATGCTGCTGTCGATGCTCACCAATCGCCCGGCGGTGAACCCCTCGTTGGCGCTGGCGATGCTGTGCGTCGCGGGGCTGAGCGCGGCTGGCCTCGCCTTGCTGATGTGGCGGGTGCGCAAGGAGGTCTCGGGATGAACGCTCCGCCCGCCATCGAGGTCCGCGGCGTCACCAAGCTCTTCGGCATGGTGCGTGCGCTCGACGAGATCGATCTGGAGATCGGTCCGGGGGTGACCGGCCTGCTCGGCCCCAACGGCTCGGGCAAGTCCACCTTGCTCAAGCTCATCTCCGGCCAGCTTCGGCCCGACACGGGCACGGTGCGCGTGGGCGGGCTCGATCCCTTCGCCGAGCCCGAGATCTTCCGTCGCCTCGGCCTGTGCCCCGAGCAAGACAAGTTCTACGAAGAGCAGACGGGCGAGGCGTTCGTGACCGCGCTGACCCGCCTGTTCGGGTACTCCGCGCGCGAGTCTCGGCAGCGGGCCCACGCTGCGTTGGCGCAGGTCGGCATGGCCGACAACATGGGCAAGCGCATCCGCGAGATGAGCCGGGGCATGCGGCAGCGCACCAAGATCGCCCAGGCCATCGCCCACGACCCGCCCATCGTCTTGCTCGACGAGCCGCTGACCGGCACCGACCCCATCGGGCGAGCCGACCTCATCGCGCTCGTGCGCACGCTGGGCCAGCAGGGCCGCTGCGTCATCGTCTCCAGCCACGTGCTGCACGAGGTCGAGGCCATGACCCACCAGGTGGTGATGGTCCGCTACGGCCGGCTACGCGCCACCGGGGACATCGCGCGCCTGCGGGCGCTGCTCGACGATCGGCCCTATCGCTTTCGCATCGAGGTCTCGGGCCCGCGTCCGCTGGCGGCGGCGTTGGTCGCTCTGCCGCACGTGCAGGCGGCCGAGGTCGTCGGCGACACCACCCTCGAGCTCACCACCACCAACCTGAGCGAGCTGTGCCGGGTGCTGCCCACCGAGGCGGCGCGGCTCGGCATGGTCATCGAGAAGCTCGGCTCCCCCGATGCCGACCTCGAGAGCCTCTATCGCTATCTCATCGACTGAGGATCGAGCCTGAGCATGAACCCCGCGATTTTCTGGGCTGGCTTTCACTTGCGCCGCAACTTGCTGCGGCGGGGCACGCTGGTGTGGGTGATCGCGGTGCCCGTGCTCGTCGCGATCCTGCGCTTCCTCTTCGATGTGCCCCACGGGGCGCTCGGTCAGCTCATGCTGATCTTCCTCGTGCCCCTGATGTCGCTGGCCTTCGGCGGCGGGGTGCTCCGCGAGGAGGTCGAGGACCAGACGCTGACCTACGGCTTCACCCGGCCGGTCAATCGTGCGGCGCTGTTCGGGGCGCGGTTGGTCGCGGCCATCGGTCCCGTGCTGATCGCCATCGTGCCCGCGGTGATCATCGCCGCCGACGGCTTCGAAGACGGCGCTCGCATGATCGCGGCCGCCGTGCTCGGCACCCTGGCCCACGCGAGCCTCTTTGGCCTGTGGGGCCTGCTGCTCAAGCGCCCCACCTGGCTCGGCCTGGCCTATGTGCTGGTGTGGGAGCAGGCGCTCCAGGGGGTGCCCGGGTGGCTCTCGTCGCTCACCCTGCGCTCGCACATGCGCAACCTCGCCGAGCTGGGCCAGCCCTCGTCGTTCCCCATGGTCTCCGCCAGCGGGCCAGGTCCGTGGTGGGTGTCGGTCCTGGTGCTGGTGGGACTCGTCGCGCTGTGCGTGACGCTGTCCGGGCTGCTGGTGCGTCGTCGCGAGCTGGTGCTCACCCGCTGAACCCGGCTGGCTTACTGGCGGGCGGGCACGCGACCGAGGTTGTCGCACGCCTGCGCGAGGCCGGCCCGACACGCTTGGTCGAGGGCGGTGCGGGCTCCGGCCGCGTCTCCGCCCACGTGCAGCAGCACGCCGAGGGAATTGCACGAAGCTGCGTCATCGCCCTCGCAGGCGGTTCGTAGG
The DNA here is from genome assembly GCA_039028615.1 of Myxococcota bacterium. Classification (GTDB taxonomy): domain Bacteria; phylum Myxococcota_A; class Polyangia; order Nannocystales; family Nannocystaceae; genus Paraliomyxa. The sequence goes on along the minus strand of JBCCHT010000050.1, from coordinate 40,144 downwards.
GCGGGCTCGGCCATCGCGGCGAGCTCGGGCGTCGGCCGGCCGCCGCGGGCCGCCAGCGCCAGGGTGCAGGCTGAAGCGAGTCCGGCTTGGCACGCGGTGGTCGCCCGCTCGAGGCGCTTCGGATCGTCGCCCGGCAACACGAACGCCTGGTGCATGCAGGCCCGAGCATCGCCATCGTCGCAGGCCTTGCCAAAGAACGCGGCCGCCTTGGCGTCGTCGGCCTCGATCCCGTTGGCGCGCAGGCCCGACCACTCGATCTGAAAACGGCTGCCCGCGTCGGTGGGCACCTCGAGCACGATCGACACGCGCCCCATGAGCCAGTGGTGCAACGAACCAGCGAGGATGCAGCCCGTCGAATTGTCGGCACTGCACGCGGAACTCGAGGACTCGAGGGCCTGCGCCGAGGTCTCGGGGGCGTGCTGGAGCACGGCGCAGCGGAAGGCGTCCCCGCTCTGGAAGGGCTCGACCCCTTCGCCTTGCGGCGGTGCCGGCCACAGACGTGCGCAGGCATCGACGGCCGGTTGGACCCGAGGATCGTGGTCCCCAGGCGCCGCCGCGTTCCTGGGGGTCGCGTGGCGTAACGTCGAGCCTCCGCCGCTCTCGTCGACGAAGACCACATGGGGGGTCCCGTCGTCGGCCAGGGCGAGGCCGACCGCGGTCACCTTGGACTGCGGCGCGATCATGGAGGAGGTCCAGGCTCCGCCCTCGCAGGTGGCGTGGCGAAGGTGCCCCAGCGCCTCGTCGTCGTTGTCGGGGCGTTCGAATACGACTGCGCTCGGCTTTCCGTTGGCGCCCACGGCAAACGCGAACTGCTCGATGACGAACCCGGGCGTGACGTCGTGAGGAGGGCACGCCTGCCCCTCGGACTTGTGCCACAGCGTGCGCCCATCGTTGGACAGCTCGAGCTCGTCGTTGCCGCTCGGGCCCTCGGTGAAGCGGCGGTTGGGCGCCAGCTCGGGGCAAAACCCGGCCTCGGCGGGCGCGGTGGTCGTGCCGTCCCACGTGAACGCGCTCAGCGGCCCGTTGGTTTCTCCGTGGGAGACGAGGACGCCATCGCCCTCGGCTCGACCGCAGACCCGCCACGGGGCGTCCATCTCCGGGAACGAGACGCGCCAACCTTCATCGGAGTGCTCTCCGACCGCAATGGATTGCGCGCCCATGGTGAACGCCCGGTTGGCGAGCGCGAACCCGGGCTGACCGTGCTCGTCCACGAACACCGACGGCGTGTCGAGCTTGCGGGTGCCCTCTTCGGTGAACAAAGACTCGACCGCCCAGCTGCGCTCGACCATGGTCGGCGGCTGCGAGATGGCGCCCTTGAACAGCGAGCACGACAGCGCGGAAGTGGCCGTCAGGACGCCGAGGACGAGATGCACAGGGGTCACGCGAATCGACATGGGTCACCGTCTTTTCTAGACTGCCACGACCTGGAGGTCTTGGATGCCGTGCTTGTCCAGGATGATGCGAAACCGATCGACGGAGGCCTCTCGGCCCTCGGCTTCGAGCACCATCACCAGGTTGACATGATAGGCCTTGGGGCAAGGAACACTGGTCACGGCATCGAGCTCGGCGCTGTAGCTCTCGACCGCTTGGATGGGCTCGTCCATGCGGGCGAGGAAGCTGGAGATGTTGAAGCGGATGATGTCGTTGACGTCGGCGAGGCGGCCGTGGGCGCGGAGGATCCTGCGACCCCGGAGCGTGACGTCCTTGATGTACTTCATCACGACCTCGGGCTTGGTGTCGGGCTCCAGCATCGAGCTCGAGTCACAGTGCCGCAGCTGCACGATGTGCTCGGGGACCCGGCTCGCGGACAGAAAGCCGAAGGCCTCGCGGCAACGGCCGACGACGGCGTCGGGCACCGGGTCGTGGATCAGCACGCTGTAGTCGTAGAGCCAGCGAGACACCAACCCGGAGAAGTAGGTGCGAAGCCACTCCTTGATGCGGTCCTTGAACACGTAGGAGATGACCAGCGCGATCACGAAGGGGAAGCTGTTGAGGCCGTATACCCCCTGCGACCAAATCGCGGCGACGGTGGAGAACGCCATGGCGACCGCGGCTGCGATCCCGGCGCTGAGGTTGGCCATACGGCGGCCGGCTTGCTCCTTGCTCATCCCCAGGAACAGGACCGAGCTCATGAACTTCTTGAGCGCGCTCTTGCGATGGACGTAGGACCGGTTCTGGCCGTCGGGGTCGAGCACGCTGACGTAGCCTGCGCCCGAGCGGTGCTGCTGCTCGGCGAGCACCCGCTGGGCCACGAGCTGTCGCGTCTCGTTGATGGCTCGTCGTAGAGGCTCGCTGGCGTCGAGCAGAGAGAGCACGACCGTCAGGTAGCTCTCGACGGAGATGCTCAGGTACTCGTCGACGTACTCGAACAGCTCACGGAGCCACTGCGGGTGCTTGGGCTGCAGGAAGTCCGGGCGGAGCCCCCGGAACCCGGACAGCAGCTCGTCGATGTCGGACAGGAGGCGCTCGATGGCCTGTCGCACGTCCTCGAGCAGGACCTTCTGCGCTTCGGGCTCGTTGAGCCGCGCCGTCTTGTTGCGAATGTCGGCGACGCCGTCGCGGAGGTTGGTGCGGACGAGGCAGCCGAGCAGTCGTAGCTCACGCTGCAGCCGTGTCCGCTCGAGGCCGTCGCTCGAGCCGTTGGCCGCGTGCATGATCTGCTGGGCGCGGGTCAGCGGCGAGCGTGCCTCGTTGGGGTTGATCAGCTCCGCGAGCGAGACCTTGGGCGTCTTGAAGCGCAGGTAGGCCTGGACGTCGGCATAGAACTGGTCGCGCTGGTACGAGTGTGAGTCGAGGCCCAGGCTCCGCGGGATGAAGAAATAGGTCGTGACGCGATAGTGACTACGGCGTCGGTCCGTGCCGACGGTGTAGTCGAGCTTGATCTCGACTTGGTTGTCATCATGGACGCGAAGTCGGCTGTCGATCAGCTCCTCTGGGTCGAGATTCAGAATGCGAGGATGGTACAGGAATGCAATGAGACCTCAAGGAGGGCTCGTCAGCCGATGGCCCACGCGGACCCGACGGTGCCGATGCCGAAATCGATCGGCTCGCAGATGGCCCAGCCGTCCGCGACCTCGTCGTGCGTGTCGGGGTCGAGGCAGGGCCGCTGCTCGATGACGTCGAAGGTCTCGGGCTGCCACTGCACGACCTGCGCGGTGTAGCTGGGATCACAGGTACACGACTCGCCCGCGCAATCCATGCTCACGATGACGGCGGTGCCCGTGCTGCGGTCGCCGAACACGGCAAAGGGGTGCCAATTGAGCTCGGCGGAGGCCGCGTGACGCTCGAGGACCCGCACGCCGGGGATCCGCAGGAAAATCTCACCGTGGCGGATTCCGAGCTGGGGCACGCGGGCGCTGCCGGGTACGTCACCGAAATACTCGTCGCGGTACTCCTGGTGACCCGTGTCCGGGTTGAAGAACGCGACGGGCAGGGGCTCCATCGTACGCCAGCGATGCTTGGCGAGAGCGCGGTTGACCCGTTGGATCTGACGATGATCTCCCCGCTCCATCGTGGAGCAGCTGCCGTTTTCATTGTTCATGCCGTCGACGACGGGATCGACCTCCGTGATCGCTCCGCTACCGACGTCGTGCCACTGCAGCTCGAGCGCCCCGGAGATCATGCTGAGCTCCAGGTGGTCGGCTCGCGGCACGACCACTGTCTGGCCGTCGGCCGAGATCGCGGGAAAGCCCGCCGCCCAGACCGAAGCACAGGACTGCTCGCTCGTATCCTCGATGAAGCGCGGTCGCACGGCGGAACCCGACCGCGCCGCGGGGACCGGGGGCTCGACCTCGACCTCCACCGTCGGCGGCGGCGGGGTTGGGGCCAGACGTTGCGCATCGGGGACAGACCGAAGCTCGTCGAAGGTCACCGCCTCCGCGTCTTCGAGCACGAGGTCCTCGGCCTCCATCGGAGCCATGCACCCGGCGAGCAGCGTTCCCAGCAATCCCAGGGAGGTGGCGGTGATGCGCATCGGCCCCCGTACGCCCCGGGGGCGCCCTTGCATTCCCTTTGCCCGCCCTGGTACCTGGGGTCCATGAGCACGGCAGACTGGAGCTGGCTTTCGGGGCGCGAGGACGAGCTGCGGGCGATGAGCCCCGACGCTGCGAGCGAGGCGATCACGAGCGCATTGGCGGCCGTCGACGAGCGCATCGGAGCGGAGGTCAGCGACGACAGCGGCACTCGAACCGTCGTCGTGACGGCGGGCGGGGAGGTCGAAGCCTTCGCCGTCGTGCGGCGTGTGGTCGAGTCGGCGCCGAGCGTGGCCGGCTGGTCCTTCGTCGCGTTCCGACCCGCTCGCGGCTTCGAGTTCCAGGTCGACGCAGGGGGCATGGTCTTCGAGGCCAAGGCCCTGAGCTTCATGCCGCTGCGCCCCGACGAGGCGCCCTCCCAGCCCGCGATCCGCTTGCTGGTGCCGAACCCCGGGCTCGAGGCGTGGGCGGAGATCGGCCTGCAGATCATCGAGGCCGGCGTCGGCGAGGAAGCGGCCGCTCGCATCGCGTACCTGGAGATCGGTGCTCGCGACGACGACTCCCACGATGTCTACGGGCTCGAGTCGCTGGGGGGCTACCTCGAGCGCAACACCAAGCCCGCCGACGCGAGGTAGCGGCGCTCAGACCTCGGGCACGAACACCACGGTCATCGTGAAGGCCTCGGTGCGGGCCTGGGGCGGGTGCTCACGCTTCAGCTCGCGTTGGAAGATGCGATCGATGGCGGCCAGGTGCTGCAGGACTTCCTTGTGGGCGCCCCGGGAAAGACGAGCGCGGGCTCGACACGCCATGCCATCGCCCGCTTCGAGTCGCTCGGGGGCCGCCTCGGCGATCGCCGTGAAGTCGCGCTCGGCCTTGCGCAGGATGGTGCGCGCGGTCTTGATGCCGGCCTGGGCCCCATGGCTGGAGTCCATGGAGATCTCGATACGCTCGGCGATGAGGTCGTAGAGCGTCTCGTCGCGGGCACCGCTGCGGCGCGAGCCCGCCGGGACCAAAAGGCCGACGTCTCGCAGCTGTCGCACGTGATAGTGCAGGGCGTGGGTCGTGCTGCCGACCCGAGCGGCGAGATCGCGGACGGAAGCGGGGCCGATCGCCGCCAGGTGCTCGATCAGCTCGAGTCGAACCGGTGAGGTCAGCGCCGCCCGTTGAGCATCGTCTTCGACCACGAAGGTCTTGCGTCGCTTCGGCGTCTTCAATTGGTAAAATTTTTAACATAATTTTATCATGACGTCGAGCATGGACGATCCGACCCTCGCAGAGCACGTCTTGGCCGGCCTCATCGGCGCGTTCGCGCTGTTCAACCTGGTCCGCGGCCAGTCGCTCGGCCACGAAGAGTCGTTCGACACCAAGGCCAAGCTGGCGATCTATTGGATCAACGGCGCCATCATGCTGGCCGCGGCCGGGGCGACCTGTGCGGTCTGGGCCTCGGCCGGCCGCTCCTTCGCGTCGCTCGGCCTGACCTGGCAGCAGGCCGAGCGCGGCACGGGGCTGGCCATCGCCGCGGCGTTCGTGGGGTGGATCGCCTTCGAGACCTGGCGGGGGGCGTGCACGGCCGCCAAGCGCATCGAGACCCTGGGACGGCTACGGAAAGAGGTGCCCTTTCTTCCCGCTACCCTCCGCGAGGCGCGTCACTTCAGCGTGTTCGGGGCCTCGGCCGGCCTGACCGAGGAGATCATCGCCCGCGGCTTTGCCATCTCGTACTTGCTGGTGTTCACGGGCAGCAGCCCGGCCGGCCTCGTCGCGGTGGTCTTGCTGCCCGCTTTCGGCTTCGCCGCCATCCACCGCTACCAGGGCTGGCGGGCGATGGCGAAGATCTTCGTGCTCTCGGTGTTCTTCGGCTCGATCTTCGTGGTGACCGAGTCCCTGCTGCTGCCCATCCTCTTGCACGCCCTGCTCGACGTGTTCGGCGGGTGGATGGCGTGGTGGCTGACCCTCGCCACCCACCGCCCTAGCGCGGCAGGGTCAGCATGACCTCGGTGAACTCGCCCTCGACGCTGTCGATGGTGAACGAGCCCCGGTGCTGGAGCACGATGATGTCGTAGCTGAGCGAGAGCCCCAGGCCCACCCCCTCGCCGGTCGGCTTGGTGGTGAAGAACGGGTTGAAGGCCTTCTCGAGCACCTCTTCGCTCATGCCCGTGCCGTTGTCGCGAATGCGGATCTCGACGCGGTCGCCGTGGTCGAGAGTGGACAGCCGCAGGGCGGGCCGGTAGCCGTTGCCGTCCTTCTGCTGGCGCTCGCGCACGGCGTAGAAGGCGTTGTTGAGCACGTTGAGCAGGACCCGGCTGATCTCCTGCGCAACCGCGTCGATGTTGGCGATGCCCTCGGCCAGGTCGCGCTCGATGTCGATCTGGAAGGCGGGCTGCTGGCTCCGCACGCTGTAGGTGACGAGGTTGACCAGCTCGTCGAGCACCGCGTTGAGCGAGATGGACTCCGTCTCGCCCGACGAGGTGCGGGCGTGGCTGAGCATGCTGCCGATGATCTGGCTGGCGCGGCGGCCGTGCTCGTTGATCTTGCGCAGGTTCTGGTCGATGGCCCCGAGGTTCTCGCCGATGCGCTCGCCGGCCTCGCCCTCGGGCTTGGCCTCGAGCTCGTCGATGTCCTCGCGCAGCTCGTCGAGCAGGTCGGTGGAGACGTCGGCGAAGTTGGTGACGAAGTTCAGCGGGTTGCGGATCTCGTGGGCGATGCCCGCGGTCAGGCCACCGAGCGAGGCCATCTTCTCCTGCACGATGATCTGCTCCTGCATCTGCTCGAGCTGGGTCAGCGCCTGCTGGAGCTCTTCGGTCTTCTCCCGCAGCTCGCGGGTCCGCTCGTCGACCTTCTGCTCCATGGTGCGGTAGAGCATCGCGTTCTCGAGGGAGATGGCCGCCTGCGCGCACAGCAGGGTCATCATCTCGACGCGATCGGAGGTGAACGCCCCCGCGACGCCGCGGTTCTCGAGGTAGAGCACACCCACCAGGGTGCCGCGGTGGCTGACGGGCACGCAGAGGACGGAGCGCACCTTCTGCTCTGCGATGTAAGGATCGGAGACGAACTCGCCTTCGGCGTGCGCCTCGCTGAGCACGACGTGGCTATGGGCCCGCGCGACGTAGTTGACGACGCCGTGAGCGAGGTCGGTGGCCTCCGACAGGGGCTTGCCCACGAGCACGGCCAGGCCCGAGGTGTCGACCGAGTCCTCCGCCTCGATGGACAGGCCCTGGCCGCTGTCGAGCATGAGCACGCCGCGCTGCGCCCCGGCGTTCTCGATGACGATCGCCATCATCTTCTCGAGCAGCTTGGAGAGCACAATCTCGCCCGAGATGGTCTGGGCGGCCTTCATGACCGTGCCCATGTCCAGCATGGAGGTGGCGGTAGTGCTGGTGGTGGTGCTCGTCAGCGTGTTGCGGATGGTGCTGCCCGCAGCGCTGCCGATGCTCCGCAGCTGGTCGCCGTAGTGCTCCTCCATGTGGGCGACCTTGGTGGTGGCGCCCCACGCCTGGTACTGCGCCCGCGCCCGCTGCAGGTAGATCTGCGCGATCTCGGGGCGCTTCTTGCCGAGCCAGAAGCGGCCGCAGACCTCGTGGGCCAGCGCCTCTTCGTTGAGGTAGCGGTTGTCGTGGGCCAGCTCGATCGCCTTCCAGTAGGCGTCCATCGCCTTGGACTCGTCGCCGCTGACCCGCGCGTACTCGGCCTCGAGCAGCCAGTGCTTGTGCTGGTGGTTTTTGGGAGCGTGGCCCGCGAACTTCTCGATCTGCTGGCGACCCGCGTCGATCTTCTCCATCAACGCCGCCCGCTCGTCGCCCTCGAGGGTCTCGACCACCGACAGCCGGGCCAGGGCGACATAGAAGTACGCCACGGGCACGTGGGGCATCGCGGCGAGCAGCGGCAGGTACTGCTCGACGAGGTCCGCGTTCTCCATCGCGCGCTCGCGGTCGCCGAAGAGGTAGCAGAGGATGAGCTGGTTGACCGCGACGTAGCCCAGGCTGATGAGGTCGTTGGCCTCCTGGTGCACGGAGGCCATGGCCTCGGCGTCGTAGCTCTCGCCGCTGAGCCGACACGGGTCCTCGACCTCCTCGGTGAGGTTGATGAAGGCCTGCCGATGGATCTTGGTGTAGGTCAGCGGCGTCTGCTGCTCGAGCTCGGTGATGCCATCGACGTACAGGTCGGCGTCGCGGCGCAGCTCGTCGAGGCGACGACCGGTGAAGTACGACATGCAGCAGACCATGAGCCCGCAGAAGCCGGCGAACTCGAAGTCACCCATGTCGATGCCCTGGCGATAGGCCCCGGCCAGCGGCTCGATGCCGTCGTGCGCCGGGTCCTTCCAGTGACCCACGAAGGCGATGGCGATGTATTCGGTGCGGGCGCGGATGTGCTCGGAGGAGAGCCGGTCGAGCAGCTTGAGCGCGAGCTGACCGAAGTCGTAGCCCGCGTCGATCTCTCCCATCGCGCACTGGAGCAGGCCGTAGAGCGCGTAGGAGAACGGCGACTGCGGGTTGTTGCCGTGGCCGATGAGCAGGGTGATCGTCTTGGAGAGGATCAGCGGGAAGAGGTTGGGCGCGACCCGGTACGAAGGCGGCAAGATGCGGTTGTTGAGCCGCATCTCGATGTGCTTGTAGGGGTCGGTCATCGCGGGCAGCTCGAGCAGCGCGTCGACCGAGGTCGACGCGAGCGCTTCGGCCGTCTCGCCCATGGCCGCACCGATGTCTTCGGGGGCGGGGGCGAAGGGGATCTTGACGCCGAGCAGCTCGAGCACCTTGAGGCCCGTCTCCACCGCCTCCTTGCTCTGGTTGCGCGCGATGAAGGCCTGGAGCATGACCTCGTAGACCTCGGCCTTGGGCAGCAGCTCCTTGGCGCGCTCGAGCACGATGGCCGCCAGGCGGTCCATCTCCTCGTACTCGTTGCACAGGTAGGCGGCCTCGGTGGCCTCGACGTGCAGCTGCACCGCGGTCTCGTGGCGATCGGTCCAGCCCGCCTCGCCGAGGCACTCGATGCCCGCCTGCAGGTACGCGAGCGCGGGCGCATAGGCGGCCGCGGTCTTGGCCCGACGACCCGCCTTGAGGTCGAGGTCGGCCAGCTCGTCGCGCTCGGATTGCTCGGCGATGTCGGCTGCGCCCTGGTTGAGCTGGTTGACGACGTCGAAGAGCCGATGCTCGAGATCCTCCGCCGAGGTGTCGTGGACCAGCAGTCGGCCGATGCGATGGTGCAGCTTGGGGCGCGCCTCGTCGGTGATCAGGGAGTAGGCGGCCTGCTGGATGCGGTCGTGGGCGAACTTGTACTCGACCTCCATCGACTCGGCGAGGCCTTGCACGTCGAGCTCCATCAGCTTGTAGCCGTCGCTGAGCGGGACGACCAAGCCTTCGGCGATGGCCTCCCACAGGTCGCTGGCCGTCTGTCGGGCGCTCTGCTCGTGCACCGTGGCCAGGGTGGCGAGATCGAAGCTGGCGCCGATGCACGCCGCGAGCTCGAGGATGCGCTGGGTCTTGGCCTCGAGGCGCTTGACCTTGCTCGCCATCAGCTCGACGACGTTGTCGGTCATGTCGCTGGCGCCGATGCGGTCGACGTCCCATACCCAGCTGCCGGACTTGGACGAGAAGCTCAGCAGCTCGTCGCCGTACAGCGACTTGAGGAACTCGTTGATGAAGAAGGGGTTGCCGTTGGTCTTGGCGCGGACCAGCTCGGCGAGCGGGCCCGCGTGCTCGACCGTGCTGTGCACGGTGTCGGCCACCAGCTGCTGCACCGAGCGGGGCGACAGCGGCTGCAGCCGAATGCGGTCGATGACGCCGCCGTCCTTGTCGATCTCTTCGAGGCTCAGGGTGAGCGGGTGCCCGGTGCCGACCTCGTTGTCACGGTAGGCGCCGATCACCAGCTGGTGCCCCCGATCCGCGCCCGTCATGAGCAGGTGGATCATGTTGAGCGAGGGCGTGTCGGCCCACTGGAGGTCGTCGAGGAAGAGCACCAGGGGGTGCTCGGGGCGGGCGAACACGCGGATGAAGCTCTGGAACACGCGGCCCAGGCGGTTTTGGGCCTCGGTGGGCGCCAGCTCGACGGCGGCCGGCTGCGGCCCGACGATGAGCTCGATCTCGGGGATGACGTCGATGAGGACCTGCGCGTTGTCGCCGAGGGCCTCGAGCAGTCGTTCCTTCCAGGCGCCGATCTGCTCTTCGCTCTCGGTCAGCAGCTGGCGCACCAGCGAGCGGAATGCCTGCACCAGCGAGGCGTAGGGGATGTTGCGCTGGAACTGATCGAATTTGCCCGCGATGAAGTAGCCGCGGCGCTCGGTGATGGGCCGATAGATCTCCTGGACCAGGGCTGACTTGCCGATGCCCGCGTAGCCGGAGACCAGCATCATCTCGGCGGCGCCCTCGGCCACGCGCCCGAAGGCCTCGAGCAGGCGGGCGACCTCGGGGTTGCGCCCGTAGAGCTTCTGCGGGAGCTGGAAGCGGTCGCTGACGTCGTGCTGGCCGATCTCGAACTGAGGGTCCTCGCCCGCGGCGAGGCTCTTTTGGCACTGCTCGAGGTCGGCACGGAGGCCGCGCGCCGACTGGTAACGATCCTCGGCGTTCTTGGCCATCATCTTCATGACGATGGCCGACAGCACGGGGGGCAGCTGTGGGTTGCGCTCGTGCGGCGTGGCCGGCCGACGGGCGATGTGCGAGTGCACCAGCTCCATCGGGTCCTTGCTGGAGAAGGGCAGCTGCCCGGTGAGCATCTGGTACAGGGTGACGCCCAGCGAGTAGAAGTCGGCGCGGTAGTCGATGACCCGGTTCATGCGCCCGGTCTGCTCGGGCGAGATATAGGCCAAGGTGCCCTCGATGACGTTGGGGCTGCGCAGGGCCGGGGTCTCGCGCGACAGCACGGTGGAGATGCCGAAGTCGATGAGCTTGAGGGTCCCCGCATCCGCGTTCACCACGATGTTCGAAGGATTGATGTCCTTGTGCATCGTGTGCCGCTCGTGGATCTCGCCCAGGATCTCGACCACGTCGATGGCCAGCTCGAGCGCACGGGCGACCGGCACGGCGCCGTCGGTCATGATCGACGTCAGCGGCTCGCCGCCGAAGTCCTCGAGCACCATGACCTGGTGGTGGTCGTGCTCTTCGAGCTCGTAGGCGTCGACCACCCCGGGAAGCTCCAGGCCTCGGGTGATCTCGAACTCGCGCTTGAAGCTCGCGAGGCGCCGCGGCGAGGGGTAGCTCTGCGCCAGCATCTTGAGGATCACGGGGACCCCGTCCGCGCTCCGTTTCGCGCGATAGATGCGGGAGTTGCTGCTCTGGAAGATCTGAGCTTGGGTCTCGTAACCGGGAATCGCGATCATGAGCTTTTCGTCATCCTGCACACGATGCCCAGCGTGCGCCGGGGTCGTTGCGTTTGGTTCGGTCCAGAACAATGCAGCGTACAGCTGTGGTGAACGGTGGCGCCGCCAGCCGGGATCGGGCACTGCACGGCGCCCGTGGGGTCGAAGTCCTTGGCGATGAGGTGGTCGTCCTCGAACTCGTGCGGCCAGATCTTGCGGGTGTGGTGCGTCCCGCCGAGGTAGGTCATGCAGCTGTTTTCGGGCGTGGCATCGTCGATGGGCAGCCACACGCTCACCGTCTCGTGGGGCGGCGGGCGATAGGCTGCGTCTTGGTGCCACTTGGAGGGCCCGTAGGCGGGCGGCTTGAAGAACAGGCGCCAGCCCCCGACGATGCGGTCGGGGTCGAGCCCGACCAGCTGCGCCACCAGCTGAGTGGCGGCCTCGTAGACGTTGCCCTCGCGCAGGCGGGCGATCTCGTCGTTCGAGGGGTAGACCACCAACAAGGGGCGCTCCTCGAGCCGGACCTTGTCCTTCATCTCCGCGGGGGTAAAGCCCATGTGCGCCCGGACGATGTCGTCGTAGATGGAGGCCAGGCGCTTCACCTCTTCGGCGTCGATGAGCTGGTCGAGCTTCAAGAACCCCTGCTCGCGAAAGAACTCGACCTGCTCGGAGCGATCGCGCGAGGCGATGGCTGCTGCGGGGTTCGAGGGAGCCGGGCGTTGGGGTTGCGGTTGCATGAAGCCCTCTTCAGAAATACATCGAGTGGGGGTTGAGCTGGTCCTCGGTGAGCACGTGGGGCTGCCAGCCCAGTGTAACCGGGACCTCGAATAGGCGTCCCGCGGCGAAGCGCGACCAGAAATGGCGCAGGCCGGGCACGATGACCTTGACCACGGCCAGGCCCGTATCGGGGCGGCTCTGGTCGAGGACCAACGTTTCCAACCCGCGTTCGGCGGCTAGGCCCACACAACGGGCGATGTCGGAGCGCACGTCGTCGGTGCTGAGGTCGTCGTAGTCGGCGCGGCGCCGGGCGGGGGCGCTGGCGGCGGGGCGCAGGTAGGACTGGTTTTCGAGCGTCGCCGTCTTCCACCACCCGAGGGTGTTGGGGTCGAAGCTCGGGTCGAGGTCGTGGCGCTGCGAGCCGTCGTAGACCGCGGGCAGGATCTGGTTGAGCTCGGTCACCGCCCGCAGGATCGCGATGCGAGGATCGAGGTGGCAGCCGAAGCCCAGGGTGATGTCCTCGCGCTCGTGCCCGACCCGGCGAGAGACGGCGGCGAAGGTGGCGATGCCCAAGTCGCTGGTGATGTCCAAGACCCACAGCTCGCGATCGATGGTCGCGTAGTAGTCGCGGACCTGCTCGAGGTAGGGCTCGCCAAAATCACCCAGCTCGACGGTGGGTCGCGAGGCGCGGTTGTACCACCACAGCGCGACGGCATCGCGCTCGACCAGCTCGAGGAAGCCCTGCACGATGGCCTCCTCGACGCTTCGGCCCGCGGCGCAGCCGTTGGAGTCGGCGGTCGCGAAGTCGATGCCGTGCGCTCGGGCGTAGCCGAAGAAGCACAGGGCGGTCGGGAGGTAGCGATGGGTCCGATGGGTCAGCGACCACACCGGGGTCCAGTCGATGGCCTGCGTGGGATCGAAGCGGGCGGGGACCCAGCGGTAGCGCGGCGGCATGGCGGCGCTGGGGTCGAAGGCGTCGAGCTGGCGCTCGCTGAAGAGCATGCTGCGGTTGGGCTCGATCGCGTCCGCGCCCAGCTCGGCCACGGTGGCGCGGCGTCGGGCCTCGTCGCCCTGGAACACGCCGCTATAGCGCTCGATCGACTCGCAGATGGCGCTGGCGCGGGCCTGCATGTCGCCGCGGCCCTTGCCGCCCGAGCGGCTCCGCGAGCTGCGGCGCAAGAAGGCCCCGTCGTCGTCGAGGTGAGCGAAGTTGTGATCGGTGACGTACGAGGGGGTCACCAGGCGCGCCGACTCGTCGCGGCAGTTGCTCCGCAGGCGGCGAATGAGGCCGGTGATCGGGCTGACGTGATGCTCGAGCGCGGCGACGGTCTGCGCGGGCGTGGACGATCGATGGCCGCCGTCGCTGGTGAAGATCTTGGCCCGCGACTCGAGCACCAGCGGCGCGCGTTGCTTGGTAGCGACGAGCTCGGCGTCGCCGCAGTGATGACACTGGGGGCGCCGCACGACCGCATGGGACTGCGTGGCGAAGGTGCGAAGATCGAGGGTCTGCACCCGGCCGAGCAAGGGGCTCTCGCCGCAGGCCAGCCACTGCGTGATCTCGGTGGCCACGAGCCCGGCCACGACCGCGAGGGTGGAGGGCAACCATGGCGTGGTGCCCGAGGGGCCCTCGCCGCTGCGATGACGCTCGGCGTAGGCCTCGACCCTTCGGTGCGCACGGAGTCGATGCGTCAGGCAGTGCCAGCACCCGGTCTGCTCGGGCACGAACAGCGGCCCCAGCCAGGGCTCGTTACCCAGCGGGCGCACGAGCAGGACCTGGCGCGGCGTCTGCCACTGCTCGGCGATCCGCTCGTCGAGAAAGTCATCGGTGAGCACGACGACCAGCGAGCCATCGTCGGCAAGCGCGACGTCGTTGCTGGTCAGCGTGTGGCGGAGGGCCTGCTCGGCCGCTTCCAGCCCGGGGGCGTCACCGACACGAACGAGGGCCACTGCCCCGTCGCGAACGCGCTGCGTCGCGGAGGCGGAGGGGACGTCGCGTGCATCCCAAAACGCTCCCTCGGCCAGCGCAGCACCGTCTTCGTCGACGACGAGTCGATCGCGGCGCAGGGTCTCGAGCGAGTAGAAGACCTCGGCCGGCCGCAGCCGACCGGCGAGGGCGTCGACGATCTCGTCCTCGGTGTGTCGACCGTCGAGCAGGGGCACCAGGGCGGGCAGGGCCCGGCCGCGCAGGTGGATCGGCTCTCCCTCCGAGAGCAGGAAGACCCCGTCGGGCACGACGACGCAGCGAAGGTTTCGCTTGAGTCGAGGGCGTGCCGTCACGGGGCCTCCCGAGCGAGAAGGTCTCGACCGACCGTCGTCGCTGCGCTGCGCCGCGGAACTCTCGGTGCCGAGTTCCAGGGGGCGTCGTCAGGGTGACTCATCGGGTCGGTCGAGGGGCCTTTCGGGTTCAGCAAAGATCGGAGCAGTGGTACGCGAGCCCGTCCGAGTCGGCCATCTGGTGGACCTGATCCTCGGCGATGTCGGCGGGCTTGTCGTGGATCTGGAACAGGTTGGTGTACTCGCGGTCGGGCCAGGTCTCGGAGATGTACGCACGCAGGGTGGTGGTGGGATCGGCTTCGAGCTTCGCCTTGAAGTCTGCGTCGCGCCACGCGTGCGCCATGATGCGGCCCCAGTCGTGGCCCGAGAGGTACGTGAAAGTTTGCTTGGCCTTACCGTCTGACATTGTGGTGTTCTCCGAAGTCGTCTGATTGTCGGTTGAAGGATCGGAACTCGTGAGGATGGGGTGAGCGTCGTGGTGCTCGCGAAGGGCCGCCAAGAGCCGGGTGCCGATGGGCACGCCCAGGCCAGTGCATGGGTTCCAGCGATCGCCGGGGTGGGCCTCGTAGGCGCCATTGCTGCCGCGGTCGATGGGGCGGAACACCGAGGGCCCGTCGGTCACCTCGGTCTGGAAGTGGTACAGCAGCGGCGTGACGTAGCCGCAGGGGCGCTCGAGGCCTTGGTTGATGCGGGTGAACAGCCCCGTCCATAGGGGAGCCGAGGCGCTGGTACCCCCGCCCGTAACCGCTTGGCCCTCGTAGATGTATTTGTAGCCGGTGTTGAGGTCGGCGTTGGCGGCGACGTCGGGCACGCCGCGGCCGGCGAAGGTGACCGGAGGCGTCAGCACGCCGTCGACCCACTTGCGGGTGACCTGGGGCGGCACGCGGGCCTCGGACTGAAAGCGGGGGAGCGCGACGTCGCGGCTGACCCCGCCGCCGGTCGACATGCCGTTGGCGTTGGACCCTTGGCTGCCCTCGCTCTCCTCGATGACGAGCGTCTCGGCCATGGAGTTCCACACCGTCTCGTGGACGTCGTCGTCCTTGGCGAGCAGGGTGGTGCCGCCGCAGCCGAGGATCATGGGGCTGGTGACGGGGAACGAGGTGCGCGCGAGGATGCGACCCTTGAGGTTGGTGACGAGCGAGCCGCTGTCGCCCGAGGACGAGCAGATGGTGATGCCGAGCAGGGCCGCCTTGATGAACAGCTCCTCGAACTGCTTGCGCTCGGCCGGGTTGGGCTTGATGCCCTCGACCTCCGGCCACGACCAGCTATTGGACAGGACCTTCGGCTTGTTGACGCGGTCGAAGACCGCGGTGCGGAAGATCTCGTAGTAGTCGCTGAACGAGTAGTCCTTGGAGTTGGCGTTGTAGACGACGACCGTGGACTTGGGCGCCAGCGAGGCGACGATGGCCAGGTCCATCGTGACCTCGAGGTTCGAGACGAAATCCTGCGAGCGCTCGTTGGGCCCCACGTTGACGATGGTGGGCATCGGCAGGCCCAGCTCGTCGAGGTAGGCCTTGATGTCGCTGAGCTGGTAGCCGCCCGCGAGTTCGATGATGCCCGCGACCTGCCCGCTGCCGTCCAGGGGCGGGAAGTCGTAGATCTCGGCCAGCCGCGACGTGGTGTAGCTCGGGGTCGCCTGCGGGGTGGTGTCGTCGTCGGTGGTCGGTCGGTGGTGCAGCGAGGCCCGCCCGCGCTGTGTGGGCTGGCCGGAGAGCCCGAAGGCAAAGCCCACGATTCCCGCGAGCTCGGAGGGCACCGAGGCGGGGGACGTGTGGTGAAGGAACTCGCCGTTGTCCCCGACGAGTTTTTTCAGGTCGACGTTGAACGCGTTGGCGAGGCGGTCGACGGAGCCGGCGACATCCACCACTGCGCTGGTTCGATCGACGGTGCCCACGCTCAGCCCGTGCGCCTGGGCGAAGTCGCGGACCTTGGCGACGTCGTCGTCGCTGGCCCCGTATTGGCGGGTGAACTCGTCGTAGCTCAGCGGCGCGGCCCCTTGCCGGGCGCGCTCTTCCATCTCGCTGGCGGTGGGCAGGCCCGAGCCTTCGCCCCCGGCACGCAGCACCAGGGAGACGACGAACTCTTCCGCGCTCGCGTCGTTCGACGCGGCGAGATCGAGGGGCGGTCGTTCACTGTCGGCAATCGTCGTGCGACTCATGGGCAAGAACTCTCGTACGCTCTCGAACGGTCAAACACGGGGGCGGCTCGTGTTTGGGGTGGGTAGGCTACACCCTCCAACTCGGACTCGAAACCCGGATATACGGCATGGTCCTGAACCGGTCCATTGCACTGAATGTCACGTCAATGAGACCCCGACGTGGGGAACAACGTCATCGACATGATCGCGAGAGCCGACCTTGGCGAGCGCTGATGAAGCCATCATCGTTCGCGTGGGAACGAACGTCGTACGGAGCGTAGCGCTTCGGCGGTTCCCCGATGGGAGAGCGACTCTCTCATTTTAAGCGGCGTGAGGCTCGGGCGGAGAGCGCTCGTGTCGACGCCGGACGGGGACGTCGAGCGTGTGCTCGCCCGTGGCCTCCAGCTCGTTGCGCGCCATCGTGGCGGGCGGCTCTCCGAGCGCCCGACGTTGCTCGGCGAACGCCATCGCCAGCCGGGCCGCAGTGGGACGCTCGTCTGTCTTGAAGCTCAGACAGGACCGCATGATGCCATGCAGCGCCTCGGGAATTCGCGACAGATCGAGGTCGAGGCGGGGCGGCAGCGGGCGACCGTCGGCGACCTCCATGACCGGGGGCTCGGAGAACGGACGCGCGCCAGTCAGGAGCATATGGGCGAGAACGCCAAAACTGAAGATGTCCGCGGCCGGGCTGATGATGGGCGGGTCTTCGGCGAGCTCGGGAGCCATGTAGACCGGCGTTCCGATGATGGTGCCCGCCTCGGTGATGGGTGAACTCCGTTCCCACAGCTCGAGGTTGCGAACCTCGTCGACCCGCAGCGGTCGAGTGTTCTCCTCGGCGAGTTCGGCGGGCGTGGCGGGAGGTTTGATTCCGGGAACGGTGGGCGGATCGACGCTCGTTTGGGCCTGCTCGACGTGCGCTTGGGCCTGCTCGGCTGCCTCCCCGCGAATCTGAGCATCGAGCAGCCGCCGCGCCGCCGGTTCGAGCGTGTCGGGGGCGGGCTGAATCGGCATGTGGACGGTGGAGTCCTGCGGATCGAGCGGCCCGGCCATGTCGGCGTCGAGCGTGCGGGAGATGCCGAAATCGGTGATCTTGACCTGAAGCTCGCCGTCGAGCCGCATCAGCAGCAGGATGTTGCCCGGCTTGAGATCGCGATGGACCACGCCTTCTTCGTGCAGCGCCGCGAGCCCCTCCGCGACCTGCCGCAGCACGTCCATGGCCCATCGTTGGTCGCGCCCGAAGCCGGGTTTGTACTCGGCGAGCGTCGAGCCATCGACGTGTTCCATGACCATATAAAGGAAACCCCGAGGGTCGATGTCGACGTCGGTGACGGTGACCACATTGGGATGATCGACGCGGGTCGCGATCTCGGCTTCGCGGGCGAGCCGGGCCAGGCCCCAGGCATCGGCGTGCACGGCGATCTTCAGGGCGAGGCGTTGCTCGTCGGCCTGGCGGAGTACCGCGTACACGACCCCCATGCCGCCTTTGCCGAGCTGATGCATCACGCGGTACTTGCCGCCGACCGAGTCTCCGGGGTTGAGCACGGGCGTAGGCTCGGCATCGCGCCCGACCATGCTCAGCATGCTGAACAGCTGACGAGAGCGATGGCCCAGCTGGTCGCGGAGCTGCTCGTGCAGGCGCTCGACCTCGTTGCGCTGCGCCTCGAGGGCGGTGACGCGCCGCTCGAGCTGGCGATTGAGGCGATCGGTGGTACCCAGCGAGTGGATGTGCTCCCGCGTCAGCCGGAGCGAGTTGAACAGGGCGAACGTACCCAGGCCCAGGCAGGCAGCTCGCGCTCCGCCGAGCGGTTCTCCCAGGCCCAGCCAGGGAATCGAATCGAGGACGATGGCCGCTCCGAGCACGCACCACTCGATCAAGAAGTTCACCGAGCCCCGCGGGGGGTTTTCATCGGACAGCGCGGCGATGCCCAAGAAGATCAAGAAGGTGGTCACCGCGGCGATGGCCGCGACCGCGGCTCGACCTCCGACCTCGGTGACGGAGTAAGGATCGGCCGAGCCCAGGGTGATGAGCGCCGCGATGCCGATGCCGATCGCCCACCACCGCGTGTGATGAGGGCGGCCTCGACCGAACTCGGCCACGCTGTACTCGAGCGCCGCGAACACGGCGAGCTCGAGGGCCAGCATCATGAGCACCGTCTCGTAGCGACCGACCAGCAGCTGGGCGTAGCCGGAGACGTGAATCGGGTACCAGGCGGCGCACAGCATCTGGATCGAAAACCACAGGTAGCTACGCCGCGAGGGGTTGGCGAGGTGAAGGCCCATCGACATCAGGCCGATCAAGACCAAGCCGCACGCGGCTGCGATCGCCCCGACGTGGTTGAGCACGAGCACGGTCAGCGCGGCCGGCCCGAGATCGTCGGCGGGGCGCAGGCGGGGCACGGTGTCGAGCCACGCGCTCTGCGACCAGCGATGCTCGACGAGCAGCTCGAGCGTGACGTGATCGGCCTGCTCGCTAACCGCGGGCAGGCGCCACACGTGCGGGCCCGCGTGGCGGTAGCGATCGCCGGGGCCGAGGTGCGTCGCCACGGCGTCGCGTCCGTCGACGTGCAGCTCGGCGATGCCTTCGAAGTGGGGGATGACGAGGCTGAGCTCGGTGCCCGCAAGCGAGCCGAGCTCGACGTCTGCCACCAAGCGGTAGCGCGTGTCGGCGTCGGGCAGGTACTCGTCGACGTGTTGCGGCAGCTCGATCTCGACGGGGGCGCCGTGCTCGTCGGCGTGCAGGGTCCACCGATCGATGCGTCGTTCGTCGCCCGAAGTGCACGCGAACAACAACCACGGCATGGCGATCACCATCAGCCATCGCAACCAACCCACCATCGACGTGGTCATCGTAAAACGGCACGGAGAGGCGAGGGGAGCACGACCGTGCGATTGCCCCACACTGGGCCGGTCACAATGTGTGTCTAGGAGCGCACGGTGTGCGGCCCTCTGGCTTGCCCTTGGCCGGGCTCGTCCTGTATCGGTGCACCTGCATGACGGGTCTACGAACTTGGCTTTTTCCGTTGCTGATGGGGGCTATGGTCCTCGGGTGCTCCGACGACGATTCGTTCGTGCCGGGGCAGATCGCGATGACCTCCACGGGAGCAAGCGCGACCACGAGCGGCAGCGCGACCGAGACCGGCGGAGGCACGGGCGATTCCACCGGAGGCTCGTCCGGGACAGGCGACCAGGAGCCCGCCGATCATGCCTACGCTGCGTGTGCGGGGCCGCTGGCGACCACCGAGCAGTGCGTGGACATGCCCGCGGACTCGGGCACGGGTGGCGGCGCCGCGGGGCAATGCCTGGAGCGCGACACGACGGCCGGGGCCTATAGCGTCTGCGGGTTCCCGTGCGAGAGCGACGAGGAATGCCCGGCGCCCGATGGCGGCAACGCCAGCCCGGTCTGCGTGTCTTCGGACGAGTCGGCGGGGGTGTGTCGGCTGGTGTGCGTTCCCGATGTCACCTCGTGCCCGAACGGGATGACCTGCGTGCAAGGGGAGCCGCCGCAGTGCATGTGGCAGCAAGACTCGACCACGCACGTCGACATCGAGGACTTCTGCCAGACCGCGTGCGAGTGCGAGCCCGCGGACATGCACCCGTGGTCCAAAGCCGAGGACTGTGCTGCGGCGTGCATGGTCGACCTCGCCGACTGCCCCATCGCGGACCTGCCCGACGTGTATGCCTGTACCGGCGGCGCAGAGTGTCCCGCGACGGGCAAGGGCCTGGACGAGTGCCTCGCGCCCTTCGAGTGCGTGGGCAACTCGAAGTAGTCGACGGCTCGATCAGGGCTCGAGGGATTCGAGCCGCTCGGCGGCGTCGCGACACGAGGGCTCGTACTCCTGGGCCCTCCCGAACGCGATGCTGGCGAGCGTGCCCTCGAACGCCGCGAGGTCGGCGGGGCACTGGTCGAGCTTTGGTTCGGGGTCGCTCAGCGGGGTCACGCAGCGCTCGTAGATGGCGGCGCCCCAGGCCTGGCACTGCGGGCCGAGGCTCACCACCTCGGAGTCGTCGGTGCCCGTGTCCGCTACGGCCCCGTTCGTCTCCGGCATGTCCTGCAGGTGCTTCCAGCAGCGTTCGTGGCGGGGGGTCGGGTCCTTGCTGTCGGCCAGCGCCATCACGCGGACGATCTGCGCGTGGCATCCCGGGGAGTGCGGGGAGCCACGCAACACCTCGGTGCACAGCTTGGTCACCGCATCGAGATACGCGGGGCATCGTTGTTCGGGCGCCATGCTGGGGTCCGGCTCGGGGTCCGGCTTCGTGGCGGCGGGCAGGGTCTCGCGATGCGGACGGGTACGGGCGCTGACCCAGTCACCGAAACACCCCAGCGGCCCGACGAGCAGCAGCATGCACAGGCAGACTCGCGGATGGTGGCGTCCAGTTTTCACGCGTCAACCCAGCCTACCATGGGCCACCTGGGGCCCTTTCGCTTGCTCTGGGCGCCTCGGGTAGGTACTCGTACGAGTACGGGTTGCAGTAATGAGTGAAGATAAGAGCATCTACGATCAGTTAGGTGGAGAACCGGCCATCGATGCGGCGGTGGAGGACTTCTACCGCCGAGTACTGTCCGACTCCGAGCTGGCCAACTTCTTCGACGACGTCGACATGAACGGCCAGATCGCCAAGCAGAAGGCCTTCCTCACCATGGTGACGGGCGGTCCCAACGAATACACGGGCAAGGACATGCGCACCGCTCATGCCCGCGTGCAGGGGTTGGGCATCACCGATCGGCACGTCGACCTGGTCATCAAGCACCTGGGTGACACGTTGGCTTCGCTCAACGTGCCAGCCGAGCTCATCGGCAAGGTGGCGGCCGTGGCCGAGAGCGTCCGCAACGACGTGCTCGGTCGCTAGGCCCGACCTCCATGGCCACGATCGTCTACCAGGGCCGGGAAGTCACGCTGCAGCGGGGCGAGACCGTGCTCGAAGGGCTCCTGCGGGTCGGTGCTTCCGTCCCGCATACCTGCCGTCGTGGCCTTTGCAAGACGTGTGTCCTCCAGGCAACCCCCGACTCGGTGCCCAGCGCCGCCCAGCGGGGCTTGCTGCCCAGCGAGTCGGCTCGGGGGTTGTTCCTGGCCTGTCTTTGTCGCCCCGTGACCGACCTCCATGCGTTCCCGGCCGACGATGCGGGTTCGACCGAGGCGGAGATCGTCGACGTGACCCGCCTGAGCGCCACCGTGGTGCGACTGCGGCTGCGGCCCGACGCTCCGGTCGAGCACCAGGCGGGGCAGTACCTCGTCCTCGAGCGTGAAGACGGTCTGTCTCGCAGCTACTCCATGGCCAACCGCCCGGGCGAGCCTTGGCTCGAGCTGCACATTCGGCTGATGGCGGGGGGGGCGATGAGCGGCTGGGCGTACCACGATGCTCGCCGCGGCACGCGGGTGCGCATCCGCGGTCCCTATGGCGACTGCGTCTACGCCCCCGACGATCCCGACGCGCCGCTGCTGATGGTGGGCGTGGGCACGGGCATCGCTCCGCTATGGGGGGTCGTGCGCGAGGCGTTGGCCAGCGACCACCGCGGCTCCATGACCATCGTCGAGGCCGGGCTCGATCGGCAGGGGTTGTACCTGCACGACGACCTGCGTGCCTTGGCCCGCGAGCACGGCACGCTGCACATGCACAGCTGTGTGCTCGAAGGCGACGGGACCGACTCCGAGAACATCCTCCGGGCGCCGGTCGACAAGTTTGCCCTACAGCTGTTTGCGCGGGCCGACCCGGCCACCAAGGCCCGCTATCGCGTGTTGCTGTGCGGAGACTCGGCGGTCGTCCATCGTCTGCGCCGCGGGCTCTTCCTCGCCGGCCTGTCCTCGCGCCGCATCTTCGCCGACGCCTTCGTGCTGGCCACCGCGCCCTCGCGGGCCGCCAGCGCGACTCAGGGCTTGGGCTCGGCCACCCCCTGAGCCTCCACGAAGCGATCCATCGCCGGGAGGTCGGGGTGCCGCGGTCGGAGCTTCCGTAGGGTGTCGCGGGCTCGGCGGGCCAGCGCCACCGCGTCGGGGCGGCGCTCGGGGTTCTCGGCCATGAGCCGGGCACGGGTGAACGAGACCTCGGCGCAGGTGTCCTCGAGCGTGTCTTCGTGGGTGCACCGGGCCTCGGCGCGGTCGAGGGACCGTGCGGCGTCGTCGAGCCGACCGATGCCCAGGTGAGCGCGGGCGATCACCAAGTGCAGCGGGGACAGGTGCCGGTTGTCGGCGCCCAGCTGTTCTTCGAAGATCGTCAGTGCACGCGCGTAGTGCTCGAGCGCCGATTCGAAGGCCTCCCGCGCCGCGGCGGCGTCACCCAGGTTGTACTCGGCCGTGGCCACGTAGGTGTGCGTCGGGCCGTAGTGATCGGCGTAGACCTCCGCGACCCGGGTGAACAGAGCTTCGGCCTCGTCGAAGCGCCGCACGTCGAACAGGGCAGTGCCGAGGTTCATCCTCACGTGGGCCACGCGGGCGGCCTTGGGGCCCCAGGTCTCGTCGCCGATCTCGATCGCCCGCTCGAAGAGGTCGATCGCTTCCGTCGTGCGGTCCAGGCCCGGGAGGGCCTGGCCCATGGAGTCGAGCAAGCCCATGAACAAGGGGTGCCGCGGGCCGAGGAACTGCTCGTAGATCTGGCGAGCTTCCGTGAGCAGCTCGACCGCCTCCTCGCCGCGCGCGAGCTTGGTGCGGGTCATCGCGAGGTTGGTCAGATCCATCGCGGTGGTGGGGTTGGAGCCGTAGAGCTGGCGGCTGAGCCGGAGCGACTCCTCGAATGCCTCGTCGGCCGCCTCGAAGTCGCCCACGGCCAGTCGCCCCGCGCCTTCGCTGCGATGGTAGTGGTGCCAGTGTTCGTCGCGGTTGCCGATCCGCTCGATGTCGGCCCGGGCGTGCCGACCGATGTCACGGGCGGCATCGGTCTGTTGGAGGCGCGCTCCGAGCACGAGCAGCAGCTCGAGCTCCGCCTCGACGATCGTCTCGTCGTCGCCGATTCGTCTCGCGATCCAGTAGGCCTCCCATAGTCGCTCGGCCGCCCGCTCGTCGTCGCCGGCCGACTTGTGCAGGCTCCCGGCCTGGAGGCGAGTGCGGGCCGCGATGGGCTCGTAGTCGAGCGTGTCGGCCTTGGCGATGGCCTCGGTGGCCAGGGCGATGCCTCGCTGGTAGCGACCGGCGCGTTGCTGCACTCGTACGTCGCCCAGGACCGCGTGCAGCGCTTCGACCAGTCGCGCGGTGTCGGGATCGTCGGGCGGTGGCACGGCGGCGAGCAGGGCCTGTCGATCGGCACACCGAGACAACGCGGGCAGCTCGGTCACGATCTCCGCCGCCCGACGAAGGACGCCCTCGTCGCCGCCGCGAAGCAGCTCGACCGCGCTCCCGGTCTCGCGACGGACTCGCTCCAGGCAGGTCATGCGTCGGTCGAGCACCGTGGCCGACTGCTCTCCGTGCACTCGGGTGGCCTCGCAGGCGGTGGTGTGGCCCTCGATCCAGTCGTCGCGATAGTCGTCGAGCAGCGCGGGCACGGTGCGCTCGAGATCGGCGCGCATCGGGCTGTTGCTGGCGGAGATGGCTGCCTTCAGCGCGTCCTTGGACTCCGGCCCCCAGACTTCGTCGAACTGGGCGGCCGCGTTTTGACAGGGGGCGGGGGGCCCGTCGAGGCTGCGTTCGTAGGCAAAGGCGGACGCCAACGCCAAGCCGCCCACCGCCGCGGCGGCCAGCCACCGCTTTTGTCGCCTCGGTCGGGGATCGAGCGCGTCCAGCAGGCTGCGCATGTCTGGCCAGCGCTGGGCTGGGTCTTCGGCGAGTCCCCGGCTCAGCGCCTGGCGTACGAAGGCGGGGACCTTGTGGGTCGTGCCGGAGGGGTCGTCCGCGCCCGGCCGCACGCCGACGAGCGCCTCGTGAAGAGCCACGCAAAACGAGTACTGGTCGCTCCGGGCATCCGCGGGGTCGCCCGCGCGCTGCTCGGGCGCCATATAGCCGGGCGTGCCCATGATCGTGCCCGCCCGGGTCAGCAACGAGCTGGCGGCGCTGCGGGACTCGGCGGTGGCGATGGCTCGTTCGCGAGACCGCTCGGTCGACGGGGCCAGCCGAGCCAGCCCGAAGTCGAGCACGCGTACCCGACCATCGTCACCGACCATGGCGTTGCCCGGCTTGAAGTCGCGGTGCACCACGCCGTGCTGATGGGCCTCGGCCAGGCCCAGCCCCGTCTGGCGATAGATCTCGATGATCTCGGACCAGCGCCGGGGCTCGGTCCGCTGCCAGGCATGCAGCGTGAGCCCGTCGATGAACTCCATGGCCACGAAGACCCCGGCGTCGCTCGTGCCCACGTCGTAGACGGCGACGATGTTCGGGTGCGCCAGCTGGCCCATCGCTCGCGCCTCTTGCAGCAGCCGCTTGCGGTGCTGCCCCTCGTCGTCGCGAGCGACTCGCACCAGCTTCAGGGCGACCTTGCGATCGATCTCCGGATCGTAGCCGCCGTACACGACGCCCATGCCGCCCGAGCCCACCGGGTCGAGCACCACATAGCGGCCGAGTCGGCTGCCCGTCTGCAGGGTGACGGGGGCGATAGGGGCGTGTTCGCCGTCGCTCGACACGGTCGGCGCCAGGGCGGGGTCGCTGTCCGCATCTTCATTGAGCGCGGCGACCAGCTCGATGCACTCCGCACAGGCGTCGAGGTGTTGCTCGAGCGCGTCGAGCTCGGTGCCGTGCAGCTCGCCCTCGATGAAGCGAGCCAGCACGGCATCGGTCGGGCAGCCCGAACCCGGGCCGTCATGGGGTTTCGAACGCATGCGGGCGCCCCGGTTGGGAGCGCCCGCTCAGCGTCGCAAAAAGGCGGCGACGCGACAACGCGATGGACCGAATCAGGGCACGAGGTACACGCCCATCAGGCACATCTCGTTGTTGGTGCCCCAGCCGGGGGTGACCGGCTCGGTCGCGCTCATGGTGTTGAACTCGCAGGTCACCTGCAGGGAATCGCTGGCGGTCAGGACCCGCGGCTCTTCGTAGAAGTACTGGAGCTGCCAGCCGAAGTCCCAGTCGGTCACCTCGGCCGCGCACTCGCTGTCGTCGGCCCCGTTGATGTCCAGCCGCATGGCCGTGCCGAACTCGTGCATGTGGGGGAACACGCCGTGCAGCTCGATCTGGGGGATTCCGAGCTCGGCGAGCACGAGCAGGGCCGGGACCTCCCAGGTGTACTCCACCGACTCTTCACCGGGCGGCAGGGTGATGGGGTCGTCGCCGAAGATCGAGTCGAGGAAGGGGTCGGGCAGCAGCATGATGCCCTCGCGCTCGACCGACTCCTCGAGCCGCAGCTGGATCTGGCTCTGGTCGCTCTGCCCATGGGTGGCCGGGTCGACCAGGTTGTAGTGCACCTGGACGACGAGCTGCTCGTTCTGTGCGATGCGCAGGCCGGTGCCTTCGGGGTAGCTGACCACGCCCTGGCCCGGAGCCCACGACACGGGGATGCCTCGGTTGTCGACGCCGTCGCCCGCAGCACCGAAGCAGGGCCAGCCCGCCCGGTCGGGAGACTCGTCGTCCAGCGCCTGCATGACCTCGGCGTTGGTCTGCGTGCCGTTGACCTGGAGGTCGGGGTCGACCGGCATCACGAGCACGTGGTGCACGATGGCCTCGTTGCCGGGCAGCACGTCGTAGCCGGTCATGAAGCGATCGCCGGGCAGGTCGGGGTCGACGAGGAAGCAGCGGTACTCGTCGAACTCGGCCAGCTCGCCGCCCTGGATCTCCGGCGTGAAGTTGGGCGTCTCGAACGTGGTGGGGTTGTCGAGCGCGGGGAAGGAGGGAAGCTCGAGGTCGTCGCGGGGCTCGCCCTCGGGCGCGCCATCGTCCACCCAGGCGGAGATGAGCGCGATTTCCTCGTCGGGCATCCATCGCGAGTCACGGAACTCGCCGCAGCTGCCGTCGTCGGTGACCAGCCACGGCGGCATGGTGCGGGCCTCCATGGCCGCGACCATGGCCGCGCCCCAGGTCTGCGCGTCTTCGTAGGTCTGCAGGTTGAAGGGCCCGATGCTCCCGTCTTGGTGGCAGCCCGTGCAGCGCTGGTACAGAACGGGTGCGACGTCGTCCCAGTAGGTGATCGCGGCGGTCGACCCTCCGCTGGTGCCGGTGTCATCGACCACGGAATCGGTGTCGCCCGTGGTCGTGGCGGCGCCTTCGGTCGCGGCCCCGTCATCGTTGTTGGTGGAGTCGTCTCCACAAGCGGGAAGGCCCAGGGCCATGAGCAGGCCGAGGGTGGACAGGGGGAGCGAGGGGCTGGGTCGTTGCATGACGAATGCTCAAGTGTCCGAGCCGAGGGCGATCAGCTCGTGAAAATTCCACGTATTGTACCCGTGGTTGTGAAGATGAAGGGTCAATGTAGCCCCTTCGGGGGCGGAAATGGGGCTCTCGAATTCCAGGCTGCGCGCTTCGGCCGGCCCGGGAATGGCGACATGCTCTTCCCAAAGCGGCATGCCGTCGACGAACACCGCGATGTGGCCTTCGGCTGGGTCGACGCTGGCGAGGCTCGCCCACCACATGCGCAGGCGCACCAGGTCGCCCTCTTCGAGGTCGGCCAGCAGCGGCTGCTCGATCGACAGGTAGTTGCACAGGCTGGTGTCCACCTCGAGGCCACCGAGCTCCTCGTACCAGCCGCCCGCGCACTCGACCGCGCCCGGGCGATGGCCGGCCGCGGGGTCGACGTCGGCGTTTTGCTCCTGCCACTGCGTGTGGTCGATGAGCGTGCGCCACGTCGGCTCTTCGGGCATCACCACGCCCATGTCGTCGCTCGGCTCGGGGGTCGCACACGCGCCCACGAGCAACAGGGAAGCGACGATGGTGGAAAAGCGATGCATCGGACGAGAGGGACTCGGCTTTGGAACCCCGCCGAGCCTCGTAGGTGTCACGTCACCGAGAGTCATAGTGATACGTGCCACGGGTGATTTTTTCGCACCTTCGAACGCGGGAGGACCCGCACGAAAAAAAACGGCCGAATGATTGCTTGACGTAGGACTCTTTGCCGTCTATCTCGACCGTAACGCTTCGACAGGAGCAACGCGTCATGCTTTCGATCACCATGCAACAGAATCTCGGCGAGCAGTACTTCGCTCGCACCGCATGTTGATGATCGCCCGACGCGTGCACTCGTAGCGTTTTCAATCTCGGTTCCCTTCCGGTTCCCGGTCTCGAGACCCGAGTATCGCTCCTCCCGCGCACGTCGGGACGGCCATCCACACGCGAGTCTGGGAAGCCCCCCGATTCTCCCGAATCCCGGCGCTTCCCAGGCAGCGGCGCACCGATCGAACACGACCTCGTCGTGTCGTCGCTCGGGCGCTGCGGTCTGAAGGTCGAGTCGGGCCCCGTGCTCGAGCGACACGACAGCCAATTCGCCGCGCCGATGGCCGCGGTTGGTTTTCGTGTGCTCGCAGCTCGGATGGCCCGCGCTCGCCCCCTGCCGTCGCAGGATGTCTGGGCGCGAAAACGGGTTCCTCTTTCGCATTCATGGCCCAGCTCCCGTGATGTCCCGCGACGGCAGGGGACGAGCGCGCTTCGTCCCTATCGTCGCGGGTTGTCCGGGAGCAACTGGGTCCCTCTTTCGCACACATGGCCCGCTTCATGGATCTCCTGCGACGATAGTGACGAAGACACGCTCACCTTCGACCGACGGGCGGTGGGTTCGCCGAAACGACGCATTCCTTGCGTTGCATCACGTCGTCTTGCGCTGACCGCCAGACAACGCGGTTCGAGGGTTTGCGTCGTCACCAAAACGTCTTCGACGGGCACGGCACGAAAAGTGCTCGTATGACACCATGACTCACCGTGTTTGGAACTCGGAGCGTGCTGACCTGGGCCGTCGCCTGCATTGGCGTCGGGTGGGTCCTCGCACCGAGCTCGGCTCGAGCTCACCAGGCGCCTGCGTCTGCGCCCGCGCCCGACACTGCACCCGCGGTGAGCGTCGCGCCCGACGACGCGGACGCGGAATCGAATGCTCCGACGGTCGCCACCGCCGACGCATTGATCGTCGATCCCGGGGCGACGTGTCTCGAGCACGATCGACTCTCGGAGCAGATCGTCGGCTGGCTCGGTCGGGATGAACTCGACGCACGCCTCACCATCGTCGTCGAAGGAGACTCCACCCGATCGCGAGTGCTTCGGTACACGCTCCAAGATCGCGGCACGGTG
Organism: Myxococcota bacterium; assembly: GCA_039028615.1. Lineage (GTDB taxonomy): Bacteria > Myxococcota_A > Polyangia > Nannocystales > Nannocystaceae > Paraliomyxa. The sequence goes on along the minus strand of JBCCHT010000050.1, from coordinate 11,641 downwards.
CTGTCGGAGCGCGAGTTCGAACCGGGTCCGTCGCGATGCGAGGATCTGCATGCCGTCGTGGCGCTGGCCATCGCGATGGCGGTCGATGCCACCGTGCTCGAGGCGGTCGGAGTCATCGCTGAGCCGGAGCCGGAGCCGGAGCCGGAGCCCGAACCGGAGCCGGAGCCCGAACCGGAGCCGGAGCCGGAGCCCGAACCGGAAGGCGAGCCGCGCTCGTCTCCTTCGACGGTCGATCTCTCCGAGCCCGAAGCGAACTGGCAGGTCCGCGCCAAGGTCCGCGCCTTGGCGGGCTACAACGTGCCCCCCGATGTAGGCGGCGGCGGTACCCTCGGCGTCGAGTTCGGCTGGCGTTCTCTGCTCGACTTCGAGCTCGGGCTCATGGCGTCGTCCAGCGGGGCGCGGCCCATCGATGGGGTGCTGCTCGACGTGGCTCTGGTCGCGGGTCGGGCCAACGCGTGTGCGGGCCCGTGGGTGGGACGGAACAAGAACCTTCGGCCTCGCGGATGTCTCGGTGCGATGTTCGGCGCCGCCATCGGCGAAGGTCAGGGATCGATGCGGGACTATCGGATCACGCTGCCGTGGGTCGCTCCGACCTTTGGCGGTGATGTGCGGGTGGCGCTGGGGCCTCGCGTTCGGGTCTCGATGGGGATCGAGGGCGTGATTACCGCGGTTCGACCCGTCTTCCAGGTGGGGACCGATATGGAACCTCACACGATCAGTGCGCTGCCCCGCGTCGGAGCCCTGCTCGGTTTGGGACTGATCGTCGTATTACGGTGAAGGAGCTCGACGGGTGACGCCATGAAGAGAGCGAAGACTCCCAGACGAAAGACGGTGACAGGCGAGCACCTCGATGCGGAAGCGCTCTACCGAGCGCATGCCGATTTTGTCGCGCGATTCCTGATGCGTTTGGGAGCCCGTGGTCAAGATGTCCCCGACCTCATCCAAGAGGTGTTCTTGGTCGCCCACCGCCGGGGCGGGTTTGTTCCAGATAGGGCCAAACCCACGACCTGGCTTGCTGAGATCTCGTTCCGTGTTTTTTCCGACCGCCGCAAGAAGTCCCGCCGAAAGCTCGAGGACTTCGATACCGAGAGCGTCATCATGGCCCCGTCCCAGGCCAGCTCTCCCGCCGAGCGCACCGAGAAGCGTCAGGCCCTTGCGCGCGTTCAGACCGCTCTCAACACACTCACCCCGGAAAAGCGTGCAGTCTTCATCTTGTACGAGCTGGAAGGGGAGAGCTGTGATGTCATCGCCCAGGGACTCGGGATCCCCGTGGGCACCGTCTACTCCCGTCTCCACTCGGCCCGCCGTGAGTTCGCCAGAGTTCACGAACGATTGGTCGAGGAAACTCCTTCCGCCCGCGAGCTGATGCACGGGGCAGTTGCAGGAGCACGAGCATGACCGTCGATCCCCCCCGATTGCTCGAAGATATTTCCGCTAACGCCGCACTTCGCGGTGACTTGACCGAAGCCAGCCTCGCCACCGTCGAGGGGTTGGACTTGTCCGCTGGACTCGCTTCTCTCACCGCGGCAACGGCGACCACGTCGACCACCGTGACCAGTACCGGGTTGTCGCTGCTGGCCAAGGTGGGCATCGGTGCCGTCATCACCGCCGGAGCCATCGGGCTGTGGGTCGGGATGTCCGGCCCCTCGGGGTCGGCCGCGTCGGCGCCCGCGCTCGTGACGCAAGGCCCGGCTCCGGTCGCGGCCACGCCGAACGCGAGCGGGCGAACCAACCCCGCGGTCTTGATCGAGGGCGTCGAGATTCCGCCGACCCCGGTCACCAAGCCCGAGCCCGCGGCCGCGCCCGAAGAGCCGGCCGAGCTTCCCACCGCCGACGCCGTCGAAGCGACGCCGGTCGAGATCGAGCCGGCCGAGGCACGCAAGGCAGCCAAGCGCTCCCACCGTTCGGCCAAGTCGGCCAGCGCGGGTGCGCCCGCGGCCGACGATGCGGTGCTGCGAGAGGCCAAGAAAATTGCCGCCGCGCGAGCGAGCCTGGAGAGCAACCCGGGCAAGTCGCTGCGACTCGTGCACGAAGCCGAGAAAGAATTTTCCGACGGTCAATTGATCGAGGAGCGACGCGCGATCGAAATCCTGGCGCTCGTCCGACTCGGCCGACGTGATCAAGCGCAGCAACGCGCTGATGCCTTTCTCACGAAGTACGGTCGCGGCGCTCATGCGGCAGCCGTTCGACGGGCGCTAGCGGCCGACTGAGGCCCGTTTGTGGCCTCGCGCGGATCGCTGCGACCCGATGTCGTAGCGCTGTGATCTTCGTTGCATGACCTCGCGCGGGGGCGCCGAGCCGCGCTATGGTTTCGGCAGCGTGCTGGGATGGGGTCCATGTTCGCGAGTCACCACCCTGGTGGCCGTGGCTGCATCGATGGGATGCAACGTGTACGGACTCGTCGGTTCGAACGCGAGTGCGGCCTTCGGCAGCGACGACGGCGACGACGAAGGCGGCCAGTCCGGCGCGGCCACGTCGGGTGCCGCGAGCACCGGGTCACAGGTCAGTGACGACGACGGTGCCGGCTCCGGTGGCGGAGGCGGTGGCGGCGATTCGGATCCCGTGTTCTTCGATGTCGGCGTGGCCGACTGGGCCGAAGTTTGTCTCGCGCCGTCGACCACGAGCTGCGATCACCTCGACGACGGTCCCTGGCATGCGCTCGGAGTGGCGTGCGACGGATTCGATCGCATCGAGACGACCTTTACGGGAGACCCCGAGGCGCTGTTCGTCCTCGAGGGAACCCTTGGCACGAATGGTGTCTACTCGCCCCGTGAAGGCGAGCGCATGGTGGTGCTGTCCACCGGTCGTGCCTCCGACTTGCCCCGCAGTCGGGCCGACCTCGGCTGTGATGATGTCGGTGTTTGTCTGAGCACCGCGCTGCAGCCCGACGTCCAGCTCACCACTCTGCCTCCGCCGATCGACGTCGGCCGGGTGCACGAGTCCAAGAACTGTTTCGACGATCCATCCCTCGTCGGCACGGGCGACTGCTCCAACACCCTGCAAGAGGAGTGGGACGCAGGCCAAGGCACCTACGACTACGCCGAGATGCGACTGGTCGCCAAGGTCCCCGAGGAGGCCGACGCGATCGTCTATCAGTTCGCGTTCTTCTCGGCCGAGTATCCGGGTTTCTCCGCCAATGGCGAGCAGACGGACATGCCGTTCAACGACATGTACATCGCCTGGCTCGAGTCGGAGGCTTGGACCGGGAACATCTCGTTCGACGAACTAGGTCATCCCATCTCGATCAACGGTGTCTTCCTCGACTACCTCGATGCCGAGTCGCCGCTGTGCACGAAAGATCCCTGCGTGGCGCCCGAGCTCGACGGCTTCGCGATGGATGGGCACGCCGGTACGCGGTGGCTAGAAACGATCGCACCTGTCGTGCCCGGCGAGGAGATCGAGTTGATCTTCGCGTTGTTCGACATGACCGATGCCATCGTCGACACCGCGGTGGTGCTGGATGGCGTGCACTGGGGCTGTTCTGGGCAGCCTCCGGTGACTTCGCCGGCCGGCTAAACGGCCGGGCAACAAAGGTCGAGAAAAAAATGAAGTTGGGGTGAAGGACCCACCCCGCTTCCGCCATGTACTGATTGAATCCCTTGATTCGCACGGGCTGGAGACAGCCACGGCGCATTTTGGTCCCGATCTGGGTAGGCATCCCACGCGAGCCCTCCGCCATATGCAGAGTGCTTCGTCGTAGTCCACGAGTCCCGCACAGACAAACTTCCGCAGGCCACACACCCGCGGGATCGTGGGGTGCCATCCCGGGTCGTTCTTTAGAGGTCACGCTCGTCCAGCGTGGCCTTTTTCTTTTTGCGCCGCCGGCTCAGGTGAACCCGGGCAGGGGACGGCGAGTGAAGGTCCACAAGCAGTAGGGGTGGCCGAGGGCTCGGCACTTTTCCTCGTACTGGAAGTCGTCCTCACCAGAGAGCTCGGCGGCCCGAGCCATCCATCCCGTGATCGCGGCACAGTGTGCCCGGCTGGGGTCGGGCACGCCGCGGACCTCGAAGATGTACAGGTCGGGGCTCTTTTCGTGGACGACGAACTCGCCCTTGTCGAACTGGGTGCGCCAGGCGGTGGAGGCTCGCTCGACCAGGTGCCCCACGTTGCCGAACTTGAGCAAGAGGCGATGCACGGTGGTCAGGGTGACCTCGCAGGAGAAGCGCCCCATCTCGTGGCACAGCGCCATGTCTCCTTGCCCGAGCACGCGGTCGGCGGTGGAGCTGATGTCCACGAGGATCTCGTAGGGATACCAGCGTGTCTCCAAGATCCCCGCTTCGGCGGCTTCGCGGGTCTGCGGAGAGACCTCGGCGAGAACCTTGGCCCATGCGTCCGGACCCTTCGAACGTACGAAGAGTTCGCGTGCTCGTACCGTTCCCCCAGAGACTCGCACGAAGCTCATGGTGACACATGCGGGGCGCGTGTTCACCCCACCTTCACCACGAGGTGACGCGCTGCGTCATTCGGGCGTGGGTTCGTCTCGGCGCTGCAGCGTCGCGACGCACTCGATGTGGTGCGTCTGCGGGAACATGTCGACCGGCTGAACTTCGATCAGATCGAATCCCGGCGAGGCGTCGACCAGCACCCGGAGGTCGCGAGCCAGTGTCTCCGGGTCACAGGACACGTAAACGACGCGAGCTGGACCATGTTTGATGACCGCTTCCAGGGCCGAGGGCTGGCACCCGCTGCGGGGAGGGTCGAGCACGATCGCATCCACCGGGCCTTCCAGCTGTCCCAGAATGTCCTCGGTCTTGCCGAGTCGGAACTCGATGTTGTCGATCCCGGCCGCGTTGTGGCGAGCGTCTTCGACGGCAGGACCCGATTCTTCGATCGCGATCACCGTTTTGACGTGGGGCGCCATGAGCACGGCAAAGGTGCCCACCCCGGCGTAGGCGTCGACCACCACCCCCGAGGGCCCCGCGCCGATTCGCTCGCAGGCCAGCTCGATCAGGCGCTCGGCCTGCGCCCGGTTGACCTGGAAGAACGCGGCGGCCGAGACCCGAAACGAGCGTCCGAGCAGCTCGTCGACCAGCATCTTCTGCCCGCTCGGCGGTGCATCGGGCACGTCGAGCTTGGGCTGGATCATGATGGAGCCGGCGGGGTGACCGACCCTCACGTTGCACTGCGTGGAGCCCTGCAGCCGTCCCTGGAGGTTGTCGAGCACCTCGTTGATGGCCGGCTCCATGATGTGGCAGTGGGGCACGGGCAGGAACTCGCGCCGGAAATGCCGTACGAAGCCGAGCTGGCCGTCCTTGACGGTGAAGCGGCCGTGGTTGCGGTAGTGCCACGGGTCTTCGGCGCCGACCATGGGCGGCACCGGGGGGTCTTCGAAGTCGCCGTACTCGCGCAGCCGCTCCAGCACGATGGAGCGCTTGAACTCGAGCTGGCGGGGGTAGGCGACGTGTTGGAACTGGCAGCCGGCGCACTGCTCGAAGAGCGGGCAGCGGGGCGTCACGCGGTCGGGCGAGGGCTCGAGCACTTCGAGCACGTCGACGGCGATCCACTCCCGGCGGTGGCGGCGAATTCGAACGGAGATGGTCTCGCCGGGGATGGTGCCCGCGGCGAAGAACGCCTTTTCGCCGAGCGTGCCCACGCCGTCGCCCTTGGGCGCGATTCCGGTCACCGTGGCTTCGACCACCTGGTCCACTTCGAGACCGGGCGGGGGCGGGGGCATCGGAGGCCCACGACGGCGTCCGCGTCGGCGTCGTCCCTTTCGCTCACCCATCGATCACCTCGGCGTAGTCGATGCACAGCGGCGTGTCGAAGGGCTGCTCGGCCCAGCGGGTGTCGTCGAGACGGGCGAGGTTGTCGAGGAGTTGCTGCATGCTGAGGTCGTCGGCGCAGCCGTCGAGGGACAGGCCCTTGGATTGGCGGCGAGCGAGGAGGTAGGCGCGGGCCATGGGGCGCCAGCCGGAGTAGGCCGCCTGCAGGCGTCGGGCGACGGGGAGAATCTCGGCCCAGCTGACGTCGTCGTCACAGAGGCTGGCCGCCGCGCCGAGGCGGGACACCAAGATGAAGCGAATCAGGTCCCAGGCGTGGTCCTGGTGCGGGGCGTGGCCCAGCTGCTCGAGCGTGCGGCGATGCTCGAGCGGGCCGTACACGTCCCACCAGTGCGCGAGGATGCGGCGCGCCTCGGCCCCCGGCAGGTGCCCGTAGTCGCAGTCGGTGGTCACCAACAGGAACACGTTCTGCACCCAGCGGCGATAGGGATCGCAGGCGTCCGACTCGAGTCGGTCGGTGCCGCTGGGTCGGCGGAACCATAGCCAGCCCAGCACCACCACGCCCAGCACGGCGATGGCGATGAAGAGCCAGGGTCCGAGCTCCGAGGGCGGGTTCATGCGTGGGCGACGGGCTCGAGGAAGAGCATCGTGCAGTCGTCGGCGGCGAGCCGAACCTTGGCACCGAAGGGAAGGGGCGCATTGTGCTGGGCGTCGTGGCCAAAGGGAAACCCGGTCACCACGGGCACGCCCAGCGTCGACAGCCGCTCGACCACCGCCTCGAGGGCATCGGGGCCGTACTGGCCGCCCTCGGGCTCTTCGCAGCGGCTGAGCTGGCCCACCACCACGCCTCGGACCCCCCGCAGGGCGCCCGCGCTGAGCAGGTGGGTCAGCATGCGGTCGATCCGGTAGGGGCGCTCGCCCACGTCTTCGATGGCCAGGATTGCCCCCGCCATCGAGGGCATGAACTTGGTGCCGATGAGCGAGCGCAGGATCTCGAGGTTGGCGGCGATGAGCGTGCCCTCGACCGTGCCGCCGTGCAGCACGGTGCCCTCGGTCGCCTCGAGCGGAGGCGGGACCTGGCCGCGCAGCAGATCCTCGAGGCGCTGCACGTCGTCGGGGCTCACCGTGGACAGCTGGGTGACGACCGGGCCGTGGATCGACGGCACGCCCGCGCGCGCCCAGGCCCAGCACAGCAGCGCCGTGATGTCCGAGAAGCCGACGATGAGCTTGGGGTTGGCGCGCAGCCGCTCCGGGTCGAGGGCCCCGAGCAGGCGCGTGGCCCCGTAGCCTCCGCGCGCGCACAACACTGCGCTCGCGTCGGCGTCACCCAAGGCGGCGTGCAGGCAGCGAAGGCGCAGCTGGTCCGAGCCGGCGAAGTAGCCCTCTTGCTCGTGAATGTTGTCCGCCAGGATCGGGTCGACTTCGAGTTCGCGTCGCACGACCCGGAGGCCACGATCGAAGCGCTCGGCTGGCACCGGGCCCGAGGGGGCGACCACGTGCACGCGGTCGCCGGGGCGGACGGCGTTCGGGAGGGAGCTCACCGCTTACGCCGGCCCCGCTTCTTTCGACCCCCCCGCGAGCGACGTCCGCCGCCCTCGTTCTTGGCGGGGGCCGCCTCGGCTGCGGCGGGCTCGCTCTCGGCGGAGGCTTCTTCGGGCTGCGCTTGGACCGGGGAGTCTTCGGAAGCCTCGGCGGTCTCGGCCTGAGCCTGTACGGGAGAGTCCTCGGAGGCCTCGGCGTCTTCGGCCGGCGCCTGCACGGGAGAATCTTCGGAGGCCTCGGTCGCCTCGGCGGACCCGTCGTCCCCGGACGCTTCGCCCGTGGCTTCGGACTCGGCGCTCTCGCTCGCCTCGCCCGGCACCGAGTCCAGCGCCACGGTCATCGCGTTCTCGTCGACGTCGTCGGCATCCTCACGGTCGCCGACGGAGATGACCCCCGTGTCGTCGACGTTCATGACCGGCGCAGGCACGGCCATGACCGGCGCGTCAGATGCGACGATCACCGCGTTATCGTCTCTGCTGACGGGCTGCACGACCGGCGTCCCATCCTCAAGATGTTCCGTTCCCACCTTCGCGGCGCGCTCGAGCGCCTCCTCGCCAACCCAGCGGCCATAAAAGCCCCGCGTGCCATGCTCGTCACGGCTGGTGACCTCGACCACCTGCGCGACCTCCAGGGCGCGACGTTGGTCGCCCGAGACGACCGACAGCACGGTGCGCACGGGGGGCGGTTCGGCGAGCGCGACGAACACGCCTTCTTCGCCTTCGGCGAGGGGCGCGGGGCTCAACGTGGCCTCATCGGCCAAACGGACGTGGCGGACCTCGAGGATCGCAGATTCAGTCATGGCGGGCCTTCGGCCGCGACTATAGCCCACCCCCGGACCCCTCGGATCCGCGTCCTCGGCGCGTGGACACGTGCCGCGACCGAGCAGTACCTTTGCGCCCCTTGCCGGCCGGGAACGCGCCCTGTCTTCCCGGACCGCTGACAGCCCCACGAAAACCCCCATGTTAGCCGGAATCGTCAAGAAGCTGTTCGGGACCAAGCACCAGCGGCAGATGAAAAAGCTGCGCCCGCTGGTCGATCAGATCAACGGTCTCGAGTCCTCGATCGAGAAGCTCAGCAACGAGCAGCTCCAGGGCAAGACCGCCGAGTTCAAGCAGAAGCTCGCCAACGGTGCGCCGCTCGACGATCTGCTCTGCGAGGCCTTCGCCACCGTGCGCGAGGCCTCCAAGCGCACGCTGGGTATGCGCCACTACGACGTGCAGATGATCGGCGGCATCGGCATGCACCGAGGGCTCATCTGCGAGATGCGGACCGGTGAGGGCAAGACCCTGTCCGCGACCACGGCTCTTTATCTCAACGCGCTCGAGGGGCGAGGGGCCCACCTCATCACCGTCAACGACTACCTGGCCAGTCGCGACGCGGAGTGGATGGGGGAGATCTACAACTTCCTGGGGATGTCGGTGGGGACCATCGTCCACGGGCTCTTCCACGGCGATCGGCAGCGCTCGTACCGGTGCGACATCACCTACGGCACCAACAACGAGTTCGGCTTCGATTATCTCCGCGACAACATGAAGGAGACGATCGAGAAGTACGTGCAGCGTGATCTGCACTTCGCGATCGTCGACGAGGTCGACTCCATCCTCATCGACGAGGCTCGGACCCCGCTCATCATCAGCGGCGAGGCCGACAAGCCCGCCGATCTGTACATGATCGTCGACCGGGCCGTGCCCTCGCTGCGTCAGGACCTCGACTTCATCGTCGACGAGAAGGCCCACAGCGTCCAGCTCACCGACGCGGGCGTCGACCGGATCGAGCGCTTGCTCGAGTGCAGCAACCTCTACGCGCCCGAGAACAACGAGCTGCTCCACCACGTCAACCAGGGCCTGCGCGCGCACACCCTGTACAAACGCGACGTCAACTACCTGGTCGAGCGCGGCGAGGTCCTCATCGTCGACGAGTTCACCGGGCGAAAGATGGAAGGCCGACGCTGGAGCGATGGCCTGCACCAGGCGATCGAGGCCAAGGAGGGCGTGAACATTCAGCCCGAGAGCCGCACGCTCGCCACCATCACCTATCAGAACTACTTCCGCATGTACCGCAAGCTCGCGGGCATGACCGGTACGGCCGACACCGAGGCCGAGGAGTTCCACAAGATCTACGACCTGGGCGTGCTGGTGATCCCGCCCAACCGCACCATCCAGCGCCTCGACGAGGACGACCTCGTCTACAAGAACGAGCGCGGCAAGTTCATGGCCATCGTGGAGGAGATCCGCGAGCGCAACACCAAGGGCCAGCCGATCTTGGTCGGTACCACCAGCGTCGAGAAGAGCCAGGTCATCCACCAGCTGCTGCAGCGCGAGGGCATCGCCCACAACGTGCTCAACGCCAAGCAGCACGAGAGCGAGGCCTTCGTCGTCGCGCAGGCGGGCCGCAAGCACGCCGTCACCGTCTCCACCAACATGGCCGGCCGCGGCACCGACATCATCTTGGGCGGCAACTCCGAGATGATGGCCAAAAAGCACTTCGACCCCGAGGAGAACCCCGAGGAGTTCAACAAGCTCCACGAGGGCCTCAAGACGCAGTGCGAAGAGGAAAAGGAAGAGGTCCTCTCGCTCGGTGGCCTGCACATCATCGGCACCGAGCGTCACGAGAGCCGTCGTATCGACAACCAGCTCCGTGGTCGTGCCGGTCGCCAGGGTGACCCCGGCTCCTCGCAGTTCTACCTGAGCCTCGAAGACGACCTCATGCGGATCTTCGGGGCCGATCGCATCACCGGGCTCATGGAGCGCCTGGGCATGGAAGAAGACGTGCCCATCGAGGCGCCCCTGGTGAACCGGGCGATCGAGAATGCGCAGACCAAGGTCGAAGCGATGCACTTCGACACGCGCAAGAACCTCTTCGAGTACGACAACGTGATGAACGAGCAGCGCAAGGCGATTTATCTCCTGCGCCGCCAGATCCTCGAAGGTCGCTATCGTCCCGAGATCCTCGACGAGCAGGCCCGCGACGAGCAGCAGCACAAGCTGCCCGACCCGCCCAAGGTCTCCGGTCCTCACACCATCGAGTCGCTGTCCAAGAAGCTCCGCGAGCGGGTCAAGGGCATCATCGACGGTCACTGTGCCGCGCTCATCGAGGACGGCACCGAGTCGAAGGACAACGCCGATGTCGAGGGAGGCCAGTGGCCGGTCGGGGGCGTCAAGCCCGAGACCCTGACCCACGAGCTTTACCGCCACTACGGCGCGACGGTCGACTTCATGGCCGTCAGCACGAACTACGGCAAGCTGCTCGAGCTGGCCGTGCACGAGATCGCCTGGGCGCTCATCCAGCAGCGCGAGCGCCTACACGACCTCGCCAACGAGCTGGTCGGTCAGGTCGTCGAAGAGACCTGCCCCGCCGACGTGCACCCCGACGAGTGGGAGGTGCCCGAGCTCGAGGAGAAGCTCAAAGAGCGCTTCCAGGTCGAGCTGTCCATCCGCGACGTTCCCCAGAACCTCGACGACCTGGTCGAGGTCTGCTGGGAGGCCCTCGAGGCGCAGCTGCTCGAGCGCGAAGAGAAGTTCGGGCTCACCGTCTACCTCTTCCACATTCGCCGGCTGTGGCTCGACGAGATCGACTCGCAGTGGATCGCTCACCTCAAGAACATCGAGCACCTGCGCACGGGCATCGGGCTGGTCGGCTATGCGACTCGCGACCCGAAGAACGAGTACAAGATCCGCGGGTACAACCTGTTCCGCGAGATGTGGGAGGGCATCGAGCAGACGGTGCTCGACAAGGTCATCAACATGGCCCTGAGCGAGGAAGAGCGGCGGCAGGCCGAGGAAGGTGCCGAGTACGAGACGGCGCTGACTCGGGCGAACGATCGCCGAGGCGGTGGTGCGCGTCGGGCCGGCGGAGCCACTGGGCGAGCGGGCAAAGCGGGCAAGGCTCAGCTCGACAAGCTGCAAGACGCGGCTCGGCAGGCGATGGCGCAGCTGCAGCAGGCTCAGGCAGCGGTGCAGGCCGATCCGGCGAAGGCGACCGAGGCGGCAGTGCAGGCGGCGACGGCCGAGAAGAAGGTGCCGAAGGTTCGGCCGAATGATCCGTGCCCTTGTGGGTCGGGTAAGCGCTACAAGAAGTGCCACGGGAAGAAGAAGCCCGCGTAGACGAGCGGGTTCTTCGGAGGCTGGGGCCCGGTTCGCGTGAGTGTGAATCGGGCCCTGGTGCGTTTGGAGGGAGGGTGGGTTCTGCTCCTTGCGGAGGGTGGAGTGCTTGCGGTGCGGCGGCGAATGTTCGAATGAAGGGCTCGCCTGTTGACGGATGGAACCCTCCCCGGACGTGCTCGGCGGCCGTGAGACTCGAGTGTTACTCGACGGTAGTCGGGGGCCGCCTCCGCGCGACCGGGCCCCCTCCATCCTACGCGGCTTCGCTTCAGCCCTCCC
>JBCCHT010000049.1:0-93513 GCA_039028615.1 Myxococcota bacterium | reverse complement strand
CGCGGTCATCGCGGAGCGATTCCAGATCTCGGTGAGGTCCCTGATTCGGTGGGTCGCTCGCTTTCGAGAAACGGGCTCGGTCACGCCTTACCCCAAGGGCGGCGGCAATTTCTCGAAGGTCGACATCGAAGCCATGAACCAAGTCGTTGCCGCCTACCCCGGTTCAACGGCATTGGAGCTGCTTCGCAAATACAACGAGCAGGTGGAAGAGGAGCACAAGACCTCTCGCTCGTCGTTCATGCGCGCGCTCCACCGGGAGGGGTACGTCTACAAAAAAAACGGCCTCGCCCGTCGGAGCACGACCGCCCGGACATCCGCCAAGCGTGGGCGGAGTACGAAACCTGGGCGAAAACGGTAGACCCTCGGTGCCTGGTTTTCATTGACGAGTCGGGAGCCAACCTGGCGATGTCCAGGTCTCACGTGTGGATTCAGAAGGGAACGGAATACGTCGAGCCACGACCCGTACGGAAGGCACGTCGCAACCTGACGATGATCGGAGCGATCCGTTTGGAGGGCTGGGTGTCGCTGGGCACGATGTGGAAGGCCGCGACGACCGAGCTTTTCGTCCATTGACTGAAGGTTCGACTCGTGCCGAAGCTCCGTCGAGGGGACATCGTCGTGATGGACAACCTCAGCCTCCACAAGAGCCCGCGGGTGCGAACGCTGCTCGAGCAGCATGGCGTCGGAGTCAAATTCCTCCCGCCGTATTCGCCGGACTACAACCCAATCGAAGCTGCGTGGGGGCTGATCAAGAAACGGCTCCGGGCGTTCGCCGTTCGCAGCGCTGATTCGCTACGAGGTGCTGCTCACCGAGCCCGTGCTGCCATACGGCCAAGGCATTGCCATGGCTGGTACGCCAACGCCAGCTATGCCGTGCCAACTGATCACTAGGAGTAACGGAGTTTCCAATGGTGATTTCGGCAAGCGACCGCTCCACCTAGTAAATCGAACTCCAAAACCGTAACGTTTCTGGAGCCCGTGCCGTAGCGAGTGCATTTTCAGAGATACTGACTATCGAGATCCCGAACATGGCGCAGAGTCACGAACGGACACCTGTCGATCATCATCGGCATCACCTAGAGAACACGCGACCTGCGAACTAACCATCGATTCTGGATCACCTTCTGTGAATAACTCGTGTAATTCCAACGACGCATCTATTAGCTCAGTGGCGGCTGTATTTGCAGAATGCCTTGTCCGATAGTCACGTACTTGCGATGAATCCCGACCATGTACGAGCAAAACATCAGTAAACTCGGCAACGATAGCGACGGTTCCATCTTCGACTGCGGAAGGTTCATTCTCTTTAGTCACGCCCAAGTATCGATCGATTTGACCGGCAATTTCAGATAAGCGGGATGAAAAAGATAATATCAATGTGATTTATCTCACAATTCAACTAAGAACACCGTTACACAAGACAATTGCACCATAAATAGCGCGCAAAATCACACAAATGATCAAATCGTCGATGCCGAGCATCGCAAATGGCGCCAACGGCGAAGGGATGCGTAGTCTGATCTCAATCGGAGACAATGGACGGGTACAACGAGAGCGCGCCAATGCAACACCTGACACGAATGTGCCAAGGCGCAGACCTTATGAGTGTGTATAGTGACGGGGCTTTTAGAGGGGCATGGCGAGAACACTAACGAAACTAACTCCGTCGGAGCGAGATCTTATTAATGCCCGGATCATCAAGGGGCAATCATGGAAAGAGATAGCAACAATGCTAAACACTAGCATAGCAGAAGCGCAGCGAGCTTTCGCGGCAGCGCTGCAAAAGTACGCCATTGTGGTGCGGGCAGAAAGACGGAAGACTCAAGAAGAGGAAGACATCAAGCTCATTAGAGCGGTGTACAACAACGGAAACGGACAATCTCTGGAGGAGATAGGCAAAAAACTAGGAATCGACAACTTCACACAACGATATGTGAACGCACTATACCGCCTTCTACTAGCAAAAAGTTGGCAGAACTAATGACCACAAGCAAGGAAGAACTACGTTCGCAGTTTGCAAAATGGTACTCTTCCAACTCGTCAAGATTTCGCGGATACGCGAAGAGAATCGGATCAATTGACGCCGACGACATAGTCCAAGAAGCGGCGTTAGTAACGGCGGAGAAATTCATCAACAACAAATCAAAAAAAACCAGCGACGACCAAGACTGGACAAGATACACAATTCGCATAATAACAATAAAAGTAGCAGACGAACACAGAAAACGGCGCAGTGCATCATCTAATTCCGAAGCAATACGAAAGAGAATCTACGCAACCGTAACCGGGGACAACACGCAGAATAGGAGAATACTACTCAACGAGATTCGCGAATATATAACTAGAAACCTAACGTCGACCGAAGCATACGTAGTAACAGCAGTGCTATCAGGGGACACACAAGCACAAGTGGCGGAGCACCTGGGATTATCCAGAGTCAAGATCAATCGAACCTACAACGCCGGCCTGATGAAGATAGTAGAGCATCTCAAATCCTAGAACCCCTCAGCTAATATCCGGCGGAGCTAACGATACCGAACCAAGCAGGAACTTGGATCCCTTGAAGGTGCCAAAGTTGCAACGGCGACAGCATCTTGAGACACTTATCCGGATGGCACTAGTGTCCTGAGTCAGCTTTTCGTTGCATATCCCTCAGTTCCAGCTCGAGTTGGCAGTGACGTGCGATTGCGCAAAGAATCTGATCGGCGTTCTTGGTCCGGATGAAGGGCCGAGGGTCTTCGTTGTGAGCGGTCAGGAACGCGCGGATGTCTTTCTCCAAGGCTCGGGTGCTTCGATGCGCGGAGCGCTTGAGCTGGCGTTCCGTCAGCAGGGCAAACCAACGCTCGACCTGGTTCAACCAGCTCGAATAGGTCGGCGTGAAGTGGAAGTTGAATCGGGGATGTCGTTTTCGCCATCGAAGCACGGCCTCCGTCCCATGCGTCGCGTAGTTGTCGAGGACGAGGTGAACATCGAACTCCTTCGGGACGTTCTTGTCGATCGTTCTGAGGAACTTGATGAACTCAGAGCTGCGATGGCGGCGGTGGCACTCGCCGATGACCTGTCCCGTCACGATATCGAGAGCAGCGAACAGGGTCGTGGTCCCGTGAAGTAGGTAGGTCGGCGTCTTTCGTTCCGGTTTTCCGGGGGCGCATAGCCAACATGGGCTGAGAGCGCTCCAGCGCCTGCTCGTATCGGCACGTCGAAAGCGTGCTCAAGAACGGTCTCGATCGCGTCGACCGTGACCACCCCGAACCCCCTGCCCCCGTCGACCACGAGAACATTCGTGGTGGCGTCTACTACCACTGAACCCGAACGACAAGGAGACGAAAGAACGCTCGATGAACCAACGCGGCCTCGCTGAAGCATGGAAGGCCCAACGTAAGTGCCCTGTGAACGACGGGTAGCGACGGCCTCAGCTCTGCGCTACCGGCCACCGCCGAGCTCACGCCGAAGCCGGCGCCTGCCACCGATGGGGCAGCAGCTCATCCAGCCGAGCTTGCTTCCACCCGCCCGCGATCTTCGTCAGCACATCCATCAGATACGCTCGCAGGTCCACCCCGGCCCGCTTCGCCGTCTTGAGCACAGTCAACACGATCGCCGCCCGCTTCGCCCCTTCATCCGAGCCAGCGAACAGCCAATTGCGTCGCCCCATCGCCGGACCGCGAATCACCCGCTCGACCTCTCCATTGTCCAACTTGAGTGCGCCGTCCTTCTCGACGACTCGCAGGATCTTCCAGTGGTTGTCGAGATACGTCCACGCCCTCCCGAGGGGCTCATTTGGCGGCGCGACGCCACGATTGTCTTCTTTCCACTGCTCGAGCTCATCGAGCAACGGCACGAGTTCCTTGAATCGTCTCTCGTACCGTTGCGCGTGGGTATCCTCGGCTAGCTTCGAAGCTGCCTCCACCTCGCACATTCGCTTGATGATGTCCAAGGGCTCGGCTGCCCGGACGTCCTTGGCATCGAGTGCTTTGACCAGATACCGCCGCGCGTGCATCCAACATCCGACGAGCAGCAGTGGCCGGTCCTTCGCGATCGACTCGTAGCCTCCGTACCCATCGACCTGCATCCATCCGATCCGCGGTCCCAGGAACTCGTCGGCGAGCTCCGCCGTCCAGTTCTCCGTGTAGCGAAACGACACGAAGGCCTGGTCACCGACCAGCACCCATAGGTGCCCGCGCTTGATATTCTTCGAGGCCTTGCGATCGAGGACCTTCAGATGCGTGTCGTCGACCTGCAACACATGAGACAGCATCGCGAGTTCGTGAATCCGCCGCGCCAGCGGTTCGAGCAGGAAGGCCGTTGCAGCCACCCAGTCGACCAGGCGGTTTCGATGCAGCTCCACACCACCTCGCGCGAACACCCGGGATAGCCGCGCCAGCGGACAGTGGTCGAGGAATTTCGACAGCAGCACATGCGTCAGGAGTCCGACACCGGGCAGGCCCTTGTCGATGATCTTGAGCGGCGCCGGAGCGGTGACGATGTTTCCATCAACGTTGGACCACGTCTCCCGGATGTACTCGATGACCTTGAAACGCGCAGGCTCGTACTCCAGAGCTTCTGAGCGCTCCTCACCAATCTTGCGCATCGAGTTCTTGCCCTCGAGTTGCTCGGGTGTCGGCACGAGTCGAACCTCTTCGCGAGGAAGATCGTCGGGCAGCGGTCGCCGTGCCCGACGTCGGTCTTTGCTCGACTTCGGCTTCAGCGGCGGAGGTTCGTTCGGCACCTCCTGTGCGTCGTCGTTATCGGCCGCGGGCTGTTGCTCCTGGCGGAGTTCTCCGAGAAACAGCTTCAGCTGGTTGGGGTCGATGCGCTCGCTGCTGCGGCCGGACGTGCGCTTGAGTTCCTCGGCCAGCCGCAGGCTCATCGCTCGGTTGTCCGCCAGCGCCGCCTCCATCACCGAGCGCATCGTGCTGAGCAGCACGTCCTTCTTGCCCTCATCAAAGAGCAGCCCCATCGTCTCGACGATGAGGTCCAGGTCGGTGTCGTCGGATGCGTTGGAGGCCAACGCCCTCCATTAGCCACAGTCGATCGCGAGGTGCAAGGGCCGTATCAGGTCACCGTGCTCCATTGTTCGGCCCGTTCCCATCGCGGCCGTCGTCGTGCATTCGACAGGTCGATGCCATCGAGAATCAACGCGAGCTCCGATGCCTCGAGCTCGACGACGCCACGTTCGTTGGCTGTGGGCAAAACGAAGGTGCCACGCGCGAGCTGCTTGGCCATCAGGCAGTAGCCGCCGCCGTCCCAGTAGATCGACTTCATCATCGTCTGCCTTCGGTTGAAGAAGACGAACAGTTGGCCTGAGAGCGATCTTCGGCGACGGATCCCCGGACCGCGACGGCCACCCCCGAGAACGACTTGCGCATATCGGTCGGGGTCACGGGCACGAAGACCCGCATCGTCGGCGGGATACTCAGCACCTCGGACCATCGATGGCATCGAGCAGCTCAGTGAGCCTGGTCGTGTCCATCGACATGGGCACCACCACCGAACGCCCGTTCGCAAGCCACACCTCGACCATCTGCGGGAGGGCCGGAGGCTGCGACGTGGCCTGGACCTCGACGAACGTTGGCGTATCGCCCGACTCGCTCCGCGGACGCCCAAGCCGCTTCCGCCAACACCACAGCCGTTGCGGATCGAGCCCGTGCCGCTTGGCATACTCGCGGTCGTCCAGGCCACTCCGTTCTGCATCTGACAAGACCTTCTCGGCATCCACCTCTGCCCATCGTTTCGCTGTATTCTTTCCCATGCCTCCCAGGCTCGGCCGGTTGCCGGCAGCCTGACCACCCGTCGTCCACCGGGCACTTACGTCGAGGCTACCGTGTCCTCTACCGCCGAGTCTCTCGACTCTTCCACGAGCTGTCGCTGCCCACGCCGACTGCAGCTACACTCGGTTGCTGGCCAGGTTCGCCAAGGCCGACCTGCTGGTACTCAATGACTGGGGACTCGCGGCGGTCGGACCCCGCGAGCGCCGTGACCTCAACGAGATCATGGACGACCGATACGGGCTCCGGTCTACGGTGATCACCAGTCAGCTACCCACGTCGAAGTGGCACGACCATTTGGGGCGACCCGACTACCGCCGATGCGATCTGTGATCGTATCCTCAGCAACGCGCATCGGCTCACGCTCGCCGGTCCATCACGCCGCAAGGAAGAAAGCAACCTCACCGAATAGCAACCTCAGGCCCAGCGTCGCTTCGCTCCGATCTCGCAGCCACCCCGAAGGTGATCACGATGAGCGGTACGAGTGATCGCGATGCCCGGTACAGGCAACAATCAAAGCCGGCAGCTCAAGCCACCACCGACCTCTTTCGAATAGCACACGAATCTCAATCAAATGAGAGACAGGAATGACAGCAAAGTCAAGCGATCCTGTTAAACGCAACCATCCTATTCAACCCTTGTTCGGCTTCAGAACCGACAGAATCGAAACCTCTGACAGCTTCCGTTCCGAAATGTGAGACTGCATCCCTGTAAATGGACTGCAACGCCTCCCCTGCTTCCTTTCGTGTATTTCGACTAGCAGGAACTCTTAGAGCTTCGTACTTGTGTCCCTCAGAGTTTCGAAAGTACCCACATTCGTCAGGCTGAAGAAGGTCATGGTGATGTGCGCAGTGCAATGCGATACTGACAGCTTCCTCAGGGTCAACCGACCTCACGAAGCGTGGATGCACTACGCCAATTTGAGACATAGCGAGGTTGAAGTCAGCCCCCAGATGCTCCGATGCGTCTCGGCGCGCAACTCTGAGACTCCGTCTCAGCATCCGGATGTTCTTTCGTTCCGCTCGCCGCGATCCGACTAACATGTTTCGTGCATCTCGGATCCACACCATGTCTTCTCTACGCAGTTTTCTCCTTGCTTTCCGCTCTTCCTTGCTCAACATCCGGCCTGCAGCACGGGAAAAAACCCCCTCAACCGACAACTTTGCAATTGTAGCTGTGATTGCGAACGCTCCGAGTGCAAGCAGCCCAACAATCGAGGCTCGTGCCTCCTGCGGCCGAAGAACGACGCCTCCGCTCACACCAGTCACAATCAACAGCGATGAAAACTGGCCAACAAAAACGCGACGGCTACTCGAACCTTCTTTTTTGAATTGCATCTTTCCAAGTTCCTTCATTTCGCTCGCCAACGACCACCTGAACATGGGATCTTTGACTTTCGGCTCAAATCGTAAACCCAGCTTAACCGGCTACCGAACATCACCGGATCGCCCTCACCTTGCCCTACGAGCTAGCCTAAATTCTCGAAACAACATCAGCAGCGCTCAACACTAATGTATCAACAACAGCATCGTCATCTACAACGAACACATCACAACCAACCTCCCCTGCAGCTCCGGGACCAAACTCACCTTTCATCACACCCGAAAGTTCCTTGCCGGGTTCAATCCATCCAGTAGCCCCGTCCTGATTGATGCTGAAGTCCTCGGCTTCAGCCCACTCGCTAACCTGGACCATCTCCCCACCAGGATCACACTGCCCCTCCAAAGAAATCCTGATATCCTGCGACCACAGGCCCCCCGATCCAGGAGCGCCATTGGCTGACACATTACCAACAGGAAAGATATTTGCCATGCAGTCTGCCCGGCAACCAGACACCCCTCCTAGCAATACCACCAAACACAACACTCGCATCGACATCCCCTTACTGTCACAACAACACGACTACCCTACCCAAGAAGCCATCACTCTCGACTAACGGGAAGGAGTTCAAACCCCAACGATTCGACAAACGCAGCATTGTAGAAACCGAGGGACTCACCTGTACGAGCTATCTTGGCTGACAGGCCGACAATAACCCAGCCGCAGTCATAGGGACTCGGGTCATCACCGATAACCCAAGAACAGTATCCACCCAGACAGAACGTATCGCCGAGCTCGAATTCATTGTTTTCGCAAACAAGTTCAGTCCGAAGGCTCCCACAAATCTCTCTCCCGTTCCCATCGAGCGACTGTATTTCCTCGCCGTCGTCATTCTCCTCTACCAAGCAAACGTCCCAATCCACGTCCACATCATCATCACAGATGCCTTTAAATGTTGCCTTGGGCGTTGTATTGTCTCCAGGGTTCAGTTCTCGATCTCCATCGGGCTCCGTCGTCTCACAATCGCCCTCCAATATTTCAGTTGCTGCTTCTATTGCCCCGTTCGGAATCACTGACTCATCGCACCCAAAGCACAACACAAGAAGCAACGACAACGGGGTAGACACTAGAACCATCTTGTTTCGCATTTTGATTTTTGTCCTTCGACTTAGCTGATCGAAAAGAACGCAAACACCTAACCTGCTCAGCTACTCGCAGCAGTCGGCTTTCTTGACGAAATCCAGCGTCAAGTTCACTGGCCCGACATTTTCGATGTTTCGCACCTGCAGTTCGCAGTCACACCTTGTTTATCGGTAGCGATGGGTAAAAATTTCAATCTCCATAAAAAAAATGACAAAACTTACCTGTAGCACAATGTGCACTTCCGTCCCTCATCTGGCTGATGCCCAGTGGCGTCGGGTCGAGGTTCCGGGCTAGCGCCGAGGCTGCGCAGCAGCAACTGTCGCACGGCTGGCGTGGGCGCGAGCGTCAGCGCCAGCGCGCGGTGGCGCGTGAACTCGGCTTCGTGACCGCAACGACGGTGCAGCTCGGCGAGCACCGCCGGCCACATATGCGAGCCCTCGAGCCAGGTGGGCGGCTCGAAGCCGTTCAGCAGCGCGAGCCCGGCGTGCGGACCCTCGGCCTCGGCGATGGCCACCGCGCGGTTCAGTCGGTGCAGCGGCGAGGGCTGCAGGCGCTCGAGCGTGGCATACAGCTCGGCGATGGTGTCCCAGCGCGTCTGCTCGAACGAAGGGGCGAGGCAGTGCTCGGCCGCGATCGCTGCCTCGGCGTGATAGCGAGAGAAACGGTCGCCCGCCGCCGAGCGCTCGAGCCACTGCATGCCGGTTGCGATCTGCTCCGCATTCCACTGCGTTCGGTCCTGCTCCTCGAGCAGCACCAGCGCCCCGTCTGCATCAGCCCGGCCACGCAGGCGAGCCGCATGCAGGTACATCAGCGCGACGAGGGCGGCCGTTGGTGGGGTCTGCCCCGCGGGGTGCTCGGCGAGGACCAGCCCGAGCCGCAGCGCCTCCGCACACAGCTCCTCACGGATCGCCAGCTCGGCATGCGACGACAGGTACCCCTCGGTGAAGAGCTGATACAAGACCCGCAACACGGCGGGCACGCGCGCCTCGAGCTGCGCGGTGGAGAGCCCGTCGAGCTGCGGTGGTTGCTCGCGCAAGCGCTCGCGGGCCCGGGTGAGGCGCTTGTAGACGTTGGCCTCGGTGATGAACAAGCGGCGGCCGATCTCGGCCACACTGAACCCGCACAGGGTCTTGAGCGCGAGCACCAGCTGGGAGCGGGCCGGCAGCACGTCGTCACAGCACACGAAGAGCATGCGCGCGAGGTCATCGGACAGCTCGCCCGCCAGCGGTGGCTCGGGCGCGGTGCCGCCCTCGGGCCCGGGATCGAGCCCATGGCCCCGGCGAGCGAGGATGCGCTGCCGCCCCGCGCCTTTGCGCAGCTCGGCGATCAAATGATTGTGGGCGACCCGAAACAGCCACGCCGACGGGGCATCGGGCTGCCCCTCGATCCGCCAGTGCTCGAGCGCCCGCATCAGGGCCACCTGCGCCGCGTCTTCGACCGCGTGCAGGTGCTCGACCCCCACGCGGCGTGACAGCGTCGCGACCAACCTCCCGTACTCGTGACGGAACAGGTGCTCGACGAGGGCGGGCGTGCTCAAGGCGTGTGGATCTCGACGACCTCGACCCCGGATCCGGGGCGCACGAGACCGGGGCAGGCACGGGCGACCTCGATCGCGCCCTCGAGGTCTTGGGCCTGCACGATCATGTAGCCGCCGACGAGCTCCTTGACCTCGACGTAGGGCCCGTCGGGCGCGGGCTCGGCCGCGACCAGGCGCCCCTGCCCCAGCTTGCCGCCCATGTCGACGAGCTGGTCTTTGAACTGCTCCCGCCAGGCCCCGAACTTGGCGTACATCTCCTGCATTTGGGCCGGAGAGGGCCGCTGCTCGGCGGGGGTGGCACTGGGAAGGCTGCGTTGAAGGCACAGGAATTTGGGCATGGTGTCTCCTCTTCGACCCCATGACGCCCGAGGGAGGCGGGGTTGGACACTCAACTTAACATTTTTCGAGATCAGCCGGCCGCGCGCAGGTCGACCCGGTCTTCGGTCTGGAGGTCGTCCGTCTGGGCGCCCAGCGTGGCGTGAACCTCGTCGACCGCGACCAGGGTGAGACCCAGCTCGGCCAGCCCCGAGGTGAGCGCAGGCGTGACTTGCTCGCGGACGCTCACCCGGGTCTGCCGCGAAGCCTCGAACAGCGCGGCCACGCTCAGGACCTCGGCCATGTCCGAGATGACCTCTTCGCGCAGCTCTTTGGCGAGTCGGTGGGGGTACGACGACCAGCTCCCGTACTTCAGCAACGCGGAGAACTGCCCGACCTCGTCGGAGCGGGGCTGAAACCGGAGGTTCGCCGAAAGCTCCAGCCACCGCACCCGATCCCCCGGGGCGTTCAGTCGCGTGGGGGCGGGCCGCCACTCCAGAGTCAGCGCGTTGTTGGAGATCGAGCGCGGGGTGTCGAACAACCGCTTGCGCAGCCAGTACCGGCCCGGCTCACCCGTGTTGCTGATCCCGCCCTTGTACAGCGCGCGACCCGGCGGTAGCTGAACCGGGTAGCGCACCACGAAGCTGCTGACGATCCACGTCACCGCCGCGAGGATCCAGGCGATGCTGTCGCCCAGGGGCAGCGCGAACAAGACCGCGAAGAGCATCGCGATGCGGATGGGAAAGACCCAAAACGGCGCGGGGTGGTCTTTGGCGAGGGTGGCCGGTACCGAGACCTTGGGCTCGTGCTCGGACACGACGGGGACCAGCGTGATGGTGCCCGTAGTGTCGGGCAGCGGCCGCTCCGCTGACGATGCCTCGGTCAGCGCAACGACGAGTTCGTCGTCGTCGGTGCTCTCGGGCAGAGCCGCCACGGCTTCGCTGGCCTCGCTCGAACGGGGCTCCTCTTTGCCGGATAGCCCCCGCAGCGCCGCCTCGGCATCGGGCGGGCGCTCGGCGGCTCGCACCGCCAGCAGTTGCTCGATGAACCCCGCGAAGGGCTCGGACACCCGCACGTGCCCCCGAAAGTCGATGCGCCCCTCCCCCGGATCGACCAGGTCCGAGGGCGCCTTGCGAGACAACACGGCCACCAGCGTCGCCCCCAGCCCGAACAGGTCCGACGCGGGGATGGCCTGACCCATCAGCTGCTCGAGCGGGGCGTAGCCCGCGGTTCCCAGCGCCGTGGTGGAGCCGCCCTCGGGATCGAGCGTGTCCTTGACCAGGTCGAAGTCGATGAGCACGAAGCCCGAGCCGTCCTCGCGCTCGATGATGTTCGACGGCTTGATGTCCCGATGGATGATGGGCGGGCTGAAGCCCTGGAGGTGCACGAGGATCTCGAGCAACGCGCGGGCCAGAGCCTCTGCCTGTGCCTCGGTCCAGCGCTGGCCCTGCTCGAGCCCCTGCTGCAGGTTGCGGCCGGCAATGCGCTCCTGCACCCAGTAGTAGACCGTCTCCCCTCCCCGCTCGAACTCGCCGTCGTGCAGGTGCCGAGGGATGCCCGGGTGCTCGAGCCCTCGCAGCACCCCGATGCCCCGCTGAAACAGCTCGAGCTCTTTCCACTCGGAGATCGCCGACACGCTGAGGGTCTTGATGATGACCGACGCGTCGTGGCGGTGGGTGTCGACCCCGATGAAGGTTCGGGTCGAGCCCTTGTTGGAGACGGCCTCCACGGGCGCGAAGCGCTCTCCCAGCAGCAGCGGGGCCCGGCAGTGCACACACTGATCCCCCATGGCGTTGTCGGCCAGGCACGCGGGGCACACACGGGTGGTGGATGGGATGGGCACGGGTGGAGCGCTACGGATCTACCAAACCTCGGACAGCGGCGCCTCGCCGCCCTCTCATCACGGGCCAGGGGACAGATTCTCGGCCCACGATCGACGATGCGCACCTGCGCTCCGCGCCTGACGTGAACCGACTGTAAGAAGTCCCGACGCTCTCGTTGATTGCCCCATGAGGGCACGGTGAAAACCCCGTGCACTCGAGGAGGCGCCCATGGGTATGTCAGCCGGTGGCAAGGGCGGAGCCAATAGCGAGATCAATGTAACCCCGTTGGTAGACGTGTGCCTGGTGCTGCTCATCATCTTCATGGTGATGGTGCCGCAATCGGTCCCTGAGATATCCGTCCGCGTACCGCCCGAGGGGACCCCGCGAAACGACGCCCCCCGGGTTCAGCCGCTCGTCGTGGGCCTGACCGAAAACGGCGGTCTCACGCTCAACCAGGAGCCGCTCGATCGTACGCGGCTGTTCGACGCGCTCCAGCGCCAGCTCGAGGTACGCGACAAGAAGGTCGTGTTCGTCGACTTCGACTCCCAGGCGAAATACGGCACCGCGGTCGAGGTGCTCGACCTGGCGTCGGAAGCCGGCGCCGAAGTGCTGGGCGTGATGCGACGCCGAAACGAGCCGACGCCCGACACGCTGAAGGGCTGAGGCGCGGCCGGCTCAGCCCGCGTCGCAATCGATGACGACGTGGACCCCGATGCCCTCGGCGTTCGCCGATGCGAGATGGAACGCGACGGCCGGGTGCCCATCGACGACGAAGGTGCGCTTGCGGAACGTGGTGGGCCCCCCGAAGTGGGTCGTGTCGTGCAGCAGCACCGACGGGTCGGCGCCGTCGAGCTCCGCCGCCTGCATGGCCCCTTCGTCGTCCCACACCACCCAGTAGTTGCCCGACGGCAGCCGCTGGACCGCCGGATGATGGAGGTCCTCACCCGAGGCGATCACGAACTCGCCGCCCGCGTTCAGGGGCAAGCCGGTGGGGCCCAGCCGCTGGCCTAGGATCGTGGAGGGGCCCTCCTCGCCGCGGTAGTAGGTCGCCAAGCCACCCGAGCCGTTGACGAACGCGAGCGTCGGAGCCAGGCACTCGCCTGCGGTGAGCAGGTCGGCCTTGCCGAACTCGTCGGAGGTCGGCGTCAGCGACATCGCGAAGCAGGTCGGACCCGACGCGAGCCGGTAGATGTACACCACGCCGTCTTCGTCGCCGCCGCCCGCCACCCAGGACACCCCTGTCTCGGGAATGCCGACGTCGTTCATCTGCAGCCCATCCGGGTAGCGCAGAAGCACGAAATCCTCGCCGCCGATGGTGGGGATCAGCCAGTCGCTGCCCATGCGTACCAAACCGCTGATGGTGAACTGGTCGAGGCCGTACAGCGGCCGCTCCTCGATCACCCCCAAGCCCGGCTCGACGGTGAGCAAGACGGCGGGAGAATCGAGCACGACGCCCAGGCCCGCCCCGCCCGCGGCCATGATGAACGAGCGATCGACGGCCCAAGGCCCCGCGAGTTCCTCGATGCCGGGCTGCACCCCGTCGAAGAACCTCGCGACCGAGAGCATCGCGCCCGCCGCGAGGTTGGAGTCGACGAAGAACACGACGGGCCCGGCCGGGGTCGGGACAGGGCGGGGCACCTGGGGCTTGGTCGACTCCGAGAGCTGGACATGCACCAGGCCCCGGCAATCGGGCTCGCCCTCCGTCGAATCGGACTCTTCGGCGCCGGTCGAAGAGAGCCCCGAGTCGGTGACGGTCCCGTCGCCGGTCGCCCCCTGGCTCGTGCCGCCGATGGAGTCGGAGCCGACCGTCGTCGCCGGCCCCGTGGCGCCACCACTGCCCGAGCCGCCGCCCGTCGACGGCTCGTAGAGCGGATTCGTCGCGCTGCACCCGGCCGCCAGCACGAGCAGTGACCACCGACGCGCGCTCATCTCGGACAGTGTACTCCGCCGAGCCCGTCCGAGGCACCGCGACCAAACCGCGTTCGCCCCGCTACTGGGGGCCGGAGATCGTCGCGCCCATGTTCTGGAACATGCCGAACACGTCGAAGTAGTAGGTGCAGCGCGCGACCTTGCCCTCGCGCCCCTCCACGATCATGACCGCCTTGAAATCGAACTCGTGGTTGCTGGGCGGCAGCCTCAGACCGGGCATCTCGAAGGTGCCCGTGTGCGTGCCCTTCCAGCGCAGCTCCACCGCGCCCTGGTCCCCCGACGCGAACGCATTGATGACCTCTGCCTGGACATTGGGCCACACGGGAAGGAACGCAAACGCCGACTCGACCATCTCGTCCGCGGTGGTGGTACGCCGACCAAAGGCAACCTCGATGTACTCGACGTCGTCGCACAAGGTCGCCCGGAAGGCCTCCTTGTCGCGAGCATTGAAGGCCTCGATCTGACGACGGATCGCTTCGGTGGGATCGTTGACGTTCTTCATCGCGATCGGTCGTAGCATGATGAACGCGCTTTCAATGTGATCGGTCGCGCACCGAAAGTGCCACGGACATCCACAGTGTGACCCGGCGAAGTGGCCCTTTCGGTACACTGCTAGAGATGTCGCAGTACGAAGAGTTCGTGGAGGTCATCCTCGGCCTGCCGCCACTTCGAGGACCCGAACCTCGACTGCGGCTCGCCGTCGCCGCGGTCTGGGAGCCCGTGGTGTTCGTCACCGTCATCGCCGCAGGCCCCGCGTTGTCGCTGAACGTCATCATCTCTGGATCGCAGACCGTCGACATCATGAAGAAGGCCGTGGCCGAGGGGACGCCCCCGACCCCGGATCCCACGCGCCGCGTGTACACCGGCCGAGCGCTCACCGAGCACGAGGCCACTCTCAGCCGTCACATGAACGATACGGCGTGGGCGCTGACCGACCGAGCGTCCACCGGGATGGATGGCCACACCGTCACCACCGACGTCTACGATCCGGCACGAGGCACCCACCGCGCGCAGCAATGGTGTCCTCCCCACCGTAGTGCCATGGGCGAGCTGATGTGGGATCTGGTGCTGGCCGGCGGGACCCTCGATCCCACGCTGCTGGAGCGCTACTGGGTCCGAGAGGCCCGAGACGCACGCGCGAAGACCTGACTCGAGTCGGTCGCGCATCGTTGGGCAATTCGTTTGGGCAACTTGCCCAATTGCACAATTCGTCGTCGCGGTCCGACCCATCGGACACATGAATTACATCTTGACCTACATGTAGCATATTCATACATTAATCCGCATGCGTTGGATCGGATCGATGGTGATGTGGATGTCATTGGTGGCATGCGGCATCGAGCCATCCGGGCGCAGCGACAACGCGTTCGGGGGCATCGCCGACGGCGATGACGCCGGCGAGCTCGACGAGATCGAGGGCGAAGAACGCTACACCCTCACGCTCGACGAGTCGCCTGCGCCCGAGCTGACGCTGCAGATGAACCGCGACGAGGTGGAGGAACTCTTCGGCGATCGAGCCGCCGACATCACCTTGCTCGAGATCGATCCGGGGCCGCTGCTCACCCATGCCCTGCTCGAAGTTCGAGATTCCTGCGGTACCCAGTGGCAAGACGACGACCCCAACCCCGACCACGACTGCACGCAGACTCCGTTGGGGCAGACCTTCCAGGGCGCCGATGGGCGCTGGGAGACCAGCTCCGAGTACTCCATGGTCCGCCTGCTGACCATGACCCCCGCCAACGTGGTGGTGACCGGCACCACCAGCCAAGGGCTCCAAGAGCTCGCCGATGGCCTGTGGATCATCGACGACTACAGCACCATCCTGGCGGACGCCCTGGGCACCCCGCGGAACCAGACCGTGGTCTCCATTCCCGCGCTGGTCACCGCGTTCCGCCACGACTTCCTCGCGACGCATCCCTCCGTCGACGCCACCGGAACACTCGAGGTCACCCTCGAGGACGCCCTGAGCGACATGACGTCGCTGGGGGCTCGTCTGGGTCCCGCCGGGGCCCACCCGGGGGTCGTCGCTCCCGGGAGCATCACCTACGGCGAGGTCCTCGGCCCCGACTTCGAGATGTTCGCCAAGGCCCGATCGAATATGCGGGTGCTCGACGCCATCGATGCCAGCGTCGGCAAGACCTACGCCACCGCCGTCGCCGACCTCACCGGGCCGACGTTCGGCGACGCGCTCGAGTTCGACTTCGACGACCCTGAGCGCTTCTCGGTGGGCGGCCTCGTCGAGGACCTCACCATCGACCTGGTCATCCGCTTGCAGGAAAACGACCACTTCGTGAGCTCGTGCGTCGGACTCGACGCCTGCAAGCTCAACCTGCCGGGAGCACCCCTGGGTCCCAGTTCGGTGTGGGCGCTGGATCCGTGGGCCACCGAGGCCCTGATCACGTCCGCGGCCTACCAGGACTATCGCGATCGCGTGTACTCGGTCTCCTACTTGCTGGGCACGGCCGGCGTCGACATCGGCCACAACGGCAACCCGCCCGGCTGGCTGCAGTACAACGTGCTCTTCAACCTCGGGAACCCGCCCCGAGACCAGTTCCTGTGGGAGACGGTGCTCGAGGTCGCCCAGGTCGCCCTGCACGACACCCCCTTCGCCGAGTTCCCCGAGGGCACCGCCGACGTGTCGCTGCAGCTGCGCGACATCCCGGTCGGGCTGACCGGGGCCGAAGCCAAGGAAGCCGTCCGCCCCTACCTGCGCGAGCAATCGGCCGAGATCTCCGACTTTCTCATCGGCGACCCGCGTCCAGACAACGTGGGCATCGACTTCTACTACCGGCTCGGCGAAGACGGGCGGCCCTACGTGTTCTTCACCGCCCCGGGCGACCTGCCGCAGACCGAGCCCTATCGCTTCGCCACGCCCGGCTTCTTTGCCGGTCCGTCGCTGGCCCCGAGCGACAAGCTCTCGGGCACGCACATCGTCGGGCTCTCGGACACCTTGCACGAGAAGCTGCCGATCACCGCAGGCGAGACGGTGACCTACTTCGCCGACGAGACGGGGCAGCGCTACCGCGCCCGGTTCTTCGCCGAGTCGGACTGGACCGAGATCGAGGTGGCCATTGCCCCGGTGGACGAGTGACGGCGAAGACGAGGCTCCCCGACGACCGACGTCATCGAGGCACCCCATCGTCCGAACCGACACCGAACCCGTTCGAAGCGCTGTGGTAGCATCGAATCGATAGGCTCACTGATGAGGTCCTCCGGTGCGATCGCGACGCTGCTCTTGCTCGTAGGCAGCGCATGCTCCGGGGGCGAGGCACTGCCGCAGGGCCCGGTCTTCGGTACGTTCGGCGCACCGACCGGCGTCGCGAGCCCATCCGCCGAGTCGAGCTCGGCCGACTCGGGTGGGGACTCCGGCTCGGACTCCAGCACCAGCGCCGCGGATTCCACCAGCGGCGACGCGACCGGGGTGGCCTGCGACGCCCCCAACGAGGGGGAGCCCGCCCGGTTTCGCTTTACTTCGCTGAACATCCGCGATCCGCACTTGTTCTCTCCCAGCCTGTGCACGGTCGACATCACCGATCTACCCGAGCAGGGAATCAACGCGCAGATCAACTCGGGCCTCAACAACGACAACACCCTGCCGCCCGACGGCCTGCTCTCGCTCGGCATCATGATCGAGCTCGATCCGCTGGCCCCGGCGCACACCTGCGGTCCGCTGCAGGGACGCATGGGCACCGCGGACTGCACCGCGCCCGTCGAGACCACCACCTGCGCCTTCAGTGCGGGCAAGCTCGTCACCGAGACGCCCTACGTCAATCACCCGCAGGGCGGAGAGCCGTGCTTGCTGCCCGATCCCGACGAGCTCAGCCCCGAGGGCTACGTGCCGCTGCCCACGGGCACCGACGCCGACGAAGGCCCCTGCCTGCGCATGATGGGCGCCATCTCCTTCACGCTCGAGTTCCCCCAGTTCCCGCTCGCCCTGCAGATGACCAACGCTGCCGCGCAGTACGTGGGTGATCCCGCCGATGGCCTGGTGGAGGGTTTCTTGCGCGGCTTCCTCACCGTGTCCTCGGCCCAAGCCACCGTGCTCCCCGACGACCTGCCCGTCGTCGGTGGTCACGCCATCAGCGAGTTGCTCGCCGCCGGCCCGGGCGGCCCCGGGCACATCACGTGTGCGCACGATGACCGCGACGCCGACGGCGGCCTCGATGGCTGGTGGTTCCACATGAACTTCGAAGCCGAGCGCGTCGAACTCACTCCCTGAGCCGCCATGAAGACCAAGATCTCAGCGGGGATGCGATGGGGTTGGCTCGGCGGTCTCGCCTGTGGCGTGGCGCTGGCGTTTTCGTGCGCCGGGACCGACGAGTTCCGCTGCTCGAGCGACAGCGAATGCTTGGGCGACGTGTCGGACGGCCGCTGCGAGTCCACGGGGTACTGCGCCTTCGAGGAAGACGACTGCCCCTCCGGCTACGCCTACGGAGAGCATGCCTCACCCAACCTCGCCGGGCAGTGCGTTCCGCCCGATGCCCTGACCTCGACCGGCTCCACCGGGGTGGCTGCCACCGGTTCCTCGACTTCGGCCGGTGACTCCACCGGGCTGGGCTCGGGCGGCGAGTCGAGCAGCAGTGGCGACTCCAGCACGGGCACGCCCACCGTCTGTGGCGACGGCATGCGCGACGAGACCGAGAGCTGCGATCTCGACGACCTCGGCGGCGAGACCTGCGAGAGCATGGGCCTGTTCGCGGGGGGCATCCTCCGCTGCGACGGGCTGTGCGAGTTCGACATCGACCTGTGCTCCTGCGGCGACGGACTCATCATGAGCGAGGTCGAGGCCTGCGATCCCGCCGCCCCCGGCAACGGTACCAACACGCTGCAATGCGCCGACCTGGTCGACTTCGACTTCATGACCGGGGTCGTCGGCTGCAACCCCGACTGCAGCTTCGACCTGAGCGACTGCCGGTAGAGCTAGTCGCGCTCCAACGCTTCCGCGGCAGCGTCGCGATCTCGCTGAAACTCCACCACGATGGGGTGCTCGGGCCCCGCCGCCGTGGTGGCGATGTTCAGCGCACGGTCCAGCAGAGGCAGGGCCTGCTCTACGCGCCCCGTGTCCATCTCGAGCTTCCCGAGGCCATGGGCGGCAAACGCCACCTCCACGTGGTCGGGCCCGAGTCGGTCCTCGAGCAGGCGGAGCGCCCGTGTCATGCGAGCGCGGGCTTCGTCGGGTCGCTGCAGGGCCAGCAACGCCAACCCGGAGTTCAGCAAAATCGTGGCCGCCACCGGGCTGTCTCGCTCGGCGCCCGCCTGCACGACCGCCAACGCCCGCTCGAAGTGTTTCAGCGCCGCGGCATCGTCTCCGGCCCCGCCTTCGAGCATCCCCAGGTTGTTGAACACCGTGCCCAGCAACGGGTGTTCGGCCCCGAGGGCCTGCTCCAAGATCGTCCGCGCCTCGCTCAGTGAGCGACGGGCCTGTTCGGTCTGTCCCAGGGCTTGCTGCGCCGTACCCAGGTTGAAGATCGACTCTCCGAGGTCGGGATGCCCCGCGTGCACGAGCCGACGCCGCAGCTCGATCGCCCGCTGATGCAGGCCGACGGCGTCCTCGTAGCGCCCCTGTTCCTTCGCCAGCACGCCCAGTCGCTCGAGCAGGTAGGCCTCCGTCCAATCGCCGCCGTCCCCCGCTCGATGCTCGGCCAGCGCGGCCTCGAAATGCTCACGCGCCTCGCCCGGGTTGCCCGCCGCCAGCTCCAGCACCCCGCTGACCGTGCGCAGCTCGACCTCGACATCGCGCTCACGTCCCGTCGCCAGGGCCCGCGCGTGCTCCAGCCAGCCGCGCGCGGCGTCGATCTCGGCGAGTTCGTGCGCGTTGACCCGCACCAGCTTGATCGCGGCCCGCAGGGCGAGGTCGTCGTGTCGGTTCGCCTTCGCCACCCCGAACGCCCGCTCGAGCCCGTCCGACGCCGAGGCGGCGTCGCCCCCGGTCGTGTCGAGGAGCGCCCGCAGCAGCATCGACTCGGCCTCGGCTCGTGACCCCCCGCGGTCGATGGGCAGCGCATCCACGGCCCGACGTGCGTCCGCGTCCCGCCCCGCGCGGAACAACGCCCACGCCGAGGCCATGGGTCCCGCGAGCGCTTCGGGATAGGGCTCGGGTGCATCGGCATCGCTGGAGCATCGCTTCGGCGCTCCCAGGGCCTCCACCACCGTCGCTCCCCGTCGAGCCGCCGCCAGGTCGGCCTCGGCCAGCACCTGCACCGCGGCCTCGAACTCGTGTCGATGCCCGCGCAGGCACCCCATCGTCCGATCGAAAGTCTCGGCGTCGGACGGCGCCAGCGTGCAGGCCTCGACATACGCCGAGGACCACTGCCCGGCCCAATCATCCAGAAACGCGACCGCGGCGGGCTCGACCGAAGGGGCATCACCGGCCAGCGCCGAAGCGACGCGGCTACGGGCGGAGGCAGTCCAAACCCGTTCGAGCGCCGTGGCCCCCTCTTCGCACGCGGGGGGCTCGGGGGCGACCGGAGCCATCGCCACCCCGAGCATCGCGAGCGCCCCGACCCCGGTGACCGCCGCCCACCCTCGCCACGACGACGGGGTCCGGGTGAGCGCCTCGGCGAGGGCGAGCACCGACGAATGGCGGCGACGCGGGTCGGGCTCGAGCCCGCGCGCCACAGCTCGCCACTGCGCCGCGCCGAGCGACGGGCCCTCGGCAGGCTGCGCGAGCGGTCGCTGTCGGGCCTCGATCCAGCCCTGCTCGTCGTCGCTGCTCGGATCGGGGTGGGGCCGCCGACCGTAGAGACCCTCGAACACGGTCACACACAGCGCGTACTGATCGCTGGACGCATCCGGCATCTCGCCGCGAAGCTGAGCCGGGGCGAGATAGGTCGGAGAGCCACGCCAGGTCGCTGGGGTCGCGGAGGCCTCGGCGTCGGCGCGAGGTTCCGCGGGCAGCGGGGTCTCGACCTCGGGCAACCCATCCGTCGAGCGAGCCAGCCCGAAGTCGGCCACGCGCACCCGGCCATCCTCGGAGCGCAGCAGGTTCTCCGGCTTGAGATCGCCGTGCACGATGCCCGCGGCGTGGGCCGCCGCGACTCCCCGCGCGGCTTGTCCCAGCGCATCGAGCACCGCTACCGCATCGGGGCGTGCCTGATGAAACCACTCCCGCAGCGTGGTGCCGTCCACCAGCTCCATGACCAGCAGTACCTGCTCGTCGATCACCATCACGTCGTAGATCGTGACCACGTTCGGGTGAGACAGCTGCGCCAGGGAGCGAGCCTCGGTGAGTACGCGCTCTCGATGACGGGGCGCCAGGCGGCCGTCCGCGATGGTCTTGATCGCCGCCATGCGCCCGAGCTCGGGATCGAAGGCCCGATACACGTTGCCCATCGACCCCGCCCCGATCCGCCCCCTCACCTCGAAGCGCCCCAGCTCGCGCGCCTTGGTCTGCGCCCCGAACATCCGACGCATGACCTCGGCCCGCGCGGCGTGACGATCCAGCGCGTCGATCACCGGAGCCGAGCCGAGCAGCGCCCGCGCGTCGGCATCGTCGTCGCGTTGGCTCACCGGACCCTTCCTGTTACCGTCGTGACGTGCCGTCGGACTTCGAGCTCATCGATGCGTGGCGGTCGGGCGACCAGGCCGCCGGCAATGCACTCGTCGAGCGTCACTTCGATGCAGTGTACGCGTTCTTTCGCACCAAGCTCGACCGCGAGGTCGACGACTTGGTGCAGGGTACCTTCATGGCCTGCGTGGAAGCCCGCGACGATTTCCGCAAGCTCAGCTCCTTCCGCACCTACCTGTTTTCCATCGCTCGCAATCATCTGCGCCAGTTCCTGCGCCGCTCGCTTCGCAACGACGTCATCGATTTCACCGTGAGCTCGATGGCCGACCTCGGGCCCACCCCGAGCGAGCTGGCCCATGAGCGCGGCCAACGAAAACGGCTGATGAAGGCCCTGCGCGAGATCCCACTCGACCACCAGATCGCGCTCGAGCTGTTCTACTGGGAGGGGCTCAGCGGGGCCGACTTGGCCCGGGTGCTCGAGGTCCCCGAGGGCACCGTCCGCACCCGGCTCCGCAGCGCCCGCAAGGCCCTGCTCACCCGCGTCGACGCTCAGCCCTCCACCGGGGCGGTCTCCAGCGTCGGCGAGGCGGAGCTCGCCGGCTGGATCCGTTCGATGCGCGATCAGGTCGAGCGGCCGTGAGCCGAAGCGACGCTCAGGCTCGGCACGACACCAGCATCGGCTGATCGATGGGCAGCTCGTTGTCGCCCGACCACGTGTGCGGCGGCTGGAGGCCAAAGTCACCCCCGTGGGCAAACGCGGTCAGCCGCGCCCGCGGGCAGTCTCCGCCGAGCTCTTCCATCGGAACGATGGCGTACACAGTCGCCCCGTCGATCACGATTCGAGCGCCGCTTTCGTAGGGCACGATGGACGAGCCGCCCTCGATTCTCGCCGCCTCCATCGACCAGCCCGTGGCCGGGTCGTATAGCGCCTGAATCCACAGGTCCGTGCCCTGGAAGAAGTCGAAGGTGAAGGGTGGCTGGGCCTGCCAGTCGTTCGAAGCATCGCCGTCGGTCTCGAACACGAACCCGAACTGGGCGTGCTGATCGGGGTCGTCCATGGGAATGGGCCCCTGCATGATTCCGGTGACGACCAACGCGGGCCCGTCCCCGAGCGCCGCCACGGGGCCGCCCGAGACCAAGCCGGCGAACGGCTCCAGACACAGCGTGAGCAGGTCGTCGTGCTCGCCACAGGGCCGCGCGTCGGCGGCTTCCGCCGCTTCCATCTCGTCGATCACGGCGAACAGGTAGCCCTTGAAGAGGGTCCAGTCGATGTCTCCCGAGGGCGTCATCACCTCCTCGCTCGAGTGCAGGAGCACGAAGTCCGACGCCGCCCGCACTCGGCTGCACAGCGCGGCCAGGTCCTCTTCGCTCGACACCCCGCCGAACGACGCCATGAAGTCCAAGACCGCGTCCAGGCAGCTCCCCGGGATACCGGGGGGTAGGACCTCGTCCTGGCACTCGATGGGCGTCTCTGGTTCACCGGTCGTCGCGGGGTCGTCCGTGGTCGTATCGGCTGCTGACGGACCACTCCCGGGTCCATTGCCCGCGCCCGTTCCCTCGGTGCCCGTGGCGGTCGTGGTCATCGGAATGAAGTCGTCGTCGACGTCCTCCTCCCCCTTCGGATCCGTCGTGCAGCCGATGCACAGGCTCACCGCGGCGACGCTCGCCCAGCGCCTCATCGCACCACCTCGAACGACTCGATCTGAGCCAAGGCCGCGCCCATGAACCCGAAGTTGATCGACAGCTCGTAGGTCACGTCGGTCCCCACGGGCCGCAAGGTCACCACCATCGGCGTGTCGAAGGGCAGCTCGTCGATGATCTCTGGCGACAGATCGCCCTGGGTGGTGGTCAGCAACTCCCACGCGTTGATCGAGTCCGGCTCTGCCCGGATCGACAGGTCCCCCAACCCGATGGCGTGAAAGAACTGCAGCGCGGGCGTCCCCGAAATCTCGCCGCAGGGGTCGATCTCTTCGAACTCGCCCTGCACCAGGCCGCAGGCTTCGGTATCGGGGTCGTAGCACAGGTACGCCCAGCCATCGGTCATCAAGCCGGTCAGGAACACCTCGTCCGGGAACGAGCACCCGGTCGCGCCCTCCGTCGTACCGGAGCTTTCGTCCAGGCTGCCCGACGAGTCGTCCGTGCCGGGGTCGGTCCCGCGGGTGGACGCTTCGCCGCTCGATCCGGGCCCGGAGCTCGTCGCCGCTTCGCTGGAGCCACTGGGCTCCGACGCGGTGGTGGATCCAGTCGACGTGGTCGCGGCCGGACTCGCGTCCGTGTCCGCCTCGCCGTCGCCATCGGAGCTGATACAGGCACCGCCGCAAAGCGTGGCCGCGGCCAACCACAGGGTGAGTCTCGTGTTGCGCACGAAGGGGTCGGTGCGCCGGGCTGCCGGTCGATTGCGGATTTCTCTCGTTCTCCCGAATTCGACCGTCTACCGGGGTTTTCTTTGCCGAGAATCGAGCTACGCTGCGTTCGGACCGATGACGCGCTGGCTTGTTCTTGCTTTGAGCCTCGGGGTGAGTGGATGTACGGCGGCGAACCCCAATTTCGACCGTGGCGCGCCCGCGGGCGCCGATGGTCCGTCGTCCAGCACCGGGCTCGGCACCACCGCGGCCAACGACGACTCCGTCGATCCACCCGCCACCTCGGGCGTCGCCACCACGACTCCGGCCACGACCAACGTCGATCCCACCGGAAGCTTCGATACCGGCCCCAGCGAAGAGTCCGGCCTCGTCGACACTGGTGCCGAAGACGATGGCCCGCCGCCGTTTTGCGAGCCCGAGGATTGCGACGGCGTGTGCATCGAGGGCGAGTGCCGGTTCCCCCGTCTCGTCTTCGTCTCCAGCGAGCCCTTCACCGGCGGCATGGGTGGCCTCGAGGGCGCCCATAGCCTGTGCACCGAGCTGGCCCACAACGCCGGGTGGGACGGCAGCTTCCGGGCCTGGCTCAGCACCCAGGTCAGCTCGCCGTCCATCCACATGGTGCACGGCGACGATCCCTTCATGCGCGCCGACGAGGTCATCATCGCCGACGACTGGGAAGATTTCACCGATGGCGAGCTCGAGGCCCCCATCGACCTCGACGAGTGGGGCGGCCCCCCGCTGCAGACGTTCATCTGTGCCGGCCGCGAAGTCTGGACCAACACCACCGTGCACGGCACCGTGGCCACCGAGCGCGACTGCAGCAGCTGGGACGCCACCACCCCCGGTACCACCAGCGAAGTCGGCGACTGGGGCACCCCGGGGCTCAACTGGTCCTGGACCGAAAACTGCGCCAACGTGACCTGCTCCTCGGCGCTCCCGATCTTCTGCGTCCAGCAGTAGCGCCATGGGCCTCGACTCCGCGCGGTAGACTGCGCCCGAGGCCAGCCATGAAGCGAGGATCGAAGCGTCGGAATTCCCGAACAATCCCCGAAGGCACCGAGCACATGGGCAAGGCCGCCCTGTTCGTGGCGGTGGCACGCGCGGGGTCGTTCTCCAAGGCGGCCGAAGCGTTGAACATGGGCCGCAGCACGCTGAGTGATCACGTACGTACGCTCGAGGACTCGCTGGGGGTCAAGCTACTCGAGCGCTCGACCCGGAAGCTGCGGCTGACGGACGAAGGCGGCGTGCTCATCGAGCGCATGGAAGCGGCCTTGGATGCATGGGGAGAGGCGCGTACGCTCTTCGAAGGTCGGCGTCAGCACCCGGCGGGGCGACTGCGGGTGACGTGCCCCTCGGGCATCGCGACGACGCTGGTGGCCCCGGTGCTCAGCGAGATGCTGCGAGCATACCCGGACCTACAGGCCGAGTTCATGGTCGACGACCGTGTCCGCGATCTGGTCGAGGACGGGATCGACGTCGCGATTCGCATGGCGCGGCTCGAGGACTCGCGGCTCATCGCCCGCCGCCTGGGCGAGACTCCCCTGCGCGTGGTGGCGGCCCCCGAGATCGCCAAACGGCTGCGCAAGGCCACCCTCGACGAGCTCGCCCAGGAGCCATGGATTGGGCACGAGGCGGTCCGCTCCGGCGACATCGTGCTCCGCAAGGGGGGCTCGGACGAGAGTCGCACCATCACCCCGCGCTTCGTCGCGCGGTGCAGCGGCCTCGAGGGGCAGGTGTCGCTGCTGGCGGGAGGAGTGGGCCTGGCATCGATGCCGTGGCTGCTCGTGGCCGACGAGGTCGCCCGCAAGCAGCTGGCGGTCGTCGAGCCCTGGGAGGGCATGCCACGGCCCCTATACGCCATTTATCCCGCCAAGCGGCTGCTACCACAGCGCACCCGCATGTTCGTCGACCGCATCGCAGAGCGAGCGACACAGCTGGCTTCGTAGCCGACTCGAGTCAATTCACTGGTTTCGTGATCCAACACCGCACCTCGCGGACCTCATCGAGTACGCCGCCCTCGGAGTTGGGGCCGAGACGGCGCCACGAGGGATTCGACGATGTTGGCGATTCACGATTCGACCGCGCTCCGCAATGACCACGGCCTTCGACGACGAAGCTCGAAGCGGCTGAGCGAACGGCTCCTGGAGTGGGCCGAGCGCGCGGGCCTGACCGAGCTGTGGAGCGAACGAACGGTGGAGGGGCTGCGCATCGACTACGTGGTGGACGCTGCCTTCCCGCGCACGTCCTCGGACGGGCGCACGCTCGCCGCGGCCTGGATCCTCCTGTTCTGCGCCATCGACGACCTCGCAGACGGCAGCGACTGCTCGGCGCGGCAGCTGCTCGCGCAGCTCGACGACCTCGCGCTGCAGCTGTCGGGTCGTTCGCGGTTCCGCCCGGAGAGCGCCCTCGGCCGCGCCTGCGCCCGCTTCTCTCGCTCGATGGCGGGCTGGGATGCGTCGATGCTGGAGTCCTTCCACCACCGCATCGACGAGCTGTTCACCGCGTATGTGAAAGAGGCATCGATGTGCGATCAGGGGGTCGAGCCGAACCTCGCCCGCTACATCGAGCTGCGGCGCACGACCTCGGGGATGCCAGTGATCTTCTCGCTCTTCCCCATCCTGACCGGGCTGCCGCTGCCCGAGCCCCAGCCCCGCCTGCAGGAGCTCGAGATGTGGGCCTGTGACCTGGTGGGGTGGGAAAACGACCTGAAGACGGTGGACAAGGAGCGCGGGACGTCGTCGAACAACCTCGTGTTCGTGCTCGAGCGCGCGGGGGACCGGCAGGCGCAGCGAGCCGCGAGCGAGCTGTTCGAGCAGCGCCGCTGGCAGTTCATCGCCCGGGCGCACGAGTTCACCGCCTCCTCGCACGACGAGTCGACCCGCCAGTACGCAGCCATGCTGGTCTCGTGCGTGAAGGCCCACCACGACTGGGCGATCGTCACCGGGCGTTACGATCGGACAGCCACGCCCCGCCGCGGCTCCGCGCAGACTTCGGTGCCGCGCACCCGACCGCTCACCACAGGACCTTGAGCAGCTTCTTGCACTCGCGGCCCAGGGCGCTGAACAGCTCGCCGTCGACCCAGCGATCGGGCAGCCGAACCCGGCGCCCGGCGAGCTCGGGCAACGCCCGCGGCAGGGCGATCTGCAAGGGGAACACGTCGCGTCGCGACCACCCCTGCGCCCGAATCTCCGGGGTCTGGAGGCACATCCACCCGCGCGGCTCGTCGCCCCATACCAGCCACTGGGTGGCGACCAGCTCGCGATCTTCGTCGGCGACGCCGGGCCACAGCAGCAAAGCGGGCCGGGCCGTGCCCTCGTGGGCGCGCACCATGGCGGGCAGCAACACCGCGTCGCCGGGCAGCACGTCGGAAGGGGGCACCACCTGCACCGGTCGCTCCACGAGGTTCCCGGTGGTCTTGGTGACCCACAGCCCCGGCTTGCCCGCGAGCACGGCGTCGACCTTGATGGCCGACAGCGGCGAGCCGCTGACCTTGGTCCGCGTGGCGATGAAGCTGGGGGCCTTGTTGCCTTCGGGCTCGGGCTCGGGCTCGGGCTCGACCAGGCGACGGCGCCCGAGCTTCAGCGGCTGCCACTCCAGCGCCGACGGGTCTTGGCGCCAGAGTCGACCGAGCTGGTCGTCGGCATGCGAGCCCCCGAGCACCACGATGCCGTCGTCGAGCACGGCCAGGCAGGTGGCGAGTCGCTTGAGGCGGCATTGCTCGGCCAAGGGCGGCGGATCGTCCTCGTCGTCCTTGGGCGCCTCGAGCAGGAAGCGCTGCAGCACGCCGGCCGGGCGCAGCACGTAGACCCAGCGCTCGGCCGCGGCGACGGCCAGCGGCGGCGTGGCGCCATCACCCGCGGGACGATGCTCGCCCACGATGCGCAGCGCTCGGTTGGTCCAGCCCACGGTGCCGTCGCGCGCCGCGAGCACGCAGCCGCCTTTGCGCAGCTGACCGAGCGCCACGATGGCCTCGGCCGGGACCTCGCCCTCGCTGGTGTGCTTGAGCTTGAGCTTGGTGTAGCCCGACGGGTGGTCGGGATCGATGACCCAGGCGTGGGACTCACCGCCCGCCCATACCGCGCGCCCGTCGGGCAGCGGCACCAGCCCGAGCACCTCGTGATCGGAGGTCTTGCGGCGGTGGACGACCTGCTCTTTTTCGATGTCCCAGAGCACCTCGCCGGTATTGCCGACACCACACAGAAGCCGCGAACGAATCTGGCACACGTGATCGACGAAACCGCCGAGCTTGGAGCCGACCTTGGCCGCCGCGGTGCTGAACATGGTGCCGCGGTGCAGGTGCTGCCCGCCGAGCCACAGCAGACCCTCGTCGCCCTCGAACACGCTGGGACTGGCACTCTTGAGCGCGATGGTGCGCTCGACTTCGAGCGTGCTGGCCCCGATCACCCAGACTTCGTAGGGCAGGGTCACCAGCAGGCGCTTGCCGTCACGGCTGGCCGCGATACGCAGGGGTCGGTCGTCGAGGGTGACCAAGGGCGCGGAGGCCCGGCCCGCCACCGTACGACGAGCGCCCGCCACCGTGCGGCGTGCCGAACCCTTGGGGCGGACCCTGTGCGCCATAGTCCCACCAGCTTAGCAGGCCCGCGGCAGATCGGAATACCGCGACCGCGAGGCCCAGCTTGGTACTGACCGCTCGCGTCAGTGGATCGACCGACGAAGGAGGGTCGCCCCCTACGTCGGCGGCCGTAGCTTGGCGAATTCGCTCGCGGCCGTCCATTGCGGCGGCTTTGGCTCATCGGCCACGCGCGACACCAGCTCGAGCACCGCCTCGGCGTCTTGCAGTGCACCGGTCAATGGCCACGCCGCGTCGTACTCGTCGCTGACGGTGTGATAGCGCTTGGCCCTCTCGGCCGCTTGCGCCTGCCCGGCTGCGATGCCGCCCTCCTCCAGCTCCTTGCCGCCGTGGAAGGTGATGGCGGGAACACCTCGCTTGGCGAGG
Source organism: Myxococcota bacterium (assembly GCA_039028615.1). GTDB lineage: Bacteria > Myxococcota_A > Polyangia > Nannocystales > Nannocystaceae > Paraliomyxa. Next base: position 64,854 of record JBCCHT010000049.1, on the reverse strand, counting down.
CTGAAGTGATCCGACCGGTAGTAGCTGCCCGCCTCCGGGCGCTCGTCCCCGATGACCCGCCGCCCCTGCGCCTTCACGACGTCGGCCAGCACGTCCTCGAGCGTGGTCTGCCCCTTGCCGGGAATGGCCACCGTCAGGGTTCGCCCCTGGACGTTCATGCTGTCGAGGTTGGCGACTGCGACGATCGACTCCAGCGGCATCAAGGGGTGAGCCGCGAAGTGCTTGCTGCCGAGCAAGCCCTGTTCCTCCGCGGTGGTGGCGAGCAAGGTGACGCTGCGCTTGGGTCCCTTACCCGCGCGGGCGCGTTGTTGCAGGACCGCCGCCACCCCGAGCATCCCCGCGATGCCGCTGGCGTTGTCGACCGCCCCGTTGAAGATCGCGTCCTCGCCCGGCTTCGGATCGGGCTTGACCCCCAGATGGTCCCAGTGGGCGGTGATCAGCACGTGCTCGTCGGGCTTCTCGCTCCCGCGAATGCTGCCCAGCACGTTGACGTCTTCGATGCCGCGCTCGGTGGTCACCACCTCGGCCACGAGCCGCGAGGGCAGCTCCACCGCCTCGAAGTCGGCCTCGAGCGCCTTTTTGTGCCAGCCCTCGAGGCTGTCGCCGACGCTGGCGGCCAAGCGCTCCGCCAGATCGCGGTGCATCCAGCCCTGGAGATCGAGAGCCGGCGTCGCCTCGCCGCCGGGCGCCCCCAGTGCGAAGCGTTCCCCCGACCAGCTGCTCTCGACGACGTTCCACCCGTAGGACGCGGGCTTGGTCTCGTGGATGACGAGGCAGCCAGCCGCGCCCGCTTCGAGGGCACGCTCGAACTTGTAGGTCCAACGACCGTAGTAGGTCATGGCCGGACCGCCGAAGCGACCGTCGGTGACCGGGGGATCACCCACGAACACCACCGCGATCTTGCCCCGCACGTCCACGCCCTCGTAGTCGTCCCAGTCGTGCTCGGGCGCGGTCACGCCGTAGCCGACGAACACCAGCGGCGCGTCGAGCTGGGTCGTGCCCGCCGGGCCCATGCTGCCCGCGACGATCTCCTTGCCCATCTCCAGGGGCTGCGGCGCCGCCTTGCCCTCGCCGAGCTTCAGCCACGAACGCGCGGGGTCGAGCTTCAAGGCTCGCATCGGCACCGCCTGAGTGAAGCCGCCCTCGTCCCCCGCGGGCTGAAGGCCGAGCGCCTCCATCTGCGCCTTGATGTACGCGACCGCCTTGGCCCCGCCCGGGCTGCCCGGTCGTCGCCCCTCCATGTCGTCGTGGGACAAGACCTCGATGTGCCGCCGCAGGAACTCGACCGTCAGCGGTGAGTCGGCGGACTTCGCTTTGGCGTCGGCCTTGCCGACCTCGGCCTTCTTCGCCTCGGCGGAGTCCTTGGGGGCATCACTCGTGCCGCCGCTGCACGCCACGGCAAGCGAGAGCAGCACGGCAAACGGGAACCGACGACCGTTGTTCACGCGGCGACTCTACACCGCCCGGCGAGCCAGCGAGCCCCCGGGCGGCGTGAGTGCGGTGCGAGTCGAGCGACGAGTTCGCCGTCGTTCAGATGTGGATGACGCGACCCCCCGCGGCGAGGGCGGCCTCTTTGACCACCTCGCTGAGGGTCGGGTGCGCGTGCACGCTGCGGGCGAGGTCCTCGGCGCTGGCCGAGAACTCCATGGCGACCGCGCCCTCCGCCGCAAGATCGCTGGCGTGGGGCCCGACGACGTGAAACCCGAGCACGCGGTCGGTCTCGGCGTGGGCCAAGATCTTGACGATGCCGTCGGTCTCGGCCATCGCCTTGGCTCGACCGTTGGCGGCGAAGGGGAAGGACCCCTTGGTGTAGGGCACGCCCGCCGCCTTGAGCTCCTGCTCGGTCTTGCCGATGGTCGCGACCTCGGGGTGCGTGTAGATGATGCCGGGAATGGCGTCGTAGTTGAGGTGACCGGGCAACCCGGCCATCAGCTCCACCGCGGCCACGCCCTCTTCCTCGGCTTTGTGCGCGAGCATGGGGCCGATGATGACGTCGCCGATGGCGTAGACGCCCTCGATGTTGGTCGCGAAGTGGTCGTCCACGGTGATGAAGCCGCGGGCGTCCATGGTGACGCCGAGCTCGCGAGCCCCGAGCCCCTCGGTGTTGGGCCTACGCCCGGTCGACACGAGCACGCGATCCGCCTCGATGACCTTGGCCTCGCCGCCCTCTTCGTAGGAGACGGTGACCTTGTCGCCCGCGACCTGAGCCCCGGTGACCTTGACCCCGAGGTTGATCTTCAGCCCCTGCTTGGTGAACGCGCGCTTGGCATGGCGGGCGATCTCCACGTCGCAGGTGGGCAGGAAGTCGGGCATGTACTCGAGCACCACGACCTCGGAGCCGAGCCGGTTCCAGACCGAGCCCATCTCGAGGCCGATGACGCCGCCGCCGATGACGACCAGGCGCTCGGGCACCTCGGGGAAGGACAGTGCCTCGGTGGAGGTACCGATGCGGTCACCGTCGAGGTCGACGCCCGGGATGGAGGCTGGGGTGGAGCCGGTGGCGATGAGGATGCGCTTGCCCGTGATCACCTGCGCCGACTCCTTGGCGGAGAGCGGGGTGACCTCGACCTGGCCGTTGCCCTTCAGCCGCCCCGTGCCGTGGAAGGCCTTCACGCCGTTCTTCTTGAACAGCCCGGCGACGCCGCGGGTCAGCTGCGTGACGATCTCGTCCTTGCGAGCGAGCATCGCCTGGAGGTCGAGGGAGACCTCGCCGAGCCCGATGCCGTGATTGTCGAAGCCGCCGGTCCGGGCCTCGTAGTAGCGCTCACTGGACTCGAGCAGCGCCTTGCTTGGGATACAGCCCACCCGCAGGCAGGTGCCCCCCAGCTGGGGGTTCTTGTCCACGCAGGCCACGCTCATGCCGAGCTGGGCGGCCCGAATCGCCGCCACGTAGCCGCCTGGGCCCGCGCCGATGACGATGAGATCGAAGGACTCGCTCATGACGCTCACACATCCAGGAGCAGGCGCTCGGGATCCTCGATGAGTTGCTTGATCCGCACCAGGAACTGCACCGCTTCACGGCCATCGATGAGCCGATGGTCGTAGCTCAGCGCCAGGTACATGATGGGCCGAATCTCGACCTTGCCGTCGATGGCCACCGGGCGCTCGACGATGTTGTGCAGGCCGAGGATGCCGGTCTGCGGGGGGTTGAGGATCGGCGTCGAGAGCATCGAGCCGTAGACCCCGCCGTTGGACACGGTGAAGGTGCCGCCCTGGAGCTCGTCGAGGGTCAGCTTGTTGGCCTGGGCCCGCGCGCCGAAGTCGGCGATGGCCGCCTCGACGTTGGCGAAGCCGCGACGATCGGCATCGCGAATGACGGGGACCACCAGGCCCTTGCCGCCGCCCACGGCCACGCCGATGTCGTAGTAGTGCTTGTAGATGACGTCGTCGCCGTCGATCTCGGCGTTGACGGGCGGGAACTCCTTGAGCGCCTCGCAGGCCGCCTTCACGAAGAAGGACATGAAGCCCAGCTTGATGCCGTGGCGCTTGATGAACTGCTCCTTGTAGCGCTTGCGCAGGCTGATGACCGCCGACATGTCGACCTCGTTGAAGGTCGTGAGCGTGGCGGTGCCCTTTTGCGACTGCACCAGACGCTCGGCCACCCGACGGCGGATGGGCGACATGGTCTTGCGCTCCTCGGTACGCTCGCCGGTCACGGCCGGCGGAGGCGGAGGCGTGCTGACGACGCGCGCCGGGGCGGGTGCGGGCGCGGGGGCAGGCGCCTGCGCGGCCTTGATGACGTCCTCCTTGAGGATGCGTCCCCCACGGCCGCTGCCGGCCACCCCGTCGAGCTCGACCCCACGGCGGCGTGCTTCGGCCCGGGCCGACGGCATCGCGGGCGCGGTGCCGCTGCTGGCCGCCGGGGCCGCCTGGGCGGGCGTATCGGCGGCGGGCGCCGACTGGGTGGGCTGCGCCGAGGTGTCGATCTTGCCCAAGATGTCGCCGACTCCGACCGTGTCACCCTCGCTGACGCTCAGCTCGACGAGCACGCCAGCGGCGGGCGCGGGAACCTCTACGGTGATCTTGTCGGTCTCGACCTCGATGACGGGCTCGTCCGCGGCGACGGTGTCGCCCTTGCGCTTGAGCCATTGTGCGATCACCCCTTCGGTGACCGATTCTCCCATTTGCGGAACTCGGATCTCGGTGCTCATGAGAAGGCCTCTTCCATGATCTTGTCTTGTTCGAACTTGTGGCTCGCCGGGGAGCCCGTGGCTGGGCTCGCGCTGGCTTCACGTCCCACGAAACGAGGCCGGCCGAAGCGGTCGCCGGCGAGGGTCTCGAGTCGTGATCGTACGAAGGTCCATGCCCCCATGTTGCGGGGCTCTTCCTGTACCCACATCAGCCCGTCGGCCTTGGTGTAGCGCGACAGGACCTCGGCCAGCTCGGCCAGGGGGAAGGGGTACAGCTGCTCGACGCGCACGATGGCGACGTCGTCTCGTTTGCGCTCGGCTCGGGCGGCGACGAGGTCGTAGTAGACCTTGCCGCTGCAGAACATCACGCGACGAACCTCGTCGGGGGTCTCGGTGGCGTCGTCGATGACCCGCCGATAGCTCCCCTCGTACAGCTCGGACAGCGGCGAGAATGACTCGCGCGTCCGCAGCAGGCTCTTGGGGGTCATCACGATGAGCGGCTTGCGCCACTTGCGATGGATCTGCCGCCGCAGCGCGTGGAAGACCTGGCTCGGCGTGCTGAAGTTGCACACCTGGATGTTGTCCTCGGCGCACAGCTGGAGGAAGCGCTCGAGACGGGCGCTGCTGTGCTCGGGCCCCTGCCCCTCGTAGCCGTGCGGCAAGAACATGGTGAGCCCGCTGATGCGGTTCCACTTGTCCTCGGAGGAGGAGATGAACTGGTCGATGATGACCTGCGCCCCGTTGGCGAAGTCGCCGAACTGCGCCTCCCAGATGACCAGGGTCTCGGGCGCGGCCAGGCTATAGCCGAACTCGAAGCCCAGCACCGCGAACTCGGACAGCGGGCTGTTGTAGACCTCGAAGCGCCCCTTGGCCCCGGCCAGGCCGTCGAGCGCCAGGTGCTGGATCTCGGACTCGTTGTCGATCCACCCCGCGTGCCGATGGGTGAAGGTGCCGCGCATGGCGTCCTGCCCGGAGAGCCGCACGTTGGCGCCGTCGAGCAGCAGCGAGCCGTAGGCCATGTGCTCGCAGAAGGCCCAGCTGACGGGCGCCTCGCCCTTGCCCATGGCGTCGAGCTCCTTGACGAAGCGCTGGAGCTTGCGGTGGAGCTTGAAGCCCTCGGGCGGCGAGCTGACGTGCTCGGCGATCTTGGCCAGCGTCTCGCGGGGGACGCTGGTGTCGACCTCGGGCGCCTCGCCGTCGGGGCCACCGCGGTAGCTCTCCCAGATCCCGTGCATGGGCGGGGGCGCCGTGCTGAAGCCCTTCTTGCGGACCTCCTCGAGCGCATCCTCGAACACGTCGCGGCAGGCCTGGTCCATCTGGGCGACCTGCTCGGGGGTCACGGTGCCGCGCTCGAGCAGGGTCTTTTCGTACTTGGCCCGGACCGAGACCTGGTCTTTGACCGCGGCGTACATGTTGGGCTGCGTGAACGTGGGCTCGTCGCCCTCGTTGTGGCCGAAGCGGCGGTAGCAGACCAGGTCGATGATGACGTCGGAGTGGAAGCGCTGCCGGAACGAGACGGCCAGGCGGGCCGCATAGGCTGCCGCCTCGGGGTCGTCGCCGTTCACGTGGATGATGGGCGCGTGCAGCATGTCGGCCACCGCCGTGCAGTACACGGTGGAGCGCGAGTCGCTGGGGTTGGTGGTGAAGCCCACCTGGTTGTTGAGCACGACGCGAATGGTGCCGCCGATGGAGTAGCCATCCAGGCGCCCCAGGTTGAGGGTCTCGGCGTACACGCCCTGGCCCATCACCGCCGCATCACCGTGCATGGAGACCAGCAGCATCTTGGAGCGGTCCCCGTCGCCGCCCAGGTCTTGGCCCGCGCGCACGCGACCGGTCATCACCGGGGTGATCGCCTCGAGGTGGCTCGGGTTGAAGCCCAGGGCCAGGTACATCTCGCGGCCACCGTTGGTGACATACCGACGATGGCAGCCCAGGTGGTACTTGACGTCGCCGCGCCCGAGGTTCTCGAGCGGGTCGTCGCCCGCGAAGCGCGAGAAGATCTGGGCCGGGGTCTGGCCCATGATGTTCATCATCACGTTGAGCCGGCCGCGGTGGGCCATGCCCAGGATCACCGAGTCGACGCCCTGCTCGCCCGCCTCTTCGACGAGCGTCTCGAGCAAGGCGATGACGCTCTCGGCCCCCGCGATGGAGAAACGCTTGGCACCGATGAACTTGGTGTGGAGGAACTTGTCGACGCTGTCGACCTCCACGAGCGACCGCAGCAGCCGCGTCTGCTCCTCGGGCGAGGGCCGCACCAGGTTCTCGACCGGCTCCATCTGCTCGCGCAGCCAGGAGCGGTGCTCCACCCGGTTGATGTGCCAATACTCGACGCCGATCTTGCGACAGTAGGTCCGCTGCAGCCGCCCGAAGATCTCGCGGAGCGTGACCGCCTCGCCGCCCGGGAACAGGTTGCCCGAGCTGAAGCGTCGGTCGAAGTGCTCGTCTCGCAGCCCGTAGAACTCGAGGTTGAGCGCGGGCGAGCTCATGCGCCGCGCCCGACCGAGCGGATCGAGGTTCGCGTCCAGGTGGCCGAGCAGGCGGTAGTTCGCGATGAGCTTGTCGACCCGGTTCTGCAGGTCGATCTGCTCGGCCGCTCGAGCCGCGTCCCCGGTGCCTCCCGACACCGAAACGGAGGGCAGCGGCTGCCCCTCGACGAGGGATTGAAGGTGAGCCCGCCACTTGGGGTCGATCGAGCCTGGATCCTCCAGGTATTGCTCGTACATCGACTCCAAGAAGGGGAGGTTGTAGCTGCTCAGGGCCTGGTCGCGATCCATCGGTTCGACGCGGGGAGCATGGCGTGGCTCGAGGCCCCAGGAAAAGGCCGGCACCACGACCGTGGGGCCGCGGAGTGTAGCGCATTGACGAGGTGCCGCCCCGTCTCACCACCATCGGCCGGTGAGCCCCGGACCCCCTCCGCTCACATGGGCCGAAATTCGAGGAACACGGGCATCCAGGCCGGCCCCGGCTCGCCGCGCCCCCCGCGTGCACCGCGACCCCACGGTCCGGTCTATGGTTCGGTCGTGGACGACGGACGTGCCCTTTTGGCCACTCGCGTAGCCGAGACCTTGCTCGGAGCCAAAGAGTCGTGGACTCGACGAATGTTCGAACAGGCCGCGCAATTGCGTAGCCAGGGAGGAGGCCCGGTGCATGACCTGTCGCTGGGCAATCCGAGCCTGGAGCCACCCAAACGTTGGACCCAAGCGCTGCACGAGCTGCTCGATGATCCGACCCCCGGACTTCATCGCTACATGACCAATGCGGGCTTCCCCGAGGTCCGACAATTCCTCGCTGAGCGGGAAGCAGAGCGGTTCTCACTGCCCATCGAGGGCTCGCACCTGACGTTGACCGTGGGCGCCGCGGGCGGGATCAACGTGCTGCTGCGGTCGATGCTCGACGCGGGCGACGAAATCGTGGTGCCCGTGCCGTACTTTGCCGAGTACGACCACTACTGCGCAAACGCCAGCGCGGTGCTCGTACCTGCGCCTTCGACCGACACCTTCGCCCTCGACATCGACGCCATCGCGTCGCGGCTGACCGAGCGCACCCGGCTGCTGCTCATCAACTCCCCCAACAATCCCAGCGGGGTGGTCTACAGCGCGGCCGAGCTCGAGCGCCTGGCCACGGTGCTGCGCGAGACCAACAGCAAGCGCGACACACCGATCTTCGTGATCGAGGACAGCCCCTACCGCGACCTCACTCACGACGGCAGCGCGGTCGCGTCGATGATGACGCAATACGAGCACACCATTCACATCACCAGCCACTCCAAAGACCTGGGGCTGGCCGGGGAGCGCATCGGCTACATCATCATCTCCCCGCGGGCCCAGGGGGTCGGGCTGCTGGGTCGGGCCTTCGCCTTCAACAACCGCGTGCTCGGCTTCGTCAACGCGCCCGCCCTCATGCAGCGCGTGCTGCCCAAGGTGCTCGGGCACGAGGACGGCAAGGTCGACGTGGGGGTCTACGCGCGACGCTGCGAGCGAATGGCCGCGGGCCTGAGCGACCTCGGCTTCGAGCTCCAGCCCCCGCAGGCCGGGTTCTTCCTGTTCCCCCGCCTACCCGAGCGCCTGCGCGACGAGCAGGGAGGCGACGTCGCCCTGACCGAGCGCATGCTGGCCGAGCGCACCATCGTGGTGCCGGGCACCGCCTTCGCCATGCCCGGCTACCTGCGCCTGTCGATGGCCGCCGACGATGCCGCGGTCGACGGGGCGCTCGCCGCGTTCCAGCGCGTCTGCGGCTGACCACGGGAGGCCGGGACCATGGATTTCATTCGTCGCTCGCTCATCTGGGTCCTCATCGGCCTCGCGGTGCTCACCGCGATCGCAGCGGGCGTCGGCGCCACCATGGAGGCCAACCACCTGGCCATGCGCGAGGCCGTCTACCCCCACTCTCCCGAAGAGCTGTGGCAGGTCATCTCGCGCTTCGACCTCACTCCCGAGTGGCGCAGCGAGGTCGACGACATCGAGATCCAGTCGGGTGACCCGATCCGCTTCATCGAGATGAACGCCGATGGCCTGACCTCGCTGCAGGTGGAGGAGCAGGAGATCGGCAAGCGCATGGTGCTGGCCACCGCCGACCCCGACATGCCCTTCAGCGGGAAGTGGACCTTCGAGCTCACGCCCGTCGAAGAGGGCACCCGGCTGCGGATCACCGATAACGGCACGATCAGCAACCCGCTGTACCGACTCGTGGCGCGCACCTTCCACGAGCCGAACGAGATGGCCGACCTCTACCTCACCGATCTCGGCAAGCACCTCGACGTCGAGGTCGTGCCGCGCGACGCCCAGGACTGAGGGTCAACGCGCCGTGTGCTCCCACTGCCGCCGGGCCTGCAGTACCTCGGGGTGACGGGGTCCGAGGATGCGCTCACGCAGCCCGAGCGCCTCGCGGCGTCGCTCGAGGGCTTCGCCGTGCTCGCCGCGGCGCTCGAGCACGGTCGCCAGCGCGTCGAGGACGGTGGCTGTCGCGAGGTCGTGACCCGGTCCCGCCTCCTGCACGGAGCGCAGGGCCTGTCGGTAGTGCTCTTCGGCTTTGGGGTGCTGCCCCTGGTGGTCGAAAACCCGGCCGAGCCCGCGCTCGACGACGCTGCGAGCGACCGGATCACCGCGGCGCGTGGCGAGGGGGAGCGCCGTCCGTCCCCACTGAAGGCCCTCCGCGTGGCGCTGCAGGTGCACGCCGACGACCATCGTCAAACGAGCCGCGGCCCCCAAGACGATGTCCTCGTGACCCTGCTCCAGGGCGGTGGCGTAGGCCTGCCGCAGCTGCCGCTCCGCCTCCTCGTGGTCACCCGAGCGGCCGAGGCATACGCCGCGCCACAACTGCACCTCGGCGAGCAAGGGCGGGTGGTCGAGTGCAGACGCGTCGTCCATCAACGACGGCAGCTGCTGCGCGACGTGAGCGTGGTGACCGACGTCGCTGCGAACCTTCAGCCGGACCAGCCGCTCGCGCAGCGACGCCACCTGCTGCGCTCGCGCCTCTTCGTTGGGCAGCGGCATCGCATCGTCGAGCCGCTGCAGTCGCGTGGCATCATCGCAGGTTTCGATCGGAGGCAGCATCGTCACCACCGCCATCGCCTCTCGAACGACAGGCTCATCCGCATCGGCCAGAGTCTCGACGGTGGCCGCCAGCGCCACGGCGTGGTCCCCGAGGCAGCGTAGGCGTAGTTCCAGGGTCCGCTCGCTCTGCTCCCGTCGCACCTGCGTCGCCTCGCAGGCCTGGCGGTGAGCCTCGGCCCATCGCTCGGCGTAGGCACCCAGCCGAGGCACCACCCGCTGCGCGGTGTCTTCGGCGTAGGGCAACCCCGTGGCCGACAGGGCGGTCGCGACCTTGCGCCCCCGCTGCTCGCTCCATACCGCGTCGAGGCCTTCCTCCGCCGCCCGGGCACAGCCCGCGCGAGCCCGTTGCTCCGCGTCGTCCCCCGCGGCCAAGCCGAGGCCGATCGCGACCACGGCCATGCCCGCGACCAACCCCGGCGTCAACCATCGTCGCGCCCCCGGGGCCAGGCAGCGCTCGAGCTGCTCGAGCAGCACCGACATCGACGGCCAACGCCGCTGCGGGTCGGCCTCGAGCCCCCGGACGATGATCGCCCGCAACGACGCCGGCACCTCCACACTCACTCGCCCCGCCTCGACCACCCCCTTGCGCGTCGCTGCGATCACGGCCTCGAGCGAGCCTCCCGTGAAGGGTCGACGACCGTAGAGCGCCTCGTAGAGCGCGACACAGAAGCTGAACTGGTCGCTCCGAGCGTCGGCCGCCGCGCCGTCGAACAGCTCAGGGGCCATATAGCCCGGGGTCCCCAGCGCGTAGGCATGGGTCTCGGCGGCCCCTTCGATGCGACGGGCGAGCCCGAAGTCGAGCACACGCACCCGCTGACGACCGTCGATGATGCAGTTGGCGGGCTTGAAGTCCTGGTGCACCAGCCCGGCCTCGTGCGCCGCGGACAGGCCTCGACCCGCTTGCAGATAGACCTCGACACACGCCCGCCAGCCCCGGGCCGCCTCGGTCTGCCACGTCGCCAGGGTCACCCCGTCGAGCCGCTGCATCGCGACGAAGGCTTGGCCCTCGGCCTCGCCGACCTCGAAGACCTCGACGACGTTGGGGTGATCGAAGCTGGCCAGCGCCTGCGCCTCGGCCCGGAGCCGCTGCACGTGGTGCTCGGCGCTCCCCGAGTGCAGCAGCTTGATCGCCACGCGCCGATCCGCCTGCTCGTCGTGGGCCTCCAGCACGGTCCCCATGCCTCCGCGCCCCAAGACCCCCACGACCACGTAGCGACCCAAGCGACGCGCGGACCCGGGCTCGGACAGACCCAGTCCGTCGAGCACCGCATCGCGCTTGGCTTCGCGGGCGATGTCCGAGGCCGGCGTTCCCACGACCCCTTGCAGCGCCTGCACGACCGCGGTGTCCAGCGCGGGCGTCTCGTCGCCGAGGTCTTCGGGCGCAGCCATCACTGGTGCATAGCTCATTTGCTCCCGCCGCGGATGAGTGCACGTCGATCCATCGTGGTTGTTCTCACGGTTGTCGGGCGAGGCTCGGCCGAGCGTGGCGATGTGCCCCGCTCGTCGCTCCCCGCTTCGGCCGCGCCGATCCGAATCCGGCGCTTCCATCGCTGAAGCGCCCTCGCGCCGCGAATTCGAGCCTCTTCGTTTTTTTTCGATCGAGGTGCAACGGTCGGGCCCCTCGTCGGCACTTCGGGTTCGAGCCGCTCTCAAGTGCGACCCCTTCGTCATGGCCGCCGGGCCACCGCGCGCGACCTCGTACCCGCTCCACCCGGGCCGCGGCGCTTGGTTGTATCCTCATCGGATGGCGAAGCCGGGCGCCCGCAGCGACGCACAGCTCCTCGATGCATGGCGCTCGGGGGATGCCGACGCCGGACGGGCCCTGCTCGATCGCCACTATGCCGCGCTGGATCGGTTCTTCGCCAACAAGCTCGCCGAAGGCCACGAGGATCTGATCCAAGACACCTTTGCGATCTGCGTGGAGCAGCGCGACCGCATTCGCGAGTTTCGCCCCTACCTGTTTCGCGTGGCCTACAACCGGTTCCAGCGCTTCTTGCAGCGCAAGTACGACGCGCGAGAAGACCAGCTCGAGTCGCGCTCGATGTGGAACATGGCACCCGGGCCGAGCACGATGATGCGCAACGACGAGGCCAAGACACGGCTGCTCGAGGCGCTACGAGAGCTGCCCGTGAACATGCAGGTCGCCCTGGAGCTCAAGTTCTGGGAAGGCATGAAGAGCCCCGAGATCGGCTCGATCCTGGGGGTCGAAGCCACCACGGTCCGCACCTATATCCGGCGTGGCGGGCTGATCCTGAAGGAAAAAGTCAAAGACCTCGCCCCCTCCGGCGGCGAGACCTGACCCGACCGCCGCGCACGACGGCGAGCGGTGGCGCGGCCATCGGGCGACACGACCGCCCGTCGGCGTGGCGCCGCCGTGGCTGAGAACAGTCATGCCCCGGTACACGGCACGAGCCCGAGACTGCATCCACAGCATCGCCGCGCAGGCGAAGGTCCCGTGGGAGAAGATCTGGGACGACCCCGCCAACAAGCACCTCCGCGAGCAGGGGCGGACCCCCGAGTGCCTCGAGGATGGCGATACCGTCACCGTCCCCGACATCGAGCTGCGCTGGCACGACGCGGCCGTCGACCAGCGGCACCGATTTCGAGTGCAGCGTCGTTCCGTCGAGGTCCACGTGCAGTTGCTCGACACCAAGGGCGAGCCGCTCGCCGACCGGGCCTACGAGATCGAGTGCGAGGGCGCGACGATCGAGGGTACGACCGACGGCGACGGCATGGTCATCACCGCGGTCCCGGCCCGGACCCGAGAGGCGCGGCTCCGTGTCCCGGCGCAGAGTGAAGACGAGCACGAGCGAACGTACGAGCTCGAAGTCGGCGCTCTCGATCCGGTGTCGACCATCCAGGGCGCTCAGGCCCGCTTGCGCAACCTCCAGATCGATCCGGGAGCCATCGACGGCGAGCTGGGACCGTGGACCCGAGAAGCGCTCCGATACTTCCAACAGCTCCATGGACTCGACGCCACCGGTGAGCTCGACGACGCCACCGCCGCGAAGCTCACCGAGGTTCACGACAACGAATGAGCGAGCCGACCGCCCACGACGGGGACGTCTCCCCCGCACCGCCCTGCCCTCCTCCGCCGCGAGGCTCGGGCCACGCCGCTCGCTCGGCCCAGATCCAGCGCAACGTATGCCTGGGGCCGACTCGCAGCACGCTGGTCGACGGCGCCTCGGCCTGGCCGGACTGGGTCATGGAGGCCGAGGTGCCATCGACACCAGGCACCTTCCTGCAATGGCCCACGCGCCGCGCCTTCGCCCACGACAACATCCAGCTCCGCGTGCAGGTCAACGGCGTGCAGCTGTCGAGCTCGGCGCAAGTGAGCTTCGAGGTGATCGAGCTCGACGTCGGCGTCAACCCGAACGACCCGATGCTCGCGGTCACCACCCAGGCCTCGGATTTCGACGCGGACGACTACGAGCTCGGGGTCTCCGAGCGCAGCCTCCAGTCTTCGTCGGATGCCCAGGCCGAAGGCTGGGACGTGACCTCCGAGCACATCGTGGTCGAGGCGGACGCGACCCACAACTGCAGCTACGTCCTCACCACCATCAACCTGCCCGGTGATCCCAGTCGCACCGAGCACGATGATCTCGAGCTCCAGTTCAACGTGACCATCCGCGACGGAGGACAGCTCATCCGCGGCCGCTCCCCTCGCCTCGACGTGCGCCCCTGGTGGATCCGCGCGGTGCACAACCTGGGCCACGGACCCACGCGCTCGGCTCGGCCGCGCCCGCTCATCGACGGCTCGAACTACTTCGCCGCGGTGCTGGGCCGCATCCAGACGGCGCGGCAACACGTGTACGTGGCGAGCTGGAGCTTCGACCACCGCACGCCTGTCGGGGGCGGCCTCAGCATCCGGCAGGCCCTGCTCGCTGCGGCCCAGCGCGGCGTGAAGGTCCACGTCCTGCTCGACTATCACAACGGCACGTGGGCCTATCCCGAGGTCCTCCGCTTTCTCGCGCATGCCAATGTCTCGTGCCGGGTATCGAAGCACCCGTACACCTTCGCCCTCCAGCAGATGGGCGCGTACCACGAGAAGTACGTCACGGTGGACGGTCGTTACGCTCTGCTCGGCGGCATCGACTTCATGCCCGACCGCCAGTCGGCTCCGGGCCACGCCACGCGCCTGCACCCCGATCACTGGCCGTGGCACGACTGCGGCGTCGAGATCGACGGACACGGGGCCCGCCAGGTCGAGCGCAACTTCGCCTACCGCTGGAACGCGGGCATCGGAATCAATCAGACCACCGATCCCGCGGGCGAAATCACGTATCACGACGCGGCGGCGCTCTGGGACGACCTCGAAGTCCCTCACCGCCTGGGACGAGGGCCGACCACCGGGCACAACGTGCAGGTGATCAAGACGGACGACCTTCACCAGGCTCATCTCGTCCCCCATGGCTATCGACGCATGCGCTACACGGGCACCATGAAGGCGCTCGAGCGCGCCATCGAGACCGCGCGCCACTACATCTACATCGAAAACCAGTACATCAACCACGAGGGCTTCGGCGACGCCATCGAGGCCGCGCTGCGGGCCAATGCGGCGCTCCAGGTCATCGCGGTCATCCCCTTCGTGACCGAGGAGATGGAGCGCCTGCAAAACGCCCCCCGCTTCGGCGAGCGCTACTTCGGGGTCCCCTTGAACCGACGGGATCACTACGAGTGGCTCCCGGTCCCCGAAGAGCTGCAGAACCGAGCGGTCTCCCACGCCACCTGGCTCCAAGCGTCCATCCTCCGGCGCTGGCTCGGCGTCCCCAATGCCGCGGATCGAGTGGGGGTCTTCGGGCTCGCCCGCTGCATGCCGCCCAACGCCTACGCCGAGATGATCTACCCGCACTCGAAGACGATGATCGTCGACGACACCTGGGCCTATATCGGCTCGGCCAACTTCAACGGCCGCAGCCTGTCGACCACCGACGCCGAGATCGGCGTCTCGCTCCACCACCGCGGCAAGGTCACCGAGTACCGTCGCTCTTTGTGGCAAGAGCACCTCGGCGTGCCGGGCGACACCCGAGACATTCGCGAGTTCTACGACCTGTGGCACCAAAACTCGGTGCAGAACCGGGCGAGCCCCTCGGACGCGAGCTGCGGCGAGCTGGCCACGACCCACGCGATGCAGATGAGCGCATCGCAGCTCCCGCACGGCCAGCGCTACAACGGGCCGCTGTCGAGCGTCGGCGCCGTCGACGACCTGATCTGAGGTGAAGGCGAGCTACGAAGCCTGCTCGATGATCGCCCGGATCTCTTCTTCTTCGAGCGTCCGGTTGCCCTGCTTGGCCCGGGAGAAGATGCGATCGACCAGCGCGTCCTCGGCCTGGTAGCCGTGCGAGCGCAGCCAGTGCTCGACGTTCGAGCGCCCGCTGTAGTGACCGATCTCGATCTCCTGCTGCCGACCGAAGTGCCGCGCGGGCACCGAGGAGTAGACCCGGTCGGCCAGCTCCATGTCGCCCTTGCCCTCGGCCTTGATCACGGCGGCCGCATGCACGCCGGTCGCGGTGCGGAAGGCATCGCGCCCCGCCAGCGGGTAGCTGGGATGAATGGGCACACCGGTGAACTCGCTGGTCTTGTGCACGTACTCCACCAGGCACGACAGGTCGTGCTTGTCCGAGTCCAGCTCACCCATGAGGTACAGGTTGAGCAGCATCAGATCCATGGAGGTGTTGCCGACCCGCTCGCCGATGCCGAGCGCACAGCCATGCGCGCGGTCGACCCCCCACTCGAGGGCGAACAGGGCCAGGGTCAGCGCGTGGCCGCGGTCGTTGTGCCCGTGCCAGTCGAGCGCGACCTGATCTTCCATGCCCATCGCTCGCAGCAGGGCCCGGGTGAAGTGCAGCAGGTTGCGAACCCCATCGGGCGAGGCGTGCCCGCAGGTATCGCAGAGCACGAGCCGGGTGGCGCCCTCTTCGATCGCGGCGCGGAACAGCCGGTCGAGGGTTCGCGGGTGGCTGCGGGTGGTGTCCTCGGTGACGAACGACGCGGGCAGGCCGGCCTGCACCACCATCTTCATGGCGTCGCGGGTCAGCCGCTCCAGGCGCCCCACGTCCCAGTCCTCGGCGTAGGCGCGGATCGGGCTCGAGCCGATGAACGCGGTCACCTCGATGGGTATCCCCACCCGCTCGGAGATCTCGATGATCGGCCGAATGTCGGCGGCCACCGTCCGCGCGGCGCAGTTGGGCCGGATCGCGAGCTTCTCTTCGACGATCATCCGGCACAGGCGCTCGACGTCCTCGACGGCGCGACGTCCTGCCCCGGGCAGGCCGAGGTCGACGACGTCGATGCCCAGCCGATCCATCAGGCGAACGAGCTCCATCTTCTGCTCGATGGTCGGATCGGTCACCGACGGCGACTGCAGCCCATCGCGGATGGTCTCGTCGACGAAGCGCGGCTGCTTGCGCAGCACCGGGCCCCGGCGGTCTTTGTCGTTCCAGTCGTAGATCAGCGCCGCGCTGTCGTCGTTGGGCACATGTCGGCCGTCGGTCACGAGCTCGCCTCCGCGTAGATGAGGTCCTCCTTCGCAAAGAAGTCGGCGATCTCGCTGGCCATGGCCAACAGCAGCGCCTCGCCGATTTCCTCGTCGTCTTCGATCTCGTCGAGCAGCACGTCGCGCGCCACCACGATCCCGGTGAGCTCGGCCTCGCCCTCCTCGAGCTTGGGCGTGCCCTCGAAGAACACCGCCGTGCGCGGGTCGGCGCCTTCGCGGACCTGCTCTGGGCTAGCCCCCGCCTGCACCCGAACGGGGGCATTGGCCACCAGCTCGAGCAGCGGACTGGGCAGCTCCTCCATGACCTCTTCGAGCACGCTGCGAAGGGTCTGGACCTCCTTCGCCGAGGGCGCCTCGCTCGGCCCACGCAGCTCGGTCTCGATTTCGAGCACCTTCAGCATGGACGCGATGCCGCCCTCGATGTCGCCGATGCTCTGTCGGGCAAGCCCTTGCTGGTAGTGATAGTCGGGGTCCTTGGGCTCGGCGGTGACGGCCGCGTCGAGGCACTCGAGGGCTTCTTTGATGCGCTCGAGGTCGACCAGCACGTCCGCCTTCGCGCTGAAGTACAGCGCCTGCGTCTTGAGACTCGCGGGGATCTGCTCGAGCAGCTCCAGCGCTTCCTCGGCGTCGTCGTCCTCGAGGCGGATCTGCGACAGCAGCACTAGGGCGTCACCCTTGTGCAGCGCGTCGATGTTGGGCAGCTCGAGCGCCGCGCGCAGCTGGGCCTCGGCCGCGCTGTCGTCCTCGCCCAGCAGGTGCAGGCACCGCGCGCAATCGATGTAGATGTCGGCGCGGGTCGGGGTCTGGTCGGCCGCCTGCTGGAAGAACCCGGTGGCGCGCTCGATGTCGCCGCTGGCCCACGCCAAACGACCGGCGAGATGGAGGACCCGAGGGTGGTTTTCGCCCAGTCGATCGCCCGCCTCATCGAGGATGCGCTCGGCGAGATCGGCGTCCTGCTCCTCGTCGGCCAGGAGCCCTCGATCGATCAGCTCGTCTACGTCCGCGACCTCGAGGACGTCGTTGCCCTTTGCCATGGCGCGACGCTAGCAGTTCGCCGCAGACCTCGCGCGAGACTTCACGCAGATCGCGAGCGGCCCAAAGGGCCCGTTCGGACCCGTGAGCGTCCTCAATGGTCATCCCGACACACGAAAAACATGGACATAAACGCACGAACGCCCGATGATCGTTTGGGGTGCCAGAAGACTCCCTTCGCAACGGGTGAAACGCGCATGACCGACGAAGCCACCGCCTCTCGCTCCTGGTCTCGACGTCACTTCCTAGCGGCGTCGACCGGCGTCGCGATCACGGGATGGTCCCGGCGAAGTGCGGCGGCCGAGCCCCGCGAGGTGGTGGTGCCTCACCTCGCGTTCGGCTCCATCGTCTCGGCGATCGTCGGGCCGGAGCTTCGGCTCCAGGTGGATCCGAGTCTTCCCGTGGCCACCTTCAAGCTCGGCGGGACCCAGCTGTCGGTGGCCGAACGCCTGCTGCTCAAGAGCCAGGGGCACGACCGGCGGCGGTACCTCGACGATGCCCGCAATGCCCCCAAGCTGGGCGCCGCGGTGCGGGATCATCTCCGCAACGCCTGGCCGGAGGAGGCGGAGGCCTTCACCGCCCGCCATCGAACGTGGTCACGGTCGTTCGTGCGCGACGTGCTGCGCTGGACCAAGGAGCTGTCCGAGCTGGATTTGCGGGACAAGCGCGTCCGCGACGAACACGGCCGGATCTATCTATTGGAATGGGCCGGAGCACGTACCGACGATGGCGGCAGCGATGCACCCGCCGGCTTGGCCAGCGCCCCCGACGAGCCGACCGCGGCAACTCCGGCTGCCTACCGTGAGTACATCCAGCAGCTGATCGACTCGACCTTCTAGCGCGCGAACACCATGGCGGATGAGCCACGTGCCACGTCCGCGCAGGTGCGGTTCAGCTCACGCTACGTACGGGCAGCTCACGATCCGGTGCGCGGCGCCACGGGTTCACGGGGTGACAAGGTTTCGGCCCGGCGCCATACTCCCGTCCAATGCGCTGACGTAGCGTCATCTTCGCGACGTCGCGCTCTTTCGTTCTTCGTCCCACGTCTTCGTCATGGACACCCCGGTTTCCGATAAAAGCCCCAACGCCGAGGATCGCGAGATTCTCGACTCGGTCGTCATCCGCTTTGCGGGCGACTCCGGTGACGGCATGCAGCTTGCCGGCACCCAGTTCACGCAAGCGACCGCGGTCGCGGGCAACGACCTGGCCACCTTCCCCGACTTCCCGGCGGAGATCCGTGCTCCAGCCGGCACCACCTTCGGCGTCTCGGGCTTCCAAATCCACTTCGCGTCGCACGACGTGCTGACCCCGGGGGATGCTCCCGACGTGCTGGTGGCGATGAACCCCGCCGCTCTGAAGGTGAACCTCGCCGACGTGCCGCGCGGCGGGC
Organism: Myxococcota bacterium; assembly: GCA_039028615.1. Taxonomy (GTDB): domain Bacteria; phylum Myxococcota_A; class Polyangia; order Nannocystales; family Nannocystaceae; genus Paraliomyxa. Next base: position 46,254 of record JBCCHT010000049.1, on the reverse strand, counting down.
TGGTCATCATCAACACGGGCGCGTTCACGCGCGGCAACCTGAAGAAAGCCGGGTACGAGGTCGACCCGCTGACGGACGACACGCTGGCCCCGTACCGGGTGCTCAAGGCCGATATCACCAAGCTGACCACGGCCGCGGTGGCGCACCTCGACATCGGCTCCAAATCGGCAGCCCGCACCAAGAACGTGTGGACGCTCGGCCTGCTGTTCTGGATGTTCGATCGCAGCCGCGAGCCCACCGTGGAGTGGCTCAAGGCCAAGTTCGCCAAGAAGCCCGAGCTGGCCGAGGCCAACATCGCCGCGCTCAATGCCGGGCACGTGTACGGCCAGATGGCCGAGCTGCCCCAGAACGTCGGCACCTACAAGGTCCCCAAGGCGGTCCTGGCCAAGGGCACCTACCGCAACATCACCGGGAACGAGGCGCTCGCCTGGGGATTGGCCGCGGGCGGCCGCCTGGCCGGTCTTCCCGTGATGTTCGGCTCCTACCCCATCACGCCGGCGTCGTCGGTCCTGCACAGCTTGGCCAAGCTCAAGCACTTCGGGGTCACCACCTTCCAGGCCGAGGACGAGATCGCCGCCGTGTGTGCGGCGGTCGGGGCCTCGTTCGGCGGCGCCCTGGGGGCCACGGCGTCCTCCGGGCCCGGCATCGCGCTCAAGGGCGAGGCCATCGGCTTGGCGATCATGACCGAGCTCCCGCTGGTGATCTTCGACGTCCAGCGTGCTGGCCCCTCCACGGGCATGCCGACCAAGACGGAGCAGAGCGACCTGTTCCAGGCCATCTGGGGCCGCAACGGCGATGCCCCGATGTGCGTACTCGCGCCCGCCACCCCCGGCGAGTGCTTCCACTACGCCATCGAGGCCTGCCGCATCGCGACCAAGTACATGACTCCCGTCATGGTGCTGTCCGACGGGTTCATCGCCAACGGCGCCTCCCCGTGGAAGATCCCCAACTTCGACGAGCTCAAGCCGTTCCCGGTGACGTTCCACGCGGACACCGAGGGCTTCCACCCGTACATGCGCGACGACGAGACCCTCGCGCGGGTGTGGCCCAAGCCGGGCACCCCCGGCCTCGAGCACCGCATCGGCGGCCTCGAGAAGAACTACGACTCGGGCCACATCTCGTACGACCCGAAGAACCACCAGAAGATGACCGATGTCCGCGCAGACAAGATCATGCGCATCGCCCAAGACATGCCCGAGCAGGCGGTCGAGCTGGGTAACGACTCCGGCACGATGGCGGTGGTGAGCTGGGGCTCGACCTTCGGCTCGGTCAACCAAGGGGTGCAGCGCGCCCGGGCCAAGGGCCTGGACGTCTCGCACATCCACGTCCGTCAGATGTGGCCCATGCCGCGCAACCTCGGGGATCTGCTGCGGAACTTCGACAAGGTCCTCGTCCCCGAACTCAACAACGGTCAGCTCTGCCGAGTGCTCCGCGCCGAATATCTCGTGCCCGCCGAGCCCCTCGACAAGGTCGAGGGACAACCCTTCAAGGTCGCCGAGGTCCTCGACGGCATCGAAGCCGCCCTCAACGCCTGAACCTCTCGCCGAGCGAATCGAAGCCATGCCCGATACACCTGCCAAGAAGCTCACCAAAAAGGACTTCACCTCCGATCAGGAAGTCCGTTGGTGCCCTGGCTGCGGCGACTACGCGATCCTCGCGGCCGTCCAAAAGGCGCTCCCCACCATGGGCGTCGCACGGGAGAACACCGTGTTCATCTCCGGGATCGGCTGCTCCAGCCGCTTCCCCTATTACATGAACACCTACGGGTTCCACACGATCCACGGCCGCGCGCCCGCGCTGGCCACCGGACTCAAGCTGTCGAACCCCGACCTCGACGTCTGGATCATCACCGGTGACGGCGACGGCCTCAGCATCGGCGGCAACCACCTGCTGCACGTGCTGCGCCGCAACGTCGACGTCCAGCTGCTGATGTTCAACAACCGCATCTACGGGCTGACCAAAGGCCAATACTCGCCCACCTCGCTGCTCGGCCAGCGCAGCCCCTCGACCCCGATGGGCTCCCTCGACTACCCCGTCGTGCCCACGCTGTTTGCGCTGGGCGCGGGCGCTCCGTTCGTCGCACGCGCCATCGACACCTCGATCAAGACCCTGGGCTCCGTGCTCGTCGAAGCCCGCGAGCACCGCGGTGCCTCGTTCGTCGAGATCCTCCAGAACTGCCCCGTGTTCAACGACGGCACCTGGACCGGGGTCACCGCCCGCGATGTCGCGTCGGACACGCAGCTGTGGGCCGAGCACGGCAAGCCGTTGCTGTTCGGCAAAGAGAAGAACAAGGGCCTGCGCGTCGTCGGGGGCGAAATCGAGGTCGTGCAGGTCGGCGAGGGCGGCGTGCCCGAGTCGGAGGTCACCGTCCACGACGAGACCAACCGCAGCCTCGCCTTCCTGCTCGCGCAGCTGTACGTGCCCGACTTCCCGATGGTCTTCGGCGTGCTCTATCGCGAACCGCGCCACGCCTACGACGCGGCGGTCGTGGCCCAGAACGAGCAAGCCGTGGCCAAGAACGGACTGGGCGACATGAACGCCCTGCTGAACTCCGGCCACACCTGGACCGTCGACTGAGCGTCGGCCTTCGACGCCCCCGACAAGCCCCGCCCGCGCGGTTGCGCTCGGCTCCCAGCTCAGACTGCGGTGCTAGCGCAGGCTCGCGCGAGTGGGGCTCCTTGCGGTACAGGTGGGAAGAATGAAGCGGCCGTACAGGCCGTCGAAAGGCCTACTCCCATGCGCATGACACAAACCCTCCGCACGCTCCTGTTGACTGCAACCTTTGGCGGACTCGGTGGCCTCGGCCTCGGCTGCGTCATCTCGGTCGGCCCCCTCGACTGCAGCGAGTGCGGCAACACCGGCTGCGACAGCCAACTCGTGGGTGGGGAATGCGTGTGCGACGCCGGCCACGAGTGGGTCAACCCCAACGACGCCAACGACTTCGAGTGCGACGAGATCCCGGGCCGCGGTGGCGATGCCAGCTGCGGCGGCGACGAGAACAACCCGGTGCACCTCGAGGGTGAGGTCTGCGTCTGCGACGATGGCTTTAACTGGTGTAATCCCAGTGACTTGTCGGATCTGAGCTGCTGCGAAGATCCCAACCAGGCCCCCGGCGAGACCGACGCTCCGCTCACCACGGGCGACCCGATGACCTCGGGCACCGCGGATACCGCGGACGACGTCGACGACACTGGCGCCGACGAGACGGCCGAGCCGCCCGGCGAGTGCACCATGGAAGAGGCGGAGTGGAACGGCGTCGAGCCCAACGACGCCGACTGCACCGACGACACCTTCATCTTCTGCAGCAACGTCGAGTCCGAGGGCCCGGCCGGCAGCCGCTACTGGGAGTGCATGGGTGGCACCTGGGTCGAGAACTCCGGGTTCCCCACCGTCTGGTGCGAGAGCGAGGGTCGCGACTTCGCCTACGGCTGCATCGACGACGGCTCCGGTGTCGCGTTCGTCTGCGGCGACGGCCCGGGCACTCCGTGCAGCGGACCCGACTGCGACGCCTGCGGTGACGACGGGGATCAGATCCTCTTCTGCCAGGACAACCGACTCGGCGGCGACAGCTGCCTTCGCATCTGCACCGAGGAAGGTGACGCCGACGGCATCACCTACGACTTCGGCGAGTGCGTCACCACCGACGAGGGCGCGACCGAGTGCGCCTGCTGCGATGCGGGCGAAGAGGGCTGCCCCGCCTGACGAGGATCGACGTTCACCGTCTCGCTTTTCACGACCCCGGTTCGCGCCCGCGCGTGGCCGGGGTCGTCTTCGATTTTTCCGGACAGCCGTGGTCGAAAGCTCGAGTACTGATCTTCATCCCGACAACGGGGGCCGGTTCGTGGCGACTCGGGTCGCCGACGACCCCGCCGTGTACACCGTCGCGATCTATTTACCGGAAGGTCGCCGTCTCGAAACTCGTCTCGATTGGCCCGAAGGTCGACCACGACTCGAGCCCGCGCTCGCCGATTCGTGGGCCGAGACCGAGACGCTCAAGCTCGCTCGAGTGCTCCGCCGAGGCACGCGATCGTCGTTGACCCGCTGGCGCGGACGCTGAGTAGGCCTGAGCGCTTCGCGCAGATCTGGGTCGTCCGGCTGCCCATCGCGGGGTAGTCCGCCCGCCGACACTGCCCCAATTGCCCCGTAGAGGGCCGAAAACCGCTGTTTACGGCCGCTTGCGGGGCTCTCCTACATCTGAAACCATGCCGCCCGTTGTGAAGGCGGCGCTGCGAGCCCTGGAGTATCTGCCGTGGGCCAAATCGGTCGAGGGGTTGGCACGTCTCAACCTCACCGGCAGTGGCATCGCCGATACGGTGACGAACGGGTCGGACGACGAGGAGGCGCGAGCCATCGTTGGCTCCTGGTCCGACGCCCTCGACGTCGCGCAACTCTGTCGCCGCGACGTGCGCCGTCGCGCACGCGAAGAATTCATCGAGGTCGTGTCGGCGCGCTACGGGGTCGAACCCGAGAAGGTCACCCCGACCCTCGGCGCGAGCCTGGCCATCACCCATGTGCTGATGGCTCTGCTCCGCTCGGGTGATCATGTCATCGTCGAGCGCCCGACGTACGAACCATTGCATCGGGTACCCGAGATGCTCGGGGCCACGACGTCGCGACTCGAGCGAGACGCCGCCGATGGTTGGGCGGTCCGTCCCGACCGACTCGCCCGGCTGCTCACTCCGCGCACCAAGGCGGTCATCCTCAGCAACCTTCACAACCCGAGCGGGGTCGCGCTCGATCGCAACACCTTGCTCGAGGTCACCGAGCTCGCGGCGCGGGTCGGCGCGGTCGTGCTCGTCGACGAGGTCTACCTCGACTACGACTTCCCGGCCGATGCCGACGCGCCGATTCAACCGGCGTGCCGCGTCGCGCCCAACTGCATCAGCTGGTCCTCGAGCACGAAGTGCTTCGGCTTCTCCGCACTACGCGCGGGCTGGATCGTGACCGGCAACCCCGAGGCCAACCGGGTGCTCCGCGCGGCCACCAACTACCTACACGTCGACGAGCCGGTCTCGACCCTCATGCTCGGCGCTCGAGTCCTGCGCGATTCCGAGCGGCTCACCGCATGGACGAAACGCGTGGGAAGCGCGGGACAGGCCATCGTCCAGAAGTGGATCGACAACGAGCCTCGGGTCTCGTGGGTCGCGCCTCATGCGGGCCTCAGCGGCTGCGTGCGCCTGCCCGACCTCATGAACGACGGGCCCTTCGTCGAGCACCTGCGCGAGCGCTACCAGACCCAGGTGGTCCCCGGCAGCTTCTTCGAGGCGCCCGGCTTCATCCGGCTGAGCTTCGGCGTCGACCCCGCGGATCTCGAAGAGGCCCTCGCCAACATCTCGTCCGCGCTCGACGACCTGACCTAGGCGCACAAAGCGCGACAGCCCGACCGCCGACAGTCGCCCTTCCTCTAATAAAGGAGGGCGGCTCAGACGTTGAAGCGGAAGTGGATCACGTCGCCGTCGGCGACGACGTAGTCCTTGCCCTCGACCCGCAGCAAGCCCTTGGCCTTCACCCCGGCCTCGCTGCCCTCGTCGATGAGGTCCTTCCAGTGCATCACCTCGGCGCGGATGAACCCGCGCTCGAAATCGGTGTGGATCTTGCCCGCCGCGCCCGGAGCCTTGGTCCCGGTGCGGATGGTCCACGCCCGGACCTCCTTCTCCCCCGCGGTGAAGAAGGTGAGCAGGTCGAGCAAGCGGTACGCCTTGCGGATGAGCCGGTGCAGGCCCGGCTCCTCGAGGCCCACGCTCTCCAGGAACTCGACCTGGTCGTCCGCCTCGAGGCCCGCGATCTCCGACTCGATCGACGCCGAGATGGCGACCACCTCGGCGCCCTGCGCCTTGGCCCGCTCCACGACCGCCTGCACCATCGGCTGGTCCATGGCCTCGGCCGCCGCGTCCTCGGCCACGTTGGCCACGAAGAGCACGGGCTTGGCCGTCAGCAACGCCAGCGGATGCAGCACCTCGAGCTCGTCCTCGTCGAGCTCCATCGCGCGCACGGGGACCCCGTCCTCCAGCTTGCCGAGCACCTTCTCGGTGACCTCGAGCGCCTTCTTCTCGTCGGCGTCGCCGCTCTTGGACTGCTTGCGCGCCCGATCGCGGCGGTTTTCGACCGACTGCATGTCGCGCAGCAGCAGCTCGGTGTCGATGACGTCGATGTCCGCGGTGGGGTCGACCTTGCCGTCCACGTGCACCACGTTGTCGTCCTCGAAACAGCGGACCACGTGACAGATGGCGTCCACCGAGCGGATGTGGGTCAGGAACTGGTTACCGAGCCCCTCGCCCTGGCTCGCCCCCTTGACCAGGCCCGCGATGTCGAGGAACTCGACGCTGGTGGGCACGTTGGACTTGGGGCTGTACAGGTCGACCAGCGCGTCCTGCCGCGGATCGGGCACGGGCACGACGCCCACGTTGGGCTCGATCGTGCAAAACGGGTAGTTGGCCGACTCCGCCCCGGCATCGGACAGAGCATTGAAGAGGGTCGACTTCCCGACGTTGGGCAAGCCTACGATCCCGACGGACAGCGCCATGACGGCGCAGGTACCACAATCACGCCATCGCCGGGAGGGGCATCGGGGGGTTGCGCCGCTTGGCTCACGGCGGCGCTGCCGGATGCTCCTGCAGCCACGTCTCGATCTCGCCGCGCAGGGCGGCATCCCGCGGCACGTCGCCGGTCACGTCCTGCTGAGCCTGGGTCGCGAGATCTCGCGCACGCTGGGGGTCATCGGCCCACACCACCATCGCCAGCGCCAGGCGGGTCTCGGCGCGCTCGGCCGGCTTGCTCCCTTCCGCACGCAGCGTGAGCGCTCGCTCCAGCTCCGCCTTGGCCTGGGCCCGATGACCCAGCGCGAAATCCACGCGCCCCACGCTGGTCAGCGGAAAGCCCAGGTAGGGATGGTCGGGGCCCAGCGTCTCTTCCCACAGGGAAATGGCCCGGCGGTGATACGAGACCGCGTCGGCGAAGCGGGCTTCTTTTTCAGCCACGAGCCCGAGGTTCACCAGCGACGAGGCGATGTGCGGGTGGTCGGAGCCCAGGGTGCGCTCGCGGAGCTCGAGCGCCCGCTGGCTCGCCTTGCGGGCTTCCTCGTACTCACCCATGTACGTGAGAACCGAGCCGAGGTTGTCGAGGGTGATCGCCACGTTGACGTGGTCGGGCCCGAAGGTCTGCTCGCGGATGGCCAGCGCCTGCTCGATGCGGTCGCGCGCCTCGGGCCAGCGCCCCATCTGCTCGAGCACGGCTCCGATGCCGTTGAGGGCGGTGGCGATCATCGGGTGCCGCGGTCCATACGAGCCTTCCCAGATCTCCCGGGCCGTCTCGAGCGCGGTGAGGGCTTCGTCGAAGCGACCGAGCTCGACCAGCACGCTGCCGAGGTTGTTGTACGAGGACGCCACCACGGGGTGGTCGTGGCCGAGGGTCTTCTCCCGCTGGGCCAGGCCATGCCGGAAGTCCCTCAGCGCTTCGTCGAACTCGCCCTGCGCGGTGAGGATGGCTGCCCGCGTGACGCGGAGCTGAGCGTCGAGCATCGGGTCGGGACCCAGTCGATCGATCGCGGCCTGAGCATGACGGACGGAGGTCATGCCCTCGGAGTGCCGCCCCAGCTGATAGCCGATGACGAAGGCCTGCATGATCGCGGCCTGGGCCGCGATGCGATCGTGCCGGGCCTCCACGGCCCGGAGCGCGGCCGAGCCGAGGTTGGCCTCGGACTGCTCGAACTCGCTGCGGATGCCCTGCAGCATGCCCAGGCGGAAGCTCGCCTCGACCTCGACCGGCGGGTAGCCCAGGGCCTGCGCCCGCGTGTGGGCCCGCTCGGCCGACTCGAACGCGGTCGCGATCCGCCCCGCCTTGTAGGCCGCTTCGGCCCGCGCCAGCAGCAGACGAATCTCGTCGACCTCGGCCTGCTGCTCGGGGGCGGGCGGAGCCATGGCGGCCGCCTCCGCCCCGCGGGCGCGACAGGTCTCGACCGGCTCGAGCTCGGCCGCGGCCTGGATGGCCTTGGCGATGGTCTCTGCCTCACCATCGATGAGCAGCTCGACCAGCGCCCGCAGCTCCTCGCGACGCTGCCGGAGGCAGCCCATCTCGAGGTCGAGGGTCACGCTGGCTCCCTGGTCGCCCATGGCCATGCAGACCTCGCCGTAGCGATCGCTCCAGCGCCTGGCCTGACGGTCGAGCCGACGCGAGGTGCGACTCCAGGTGTCGAGGGCGTAGGGCAGCTCGCTGGCCACAAAGGCGTCGCGCATCGACGCGCGTCGCTCGTCGTCCCAGACCTCGACCAACGGCTCTTCCAACGCGCTGCACGATGCGCCCTCGGCCGGCTCGGTCGAGAGCATCCACGTGGCCGCGCTCGCACCGATGATCGCTCCGCCGATCACTACGCCGAGCCGACGACGGCGGCGTCGAAGACAACGCTCGAGCGCCACGATGAGCTGCTGCATCGTCGGCCAGCGCCGCTGCGGATCGACGGCCAGGCCGCGAAGCAAGACCCGCCGCACCGAGTTGGGGACCGAGACGCCGGCCGGCGGCGGGTTGATGGCCCCCCGACACACCCGCGCCCGCAAGGACTGGAGGTCGTCGCCGGCGAAGGGCGCCTCGCCGTAGAGCATGCGGTACAGGGTCACGCAGAACGCGAACTGGTCGGAGCGCGCGTCGACCCCTTGGCCGCGATGCTGCTCGGGAGCCATGAACGCGGGCGTGCCCACGACCGTGCCGTGCTCGGTATGCGGCGTCGTCTCGTTGGCCTTGAAGCGCTCGCTGGCCGCCGCGAGGATCTCCATCGACTCCTGCGAGCCGGTCTCCAGTCGCGACGCCTGCGAGGGTACGTCGGCCTCGTCGCTCGGCTCGGTCGCGGTGGCGATGCCAAAGTCCGCCACACACACGCGCCCGTCCTTGCCGACCAGCACGTTGCTCGGCTTCATGTCGCGGTGGATCAGCCCCACCGCATGAGCGGCCCCGAGGCCTCTCGCCGCTTCGATGGCCACGCCGAGGATCTGTCGCCACGGAGGTCGGTGCGCGGCGACCCAACGATCGAAGGTCTCGCCGTCGACGAACTCCATGGCGATGAACAGCTGTCCATCGAAGACACCGACCTCGAAGACGGTGACCACGGAAGGATGCTGCAGCTGCGCGAGCATCCGAGCCTCGCGACGCATGCGGGCTTCGCCAGTTCGACTCAAGTGCGGCCGCAGAAGTTTCAGCGCGACGCGGCGATCGAGCTCTTGGTCATAGGCTTCCATGACCACGCCCATTCCACCCGAGCCGACCTCCTGGAGCAGGAGATAGCGACCCATCCGAGAACCCGCCCCAGGAGCCTGTACGAAGCCCTCCCCCGGGGCGTCGCGGACCTGCGTCGGCGTGACTCCCGTGGTGAGTAGCTCGTTGTTCTCGACTCCCGAGTCCATGCTCGAGGGGCCTCTCCCTCGGGCCGAGCATGCCGGGCTCGGGGCCTCATCTCAAGCGGCGCCATGCGAGCCAACCGACACTGAAGGCGCGTCCCAGTTAAACCCCCCTCGCGTTCGAGGCGCCGGAAATGTAGCCGTGGCAAACCTGGTACGGTGCGCCATGGCCAAGACGACGACGAAGCTGCTCGGACTCGCGCTTGCTGGAGCGAGCGCCTACGGAATGTTCACCCTGGGCCAATGCCTGTTCGCGGACGATGAGGCTGCCGGCACCCAGCACGTGCTCAACCAGTTCTGGATCGAGCGCATCCCCGGGGACTCCCGCGAGATGATCCAACACCTGGTGTTGATCGACATCGACGGCGATCGCCTCGGCGCTACGGGCCGTTCGTCGCAGTGGCGCCACCTCGTGGAGCTGTTCCACTACGGCCTCGAGGGCAACCGATTGTCGCTGTTCTTCCCCCAGGAGCGCGTCCGGGGCAAAGTGACGGTGAAGAGCTGGGAGTGCGAAGGCGAAGCCCCCGAGCCCTTCGAGCTGTGCCTCGAGATCAGCGACGGCGGCCACTCCTTGATGCTGTACAGCCTCGAAGAGTGGAACATCGACCCCGACAACGTCGAAGAGTCCTTGCAGGAGATCCGCAGCGGGCACCCGGAGCTGGCCACCGCCCTGTCCGACGTGAGCACGCCCATGCCGATCTCGCAGGACGAACTCGACAGCTACACCGAGGTCGGCGCGGCTGACCTGATGACGGCCAAGTAAGGCTGAGTCGTTTTGCCCCAGTCAGGGGTTCATCGGAGCCGACCCACGCCGTGGGTCGGCTTCGTCACGTTCGAATGACCGCGAGCAAGTCGTTGCGCCCCGTCTCATGACCGAACCCAAACTTCGCGTAGAAGCCGTGCGCATCGCGGGTGCGCAGCACGACTCGTCGGGCGCGGCGAACCCGGGGGTGGTCGAGCAGCAGCGCCATGAGGGCCTGGCCCACACCGCGGGCCCGGACCGTGCGGCTCACCGCGACGTCGTAGATCCACGCCGCCTTGGCGTCGTCGCTCATCGCTCGGGCGGTGGCCACCACCCGCCCCGCGGCATCGCGGGCGACGACCCACGCCGCGCTCGACCGATGGGCATCACGGATCCGCCACGGTTCCACCCCCACGTTCCAGTACTCGTCGCGCACCAGCTCGACGGCGGCCTCGAGCTCGCGCTCGCCGGGTGACACCTCGAAGACCGACCCTTCGGGACCGAGCATCCACTGCGGCGGAAGAGCGCGGGGGTGAGCCTCGAGGATGGCCCGGATCGCCGCCAAGTCGCCGGGCTCGCCACGTTGCCATAGCCCCGCGACCGCCTTGGCAATGGTGCGTGGTCCCTTGTGTTGCCCGAGCTTGGCCTTGCCCGAGATCGACGTGGGCCGAAAGCGAGCCACCAGCAGCTTGTCGATGACCGCGGTGTACAGCGGGTCGTGGGCCACGAGATCTTGGTAGCGCCCCTCGGGCTGATGGCGCTCCATCAACGCCCGCAGGATCGCCGCCTTCTCGGCGGGCACCTCCACCCGTTCCACTCGACCCCGCAACACCGCGCTGCGGTAGTAGGTCGTGGCGGGGCAGGCCCGGCGCTCGTCGAAGAACCAGCTGGGCAGGTGCGCCACCGTCTCGTCCGTGCTCGCCACCACCTCCTGCTCCAGCAGGTCGAGCTTCTCGCCCCGATCGCCGCCGTGAAAGCACAGGGTTCCGTCCACGACCGCGCAATCCATGGTGCGCATCAGGGGCCCCCGCGGGGTGACGGTGGCCATGCGCAGCACACCCGTGCGTCGGAACAGCTCGAAGACCTCCTGGTCGGTCATCGCGAAGGGGCTCGACTCCATGCAGGGGAAGATGAATCCAAACGGACTATCCAGGAGGTCCAGTTCGTATTTTTTGACTAGTCCAGTTCAAGATCGGGGGCGAGGGCGTGGTACCCATGACCCGTGGGAGATTGGACCCTGGCGCTCGAGCTGCCGCCCGAAGACGCGGGCGGGCTGGCCGTGCGCATCGCCTCCGCCATTCGGCGGGAGATCCTGCGGGGGCGCCTGCGGCCCGACCAGCGCTTGCCCGGCTCCCGGAGCCTCGCGCAGCAGCTGGGCGTCAATCGCAACACGGTCAACGTGGCGTACGACGCGTTGGATGCCGAAGGCTGGATCCGCACCGAGCCCGCCCGGGGACGGAGAGTGGCCAGTCCCGGGCAACGACCACCGCGGCGCGACGACGGGCCACGAGCCGCCATGCCGGGCCGGCTGGGGTTCGCCCTGGGCGAGCTGCCCCCGACGCAGGCGTACACCGCTCCCCATTTCGAATACGACCTGGCCGGGGGCCTGCCCGACGTGCGACTCGTGCCCTGGGACGTGCTCGCGCGGGCGTACCGTCGCGGGCTCAAGCGTCACGCGCAGACCCTGCTCGACTACGGGCCCGTGTCCGGCCTGCCCGCGCTACGCCAGCAGCTCGCGGCCATGCTGGCCGACGCCCGCGGCCTGGCCTGCGAGCGCGACGACGTATTCGTGACGCGCGGCAGCCAGATGGCGCTGTGGCTGGTGGCCGCCGCCGTCTTGCGCCCAGGCGATCGGGTGGCCGTGGAGTCCTTTGGCTATCGCCCCGCGTGGGACGCCCTCAAGGCCCACGGCGCGGAGCTGGTGCCCGTGGCCGTGGACGACGAAGGCCTCGATGTCGAGCGCCTGGCCGAGCTCGCGAAGGAGCAATCGCTGCGCGCCGTCTACCTCACGCCGCACCATCAGTACCCCACCACCGTCACGCTCAGCGGCCCGCGGCGACTGGCGCTGCTCGACCTGGCCCGGACCCATCGGCTCGCGATCATCGAAGACGACTACGATCACGAGTTCCACTACGAAGGGCCCCCCGTGCTCCCGCTCGCGACCCTCGATCGCGGCGGGCACGTCATCTACGTGGGCACGCTGTCCAAGGTGCTCGCGCCGGGGCTGCGCATCGGCTACGTCGTCGCCCCCGCGCCCTTGCTACGACGGCTGACGGACCTTCGCGCCACCATCGATCGCCAGGGCGACCTCGCCGTCGAAGCGGCGGTGGCCGAGCTGATGGAAGACGGCGACCTGCAGCGGCACGTCTGGCGAGCGCGCCGCAACTACATGGCGCGCCGCGATGCGCTGGTCGAGGGCCTGCAGACACGCCTGGGCGACTTCGTGGACATCCGGCCCCCCACCGGGGGCTTGGCGCTGTGGGTACGGCTCGATGGCCTCGACCCCGACGACTGGAGCGAGCGTGCGGCCCAGCGCGGGGTTCGGATTCGGCCCGCGCGGGTCTTCAGCTTCGACGGTCGGCGCCGCCCTTACGCCCGCCTCGGCTTCGCCCGCCACGACGAAGACGAGCTCCGCGAGGCCGTGAAACGACTGGCTGAGGCCGCCCTACTCGACCTGCCCCGCCGCCGTGACCTCTAGCGTGAAGTCGCGACGACCTCCCGAGAGCACGACCTCGATGGTGTTGCCGTCGACCCGCGAGAAGCTCAGGCCGATCTCGCGGTCCTCGGGGTTCACCACCACGTAGCGACCCGACTCGGGCACGGGATCGATGCTGCGGGCCTGGATGTCCTCGATGGTCATGTCCCACTCGCCGCGCTCGTTGACCCAGTGGCGGTCGCCCTCGATGTGCACGCAGACCGCTTCCGCATCGGGGCATGCGCTGAAGGTCTGGGTGCGATCGGAGTCCACCGCCACCGTGCGATCGTCGGTCACGAAGTCGAAGTCGGTCACGATGTGGCGCGTGCCGTCGTCCCAGTGCACGTCCGCCGTGCCGTCCATCGTCACCTTGCCACCCGTGAAGCCCTCGTACAGGTGCGTCACGTGGGCGCCGTCGCCGGTCAGCTCGACCGACACCGTCACCACCCCCGCGTAGGTCCGACCGCGATAGACACAGGCGTCCTCGAGATCGCCGAAGTCGATCGAGACCTGCCCCGGGCTCACCGTCACCGTCGAGCACGGCACCTGGCTGGCCACGAAGGCCCGGATCTCCTCGGCCGCCGCCTCGACGCCCTGCCCCAGCGTGAAGCTGGTGGTCAGCTCGATGATGTCGTCCTGCGCGCCGAGGCCATCGCCCATCGCCGCGATCTCGACCAGCGCCTCGCGCATCTCGGACCGCGATGCATTGTCGGGGAGACACCCCGACGAGGTCAGAGCGGCAAGACCGAGGAAGGCGGGCGCGGCGAGCAGGCGGGACGTGGAGTGCATGGTGCCCCTCCACGGTAGCAAGACTCGATCACCCCGATTTACCCAATGATTCCGTCTCGGTCGTGCATTCTGAAACGTCGCAGTCCACCACAGTCCATGGACTGCAGTCAGGGGCTGCAACGCACTAGGAGCCGCGGCGCGCGTGCGGATCGGTGATGAAGCGGGTCAGCGCCGCGCGCGAGTGGATGTCGAGACGCTCGTAGATGTTCGACAGGTGCCGACCCACGGTGGCGGGGCTGATGAACAGGCGCTTGCCGACCTCGGCGTTGGTCAGCCCCTCGGCGACCAGGCAGGCGACCTCGAACTCGCGCTCGCTCAGCTCGGGGGGTCGGACCGGCTGCGGCGCGGCGGGCAGCGGCGCCTCGCGGCCGATGAAGCGCAGGCGCAGCACCGCGGGGCCAAAGCGCAGCTCGTCGTGATCCCGCAGCGCCGCGCTCTCGACCCGCTGCGCGTTGACGAAGCTGCCGTTGCGCGAGCCCAGGTCGGTGAGGCGGACCTCGCCCTCGTCGCTCACCGAGAGCCGGGCGTGCTTGCGCGACACCCCGCTGACATCGAGACGCAGCTCGGCCTCGGGGTCACGCCCGACCAGCGACGAGCCGACGCGCAGCAGCACCGGCTTGCCGAAGGGGACGCCGCGGACGACCTCGAGACAGGGGCGCCCCAGCTCGGAGAGCTCGGGCTCCTGGTAGTCGACGGTGGGTCCGACCGAAGGGGGACCCCTGGGCGTCCGTGCCATGGCCTTTCCCCGCGAAGCCGGGACTTCAGTCCTTCTTTTCTTCGTCGGCCTTCTTCTCGTCGTCGGCCTCGCAGGCCTTCATCTCGGCCGTGGACTTGGCCTTCAGGGCACAGTCGAGCGCCTTTTCCTCGGGCGGCTCGGCCTGGCAGGCCTCGATCGTCTTCTTGACGATGTCCTCGCGCTTGTCCTCGACCGCCGCCTTGTCGGCGGCCTCGGCCAGCACCACGTCGGCCATGTGCTTGCCCAGCGCGTCGCATTTTTCGTTGCCACAACCCGCCAGCGCCATCGCGATGACGACCCCGGCCAAACATTTGCCCTTTGCTGCTTGCATTGGTGCTTCTCTTTCCTGGTCGGGGGCTACTTGACCCCGTGCATCATCTTGTTGAGCCACGGTGAGGCCACCGCGAGGAAGACCCCGATTCCCACCGAGATGAGACCCATGGTGGTGAAGGGGCCGAGATAGCCTTCGAGGCTCTTGGTCGCTTCTTCGCTGACCTTCACCCAGTGCTCGGAGGTGGCCATCGTCTGCGCCGTGCCGACCAGCGTGTGTAGAGCCCCTTCGGGTGGGGTCACGATCTTCACCGCTTGATCGACCATGCTGGTGATCGGCCCGCCGCCGCCGTGCTCACCGCCCGTGAACTGGGCGATGAACGCCGCCAGCGAGTTCGCGAACGCGAAGGACAGGAACCAGGCCCCCATGACCGAGCCGGTCATGTGCCTGGGGGCCAACTTGGTGACCATGGACAGGCCGATCGGGGACAAGAACAGCTCGCCCGTCGTGTGCAGCATGTACATGAACACCAGGATGAACAGCGGCACCCGAGCATCGGCGCCAGCCATCTGCGCGCCCAGCTGGAGCAGCAGGTAGCCGAAGCCGAGCTGCATGATGCCCATGCCGAACTTCATCGGGATGTTCGGGTTGAGGTTCTTCTTGTCGAGCTTGATCCACAGCACCGAGAAGAACGACCCGAACAGCACGATGAACGCAGGGTTGAAGAACTGCGTCATCGAGGCCGGCATCTCCCAGCCGAAGATGGCCCGGTCCACGTTGCGGTCGGCGAAGAGGGTCAGCGAAGTGCCCGCCTGCTCGAAGCACGCCCAGAACACCACGTTGAAGACCATCAGGATCATCAGCACGAAGATGCGATCGCGCTGGACCTTGCCGCCGTCGGAGAACGCGGCGATGAAAAGCTGGACCACCACCGCGCCCAGGGCGACCAGCAGCACGACGTCGACGATGCTCTTGTACTGGATGAGGTAGTACAGCGCCGGGACCACGGCGAAGGACAGCACGATGGTCACCGTCTGCAGGCTCATGCCCGCGAACACGGGGGCGTGCAGCTTCTCCAGATCGGGCGGCTCGCCCCTGCCCTCGAGCTTGTGCTTGCCGAGGATGAAGAAGGCGAGGCCGGCGATCATGCCGACGCCGGCCAGAGCAAAGCCCACCAGGTAGCCGGCGTTGCCCAGCTCGCCCGCCGCGAGTCCCTCGCCCACCGGAGCGCCGATCAGGGTGGCCATCACCGCGCCGACGTTGATGCCCATGTAGAAGATGGTGAAGCCCGAGTCGCGTCGGGGGTCGCCGTCTTCGTAGAGCTTGCCGACGATGCTCGAGATGTTCGCCTTGAAGTAGCCGTTGCCGACGATGATGACCCCCATCCCGAGGTACATCGCGTCAGGCGTGCCGAAGCAGATGATGAACTCGCCGATCATCATCATCACGCCGCCGAGGATCACCGCGCGGCGATAGCCGAGGATCTTGTCCGCGATCTGGCCGCCGAGCACCGGGGCCGCGTACACGAGCGCCGTATAGGCGCCGTAGATCGCGAACGCCTTGGTGTCGCCCATCACCAGGGCCTTGGTGAGGTACAGGGTCAGCAGACCCCGCATCGTGTAGTAGCAAAAACGCTCCCACATCTCGGCCGAGAACAGGACGTAGAGGCCGGATGGATGCCCTTTTTGATCTTTGGATTCTGCCACTTGGTCGACCTCCGAGAACATGTCGGCGGAAGCAGGATGCTCGCAGCCTCACCCCGGGCACGCAAGGCAGGCGGGACCGCTGATCGACCTGAGAGAATCCCCACGCAGTACTGGGGATCGAGTCTGCACAGTCCCACGCGATACTCGTCCTTCACCACCGAGGCCTGGGGGGGTCGAACGATGAACGAAGAGTCAGGACGTAAACGTGGATGCGCGGGTGTGAACGCCGCCGCGCTGCTCACCACGATGGCCATGGCGGCCTGCAACGGCAGCCCCGGCGACGGCGGAGTGTTCAACGACGGCACGGACGCCACGACGGGCCAGGCCAGCCCCGCGACGAGCAGCAGCAGCGGCGCCCTCGAGAGCACGGACACCCGCAGCCTCGACGAGACCGGCGTGATCCTGGACGTGGGCGACACCGAGGACCTGTGCGGCTGTCAGCGGGGCTTCATCTGGATCGCCAACTCCGAGGAGAGCACCCTGTCCAAGATCGACACCCAGACCCTGGAGGAGGTCGGCCGCTACCGGACCCGCGCCGATCTGGCGGGCAGTCCCTCGCGGACCTCGGTCAGCTTCACGGGTGACGTGGTGGTGGCCAACCGTTACGGCGGCCTCGCGAAGTTCTACGCCGACCCCAACGACTGCGTGGAGAGCAACGGCACGCCCGGGATCCAGACCTCGTCCGGAGCAGGCGACGTGCTGCCGTTTGCTCAAGAGGAGTGCCGCGCCTGGTTCGTCGACTTCCCCACTTCCAATCAGCGTCCCGTGGCCTGGGCTCCGCCCGAAGACCCGAAGGCGGTGGACTGCGACGCGCCCTCCAGCCAGCGGCTGTGGACGGTGGGCAGCAGCGTCATCGGACTGCCCGGCATCGGCGGCCCGGGAGGCGCCACCGCCTGGCTCGTCGATGGCGACGACGGCTCGATCCTCGAGACGGTCGAGGTGCCCGAGTTCATGGGCGCCCAGCTCGGCGCCTACGGAGGGGCCGTCAACGGAGACGGCGACCTGTACTTCTCGACCCAAGGCGCGCTGACGCTCGGCAACAACCAGCTGGTGCGCGTGGACATCGAGACGCTCGAGGCCACCATCTGGATGGTCCCGGCCGAGGTCGCGCCCTACGGGATCACCGTCGATCACAACGGGCGAGTGTGGCTGTCGAGCATGTTCGGCGCGAGCGCGGCCCGCTTCGATCCCGAGACCGAGACCTGGGACATCGTGCCGGGCAGCTTCACGAGCCAAGCCGGGCTGATGGAGCACCCCAGCGGCCAGATGTGGATCGGCACCAGCACCGGGGCCATCGAGGTCGACGTGGAGACGCTCGAGCTCGGCAACGTGTTCGTCCCTGCGGGCGGCGGCGAGGTGAAGGGCATCAGCATCGACGGCGACGGGTTCGTGTGGGCGGTCAACGGCATGGCCCACAAGTTCGACCCCGCCTCGGGTGCGCTCGAGGGCACCTACAACGGGTTGTCCTCGCCCTACACCTACTCGGACATGACCGGGTGGGCGCTGCAGAACACGACCTGCCCGCCCGTGGGCTGAGCCTCAGTCGGCGCGCATCGGCAGCACCTCGGGCAGCACGACCACCTCGTCCACGGTGACCACGACGAGGCGCTTGGCGCCGGGGTACTTCGCGGCATCGGGCGTGGCCCAGTCGATCGCCGCCCGCCCGGTGAGCTGGAGCAGCGAGCCGGTCTCGAAGTCGACGAAGAGCAGACCCACCCGGGGGTCGACCATGAGGTTGCCGATGGTGTTGAAAAAATTGTTGCCCGCGTAGTCCGGGATCACCACCGTCCGTTCGTCACGCACGACCACGAACCCGGGCTCCCCTCCGCGGTGGGAGGCGTCCATGCCCGTACGTCGATCCCCGCGCTGCCCCGCGTATCCCGAGGCGATGAACAAGGTGTCCGCGCCTTCGATCCAGCGAGTCAGGCGAGCGTCGAGCGTGGCATGGCGCTCGGCGGAGGGCGGCGAGCCCGGCCGCGCCACGGCCTGCCACGTGCGCGGGGTGATGTACTTGGGGCAGTTGCCGAAGCTCTGCCCCACCTGGACCTCGAGCGCCCCCACCTCGCCGCTCATAATCCGACCGTTGATCCGATTCCGACGTCGCGTCGCCAGCTCGATCCCCAGCAGCCCCACGTCCACGCCGGGCACGAGCGCGTCGGCGAGGGCGTCTGCGGCGTCGGGGCGTGCATCGACGTGCAGAGTCGTGGGCGTCGGACTGCGCACGAAGCCCGGCGTCCCCCACACGAAGGTGACCCACGGCCGCTCCCCTTCGTCGCGCGCCGCCACCACCATGAAGGGCAGCGAGGCGTAGAACTCTCGGTGCTGGTCCGGCATGTAGGGACGCACGAAGCGACGAACCTTCGAGGCGAGCCCATGCACCTGCGCGCAGGCCTGGGCCTGCTGCTCCCCCGTGTGAAACGGCCACGCCTCGGAAGGCTCGTCGAATCGGTCGTCCATCGTGCGCCTCGCTCGGCCTAGGCCGCGATGACTTCCATGCGGATGCCGCCCGGGATGGTGCACATCATGTGTCGAACCGGTCCGTCCCCCAGCGGCTCGGGCGGGAACTCGATCTCCACGTCGGCCTCGGCCCCCAGCCGCCGATGGACCTCGTCGAGCGCCGTATCGTCGGCCACCCGCAACGCGAAGTGGTGCAGCCCGATCCCCCGCTTGCGATCGAAGGGCACCGCGTCGCCTGGGTCCGTCACCTGCCACAGCGTCAGCATGATCGCCCCGTCGCTGACGAACGCCGCGGGATAGCTCGGTTTTTCGCCCACCAGCTGAAAGCCGAGCACGCGGGTGAAGAAGTCACGCGTACGGGCCAGGTCGAGCACGGTAAAGCCGATGTGGTGAGCGCCGAGAGTGATGGAATCGGAGGCGTTGGACATGGTGAGCTCGCGTTTCGACCTCACGATGAGGCGTTAGCCAAAGCTCATCAATGCTCGAAAATCGATATCTTCCGTCAGGAAAGCTGACTAATCTATCGGCATGAACAAGCTCGCGGCCATGCAGACCTTCGTCGCCATCGTGGACGCGGGCAGCCTCGCCGGGGCGGCGCGCGCGTTGGGCAAGGCGCCGCCCACCGTGGTGCGTAGTCTGTCCACGCTCGAGCAGGCGTTGGGCACCCGGCTGCTGCGACGGACGACGCGACGCATGTCGCTGACCCCCGAGGGGCGCGAGTACGCCGAGCGCTGCCGCACCATCCTCGCCGAGGTGGCCGAGGCGGAGCACGCTCTGATCCACCAGCAGGCCGAGCCCCGGGGCGAGCTGCGGGTCACCGCGCCCGTGGCCTACGGTCAGCTCAAGGTCATCCCCGCCGTCACCCGCTTCTTGCTCGCTCACGAGGCGGTCAGCGTCGACCTGGTGCTCTTCGATCGGGTGGTGAACCTCGTGGAAGAGGGCATCGATATCGCCATTCGCATCGCGCCCCTGCCCGACTCCTCGATGATCGCCACCCGCGTGGGCGAGGTACGGCGCGTGGTGGCGGCCAGCCCCGCCCTGCTCGAGCGCCACGGCACGCCTCGACATCCACGCCATCTGCAGGAGCTACCCACCATCCAGTTCCAGGGCAGCTCGGCCGCGCCCCACTGGACCTTCGTGGACAAGGGACGACCGCTGTCGATCCCGGTGAACGGTCGCCTCAAGTGCAACCAGGTCCCCGCCTCCGTCGAGGCCTGCGTGCGCGGGGCCGGCTTCGGGCAGTTTCTGTCGTATCAGGTCGAAGCGTTGGTGGCCGCCAAGAAGCTCCGGCTGGTGCTCCGCAAGTTCGAGGCGCCGCCGATTCCCGTGCACATCATCTTCGCCCACGCCCGGCTGCTGTCCGCCCGCAACCGGCTCTTCGTCGACTGGATGAAGAAGCACCTGTAGCCCGCGGCGTTACAGCAGCGGCAGCTGCGGCGGCGCGAGGCGGGTCATGACCTCGGTCTCCACCCGCGACAGCCAGCCGTCTCGATTGCTCGGATCGAGCTCCATCGCCTCGATCTCGCGGCGCGCCAGTTCACGACGCACGCCGTCCTCCACCGCCCGCTGAAAGCTCGGGTCGGTGGCCCGCAATCCATCGGGGCTCGGCTCGTCGATGATCGGCACCAGCACCAGCAAGTCGTAGGTGTCCATCCACGCGTCGACCATGCCGTCGAGCGCCCGCTGCCGCCCCGCCGCCAGCAGCATGTAGACGTAGTTGTCGAGCACGCTGCGGTCGCAGACCACCGCGGGATAGCGCTCGGCCGCGAGGATCTCGGCCGCCACCTGCGTGTGCAAGATCCACGACTGCGAAGCCACGCCCGTCTGCTCATTGATGGGCAGCGGGCACTGGCGAGCGACCTCGTGCACGACCTCGAGCGAGACGTCGCGGGCCTTGAGCCGCGCGGCCAAGCCGTAGCACAGCGTGGTCTTGCCGACGCCGTGACTGCCGATGAACGCGATCTTGACCCGCTGCGGTTCGGGCATGGTCCCCGATGGTACGCGCCGAGGGACCGCCAGCGCCAGGCTCGACGAAGGCGGCCGAGCGGCTCATTTGGGCTTGGGCTCGTAGACCTTCAGCCGCACCGCGGGGCTCACCTGACCGAGCTGCATCACCCGATAGCCTTCCGTTACGTGATCCCACAGGGTCATGAGCCCGCTCTTCAGCTTCGTCGGTGTGACGTCGACGGTGAAGTCGTGGTAGCGGCCGCCTTTGTCCTCGCCCGTATCGAGCAGCACGAGGTTGTCGATCGTCCACTCCACAGGTCCGTCGCTCATGTGGAAGCGAACGGTGGTGTCGCGAATGGGGTCGTTCAAGTCGGAAAAGTCGATGGCGCGGTGGAAGGCCGGGCTCAGCTTCAGGGTCTCCTGGCGAACCATCTGGTGGTTGCCCTCCCCGTGGATGTTCGGCAGGAACACGAAGCGACCGATTCGAATGTCTCGCCCCCAGGGGATCCGCTCGCCGTTGTCCGTGGTGGCCAGGAACACGAGGCGGAAACGAAGCTGGAAGAAGATCGTCTTCGGCCCGCCGGGCACGGTCGCATCACGGGTGTACAGCTCGACCTCGGAGACCTTCGGCGCGAACCCACGCTGGGGCAGCACGAACTTCTGCCACTTCGAGGCTTCGCCCATGTCTCCGTTCAGCACCGGGCGCTTCGAGGCGGGGTCCCATTTCACCGCGGCCATGATGATCTTGGACTTGATCTTCATGAGCGAGCCCGGCTTGCGCTTCAGCGCCGCCTTCTTGCCGTTGAACTCGTCCGGCTTGCCCTCGCCCTTCTTGCCCGGGCCCTTGCCCTTGGTGCCCTTCAGCCCCTCTTTGAGCTGGCGGAGCCGCGCCACCGTGTCGTCGCCCGCGATGCCGTCGGTGGGCCGGACGCCCGCCATGGACTGCCACTCCGCCATGAACACCGCATAGGAACCCGATTGCACGTGCAGGTTCGGCGCGTCGAAGTCCTTGGGGCCAACCCCGTGCTCGTTGTACCAGCGCGGGTTCCAGTACTGCGCGATCAAGATCTGTCGCGCGGTCAGCCGTGAGTCCTTGGCGAGTTCTCTCGCCTTGGCTTTGCGATCGTTGAAGCGAATCTGAGCCAGCAACGCCGCCGCCTGCACGGGCGTGCCGTCTTTGGGTCCGAGGCCCTTGCCCTTGCCTTTGCCCGGCTTCCCGCCTGGGCCCGTGGCGCTGCCCTCTTCGAGCTTGCTCACCAGCAGCTGGGCCACCGCCTGCTCGTGGGCGGAGTCGAGGACGACGATCTCGATGCCGTCGGGGGGCTTGGGGATGGAGACGAAGCCCTCCCTGAGCAGCTCGAGCAGCTGGTCGGCGTTCAGCTCCGCGTAGCGATCGAGCGGGTCCGCCTTCGGCGTGGGCCCTTTGCCCCGACGCGTGTCGTAGGCCTCTCGTGCCCGTCGCAAGGCCTCCTTCGGACCGAACCCCGCCTCCTGGAGCACCTTGCGGAGCTCGGCCGCGGTGGAGGCCGCCTCGATCCGCTCGGCCACCACCAGCATGTCGCCCACGCGATCCGCCGCGACCGCGGGATCGAAGCCATCGGCCAAGTGGGAGAAGTCGGCGACCCAGCCCATCTGCTCGAGCGCCTTGTCGATGGCTTGCAGCTTCGGCACCACCTGCGGAGGCAGGCTATCCGACCACGTCACCAGCTGGTTGAACACATCGTCGTTGCCGATCTCCTTGCGCACGCGACCGAGGCGGCGCAGCTGCTTGTCGGACATCGAGGCCACGCGGGCGATGAACTCCCGCATCTTTTCCTGGTCGTGCTTGGCGTAGTCCGCCGCGTTCTGCTTGGCGTCCTTCAGGTCGGCCTTGGTGATGAAGCCGGTCTCGCGCAGGCGTCGGGTCGTCCGCGCCACCGCGACCAGGTACTCCATGTCGGCATCGAGGGCGGTGATGGCCAGCAGCCCGATGTCGCCGCCGCTCAGGCTGGAGAAATCCACGTCGCCCGACCAGATCGCCCGCAGCGCCTCGTAGACGCCCATGGAGCCGTAGAACACGCTGTCGACGGCCTCCTCCGGGTTCTTGGCGAACTCGAAGAACTTGCGCGCCGCCTTGATCCAAAACCCCAGGGGGATGGCGGAGATGAGGTCCAGCACCGCGCCGGGCTCGAGGCTCACGCTCACGCCGAACGCCTTGGACGCATCACGGCCCTTGGTCACGATGACCGCATCGGCGAGCCGCAGCGGTTCCCACTGGGCCACCGCCGTGGCCGCCCGCTCGGCCAGATCGGACTTGTCGATGTTCAGGTACAGCGTGCTGCGATCGAGGACCTCGGGGCTGAGCACCAAGCCCACCGCCTCGGTCAGCCCCGGCGTGCTGCCCAGCGGCAGCGACATCCCGGCGGGGTTGGCCTTGGTCGTGCCGCCCTGGAAGGACACCGTCCACTTGCCATTGGAGAGCGACCCAACGATCTTGTCGGGGGCCAGCCGGGTCGGATGCTCGAGGATCTCGTCGTACTCGAGCAAAATCGTAACCAGGCGCCCGAGGCTCCAGCTCGCCGACAGCTCGGCCGTCTCACCCTTCTTGGCGTAGCGGTACTGCACCTGGGCCATGCCGTCGGCCACGTGAACGCTCAGCGGCGGCCGCTTCAGCGACGAAGCCTTGGCCCGAACCTTCTGCACGGTGCGATTGCCCAGGAACTTGCCGACGAGCGACGCGAAGTCGACATCGAGCTTCAGCTCCGCTCCCGTGTAGCCCTCCGTCGTGGGGCGATAGACCGCCGCACGGAGCTTCAGTGCCGTCGCCCCGCCGTCCTCCTCGATCTGCCCGCGCGCCGCATCCACCCGCACGATGTGCTTGGAGGTGATACCCACCGACGACAGCGCATCGCGAACGACCTTGGGCAGCTTGGCTACGGGCCGCGCGATGCCCCCGAGCGGAAGCTTCTTGATCTCCCGCTTCTTGCCGGCCACGACGAGGCTCAAGGTCTTTCGCTCGATCCGAAACTCGTCGGGCACGAGCGCGGCCAGGTCGGTCTCGCCGCCCGCGATGGAGAGGATCGTGCCCCAGTGGTAGCGCACGAAGACCGGAGCGGCGTCTCCCGTGGTGCCGTCCCAGCCGACATACAGGCCCTCGAGATCGGGAATGACGTCGAGCCACTGCGACTGGCGCGGGGTCAGCTCGAACAGCCGGGTCGCCGTCCCCGATTTCCACTGGACCAAGGGCAGCGACAGCGACAGGCCTTGCCCCGAGCTCAGCCGACCGAACACGTCGAGGTGCGTGTCGCCGGAGAACACCTGCAGCGCGACCTTGGTGTCGGCGGGGACCCTCAGTCGACGCCCCAGCGCACGCGGCACCTTCATCGTGGTCTGATGCTCGGGCTCGCCCGCGTCCTCCCCGGGCATGCGCACGATGACCGGGGGACCGCCGCGGAACTTCGCCGGAGGGCTGGCCTGGCCGTAGCTCAGCGTCGCCATCGAGTGGGCGAGGTGCAGCTCCACCGGGATCAGATCTTCCAAGTCCGCGCCGTCGAACAAGCGCTTGAGATCGATGCCCACCCGCGCGCCGTCGGGCTCGGGCTTCGCCCCCAGGAGCACGCGCAAGATCCCGTCGAGGCCGACCGAGCAGCGCTGTTTGATCTTGTCGATCGCCTTTTTCACCAGCGCGCCGATGCGGGCGGCCAGCTGCGCACTCCGGCCCGCGATGCGTCGCAGGATCGCGCCGAGGTCGAAGGTGAAGCCGGTCTCGCGCTTGCCTCCGCCCGGCCACAGCCCCGACAGATCGAGCGACAACTCGAAGATCCAACGGTCGAGGTCCACCGCGAACAGCCGCACGTTGGGCCACTGAAACGACCCGCCGCCCCCGCGACCGAGGCCGAGCCCACGCAGGTAGTCCGACAGCCCCCGCAGAAAGTCCCCCCGCAGGCCGAGGCCCCCCAAGTCGAAGCTCCCCAGGTCGATTCGCCGCCACGGGATCTTCGGCAGCGAGAACAAGCTTCCGCCCCGGTCACCGATGCGGAACCCGGTGGGCAACAGCCCGCGCAGGTCGAAGCCGCTGAGCGCCAACCGGGGCAGCGCCAGCTCGAGATCGAACTCGAGGAAGCCACCCCCGCCCTTGCCCCCGGGCAGCTTCAAGCGCAGCAGCGCGTCCTTGACCTTGGCCAGCACGCGCCCCGCCGACTCGACCAGCGCGCGCAGTTTTTCGAGCAACGTGCGGCCGACCTTGCCCAGCCACCGCAGGGCCTTGCCGATGCGCTCCATCAGCGAGCGAACACCGATGCGGACCACCAGCCCCCGCGTGGAGTCCTCGTTCGAGGCGATCGCGACGGCCAGCGTGCCCTCGCCTCGAAACACCGTCACCCAGATCGCGTCGCCCTCGGACTCTTGCAAGACCTGCTGCCGAACCTGCGCCGACTCGAGCTCGAAGGACCCGATTTCCTCGCCGCCCAGGGCGAACGCGGCCGCCTTGTCGAGGGTCTTGCCGCGATAGAGCATCGCCGCCCCGGTGGCGCCGAGATCGAGGTTGGCCTCGACCGGCTGGAACCCGGCGTAGCTGCCCTTCGCCAGGCCGAGGACCACGCGCACGAGGTCGAAGACGGCGAAGCTGCGATCGGCCTTGCCCGGCCCCAGCCAGACCCGAACGAACCGCCCCGGCAACGACTTGAAGATCGATGAGCCCCCCTTGCGGCTGCGGCTGAGGTAGCGCCGAATCGGAGCGACCGCGGCCCGGCCGATGCGAGCGACTCGAGCGGCGACCTGCTTCAGGTCGACCTCGATCAGCACGCCACGGGTAGCCTGCGGTGCCACGAGGAACAAGCGCAGCGTGCCCTCTTCGTGATGGGCGACCACGCGCACCGAGGGCTGCTGTTCCGGTAGCTGCTGCAGGATGGCGTAGGGCAGGTCGTCGGGATCGAGCTTCGCGGTGAAGGCGGGCTCGGCCTCGGGCAGATCGGCGATGCGCAGCCGCGGCGGCGGAGCGTCGTCTTCCTCGAGCTCGACCGGCAGCGCACGATGAGGGGCCGCGAGCGCGAGAGGCAACGAGGGGTGCAGGGAAACTCCGGGCATGGTGGCTCCTTGGGGGGCGAGGTCGCGAGCGACCGCGACGGCCGCGGCAGAATCGAGCGCGCCCGCGCCCATGCGCAGACGTCGACCGGCCGCGGCCTCGCGATGACGGGTGGTGTCCACGAGGATCCGGCGGATCTGTCGGGCATCGAGCGTCGGGTTGGCTTGCAGCATCAGGGCGGCCGTCCCCGCCACGTGCGGCGCGGCCATGCTGGTGCCGAACTTGGACACGAGCGCCTGGCCAGCATTCTTCGGATTGGACCGCGAGGCCCACTGGTCCACGCCGGGCGCCACCAGGTCGGGCTTGGGTCGACCGTCACGAGTCGGCCCCGCGCTGCTGAACCCGGCGGGCTCGATCGCGTCCGGCATGGCCTCGTAAGCCCCAACCACGATGGTCTCGCGACCATTGGCGATGGTGCCGATGGTGGCGCGCGGGTTGGCTTGCGCCCGACGGAAGCGACTCTGGAGCCTCCGCGAGCCGGGCTCGCGCTCGATCCACGCGTGGAAGCGCCCCGACTCGATCTGCTCGCCAAAAAGCGTGACGCGCCACGCCCCCCGGGTCGCATTGGGCTCGAGAAAGATGTCGATGTGGTGATCGCCGTTGTTGGGATCGAACGCGCGGTGGTAGGCGCGACCGACCACGCGCGACCCTTCGCGGATCGGCCCGTGCTCTCCCAGGCCAAAGCGACCCGCGACGCGACCATCGGGCGCTCGCAGCTCCAGCCCGAAGCGATCGCGGCCCGAGTACCAGACCTCGAGCTCCGAGCGCGTGTCGTCCTCGCGCCGCACCTGCCAGTCGAGGTCATGCGGCTCGTGCTCGAGCCAGCCCGATGCGTGGTGCCCCAGGTCGAGGTAGTTGCCCGCGCTCTGTACGATGCATACGCCCGGGCGCGAGCGCGCTGCCGCATCGAGGGCCTGCTCGGCCGGGCTCTGCCCGTCGTGGCCTCCGCCCTGCCGACCCATGCTCAGGTTGATGACGCAGGGGCGACCCTCGGTGCGGTCGAGCATGAAGTGCACCGCCTCGACCACGCTGACCGAGTCGCCAAAATCTTGCTGCGGGTGGCGAGCGGAGGGGCCCATCTGCACGAACACGAGCTCGGCCTCGGGCGCGACCCCGCCAGCCCCCGCTACGGCTCGGCCCGCCGCAATGTCGGCGACGTGGGTGCCATGGTTGCCCTCGGGCCCGCCGAGGGTGGCCACCTCGCGCAGCTGCTCGAAGCCCGGCTCCCCCCGGAGCGCCGCGTCGATCTCCTCGCGCGAGTACACGCGGCCCCGCTGGTAGCGATTGTGACCATCCCAGGGCTCGCGCTGGTTCCACAGCCAGCGAAGGCGCGTGCTCCCGTCGGGATGGCGAAAGTTGGGCAACCAGGGGTCCAGGCCCCAGTCTGCCAGCGCAACGACGACCCCTGCCCCGGTCTGCGACGTACCGGGGTGACGAGGCCGGGCGTGCGTCCGGGACTTCGACGGGTGCGGCCCTTCGTCGGGGCTGCGCTCCCACGCCACCGGTCGTGGTGGTTTCATGCTCGCGACCGCCTCCGACCCGTGGGTCTCCACGAGTCGACGTCGAGGCAGTCGGACGCTCGCGATGTCGCCCAGCTGAGCGACGACCCGGACCCCCGCAGGGAGCGACGTGCCTGGTCGGCGACGAACGAGGACGGCGACGTCTTCGTCCGCGTTACCGTGCAGGAGCTCTCGGAGGCCCGGGTCCATGGTCATGTCTCGCGTCCAGTCCGGCGGTCAGTCGCGACCGACCACTCCGATCGGCTCGGCTCCGGTTCCGCCGTCCGGCGTGGTGCTGCCGTCGGGCACTTCTTCGTCGCGCGGCTGCTCGTCGCGCGGCTCTACGCTTGGTTTGTCGTCTTCGAGGGCTCGTCGGCCGAGGGTCTCGGTGACGAAGAAGGACATGCCGACGTCGTCGCCCGCGATCATCTTGCCGAGGTAGGCGGTCTTGATCGCCTCGGAGGTCGACAGGCCCATCTTCTGCAGGCGCATCGTTTGTAGGAACAACAGGTTCATGACTCACTCCTACTTGAAGGCGTCCAGCATCAGCATGAGCATCATGGGGTTGTCGGAGAGCCCCTTGCCGCCCTTGTTGTTGGCCAGCAGCGGGAGCAGCTGCGAGAACTTGTCCTCGACCTCGTCGAGCACGATCTGCTTGTTGTCCTCGTCGGAAGAGACGATGTCGTAGGTCTTCTTGCCGCTCGAGAGCATGGTGGTGAGCAGGGCCATCTGCTGGTTGTTCTGCAGCTCGTCCTGGATCTTCTTCAGCTCCTTGGCGGTCTTGCGGCCGAGCGCGGTGACGCGACGGTCGACCGAGCGGGCGAAGCTGGCGTTCTTGCGGATGTCCTTGGCGACTCGGCCCAGCGCGAGCTGAACGTCGCGCTGCGACGCGCTGCGGCGGCTGGACGCGCGGGGCCGGGTATAGCCGCGGCCACGGGCGGGTCCGCGACGGCTTCGGCGACCTCGGCCTCGGCGACGACGCTCCGCGCTCTCGTCGTCCCAGTCGATGATGGCCTCGTCGTCCCAGTCGATGATCGCTTCGTCGTCCCAGTCGATGATGGCCTCGTCGTCCCAGTCGATGATCGCTTCGTCGTCGTCGGGAGCGTCGGCGTACTGCAGCAGGTTCACTTCTTCGATATCCAGCATGGCGTTACCTTTGGTGGTCTTTCTTGGTTGGGGGTACGGGGCGTCGATGCCCACGATGAACAGAGGGTTTTCGGGCGGCCCGAACGCGGCGCAGGGCCGGCAGGGCAAAGATGGAAAACAGGCGGGGATCGGGAAGCGACGAGCCGGGGGTGCCATGGCCCTCGCAGGCCTCGCAGTCGTCGTCGGTGCCCCAGCAGACCTCGCAGGCCCCCAGGGCGGCCGCGAGCGCGTCGTTGGTGTCTCGGAGCATCTCGTTGACCGACTCGAGTCGGGCGATGCGTCGGCGCATGGACTCGACGCTCGGCGTGTCTTCGGACGTGGCCGTGTCGCGGGAGCCGGCAAAGAGCTGGGCCAGCAGCTGGGCCTTGTCGGGCGCGATGCCCCGTTGCTCGAGGAGAGGGAGGAGGGCGTCGGGGAGGGCGGAGGCCGCAAGGGCCCCACTCCCCTGCCCCAGCAGGGAGTCGAGTTCCACGGTTCGTGCTCGTTTCGGGGCCGGTCGCGGCCCGGGCAGTGAATCGTTCAGGGAGTGGCGAAGGGCTCGGCGCCGTACCAGGCGCTGCTGTCGTCCTCGAGCCAGTCGTCGTCTTCGCCGACGAGCGCATCGCTCGGCTCGTCGCCGTCTCGTTGCAGCAGGTCCAGCAGGGTCGCGACCCCATCCAGCCCGGGCGCGAGCGCCTCGGCGTCTCGGCTCTCCTTCGCGCTGGGCTTGGGCGCCGCCTTGGCGGCTTCGTTCGCGAGCGCGGCCAGCAGCTGGAACACGGACGACGCGGGAATGATCTTGCCGCCCGCAGCGACGGTGGCAGCCGGCTTGGCGGACGCACCTCCGAGCGCGGCGCCCAGCAGCTGCAGCACCGGCTGCTGCGTCAGTGCCTGAGCTAGCAGAGCGGCGGGTGCATTGACGGCGGGGGTCTTCGTGGCCGCCCCCGGCAGGGCCGGTCGCATCGGCGCGGGATTGGGCGCGCCCGTCATCCCGGACAGCACCGCGCTCGCCAGCGCGCCGTAGGGACCGAGCAAACCGGAGGACCCCGCGGCTTGGAGCATCACGGGGACGTGCTTTTTGAGCACGGGCGCTGCCGCCTTGGCCGCGGCCTTGAGGCTGCTCCACACCCCCTCGACGTCGCCGTCGGAGACGTCATCGAAGCTCGGGTGCACCACTGTCTGGGAAAACTGTGCCATCGGCCGGTCCTGCTCGGTGAGGGGCCCTTTTGTCGGGCTCGCAGGGGTAGACCGGGCCTCCCGAGTTTCGATCACTGCCGAGGGCAAAAAAACGAAGGGCCCGATGCGCGCGGCATCGAGCCCTCCGGTACGTCGTTCTACGACGTTTGGACTACTTCTTCTGAGCGGCCGCCTCGGCCCCGGCCTCGGGCATCAGCAGGGCGTCGATGTACTGCTTCTTGAGGTACTTCTTCGCCGCCTTCTCCACGCGATCGGAGTTGACCCGGTCGATCATCTTCTCCATCTCGAGGATCTTCCGCGGGTCGGTGCCGTAGCGGTAGTGCTCGGAGAGCTGGCGCAGCCAGAAGCGGTTTTCCTTCTTGTCGGTCTCGAGGCCGCGGCGACGCTGCTCCTTGAGCTTGTCGACCACCTCGGGCTCGATGCCGTCCTTCTTGACCTTCTCCACCAGCTCGAAGACGGCCTTGGTCAGCTTCTCGGCGTTCTCCGGCGAGCAGCCGAAGCCCACGAAGAACTGGTACTCCTGCTTGGGTCGGCGCGAGATGCCGCCGTTGCTGAACACACCGTAGACGCCGCTCATGTCCTCGCGGAGGATCTCGCGCAGGCGAATGCTGAGCGCCTCGGAGAGCATGTCCATGTCGTCCTCGGCCTCGGGCGACCACTTGGCCTTGCCGTGGAAGCTGAGCATCACGAAGCTCTTGGGGTCCTGGCCCTTGTTGACGCGGACCTTCTTGATGCCCTTGGGCTGCTTGACGCCGACGTCCTTCCACTTCTCCTTGCGGCCCTTGCTGGGCAGCGAGGCGAGGTAGGTGGCCGACAGTTCCTCGAGCCGGCTCTCGTCGACGTTGCCGACGAACACGAAGGTGAAGTCACCCGCGTCCGCGAAGCGGTCTTGGTAGAAGGAGTAGGCCGCCTCGAGGTCGACGGCCTCGATCTTCTCGACCGACGGGGGCTGACGCCGCAGGTGGTCGTTGGTGGAGACCTTGGACATCTCGTCGAAGAACGCCGCCTGCGGGTTGAGGTCGCGGTTCTTGAAGAACGCGTTCATCTGCCCCTTCCACGCGTCGAAGGACTTCTGATCCTTGCGGGGCGCGGTGAAGTACAGGTGGGTCAGCTGCATTAGCGTCTCGAGGTCCTGCGGGGACGCGCTGCCGCGCAGGCCCTCCTCGAGCTCGTTGATCCACGGGCGAACGTTGGCCACCTTGCCCGTGAGCAGCTTGCGGACCTCGCTCGAGTCGTGGTCCCCGATGCCGGCCTCGGACACGACCGCGTCGGAGAACTGGGCCGACGCGAAGAGCTTGTCGTCGGCCAGCGAGTGACCGCCGGGGCTGAACGCGGTGAAGAGCACCTCGTCGTTCTTGAAGTCGGTGGGCTTGATGACCACCGTGGCGCCGTTGCTCAGCGTCCACACGCTGACGTCGAGCTCCTCGATCTTCTCTTTCTTGGCGACCTTGCCCGCCTCGGGGGCCTTGGCCATGAGGCTGCCTCCGGTGCCGCCGTCCTCCCAGGGCTGCACGGGCAGCATGGAGATGCCGTCGACCATCGCCAGCAAGCCCTTCTTGGTGGGCATCTTGTCGGTCGAGGCGCCCGCGGCCGAGAGCACGCGGTCCTTGCGGTTGGTCCAGGTCTCGGCGACGGCGTTGACGTCTTCGAGGGTGATGGAGGGCAGGTACTTCTTGGCCAGCTCGAGGTCGTTGGCCCGGCTGATCATGGTGTTGCCCTCGAGGAAGTGGCTGACCAGGCCGCGGGAGTAGGCGCGGCCGGGCACGGTGTCGGCCTCGGCCACCGAGCGCTCGAGGTCACGCATGTGCTCGACCTTGATCCGCTCGAACTCGGACGCGATGAAGCCGTGCCGACGCACGCGCTCCAGCTCGACCATCAGGGTCTTGAGCGCGCCCTCGGCCTGGCCGGGCTTGGCCCCGGCGAAGAGCCGGAACACGTCGACCGAGCGCCCCATCGCGCTGGTGAACGAGAACGAGAACGCGAAGGGAGCCTCGGGCCGCTCGCCGATCTCGGTGAAGCGGGCGCGGAGCATGCCGTGGAAGAGCTCCTCGGTGAGCTTGGCGCGGTAGTCGTTCTCGGTCTCGTAGGGGGTGCGGGGGCCCTTGATGGCCACCGTCACCTGGGTCATCGACATCTCCTTGTCGGTCTGGATGTCGATGCGGGTCTCGTCGAGCAGCGGGACCTCGATGTCGACGCGCTCGGGCGCCCCGTCGGGGTTCTTCAGGTCGCCGAAGCGCTGCTGGATGTCCTTTTCGATCGTGGCGGGATCGACGTCGCCGACGATGATCACCGCCATGTTATCGGGGCGGTACCAGTCCGTGTAGAACGCCTTGAGGCGCTCGACGGGCGCGTTCTCGAGGATCTTCTTCTCGCCGATGGGCTTGCGGTCGGCGTACTTGCTGCCGGCCAAGAACACGGGCCACTGCTTGTCGAACACGCGCTGGCTGGCGCCACGACCCAGCCGCCACTCCTCGATGACGACGCCGCGCTCCTTGTCGACCTCCTCGGGGGTGAAGCTCACCGCCCCCGCCCAGTCCTCGAGCACGTCCATGCCGGTCGACATCAGCTTGGCGTCGTCGGTCGGCACCTGAAGCATGTAGACCGTCTCGTCGAACGACGTGTAGGCGTTGACGTCGGCGCCGAAGTCCATGCCCGACTTCTCGAAGAAGTCGATCATGGTGTTCTTCTCGAAGCGCTCCGTTCCGTTGAAGGCCATGTGCTCGACGAAGTGAGCGAGGCCCTTTTGGTCGTCCTGCTCGAGCACGGACCCGGCGTTGACGGCGAGCCACAGCGCCGCACGCTTCTCGGGCTTGTTGTGCTTGCGGATGTAGTAGGTCAGCCCGTTGTCCAGCGTGCCCGTGCGGACCGCGGAGTCCAGCGCCAGCGCGGGCGAGTCGTCCTTCGCGGCGCCTGCATCACCCTGCTGCACCGTCCCGTCGCCGGGAGTGTCGGTCCCATCGGTGGTGGACTTGGGAGTACACGCGGCCAGGGCCAGCGTCGCCAGGATCGAGTGAAACAGTAGCTTCATCGGCTTGATTCGCACTTTGTCTCGGAACAGAGGCGGCATAGTTTCACAAGCCCATCGAACTGTGAGTGCGTGATCTCTCGGGTCTGACGAAAGGGGCAGTGAACTTCACCTCGCTCGACCCCTCCTTGAAGGGGCGGCGACGGCGGCTACATGCTTCTCAACAATCAAAGGGGACCATCGTGACACCATCGGTTCGCGATGGCCGTGCACACGACCGAATCCAGCGGTCGGCGCGCTCGCACGAAGACCGACTTCACGTGACGACGAGATAGCGTCACGCCAACGACGGGCCGGTCATGCGAACAAGTCGGCTTCGCCGTTACTGCGCACCAACAGCGTCGTAGGCAGGCGTTGCAGCATCGGCTCCATCGCCTGCAGGTAGTCGGGGAAGCCGTCCATGTCGACGGTCGACAGCCCCAACATCACGATGTCTGCGGTCGTGCCCGAGTGCTCCGGGATGAACTCGTGCGGGTGGCTGCTCGCCACGAACACGTGGATCTCGGCGTCGATGCGAGCGTTGACCAGCAGCTCCTTGAGGCGCTGCCGGGCGGTCTGCTCGGCGCTCGGGTCGGCCACCGCCCGGAAGATCCGCAGGCGCGCCCGCTGCCAGGTTCGATCGAGCGTGATGAGGTAGGCCAGCAGCGCCATCAGGCTGCCGTTGCGATCGCCGCGCCACCACAGGTCGATGACCCGCTGTGGCTTGTCGAGCGCCATGTCGGCCGCCTTGAGCAGCACGAGGTTCGTGTTGAAGGCCCGCAGCGTGGCCTCCGTCTCGAGCAGCCGCGCCCGGCCCTCGATGTCGGTGGGCGGCGGGATCGAGGCGAGCACGGTGTTGGGCCGCACGCCCTCGATGGCATAGGCCTGCATGAAGGTGGTGAGCCCCTCGGCGTAGTCGCGCACGCCCACCACCTCGGGGAAGGCCACGATGTCCAGCGACTGCAAGTGACGGCGCAGCTCGTCGCGGCGACCATCGCGGGAGCGCAGCCGGTCGCTCAGGTTGGGCTCCTCGGTCTCGTGGATGTGCGCCACGGTGTAGAGGCCGCGGCGGCACTCGAGCCAGGCGCCCATCTGCACCAGGCGCGCCTCGTTGATCGGGTCGGGCCCCACCGCAGCGAGGATGGGTCGCCAGTTCTTGGGGTGGGTCTTGCTCTCGCCGAGATAGATGAGGTTGTCGCGCGTCCGCTGGAAGATGTAGCCCTGCTTGGCATCACCCCAGTTGGTCTTGATGTCGCGGTTGCGCAGGTAGAAGTACAGCACCCCGGTGATGCCGAACGCGACCAGGGCGTAGGTCTCGTTGATCTTCACCATCGCCACCAGGCAGCCGATGGCGCCGGCCAAGGCCAGGGTCCAGTGGAAGGCCCGGAAGCGGGGGCGGAAGCTCGGGTTGGCGCTCTTGCTCTCGACGAAGGCCGAGGTGTTGATCATCCCGTAGGCGATCAGGAAGAACATCGAGATGACCTCGGCGACCGCGTTGAGGTCACCCGCCCAGATCACCGCGAACGCGATGATGAAGGTGAGCACCGTGGCTCGCCGCGGCTCGTTGGCGGGGCCGGAGCCCTTGCCGAAGAACTCCAGCGGCTTCATCAGGCGGTCCTGGCCCATCGCCTGGAGGATGCGCGGGGCACCCAGGAACGAGCCGAGCGCGGAGCTGAGGGTGGCCGCGAACACACCCGCCACGATGAGCGGACCCCACAGGCTCATCTCCTGGAGCGCGCCGAAGGCGTTGCCCTGCAGCTCGGCGCGGGGACTCGAGCCCGCGGTCAGGATCATCAGCGCCACGTAGATGACGGCGGTGAAGATGATCGCCAGGATGGTGCCCGAGGGGATGGCCTTGCCCGGGTCCTTGAGGTCGCCCGACATGTTGGCGCCCGCGGAGATGCCCGTGGCCGCCGGGAAGAAGATGGCAAAGGCGGTCCAGAACCCGATTTCGTTGGTGAACGCGCTGGAGCGGTTGGCCTCGAAGGTGGCGCTGTCGAACTCGATGAGCCCGCCGATGAGGAACGCGGCCACCGACAGCAGCAGCACCGCCAACACCACGTACTGCGCCTTGAGGGCCACGTCGGCCCCCTTGAAGGTCAGCACGAAGAGGCCGACGGTCACGATCGACGAGATGATCTGCGGCACCATGGCCGCGGTCATGCTCGCCGCCGCGTCGGGCGAGAAGTTCCCGATGATGGCGAAGATCGCCTCGGTAAACCCGATCGTATAGAAGGCCACGCTCACCGCCTGCGCGATGAACAGCGTGATCCCGATGCTGCCCCCGAAGTCGGGACCCAGCACCCGCGAGATCATGAAGTAGACGCCGCCGACCCGAACGTCGAGGTTGGTGGCGATGGCCGACAGGCTCAGCGTAGTGAGGCTGGTGATGAGCTTGGAGAGCGCCAGGATGATGAGCGCGAACCACAGCCCCGAGTAGCCGACGACGAAGCCGGCCCTCATGAACATGATCACGCCGAGGATGGTCAGGACGACCGGCGTGAACACGCCACCGAAGGTGCCGAAGCGGCCCGCGACGGGGGCGTTGGGATCGCTCAACTCGCCCGTCGGCGGAGCCTGCCCGTCACCGCCGGGGGGCTCGCCTCCGCCGGGCGGCATCCCTCCACCGGGTGGCATCCCACCGCCGGGCGGCACCGCACCCGGAGGCATCCCGGCGGGAGGCATCGCGCCGGGCGGCATCGCGACCGGAGGCGGACCCGCTCCCACCGGCATTCCCGCACCGGGTGGCATCCCGGGCGCACTAGGCACAACCGGAGCACCGTGACCCATGGGGGCACCCGCGGGGGAAGAGGGAGGAGCAGCGGGTCCCGGAGGGCCCGCGGGGGATTGCGGATCGCGAGCACTCATGGGGAAGCGACGGGCCATGATAACCGGGCATGGATCGCGCGCAAGCGCAGCGTAAGGCCGAACAACGCCGATTGGAGCCTTGTCACCGGCCGAGCGGCTCGCCATTGCCGAGGTTTGGCGTATAACCCGCTCGTGCCTGCTCGTCTCGGTCGTTCCTATAAGCAAGCCACCCTAGAAGACCGCTATGACGCCATCGTCATCGGCTCTGGACTCGGAGGCATGACCAGCGCCCTGCTGCTGGCCGAACGGGGCAAGAAGGTCCTGTTACTCGAGCGACACTACGTGCTGGGCGGCTTCACCCACGTGTTCCGCCGCAAGGGCTTCGAGTGGGACGTGGGCGTGCACTACGTGGGCGAGATGCACCGCCCCCAGAGCGTTCTGCGCCAGCTCTTCGACTACGTCACGGGTGGCGATCTCCACTGGGCCGAGATGGGCGAGGTCTACGACCGCATCATCATCGGCGAGGAAGAGTACCCCTTCCGGGCCGGGGTCAAGGAGTTCAAGGCGGGCCTGCGGGAGAAGTTCCCCACCAAGGCGCACGCCAAGTCGCTCGACGACTACGTCGACGCCGTGTTCGAGGCGGTCAAGGCTTCGCGTGGCTACTTCACCGAGAAGGCCCTGGGCAGCGTCGGCTCGTTCGTGGCCGGCGGCCTCATGCGCCGCAAGTACCTGGCGCATACCCGACGCACCACCTACGACGTCCTGAGCTCGCTGACCGACGACCCCAAGCTCATCGGCGTGCTCACCGGGCAGTACGGCGACTACGGGCTGCCGCCGCGCCAGAGCGCCTTCGGCATGCACGCGTCGCTGGTCAAGCACTACTTCGCCGGCGGTTGTTATCCCGTGGGCGGCTCGGGCCGCATCGCTGAGACCATGATCCCCCGGCTCGAGGCCGCGGGCGGAGCCGCCTTCACCAACGCCGCGGTGGCCGAGGTGCTGACCGAGCGCGGCGAGGCCATCGGCGTGCGCATGGAGGACGGCCGCGAGATCCGGGCCCCCATCGTCATCAGCAACGCCGGAGCCCTCAACACCTTCGGTCGCCTCATCAACGAGGAAGAGCGCGGGCGCCTCGACCTGAACGACTCGCTGTCCAAGCTGCACCCCTCCGCCTCGCACGTCAGCCTGTACATCGGCCTGAACAAGACCTCCAAAGAGCTGAACCTGCCCAAGGCCAACTACTGGATCTACCCCGACGAGTACGACCACGACCTCACCGTGGAGCGCTTCATGAAGGACGAGAACGCGCCGCTGCCGGTCGCGTACATCTCGTTCCCCTCGGCCAAGGATCCCGAGTTCGAGAGCAATCACCCCGGCAAGG
The DNA here is from genome assembly GCA_039028615.1 of Myxococcota bacterium. Classification (GTDB taxonomy): domain Bacteria; phylum Myxococcota_A; class Polyangia; order Nannocystales; family Nannocystaceae; genus Paraliomyxa. Next base: position 9,455 of record JBCCHT010000049.1, on the reverse strand, counting down.
CCACCATCGAGATCGTCACCCTCGCGCCCTACGAGCGCTTCGCGAAGTGGTCCGATCGCAAGTGGGGCAAGCGCGGCGAGGACTACTCCGAGATCAAGGAGCAGCTGTCCCAGCGCCTGCTCGAGCAGCTGTTCCGCTTCGAGCCCCAGACCAAGGACCACATCGAGCTGCGCGAGCTTTCGACCCCGCTGAGCACCCAGCACTTCACCGCCTACCAGACCGGTGAAATCTACGGCCTGACCCACGACCCCGATCGCTTCGAGCACAAGTTCCTGCGCCCCAAGACCCCGGTGAAGAACCTGTGGCTCACCGGTCAGGACATCAGCACCTGTGGCGTGGGCGGAGCCTTGCTCGCCGGCTTCCTCACCGTCTCCGCCATCACCGGCGACAACCTGGTGATGAAGACCCTCAAGGGCTGAGCGCGCGCGTCGCTGCCCGGGACCTACTGGCCCCACAGTTGGCCGTGGGTCCCCCACGCGGCTGCGGCGGCCACCGCCCCCAGCAACAGAACGAACATCCACCCCCGGCTCGCTCCGCCCTCGACCACCGTCAAGGTGAGCAGCAGATCGCCGGGGGTGCCCGAGTCCGGGTGCTCCCCGCCCTGGCCGCGCAGGCGCAGCGTGGCCCCGTCTTGCAGCTGCGGCGACAGGTGCAAGCGCACCGCGCCGGGCGGATCGTCGGGGCCACGGCGCCGCGGCACCGTGCCGCCATCGTGCGGCACGCGATCGGGCACCGTCACCTCGATCGCCGAGCTCCGCAGCTGCGAGCGCGTCAGCGTCGCCTCGACCCGAAGATCGGGACCCTTCGCGCGCGGCCCCCCCTTCGGGGACTCCGTAAAGATGCTGCCGAGCTTCGCCACGGTGGCCGTCAGCCTAGCAAGACCTCCGCACCGACTGACAATCCCCGACGAATCTTCACCCCCACCGGTCGAGAGGCGAACCCCAGCGGTCCGCCTCCCTCCACGACCGGCACCGCTCCCACCGCCCCCATGCGCGAATTTCCCCTCTCCCCCGCTCGAGGTGGGTCATACTGAGTGACGTGACCGTGACCGAGCAGGCACTGGCGCTGGCGCCCGGCGAGCGACTCGATCTCATCGAGACGCTGTGGGACTCGCTCATCGACGACGGCTTCGAGCTTCCGATCTCGGATGTACAACGAGCCGAACTTCGCCAGCGCCTGCAGGACCATCGGGCGAGCCCGACCGCAGTGATCGGCTGGGACGAAGCGAGGCGAAGGCTCTCGGGTAAGTGAGCCCGGCTCTCGTCCTCAGAGCGCCCGCATTCGACGACATCGACGATGCTCGGCGTTGGTACGAGAGCAAAGAGCCCGGCCTCGGCGGGCGATTCGTCGACGCGGTCGATCGCACGCTGCTGCTGATCCAGCAACAGCCGCGGGCCTATGCGGTGGTCGAGGACACCATCCGCCGCGCCGTCGTCCGGACCTTCCCGTATTCGGTGTTCTTCGTCGACGAGGGCGAGCGGGTCGTGGTGCTCGCCGTGTTTCACCAAGCCATGAGCCCCGCTCGACTATCGAAACGACGATGAACCAAAGGCCGCACCTTCGATGCGGCCTTTGCAGTGCTCACCGATCATTGGGTGACCGGCGTGGTGTTCGGCGAGCGGGGATCAGCCGGGGCGCTTGGCGGGTACGGCGGCGCCACCCTTGGGTGCGGTGCCGAGCTTGCGCATGCAGGTCGCGATGATCTCGTTCAGCTCGGGGCCCATGCCTTCGGGCGCCTTGTCGAAGGCGTTCTTGAGGCCCAGCGCGATGTCCATGGAGGTGCACATGCGCATCAGGTTCTGCTTTTGCATCTCGGCCTTGGACTCGATGCTGGCGAGCTTGTCGGGCTCGCCCGCGTACTGGCGCTTGAAGAAGGCGACCTGAGCTTCGGAGGTGGCCTCGCAGGCGTCGGCGAGCTTCTTGGGCTTCTTGACGTCCTCGGGGATGACACACAGCTCGTCGATGGCCTTCTTCTTGTCCTCTTCGGCCTTCTTCTTGGCGGCCGCCTTGGCCTCGCGGGCCTTGCGTCGCTCCTCGATGCGCTTGGCCTCCGCCGCCTCGTCCTCGGCCGCTTTGGCCTGGGCTTTGTCGGGGCCTTCCTTTTTGCCCGAGTCGCAGGCGGTGGTGGCCATCAAGAGAGCGAGCAGCGAGGTGCTGAGGATGCGCATGCCGGGGATGCTATCAGCCCGCGTCGAAGAGCGCCGCCAGCTCCTTGGCGGCATCGAGAACGGCCTGACGAGCGGTGGGCACGGCCCCGGTCATCTGCGCAAAACCGTGGATCAGGCCCTCGTGGCAGCGGTATCGAACCTTCACCCCGGCCTCGCGCATGGCATCGGCGTAGGCCCGGCCCTCGTCGCGCAGGGGGTCGAAGCCGGCCGTGACCACGATGGCGGGAGGTAAGGCATCCAACCGGTCGTGCATGAGCGGCGAGACCCGAGGGTTCGTGGTCACGGCCCCCGCTTGGTAGTGATCCATGAACCACCGCAACAGCGACTCGGTGAGCAGGAAGCCGTCGGCAAAGAGCCGGCGGGAGCGAGTCTCGGAGACCCGGTCGGTGGCGGGGTAGATCAACAACTGGGCGAAGGGCTGTTCGCGTCCGGCATCGCGGGCGAGCTGGCTCACCACGGCGGCCAGGCACCCCCCCATGCTGTCCCCGCCCACCGCCACCCGCGTGGCATCGGCTCCGAGATCGGAGGCATTGCGGGCGGCCCAACGAAAGGCGACGAAGGCATCCTCGGTGCCCGCGGGAAAGGGCGCCTCGGGACCCAGGCGATAGGCGACCGACACCACCACGCAATCGATGGCCCGCGCCAACAGGCGGCACAGGCCATCGTGGGTGTCGAGATCCCCGATGACGCCGCCTCCGCCGTGGAAATAGACCAAGACCGGCAACGCGGGCGGACCGGAGCGCGGGGCGTAGATCCGAATGGGGATGTGCCCGCCGGGCCCGGGAATGGTGGCGTCCTCGACTCGCGGCAGGGCCACGGCCGGGCCCTCGAGGATCGCGGGCAAGCGCGCGTACTCGATGCGGGCGTCGAAGACCATCTGCTGGTCGAGCGGCGGCCGACCGCTACGAGCCAGCACCGCCAGCACGTGCTGCGTTCGTTCGTCGAGGGTCTGCCCGTCGACCTCGACCGGCGTCCGCACCGTCGTGCGACGGATCAACGCCACAGGCGCCCGCACGAGCCTGTATGCCAGCATTTCCTGCGCGCGATCGAGGACGGACACGAAGCGACCGTAATGATAGCGCGCCCGGCTACACCCCCGCCCGGCATTTTCGGCCCCCGCAGGGCACCGACGACGACCGAGCCGACCCACGAGGGCGCGACCCGTAGCCAGGACTGCTAAGTTGGCGGAGTGACTCGAGCAGGGCCCCTGGGTTTGGTCTTGGCGGGGTTGACGGCCTGTTCACCGCCGCTCGACCCGCCTTGGCTCATTAGGGACGCCACCGAAATCGCACTGCTCGTGGAGGTGGAGGAACAGGGCCCCTACGGCGAGCCGATCGTGCCCGGGCCCCGGAGCTACCGCGATGCCTTGCCCCTCGATCGCTTGAGCCTCGAGCCGGTGATCATCGACGCGCAGGGGCGGGTCGACCTCGACGAGCTCGACGGGGCGTGGTTCATCTGCGCCAGCGTAGGGAACTGTCTGCTCCGCGACACGTTGGCCGACCGCCCCCCCTGCGAAGACCTGCGGGTGCAGCCGGTCGAGTCCTGCCGCTTCGCCGACGGCGGCCGGGCGGAGCTCACGGTGGGCGACATCCCCGATGACCTGCCCGCCGACGAGGCGAGCATCTTCGACCTGCTGTCCGGGCCCACCGTCGCGTTCATCGGCAGCCCCCCGGGCGGGCCCGGGCTGGACGCCTGCATCGCCCGCTTCGACGGCCGCGAGCGCCTCGAGGGCTGCCTGCTCATGGAGCGCTTCTTGGGCCTGGGGCCCTTGGGCGAGGTGGTCGATCTGCTCGACAGCCTCGGCTACGACCCGGGCATCGAGTTCGGCTCCGAGACCCTGCTGGCGCAGCCCCGCAACCGCAACCCCGCGGTCGAGGACTTCATCGTGCGCTACGGCTCGGAGATCCGCACCGTCGCGCAGGGCGACAGCATCCAGGTCCCCAAGGGTCAGCTCGTCACCGTCAACGTGGCCACGACCGACGAGGACCTCGACTCCTTCGAGGTCACCCTGGAGTTTTCCGGCGAGCTGGCCATCATCAGCGACGACCTGTCCGCCGAGTGGTGGTTCGACGAGGACATCGATCTCGAGGACGAACTGCCCGGGTCGCTGAACGCCCGCTGGACCGCCAACGGGATCGAGCAACGGGTTCGAGGCTACGTCGCGCTCCGGGATAGCCGCGGAGGCGAGGCCTGGGGCTGGCTCGACTTCGAGATTGTCGACTGAGAACGAGTGACGACGGCCGGCGCGAAGCGAGCTCGATGGGCCCTGTTCGGGGCCGTGCTGGCCCTGGGCCTGGCACCTCGCTCGCACGCGCGTGCGGCCGCCCCCGCGTCTGCGCCCGGGTCGAAGTGCAAGGGCGAGTGCGGGCGGGTCATCGGCGAGGTCATGATCGCGGGTCAGCGCGTGCCCCTGCCCGATGCCGTGGTGGTGGTCTTGCCCGCCCCCGAGGGGGCCGAGCCCGGGCCCTTCGAGGCGCCCGCGCGCGAGCCGAAGCCAGCCTGGGCCCGATCGCAGCGCAGTGAAGCCGACGGAGGATTTCGCTTCGACGACCTGCCCGCGGGGATGGTTCGGGTGGCCATCGTGGCGCCGGGGCACGAGCGCCGCGAAGAGATCGTGCAGGTGGTGCCCAACGCCACCGTCCGAGTGCCGCTCTATCTGCCGCCGCTCGCGGACTCGCCGTTTCGTACCGTGGTCTCGGCCCGGCCGATCAGTCGCGCCAAGGTCACCGAGCACCGCCTCACCAAAGAGGAGATCGCCACCCTCCCCGGCAGCCAGGGCGACCCCCTGCGGGCGCTGCAGAACCTGCCCGGGGTGACCCGGCCCCCGCTGGGCCTCGGCGTGCTCGTCATTCGCGGCGCGGCCCCGGGCCAATCGCGGGTGTTCATGGGCGGGCACGCCATGCCGCGGGCCTTCCACATCCTGTCGCTGGCCAGCGTGTTCCCGGCCGACATCCTCGACGAGCTCCAGTACGTGCCCAGCAACTTCGACGCCGCCTTCGGCAATGCGAGCGCGGGCATCGTGGTGGTGGAGCCGCGCCGAGGCCGACGCGACGGGGTGCACGGGTTCGCCGAGGTCGACATCGGCGCGGCCAGTGCCATGGTCGAGGGCCCGCTGGGCAAGGGTTCCTATATCGTGGCCGGTCAGCGGGGCTACGTCGACATCGCGCTGGCGACCGGGGCCGCGGTGGCGGAGCGGGTGACGAGCGAGCCCTCGAGCGTCTTGCTGCCGCGCTACTTCGACTACCAGGTGCTCTTCGATCACCCGCTGCCGGGCGGGGCGTGGCTGAGCGCCCGAGGGTTCGGCTCCGGCGACGTGCTGCGAGCCCGCACCTCCCCGTTCGCGGCCCAAGCGTCGACCTTCGAGCTCCGCACCGACTTTCACCGCGCCGACCTGGTCTACCGCAAGCGTGCCCACGGCTGGACGGTCCGCCTGACGCCCTCGTTCCGCTACGAGCTCAACCGCCTCGTCGCGGGCTCCGATACCTTTCGGCGCCGGCGCAACGACTACATCGGATCCGCCCGGGCCGAGGTCATGCACGCGGTGGGTCGCCGCGCCGAGCTGACCGTCGGCACCGACTTCGAACTCGATCGGTTCTCGGCCGTCGACGAGCAGGCGGAGTTCTCGTTCGTCTCGCCCGATCCTCAGTTCCGCCAGGAGACCGACCGCGGGCTGCAGGCCTCGCTGGGGCTCTACGCCAGCGCCGAGATCCGCCTGGGACGCCTGACGCTGCGCCCCGGCACGCGGTTTTCGGCCTTCACCGTCGGGCCTCGTAGCGCCTTCGCGATCGATCCGCGAGCGGTGGCCACCATCGACGCGAACGACCACTGGGCGGTCAATGTCGGCCTGGGTCGCTACTCGCAGGTGCGGAGCATCGCCGATCGCAACGACGTCGACCTGGTCGACCAGAGCACGGGCATCGCGGGGGCGAGCGCCTTTTTGCCCAGCGCCTTCGGCAGCCTCGATCCCGCCGCCACCTTCGCCCCCCAGGACTCCCAGCTCAACGCCCGCGAGGCCCTGCAGGCGAGCGCCTCGGTCCGCTACCGCTTCGGCGAGGGCGACATGGCCGAGCTGACCGCGTTCTTCCGCAACCAGAACAACAACGTGCCGCCGCTGTCGAACGGGGGCCTCAACCCCTTCGACAGCATCAGCCGCTCCTACGGGCTCGAGGCCCTCGTCCGGCGGCGCGTCACCAACAAGCTCTACGGTTGGATCGGCTACACCCTCACCTTCGCCGAGCTGGTGTTCCTGCAGACCCCCGTCGGGTTTCCCTACGACCGGCGCCCCTCCGACTACGACCAGCGCCACAACCTGGTCGCGCTCGCGAGCTACGCCCTGCCCAAGCGCTGGCGCATCGGCGGACGATTCCGGCTCGTGAGCGGCCTGCCCTATAGCGCGGTGCTGGGCTCGGTGGCGCTGCCGGGCGGGCACCAGCCGATCTTCGGGCAGCGCAACGGCGCCCGACTCCCGCTTTCGCACCAGCTCGACATCCGCATCGACAAGCGCTGGGTCCGGGACAAGCTCAGCGTCACGACGTACTTCGACGTGCAGAACGTCTACAACCGAGTGAACCCCGAGCTCGCCCTCTACAGCGCCGATTTCCGGCGTCAGGCGGGCTTCGTGGGCCTGCCCATCTTCCCCAGCCTCGGCGTCCGACTCGACTGGTGATGTGGCTACGTACGTAATTCGCTAACCGAAGTCCGTATTGAAGCTTTTGGGCCGGTTGGCCTACATCTTCGCCATCGGTCACGGACGGCGACGGACGTGAGTCCGACCCGGCGGCGCCATGGGTGCCGTGGGCGGTCGGCTCGCGGCTCCCGCGTCGACCCGTCGTGCCCGCGCTCGGAACTAGACATGAAGACCACCACCATCCTCGCTCTTTGTGCGACCACCCTCTCGCTGCTCCCCGGCTGCTATGGCCGCGACGGAATCCCCGAAGACGTGGGCGTCGAGGGCTTCACCAACTTCGCGTCCCAAGACATCCACGAGGTCTGGGAGTTCAACATCAACGCGCCCAACGGGTGTGGCGACCCCGGCAACCTGGTGGACGCCATGGCCTGCACTCACCCCACCCCCGGAGTCGTAGCGTCTTCCACCACGCAGGGCTCGACCTGCTCGCTGAGCGTGCGGGAGTACACCTCGGAGGCGAGCGGATGGACCGATGCCAACGGCAACACCTGGTACCGCTTCGAAGATGGTGCCGATCTCCCCGAGATGGCCGACGCCCAGGACTGGCTCGAGGTCGCTCGGCTGCACCAGGACACTGCGCTCGTCTTCGAGAACGACTGTGTCGTCACCGCTCACCTCGTCCCGCAGACGAGCGCGCTCGTCTCGCAGTTCCAGTACTTCACCGATGGCATGACCTGCGTCATGACCGAGATCGTGATCAACGGGTCCGACCCGGTGGTGGCCTCCAACGCTTGCGCGGCCCATCGAGCATCGGTGGACTACGTCCACCGCACGGTCATCGCCCCGATCTGAACCCCGGACTTCACTCGCCTCGGGTCGAGGGCTCGAGGCGGGCGACCAGCTCGGCGCGTGAGTGCACCCCCAGCGCTCGGTAGGCGTTCTCGATGTGCTTGTCGACCGTCCGTCGGCTGCACCCGCGAGCGGCTGCAATCTCGTCGACGCTGGCGCCCCTCGACCAGAGCTTCAGTACGTCGCGCTGGGCCCGGGTCAATCCCTCGAACGAGATGCGTGACCCGGTCGGCACCTCGCCGGCCGGGTTGCGCAGCATTTCGATGAGCGCACGCCGAGAGGAGGCGCCGAGCTTGGCCCGTGCGCTGCGGAGATGGGCGCCCACCGTGGACTCACTCAGGCCCAGCTCGTAGGCGATGAGCTTGTTCGAGTGCCCGTGCGCCACCAGGGTCGCGGTCTGGGCCTCGCGCGCCGACAGCCCGATCGGCTCGTGCCGAGCCTCGGGCACGTTGGGCCGGGCCAGGTACAACAGCTTGCCATCGGTATCCGTCGTGGGACTGATGGTCCAGCGCCCCGCCGTCATGGCTCGCCACATCGTGGTGCTGGTGTCCACGTCCATGCGCCGCGAACGAACCGTGTCCACCCGACGCGTCGCTTCGGTCACCAGGGCCCGCTGCTCGCCGAGCTCGGTGCCTCCCGTGGCATGGAGCAGGCGGCCTCGCGCGTCACAGATCGCATCCGAGGCCGAGATTGCCTCCTGCACCGAAGGGGCCTGCAATCGCAGCGACGCGATCAGGTGCGCGACCACCCGCTCCCACACCGCATGGAGCGAGGGGGTGAGCGCCTGCTCGTTCATCGCCGGCATGTTCACGGTCATGGCGAAGCCGCGCTGGGACGCATCGACGCCGACCAGGTTGAACGAGTCGGGATAGATGCCCGAGCTCGGCGGATCGGGCTCGGCATCGATCGCCTCCGCGTAGGTGTCGCCCCAGACCTGTTCCACGCGCTCCGAGAAGGTCTCACTGCGGGCACACAGCTCGCCCCAGACCTCCGAGGTGAACCAGCACGCGCCCGTTTGGTGAAGCCAACGTCCGTCGCGCGTATTGAGGGCGGAGCTGAACGGCTTCCACCACGACTCGCGCCACGCCTGCTGCCACTCCGGCGAGGAGCCGACCAACAAGGGATCGCGAGCCGCGTAGGAGCCGTGACCCAGATCGAAGAAGTACCCGTGCACGCCGCCGCCCACGTCGAAGCGCTCGTGCACGGCTTCCGAGATGCACCGCAGCCACTGCCCGACGTCGGAGTGCGGGCGATACGCGACTTCCAGTAGATCGAGGACGTCCGTAGCGTTGGGCGGCCGGATCATCGGGCAGCGAGTCTATCGAACCGGCTCAGGAACCGGTTCGTCCGAACGATGCCGAGGGGCCTCGGCGTACGCCAATCACGGCGAAAACGGGCTTCCGAGAACATCGGACTTCCGTGCTCACGACCCCTGCCCGACCGCCCGGCGAGTGCGCATCGACCGATGGCCTCCCACGATCGACAAAGCCCCGCCCGTGACGGGGCGAGGCTTCGGAGTCGAGTCGCCGGGGCGGACCCGGCGAGATCGAAGCGGCGAGGACGTCCTCGCCCGAATGCCGCTAGCGCTTCTTCGCTTTCTTCTTCACGGCCTTCTTCTTCGCGGTCTTCCGCTGCGCCGTCTTCTTGCCCGCGGCCTTCTTCTTCGCGGTCTTCCGCTGCGCCGTCTTCTTGCCGGCGGCCTTCTTCTTGGTCGCCTTCTTCTTCGCGGTCTTCCGCTGCGCCGTCTTCTTGCCGGCGGCCTTCTTCTTGGTCGCCTTCTTCTTCGCGGTCTTCCGCTGCGCCGTCTTCTT
>JBCCHT010000048.1:0-93575 GCA_039028615.1 Myxococcota bacterium | reverse complement strand
GAAGGGAGCGCGGGATGGGAGCCCGCCGTCGCGGAGCTGACGCAGACGCCAGAGGAGGGCTGGACGGCGCTGCCCGTGCTGCATCGCGACGGGCCGTGGCCCTCGGTGCCCTCGCGGCCCTTCATCGCGCTGGATGGAGGCGGCCCGCCGCGCCCCGGATCTCGCTTGCGTCGCGCCGCCCCGTGGCTGGTGGTCACCGGGACGATCGTGGGGGTGGTGACCTACGTGGTGCTGCGGGCCGGCGGTGCCGGAGCCGACCTGGCGATCGACGGCAACGGCTTTTTTGGTCGCTGAGGCCAGCGTCAGCGGGGCACGGTCACGCGGGTGGTCGAGTCGGCGTGGACCTCGATGGTTTTGCGCAGCAGGACCTTGGGCTCCGGGCAGACATCGGGCACGCACTTGACCACCAGGCGGTGGGAGCCGGCGGGGAGCTCGAGCCGCTTGAGCGGCGTCTGCCCGCGGCTACGGCCGTCGACGCTGACCTGAGCCCACGACACGTGAGGGGCGAGGACCTGGAGATGCCCGCGTCCGTGGTGCTCGGGGCGCAGGGTGATGGAGCGCTCCTCGGTCTCGCCCGCCCGCAGCACCAGGGGCGCGGCGACGTGGCCGGGGGCTTCGATCGTCATCGACTTCTCGCCGTCGTGGGGGAGCTCGACGGTGAAGGGGGAGGGCCCGGGAAGGGTCTCGTCGCCGATTCGAATCGTGGCCGTGGGCGGATCGACGTTCACGACTACCGTCGCTGGGGCGGGGGCCTCGGGCGGCTCCTGTGGCGTCGGCTCGGGCGGTGGCGCGATGCGATCGGGGACGGGCGTGGTCGTGGGCGTCGGCTCGGGCGTGGCGGCGGCTACCTCGGGTTGCGAGCGTGCCGGGCGTTCGGACCCGTCGTCGCGACCGAGCCACGACCAGGAGATCAGCGCCGCCATCACGGCCGCGGCCGCCACGAACACCCCGATGCCGCGACGCGGAGGGTCCTCGTCGGGCGCGGGGACGACGGGCAGCATGGGCGTCGGCGTGTCCTCGACGTTGGCCGACACCGATTCCGGGCCGGGCTCCAGCTCTGGCTCGAGCGCAGCCGACTCGCCTTCGGACGAGGGGTCGACGGCCGAGATCGGGGTGAGGCGGGTGGCGAAGGTCTCGGTATCGGGATTGACCGCGGTCGCCGGGGTGAGCTCTTCGGCGGGAGGATCGGCGGCAGGCCCCCAGCGCCGCTGCGGGTACATCGTACGCAGGTGCCCGGCGAGGTTGGCCTCGGTGAAGGTCGCGGCGTACTGGGTGATGGCGGGGCCGAGGGTCTGCAGCAGCTCGCCCGCGTCGCGCTGACGATCGCTCGGGTCCAACGACAGCGCTCGCTTCAGCGGCCCACGGATGACCTCGGGGATGGCATCGAGCGAAGGCTCCATCCACACCCCCTTGCTGGGGAAGGCGCGCTCGAGGGTGAGCAGCTCGTAGAGCAGGCAGCCGCTGCTGAACACGTCGGCGCGGGGATCGACGTTGGCGCTGCGGGTCTGCTCCGGGGCGACGTAGCCGATCGAACCGGCGCGCACGTCGGCATCGACGTTGGCCGGCCGCGCGATGCCGAAGTCCACGATGCGCACCTGGCCGCTACGCTCGATCATCACGTTGCGGGGGGTGATGTCGCGGTGCACGATGGCGCCGCGCGTAGGCTCCTCGGTGTGGGCATAGGCCAGCCCGGTCAGCACGCCGCGGATGACCGACAGCGCGACCCCGAGGGGCGGCGGGTGGCCGCGGCGTCGATGCGTGGCCAGCAGCTGCGACACCGAGGGCCCGTCGACGTAGCCCATGACGATGTAGAAGGTGTCCTCGGCCCGCCCCAGCTCGTAGATGGGCACGATGTTGCCGTGGGACAGCGCGACCGCGGTCTTGGCTTCGGCCGCGAACAGCTCGATGAAGCGCGGTTGAGCGGCCAGCTCGGGCAGGATGGTCTTGATGACCAGCGCCTTCTCGAAGCCGAGCTCACCGACCAAGCTGGCACGGTAGACCTCGCCCATGCCGCCCCGCGCGATGCGTTGATGCAGCCGGTACTTGCCGAACGCGACCGAAGCCGGAGAGTCGCCCGTCGGCTCCGCTTGGCCCGCGACGGACGAGCCCGAGGTCGGGGAAGCCACCGTAGTGGGCATGCTATCATCGTTCGACGGTGATACGGCGGGCCACAGGCGACACCGGGACGAGCCGGGTTTCGCGCCGTGTGGTCGGCCTCGGATTCGGGTTGGGCCTGGCCGCGGTCGGCCTCGGGGGATGCAGCAGCGATCCTCCGCCGCGAACCTTGGTCGCGCAGCTCGGATGTGGGGTCGATCCCGATCGGGTCGGCGCGCTACGGGTGGAAGCGCGCGGCGACTTCCCGCCCGACAGCGGCACGCAGGTGTTGTTCTCCGACGGGAATTCGACGTTGGAGTGGGGCGATCGCTCCGTTGCCGCCGTGACCGTCGAGGGGCTGTTCGGGCAGACGGTCGAGGCGGTGGGGCGCACCGCCCGGATGCGCGACGAAGGGCAGCTGCCGGTCTATTTCGCTCCCGTGGACGGTCTATGCCCGGTGCCAGGCGAGGTCGAGCCGCGCCACGAAGTCGCGGCCGCGGTGGGCCCGATGGGCGACGTGGTGATCGTGGGCGGGCGCGATGCCGAGGGGCGGCTGCTCGACGACGTGGTGCACGTGCACGACGAGCGCGGAGACCTGCAGCTATTGAGCGAAGGTCTGCCCTTTCCCAGCGTGGGCCAGAGCGTGCATGCGGTCGAGGACCGGCGCTTCATCGTGGTGGGCGGCGCGGGAAGCAACCCGACCGCGCTCGACCAGCTGGTGGTGATCGATCTCGATGACGATGCCGAGACGGTCAGCGATCCGTTCACGATCCCGCTGCCGATCGAGCTCGGTCCCGCGCGGGCGTATCACGCGGCGGCGCGGCTGCCCGACGGGCGGGTCTTGGTGGCGGGCGGCTGTCGTCGCCTGACGCTGGAGTCGACCTGCGCGGTGGGAGAGGACGACCCGGATCGAGGCACGTCGGCCCCCGACAACCTGCCCGACATGGGGCTGTGGATCGATGCGCGCAGCGATGTGCCCACGGTGCAGGAAGGACCCGCGCTGGCCGTGCCCCGCTTCGGGGCGCAGCTGCTGGTGGCCCGCGACGGGGTGAGCTTCTTGGTCGGAGGCTGGGACGAAGACGGCGCGCCCGTGCACGTCATCGAGCGCTATCGTCAGGGCAGCTCGAGGTTCCGGCGCTACGGCGGCGACCTGGCCGGAGCGCTGGCCGACGACGTCCCGGTGGTCGGCGCGGCGCTGCACGATGGCGGCGTGGTGCTGCTGGTGATGGGGGATGGTCGCGTTCATTGGGTGACCGAGCACGACCGCGAGGAGTACCGACCGTGGGCGGGCTGGTGCGAGGGTGATGCCCCGTGCTTCGAAGACTTCGGGCAAGCCGCTCCCGCGGCGCGACGCGGGGTGCTGGCGTTGCCGGGCGAGCGCGTGATGGTCGACGGCCTGGTGCTCCCGATCAGCGGCATCGGCCTGGACGGTACGAATGCGCTCGACCTGTTCGACCCACGCCCCGGGGCCACCGTGCTGCCCCCCACTCGGCGCGTGGACACCGTGCCCGTGATGCTCGCCGATGGCACCGCGATGCTGGTGGGAGGGCACGATCCGGCCACGGGTGAACTCGCGACGCCGGTCGCGCTTCGCGTGCGGCCGAGCCTCGATGGACCGGACGAGGGCATTCCCGAGGTGGATCGCGGCACGCCCGGTAGCTTGGTGGCGCGCGACCCGGAGCGGGCGGTGCTCGAGGGCGGCACGCTGCGACTCATCGCGGTCGAGGATCCGACCAGCGCCTTCCCGCGGGTCCGTGCGCATGCCCGGGGCTTTCGCAGCACGCAGTTTCGCTTCGAGGCCACGGTGCAGGTCACCGCGGGCCAGGTCGTGCCGCTGTTGGTGTTCGAACACGGTGCGGTCGAAGCGGTGAGCGTCTCGCTCGAGCCCGATCGCGTGGTGGGGCACCTGCGGGATTCCGTGGGGCGACTCCAGGACTTCAGCTGTGGCGGCACCGGGCTCGACTTCATGCAGACGCAGGTTCTGCGCGTCGACGTGCGGCCCGGGGCGATCGTGGTGCGGCAGGCGGGAGAGACCATCGCCGAGTGCCCGCTCATCGGCGAGCCTCGCATGTGGTCGGTGGGCATCGGCGCGGCCGGGTCGGGCCAGATGCTCGTCTACGGCCTGCGCCTGACTCGACAGTGAGTCCGAAGGGGCTCTGCTATTCGTCTTCGCAGGCCGCGGCCGGGTTGACCGGGTGCAGCTTAATCAGGCTCTCGCGCGCGGCGTGCCCCGCTTCGTCTGGGCGCTGGGCGGCGTCGCAGAGGATCTCGTCGCCGGTTGCGGTGGGCTTGGGCATGTGCCGCAGCGCTCTGGCCAGCCGACGGGCAAAGGCACGCTCGGGGTTGCGGCCCAGCACGCGACCGATGGCCTCGATGCTGTCGTCGTCGCCGAGTCGAGCGAGCTGACGCGCCGCCTCCGAGCGCAGCTCGAGGTCGAGGTCTTCGTCGTTGAGCAGGCGTTGCAGGCGGTCGCTGGCCGTGCAGCGCCCCAGGGCCTGGATGGTGCTGCGAGCGACGGCGCGGTCGTCTTCGGAGCGGCGACCGGCCAGGTGCGCACGCTGCTCGAGGAACTTGGTGGTGGACGACGAACATGGTCCCTGCACGCGAGCCAGGGCCGCCTGCCGCACTTGCGGCCACGGGTTCTCCAGCGCCGGGGCGAGCCACACGTGATCGGCGGGCAGGGGGGCCCAGGCGAAGCCGATGGCTGCGAGTCGTGGGGCATCGTCGGAGGCGAGTTCGTAGCGCTCGATGAGCGGCTTGGCCGAGGCCTCGGGCAGCCCCTCGAGGGCGAGCCAGGCCAGCACTTCACCCCGTTGGGTCTCGCGGCTTTCCGGGGCCAGGGCCGTCTCGGCGACCCGCACCAGCGCTTCGTGAGCCGGGGCCGACTCGCGGTTGCCCAGCGAGCGCAGGGCGGTGACCCGCATGGTGAACGGAGCTTCGGAGTCCTCGGCGATCGTGGTCAGCGTGGTGCTCACGAACGCGTCGTCGTCGGGCGACAGGGCGCCACGGAGCTCGAGCAGCAGCGGCGCGCGACGGGGCTCGGCGTCGGCCAGCGCCTCGTCGATGCTCGCGACTAGAGCGTTCCACACCTCGGTTTCCCGACGACCCCGACGCTTGAGCGAGCGCTGCAGCTGCTGTCGCAGCGGACGAGCCCCACGACCGACCAGCACCACGAGCTCGGCTACGCGGGAGGGCGGCGTGGCATCGACCATCGCATCGAGCAACGACGCCCGGATCGACATCGGCATCTTCTTGTCCGCGACCAGCGTGCTCAAGGCGGGCAGGGCGGCTTCGCCTTGATCGGTGAGCAGCGGCAGCCACTGCTTGAGCGCCTTGGCCTCGTCCGCGGAGGAATCGGCTCGCTCCACGCCGCGGCGCAGCTCGGTGGCGAACATCTCCACGTGGTCCGGCAAGCCGAGGGCCGCCAGCACATCGAGCAGGCGCTTACGGTCGGTGCTGGTGGGGGGCGGGACCGTGCTCAGGCGATCGAGGATCGCTTCTGCGGCCAGCTCGGGGTGGGCCTCGAGCCGAGCGCGGGCGTCGAGGTAGTCACGGCTGCTGTCGGCGATGAGGGTCTCGACGTCCAGCGGGGCCTGCTCGACGTAGTCGTAGGCCGGCGCCCCGGTCTCCTCGGTCGGTGCGGTGCTCGGTGGTTGCTGAGCGGGAGAGGCAGGAGCGACGAGCAGCGGCCACGACAGAGCGAGGGCGAGGGTGGACACCGCAGTACAGTGCCACAGCGGCGCCCGTGATGCGTCGTCCCTTCGCGGTTGACGCGCGGCCGGCAACCAGGCGCAATTCGTCGGCGCGTGCCTTCGTCTGCCTCCTCGTCGCGACCGCAGCTGTGGCTGGTGGTGATGCTCGGTGTCGGCGTCGTGCTCGCAGGGTGGTGGATCACCACGCGCGAGCCTGCCGATGATGTGGGGCGCACGACCTCGAAGACGTCGGAACCGAAGCCCCCCGCGGGGGGACGGCAAAGCGCTTCATCGTCGCCGACGCCTTCGAAGGATGCCGCTGTCCCCCGGTTGCCTTTGCGCGAGACGGTCGTGGCCGCGGAGGCGAACGACGCTCCTTCGGTGACGGGCAGACTCGAGGCCTCGGCCTGTCGCGAAGACGACGACTGCGGCCCGTGGCAACGCTGCGTCGACGAGCATTGCATCGATGGTCCACGAGACTGCGAGCAAGACACCGAGTGTCCGGCCTCGTCGCGCTGTGTCCTGGGGGCGTGCATGGACGCCCCGCGTGAGTGCACCACCGACGACGCGTGTCCGTCGGAGCATCGCTGTCTGTTCGGTCGTTGCACCGATCGGCTTCGCGACTGCGATGACGACGACGATTGCCCGGCCGATCATCGCTGCGTGCTCGATCAGTGCCTCTCGGGCGTCAGGACCTGCCACGACGACGAGCAGTGCGGGGCGGACTCGCGGTGTGTGCTCGAACGCTGCGAGCCCGGTCCGAGGGAGTGCACGGCGGACGAGGACTGCGGGGCAGACCACCGCTGCAGCTTCGGTCGCTGCGCCGAAGGAGCCCGGGAGTGCACCGCGGACGAAGACTGTGGCGTCGAGCGCCGCTGCGAGCTGGGCCGCTGCCTGGCGGGACCTCGCCAGTGCCGTGACCACGGGGATTGCGAGTCCCCACTGCGCTGTGACTGGGGCCGATGCACGGCCGAAGCCGACTGACCATGTGACTACGCGACGGGGCGGACCCTTGCCCCCGGCCCGTGCCTCGGACAAGCTCGCTGCCGCCATGGGCCCCGAGGCCTTCGACTACGTCCTGCCCCCCGAGCAGATCGCTCAGACTCCCGCCACCCGCCGCGGTGACTCTCGCCTGTTGGTTTGCACGGGCTCGACCCCCGTACACGCGCACACCCGCGACGTGACCGAGCACCTGCCCGCCGATGCGCTGGTGGTGGTCAACGCGTCCCGCGTGGTGCCGGCCCGGCTCTTCGCCGACCGCGAGGATGGGCGCCGCTTCGAGCTGTTGCTGGCTGACCCCGCCCCGAGCCAAGGCGTGGGCGCGACGGTTCGGGCGTGGGTCCGCGGCGCCAAGAAACTCAAACCGGGCCAAGTGCTCCGCGCGGGGACCCTGGCCCTGCGCCACGAGGGCCCCGATGCCGTCGACCCCCGAGCGCGACGCTTCGAGGTGATCGAAGGAGAAGTGGTGCCCGCCCTGCACGCGCACGGCCAGCTGCCGCTTCCTCCCTATATCGCGCGCCCCGAGGGCCCCGACCACGCCGACCGCGAGCGCTACCAGACGGTGTACGCCTCCAAAGAAGGCTCGGTCGCTGCGCCCACGGCCGGCCTGCACTTCGACCAAGCGCAGCTCGCCTCGCTCGACGTCGTGGAGCTGCTGCTGCACGTGGGCCCGGGCACCTTCCTCCCGATGGACGTGGAGGACGTGACCGAGCACCGCGTCGGGGCCGAGCGCATCGAGATCACCGAGTCGGCCGCGGCCCGCATCGAGCAGGCACGGGCCCAGGGCCGCCCGATCGTGGCGGTGGGGACCACCAGCACCCGCGCCCTCGAGGGCATCGCGGCGGCGCACGGCGGTCGAGTGGTGCCCACCACCGAGACCACCGACTTGGTCATTACCCCGGGCTTCGACTTCCAGGTCATCACCCACCTCATGACCAACTTTCACCTGCCGCGGAGCAGCCTGCTGATGCTGGTCTGCGCGCTGGCGGGGCGTGGCCGGGTGCTGCAGTGGTACGGCGAGGCCGTGCGCGAGGGCTATCGCTTCTACAGCTACGGCGATTGCATGCTGGTGGCACGGGGAGAGCAGGGGACATGAACACCGCACTTCGACCCGATCCGGCGCAGGGCTTGCCCGCCGACGACCCTTCGCTTCCCGCTCAGCCGCCCGGCACCTTCGACGTGCTCGCGACCTCCGGCCCGGCTCGCGCCGCACGGCTGTGGACCGCCCACGGACCGGTCGACACCCCATGCTTCATGCCGGTCGGCACCTATGGCGCGGTCAAGGGCCTGACGCCCGACGAGCTGTGCTCGGTCGGCTCGCAGGTGATCTTGGGCAACGCCTATCACCTCAGTCATCGCCCCGGTCCCGAGCTGGTGCAGACCATGGGGGGCCTGCACGGCTTCATCAACTGGCGCCGCTCCATCCTCACCGACAGCGGCGGCTACCAGGTCTTCTCGCTGCGCGGGCTCCAGAAGATCGACGACGGCGGCGTCGACTACCGCACGCACTTCGACGGCTCCGCTCACCGCATGACGCCGCGTAGCGTGCTCGAAAACCAGGCGAAGCTCGGCTCGGACATCTGCATGATCTTGGACCACTGCCCGCCCGGCGATGCCGATGCGAAGGCGATGAACGACGCGGTCGACCGCACGACTCGCTGGGCTCGCGAAGCCGCCGACATGCGCGGCGAGGTTCTGTCCGACCAGCAGCTGTGCTTCGGCATCGTCCAGGGCGGCACCGATCTCGAGCTGCGTCGGGCCCATCTCGATGTGATGAAACCGCTGCCCTTCGACGGCCTGGCGCTCGGCGGGCTGAGCGTCGGCGAGCCGATTCCGGCGATGCACGCGACCATGGCCGCGGTCGCCCCGCTGATGCCAGAGGACCGGCCGCGCTACGTCATGGGGATCGGTACCCCGGCGGATCTGCTTGCCGCCGTGCGCGCCGGCGTCGACATGTTCGACTGCGTCATGCCCACCCGGCACGCTCGCAACTCTCAGCTGTTCACGTGGAAGGGTCGGCTCAACATCCGCTGGGCCAAGCTGCGGGACGATTCGAGCCCCGTGGACCCCGATTGCGGCTGCTTTACATGTCGGCGCTTCAGCCGCGCCTATCTGCGTCACCTCGAGCGGATGCACGATCCGTTGTTCGGGCGGCTGGCCACCATCCACAACCTGTACTTTTTTCACCAGTGGGTTGCGGTGTTGCGCACCGCGCTGCGAGACGGCTCCTTTGCGGAGGTGGTCGACGAACTTTCTGCCGTGATCACGCGGCATTACCCGTCGAAGTAGGCCCGCGGCGCGGCCTTGACCACCCCGGGGCCCTCTGCTACCCCTGCCGCTCCTCGCGCGCCCCTGAGCGCCGTGGATTCGGTGTGCCGCCTGCACGGTCACCGGTCAGACGAGCGGCCTACGGGCGATATCTTGGCGCTCGTCTTCCCTTCCTGCCCGGTTCGGTTCCCCGATGTTGCTCAGCTTCCTCACCGCCGCTCCCCTGCTCGCCGAAGGTGCGCCGTCGACCGGCTCGTCTTTGGGCGGACTGCTGCCCATCGTCCTGATGTTCGCGGTCATCTACTTCATCGTGCTGCGGCCGATGAGCAAGCAAGAGAAGGACCGTCGCAAGCGGGTGGAGGGGCTGCAAAAAGGCGACAAGGTCGTGCTCCAGGGCGGAATCCTGGGACGAGTGACCAACGCCGAAGACCCCAAGATTGCCGTCGTCGAGATCGCCGACAAGGTCCGGGTTCGAGTCCTCAAAAAGGACATCAACGATACCCAGGCCGAAGCGCTCAAGGACGACAAGAACGACAAGTCCAAGGACGACAAGTCCAAGGACGCCAAGTCCAAGAAGGACGACGCCCGCAAGGGCGCCTAAGAAGGCCCAGGAGGCCGATCCATGCGCCGCTTTTTGAAGCTCAAGGCCCTGGCCCTGGTCGCGTTGATGACCTGGGCGGTGCTCGCGATTTTGCCGTCCATCGCGACGGTTGCTCCCGGTTCCCTCGACCTCCCCGAGTGGATTACCGATAACTTCCAAAGCCGGTTCCAGCTCGGGCTGGACCTTCAGGGTGGTCTCCACCTCGAGTACTCGGTGGCCGTCGACGAGGCGGTTCGCAAGAAGCTCGACCAGGTGGCGGCCGAACTCGAAGCCGGCTTCAAGACCAAGAAGAACATCACGGTCTCCACCGAGGTGGAGGGCAACGACACGATCAAGATCGTGTTCGACGACCCTTCCCAGATCGAGGCTGCGACCGACGACGTGATGGGCGTCCACTTCGACTTGCTCGAGCGCGTCGAGGTCGATGAAGGCCCCAAGGAGGCCGACGGCGTCATCACGCTCAAGATGCCCGAGGAGAAGCTGGCCGAGCTCCGCAAGGACGCGGTGGTCACCGCCCTCGACACGGTGCGTAGCCGGGTCGACGCGATGGGCGTCTCCGAGCCCAACATCTATCCCAAGAACCGCCAGCTGGTGGTCGAGCTGCCTGGCTTGTCCGACACCTCCACCGAGGTCCGGGCTGCGGCCACCGACGCTGCGCGCGGTGTCATCGACAAGCTCGAGAGCGCCGGCTACCCGCAGGTCCGCGAGCAAGAGCTGCGCAGCGACCCGGGGGCGTTCTCGCTGACCATTCCCGACGCCGACCCCGACGCGGACACGGTGCTGCGCAAGGTCTTCGCCGAGGTCATCACGCCCGACGGCCAGACCATCGCCGACCCCAACGTCACCTCGGAGCTGTCCTTCATGGAAGGCGACTCGAAGATCGAGGCCGACAAGGACACGCTGGTACTGGGGCTGTCCGAGACGGCGCGGGCCGAAGTGCTGCAGAACGCGGGCGACTTCAGCCGGCTGCTCAAGATCATCGAGCGGCAGGCCGTGCTGAGCATGCACCTCGTCGACGACGAGGCGCTGTTCCGCGACACCGGCAAGCCCTACTTGAAGGCGCTGTTCGACGCGGACCTCATCACCCAGGGCATGGGCATCTCCGTCAATCGCCTGCCGGAGTACGGTCGCGAGAACGGCGTGGCCGTCAAGGAGCCCTACGCGCTCTACGCCAAGGAGCGCAAGACGCTCGAGCAGTTCTTCGCCAGCCTGCCCCCGCAGTGGCGACTGCCGTCCAACCTCATGGTCGCGTACGGTCCCGTGCCGCTGCCGCTGCGGCGCGATGCCGAGCCCGAGGTCGTCTGGCGCACCTACATGCTCCGCTCGCGGGCGGGCGTGACCGGTGAGCACGTCGTTTCGGCCACCGTCGGCTTCGACCAGCAGACCAACGCGCCCGAGGTCAACGTCAAGCTCGACCGCGTCGGCGCCCGGGCCATGGAGCAGCTGTCCGGCGACAACGTCGGTCGCCGCATGGCCATCGTGCTCGACGACTCGGTCCGCTCCGACCCCGTGTTCAACGAGCGCCTCGGCGACAGCTTCCGCATCACCCTGGGGGCGACCCCGGGTCAGAACCCGCGCGAGGCGGCCAACGACCTCACCAAGGTCCTCAAGAGCGGCTCGCTGCCGGCTCGCCTCCAAAAGGAGTTCGAGATCCGCGTCGGTGCCGACCTCGGCGAGGACTCGGTCAACCGCGGCGCCAAGGCCTTCATCTACGGCTTGGCCGGCGTCGTCATCTTCATGCTCATCTACTACCGGGGCTCGGGCTTCATCGCCGTGTTCGCCCTGGTGCTCAACATGATCCTCATCCTCGCCGCCATGGCGATGTTCGAGGCCACGCTGACTCTGCCGGGTATCGCGGGCATCGTGCTCACCATCGGTATGGCGGTGGATGCCAACGTGATCGTCTTCGAACGAATACGCGACTACCTACGCGACGGGTATACGGCCCGCGCGGCCATCGAGTCGGGGTACGACCGAGCGTTCACCACCATCTTCGACGCTCAGCTCACCACCGCCATCGCGGGCATCGTGCTGTTCCAGTACGGCTCGGGGCCCATCCGGGGCTTCGCGGTGACCCTGCTCATCGGCATCGCCACCTCGATCTTCACCGGGGTGTTCTGTAGCCGCCTGCTCTTCGACTTCCAGGCCAACCGCCGCGGCTTCGACCGGGTGTCCATCTAAGGAGAGGCACGGGCCATGGCCAAGACTCACAAGTTCTTCCAGATCGTCCCCCCGGGGACGAACATCCAGTTCGTCAAGAACCGCTGGCGCTTCATCGGCTTCTCGCTGGTGCTCATCGCCATCTCGCTGTTCACGCTGATCTCCAACCAGGTCTCGACCGGCGCGCCGCTGAACTTCGGCATCGACTTCGCCGGCGGGTCGCAGATCCAGCTGGCCTTCACCGAGGGCACCAACGTCGAGGTCGGCCAAGTCCGCGACGCGCTGAACGACCTCGGCTACGAGGGCAGCTCCGCCGTCGCGGTGCCGGACAAAGAGAACGAGGTCCTCGTTCGGATCAAGGAGACGGTCAGCATCGACGACAGCGTGCTCGAGGCCTGCGAGGCCGCGGTGCAGCAGGTGGGCGAGTCGAAGCTCCTCGACTTCACCCACCCGGCTCAGGGCTCGAAGATCTTCCTCGAGTACGACACCGAGCCGAATCACCGCGAGATCGAGCGGGTGCTCGGTGAGGCCGGCTGCCAAGGCTCGGCCGACAAGGGCACCACCAGCTCGATGGTCACCGATGGCGAGGTCGAGACCTTCCCCATCGAGGTCGCGCTCATCGGTATCGGCGCCAAGGTTCGCGAGGACCTCGAGGGCGTGCTCGGAGCCGGCAGCATCGACCACATCGTCCGGGCCGAGACCGTCGGCAGCAAGGTCGGCGGTCAGCTCAAGAACGACGGCATCAAGTCGCTGCTCTTCGCGATCGGCTTCATCTTCCTGTTCGTCATGTTCCGCTTCGACCTGCGCTTCGCGCCGGGCGGAATCGTGGCCCTGTCGCACGACGCGTTCCTGGTCATCGGTGCCTTCGCCATCACGGGCAAGGAGTTCAACCTCCAGACCATCGCGGCGGTACTGACCATCATCGGCTACAGCATCAACGACACCATCGTGGTGTTCGACCGCGTGCGCGAGCGGGTGGCCCTGCACCGCGACGAGCCGATCGAGGAGACCACCAACCAAGCCCTCAACGACACCCTCAGCCGTACGCTGCTGACCTCGGTGACCACGTTGATGGTGGTGGCGGCGACCTACGTGCTCGGCACGGGGCCCATCAAGGACTTCGCCTTCGCCCTCATCGTGGGCCTGCTGGTCGGTACCTACTCCTCCCTGTACATCGCGACGCCGGTCTTCTTGTGGATCAACCGCCGCTTCTACAAGGGCGAGGGGCACCTCATCGGCATCGACAAGGACGAGCGTGAAGGCACGGGCACCTTGCTCGGCGGAGCCGCGGCCGGCGGTGGTGGCGGGGACGATGCACCGCCCGTCGAGGTGGACGCCGAGGCCGTGGCCTCCGATGAGGCCGCGGGCAAGCCCGGGGCGCCGCGCAAAGCCAGCCGTCGGCGACGCCGTCGGCGACCGGCCGAACCTTCACCCGATTCGGGTGAGGACTCCTGAACCAGGGGCGGTGACGCGGGGAGGTGATCTCCCCGCGGACCCGCGATTGTCCCTCTCGTAGGGCAACTTGGCCGGCAATCCTCGGGTTGTCGGCCGTAGTACGTATGGGCCCTTCGGGTGACAATGCCGCGATGTCGATGGCGGCCGCGACTCCGGTAGCGCCTCACGAGCCGCAAGCGTCGCTCGAAGAGGCCTCCGACCGACCCACGCTCGAGCTACGCGGGGGCGGCTTCAGCTCGGACCAAATCTTCGAGACCGCGGACCGACTCTCGGTCTCGCCCGTCGTCGCGCACATGCTGCTCGCCCGCGGGGTCACCGAGGAAGCCGAGCAACGCAAGGTGCTCGAGCCCCGGCTGGCGCACCTGCGGCGCCCCGACGGCATGGCCGGCTTCCCCGTGGCGCTGCGCTTGCTCGAGACCGCGTGCCGCCAGGGCCTGCGCGTCGGCGTGTTCGGGGACTACGACGTCGACGGCGTCACCACGGCCACCATCCTCACCACGTTTCTCGAGGCGCTCGGGATCTCGGTGGTGGCTCGTGTCGCCCATCGCCACCGCGGCTATGGGCTCGGGGTGTCCGACGCCGAGGCCTTCGTCGAGGCCGGGGTGGATCTGCTGGTCACGGGCGATTGCGGCACCTCGGACATCGAGGCGCTGCAGTGGCTGCAGGAGCGAGACGTGCGGACGGTGGTCATCGATCACCACCAAGTCCCCGAGCAGATGCCGCCCTGCGATGCGCTCATCAACCCGCACCAGCCGGACTGCGCGTTCCCGTTCAAGGGGATGTGCTCGGCCGGCGTGGCCTTCTATCTGTGCGCGGCGCTGCGAACCCACCTGCAGCAGGCGGGCATGAAGTCGCTGCCCGATCCGCGGGCGTGGCTCGACTTGGTCGCGCTGGCGACGGTCTGCGACATGATGCCGCTGGTCGAGGAGAACCGAGTCCTCGTCACGCACGGCCTGCGCAACATGGGGCGAGGGCTTCGGCCCGGGCTACGAGCGCTGCTCAGCGCCTCGGGCGTGCATCCTCGCGATCGCATCGACGAGAGTCACCTCGGCTTCCGCATGGGGCCTCGCATCAACGCGCCCGGTCGCCTGGGGCCCGCCGAGCCTTCGCTCCGTCTTCTGCGGGCGAGCTCCGAGGCGGAGGCGCTGCCGCTGGCCGAGCAGATCGAGACCCTCAATGCGCGCCGTAAACGTCACCAGCAAGAAACGGTGACCCAGGCCCTGGCGCTCTTGGTGGCCGACCCCAAGCTCGAACAACGATCCGCGCTGGTCATCGCCCACGACGGCTGGCTCGCGGGCGTGGTGGGCATTGCGGCCGCGGGCGTGGCCGAGCATCATCGGCGCCCCGCGTTGATCCTGGCCATCGATCGCGAGGCCGGCATCGCCCGCGGCTCGGTGCGCAGCTACGGCGGTGTCGACGTGCGGGCGGCCCTGGCCGAGTGTGAGGCGCTGCTCGTGCGCTTCGGAGGCCATCGCGAGGCGGCCGGGGCCACCGTGGCGCTCGACAACCTCGATGCGCTCATCGAGGCCTTCGATGCCGCGGTCGCCCGGCAACGAGAAGGTCGCGACCAGGCCCCGCCCACCGAGGTCGTCGATGCCGTCGTGCCGCTCGAGCAGATCGACGAGGAGTTCGTCGAGGCGCTGGGCGAGGTCGGTCCCTATGGTGTCGGCTTCGATCGCCCCCGCTTCGCCTGCGAGCACGCCGTGGTCGACAAGGTCCGCGTGCTCAAGGGCAAGCACCTCAAGCTGACCCTGCGGCAAGGCGAAGAGCGACGAGAAGCGATCGCGTTCAGCCAAGCGCACCACGAGCTCGAGCTCGGCGACACCGTCGGCTGTGTGTTCGCCCCCGAGGTCGAGACCTTCCGCGGCCAGCGACGGCTCCAGCTGCACGTGCAGCGGCTGTGGCGAATGGGCTAGCGAACAACCATGCGGCCCGCGGGGCAACGAGGGTCGCCCTCGCGCGTGAACGGGGGTGCAGGGGAGGGGTGCGGGCGCAGGTTCACTTTGCGGGCAACGGCGATGGTCGTCGCGCGTGGGAGTGGGCGTGACGAGTGAACCCTTGCGCTCAGCACCGAAGCCGCGACCCCGTTTGTGCCCAGGCGGAGCTTCCGCGAGTGAGGACGAGGTTTTGACGTCGCGAAACTCACAATGCTACACCGGGGGCATGCTTCGCCTGTCTTCGTTGGTCGTCGGGTCCGTGGCTTTGCTCGTGGCGTCGGCCAGCGGGTGCGGTCTGCGGTCGGACCCCTTCGCGCCCGACTACGTCAACGACGAAGGCGGCAGCGCGGGCAACGACGACGGCGACGATCCGGGCGACCCCAACCGCGCGGGCACCTGCAACAACCCGATCACCATGCCCTTCGTGCCCATGACGCACACCGGGTCGCTGTCGGGACCGAGCTTCGCCGAGGGCTGGTGCGGCGCCGACGGTGGCCCCGAGGATGTGTACTCGCTGACCCCCGAGTACGACGTCGACGTGCTGCTGCGCCTGGATGCGGGCAACACCGACTTCACGCCGACCCTGCGCGTCATCGAGGACGGCTGCGACGTCAACACCGGCGTCACCAAGATCTGCACCCGCAACTTCGAGGAGGGGCAGTTCCACTTCCTCGCGCTGGCCGGGCACACCTACTCGATCATCATCGACAGCTCCACCGGGGCCGAGGGCGACTACGCGTTCGACGTGAACTTCGGCGACGTGCCGATCGACGAGTGCTCCGTGCACCCCGAGGTCATCGAGCAGATTCCGGGCTCCGCGTTCCTGTGGAACAACGACTTCACGCAGGGGCAGGGCCGCGTCGACTCGTACTGCGGCGGTCCGGGGCGGGAGAACATGTTCCTGCTCTTCGCCAACTACCCGGGCACGATGGTCGCCACCGTCGAGACCTCGGGCGGCTTCGCCCCGCTCATCAGCCTGCGTACCGGGTGCGCCGCGCTCAGCGAGCTGGCCTGCGAGGTCGCCCCCGCGGGCCAAGCCGCGCAGATGACCTACTTCTTGCCCGAGGCGGGCGAGTACTACCTGGTCGTCGATCAGGCGGAAATCGGCGCGGGCGGCTATCAGCTGCGCGTGGACTTCCAGTAGCGACCCGCCCGACTAGGGCTCGCCCTGCAGCCGAACCTGCCCGTTGCGGACGAAGCACACGGGCGGGCAGTCGGGGCCGTTGGGCGTGATCTCGTCGACGGCCTCGAGTCGCACCGCGGCCGAGAACTCGTCGCCCTCGTCGGGGATCACGGTCACGATGATCTCGCGCTCGTTGGCCATGTCGATGCCGAGCAGGGTGAAGCTGGCCGAGTCGCAGGTGAGGCCCGCCGGGTTCTCGGCGGCCTCCTCGCTGCCGGGATCGAGGCAGCGGGCGGTGAGCGTCTCGGCGTCGCCGCGCAGCATCAGGGTGTAGGCCCCGGAGAGCAGCCCGGGCGGGAAGGTGACGACCGCCTCGTGGTCGCAGCCGATCTCGGTGCAGCTTTGGTCGGTCGCGCAGCCGCCGGGCAGGGCGAGCAGCAGAGCGAGGAAAGGCCACGGCATGCGCATGACCAGCAGGATACTCATGCCGTGGCTGCTACGCTTGCGCCGTGCTCGGCCGCTTCCTGCGCGTGGCTCGTCCCGACGACTGGACCGGGTTGTCGTCCCGCGTGGTCATCGGCGTGGCGTTCGTCCTGTTGGCGATCGTCGTCGTGCTGGTACGGATCCCCCCGGCGTGGTCGGCGCTCGTCGGCGGGCAAGTGATCGTGGTCCGCCTGGCGCTGATCGTGGCGGTGGTCGCGGTGCTGGCGATGGCCAGAGCGATCCTCATCGCCCGGCTGCCCCGGGCCGCGGTCTTGGCCGGCCGACGCGTGCGTTTCCACGACGGCACGCGGCGTCGGGCGGTGGCCATCGACGAGATCGCGGCGCTGCACGTCGAGCAACGACCGCCGCCGCTGCACGAGGTCTTCGTCATCGAGCGCCGCGACGGGGCCGAGCACGATCTGTGTCCGACCCACTGGTGGGGCGCCCCGGCGTTGCACCGCACCCTCGGTCGCAAGCTGACCGCGCTGCGGCGCCGACGGGCGCGTGAGCAGGCCAAGGCTCGGCGGGCCAAGGGCAGGGCGGCCAAGAAGGCCAAAGTGGCGAGGGCGGGCTCAACCGTCGCCGCGCCAGAACCAAAGAAGCCATAGCCAGCCGCCCAAGGTGCCCGGCATCAAAATCCGGGCGAGCGCCTTGTAGGCCCGGTGGGCTCGCACTCGGACCGCGCCTTCGCGAACTTGGAGCCGCTCGGCGATCTCGGCCATGCTCATGCCGCGAAGCTTGTGGAGCTCGACGACCTCTCGCTGCCCGGCCGGTAAGCGAGCAATCGCCTCGCGCACGCGGTCGATGATCTCGGCTTGGTGCTCGACCTGCTCCCCGAGCTGCTCGGCGTTGAGCTCTCCGTCGGCCAGCTCGCCCACGGTGTCGCCGTCCTCGTCGGAGCCGGCCCGCCGCTTGTCCCCGCGGTATTTGTCCCGCAGGTAGTCCATCGCCACATTGCGGGAGATGGCGAAGTACCAGCCCTGGACGGCGCCATCGGGGTCACCGCCCTGCAGCACGAAGCGCTCGCGGGCGAGGTGAGCCTTGAGCAGCGTCAGCTGGATCAGGTCCTCCACCGCCGATTCGTCGCGCACCAGCTTCATGAGGAAACCCCGCAGACGTGGCTCCAACCGGGTATGGAGGCGCGCAAACGCGGCACTGTCGCCATCGATGTAGCGTTCCATCAGGGCATACAGGCCCCGGATCTCCGGGTATCGCTTGCGAGGGCTCACGAGGCGGGTTGGAGCACGACGTCGGGCGGGTGAGCGGGGTCGCCGTGCGGCCGGAGGGTACCAGCCGGGTCGAAGGCTGCCACGATGCGGTACAGGCGGTCGTTCGTACGCCCTCGCAACGTGATTCTGGGCGTAGAACCCATCAGGCAGACCGGTTACGGCTGTCGGTGGACCAGGGGCGAGGTAGGCTGGGGTGAGCGGCCGAGCCCCCGTGGATCGAGATCCCCCCGGGCTCGGCGCATGGTCGCGGAAGGCCCCCGGGGCCCGGAAAACGGCCGGTGAGCGGCCCTTGCGACCGATTTTTCGCTGTGCTATCTGCTCCCCGTCTTCACACCACGACTTTTGTCGGGAGTGGGCGCCCTCCGGGTCCCGCTTTTTTTTGTGCTCGACGCCGATGATCGACACCTCCCTCCAAACGCAAACCAAGAGCCCGGCCGGCCCTCCCGGCACGGTCGAGCGAGCCCGTACGCTGCTGCTCGAGCAGGTCGTCGAGCCCGTGCTCGATGCCATGGGGTTCGAGTTGGTGTGCCTGGAGTGGGGCCAGTCGGGTCGTAGCCACAAGCTGCAGGTCTACGTCGACAATCCCTCCCGTGAAGGAGGCATCGGCCTGGACGACTGCGCACGGCTGAGCCCCATCCTCAGCAACGCGCTCGATGCCGCCGAGGCTACCGACACCGCCGAAGGCTCCCATGGGGGAGCGCTCGGACAGCTTCTCGACGGCGCCTACGTGCTCGAGGTCTCCTCTCCGGGACTCGAGCGCCCCTTGGCCCGTCGCAGTCACTACGCTCGCTATGAGGGGCGCCTCATCAAGCTGCGAGTCTTTTCTCCGCTTGCGCCGGGGGACACCCAGCGCAACTTCCATGGTCGGATCGTGGCCGTCGAGCCCGATCCCGCCCAGCCCGACGATGACCGTGCGGGAACCGTGACGCTACGGGACCCCGACGGCGGAACCGAACACCGCATTCCTCTTCACCGGGTACGACGTGCCCACCTCGTCTACGAGGGTTGAGGAACCACCGCCGTCATTCGGATCTCGGCACTTTGCAGGTCTCACGATGGAAGAAGCAGTCAACCTCAGCACGGTCCTCGACCAGGTCTGCCGCGAGAAAAACATCTCGCGCCAAGTCCTCACCGACACCGTCGAGCAAGCCGTCTTGGCCGCCGCCAAGAAGGTCTTCGAAGAGCGCGAGATCGAGGCGAACTTCGACACCGAGACGGGCCATGTGAGCCTGTTTCAGGTCCTGTACGTCGTCGACGAAGTCACCGCCCCCGCTCGCGAGATCAGCGTGGAGCAGGCGCAGCGTGCCGGGCTCGAGGCCGAAGAGGGCGACGAGCTGCTCTTCCAAATCTTCTACCTCGACGGCGACCGCAAGCGCGGCGAGCAGCAAGCCAAGGACTACCCGGAGATCCAGGCGCTGCAGTTCGTCAGCCACGGCTTCGGTCGCATCGCGGCCCAGACCGCCAAGCAGGTCATCATCCAGCGCGTCCGCGAGGCGGAGCGCGAGAACCTCTACGACGCCTACAAAGACAAAAAGGGCGAGCTGATGACCGGGATCGTGCGCCGCTTCGAGCGGGGTTCGATCATCGTCGAGGTCGACAACGGCAAGGCCGAGGCCATCCTGCCCGTGCGCGAGCAGGTGCCCCGCGAGTCGCTTCGCCCGGGCGACCGCATCGTCGCGTTCGTCAAGGACGTCGACAAGTCCGCCCGCGGCCCGCAGATCATCCTCTCCCGCACGCACCGCGGCCTGGTCGAGAAGCTCTTCGAGCACGAGGTGCCCGAAATCTACGAGGGCATCGTTCGCATCGAGGCGTGTGCCCGCGAGCCCGGGGCCCGCAGCAAGATCGCCGTCTCCAGCCGCGACCGCGACGTCGACCCCGTCGGCGCCTGTGTCGGTATGCGAGGCAGCCGGGTCCAGGCCGTCGTGCAGGAGCTGCGCGGCGAGAAAATCGACATCGTCCCCTTCAACGAGGACCCGGCCCGCTTCGTGTGCAACGCGATTCAGCCCGCCGTGGTCTCTCGGGTGCTCATCGACGCCGAGCGCCACACGATGGAGCTGGTCGTGCCCGACGACAAGCTCTCGCTGGCCATCGGCAAGAAGGGCCAGAACGTGCGGCTCGCGTCGCGCCTGACCGGCTGGCGCATCGACATCCACTCCGAGAGCAAGATTCGCGAGATGGAGGCCCGCAGCCTCGCCGAGATGGCCGCCATCCCGGGCATGGGCTACGAGCTCGCCTCCGCGGTCTTCCAGCTCGGCTGGCGAGGTCTCCGCGATCTGGCCGTGGCCGATGCCGAGGAACTCGCCGAGGTCCCCGGGGTCGACACCGCGGAGCGGGCCGAAGAAATCATCGAGGTCGCCAACGACGCGGCCTCGGGCAACCTCAAGCTCGAGGTTCGCTATCCCACCGCCGACGAGATCCTCGCGCAGCAGGAACTCGAGGGGGGTGCGGATTGAAGGGACCTGTCCGAAGCTGCGTCGCGTGCAGAACGCGACGGCCCCAGCATGCGCTGATCCGCATGCGGAGGAGGCCCGACGGCGTGGTCGTACCCGCGATGAGCCGCGGGTCCCACGGACGAAGTGCATACGTATGCCCCAGCTCTGCGTGTTTCGAGCGCGCAGTGAAGCGGCGTGGGCTCGAGCGCTCGCTCGGGCGAAGCGACGGTGCCAAGGGACGGTCGGTGCGGGTTCGCCCGGTCGTCGCCGACGGTCTATGGCCAGAGGTCTTGGCGTCCGTCGATCAAGAGATCGCAAAATTGAAACGTTCCGGCGACATCGGCCGCAGCTCCCGCTACGACGCATTCGAGAACCTGCGTCGGGAGCTTCGTGCGCCGGGGAGGTCTGCCTAGTCCCATGGCAAAGATCCGCGTATACGAGCTCGCTCGCGAGTTGGATAAGGACAACAAGTCCCTCGTCAAGGTGATCCGAGGCCTCGGCATCGAGATCAAAAACCAGATGAGCACCTTGTCGCCAGAAGAGGCGCAGCGCGTCCGCGACCACATGACGCCGTCATCCACTTCCTCCTCTGGAGGGGGTGGTGGCGCTCGTGGTGGGTCGGGTCCCGCCAAGCGCAAGACCGTCATTCGACGTCGTGGGGCCGAGGTCCGACGTCGTCGAGCCGAGCGCGAAGAGGCGGCCGAGCAGGCAGCCGCAGTGGCCAACAAGGCCACGGGCGGTAACCCTGCCGTCACCGACACCGCTCGCCCTGCCTTCCGTCCCGCGAGGGAGTCGGCCCGTCCGGCCGTCCGCCAGGCACCGGCCCGTCCGGCTTCGCCTGCGCAGACGCGCCAGCCGCCCGCGCCTCCGTCTCGACGCGCCGTCGAGTCGGCTCCGGCACCCGCTCCCGAGCCGGAGCCGGAGCCCCGGGTCTCGCCCGCGGTCGGTACCCGCATCGAGCTGCCCCGTGGCACGCGTCGCCTCCCCGGCGGCATGGCCGAGCGGATCCAGCAGCAGGGACAGCAGCGTGCTCAGCAGGCTCGCTCCGGTCGCCCCGCGCCCACCACTCCGGCGCCGAGCAAGCCCGAGCCTGCGGCTCCGGCCGAGGCCAAGGCCCCCGAGACGGCTGCTCCTGCGGCTCCGGCCGCGGAGGAGGCCGAGAAGCCGGCCGAGGCCGCGCCGGCCGAGGGCGGTCGCCGAGTCGTGCGCAACGAGGACGGCGTCATCGTCGGCGCTCGTTCGCAGCGCTCCGAGCCCAAGATCCTCGGCTTCATCCCGCTCGCGCAGACCAAGCGTCGTCAGCAGGTGATCATCACCGACGCCGCCGACGAAGACCGCAAGGGTCGAGCCAGTCAGCGCAAGCAGCGTGAAGAGCGAGCGCAGGCCCAGGGCCGTCGTCGCAAGATGACCCGCGGTCGCGGTCGTGGTCCCTCGGGCCCGCCCAAGATCTCCACCGTAGAGATGAGCGACGAGAAGAAGAGGCTGCGGATCGACGAAGCGATCCAGGTCTCCGAGCTCGCCCACGGCATGAGCCAAAAGGCCTCCGTGATCCTGCGCCAGCTTTGGAGCATGGGTCTGCGTGGCATCACCATCAACCACGCCATCGACTTCGATACCGCCCAGCTGGTCGCGGCCGAGTTCGGCTACACGGTCGAGAACGTCGCGTTCCAAGAGGACGAGATCGTCGGCGCCGGAGAAGACGCCGAGGGCAAGCCCCGCGCTCCCGTGGTCACCTTCATGGGCCACGTCGACCACGGCAAGACCTCGCTGCTCGACAAGATTCGAGAAGCCCGCGTCGCCGCAGGTGAGGCCGGCGGCATCACCCAGCATATCGGTGCCTATCGCGTCGACACCTCGGCGGGTCCGGTCGTGTTCCTCGATACCCCGGGTCACGAGGCGTTCACGCAGATGCGCGAGCGCGGGGCCCAGGTCACCGACATCGTGGTGCTGGTGGTGGCGGCCGACGACGGCGTCATGCCGACCACCGTCGAGGCCATCAAGCACGCCAAGGAAGCCGGCGTGACCGTGGTGGTCGCGATCAACAAGATCGACAAGCCCGAGGCCAACTCCGGCCGCGTCAAGCAGGCGCTGATGGAGCAGGGCATCATCGGCGAGGAGTTCGGCGGTAACACGGCGATCCTCGAGGTCTCTGCCAAGACGGGGCAGGGGCTCGATCAGCTGCTCGAGAACCTCGCGCTGCAGGCCGAGGTGCTCGAGCTGCGTGCCCCCGAAGAGGGGCGTGGTCGCGGCATGGTGCTCGAGGCCCGCATCGATCGCGGTCGCGGCACGGTCGCCACCGTTCTCGTCCAGGGCGGCAAGATCAAGCGCGGCGACATCCTCGTTGCCAACGAGTACCAGGGCAAGGTTCGCGGTCTCTACGACGACCGCGGCAAGATGCTCAAGGAAGCCGGCCCCTCGACCCCCGTCGAGGTGCTCGGTCTCAGCGGTGTGCCGGCGGCCGGCGATCGCGTCGACGTCGTCGAGAACGACAAGGACGCCAAGGCCCTCGTCACGCACCGTCGCGAGCAACGCAAGCGCAAAGAGAGCGTCCGGACGGGTCCCTCGATCCACGAGATGCTCCAGCGCAAGAAGACGCCCGTGCTCAAGGTCGTGCTCCGAGCCGACGTGCAGGGCTCGGCGCAGGCGCTCAAGGCCACCCTCGAAGAGCTGTCGACCGAGAAGGTCAAGGTCGAGGTGCTCAAGGCCGAGGTCGGTCAGATCAACGAAAACGACGTCAAGTACGCCCGCGCTGGCGACTCGGTCATCTTCGGCTTCAACGTCAAGACGGCCGGCAAGGCGGCGCCCATCGCCGACCAAGAAGGGGTGCCCATCCACACCTTCTCGGTCATCTACGAGGCGACGGAGAAGTGCGAGGAACTCATGCTCGGCTTGCTCGAGCCCGAGTACCGCGAGCGCGACCAGGGCGAGGCCGAGGTTCGGGCGCTGTTCCCCATTCCGCGCCTGGGCGTGGTCGCGGGTTGCCGCGTCACCAAGGGGCTCATCCAGCGCTCCAGCCACGTTCGCGTGGTGCGGGAAGACGAGGTCCTGCACGACGGCACCATCGCGTCGCTGCGCGTGTTCAAGGACGATGTCCGCGAGGTCAAGGACGGCTTCGAGTGCGGCATCGTGGTCGAAGGCTTCCCGAGCATCCGCGAGGGCGACCTCATCCGCGCCTACGACGTGGAGGCGATCCCGCCGACCCTCTAGGGGGTCGCGGGGGCCCGCCTCGGCGGGCCGTAATCCACCGACGTCACGATGAGCATGCGATTGCAGAGGGTGGAGCAGATGCTCCGCCGGGCCTTGGCCGACCTGCTGCTGCGCGGCGAATTGCGGGACCCTCGGCTGCGTAATGCGGCCGCCATCTCGATCACCGCGGTCAAGGTCTCGCCCGACCTCGGTCAGGCGCAGGTCTACGTCGACGTGCTCGGGGCCGAGAACGACCCCGATAAGGTGCTCGCCGGCCTCAACGCGGGCGCCTCTGCCATTCGGGCTCGCTTGGGCGGTCGCATTCGTCTCAAGCGGACCCCGGCGCTGCGCTTCGTCCTCGACGGCAGCATCGAGCAGGGCCGCAAGATCGAGGCCGTATTGGCCGAGCTACGGGCCGAGGGCGAGTCGCTGGGCTCCCCGTCGGAGACCGGCACCGATGCCGATGCGGAAGGCGACGACGCCTTCGAGCAGGACTGAGACACGGTCATGGGTCGGCGTCGCTCGGACGACCCCGCGGTGTGCGGGGTGCTGCTGGTGGACAAGCCAGCCGGGCCGACCTCGCACGACGTCGTGGGCTGGGTTCGTCGCAGCCTTCGAATCCGACGCGTCGGACACTGCGGGACCCTCGACCCGGCGGCGACCGGGCTGCTGGTCGTCGCGGTCGGGGCCGCGACCAAGCTCGTGCCGTACCTGACCGGGCAGGACAAGCGCTACCGCGCTGGCATCGTGCTCGGTCGCAGCACGACCACCGCCGACGCTCAGGGCGAGACCATCGCCGAGGAAGCGTGCCCGGCGGGACTCGAGGCCGAAGTGCCCGCGGCGCTCGAAGGCCTGCGCGGCACCCAGCAGCTCGCCCCGCCTGCGTACTCGGCGGTGCACGTCGACGGCAAGCGAGCCCACGAGTTGGCGAGGGCAGGGGAGACCCCGCAGCTGGCCACGCGTCCCATGACGGTGCACGACGTGGAGCTCCACGAGGTGACTCGACGCGGCACCGAGGTCGAGGTCTCGGCCACGCTCGCCGTGAGCAAGGGCACCTATATTCGGTCCCTGGCCGAAGCGCTGGGCGAGCGGCTCGGCGTGCCCGCCCACCTCGGCGCACTGCATCGGATCTCCAGCGGCGAAATGGCGTTGGCACACGAGCGGGCCGTCCGTGGCCTGCACGCGACGCCGATGGAGCCGGGTCCCAAGGGCCAGCCACGCTGGCGCATCGAGGGCCCGGACGACTCGCAAACGCCGCAAACTCCCCTCGGACCGCAGCTGGCGACCCATCTGCTGCCCCCCGCCGACGTCGTGCCCTTGCCGCTATTGCGGGTTGGCGCCGACGAGCACGGCCAGCGCGCTCTGCGGAGGCTGGCTTCGGGGCAAGCGGTGGCGCTGGCCGACCCCGGGCTTCCCGCCTGGGAGGGCCCCGACGCCAAGGTGGCGGTGGCCCCGGCCACGCCGGATCGGCCGGGATTGATGATTGTTCAGGTGGCCAACGACGGGAACGGGGCGCAGCTGCGGCCCGAGCGAATCGTCGTTCCACCTGCCGGATGCTCTTGACATGGCCACGGGGGCTCCACCATTCTCCGCGGTCGAAACACCAACGAAATTCTTCGTAACGAAAAAGCCAGAGGAGAGCGTCGAAGTTTCTCCTCAACCAGCGAACAGACCATGCCGCTGTCCAACGATCGCAAGGCCGACATCATCGGCAAATTCAAAAAGGGTGACGCCGATACCGGTTCGCCCGAGGTTCAGATTGCCCTGCTCTCCGAGCGCATCTCGTACCTCACCGACCACTTCCGCTCGCACAAGCGGGACTTCCACTCCCGTCGTGGGTTGCTCAAGCTCGTCGGTCGTCGCCGACGTCTGCTCGACTACCTCAAGGCGAGAGACATCGACCGCTACCGAACGGTGATCGCGTCGCTCGGCATTCGCAAGTGACCACGGTATCGAGGGCGCGTTCCGCAAGGACCGCGCCCTCGTCGCGTCGTACGTCATGCCGAACGCGGGCCTCGGGGGTCGAGGCTCGCCGCTCATCACCCTTCCAACGTGGGCCCTTCGTGGGCCCGTCGTCGGGCTACGCATCGCCGCGCCTACGCGCGCCGAGCCCGACGATCGAACAACCAAAGAGTTATCTGGAGACGAAACATGAAATCCATCATCGAGACCTGCAAGGTCGGTGACGTCGAGATCAAGGTCGAGACCGGCAAGGTCGCGAAACAGGCGAACTCCGTCATCCTGACCATCGGCGAGACCGTGGTGCTGGTGACCGCGGTGTCCTCGGCCGAGCCCAAGGACCTGCCCTTCTTGCCGCTGACCGTCGAGTACCGCGAGACCGGATCGGCCGCGGGCAAGATTCCCGGCGGCTACTTCAAGCGCGAGGGTCGACCCAGCGAGGACGAGATCCTCACCTGCCGCGTCACCGACCGCCCCATTCGGCCGCTCTTTCCCAAGGGCTACCGCAACGACACGCAGATCATCACCAACGTCCTGTCGCACGACAAGGAGAACGAGCCCGACATCTTGTCGGTCACCGGTGCCTCCGCGGCGCTGACGATCTCCGAGATTCCGTGGGCCGGCCCCATCGCGGGCATCCGCGTGGCTCGGGTCGACGGCAAGTTCATCGCCTTCCCGACCTTCTCGCAGTCCCAGCAGGCGGACATCGTGCTCGTGGTCGGGGTCAGCCGCGACGCCATCGTCATGGTGGAGGGCGGCGCCGATCAGGCCTCCGAGGCCGACATGATCGACGCCCTGATGTTCGCCAAGGACGCCGCCGCGCCGCTCATCGAGCTGCAGGATCGTCTGCGCGAGCGCGCGGGCAAGGAGAAGCGCGAGTTCGTGCCGCCCGCGGTCAACGAGGAGTTGATCGCTGCGGTCAAGGACTTCGCCCGGGCCGACATGGAAGCCGCGATCAAGATCGTCGGCAAGCACGAGCGCCACGACAAGATCCGCGACATCAAGAAGGCCGCTCTCGAGAAGTTCGGCGAGACCAACCCCGACGAGCACGACGAGATCAAGAGCGCCATCGGCTCGCTCGAGAAGGACGTCGTCCGCAAGCAGGTCATCGACGAGGGCGTGCGCATCGACGGCCGCGACACGACCACCGTTCGTCCGCTGCACATCGAGGCGCACCCGCTGCCCCGCCCGCACGGATCGGCGATGTTCCAGCGCGGCGAGACCCAGGCCATCGTGCGCACGACCCTGGGCACCGAGTACGACGCCCAGCGCCTCGACACCATCCGCGGTGACGTGCGCCGGACCTTCCTGCTGCACTACAACTTCCCGCCCTTCTGCACCGGCGAGGCCCGCCCGCTGCGTGGCACCTCGCGTCGCGAGATCGGCCACGGTGCGCTGGCCGAGCGCGCGCTCAAGATCGTCATGCCGAGCACCGAGGAGTTCCCGTACACGGTGCGCGTCGTCTCCGACGTCACCGAGTCCAACGGCTCCTCCTCCATGGCGTCGGTCTGTGGCGGCTCCCTGGCGCTGATGGACGCGGGCGTGCCCATCAAGGCTCCCGTGGCCGGTATCGCCATGGGCCTGATGCAGGAAGGCGACAAGATCGCCGTGCTCACCGACATCCTCGGCGACGAGGACCACATGGGTGACATGGACTTCAAGGTCACCGGCACCAAGGACGGCATCACCGCCCTCCAGATGGACATCAAGGTCGAGGGCCTCACCCGCAAGATCCTCGAGGACGCGCTCGACCAGGCTCGCAACGCCCGGCTGCACATCCTCGAGCAGATGAACGAGGTCATCTCCGAGGCGCGTGACGACGTCTCGCAGTACGCCCCGCGCATCGTGACCATGCAGGTCAAGGTCGACCGCATCCGCGACATCATCGGCCCGGGCGGCAAGATGATCCGTGCCATCACCGAGCAGTCGGGGGCACAGATCAACGTCGACGACAGCGGTCGCGTCTCCATCTCGTCCTCGTCGATCCAGTCGATCGACAAGGCCCGCAAGCTCATCGAGGGGCTCACGGCCGAGGCCGAGATCGGCGCGCACTACCAGGGCATGGTCACTCGCGTGGCCGACTTCGGCGCCTTCGTCGAGATCCTGCCCGGCACCGACGGCCTCGTGCACATCTCCGAGCTCGAGAACCACCGGGTCGACCGCGTCAGCGACGTGGTCAACGAGGGCGACGAGGTCGTGGTGAAGGTGCTCAACATCGATCAGACCGGTCGCATTCGCCTCAGCCGCAAGGCGGCCTTCGGCGTCGACCCGTCCGACGTCCAGAACATGCGCGCCTAACCGAGGCCGCCGCTGTTTTCACGAGGAGACCTCGGTCGCGCGTCGGCCCGGGTCTCCTCTTTGCGTTTGGGGGAGGGGACAAAGAGCATGGCAACACCGCACGACGATCGACCACGCGTAGGCTTCGTTCGAACGCACCCGCGAGCATCGCTGCCCCGGCGGATGAGCGAGCAGGCGGCGGGTCTCGATCTGGCGGCGTGCCTGCCTGCGGGGTCCGTCCTGATCGATCCCGGCGAGTGGGTGCTGATCTCCACCGGCTTGGCCATGCGACTTCCGCCGGGCTGCGAGGGGCAGGTGCGACCGCGCTCGGGGCTAGCGTTGCGTCACGGCATCGCGGTGCTCAACAGCCCTGGTACGATCGATGCCGACTATCGTGGCGAGATCGGGGTGGTGCTCATCAACCACGGACGGGAGCCGTTCACCGTTCGCCACGGCGATCGCATCGCGCAGCTCGTCATTGCGCCCGTGAGCACAGCCGTTGTGTTCGAGGTCGAGGACCAGGGCATGGCGGACGAGACCACGCGGGGGGCAGGGGGCTACGGCAGCACCGGTGGTTTCGGCTCGCCCGACGCGTAGCCCCAAGACCCCCTGGTTTTAATGCACGCGAGATGACCGTTCGATCATGGCGTTTACAGTCGGCGTGCCGCTACAATCGGGGCCGCGCAGCGCCGATTGCGGTGGCTGCGCCGCCTCTCCCAAGGTCATCCGTCTTTGCCGACTCCCGGCGACACCATCTGCGGCGAGATCAGTCTCGACCGACTGGCGCCCGCATCGCTGGGCGCGGAGGTCTTTCAGCCCGTCTTTGCCGCGCGTGACCCGAGTCGGGACGAATCTCTGTGGCTGACCGTCATCGACGGCGGCTTCACCCCCACGAGCGTCGACCTGTCCAAGTTCATGGCCGGCGCCAACGCGCTGGTCGGGGTCCGTCATCCCGCGTTGGTGCGGGTGGTGCTGGTCGACCGCGAGGAGGACTACTGCGTCGTCGGCTACGAGCAGCTCCCCGGGGCCGAGCCGCTCAGTGACCTCATCGTTCAGGGCGGCAGTCGCAAGCTGCTGGCGCGCGCGGCCATCGAGGTCGCCCGCGGTCTGGCCTATCTGCACCGCCGCGAGCTGCTGCACGGAGCGCTGACGCCGGGCACGGTGCTGCTGTGGGAAGGCGTGCCCGTGCTGTGGGAGTACGGCCTGTCTGCGCTGTGCGTGCCCGACTGCTTCGGCCCGCGGGCGCGAAGCTTGGGCGGCGATGTGGTCGCGCCCGAGGTGCCCCAGGGCACCCCGCTGACGCCGGCCGTCGATGTCTACGCCTGGGGCGCGGTGATGGCCTCCATCGCCAGCGGAGAGCTGGGCGCCGAGGCGGTCGCGGCCGTCGAAGAAGACGATGTGGATGTCGGGCGCCATGCCGCGCTGCTCGACGTGGTCAAGCAGTCGCTGGCCCCCGATCCTGCCTCCCGCCCCCGCGATGGGGTGCACCTGCTCGAGCTGCTTCAGCGTGCGCTCGCGTCGGTCGACCCCGCCGTCGAGCAAGCGGCGGCCACGGCCGAGTCGGCCCCCGCGGGCGACGACGGCCTACAGGACCTGGCGCGTCGGTACCTCGAAGAGATGTCGGCGATCGAGCGCTCGGGGGAGACCCGGGTCAAGCGACCGCCGTCGGCTCCCAAACCCGCCGCCTCGCCAGCGGGCGGGCAAGCAGGCGCGCTCGGGAAGCTCAAGCTCGCCAAGGTGCCGGCCAGCGAAGTGGGCAAGCCGCAGTCGCGCAGCAAGGCCAAGTCGGCACCGAAGCCCGTGGTGCCGAAACCCC
Organism: Myxococcota bacterium; assembly: GCA_039028615.1. Taxonomy (GTDB): domain Bacteria; phylum Myxococcota_A; class Polyangia; order Nannocystales; family Nannocystaceae; genus Paraliomyxa. The sequence goes on along the minus strand of JBCCHT010000048.1, from coordinate 63,864 downwards.
CGGCTGCGTCCAAGCCCGCCGTGCCCAAGCCCCCGGCACCCAAGCCCCCGGCGCCGCCGAAGCCTTCGGTCAGCCGCCCGTGGCTGTCCGGGTCGCCGCCCCGCGATCGCGAGCCCACGCCGCCGCCGACCACCACGCCGCCTCCCGTGCGCGCCCGGGTCGCTTCGCCGGTTCCGCGGGGCGAGCCCACCGACATCGGACCGCGCCTGGGTTCGCCCGCGCCGTCCGAGTCGTCCGAGCGACTGCGACGGCCCGTCGCGCAGTCACGCCCCAGCTCGGATCCGATTCCCGCGGCGCCCGAGATCGAGCCGGAGCCCGAGTCCAGCTCCGAGGACTCCGCCGACTGGACCGGTCGCTACAAGCTGCCTTCGGGAACCTACGCGGCCGTTCGTGACGCCCCCAAGCCGGCGGGAGACGGCACGGTGCGCGGGCCCACCCCCGGTGGATCCGGTTCCGACGCGGGCGCCCTGAGCCTCGATGCGTCCCCCGCTTCGAGCTCCGGCAACTGGGGCGCGCCGACGACGAGCAGCGGTGCGTCGAGCTGGCTGCGCCCGGCCGCACCCAAGGCGGCCGACGGCGGGGTGGGGGACCTGTTCGAGCTCAACCGCTGGCTGCGGGAGCTGCCCCACGGCATCAGCAAGCGCTGGGTGTTGCTGCGTGGTCGCCCGCCGGCCGGGCCCTCCGCCGACGAGTCGATTCCGGGCGGCGTGCCGCCGCTGCAGACCGGCGCACCCGAGGCCATCGAGGACGACGTCACCCCGACCGAGGGCATTCGCAAGCCCGACGCGCCCGAGCCGGGCGACGTGGTGCGCGGCCTCCAGTCGGCCGAAGAAGCGGCCAGCCTGCCGCCGTCCGAGCGCGAGACCCCGCCCGACGACATGGAGGTGGTGGAGCGACCGGACTCGGCCGCGGCACGACCCTCCTCCAGCGAGATCGAGCTGCCGCCGCTGCCCGAGGCTCGGTTGCCCTCGGGCGAGCTACCGCCCGCCGATCCCAGCCTCACGCAGGGCAAGCGCCAGCAGCCGTTCCGCGCTCCGCGGCTGCCCGGACCCCACGGTCCGCCCGCGGTGGTGATGGCCCTGGTGGTGATGATCCTCGGCGGCACGATGGCCTTGGCCGCGACGCTCAGCGCTTCGCAAGCGCGAGGCGGCTTCGCGCGCCTGTTCGACTCGGGGGAAGCGAAGCCCGCGTCCGAAGACGCTGCTCCCGGCCAGACGCCCCGCACCGAAGGCGATACGGCGCCCGCCGTGGCCGAGGGTCCGTGCCCCGAGGGCATGGTGCTCATCTCCGACAAGGACCAGCGCTACTGCATCGATCGCGCGGAGTACCCGGGCATCGATCGTCCGCCCGCCATCGACGTCGACCTCGAGCACGCCGAGAAGGCCTGCACCGTGCGAGGCGCGGACCTGTGCACCGAGGTCCAGTGGCGCCGCGCCTGTCGAGGCTCGTCCGACTGGCGCTACCCCTACGGCCCCACCCGCGAGGCGGGACGCTGCCGGGTCGGAGACGGCAGCGCGGCACCCGGTCCTACCGGTGCCGATCCCCACTGCGTGAGCCCCGAGGGCGTGGTCGATCTCGTGGGCAACGTCGCGGAGTGGACGAAAGAGGGCTTCGTCATGGGCGGCAGCGTGAAGTCCAAGAAGTCCACGGGCTGCGCCAGCCGCCAGCGCGCGAAACCCTCGGCCAAGCGCCCCACGCTCGGATTCCGCTGCTGCATGGCCCTGCCGGGCCCCGAGGCGGACGCCGCCGAAGCCGACGCGCCGTAGAAGGCCTCGCGGGCGTGGATCCCCGGGCGGAGCACGGCTACCCTGCCGCGCGATGCCGGTCGACGACGAACTCCTCCGGGCCGCGGTAGCCCCCGGCTACACCCTCGACGTCCTGCCCGACGACTTCGAAAGCCTCGGGTCGCGCTACAGCGGCAAGGTCCGCGAGAACTTCACCCGCGACGGACGGCGCACCATCGTGGTGACCGACCGCGTTTCGGCCTTCGACCGCGTGCTGGGGACCATCCCGTTCAAGGGGCAGCTGCTCAACCGGATGGCCGAGTACTGGTTCTCCACCACGGGCGACCTGTTCCCCAACCACATGCGCGAGGTCCCGGACGCCCAGGCGATGCACGTGGTCGAGTGCGAGCCCATCCCGGTCGAGGTGGTGGTGCGTGGCTACCTGACCGGGGTCTCGTCCACCAGCATCTGGCGCGCGTACGAGAGCGGCGTGCGGGTGTTCTGCGGCCATCCGCTGCCCGAGGGGCTGCGCAGGCACGAGAAGCTGCCCATCAACATCGTCACGCCGTCGACCAAGGCGCCCAAGGGGCAGCACGACGAGAGCGTGGCCAAGGAGCAGCTGTTCGAGCGCGGCCTCATCGAGCCCGAGCTGTTCAACGAACTCGAGGAAAAGGCGCTGGCGCTGTTCGAGCTGGGGCAACGGCGTGCGGCCGAGCGCGGGATGATCCTGGTCGACACCAAGTACGAGCTGGGCAAGACCTCCGACGGCCAGATCGTGCTCATCGACGAGATTCACACCCCCGACAGCTCGCGCTACTGGTACGCCGACACCTACGAGAAGGCGATGAGCGACGGCGAGAACCCGCGCTCCATCGACAAGGAGTACGTGCGCCGCTGGCTGGTGGACCAGGGCTTCACCGGTGACGGCACCCCGCCCGTGCTGCCCGACGAGATTCGCATGGAGGCGGCGCGGCGCTACATCGAGGCGTTCGAGCAGATCACGGGCACCGAGTTCGTGCCCGACACGCGGCCGCCGGTCGAGCGCCTGCGCGACCACCTCGGCGCCTGACTCGGGCGCGCCTACGCCACGAAGAAACCGCCGCTCCGACACGTCGTCGGGGGCGGCGGTTTTTGTTTCGAAGGGACGCTCAGCTACCGGGCGTGGCTTCGGGCGCGTCGGCGGCCGCGGGTGCTTCTTTGGCGGCTGGAGTCTCGGTCGCGGCTGGAGTCTCGGTCGCGGCTGGAGCCTCGGCCGCGGCCGGGGCGTCGGCGGGCGCGGCCTCGGGCTTCGCATCCGGCGGCGGGATGTCGTGCTGCGGCTCGGCGTTGGGATCGGTGACGTTGTTGGTCGGCGTGGTGTGTCCCGGCGGCGCCCAGTTCTCGATGGGCTCGCTGAGGTCGCCGTCGTACTGCGGGGCGTAGGTGCAGCAGCGACCGCCCGTGCAGTTGTCCGGGTCGACGGGGCCGCACGACACCGCGCCGCGCATCCAGAACTTCTCGCCCTTCTTGCTACGGCAGCTGCGTCGCGGGATCCGGCAGCCCTCGAACTTCTCGAGCTTCGGGTCGGCGACGGAACAGCACGCCTGCGGAATCCCCTCGACGGAGCGCTCGGGGTGCACGGGATGACACGCGCACAGCAGCCCGAGGAGGATTCCCCACGGCAGGGTCGGACGTAGGGTCGTCATGCGCTAGAGTTGATAGTTCGAAGGGCTCGCACCGCGCAAGGCGCGGCGACGGGCCACATCGGGAGAAGCGCCCATGGGTTCGTTCATCGCCTCCGTCCTCGGTTTTGCTCTTGGTCTCCTGCTGCTGCCCGCGATGGTTCGCGGCGTTCGAGTCGGAGGCATGAGCGGTGCGCTCAAGGCCGGCTTCGTCTGCGGGATCTTGTCGGCGCTGCTGGGCAAGCTGCTCGTGGCTCTGCTCACCCTGGTCTTTTTGTTGCCGGTCGTGATCACGGGGCCCGTCGGGGTCTTCGCGGTTCAGGCGCTGGTCAACATGATCCTCCTGGCGCTGACGGCGAGGCTGGTCGACGGGGTGGCCTTCGAGCGCTCCCGAAGCGTCATGTGGGCGGCTTTTGCGCTGACCGCATTGCAGACCGTGGCCAAGATGTTGGTCTAGCCACGCCAGTGGAGCCCCGGTCGGGTGATGCCCGGGGCTGCCGCTGGTTGGGCAAACGTGCTAGCAACGGAGCGCTTCGTAACGGCCATGTGCGGTGTTTTCGGTATCTGGCGGCATCCTGAGGCGGCCAACCTCAGCTACCTGGGGCTTCACGCTCTCCAACATCGGGGGCAGGAGTCGGCCGGGGTCGTGTCGAACCAAGGGGGCATCCTCCACGCGTTCCGGGCCATGGGCCAGGTCCGCAAGATCTTCACCCGCGAGGTGTTGTCGCAGCTGCCGGGCGACATCGCCATCGGGCACGTGCGCTACACGACCTCGGGCGGGTCGATCGCCAAGAACATCCAGCCCCTGTGGGCGCACACCAAGGCGGGGGCCTTCGCCGTCGCGCACAACGGCAACCTCGTCAACGAAGACCCGTTGCGCGAGCAGCTCGAGTCCGACGGGGCGATCTTCGCCTCGCAGAGCGATACCGAGGTCATCCTCCAGCTCATGGCGCGCAGCCAGGCCAAGGGCCTGGTCGGCCAGCTGGCGGATGCTCTGGGCCAGATCCGAGGCGCGTTCAGCCTGGTGCTGACCACCGAGGACAAGCTCATCGCCGTCCGCGACCCCCACGGCTTCCGCCCGCTGGTGCTCGGCAAGCTCAAGAGCCACCCCGACGCCTGGGTCGTGGCCTCCGAGACCTGCGCCTTCGACCTGCTCGAAGCCGAGCGCGTCCGCGACGTCGAGCCGGGCGAGATCCTCGTCATCGACAGCGACGGCGTCACCTCGACCCGCATGACCACCGCGCCCCGTCGCGCGTGCGTGTTCGAGCACGTGTACTTCTCGCGGCCCGACTCGGTGCTCGACGGCGACTCGGTCTACGAGGCCCGCGTGGCCATGGGCAAGCAGCTGGCCATTCAGCACCCCATCGAGGCCGACGCGGTCATCCCCGTGCCCGACTCGGGCGTGGTCGCGGCCCTGGGCTACGCTCAGCAGAGCAAGATTCCCTTCGAGATGGGCCTCATCCGCAACCACTACGTGGGGCGGACCTTCATCGAGCCCTCCGACTCCATCCGCCACTTCGGCGTGCGGCTCAAGCTCAACGCGGTGCCGCACCTTCTGCGTGGCAAGCGGGTCGTCGTCGTCGACGACTCCCTGGTGCGGGGCACCACCTCGCGCAAGATCGTCCGCCTCATCCGGCAGGCCGGCGCGGCCGAGGTCCACGTGCGGATCTCGTCGCCGCCCGTCAATGGCTCCTGCTACTACGGCATCGACACCCCGACCCGGGCCGAGCTGGCCGCGTCGACCCAGACCGTCGACCAGATTCGGGACGCGATCGAAGCCGACTCCCTGGGGTATCTCAGCCCCGAAGGCCTGCGCGCCGCCGTGCAGGCCGATTCCACCAAGACCTTCTGCGACGCGTGCTTCACCGGGGACTACCCGGTGTCCATCGACGTCGAGCCCAAGCCCCGCCAGCTGCGGCTCATCGAGGTCTAGACCCTTCGGTATCGGCAACTCCCATGTCCGAGAACACCTCCGAAAATTCCGCCCCGGTTTTGCCCGAGCACGCCAAGGTGATGGACCGTGTGTCCGACCTCAGCGCTCGCATCGGCGAATTGCGGAGGCATCTTTGACTACGATCGACGTAAAGAGACGCTAGAGGAGCTCGACGCCCAGACGGCCGAGCCCGGCTTCTGGGACGACGCCGAGCGGGCACAGTCGGTCGTGCGCGAGCAGGCCACCATCAAGAAGCTGCTCGAGACCATCGACGGCGCCGCCTCGAGCTTCGACGACGGTCGCGAGCTGTACGAGATGGCGCGCGAGGAGTCCGACGAGGACAGCATCATCGAGGCGTGGCAGCAGCTGGAGGCCGCCGAGCAGCAGATCGGCCGGCTCGAGTTCCGCCGCATGCTGTCCGGGGAGCACGACGCTCGCAACGCCATCATCAGCCTCAACGCCGGGGCGGGCGGGGTCGACTCGCAAGACTGGGCCGAGATGCTGCTGCGCCTGTACGTCCGCTGGGGCGAGCGCAACGGCTTCGGGGTCAAGATCCTCGACGTGCAAGAGGCCGAGCAGGCGGGCATTCGCAGCGCCGAAATCTCGATCGACGGCGAGTACGCCTACGGCTACTTGCGCTCGGAGATCGGGGTGCACCGCTTGGTGCGTATCTCCCCCTTCGACGCCCAGGCCCGGCGCCAGACCAGCTTCGTCAGCATGATGGTCATCCCGGACTTCGGCGAAGAGGAGATCGAGATCGAGGTCCGCGACTCCGACCTGCGCGAGGACACCTACCGCGCCTCGGGCAAGGGCGGTCAGCACGTCAACAAGACGGACTCCGCCGTGCGCCTGACCCACCTCGAGACGGGCATCGTGGTCGCGTGCCAGGCCGAGCGGTCGCAGCACAAGAACCGCGCCACCGCGATGCGCATGCTCAAGGCGCGGCTGTGGGCGCTCGCCGAGGAGAAGCGCCAGGCCAAGATGGACGCCCTGCAGGGCGAGAAGAAATCCATCGAGTGGGGCTCGCAGATCCGTTCGTATGTGCTGCACCCGTACCAGCAGGTCAACGACCACCGCACTTCGCTCAAGGTCAGCAACGTCAATGGCGTGCTGGACGGCGACATCCAATCCTTCATCGAGGCCTTCCTGCTCGCCCAGGGCAAGGGCGCCACGCCCGGTGTCGAAGACGACGCCTAAACCGACCCCGCCTTAGGACCCCCGATGAACGGCCTGTTGTTCTCCCGCCTCGACTGGATCATCGCGTGGCGTCACCTGCGAATGGGAGACGAGCGCCCGGTCTGGGTGTGGCCGTTGCTCATCGGCGCGGTCTACTTGATCGCGGTCGGCGGGGGGATGATCTGGTACGCGTCGGTGCTCGACGCGGCCACCGTCGCGCCCGAGGCCCTGGGACCCTTGGAGGTGCCGGGCACCGAGGTCGGCCCCACGCCCATGCAGCAGTACTACGGGGCCTTCGGCGGCCTCACGCTGCTCATCGGGTTGATGGCGCTCATCTTCGGGCTGCTGTCGTTCTTCTTCAATTTGCTGCCCACCATCATCACCATGTCGGTGTTGTTGGGCTGCATGGCGTTGGTCGTGGTGCTCAGCCTCATGAGCGGGCTCGAGGGGGACTTGCGCGACAAGATCCTCAACCAGAAGGCCCACATTCGGGTGGCGCGGGCCGACGGTCGGCCCTTCGACGACTACCTGTCGCTGACCGAAGCGGTCGCGGCCGCGCCCGGCGTGGCGGGGGCCAGCCCCTACCTCGAGGGCGAGATCATGGTGCGCAGCGGTCTCAACCGTCAGGGCGCCATCCTCCACGGCATCCTCTCCGAGCGGCACAAAACGGTGACCAACCTGCCGTCGCTGGTGCGAGAAGGGGACTTCGCGTACCTCGACGATCCCGCCTCCATCCCCGAGCCCGATCCCCTGGCGTTGATCGACAGCAAGCCTTGGCGGACCCGTCACCTCGACAAGGGCAAAGGCAAAGGGAAGGGCAAGGGCACGACCAAGGACGGCAAGGGCAAAGGCGGGGCCACCGATCCGGGCAAGCGGGTCAAGCTGCCCGACAGCGACCCCCTGTCCGCGCTGCCCAAGATGCGCAAGGCGCCGCCCAAGCTGCCCGGTCCCCCCGAAGACGACGAGGACGACGGCGGCTGGGAAGACCCCGCGGTCGAGATCCCCAAGCTTCGGGCCCAAGGCGTCCTGCCGCCCGCCCCCGAGCTGCCGCAGGGTGATGCGGATGACGACCCCGAGGACACGGGCGACGACGGGGACGACGAGTGGGCCGAAGAAGGCTGGGAGGACCCGGCCGTCGAGATCCCCAAGCTGCGCGCCGAGGGCAAGCTCCCGCCGCGCGATCCCTCGCTCGATGAGGACGACCCGGCCGACGGCGACGAGGATGAGCCCGATGCGTCGGGCGATGGCGCCGACGAGGACGAGGACGAGGCGGAAAAGGAAATCCTCCCGCCCGTGCTCATCGGTCGCGAGCTGTCCAGCGAGCTGTCCGTGCGCGTGGGCTCCCGCATCCAGCTCATCACCCCGGTGGGACGACTGACCCCGGTGGGGCGCATCCCCGGTCAGCTGTGGACCAAGGTCGGCGGCGTGTTCTTCTCGGGCATGTACGAGTACGACCGCAAGAACGTCTACGCGCCGCTGCCCCTGGTGCAGCGCTTCTTGCTCGTGGGCGATCGCGTCAGCGGCATCGAGGTCAAGCTCGACGACGTCGAGAAGGTCGATGCGGGCAAGGCCGCGGTGGTGGCCGCCGTCGCCGGGACCGGCCGCGGCGAGGAGCTGCTCGTCGAAGACTGGCGCGACCTCAACCGCAACCTGTTCTCCGCCATGTTCCTGGAGAAGGTGGCGATGTTCATCGCGCTTTTGTTCGTGGTGCTGGTGGCCTCGTTCGGAATCTTGGCCTCCAACCTCATGAGCGTGATGGAGAAGGCCAAGGAGATCGCCATTCTCAAGGCCATGGGCACCCGCGATGCCGGGATCTTGCGGGTCTTCATCGCCGAAGGCCTGTGCGTGGGCATCCTGGGCAGCTTTGGCGGCATCGGGATGGGCCTGGGCCTATGTTGGGCCCTCGATCGCTTCGGCCTGCCGCTGAACGAGAACGTCTATTACATCGAGAAGCTGCCCGTGGTGGTCAATCCGGTGGAAGTCGCGCTGGTGGGCGGGGCGGCCCTGGTGATCGTGTGCTTCTCGAGCCTGTACCCCGCCCTCGTGGCCTCACGCCTCCGCCCGGTCGACGGCTTGCGCCAGGCCGAGTGAGACCCGCGCCGAGACGGGGGGCCCTGCCACCCGTCCTGGGGCCCTGGCAAGGCGCTCGGGACGGCTTCGCCGTCGTGGCCCGCGGGTGCGGCGACGCATCACGAGCCCTCCCGCGGCGCGTTGACACCCCATCGGGCCCATTTTAGGGTCGCGCCCTCATGGCCCCGAGCGCCGAAGCCGGACCCGTCCTCGTACGGGTGCGGGAGATGACCAAGGAGTTCTCTCAGGGGTCCCGTGCCCTGCGTGTGCTCGATAGCGTCGACCTCGATCTGCACCGCGGAGAGATGGTCGCCATCATTGGGGCCTCGGGTGCGGGCAAGTCGACCCTGCTGCACTGCCTGGGCACACTCGATCTGCCGACCGACGGCGAGATTCGTTTCGACGACCTCGACATCGTTCAGCTCCCGCCGCCGCAGCTGGCTCGCTTCCGTAACGAGTCCATCGGCTTCGTGTTCCAGTTCCATCATCTGCTGCCCGAGTTCTCCGCGCTGGAGAACGTGATGATGCCGGCGATGATCGGTCGGGTGCCGCAGAGCACCGCCCGCGAGCGCGCCGAAGAGATGCTCGAGGCGGTGGGCATGGCTCATCGACTCAAGCACCGTCCCGGCGAGCTTTCCGGGGGCGAGCAGCAGCGAGTGGCCATCGCCCGCGCGCTCGTCATGCGACCCAAGCTCTTGCTCGCGGACGAACCCACCGGAAATCTCGACACAAGCACCAGCGACGAGGTCCACGCCTTGCTCTTCCGCCTCAACGAAGAGCAGGGGATCACGATGCTGGTGGTGACCCACAACCTCGACCTGGCACACCGTTTCCCGCGGGTCATCCGCATGGCGGACGGACACCTCATCGGGGACTCCACCGGGGCTCGGGTCAAGGAGGACGATGCGCGCGCTGCTCAGGCCGCGGATGCGGCCAGCTCCTGAGTCGAGCCGCGCGCTCGCCTCTGCGCCGACCTCCCTCGCCTCGCGTGCCCGCGGGCGCCGGGGCTGGGTGGCGATGGCCATGGGGCTGTGCATGCTGCTGGTCGCGCTGGTGTGGCCCGCGGCGGCTTCGGCCACGGGCATTGCGCCGTCGTTGACGCTCCAGGGCCCGCAGCTGCGCCCGCTCATCGCGCTGGCCCAGGTCTCGGTCGACGTCTATGGCCAGCCCATCGTCGAGATTCGCTTCGAAGGCAACCGCCGCGTCGAGTCCGAGGCCATGCTGCTCGAGCTCGACAGCTCCGTCGGCGAGCTGGTCACCCGCGGCAAGCTCAGCTCCGACCTGCGTCGGCTGTGGAGCCTGGGCTACTTCGAGGACGTCAGCGTCGAAGGCGAGATGACCAGCCGCGGTGCGGTCCTCACCTACGTCGTCACCGAGCGCCCCACGATTCGCAAGATCATCGTGGAGGGCAACGACAAGGTCAAACTCGACGACATCAACGAGGCCCTCGATCTCGAGAAGAACGAGGTCCTCGATCTGGGCAAGGTCAAGTCCAACGTCGACAAGGTCAAGGCGCTGTACACCGACGCGGGGCTGTTCCTCGCCGACGTGTCCTACGAGCTGCGGGCCGTCGCCGACGAGCCGGGCAAGACCGATCTGGCGCTGGTCATCACCGAGTCGACCGAGGTCATCGTTCGCGGCATCGACTTCGTGGGCAACAAGGCCTACAGCGATCGCGAGCTGCGAAAGAACATCGGCACCCGCGTCGGCGGCTATCTGTCGGTGGCCTTCCCCAAGCGGGCGGGCGGCGTGTTCAACCGCGACGGGTTCCAGGCCGACTACCAGTACCTGCGCTCGTTCTACGGCGACCGCGGCTACCTCGACGCCGCGCCCAAGGACCCCGAGCTGTCGCTGTCCGCCGACCGCCGCTTCGTCTACCTCACCATCCCCATCGACGAGGGTCCGCAGTACACCATCGGCGAGCTGCGGGCGCGCGAGATCCTGGCCCCGGGCGAAGAAGAGCTGTTCTCCGAGGAGGTCCTGGCCGAGTCCATCGACCCCATCCTCAAGGTCGGAGACGTCGCCTCGCTCGGCAAGATCAACGAGATCCGCACCGACATCGAGCTCCGCTACAAGGATGCCGGTCACGCCAACGTCAACGTCATCAGCAACTCGAGGCCCGACAAGGAGAACCTCCAGCTGCTGATGACCCTCGAGGTCCAGAAGGGCCCGCTGGTCTACATCGAACGCATCGACATCACCGGCAACGAGAAGACGGCGGACAAGGTCATCCGCCGCGAGCTGCTGCTGTCGGAGGGGGACCTGTACTCCGAGACGGGCAAGGAGCAGTCGCAGTTCCGGGTGCTCCGGCTCGGCTACTTCTCGAACGTCGACATCAGCACCTCGCGGGGCTCGGCCGACGACAAGATCGTCGTCAACGTCGAGGTCACCGAGCAGCTGACCGGCACCTTCCAGATCGGCGCCGGCTTCTCGACCATCGAGAACTTCGTCCTCCAGGCGCAGGTCCAGTACGACAACTTCCTCGGGCGCGGTTCCACCGTCTCGGTCGTGGCTCAGGTCTCCAGCCTGCGCCGCCTGTTCAACCTGCAGTACTTCACGCGCTATTTCCTCGATAGCAAGTGGAACTTCGTCTTCAACGTCTTCAACTCGCAGACGTTCTTCACCTCGTTCTCGCGGAACTCGACCGGCTTCCGGGTCAGCTGGGGTTACCCAATCCTCCGCGACCTGACGCTCTTCGTCGGCTACAACCTCGAGTACGTGCAGGTGGGCTTCGGCTTGCCGGGCAGCGTGGGCGGTTTGTTCTCGCCGGGCTCGCTGGTCAACATCCCGTCGCAGGCGCTGGTCAACAACCTGTTCTCGAACGGCCTGACCTCGGCGGTCACCGCCCGGGTGCAGTACGACACGCGCGACAACTTCCTGTTCCCCACGCAGGGCATGTTCCACCAGCTGCGGACCGAGTTCGCCAGCCGCTACTTCGGCTCGCAGAACGAGTACAACCGCTACCTGCTCGACTCGCGGTTCTACTTCCCGGTCATCAAGAGCAAGCAGGCCTTCCGCGCCTGGCTGGTGTTCAAGACCCGGCTGCAGATCGGCTACGTGCACAACAGCCTCGCGCAGGGCGTGCCGATCTTCGAGCGCTACTTCCCGGGCGGCATCTTCGGCGACGGACAGATCCGCGGCTTCCCGCTGCGTTCGTTGGGCCCGCGCATCCTCGTGGCCTCCTCGCCCGATCCCACGGCAGAGCTGTTCCCGTACGGCATCGGCGGTAACCTCCTGACCGCCTTCAACGCCGAGCTCGAGTTCATGATCATCCCGCCCGCGAACATCAAGGGTGTGCTGTTCTTCGACATGGGCAACGCGTTCAACACGGAGTCGCTGTACTGCGCCGAGCCCAACCCGGAGCAGCTGCCCAAGGCGGATCCGTGCGGCAACTGGGGCTTCCGAAACCTGCGCTACTCGGCCGGCTTCGGTTTCCGCTGGCAGTCGCCCATCGGCCCGCTGCGCTTCGAATGGGGCATCCCGCTCGATCGCCAGCTGCCCACCGAGCTGCTGCGTCGCGGCGAGGACCCGATCACCTTCGAGTTCTCCATCGGCAACTCGTTCTGATCGAGGCCCGCCGAAGGGACTCGGCAGCCGGATTTCCCGCCGTGCTCACCCGGGCGGGAAGCCCGGACGTGCGGCCAGATCCTGGCTCCAGCGGGGCATTGCGCGACACCTCGCGAGCGCATCGCGCCGACCGACCACGGCGCCGACTGGTACAAAGCGGCCCTCGGTGCAAGGCCGACGGGCCCTCGTCCGTTGGGATGCGACGATGCGCACGTGGCTGAAGGCCGGCTGAATGGCCTGGGCACCCGCATCGTCTGACCCCGAGCTTGCCGCCCCGTAGGGCCGCCGATAAGGTTCCGCCGACATGCTTCGTACCGTGCTCCGCCTAGCCCTCAGCGCCTGCGTGCTGACGGCGATCGTGTCACCCCCGGCGACAGCCGAGGCCGCACCCGTGCCCGGCCTCGAGCGCCTGGCCATCGTCGAGGTGCAGCGCTGCATCATGGAGACGAAGGAAGGCAAGCGGGCCAAGAAGGAGCTGGAGAAGACCTTCGCCCGCGGCCAGGCCCGCATCGATCGCAAGGCCAAGGACCTGCAGAAGCGGCTCGCGGATCTGCAAGCCAAGGCGCCGATGCTGTCGCAGGCCGAGCTGCAAAAGCGCGGTATGGAACTGCAGCAGGCCCAAGCCGAGCTCGAAGAGCTCGGGGCCAAGCTCCAACAAGAGGTGATGGAGAAGGAAGCGCTCCTCACCGAGAAGATCTACGGACGCGTCTCCGAGATCGTCGAGCAGATGGCTCTCGAAGAGAAGATCGAGGTCGTCCTCGTCCGCTCCGAGATGACCGTGCTGTGGGCCAGCCCCAAGCTCGACCTCACCAACCGCGTCATCGTCCGCTACGACAAGAAGCACAAGTGAGCGCCCTGATGTCCACGTTCAATCGCCACTTTCGTACTGCGCTCGCCGGGCTGATGCTCGTGGGGGCTCCGCTCGTCACCACCCTGACCGCGACCCCGGCCTCGGCCGAGGTGCCCAAGGTCAAGAAGATCGCCATGGTCGACATGCAGCGGGTGCTCAACGAGACCAAGGCGGGCAAGGCCGCTCGCACCAAGCTCGAAAAGAGCAGCAAGACCAAGCAGGCCAAGTTCGACAAGAAGCGGGCCGCGCTCGAGGCCGAGGCCGCCAAGCTGGGCTCGCTGAGCGGCCAGCAGCTCGCCGAGGCCCAAGAGAAGCTCCAGCGCGAGTCCATCGAGCTGCAGAACTTCCTCATGGCCATGGAGCAGGACCTCGGCGATCAGCACAACAAGCTGCTCGAGAAGATGTACGCGAACTCGCAGGTCATCGTGGCCGAGATGGCCAAGGAGCAGGGCATGGACCTCGTGCTCGTGCGCGACCCGATGACCGTCATCTTCGCCAAGGACGGCTTCGACATCACCGTGCAGGTGATCAAGGCCTACGACAAGAAGCACCCCAAGTAGGGCTGCCTTCCACGTCCACCATCCACGGGGCGGGTTCCGGCTGTTATGCTGGGCCGGCCCCGTCGCACATGAGACGCCCCGCATCGATCCCCCATCGTCGTCGGCATGCCCGGCCGTGTTCGGCTCTGGGCTTGGGCTTCGCGGCGCTGAGCCTGGGCGCGTGTGCTCCTCGTCAGGTTCGTGAGCTCGACCGCGCGTCGCATGACCTCGGTCGCGCGGTGGCCCGCGACGATGCGGCGGAGATCCGAACGCACCTGGTCACGGGCACCCGCAACCACGTCGACGTGCAGGCGATGCTCAACGGCACCGCGCGACGCAGCTGGTCCAAGGCACTCGAAGATCCCGAGGAAATCCGCCCCGAGGCGATCATCTTCTTGGGTCCAGAGCATCCCGTGCGGGCGGTCTGGACCGAGCAGGGATGGCGCTTCGCCGAAGATCCCACCGACGTTTATGCGCACCGAACCCCAAGGCAGGCGCTGCGTGCGTTGGTGCGGGCGACCCGCATGGGCCGGTGGGACGTGGTTTTGGAGCTCGCTCCCCGACGATATCGACTCGGACTTTCGAAAGAAGATCTCCAAAAAGCGTGGACGGAAGGGGAGCATGGCGAGGCTCTCGTCGCCGCTCGAGACCGTCTCGCCCAGCATTTGGCCGACCCGATCCACGCGGATGCGGACGAAGCGGCGCTCGATATGGGCCAGGGCCACGTCGCTCGCCTCGAGCGCGAGGGTGACGTTTGGGTCGTCCTCGAATTCTGAAAACTCCCTGTGATCTCGCCGCGGTGCGCGTGTTGATTTTTCACGCATGCAAGTGGTGTAATTTTTCGTACGATTTTCGCGCTCGGCAAAAACCCTGAGCGGTGCGTGGGCGGGGTGCGATGCTCGCCGAAGACGATCGGGCCGATTCGGGCGAGATGCCGACATCGATGAGCGCCGCCTACAGGTAGGGAAACCTGCCATGTGAGCCACCTTGCGCGGCCCAATTGCGGGGTTATTCTGAAACCGTGGGGACGCCACGCGGCCACAACACAAGCCACCCAGCCAACGGGTGTCGGGGGGCGGCTTTAGGGCAAAAAGTCGACTTCGTGCCGCGCATCGCCGAGAATTCACACGTTCTCGCGATCACTCACCCGGTGTCCACATCTGGCCCCGCGCTTGCACCAATCGAAGAAGAAGCCGTGATTGCGCGTCCAACTGCCCGAGGACCACGTATGCCAGCAAACTGGATTTCTGAGCGTCCGACCACCCGCCGCCGTTCTCCTGCGCCCGAAGAGGCTCCTCGCCTCCAGCTACCGCTACACCGGCCGCAGTTCGAGAACGCCCGCCCGCGCCAAAAGGCCGAGCCCACCGAGCAGACCAAGCGGGGCGTCGCGGTCGTCGACTTCTACATCTAAGGCCCGAGGGCCGAGCCACGGGTCCGGGCCATCGGACCCACACGAGGGACGTTCGCAGCGATGCGAGCGGCCCTCGTTCGCGTTTGGGGCCATGCATTCTTTTGAGGTCGTGCCTGCGCTGGTAGCTTGATGTCCGTGCATGAAGACTCCACGCAGGTTCAGCCGGAGGAACTCGAGGTACGGCACCAGGGCTACCGCCTGCAGGTGCTCAGCGGTGAGCTACGCGGGCGCGAAATCGAGGTCCTGAACGAGCGGGTGGTGCTGGGCAAGTCCCGGCAGTGCGACGTGGTCTTGCCCGACGACTCGATCAGCCGCCAACACGTCGAGATCAGGCGCGAAGGTGACAACTACCGGGTCACCGACAAGGGCTCGACCAACGGGACGTTCATCGGCAACGCCCGGGTCACCGACGGCTATCTCAAGCCCGGTGACGTGCTCGGCGTCGGCAAGGTACAGCTGCGGTTTTTGCCCCGGGACGCGCGCGCCGAAATTCTGCCGAGCGACCAAGAGCGATTCGGCGAGGTGCTGGGCCGTAGTCTGGCCATGCGCAAGATCTTCGGCGTGCTCGAGCGCGTCGCCGCGACGGAGGTGACCATCTTGCTGGAGGGCGAGACGGGCACGGGCAAGGACCTCGTGGCTCGGGCTCTGCACCAGACCTCCAACCGCGCCGAGGGCCCCTTCGTGGTCGTCGACTGTGGCGCCATTGCTCCCGACCTCATCGAGGCGGAGCTGTTCGGTCGCGAAGAGGGAGGCGAGACGCGCGCGGGGGCCTTGGAGCTCGCCCACCAGGGGACGGTGTTCCTCGACGAGATCGGCGAGATGCCGCGGGACCTCCAGCCCAAGCTCCTGCGGGTCCTCGAAAACCAGCGATTGCGTCGCGTCGGCGGGACCGAGGAGGTCCAGGTCCAGATCCGGGTGGTGGCGGCGTGCGACCGTACCCTGCGGGACCAGGTCGACAGCGGTGACTTCCGCGAAGACCTCTACTTCCGGCTTGCGGTGGTCAATCCCGTGCTGCCGCCGCTGCGGGAGCGCCGAGAGGACATTCCCGTGCTCATCGAGCACTTCTCGCGACGCCTGCCTCCGGGCATGTGGAAGCCCCCCGGGCCCGAGGCCATGGCCCGCCTGGTCGGCTACGAGTGGCCGGGCAATGTTCGGGAGCTTCGCAACGTGGTCGAGCGCAGCGCCTATCTGTCGCCGGACGGGGTCATCGACCTCATCACGGCGGGGCGGCGCAACAGCGGGCCCGGCGAGCCCATCGAGTTCGACCCCACGCTGACCTTCCGCGAGCAAAAAGAGCGAGCCATCGAGTTCTTCGAGGAGGCCTACCTCCAGTGGCTGCTCCAGCGGGCCGAGGGCAACATCTCGCGGGCCGCTCGCGAAGCCGACATGGATCGGAAGTACTTGCACAAGCTGCTGCGGCGCTACGGAATCGATGCCAAGCAGTTCGGCCGCGGCGGCGTGCGTCGATCGGGGCCACACCCTCGGGCTTCCTCGTAGCACTTCGGCGAGCACCAAAATCCTGCCTTGCGCGAATTTCGCAGTCGTGAGCGTTTCGCCTGGCGGCGCTACCATGAGTCGCGATGATGGACGGTGAGCCGCTGGGCGTTGCCCCGGGCCCTTCGAGCGACTGGGCCCATGGGCGCGGCGTGATGGCGCTCGACCGTCCGCGCGTCATGGCCATCGTCAACGTCACGCCCGACTCGTTCTTCGACGGCGGGCGACTGCACGATGGTCATGCGCCGGCCCTCGATGCGGCGCTCGAGCACGCGCGTCGTTGCGTGACGCAGGGCGCCGACCTGCTCGACATCGGCGGCGAGTCCACGCGCCCCGGAGCGGAGCCCGTGCCCGAGGCAGAGGAAGCCCGTCGTGTCGTGCCGCTCATCGCGGCGCTGCACGCCGACGCGGCGCTACGCGAGGTTCCGATCAGCGTCGACACGCGGCGCGCCGACGTGGCTGCGCAGGCGCTGGCGGCGGGGGCGAGCATCGCCAACGACATCAGCGGGCTCGCGGACCTTCGCATGATCGCGGTGGTGGCCGAGGCCAACGCCGGCCTGGTCATCGGACACCTTCGCGGTCGGCCGCAGACGATGCAGACGCAGGTCGCCTTCGACGACGTGGTGCGCGAGGTGACCGATGAACTCGTGGCGCGCGTCGACGCGGCCGTGGCCGGGGGGATCGAGCGCGACCGGATCCTCGTGGACCCGGGCATCGGCTTCGGCAAGACCGCCCAGCAGAGCGCGGCCTTGGTCGCGGCCTCCGAGGCACTGCGGGAAGCCACGGGTTGCGCGGTGCTGATCGGGGCGAGTCGCAAGAGCTTCTTGGGCGTCATCGCGACCGACACCCCCGCGGCCGAGCAGCGACTGCCGGGCAGCCTCGCCGCCGCGATCATGGCGGTGCAGCACGGCGCGAGCGTGCTGCGAGTGCACGATGTCCGCGAGACGGTGCAGGCGGTCTCGGTGGCCCGGGGCATTCGCTCCGCCTTCGAGCAGTTGTCGGGACCGAACGCTGCGGCCGGGGAGGCTCGAGCTTGAGTCCCACCGAGTTCATATCGGCCTTTACGTGGCGGGACGGGCTCGACTTCGGGCTGCTCTTCCTCATCGCGTACTGGCTGCTGCGCGTCGTCCAGGGCACCCGGGCGGCGCCCGTGTTGGTGGCGGTGGCCTCGTTCGGCGTGCTCGCGTGGACGGTGCAGGCGCTCGACCTCATCGCGGTCGCCAGCCTGCTCAAGTACGTGTTCTCGTCGGTGATCTTGCTGGTCATCGTGGTGTTCCAGCAGGAGCTGCGGCGGGCGTTGCTGTACATCGGCCAGCGGCTCCTGCCCGCGGGGCGACGGGAGGCGGCCGAGTCCGCGGTGGGCGAGCTGGTGGCCAGCCTCGAGCGGCTCAAGCGAGCGCGCGTCGGCGCCCTGGTCATCCTGCAGGGCGAGATCGACATGCTCGCGGTGGCGACCCACCGCGGCGCTCGCATCGACGCTCCGCTGCGCTCGGAGACCCTGGTCGCGCTGTGCGTGCCGCATGCGGTCAACACCGCCCACGACGGCGGGATCTTGATCGAGGACCTGCGGATCGCCCGGGCCGGCATCATCTGCCCGCTGACCGAGCAGCACCTCGACCCGCGCTTCGGCACGCGCCATCGGGCGGCCATCGGGTGCACCGAGGAGACCGACGCCCTCGCGCTGGTGGTGAGCGAGGAGCGGGGCGAGCTGCGGCTGGTGCAGCACGGACAGATGACCGAGGCGCTGCGCGTCTCCGAGCTCGAGGCGCGCATCACCGAGTGGCTCACCACGCCGCGGGCCGAGGCTACCCGGGCGCCCGCCGGGGCCTCCGAGAGCCAGGCGGAGCTGTCGACCTCCGAGCTGTCGCGCGCCGACATGTCCCGCCTCGACCTGGACCGCAGCGCCGTGATCCGACGCCGAGACGAGCCCGAGAGCTCCAGCCGGGTCGGCTCCGTGCGTCGCCGCGACGAGTCGGAGACGACCCGCTCCAACGCGATCATCCGGCCCAAGGACGAAGCGGAGAGCGGCCTTCGTTCGAGCGCCATCATCCGGCCGCGAGACGAGTCCGAGAGCGGGCTGCGGGTGAGCGTGGAGGCCAACAAGGCATGAGGCGAGCCGAGCCGCTCCCGCCACGGCCGACGCCGATGCGCTTCATGGCGGATCTTCTGTTCCGCAACTGGGGGCTCAAGGCCATCGCATTCGTGCTGGCGGCGGTGATGTTCGTGTTCAGCCGCGACGACGTCACCCGGGTGTTCACGGTGCCGCTGCGCGTCATCGACGACCCGCAGCGGGTGCTCATGACCGAGCTGCCCGAGACCATCCAGGTGCAGGCACGCGGGCCCTGGGCGCGGATCAACCGGCTGCAGGACTACGACTTCGGAACGGCGGTGCTCGACCTCGAGGAGGCGCGCCCCGGGCCGCTCGACATCGATCGGGGCGGGATCGTGATGCCCTCGGGGGTGGTGCTGGCCGGGGTGCAGTACGACAAGGTCGACCTGCGCTTCGACGAGATCGTCGAGCGCGAGCTGGTGGTGAAGTCGCAGGTCTCGGGCGAACCCGCGCTCGACTACGAGCTGGTGGGGGTCGAGGTGCGGCCCAGTCGCTGGCGGGTACGCGGGGGGAAGTCGCGGGTCGATCGCGTCGAGCAGCTGTTGGCGCAGGCGCTGGACATCGACGGGGCCGACCACGACGTGGAAGCCGCGCGTCCCCTCAAGCTGCCCCCGGACGGGGTTTCGCTGATGGATACCGACGGCGAGGGGGCGGTGGTGACCGTCCGCGCGGTGATCAACGCCCGCCACGAGACCCGGCGCTACACGGTGACGGTGGCCGTGTCGCGGGACCTCGACCCCATGGGGGTGGTGCCGCGGACCTACGAGGTGGAAGTCGCGGGCCCGCTGCCGGATTTCCGGCTCCTGGACGGCATGGAGCTGAGCCCGCCCGTGGAGGCGGAGGCCGTGCGCGGCGAGGGCGAAGGCGAGGGGGGCGGGGTCGCGGAAGTGCGATTTTCCTGGCTCGACGAGGTCTCGGCCGACCTGCGGGAGCGCCTGAACCTCGACCGTGAGGTCGAGCGCGTGCCGCTGCCCGAGCCTCCGCCCCCGGCACCCACCCTCGACCTGCCGCCGCCCGAGTAGGGCCGAGTAGGCACACGGACACGGGTGTTGAGCGTCCCGCGGGAGGGCGGTAGATCCATCCCTCATGGGTAACGCGCGCCGATTCTTCGGGACCGACGGGATTCGCGGTGAGGCCAACGCCTCACCCATGACCCCGGAGACGGCGATGCGAGTGGGGATGGCGGTCGCCGCCCACTTCGGTCGCGATGGAACCATCGTCGTCGGCAAGGACACGCGGCTTTCGGGCTACCTCTTCGAGAGCGCGCTGACCTCCGGGCTGTGTGCGGTGGGAGCCGACGTGACGCTGGTCGGGCCGCTGCCGACCCCGGGCATCGCCTACATCACGCAGTCGCTGCGGGCGTCGGCCGGCGTCGTCATCTCGGCGAGCCACAACCACTTCGCCGACAACGGGATCAAGCTGTTCGCAGGCAACGGGTACAAGCTGCCCGACGACGTCGAGGCTCATCTCGAGATGCTGATGGAATCGGATCTCGACGAGCACCGGGCGCGGGGCGCCGACATCGGCCGCGCGTTCCGTCTCGACGATGCGGCCGGGCGCTACCTGACCCGCGTCAAGCAGGCGTTCTCCTCCGAGCACGACCTCGACGGGCTGAAGATCGTCGTCGACTGTGCCCACGGGGCGGGCTATCGGGTGGCGCCCACCGTGCTGCGCGAGCTGGGGGCCGAGGTCATCGCCATCGGCTGCGAGCCCAACGGCACCAACATCAATGACGGCGTCGGGGCCATGCACCCCGAGCGCATCCAGGAGGCGGTGCGCGAGCACGGGGCCGACCTCGGGCTGGCGCTCGACGGCGACGCGGACCGGGCGGTGATGTGCGACGAGCGGGGCGAGGCCGTCGACGGGGACGTGCTGATGTGCATGTGTGCCCGCGACATGGCCCTGCGCGGCGAGCTCCAGGGCGGCGCGGTGGTGGCCACCGTGATGTCGAACCTGGGTCTCGAGCGCTCGCTCGAAGAGGTCGGCTTGCAGCTGGTGCGGACCCCGGTCGGCGACCGCTACGTGGTCGAGGCGATGCGGGCGGGCGGCTACAACCTCGGGGGTGAGCAGTCGGGGCACCTGGTGTTCCTCGACAACGCCACCACGGGCGACGGCTTGGTCGCGGGCCTGCAGGTGCTCACCATCATGCAGCGCACGGGCAGCCCCTTGTCCAAGCTCGCGAGCGTGATGACCCGCTTCCCCCAGGTGACCCGCAGCCTCAAGGTCGGGCGCAAGACCCCCATCGATCGCCTGCCCGGCGTCAGCCGAGCCATCCGCGACGTCGAGGCCGAGCTCGGCGACACGGGGCGGGTGCTCGTGCGCTACTCGGGCACCGAAGCCAAGCTCCGCGTGATGGTCGAGGCGGCGGACGACGCCGGGATCGGGGCGCAGATCGACAAGATCCTCGATGCGGCTGCCAGCGAGCTCGGAGCGCCCACATGAGCGTCGTGGGCCTGGGCCTCGACCTGTGTCCGGTGGAGCGGATGCAGCGGGCGGTGGAGCGCCACGGGGACCGCTTCGTGCTGCGTATCTGCACCCAGCGCGAGGCCGACTATTGCTTCGGTCGCGCGCTGCCCTGGGAGTGCCTGGCCGCTCGCTTCGCCGCGAAAGAGGCCACCAGCAAGGCGCTGGGGGCCCCCAAGGGCATCGGCTGGCACGATGTCGAGGTGATGCCCGCGCGCTCGGGAGAGCACGGGCCCAAGGTGATCATGGCGGGGCGGGCCCGTGAAGTGGCCGAGGCCCGCGGGGTGACGTCGATGCTGCTGTCGATCACGCATGCCGGGGGCATGGCGGCGGCCGTGGCGGTGGCGGTCGCATGAAGAGTTCCGCGCCCGCGCTGCTGTGGACGGCCGCGACGGCGGCCGCCAGCGATCGTCACACCATGGACACCTTGCGGGTGCCGTCGCTGCTGCTCATGGAGCGGGCGGCGCTGTGTGTCTCGCAGGAGGTCGCGGCCATGGCCGGGGCGCACGACGGCAAGGTCGGCGTGCTGGTCGGGCCGGGCAACAACGGCGGCGACGGCCTGGCGGTGGCCCGGCAGCTGCGGGGCTGGGGGATCGACGCGGTCGCGTGGTTGGTCACCGAGTCCCACAACGCCGCGGTGGCCGAGCAGCTGACCTTGGCTCGGGCGATGGGCGTGGTGGTGCACCGCGGTCTTCCCTGCGAGCAGGACGCGAGCCGCCTGTGGGTGGACGCGCTGCTCGGCACGGGGAGCCGCGGCGTACCGCGAGGCAGCGTCGGCGAGGCGGTGCAGTGGCTGGCCGAGCACGAGGCGCGCTGCGTCGCGATCGACCTTCCCACGGGCATCGACCCGGATACGGGCGTGGTGGCGGGCCTGGCCGTGCACGCGCGCTGCACGGTGACCTTCGCTCGCAGCAAGCCCGGGCTGCACATCACCCCGGGGCGCGCCCACGCCGGCCGGGTGGTGGTGGCCGACATCGGCCTGGTCGAGCCTCCGGCCGTCGACGATCGCGTGGCCCTGCTCGATCCGCAGGGGGTGAGCACCACGCTGAGCCGGCTGCCCGCGGGCGCCCACAAGGGGCAGCGGGGGCACCTGGGCATCGTGGGCGGAAGCCCGGGGACCACGGGCGCGGCCATCTTGGCGGGTATCGCTGCGCTGCGCGGGGGCACGGGCTTGGTGACGGTGGCGAGCCCGGATCCGGGCCTCGGCGCGGCCATGGTCGTGTCTCGACCCGAGCTGATGACGGCGCCCTTCGTGGCCGACCCGGCCGAGCTTCTGCGCCGCGCTCAGGCCCTGGTGGTCGGACCCGGGCTCACCGATCCCGCGTCGCACGAGGCCCTGCCGCGGCTGTACCTCCAGGATCCGCGGCCTGCATTGTGGGACGCCAGCGCGCTGGACCACGTGCCGCTCGATGGAGCGCAGCCAGCCGGCTCTCGCATCCTGACGCCGCACCCCGGGGAGGCGGCGCGGCTGTTGTCGCGGCTCGAGCCCGACGTGGGCTGGTCGGCGGCGCTGGTGCAGGCCGAGCGCCTGGAGTCGGCCCGACGGTTGGCGGGCGCGACCCATGCCTTCGTCGTGCTCAAAGGGGAGGGGAGCCTCATCGCCGCCCCCGACGGCATTACCTGGGTGGCGGTCAGCGGGGGTCCAGCCCTCGCGACGGCGGGCTCGGGCGATGTGCTGGCGGGCCTGGGAGGCTCGCTGCTGGCGCGGGGCGTGCCCGTGTCCGCGGCCGCTCGGATCGCGGTGCACGTGCACGGCCTGGCGGGCGAGCAGCTCGGCGACGGCCCCGGACCGGTCGCGCTGGACATCGCCGAGGCGCTCCCCCAGGCCGTCCGCCAGCTCCTTGCCGACCCCGAGCACCCGCGCTGGCCCGCGCTGGCCCGCGGCTGACGCTAGAACCCTTCGCTGCTGGTGCGGTTGACCAGCGGGCGGGCGGATCGGGGCAGCAGCTGCTCCATCTGCCAGGCGTGCAGCGCGAGCTTGCGCTCGGCCGCCCGCAGGCCATCGCGGGTGCGCGCGAGCAGCAGCGGCGGCACCACGATCGCGGTGATGGTGGCCGCGATTAGGAAGGTCATGGAGGCCACCTCGGGCAGGTCGGCCATGTGCGGCATGATCATCACGCCCCCGTCGACGAAGGTGTACGAGCGCGGCAGCCAGCCCAGCACCTCGCCGAGCAGGGGCAGCACCACCACGGCCGCGGCTGCGCTCACGTAGAAGATTCGGCGGCGTCGTGACGCGTGCACGAGCACGGCCGCGGTGTTGGTCGCGGCGAGGCCCGGTACGAGCACCAGCGGGCCGAACAGGCGCCCCAGCAAGGCCAGCGCGCCCAGGCCAGCGACGAAGGCCAGGGGCCGCGCCCAGACCTCGGGCTTGACGTGCTTGATCGCGACCAGGCTCGACCCCAGGGCCACGAGCACGCAGGCGATGAGGGCGACGACGAGGCCCCAGTGGCGGACTCCCATCCAGGTGACGAAGGGCAGGAAGAACAGCCACGCGGTGTAGCCGAACGCGCCCCCGCGGGCCGAGACTCGCTCCGCGGCGCGGTCGGCCTCGAGCACGCTCTCGGCCGCGGCGGTCGGCATGGTCCGCGGTGGCTCGAGCAGCAGTCGCACGAAGGTCGAGCGCGCACGCTCGTGGCCGGGGTCGAGGGCCATGGCTCGACTGGCGTGCTCCAGGGCGCGGCTGCGGGCCTCGAGGCTCCCCTTGGCGATGGCCTCTTCCGCGGCGACCTCGGCCAGGCCGGCCCAGCGGTGGGCCATCTCGCGGCGCAGGGTGAGGTCGCGGTCGCCATCGAGGAACGACTCTACGGCCTGGGCCAGGGCCCGCGCGCTGGCGTGGCGATCCTCCGGCTCGTCGGCGGTCGCCTTGACGCAGATGGCCTCGAGCTCGGGCGGGATGTCGCGCTCGGGAAAGCGTTGATGCGCCCGGGCATCGGCGCCGCGAATGGTGGAGCCGATCTTGCGCTGCACGGGGCCCGGCGCGTGCAGGGGCTGGAAGGTCAGCAGCTCGAAGAGGATGGCCCCCAGCGAGTAGATGTCGGCCCGCTCGTCGAGCTCCCGGCCGCCGCCGTCGATCTGCTCGGGCGACATGTAGCCGGGCGTGCCCATCAGCTCGCCCGCCTTGGTGCCGCCTTCGGTGCCGCCCTCCGTGTCGTCGAGCGTGGCGGCATCGGAGTGCTCGACCGGATCGTCGGGCAGGACCTCGTCCTGGTCCTCTCGGAACAGCTTGGCCAAGCCCCAGTCGAGCAAGTAGACCTCGCCGAAGCGTCCGAGCATGACGTTGCTGGGCTTGAGGTCGCGGTGCAGGACGCCGCTTTTGTGCACGTAGTCGACGGCCAGGCACACGCGGGAGAACGCCTCGAGCAGGCGGCGACGCGAGTAGTTCTCGTGCGACTGCGAGTCCTCGGCGCGCAGGCTGCCCACGACCTCCTCGAGGGTGACGCCGCTGACCCGCTTCATGGTGAAGTAGGGGCGGCCGTCGGGGGTCTGGGAGAGGTCGTAGACCGGGACGACGGCGGGGTGCTCGAGCTGCGCCTGGATCCGGGCCTCCCGCATGAAGCGGGCGCGCGAGCGAGGGCGATGGGCTCGACCGCGACGGATGACCTTCAGCGCGACGCGGCGTCCCACGTGTTGCTCGCGAGCGAGGCGGACCTCGCCCATGCCACCGCGCCCGAGCATGCCGAGGTCGCCGTAGCGGAGGCCGAAGCTCTCGGGGGGCTCGTCGTCGACCTCGTCCTCGCCTGGCTCGGAACCATCGAACGAGGACGCCGAGACGAGAGTCGGCGCCGCCCCGACGTCGACGACCGGGTGCGTGCCCGAGTCGACCAGCGGCAACGAGGTCGAAGCGCTCGGGCCGGGTTCGGGTTGGACGCGGCGCAGCGCGGGCAAGGGCGACTCGGCGCCGAGGCGATCGTCATCGCCGGACATGCGCGGAGCTTACCCCCGCTCGAGGGGTCGCGTGACCCGGGCGTGTCCGATTGGTGCCACGCGGCGCATAGCGGTCCACAACCATCCCCGGCCGATGGGATCGTCCGGGCCACGACGATGACTCACCCTACGCTAGTTACGGGTGGGGTCGCCGTCGTCGCCGCTGTCGTCCTCTTGGTCTTCCTCGTCTTCTTCGTCCTCGCCGTCGTCGCTGGGCGCGGGCGGGGGCGGATCGAACTCGGGCTGACTATTCGGATCGGCGTGTCGCTCTTGGTTGCCCGAGTTCGTCGTGATCCGAGAGCCGTCGCTGCTCAGGTCGCCGCAGTGGTACGCCCAGCGCCCGGGGACGCCGCTGCTCACACACATGGTGCCGCTGACGGGAAGCAGGAGCGGGCCCTCGTCGTCGTCGCCCACGAAGTGGTCGATGATCTGATCCTCGGGCTGTTGATCGAAGCGGAGGTTGCCGTCGGTCCAGGTCGGCGGCTCGATGCGCCGAACCGAGAGGGCACCGGTGACGTTGGCGTCGTCTTCGATGTCGTCCGCGACGTCGAGCGCCCATACGCCCTTGTCGTTGCGGGGCATGAACATCAGCTCGGTGCTGATCACGTTGCCCTCGGCGCCGCGCTCTCCGATGCTGCTGTACTCGCCGAAGTCGCGGCGGCCCACGGCCCACAGCTGCTCGGCTTCACCGTCGGGCGCGGTCACGCGACCGGGCACGGCGGTGAGGCGCCAGCCCGATTCCTCGCGACCCAGCGTGGTCATCTGCTGGTGCTGAGGCTCGTAGGCGTAGACGAAGCTCTGCGCGGTCCCGACCCGGTACTGGGCGTAGATGATGCCGTCGGCGGAGAACCCGGCGGCCACGTGGTTGCCGTCGTTGTTGCCCGGGTCGCGGCCCGTGCCCAAGCGGTTGGTATTGCGCACCAGGCAGGACGATTGCGTGCCCAGGCGGCGCACGGCCAGGCTGCCGGACACCGTGCGGTACGCGATCTGGTCGCCGCTGGGCGAGATTGCGTGCAGCCCGGGGAACTCTTCGACCGCGCGCTTGTCGTTGTCTTGCGGCGCACTGATCACGTCGCCTTCGAAGGCGTCGATGACCGTCGTCGTGGCCACGTCCACGACGATCACGCTGGCGTCGCGACCCTTGCCCGAGGACAGCACCAGCGTCCCGTCACCGGGCCCGAAGACCACGCTCGTGAAATGACCGGTTGCGATCTTCAGCGGAGGCGCGATGCGACGAAGCTTGCCCGGCAGGGGCTCGTCGCCCACGTCGACCATGTACAGGCTCTCGGTACCGTTGTCGTGATCGATCCGCACCACGACGTCGTGCTCACCCACCGCGGCCAGTCGCGCGTTGGGGCCGAGGTCGTCGGCGATGGGCAGCGCCTGGTAGCCGCGCGGCTCGTAGACCGCCAGCCGATTGCTGCGGTCCCTCACAATCAGGGAATCACTGTCGCGCAGGCCGATGACCAGCATCGCCGGCCCGTCGTCGGGGTGGACATAGGTCTGCTCTTTGTTCTTTCGATGACCATTGTCATCGAACTCGTGAGTCCAGATACGTCCGGTGTCGTCGTCGATGCCGACGAGGAAGTGGCCGGCCGTGCTCAGCATGAGCTGGCTCCCGGCACTCAGCTCGGGCAGGGGCAGTCGATCGAACTTGCAGTCGTCGCCATCGCACACGTTCCGCAGGAGGAACGAATCCTTCATGGCGATCGCGGCGATCGGACCTACGTGGGCGCGGTCGACTTGGTTGTCGGAAGCCTCACCCGCGTCGAACTCATCACAGGGCACCATCGGATCGGCGATGCACGCCGCCGGGCCCAGACCGGTTAGGACGGTTGCGACCGCTAATGATCGCAGCTTCCGCACAAACCCCACATTGCGAGCGTATCATGACCCAGACGATTTGTGGCAACCTCCCCGCGATGTCCGTGAATTGGCGGAAAAGACGCGAGAATTCCGGTTGGAATGTTCTTGCTCCAGGAGGCCGTCGTCTTTCGGCTGCTTGGCTGGTGGTCGGCGCGCTCACCCTCGGAGGCTGCGACAATGCGCCTTCGCGTGAGCCAGTACCCAATCCGGCGGCCAATTCCGCGTCCAAGGGCGAAAGCGCGGGGGCCGACGGCGAGAAGAAGTCGGACGACGAAGCCGCCATTCGCTACCTGAAGATCAAGGACGAGCTCGACCGCGATCCCGATCTCGCCAAGAGCGCGCGATTCCCGAAGATCCGCGCCGAGCTCGAAGAGATCGCCAACGGGTCCGAGGCCAAGCCGCTGCGGGCCAACGCGGCGTTGCTGCTCGGCTCGCTCTTCGATGCGCGCGGTGACTCGCTCAAGGCGTCGGGCTTCTATCAACACGCGGCCAAGTTGGTGCCCGACGACGCGGGCCCGCACATGGCGTTGGCCTTGGCGTCGGCGCGCGTGGGCGACTTGCCCGGGGCCGTGAAGGCGCAGGAAAAGGCGGCCGAGCTCGACCCCGACAACCTCGAGAACTGGCTGGCGCTCGGCGAGCTGCGCCTGCGAGCGGGCGACCAAGAGGGCAGCGTGCAGGCCTACGTGGACTACGAGCGCCGCCGCAAGGGGCTCATCGACGGGCTCACGCTGCACGACGACAACGGCAACTACGTGGTCGACGTCGACGAGCGCATCGGCTGCGCGAACGCGCTGGCGGCCGCGGCCGACCAGGGCACCGCGGTGGCGTTGATCTACGCGTTGCGCTCCGACCCCGACGCCAAGGTGCGAGCGGCCATCGCTCGGGTCATGGGCATCCAGCGGCTGTCCAGCTACCTGCCCGTGCTGAAGACGCAGCAGGAGACCGAGCGGGACCCGGAGACGAAGGAAGCGGTGGAGTGGGCCATCACGGAGATCGCTCGCGAGCCGGTCGAGGTCGAGGCCACCGAGCGTCCGCGCTTGCCCGACGACGATCCGCGCGCCACCGAAGGCGAGGTTCCTCGCGCGGCGTCAGCTCCGGTCGCGCCTACGCAGCGCAGCACCATCGCGCCTGCGGACGAGGCCGAGCCCGCGCCCGCCAAAGCGCCCGCCGACCCGAGTCCCGCCGCGGGTTCCGTTGCGGGCGAGGGCACGGCACCATCGGCCGGGTGAGCCCGCCCGATCGCGCTGCGCTGTGGGTCGAGGCGCTCAGCCACCGCTACCCGGGGGCCGAGCGCTCCGCCCTCGAAGACGTGTCGCTACGCGTGGAGGCCGGCGAGCGGCTCGGGCTGCTCGGGCCGAACGGCGCGGGCAAGTCCACGCTCATGCGGATCTGCTGCGGCTTCTTGCCCGTGTCTCGCTCCCCGGGCGCGCGGGTGGAGCTGGCCGGCTTCGACGTGCTGACCCGCTCCCGTGATGCTCGGGCCTGCGTGGGCTACATGCCCGAGCACGTGCCGCTGTACTACGAGCTGCGGGCGCGGGAGCACCTGGAGTTCCGGGCGCGGATCAAGGGCGTGCCGCGACGACGCCGAGCCGCGGAGATCGGGCGCGTGGCGGAGGCGACGGGCATCGCCGACGTGCTCGACACCCCCGTGGCGCAGCTCAGCCGTGGGTATCGGCAGCGGGTCGGGGTGGCCGACGCCCTGCTCGGAGCGCCCCCCGTGGTCATCCTCGACGAGCCCACGGTGGGTCTCGACCCCAACCAGGTGCGAGAGATTCGGGCCATGCTCAAGGAACTCGGGGGCGAGCACACGCTGGTGTTCTCCAGTCACATCCTGGCCGAGGTGGAGCTGCTGTGCGATCGGGTGGTGATCCTGTCCGAGGGGCGGGTGGTGGCCGATGAAGACCTGGCCTCCGCGACGGCAGGACAGCACGTGGTCGCGGCCTGGCACGCCGATGCCGAAGCGGCCGCCGCCGTCGTCGAGCAGGCATGGGCGGCGCTGGATGCCGCGGGCACGCCCGATGCTCCCGAGGCCGTCGACGATGAGCGAAGCGAGGTCACGGTGCGGGTGCCCGAGGGCCTCGCCGTCGAGCCGGTCATGGCGGCGCTGGGGCGTGCGACGAAGGACGCGGGCTTGGTGCTGCTCGAGCTGCGCGCGGGTCGAACCCGGCTCGAAGAGCGCTTTGCTCAGGTGACGGGCGGGGACCGAAGCTCGACCCCCGAAGCCTCCGACGATGCGAGGGCGGACGCATGAGCGCGGCCCGACGCGCCCCGGGCTGGGTGGGGGGCACCGCCTCCATCGCCTATCGCGAGCTGCTGTCGCTGTTCGTGACGCCGCTGGCCTATGTGGTGGGCACCCTGTTCCTGCTGCTGCAGGGCTGGAACTTCGCGCTGCTGCTGCGAGTGCTCAACGATCCGTTGGCGGCGCCCGGCCCCGTGATGCAGTTCTACTTCGGGGGCAGCTTCTTCATCTTCTGGTTGCCCGTGCTGTTTCTGTGCTCGGCGATCAGCATGCGCCTTTTGGCCGAAGAGAAGAAGCAGGGCACGCTCGAGGCGCTGCTCACCGCTCCGCTGTCGCCGGCCCAGGTGGTGCTGGGCAAGTTCGCGGGCGCGATGGGCTTTTATGCTGCGCTGTGGCTGCCCACGGCGGTGTTTTATCTGCTGCTGCGCGGCGCCCAGGTCCAGCCGGATCTCGGTCCCATCGCGTCGGGCTACATGGGCACGGCGCTCGTCGGGGCGAGCTTTTTGGCCATTGGGCTGCTGGCCAGCGCCTTGTCGCGCAGCCAGCTGGGCGCGGCCATCGGCAGCTTCGTGGTGTGCACCATCGTGTTGCTCGCGGGGCTGTTGGTCGACCAGGTCGAGTCCGAAGCGCTGGCGCGGGTGCTCGAGCGCACCAGCCTGCTGACGATGATGCAGGAGCTGGCCCAGGGCATCGTGGACGGGCGCTGGCTGTGGCTGCACGGGGCGGTGGTCACCATCAGCTTGGCGGCGGCGGTGGTGGTCATCGATCCACGGCGCCGGGCCGAGCACGTGCTCCAGCTGGTGCTACTGGGGCTGGCGGTGGGGCACCTTTCGTGGGCGGGGGCCCGGCACTCGTCGCGCGACGACTGGACGGGCGGGCGCGTGTACTCGCTGTCGCCCCGGGCCGAGTCGGTGCTCGCCGATCTGCCGGGGCCCGTCGACGTGCGGGTGTTGGTGCCCGCCACCATCGGCGGTGGGCGGCCCAACCCCCTGGCGCAGGAGCTTCGCGAGGTGCTCACGCGCATGGGCGAGCACACCAAGAACCTGCGGGTGCGGGTGCTCGACCCGGATCGCGATCGCCAAGAGGCAGAGCAGCTGGTCGCCGAGTTTGGCCTGGGCGGCCGCGACCTGGCCGACGGCGTGGTGCTGGTGCGAGCGGGGCAGGGAGCCCAGCTCCGCAAGACCCACGTGCTGCCGGGCGAGCTGGTGACCTATGCGACCGGGCCCGACGTGCAGGCCACCGGTCCTCGGGTCAAGGAGTTCCGCGGCGAGGAGGCGTTGCTGTCGGCGTTCATCCAGGTCAGCAACCCGATGGAGATCACCGTCTGCCACACGCAGGGGCACGGAGAGCCGCCCTTCGACGGCCTGGAGCCCTTTGGTGGCTATGCCCACCTGGGGGACTTGCTGCGGCGGGCGAACCTCGAGCTGCGACACGCCGACCTCGAGGTGGCCGAGGGCTTGGCGGGCTGTCAGGTCCTGTTGGTGGCGGGCCCCAGCGGTTCGCTGTCGCCGGCCGAGCTTCGCACGGTCGAGCAATGGGCGGAGCACGGCGGAGACCTGCTGCTGCTGACCGGCGCGGTGGCGCGTCCCGACGGCGACGGGCTGATCGACCACGGGCTCGAGCCCCTCGCGGCGCGCTACGGCATCGTGTTCGGCGATCGGGTGGTGCTCGATCCCCACGGCATGCCGGGCGGGTCGCCGCTGCTGGCGTTCACGCTGGTCGACGGCTGGGGCGAGCACCCGGCCGTACGTGCCCTGTGGGGGCGCCCCGTCAGCTTCATTCAGGCGCGCGAGCTGACGCTGTCGGCCGTGCCCGAGGCGCGTGAGCCCGAGCTGCTGGTCCAGGCGAGCGAAGAGGGCTGGGCCGAGGCGGACATCGCTGCGCTGCGGGCGGGAGAAGGGGCCGAGCAGGGCGAGCGCGATCGGGAAGGCCCGGTGCCTGTGGCGGCCGCGGGCGAGCGGGGCAGCTCGCGTCTGGTCGTGATCGCCTCCGACAAGTTCGCTCTCAACGCCTACTTGCGGGGCGACATCGGCTACGACCACGGGCGAGACCTCATCCTCAACGCCGTCGGGTGGCTGACCGATCGCGAGGCGCTGCTGGGCATCCGCCCGCGCGCACGAGAGCACGTCAAGCTGGTCCTGCGACCGCAGCAGCTGCAGCGCATGGTCTGGATGTGCCTGTTCGGCCTGCCCGGCTTCGGCATCGTGCTCGGGGCATGGGTGGCATGGAGGCGGCGACGATGAAGCTCGATGCCATCGCGCCTTCGAAGGCCACATGGGCGTGGCTGGCCATCGCCGTGGCTTCGGTCGGCTGGGCGCACTACGACGCGCGCGACGAAGACTCGGCGTCCGCGACCCTGGTGTCCACGCGCTCCGCGGCATGGCGAGTGCTGCCCGAGCTGGCCACCACCGATTCCGCGGGCGCGACCATCGAGCTGTGGCCGTCGCACGGCGAGCCCGTCCGACTGCGCCCCGCGGGCTTGGGGCACCAGGTCGTGCTCGGCGACGAAGTGCTAGGACCGGCGGATCCCGAGGCGGTCGAGGGCGTCTGGGACTCGCTGCGCCTGGCCACCACGCTACGGGCGGCCAGCGACGTGCCCGAGCCCGGCTTGGGCGACGGCGGCACGCTGGTGATCGAGCTGCCCCAGGGCGGCACGCGAACGCTCGTGCTCGGCCGGCCCACCGCCGACGACGTCGGGCTCTACGGGGCAGTCGAAGGCGGCGCCGAGGGGACCGAGGGGCTGTGGGTGCTCGAGTCGGAGCTGGGCGTGCTGGTCAAGCAGGCCCCCGAGACGTGGCTGGCCCGCCGCTTGGTGGTGGCCGACCCCGTCGACGTGGTTGCGCTGGCCGACGGCGAGCTCGAGATTCGCCGCGGCCTCGATGGTCACTGGCGCGGAGGACTGGGGAGCGGGCCGGCCACGATGCTCGATCGAGTGGCGGTGGAGGCCAAGCTCGATCGTCTCGTCTCCGCGCGTCTCGACCCCCTGGTGGAGCCTCGCGACGAGCCCGGTGCACCCTGGCTGCGCATCGAGGGGCGCGACGGCTCCGACTGGTCGATCCGCAGGCACGGCACGTGCCCCGGGCGAGACGATCGCGTGCTCATCGATCGCGGCCCCGGACGCTGGGGCTGTGTGGACGCCGGGGTCGTGCAGCCGTGGCCCATGCCCGGCCGACCGGGGGCCGATGCCGCGGCGCTGCTCGACCCGCGCTTGTTGCCGCACGAGTACGGTCGAGTGCTGCGCGTCGACCTGCGTGCGCCCGAGCCCCGCGTCTTGAGGCGCTACGGCGGCGGGTGGCGCATCGAGACCGACGCGCAGGGGCGCACGGCGGTCTTCGATGTCGACGAGCCGGAGGCCTACCGCTGGTATCGGGCGCTGCACGAAGCCGAGGTCGAGCTCGTGGTCGGGGACGCGACGCCCTTCGAGCCCACGGTGGACCTGTCCTTGGTCACCGACAGCACGGCCGAGCTGCGCCTGCGCTGCACCGACGAGCAGCCGCGGCGGTGTCAGCGAGACGACGGCCCCATCCTGCGACTGCGGGGTCCGGTTCCGCCCTTGGCCTTCGATGTCGACACGTTCGCGGAGCGCCGCCTGCTGTCGCTGCCCAGCGAGGACGTGCGGGCGATCGAGGTCTTCCCGGGCACCGACGCGGCGACCGTGGTGCGGCAGAGCGTGCACTTCGACCTCGGCATCTGGCGCCTCGATGCGCCGTCGCATCCGCAGGGGGACGCGGCGCTCGACGAACTCCGCCTCGAGACCCTGCTCAGCACGCTGGCCGGGCTCCGGGCGGATGCCTGGGTCTCGCTGCCCCCCGGGGCGCAGCCTCTGCGACGCCTCCGCGTCGAGCGGATCCCCAAGCGCGGCCAAGACCTCTCCCTCGAGATTGCGCTGTTCGATGCCTGCGTCGTGGTGGTGGACGAGCAGCGACCGGCCCGAGTCAGCTCCGGCACCTGCGACACGCTGAAGCAGGATCTGCTCGTCGAGCTGCCCCTGGAGCGCGCGCTGCTCGACGCCCGTCGCCTCGAGCTGACCCGCGGCGCCGAGACCCTTCGGCTGCAGCGGCAGGGCGGGGCGTGGGTCGACGACACCCGAGGCCCCGTCGCCGACGCCCAGGCCTGGCTCGCGGAGCGCAGCATGATCGCCACCCCGGTCTTGCACACGGGGCCCGTGCCTTCCGATCCCGCGTGGTCGCTGCGCGTGCTCCCGCAGCAGGGCACGGCCTATGTGTTCGAGGGGGGAACGGGCTGGCTACGCATCGCGGGGCAGCCCTGGTGGTACGCAACTCCGCCCGCGGACGAACGACCGGCCGCACTGGAGCCCGAGCCCGCCGCCGACCTCGAGGGCGCCGACGAGCCCGCAGAGCTACCCTAGACGGCCGTGGGCTCAGGAGGTGACGCGATCGCGTAGCGCCGCGATCGCTTCGCCGTAGGCCGTCTCGAACCAGCTCGGGTCCCAGAACCACACGCCGATGCCCCGATAGTCCTCGTGCTGGGTCACCTTGGTCCCGCCCTCGACCGGCTCGAGGATCCAGTGGTGGTCGAAGGTCAGGATGCCGCGCATGCCCCCGAACTGGTTGAGTTCCTTGTTCGGGTCCACCTTGATGAGCTCGGCCTTGACCTCGGTGATGGCGCCCTTTTGGTCCTTCATCTGGTAGGTCATCGTCGCGCCCTGGCGGTACTCGCCTTGGACATCGACGAACACGGGGTTCCACTCCGAGTACGACGGCGCGTCGGTGAGCACCGCCCAGATCTTCTCCGGCGGTGCCTCGATGACGAGTTCGGCGTGTACCGATTTGTGTCCGAGCCAAGCAAAGGTCATCAGTAGGGCTCCGGTTGCGGCGACTCCGATCAGGACTTTCTTGCCGGTCGACATCTACATGTACTTTCCGAAGAACTCGTCGATGAACTGCGGGTGGGTGCCCAAGTAATCGTAGGCCGCCGCGCGCTGCTTCACCAAGTCGAGCCACAGCGCCTCTTTTTCGACCTGCAGCTCATCGTAGAACTGCTGCACGATCTCGGGCGTGCTCCACGGGTCGTTCTTGTTCTGGACCACCAGCGTGGGCACGGTGATGTGCTTGACCTCGGGGATGAAGGTCTTGCTGTCCAGGTCGATGCCCGTGCGGTCGAGGGAGACCTTGGCGCCCGCACGGGCGAGGAAACCCGGCATGCCGAAGGCAGCGATGAACTGCTCGTAGGGCAGGGGCTGCACCGCGATCAGGGCCTTGATGTTGGCCCGGTCTCGCAGCCCGTGTTCGAGGCCGTAGCCGTAGGTGGTCGAGGCTGCACCCATGCAGATGCTCAGCAGTCCCAGGCTGGCGTCTTTGTAGTCGGGGCGGCCCGAGATGTAGTCGACCGCCGCGATGACGTCTTTGGCTTCCTCGGGGCCCCAGCTGACCCAGGGCATGGTGCCCAGGTCGCTGTTGCCGTGGTTGCGCAGGTCGTACAGGAGCACCGAGTAGCCCTTCTCACGCAGGTACTTGGCCTGGCGCATGAACGTGATCGGTGTCTTCCACATCTTGATGAGGCCCTTGCCCTTCGGGTCGTAGCCGGCCCGATTGCACTGCACGCCGAAGTGGGTCTGGATGATCACGCGGTCGCTGCCGCCGTTGACGAGCCAGCCGCGAAGGGTGACGCCGTCGCTGGTCTCGAAGCTCACGTCCTCGAAGTCGACGCCGTAGCTCGCCGGGTCGTCGAACAGCGGCGATTGGTGGGGCTTCACCATCATGTTGGAGATCGTCTTGCCGAACATTTTTCGTTGCCTCCGTGCCCTCCGA
This sequence comes from Myxococcota bacterium, assembly GCA_039028615.1. Taxonomy (GTDB): domain Bacteria; phylum Myxococcota_A; class Polyangia; order Nannocystales; family Nannocystaceae; genus Paraliomyxa. The sequence goes on along the minus strand of JBCCHT010000048.1, from coordinate 29,066 downwards.
GCATGGGCACGAAGGCGCGGCGGGTCATTCGCCGCACGCGACACGCGAATGCCCAAACGCGTCACGTTGCAATCCGAGCGCGTCTCCATGTCGCGTCTTGCCAGTATCGTGTCGCATTTGGGACTTGAGGCGACGGGACCGGGCGCCCTACGCTGAAGGCATGGATGCGATGGGTCCCGTGAGCCTCGATCGGAGCTGGCTGCTCCTGCTGACGGACCTGGGCGTCAACGTGGAGAACGTGTTTCGGCGAGCGGGGCTGCCTCTCGACCTGCAGGCCCGCGAGAGCGTGAAGCTGGGCTTTGCGCAATACACGGCGCTGTACGCCGCGCTCGAGGCCGAGGCCGACGACCCTTTGCTGCCGATTCGCATCGCGGAGTCCATCTCCTCCGAGGCGTTCCACCCGGCCATCTTCGGTGCGCTGTGCAGCCCCGACCTCACCACCGCCCTGACGCGCCTGGCGGAGTACAAGCGCCTCGTGGCGCCCATGGTGGTGACCATCGAGGAAGACGAGCGCGGCCTGTTCGTGGGGGTGAGCTGGCAGGACCCCTCCGCCACCATGACCCCCAGCATGGCCGCGACGGAGATGACGCTGACGGTTCGCATCGCCCGCATCGGGACCCGAGAGTCGGTGGTGCCCGTGCGCGTGGAGGGACCGCAGGCGCTGGAGCCCACCGCGGCCTATCGGGAGTATTTCGGCGTCGAGCCGACCCACGGCCCGCGCTACGGGGTCACCTTCAGCCCGGCCGATGCCCGCCGCCCCTTCCTCACCGCGAGCGAGGCGATGTGGGACGTGTTCCAGCCCGAGCTCCGCCGCCGGCTCAATCAGCTGCAGGCCACGGCGAAGACGGCGGAGCGTGTGCGGTCGATCCTGCTGGAGACCCTGCCGAGCGGAGAGGCGTCGATCGAAGGGGTGGCGCAGCGTCTGGGCGTCGGCCCACGAACGCTGCAGCGCAGCCTGAAGACCGAAGGGGTCACGTTCAAGGGCGTGGTCCGAGCCACCCGCGAGGCCCTGGCCCGGCACTACCTGGTCGAGACGACCATCTCGCACCCCGAGATCGCGTTCCTCATCGGCTTCGACGAGCCCAGCTCGTTCTTCCGCGCCTTCAAGAACTGGACGGGGACGACGCCGCAGTCGCTGCGGGCCGAAGCCATGAACCGCCACTGAGCCCGCCGAGACGTGGCCACGAAAAAACCCGCGCCGGCCGAGCCGTGCGCGGGTTTTTGTCGCGAACCGCAGGCGCGCTATTTCTTCTTGGCCGCCTTCGCCGCGGCCTCGGCGAGCTTGGCGTTCTGCTCTTCCTGCTGCTGGATGGTGAGCGGGTGCCAGGCGGCGCCGGGCGGGTAGTTCCAGTCACCCTCGGCGCCGGTCTCGGGGTCGTGGGCCTTGTACGAGCGGAACTCGATGAGGCCGCGGTCGGACGCGAAGCCGGTGTCCGAGAACTGCTTGAAGATGCCCTTGATGGTGTAGCGCTTGCCCTTCTCGAAGATGACCTCGGGCTGGTCCTTCCAGTCGGCGGCTTGCCACTCGGGGATGGTGAAGCTGTAGTTGACGACCATCATCGCCCGCTTCTTGCCCTCGATGCCCTCGTGGTCGGTGATCCACAGGTGGGGCTGCTTGGGCGGGGGGCAGACCTCGCCCTCGGGGCACTCGGGGGGCACGTAGATCTCTTGCACCCAACCCTTGAGGGTGATCTCGGTGCTCGCCTCGCCGTCGGCGACCTGCTTGTCGATGTCGCGACGCAGGCCCCAGATCGACCAGGAGGAATCCTCCCATTGCTCGGGCGCCTTGCCCTCGTCGAAGTTGGGCGACGGGGGCAGGGTGACCTGCACGGCGGGGCCTTGCTCTTCTTCGGCCTGCTCGCCCTTGAGCTCGAGTTCTTCCTCGTCTTTGTCGCAACCGGTGAGGACGAAGGCGCCGAGCAAGGCGGCGGCCACAAGAGAAGACAGGGGGGAGGCGGTGTTGCTTCGCATGGCCATGTCCGGCTTGGATACGACCGAGAGGCCCAATTCGGCGCACCGGTCGAGACGGCTACGTATCACGCCACCCCCGCGATTTTCAACCCGAAGCGAACGCGGTACACCGCTACCCGATGGCGTCCGGCACTCGACCCGAGGTCTCCGTGGGGACCGGCCATGCGCCTACCGAGGGGCGCACGTTCATGCGCGCCTGGGCATCGGATGCGGTCTGCCGCGCCGCACGTGGTGGGGCGCCCTACCGGGCCGTAGCGGCATGTTTGCTGGGATCGTGGCTGAGCCTCGGTTGTGCGGGTGAAGAAGAAGTATCGCCCGACGCGGAGATGGCAGAAGCCTCTGTGGATCGCTTCGAGGACGAGATCGCGGAGGCGCGCTCGAACGATCGCATGGACTCGCGGGTGGTCATCGCGGTGCGTCGTGTCCCGGAAACTCTGGATCCGCTGGGAGACCTCGAACCGTGGGGAGCGCGCGTCGCGGAGGACCTGGTGTTCGAGGGGCTGACGCGCCGCATCGACACGGGCGCACCGTGGGCGGAACCCGCGTTGGCCGACGTCTGCGTGCCGCGGCCGGTCGAGGCCCCGCGCGACGTGTACTGCCACCTGCGGCCCGGGGCGGTGTTCCACGACGGCGAGCCGGTGACGCCCGAAGACGTCGGCTACAGCATCGACTGGTGGCTCGATCCACGGCGCGGGACGATGCGGCTGCGGCTCGGGCTCGGCGGGCTCAAGCGGGTGGAGCTGGTCGACGGGCCCCCCGGGGTGCCGCCGCCGGGCGCTTCGCGTGACCCGGGTCGCTGGGTGCACGTGAGCTTCTCGCGGGCCGAGCCCCTGGCGCTGTCTCGATTGGCCGACCTGTACATCGTGCCGCGCGCCAAGCATCGCGGGCGGCCGCGGGCCTTCGGGCGGGCACCGATCGGCACCGGTCCCATGCAGGTGACCGCGCTGGACCCCGAGCGGCTGGTGCTCGAGCCCTGGGTCCCGCCGGGCGACAGTCCCCCTGCGCCGACCGGCGGCCCCTCGTCGCCGCCCTCGCGCATCGTGCTGCGCGAGATGCCCGACGGCTCCGACGTGCTGACCGCGATGCGTCGCGGCGACGTGCACATGGCGGCCGAGCTGGCGCCCGCGCACGTCCCCGAGGAGCTGGCGCGGCCCGGCACCGCGCCCCGCTTCCGGGCCTTCGTGCTCAGCCCGCCGCGCTTCGACGTGCTGCTGTACAACCTGCGGCGCGGGGTCCAGGCCGGGCCCAAGCTGCGCGGCGTGCTGGACGACGCCATCCCACGGGCGAGCTTGGCCGATGCGCTCGGCGACCAGCCCCCCCTGAACGTCGGGGCACCCATCGACCTCACGGACCCGGTCGAAATCGACTTGCCCGCGCTGTACGAGGCCGGGGTCTCCGCCCGCTGGGGCATGGCCGGGCTGCCCGTGCCCCGCGACGTGTCCATCGACGACAACGGCCGGGCCCGCGCGGTCCTGACCCTCGACGCTCTCGAGTGGGTGCTCGAGCGCGGCGTCCGACGCCGAGAGACGGGCGCCCTACGGGTGGTGTTGATGTGGAACGGCGCCGAAGGGGACGGCCGCACCATCGCCCACGGGGTCCGCGACGCGTGGCGAGAGCTGGGCATCATCGTGCCCTACGCAACCGCGGGGTGGTCGTACCTGTTCAGCCTGATGCGCAAGGGCGAGTTCGACGTGGCGCTGCTGCGGCTGGCCGATCGCAGCGACGCCGACCTGTACCCGTACTTCCACAGCCGCGGCGACCTCAACCTGGCCGGGGTGACCGACGTGGCGCTCGACGAGGCGCTCGAGGCCTACCGGGCCGCCACCACGCCCCAAGGTCGTCGCGAGGCGACCATCGCGGTGGGCGAGCGCCTCGAAGCGCTGCGGGTGGCCTCGGTGGTCCGGGCTCCGACCCAGGTCATGCTGGTGTCCAAGCGGGTGCGGGACCTGGAGTTTCGGGACGACTTGCCCCGGCTCGACCGCCTGACCATCGCTCCGGTCGACACCTGGATCTTGGGCCAGCGTCGCCGGTGAGTCTCAACAATCGGTCAACTCCATGGACCGATTGCATACCCCTCGATCGAGATCCACTTTTTTGGAAATCGGCGGGGGAGGGCGCAAAGGTGGGGTCGCACCGCAACCAGGAAGCAACCGATGCAAGTCTGGATCCTCGTTCTCAGCGCCATGTTCACCCCCGTCATCGAGCCCCTCGGCTTGTCGATCGACTCGTCCGCCGATGATGTCGACCTCGTGGTCACCTCGCAGGTCGAGGCCGCGGTGGAAGCCCCGGAGGTCGACGAGACCTCCATTCGCTACTACGGCGTCGAGCGCATGTTCGCGAAGCTCGAAGCCCGCGACGGCGAGAACTAGAACCGGTACGCCACCCCGGCCGCTCCGACGAGCATCGTCTGGAGGGCGGGGACGGGCGCCGGCAAGTCTCGCCCTTCGAATGCGGGTCCCTCGTTGCGGACCCGGTCGAGGTCGGTGAAAACGCCGACCGCGCGAATCGACACCACGAACGCGATTCGCTTGACCAAGAACTCCAAGTCCGCGCCGATCCGGACGAGGCCCGACCCGAAGGTCTGCGTGCCACCCCGATCCAGCTCGTAGTCGACGCTGCTGCCCATGCCGCCGAGACCGGCGTCGAAGGCCAAATGGGCCGTTTCGCCGCGGGCAACGAACAACAAGACACCGACGTCGGCCATCACTTGGTCGTGGGAAACGACGTTGGAACTCCCGGCCTCTTCGTCGCCTTCGTCTCGCCCGTCGTAGCGAGCCGAGCCCGAGCGGACGCTCGTCTCCAGAGCGATGCGAGGGTGCACGCGATATCGGGCCAAGAGCCCCAGGCCGCCCATCGATACCGAGCGGCCGATGAAGCGCGAGTCGAAGCGCACCGCGTCGGGTCGCAGGGGAGGGGCCTGAAGCACCACGCCCTCGAGACCGACCATGAACCGTCGGTCCTTGATCTCGGTGCGCGAGGCCGAGCGCGGAGCCTCCGACTCGACGTCGTCGCTCTCGTCCGACGCTGGCTCTGCCGTCGCGGGCGGAGCCTCGCTGGCCGCGGGTTCGGCTTCGGTGGCCGTGGCGGCAGCGGCGGGCGACGTGACCAGCAACGCGGCGGCCAGCCGAGCACTGAGGGGGGCGAGCACGGGCCGCCGAGGATAGCAGTCCCTGGACCCCACTTCGGAGGGGTCGGGGGTCCCGTGATGGAGCGTCGGCGACAGGCCGCGGGGAAGCGGTATTTGGCCACCTCGGGCCTCACGCCGCACGTGGCGGACCTGGGCAGGCGCCCCCCTTGCGAGTGCCCCGCCACCGGAGGTATCTCGGAACGAGTGCCTCTGCGCAGCATGACCGGCTATGGGACCGCGAGCCGACGCTGGGTTTCCGATGACGGCCCCTGGTCGCTCGACGTCGAAACCCGCTCGGTGAACGCGAGGTTCCTGGAGATCAAGGTCCGTCAGCCTTTCGGTGCATCCACCGAGCGAGCGCTGCGACGGCAGCTGGAGGGCAAGGTCGGTCGCGGACGCGTCGACATTGCCGTGCACCTGCGGGCGACGACGCCCGAGGAGATCGATCCCAAGGATCCGCTGATCGCCCTCGGGGTCGATCGCGGCCGTGTCGAGCAGACCATCCGCGCCGCCGGAGAGGTGGCCAAGATGGCTCATGCGACGCTTCACCTGTCGCAGGCTAGCTCCCTGGAAATCCTGAGGTTTTGCCAGATCGCTTCGCGCGGTCCTTCGCTGGCCGTCGAGGCTCCGCCGTCCCCGCCCGAGTTCCTCTCCGAGGTGGTCGGCGAAGCGGTCAGTGCTCTGTGCAACTTCCGCGAGCGCGAGGGCGAGGCCCTGGCCGAGGCCATCAGCAACCTGGGGGAAGAACTCTCCGGTCACGTCGAGCGACTCGAGGCCTGCCTGCCTCCCGAGGAGGAGCGGCTCGCCGGGCGGGTGAAGCACCGCATCGAGGAGTTGTGCGCGCGACTGGGCGCCGACGCCGTCGATCGGGATCGAGTGGCGCAGGAGATCGCGATCCTCGTCGCCCGCGGCGATGTCGCCGAAGAGCTGGCCCGGATCGCCAGCCACCTCGCTCAGCTGCGCGAGGTCGTGGGCAGCCCAGCGGCGTCGGGCCAGGGCAAGACCCTGGAGTTCCTGTCGCAGGAGCTGTTGCGCGAGATCACGACCATCGGCAGCAAGATCACCAGCCATGAGGGCAGCCGGATCGTGATCGAGGCCAAGGGCACGATCGAGCGGATCCGCGAGCAGGTACATAATGTCGAGTAGGTCTGGCCAAGCCAGCACGGGCCCGCGAGGTCGCAAACCGCGCGGGCTTTTGCTCGTGGTCTCGTCGCCCTCGGGGGCGGGCAAGACGACGCTGTGCTCCAAGCTCCGCAACGAGTTCCCCCGCCTGGGCTTCTCGGTCTCGTACACGACGCGGCCCCCCCGCGCCGGGGAGACCGACGGGGTCGAGTACAACTTCGTCGAAAAACCCGTCTTCCAAGAGATGATCAACCGGGACGAGTTCGCGGAGTACGCGATGGTCCACGGCAACATGTACGGCACTTCGGCCCCGCGCGTGGCCGAGGCCATCGATCAGGGCAACGACCTGCTCTTCGACATCGACTACCAGGGCGGGCAGCAGCTTCGTCAAAAGTTTCCCGAGGATGTCGTGCTCGTGTTCATCTTGCCGCCGAGCCTCAAAGAGCTCGAGCGGCGCTTGCGTGGTCGGGGCACCGACTCCAACGAGGTCATCGAGCGACGCATTCGAGTGGCTCGGCAGGAGCTGCGTCACTACGATGAGTACGACTACCTCGTGATGAACGACGACATCGACCGAGCCTACGACGCGCTGCGCGCGGTGTACCTGTCGCAGGTGCATACGCGCGTTCGGCAGGCGGCCGTGGCCGAGCAAGTGTTGTCCGGGCAGGAGCAATTGCTTTGACTTCAGCGGGCCCTGACGTCGCCGCGACATTGCCGGCGCCGTGGGAGGGCCCGGGGTGGGAGCCGACCGTTCCCTCGGTGACCGAGGACGGTCTCGAAGACGGCAGCGCGCTCGAAGGCCTGCTGTCCGAGATTCGCCAGCGGCAGTCGCATCCCGACGAGGGGCTCATCTCCCAGGCCTTCGCCCTCGCCCATCGCTCGCATTCCACGCAGCGTCGGCGCAGCGGCGAGCCCTACCTGGTGCACCCGGTGCGGGTGGCCCACAGCATCGCCCAGCTGGGCCTCGACTCCTCTTCGGTCGCCGCCGCGCTGCTGCACGACTCGGTCGAGGACTCCGAGCTCACCGTCTACGAGCTCACCGAGCAGTTCGGGCGCGAGGTCGCGGCCATCGTCGACGGGGTCACCAAGCTCGGCAAGGTGCCGTACCTGACGCGCGCCACCCAGCAGGCGGAGAGCTTCCGCAAGATGCTGCTGGCCATGAGCCGCGACATCCGCGTGCTCATCGTCAAGCTGCTCGACCGCCTCGACAACATGCGGACGCTCGAGCACATGGCCCCGGAGAAGCAGGAGCGGATCAGCCGGGAGACCATGCAGATCTACGCCCCGCTGGCCAATCGCCTCGGGCTCGAGGGGGTGCGGCGCGAGCTGCAAGACCTGTCGTTCCGCTATATGGAGCCGGTGTCGTGCGCCGCGGTGCGCAAGGACATCGAGGCGGTGCTCGACCGCTACCCCACGCAGCCCACCGAGTCGCTGGGGGCGCTGCGCAAGGCCTTCGCGGGCGGTGAGCCGCCGCCGCGCTCGGGTCGGCCCGAGCTGGGCAAGGCCAACGACGGCAGCATGACCTGGCTGCCCTCGCACGGCCCCGCCGAGGTCCGCGCGAGCCTCCGCACGCCGTATCGGGTGCATCGCCGCCGCGAGGCCAACCGTCGGCAGCTCGAGCTGACGGACATCGTCACCTTCCAGGTCATCACCCGCGATCGGGCGGCCTGCTACGCGGCCATGGGCCTGTTGCACGCCCACTTCCAGCCCGTGCCGGGCCGCTTCCGCGACTACATCGCGCTGCCGCGGCCCAACCACTATCGCGGGCTCCACACCTCGGTCGTCGGCCGGGAGGGGGGCCGCCTCGAGATCCAGATCCGCTCGCAGGCCATGGACGACGTGGCGCAGCGCGGCATCGCGGCCGCCTGGAAGGACGGCAGCCACCCCGGGGCCGAGGCCGACCACCTCGCGTGGCTACGCGGGTTGATGGACTGGCAAGACGACGTCCGCGACCCCAACGAATTCATCGCGGCGGTCAAAGCCGACCTGTTCGCCGACGAGATCTACGTGTTCACCCCCGGGGGCGACGTCCACACCTTCCCCAAGGGGGCCACGCCCATCGACTTCGCCTTCGCGATTCACAGCGACGTGGGCATGCACTGCTCGGGCGCTCGCGTGAACGGGCAGGCGGTGCCGCTGCGCTACCACCTGCGGCAGGGCGACACGGTCGAGATCATCACCAACCCCAACCACGGGCCGCACCCCGAGTGGATGCAGATGTGCGTGTCGTCGCGCGCCAAGGCCCGCATCCGCCAGCACCTGCGCCAGCAAGAACGCCAGCACTTGCGCGAGGTTGGCCGCAACCTCGTCGAGCAGGTGCTCAAGAGCCGCTCCATGACGCTCACCGACTACGAGGAGCGGGGATGGGTGGCCGAGCAGGCCGAGAGCCTGGGGCTGCCCCGGGAGTCTCGCGACCGGGACGGGGTCTATGCCGCGGTCGGGGCGGGGCAGATCGAGCCCGACGCCCTCGCACGCTCGCTGGCCGCCCGAGATGGCCGAGCCGATGCCGTGGACGCGGGCAACCTGCTGTCCCGGGTCTTTCGCCGGGTGGCGCGGGGCATCGCCAACAGCGACGGCACCGCCCAGGGCGCCACGCCCACCGCCCCCATCGAGGTCACCCGCGAGAAGGTCACCGCCATCGGTGGCGCCCGGGCGACCATCGAGCTGGCCTCATGCTGCTCACCTGTTCCCGGCGACCCGCTGATCGGGGTGTTCCAGGCGGGGCAGGGGATCACCGCCCACGTCGAGGGCTGCCCCGACGTCCTCGAGCAGCTCAGCGAGCGTCGGATCTACCTGGCCTGGGACCCCGAGCTCACCCTCGAGCGGCCGGTCACCGTAGAGGTCCGCACCGCCAACAAGGTCGGGCTGCTGGCCGAGATGAGCAAGGCGTTCGTGAGCAGCGACGTGAACATCAAGCAGGCCAATTGCCGGTCGCTGCCCGACGGGAATCGCGCGATCAACACCTTCCAGGCCACGATCTCCACCCGCGAGCAGCTCGAGACGCTCACCGCGACCCTCAAGCGCATCGACGGGGTCCTGGGCGTAGAGCGGGTGTTCACGCCCGGACCGGGCAGTTACGGCCGGCCCTCGTGACGTGACCTCGGTGGGGTTGACACCGCCCTGGGGGTCGCCCTATGACCCGCCGACCATGGCATCGCTCACCGTAGTGACCGACACGAAGCGTCGTAACAAGAAGAAGAAGGCCGGCCGCGCCCGCAAGGTCAAGATGGGTCAGCGCAGCACGCTGTCCTACGCCGAGGTCTTCGCCGGTTGTGGCGAGCCCCGCGACGCAGCGCCGGCCGACTCCCCGACCCAGAGCTGAGGTCGGGCGGGGAACCCTTACGGCCACCGCCTTCGGAGCCGCTGGGCGTGGGCTCGAGCATCGACCGATGCCACGAGCCCCCCACTGGATCCGACGGTGAACGACCGGCAACAAAGGCAGTCTCCCCCCGCCAAAATCCGCAGTCTCGGGGCCCGGGAGCGACCGGTCCCGGGCCTGCGCCCGCGTCCCATGTCGGTTCCTTGATTCACGAGGGATGCGCACCGTAGTCTCATCGGCGGTGCCCTACGGGGCCCGGAGCCGTCTATGAGCACAGCACAGCTTTCGCCGGGTACGGTCGTCGACAATAGGTTCACGATCGGCGCGCCCGGCTGGACCCGGTCTGGCGCACAGAGCTACACGGCGACCGACGAGCAAGGCCAAGAGGTCCTGCTCACGGTCTACGACGCCACCTGCTTCCCGTCGGGCCTGGTCATGGAGCGCAGCCTTCGCGAGTTGCGCCAGCTGCAAAACGTATCGTCGCCCCGAGTCGCCCCGGTGCTCGCATGTGGCAAGCGACCGGAGGGCGGCATCTATGAAGTCAACGCCTCGCACTCCCTGCAGCGCCTCGATGAGTTGATCGCGAGCGGGGCCCTGAGCGCCCCGGACGCGGCGGCACTCATGGACCAGATCGGCGAGGGGCTGGTCGAGGCCCAGAAGGTCGGTGTCATCCACCGCAACCTCGGGCCTCGCGTCATCTTCGTCGGAGACCACGGGGCGGTGGTGAGCGGTTTTGCGGTGGGCGAGTCGCACGGCGACAAGAGCCGCGGACCGCTGGACTCGATCGCGCCCGAGCAGGTCGAGGGCAAGGTCGTCGACCAGCGCACGCTCATCTACAACCTCGCCGCATTGATGCACATGCTGCTCACCGGGGCGCCGCTGTTCCCCGGCGACGCGGCCACGCAGCTACCGCGACACCTGAGCGAAGAGCCTCCGGCCAGCGTGCACGCGCGCCTACGTCGAGCGCTGGGCAAGGACCCGCGCATGCGCCCGATGATGCTCAAGCAGTTCATCGCCGAGCTGCGGGCGCTGGGAGGCGGCGTGGCGCGAGCTCCCGTGGCCCCATCGACGGGTGGCCCCGCGGCGCCTTCGCTCGGCGGTGGGTCGTCGAAGCCGGGCGGCCCGAGCAGCCGCGGTTGGACCATGTTCATGAAGGCCGAGGACGGCGGCGGTGAAGCGGCGCCCGCTTCGACCCCGGCTGCCCCCGCGGCCGCCGAGCCAGGCAAGCCGAAGACGCGCGGCTGGACCATGTTCATGGAAGCGGAGGGCGGCGACGCGGAGCCCGAGCCGGAGCCCGAGCCGGAGCAGCCCGCGGCCAAGCCCAGCACCCGCGGCTGGACCATGTTCATGGAAGCGGAGGGCGGCGACGAGCAGGCCGAAGCCGCGCCCGCGCCGGAGCCGGAGCCCGAGCCCGCACCGACCAAGCCGAAGACGCGTGGTTGGACCATGTTCATGGAGGCCAGCGACGACAACACGGCCGATGCCGTCGCCGCAGCCGAGCCGGCACCCGAGCCCGAGCCCGCGCCGGCCGAGCCAGGCAAGCCGAAGACGCGCGGCTGGACCATGTTCATGGAAGCCGACGAGGGCAACACGGCCGACGCCGTCGCGGCAGCCGAGCCTGCGCCCGCCCCCGAGGCCCCCGCGGCCGCGGCTCCCGAAGCCGGTGGTGCGCCGGCCGTGCCCTCGGCTGCGCCCGGTGGATCCGACGGTCCGCGCAGTCGTGGGTGGACCATGTTCACCGAGGCCGACGACGACGAGGTGGCGGCCGCGGCTGCAGCCACCCCGCCCGCCGCCGAGCCCGAGCCCGAGCCGGCCCCCAGTGCACCCGAGGTGGCGGCCTCCGGAGAGTCGGACGCGCCCAAGAAGAAGCGTGGCTGGACCATGTTCATGGAAAAGCCCATCGAGGACTCGTCCGGTCCGCTCGGCGGCGAAGTGCCGTCGACCGACGAGTCCAACGCGAAGGGCTGGACGGTCTTTTCGCCTGAGGCGACCCAGGACCCCAACGCGGCAGCGGGCGCCGAGCCTGCGTCCGCAGAGTCGGGGGATGCCGCCGTGCGCAAGACGGTGGTCGCCACCGCGCCTCCGGCCGAGCAAATCGACGAGTCTCGCAAGACGCTCGTGGCCGGAGCCGCGGCCCCGGCCGACGACGAAGACTCGCGGCGCACCCTGATCGCGACCGGCGAGACCGAGTCGGCCGCCGAGGCGGGTCCCGAGGGTCCCAAGCCGGGCAATCGCCCCAAGACCCTGGTCGCGCCCACGCAGCCCGCCGCCGCGCCGGGACGCTCCAAGACGATGGTCTCTCCCCCGGGCTCCGGTCACGCCGTGCCTTCACCCGTCGACACCGGCTCGGTGTCGGGCCCGATCTCGGGACCCGTGTCCGGTCCGGTCTCCGGCCCCGTCTCGGGTCCGATCTCCGTGCCCGTGCCCGCGCAGACCCAGGCCGTGGCCGAGAAGAAGAGCCCGGTCGTACCCATCCTCATCGCCGTTGCGGTCGTCGGTGGCATCGTGGCCGCCGTGCTCGCGATGAGCTAGCCGAGGGGTCGAACCAACAAAAACGCCGGCCATCGTGGCCGGCGTTTTTCATTGGCGAAGCCGAGGTCTCGGCTCAGGCGGGGGGCTCTTCCCCGGGCGGGTTCGGATCCGCCTCGACCTGCGGCGTGGGGGCGGGCCCGCTCTCCGCGTAGATCTGCTCTTGCGCCTGCTCCGGGCCACCGGTGCCGTCGTAGGGCATGTATGCCTGCGTAGCCGAGTCGTCGACGTGCTGCTCGTAGCCGCCCTCGGCCGGCGCCTGCTCGTAGGCCTGCGGCTGGGCGGGGTCGGCGTACTGCGCTTGCTCATAGCCTTGCTGCTGCTGAGCGGGGTCGACGTAGTTGCCGTGCTCGTCGGTGTAGGCCTGCTGCTGCGCGGCCTCGGCGTACTGCGCCTGCTCGTAGCCTTGCTGCTGCTGCTGAGCGGGGTCGACATAGTTGCCGTGCTCGTCGGTGTAGGCCTGCTGCTGGGCGGCCTCGGCGTACTGCGCCTGCTCGTAGCCTTGCTCCACGTACTGACCCGAGTCCGCGGCCTGCGGTTGCTGCACAGGAGCGTCGTGATGGACCGGCTCGAGGCCCGCGGCGGGCTCGGCGTAGTCGCCCGCCTCTTCCTCGTAGGCCACGGGGGCCTGCTCGTAGCCGCCCTCGTCGGGCTCGATCGCGACGGCGTCCGCGTCGACGGGGGTGGCGGAGAGATCGATGCTCGGCCGGCGACCCGCACGCCAGTCTTCGATCGTCTGACAAAGGACTTCGTAGTCGATCATGAGGCGAGCGCGATGGTAGCGCGCCGGGCCCGTCGACTCAAAGGGGGGCGTCGACGATGGGGTAGGTGACCACCCGCCGCTTGCCCTTGCGCAGGCTGGCGACCTTCAGCTCGGACCAGCCCGCAACGGCCTCGAGGGCTTCGGACAGCTGCTGCGGCGTCGACAGTGTTCGTCCGTTCACGCTGAGGATCACGTCGCCGAGCTCGAGGTCGCAGGGGCCACACAGCGAGGGATCGTCGGGAAATCGTTGCGTGATCTGCCAGCCGACGAAGTGGCCTTCGTGGCGGTAGGGCTCGGGGCCCAGCTGCCGCAGCAGATAGGCGGGGCCGGGTCCGACGGCGCGCTGGATCTCGTCCCGGAAGATCGTGCCGGGCGGTCGAGAGCGTTCCGCCACCGCAGGCTCGGGCTCGCCGACGGGCTCGGCCGCGGCGGGGGAGGGCGCAGGGGTGCCCCACTGCTCGGCATCGGGCTCGGGGGCCTCGGTGGGGCTGGTGCGGCACCCGAAACCGGTGCACAGCGTGGCCACGCCGAGGCCGATGGCAAAGCAGACGGTCTGGGGAGGCCACACGGAGCGCATCGCACCGAGCATCGCGAGCGCGGTGGCGCGGGGCAAGAAATCGACGCTCAGAGCCCGGCGGCGACGCAGGCCGCGAGCAACGCGGCGGTCACGTCTTCCATGGACTGGGTACCGTCGAGGCACTGCACGCGGTCGAGGGACTCGTCGTTGGCGTAGGTCCGGTAGGCGTCGGCGAGCCGTCGCTGCTGGGGCGTGGTCTCGAAGATCTCCTCGGTGCCCCGTCGCTGACCGATGCGGCGCATGGCCTCGTCGGCGGGGACGTCGAGGACGAAGGTGAGGTCGGGCCAGGGCGCGAAGCGGTTGATCTCGCGGACCCACTGCGGGTCGCAATCGAGGGATTGGTAGGCCCAGGAGGACATCATGTAGCGATCGCTCAGCACCACCGTGCCTGCGGCGAGCGCGGGTTCGACCTCGGTGGCGATGTGGTCGAGGCGGTCGGCGGCGAACATCAGCGCGAGTGCGCGCCGGTCCAGGGGCACCGCGTCGCGGGCGAGTCGAGCGCGGGTCAGGGCGCCGATCGATCCCGTCGAGGGCTCGCACGTTTCCAGCACCGTGTGGTTTCGTGCCCGCAGCGCCGTCGCCAACGCTCCCCGCTGGGAGGTGGTGCCGCTGCCGTCGATTCCCTCCAGGGCGATGAAAAACCCGCGCGTCATGCTGGGCGCAGGCTATCAGAATCTGCGCTGGTGGCGCGGAATGCACTCGGTTGCATGCAGCGTGGGGGCCCTGCGTCCAACTCGCCCGGGCCCATGGCCCGTGGCACACTGCCCGGACCCTCCGGGGGAGAGCACACCGTGAACGGAAACAATCATTCGCAGGGCACTCAACCCATGGGCAGCAGCGGCGCGAATCCCGGAGGCCAGTCTCCCGGCTGGGGACAGCCGCCGCAAGGTCAGCAACCGCAGGCGCATCATCCTGCGCCCGGTCAAGGCCACGGCCACGCGCCACCGGCCGCTCCCGCTGCCGCGGGTCGCCAAGACGAGCTGATGGGCGGCGGCAGCAACACGGTGTTCGAGTTCACGGGCAACGCCGCCGACGGGGGCAACCCCAAGGGCACCTTCATCGGCAGCGGCCTGGATCTCAACGTGCCCACCGAGCAGCGCGAGACCAACCTGCGCTCCGGTCCGTCGTCGTGGATCTTCATCGTGATCGCACTGCTGCTCACCGGTGGTGCAGTGGCGTACGTGATGCTGGGTTCGTCTGGCGACGACAGCGAGGCCAAGCCCGGCGACGACGAGGTCGCGGCGGCTGCGGTCGCAGCTCCGCCCGCCGAACAGACGCCGAAGGCCGACGAGGCCAAGGCTTCGGGTGGCGAGGCTGAGCCCGCGGCCGAAGGTGGATCGGGTGGCGCGGCCGAGCCCGCGGCCGACGACACCAAGGTCGCCGAGGACGAAGCCGCGAAGAAGGCCGCCGAGGAAGAGGCCGCCAAGAAGGCGGCCGAGGAAGAAGCCGCGAAGAAGGCCGCCGAAGAGGAAGAGGCCAAAAAGGCCGCGGAAGCCAAGAAGGCGGAAGACAAGCCCAAGGCCAAGCCCTCCAGTGGTGGTGGCGGCAGCTCGAAGCCGAAGACCAAGAAGAAGAAAAAGAAGAAGACCCGGACGCTGTCTCCGAAGAAGCCGCCTCGGGATCCGCTGTCCAACCTCCCGCGTCCGCCCAGCTAGGACGCGCGGACCTCACGAACGAGTACGGCTCTCGTTCCTCCACGCGAGGACGAGAGCCGTCGTTCGTTCGAAGGGTCGTTCAGCTCGGGTGCGGCGCGCGACGTCGCCGTCGCCACCAGGCACCCATCGCGCCGAGGCACCACAGGCCGAAGGCCACGCCGGCCACGGGGATCCAGCGCTGCTGCGGCGTACCGGCTCGCTCGACGCCGTGCTCGTCCAGCGCGGTGAGGGCATCGTTGACGCGGGGGTCGTGCGGCGCCAACACGGCGGCCGACGACAGCAGCATGCTCTGCCCCTCGGGCGTCAGCGCGGGCACGGAGGCCTCGGCGAGCAGGGCTCGCACGCGCAGCGCCTTGCCGTGCTCGGGGTCTTGGCGCTCGGCCAGGCGCGCTGCCTTGCGCAGCAGCTGTCCGGCACGGGCGAGGTCACCGTCGGCTTCGGCGGCCTCGGCCGCCTGCTCGTACACGGGCACGAGCTGGTCGCCCAACGAAAGCTCGGGGTTGCTCACCAGCAGCGCATCGAGCCGAGACGCACGGGCCCGTACGTCGGGCTCGGCCAGCGCGGCGGCCAGGGCTTTTTGGTCGGCGGCTTCGCGGCGGGCATCGAGCCACGCAAAGTAGGCGGCGGACAGCCGGTCGGGCTGGGTCTCGCAGGCGGTGTCGATCGAGCCGTCTTCGCGCTTGATCTCGCAGGCGGGCTCGAGCAACTCGGGGGCGTCGAGCTCGAGTCGCTCGCGAATCGCGATGGAGGCTCGGTGCCGATAGGTCAGGTGAGACTGACGGTTGGCGGTGCCGCCACCCAATAGTCGTACGGTGCGGCGGGCCACCGCAGGGGGCGGACCGGTCACGAACGCGGCGAACGAAGCTCGCGCGGCGCCGCGGACCGAGGGATCGGCCGCGTCGGCGAACTGCAGCAGCACCGCGGCCGCTTCGCCCGGGCGTCGCGTGCCGTAGGCGTGCAGCACCAGCGTCAGCCGTCGTGGATCGTCGCGCACCGCCTCGGTGGTCCGCGAGGGATGCAGCCGGTCCATCTTGTCGAGCTGGACCTCGGCGTAGCGGGCCCGACGAACAGGCACCGAATCTTGGTCCCGGCGCCGGGTCGACGGAGAAATCGACTCGATGATGAGGTGGGGCACCGCCTCGTCGCCCACGGCGGCGATGGTGCGGCCGACCTCGTCGCGGAAGGTGCCGTCGAGCATGTAGGCGGCGTCGAGCAACGTGGCCACCACGTCGCCGGTCAGCGTGCTGTCGGTCGCACCGATGCCCGCGGCGGCGCGGAACAACGCCGTCTGCAGGACCAGGTCGCGATACACGGGCCGAATGCCCCGCGAGATTCGACCCGAGGGCAGCACCAAGAGGTCTTCGAACCAGTCGTCGCTCAGCTTGACGGCATGCCCGTGCGCCTTCTTCCAGGCGCGGGCGAAGTGGCCGTAGCGGTTGGGCACGTCGCCGCCGATCGCATCGAGCATCGAGCGGTAGTCGCCCTTGGGAGACTTGCGCTCCGCGAGCAGGGCCTCGCGGATCTGGGGCCACAGAGTAGGGGAGGACGCGGCCAGGCGCCGGGCCGGCCCATCGAGCTCGTCGAGCGGTGCCTTGCGCAGCGCGGTGACCAGCTGTTCGAACTGCTCGGCGGTGGCCGGCACGTCGACGGGAGCGATGGTCTCCACCTCGGGCTCGGCCGGGCCGACCGTCTTACCCTGGGGCAGGTAGTCGTTCCAGACGGTGCGCGCGACCTCGACGGTGTAGGCCTGGCGCTGCTCTTGGTCGTGGCGGGCGTAGGAGGGGCCGACGTAGGTCTGGACCTGGACGTCGGGCGCGGCGTCGCGGCAGCCCACGGCCAGCAGCGTCGCCAACATCAACCCGGTGGGGCGTGCGATGCTCATGCCGGCCTCCCGCCGCGACCGCTCAGTGGAGTCGATGCTCGGGCGGCTGGGCTCCGGCGTCCGGGATGAACCGGGTGAAGCGCAGGCCGACCCCGGCGATGGCCCGCAGACCCTCGCCGTCGTTGAACTGGAAGTAGTAGTGGTTCTGCACCTTCGCCATGGCGCAGATCGCCGCCGACTCCTGGGGGAGCGCAAAACGCACGATGACCTTGGTGCGGAGCGGCAGGGGCTCGGCCATCTCCACGAACATCCCCGAATCCGAGATGTTGCGCGCGACGTACCACTGGTCGCCCATTTCCTCGGTGGAGATGAGGACGCGGAAGACCTTGTCGATTCGGGCGCTGGCCCGACGCTCGTGCTGCACAGACGGCATGAGCGCAGCTTGGGGTAAAAACAGACATGAAGGCAAATATCCTACATGTAGGACAGGGTCGAAGCGGCGGCCCAGAGCACCGCGATTTGAACGGTGCCGATGCCGGCGGCGATGAGCCCGGCAATGCCGCCGAGACCCCGCAAAAGGGCGCCTCCGCGGCCCCAGGAGACCAAAACGGCGAGTAGACCCAAGCTCACGGCCGGCCAGGCGGGCAGCCCGGCGGCGGGCCACAGCGAGGCGGGGACCCACGCGAGGGCGAGCAGACCGAGGGCCAGCGAGACCCACGCAGTGGCCGCTCCCGGCGGCAGGGCTCGCGGCGGAGGCGAGGGCATGCGGGAAGCGGGGACGACGGCGGCCGGAGCCGGGGGGACCATGGCCCCTCTTTGCACATCCCGAGCGAATCTGCCAAAAGCTCGCACTTGCCAATGGGTGACACTGCGCCGCCACACCGCTCGGGCTTCGTGGCCATCTGCGGACGCCCCAATGTGGGCAAGTCGACACTGCTCAACGCGCTGCTGGGCGAGCCGCTGGCCGTGGCCACGGCGCATCCGCAAACCACGCGCGAGCGCATGCTGGGCGTGTGGACCCGACCGGAGTTCCAGGCGGTGTTGGTCGACACCCCGGGCATCCACCGCGCGCGCTCGGCCCTCAACAAGTACATGGTCGACCAGGCCATCGCCGGGGCCCGCGACGTGGACCTCGTGTTGCTCTTGGCTGAGACCCCGGCCGTCCGTGATGACGAGCAGGCCGAAGCATGGGAGCCGGGCCCGGTCGCGCTCGAGGGCTTCGAGGCGATCAAGGCGCTGAACCGGCCGATGGCGCTGGTGCTGACGAAGATCGATCGCATCGCCGATCGCCGCCACCTGCTGCCCGTGATCACGGCGTGGACCAAGCTCCACGAGTTCGAGACGGTCATCCCCACCTCGGCCCTGCGCGGCGAGGGGCTCGACGAGCTCCAGTCGGTGGTGGTGAACAGCCTGCCCGAGGGGCCGCGCTACTACGACTCCGAGCAGCTGTCCGACCGGCACTTGCGCTGGCACGCGGCCGAGCTGGTGCGGGCCGAGCTGTTCGAGCACCTGGGCCAGGAGCTCCCCTATAGCTGTGCGGTGATGGTCACCGGGTGGCGGGAGCAACCGACCCGAGATCAGGTCAAGGCCACCGTCTTCGTCGAGCGCGACAGCCAAAAGGGCATGGTCATCGGCAAGGGGGGGCGGGTCATCAAGGCGCTGTCCATGGGCGCCCGCCGCCGCATCTCCGAGCTCACCGGGCGCGACTGTGACCTTCGCTTGTCGGTCGACGTGGCGCGCAACTGGACCCGAGACCCCGACAAGCTGCCCCGCATGGGGTACACGGACCCGGAGTCCTCGTCATGAGCGAATCCTCTGCCGACGCCCCCCTGGTCGCCATCGTGGGCCGCCCCAACGTGGGCAAATCGACGCTCTTCAACCGCTTGGTGGGCTCGCGCCAGGCGATCGTCGAAGACAACCCCGGCGTGACGCGTGACCGGCTCTACGGCGTGGCCGAGTGGGGCACGCAGCAGTTCATCGTCGTCGACACCGGGGGCATCGACCCCAACCTCGAGACGGGGCTGCCCGGGCACATCCAGGCGCAGGTCGACGTCGCGCTCGAAGAAGCGGACCTCATCCTGTTCGTGGTCGACATCCTCGACGGGCTGACCGCGGTCGACATCGACATCGCCGAGCGCCTGCGCAAGGCGGGCAAGCCCGTGCTGGTGGTGGCGAACAAGTCCGACTCCGACGCCCGGCAGCGGGCCGCCACGGCGGCATGGGAGCTGGGCATCGGCCAGGTGTTCGCCGTCTCGGCCGCGCACGGTCGGGGCACGGGCGACCTGTGCGACGAGATCATCGAGCGCGTGGGCGTGGACGAGGTCCCCGACCCGATCCCCCCCGGCACCCGCATCGCGTTCCTCGGCCGCCCCAACGCGGGCAAGTCGACGCTGATCAACAGCCTGCTCAAGGACGCTCGGGTCATCGTCGACGACACGCCGGGCACCACGAGGGACGCGGTCTACCTGCCGTTCCGGCACTCGGGGCAGGACCTGGTGCTCATCGACACCGCCGGGCTGCGGCGACGCAAGCAGGTCTCGCGGGCGCACGAGAAGCTCGCGGCCATCAAGTCCATTCGGGCGATGGAGCGCACCGAGGTCGTCGTGCTCGTCATCGACTCCGAGGCGGGCGTTACCGATCAAGATCAACGCATCGCTCGCATGGCCTTCACCCGCGGCAAGGCGGTGGTGGTGGTCATGCACAAGTGGGACCTCGTGGCCAGCGACAAAAAGCGCGCCCATGAGGTTCGGACCCACACCGAGGAGGCCCTGGCCTTCCTCGAGCGCCCGCTGACGATCCGCAGCTCGGTGGTGGGCAAGGGCCGCGACGAAGGGCAGGGCACGGCACGGGGGCTCGGCGAGATCCTCGACGCCTGCGTGAAGACGGCCCGTGCGCTGTCACTGCGCATCTCGACCTCCGACCTCAACGAAGAACTCGCTCGAGCGGTCGCCGACCATCACCCGCCCGCGCATCGCGGGACCCTGGTGAAGCTCTACTTCGCGACCCAGGCCGATCGCTCGCCGCCCTTCATCGTCATCTCGGCCAATCGGGGGCGATGTCTGGACGTCTCCTACGAGCGCTACTTGGTGCGACGGTTCCGTCGACGCTGGAACCTGCGGGGCGTGCCGATGCGGCTGGTCGTGCGCGGGCGATCGCGGGGCGGCGGATCTCCGTCGGAGCGCTGAGCGTTCGCGCCCCGACCGGCGCCCGTGGCCGTAAACCGAGTTGTCGAAGCCAACCCGGTTCACCGCCAACGCGCGTTGCTCCGTGAGCTGCGGTCGCGCCCATCTACGCGAAATCACTGCGTCGCGAAGGCTGGCGTCAGCCTTGCGAAGTAGGGGAGCGTCGCCACGTCCCGGTTGTCCATCACGGGTCGAGTGCACACCCGCGGAGTCCTCTGCTCTCGGTGTCGCTCGCACCCCGACGGCAGCGTGCGGCCTGGCGCCGAAAGGATGCACCCCACGATGATTCGACGATCGCTGCTGCCCCTCGCCATGCTCACCCTCGGCCTGCTGCCCACGACCGGTTGCCTCGATCATCCGCTCAAAGAGGTGTCGCTGCAGTCCGAAGGCGAGATCCTGGCCGGCCTGCAGATCGACCACGGCCGCAAGGTCGACGTCTTGTTCGTGGTCGACAACTCGGGCTCGATGGGCGAGGAGCAGGCGGTCTTGGCCTCGAACTTCTCCGCCTTCGTCGAGTTCCTCGAGCGGCCCGAGGTCGATGCCGACTATCGCATCGGCATCACCACCACCGACAACGGCAACCCCTACTGCAACGGGACCACGCCCGAGGCGGGGGCGCTGCAGCTCCGCAGCTGTCGCACGCACCTCGACGACTTCGTGTTCCTGCCCGGGCTCGGCGACGAGGTCGATCGGCGCGAGGAGGCCTGCTTGGAGTCATGCCCCGAGAGCCTGGCGGAGCTGACCACGGTGCCCTCGCGGCTCGATCCGACGGCCGACGACGAACAGCCCCAGGCACGGCCGTGGCTCGAGCGCGGCCTCGGCCTGACCAACTTGCCCGAGGGCGTGACCACGGCCCAGGCGCTGGCGTGCTGGGGGCCGCAGGGGATCAACGGCTGCGGCTACGAGTCTCCGCTGGAGTCCATGTACAAGACGCTGCTTCGCAGCACGCGAACGGGCGAAGCGGGGGAGGGCTTCTTGCGCGACGACGCGTTGCTCTTGGTCGTGTTCATCACCGACGAGGCCGATTGCTCCACCGGGGCGGGGGCGCTCGCGGCGTTCGACCCCGACGGCGATCGTGCCTTGTGGCCCGACACCGACGCGCAGCTCGCCCCCAGCGCGGTATGCTGGAACGCCGGCGTGAGCTGCGAGACCACCTCCGAAGGGCGCGTGCACTGTGACCCCGTCGACCTCGATGCCAATGGCAACCCTGCCAACGAAGGTTCCGAGGTGCTGCAGCCGCTCGATCGCTACATGGAGTTGCTGTACGAGATCGACGAGTTCAAGCGGCGCGTCACGGGGCAGCCGGGCTCGCAGGTGCTGGTCTCGGTGATCGCCGGCGTGGCCAACGACGGCGCGCAATCGATCCACTACGACACCGCCGCGACCGGCGAGTTCGTCGACAACTTCGGCGTCGGCCCCGGCTGCACGAGCGACAACGGGCAGGCGGTACCGCCGGTCCGACTGCGAACCTTGGCCGAGGTGTTCGACGGTGACGCCGGCTCGCCCAACCTCTATTCGATCTGCAACGCGAACTACGTGCAGGCGCTGACCTCCATCGCCGAGCGCCTGCCCGATCGTCTGCGACCCAGCTGCATCGATGCCTGCGTGCAGGGAGCGAGCGAGATCATCGATGGCGATCTCTCCACCTGCACCGTGGTGCACGAGGTCGACGGCACGTCCAGTTCCGTCGAGACGTGCCGCCGCGGCGCCGACGGGGAGTTCGAACTCACCGAGGGCCAGGATCTGTGTGTCTATGCGGTCAGCGGGGAAGAACTGCACCCGACGTGCCGCGAAGCCGAGCTCAACGTGGAGCTGCGCTTCCTTCGCAACCCCGAGGCCCGCTATGGCGACGTCAGCGCGACCTGCGAGATCTCGGATCGGCCTTACATCGACTGCGCGGGCTAGCGCCCCGCGTTGACAACCGCTTTTGCGATCGCCAACCGAGTTGCGAGATTTTGACACAAAAACGTCAATCTGATTGGCACCCCCTTTTTCGGGCCCCACGGAATTGTTGGCCATTCGGTTGGTCTCCTCTTTGCTATAACCACGGCAGCCGGACCTCAGGACGGACGAACACCGATGCACGCATCCTTCTCTTCTCGACTCACCTTGCTGGTGGGGGCCGCGGTCGCCCTCCCGTCTCTGTTCGCTTGCTTGGACCATCCGCTCAAGCCGGTCGAATACGAGCAAGCGCAGGAGGCGCAAGACGCCATTGCGCTGACGGTGAACAAGGACGTCGACATCCTCTTCGTCATCGACAACTCGGGCTCGATGGGTGAGGAGCAGGCGACGCTCGCTTCGAACTTCTCGGCGTTCATCTCCGTGCTCGAGGCACCGGAGGTCGAGGCGAACTATCGCATCGGCGTGACGACCACGGACAACGGCAACCCCTGGTGTCAGGGCACCGGTCCCGAGGCGGGCAACCTTCGCCTGACCTCGTGTCGTAGCCGTGCGCCCGAGTTCGTGTTCGACGGTGCGGTGCAGATCGACGCGTATGCCGAAGCGTGTGAAGCGGTGTGTCCCGCGACGTCCGAGGGCGGCCTGAGCCTCGACGCCATCGAGATTACGCCGACCACCACGGCGCGCGACCCCGAGGCCAAGGCCCGTCCCTGGCTCGAGAACATCGAGGGCCGCACCAACCTGCCCGACGGTCTCACCACCACGCAGGCGTTCCAGTGCTTTGGTCCGCAGGGCATCAACGGTTGCGGTTTCGAGGCTCACCTCGAGTCGATGTGGAAGGCGCTCAAGCGCTCCCAGACGGAGACTGAGGCCTCCTACGGCTTCATCCGCGACAACGCGATCCTCTCCGTCGTCCACGTGACCGACGAGGCGGACTGCTCCTACAACGACGACTGGGAGACCATCTTCCTCCCCGACGGCGAGCGTGTCTTCTGGACCGACAACACCGCCCCCGCACCGTCCTCGGCCGTGTGCTGGAACGCCGGTGTCGCGTGCACCGGTTCGGGCACCTACGACGAGTGCCGCTCGGTCAACCTCGACGCTTCGGGCAACGAGGTCTCCGACGACGCGGCGGCCGACGACGCGGTGCTTCGCCCGCTCAACCGCTACACGGACTTCGTCCAGGAGTTCGAGAACAACAAGCAGCGCATCACCCCCGAGCAGGAGGTGCTGGTCGCGGTCATCGGTGGTGTCAACAGCGACGGCACCATCACCTACCAGGACGCGCTCCAGGATCCCGAGTTCCAGTCGGACTTCGGCATCGGCCCGGGTTGTTCGAGCAGCGCGGGTGAGGCCGTTCCCCCGGTGCGTATGGCGGAGTTCGCCAGCCAGTTCGAGGTCGGCACCAGCGGCAACATGTTCTCGATCTGCGAGTCGGACTACTCGCCGGCCCTTCGCGCCATCGCCGAGGCGATCGCCGACCAGGTGAAGCCGGCCTGCATGCCCGCCTGTGTCGCCGACACGGACCCGACCTCGACCACGCTCGAGCCCTCGTGTGTCCTGGTGCAGGAGGCTCCCAACGAGGACGGCTCCTTCGACTCGACCACCATCCCCGAGTGCCAAGAGGACGGCTCCTTCCCGAGCGACGACGACAACGTCTGCTTCCTGGCGCTGGTCGACGACGGCAGCGCGGAGAAGGCCACCGGTCGCGACAACGACGACATGAGCGAATTCTGCGTCGACGCGGGTTGGAACCTCGAGTTCGTGCTGTCGCGCCGCGACGGCTTCCCGGCCCCGGGCGGCACGGCCGTCAGCGCGACGTGTCAGCTGTCGCAGAACAAGGCCATCGACTGCCCGACCCTGCCGTAGGCTAGGGCCGGTCGAACGAGGCGAAGGCCTCCATGTCGCAGCGCGACGTGGGGGCCTTTGTTCGTTTCGAAGGCCGACTCAAAAACGCAGGCTGCCGCGGAGCCCCGCCACCAGGTACACGGGATAGCTCGTGGGCGCAGAGATGAGGGCGTAGTAGCGAATCTCGCTCCCCACCGCGAAGCGGTCACCGACCATCACGTCGACGCCGAAACCTCCGTGGATCTGGGGCGTCAACCCGCCGCGGCAGACTTCGTCGGCACCGCAGACCAGGCCCGTGTCGCAGAGGTTGTTGGCCAGGCACGCCCCGCCCGCTTGGCCGTCCTGGATCGAGTCGGGGCTGCGGATCCACATCCCGCCGACGCCCGCGTCGAGGGTGGGGCGAACGCGGCCCAGGTCCATGGCGAAGGTGCCCGAGACCCCGACGTGCGTGGCCTGGATGAGCCCGCGGCCGGCCACGTGAATCGCGACGTCGTCTTCGTCACGCACGAACTCGTTGCCCACCGGGTGGATCGAGTGCGAGGCGGTAATGCGTAGTCCCAGGGGGCGCCACACCTCGAACTGCGCGGCGAGCCCGACGCCGAAGCCGCGCACGGGCACCCGGGGCCGCCCCAAGAAGGGCAGGCGGAACGAGGCGTACAGCGGCGAGGCGGTGAGCAGGGCGCGGAAGCGACGGGACCTCGGGCTCGTGTGATCCACGTCCTGGCGCAAGGTGTCCGGCATCGGCTGCCCGTTGGGGGGCGCCATCGGGGGGCGATCGTTGGGATCTCGGGGCCGCTCGGCCGTGGGAGAGGGCGCAGAAGAGCCCTCGGCGGCCGCGGCCGGCCGGGGCCCACGGGCGGCGCACGTGGCCAGCAAGGCCGCTACGCCCAGCGCAGTGGCCGCTCGACGGTGCCCTCGGACCGTCGGTCTCGACTCGGGTGCGGCGCCCACGTGCATTGGTGGCCTGCCGGTTATAGCCCAGGCGAGTGGACACGCGCAGGAGCGTTCGGTAGACACCTCGCTCCAGCCCGTGAGCGACGAGCAAGCCAAAGACCCGGAATCCGCCGAAGGCGGCGAAGCGGCCGCCGACGCCGCGAACGAGGACAAGGCCGCCAAGGCCAAGGGATCCGCGAGCGCGTCGAGCAAGCCGCGAACCAGCCGTCGAAAGCGTCGGTCGTCCGCCAGCAACAGCGGCGGCAGTGACGACGCCAAGGCGAAGAGCGAGTCCACCGCGCTGGCCAAGACGTCGGACGACGACTCCGACGATGGCCCCGAGCGCCGCGACCTGCCCAAGTGGAACCGGGCCCGGGTCAAGCGCAAGGCGCCCAAGGGCGAGGAGCAGGACGCGTTCCAGGCCTCCGTGCGCAAGGCGGGGCAGGGCATCCTGCAGCGCCCGGCCGCGGTCATCGGCCTCATCGTGGTGGTCGCGGGCGTGAGCGCTGGCGTCTACGCGTGGATGCAAGGCCAGAAGTCGACGCGAGCTTCGGCCACCGCCATCTTGTCCAAGGCGGTGACCTTCGAGGCACGCGGACAGGCCGACGAGCAGTACGACGAAGTCATGGGCAAGCGAACGCGGCCCTTGCCGGGTCCGGTGGCGCAGACCGAGGACGACCTGCGCACCATCGTCGACGGCGCGCTGGCGGACCTCGAAGAGAAGGCCGGCGACACCGACGCCAACGAGGTCGCCGACCTCGTGCGGGCGGCTCGGCTCATGCGGGCGCTGGAGTTCGAGTCGGCCGAGAAGGCGTACCGCGGCTTCCTGCAGCGACAGCCCGGCCATCGCCTGGTGTTCCTCGCCCGCGAGGGGCTGGCGGTGAGCCTCGAGAACCAAGAGCGCTGGGACGACGCCCTGGCCGAGCTCGAGCCGATGCTCGGCGGCGTCAAGGAAGACTTCTATCGGGATCAGGCGCTGTGGCACAAAGGCCGGATCCTCGAGTCCGCCGAGCGCGGTGACGAGGCGCTGGCCGTGTACCAGCAGTACGCCGAGGAGTTCCCGCTCGACAAGCCGTCGCTGGCCTCCGACGAGGTGCGGGCCCGGCTCGAGGAACTCGATCCCAGCTCGGTGCCGCCGCTGCCCGAAAACCCACTGGGCGGTCTGCAGGGCCTCGGCGGCTTGGGTGGGTTCCCGCAGTGATGCGTCGGGCGAGCATCGGCCTTCTGGGCGTATGGCTCGCGACCGGCTGCGGTGCGCGTGACGAGGTCGAGCTCATCTACCCGGATGACAACCAAGTCGCCCGCGCGGTGATGACCGTCGACTATACGCAGACGCTCACGCAGCCCGACAACTTCGTACTTCGCCCCGACGAGTTCGGGGGCGTCACCGTCGACTCCAACCGCGGCCTGCTCTACGCGGGCGTCCGCGACGGCTACCTCTTCGGCCTCGATGCCCGCGACGGCACCGTACGCTGGGAGATGTCCCTGGGCGGAGCGGTGAGCGGCGTGCCGGTCATCGTGGACGAAGGCGACGGGGCCGGGGTCTTGCTCGTCGGCACCGACAACGGCGTCCTGCATGCGCTGGATCTCGACACCCGCGACACGGTGTGGAGCTACGAGACGCCGGGGCGCATCCGCAACGAGCCGGTGGTGCACCAGGGCGTCGCCTTCTTCGTCAATTCGCGAGACCAGATCTACGCGCTCGACCTGCGCACGGGCGAGTGGCGCTGGCAGTACGAGCAAGAGCTCCAGTCCGAGTTCACCGTGCACGGCCACGCTGGCCTGGCCTTCGTGGCCGCGGCGGAAGAGGGCGTGGACCTGGGGACGCTGTACGCCTGCTTCGACAACGGCAAGGTCGCGGCCTTGGCTGCCGGCTCCGGCCAGGCGCTGTGGCTCGCCTCCGTGGCGCCCCCCGAGGGGGGGGCCTTCATCGATTGCGACACCACCCCCTTGGTCGATGCCGAGGCGGGGGTCGTGTATGTCGCGGGGCAATCCACCGGGGTCTCGGCGCTGTCCATCGACTCCGGTGAGGCGCAGTGGAGCTTCCCGATGCGCGGCGCGGGCTCGCTGGTGGCGTCGCCCGATGGCGCGCTCGTGGGCACCTCGTCGCTCGAGGGCGTGTTCGCGATCGAGCGCGATGGCTCGCAGATGCGCTGGCGCTCGCGGACGGATCCCGGCGTGCTTTCGTCGCCGATCATCGCCGACGACACCGTGTTCGTGACCCACAACGAGCTCGGCCTGCTCGCCTTCGACCTCGCCACCGGAGAGCTGGTCGCCCAGCTGCGCAGCGGCAGCGGCATGGGCAGCGTGCCCGCCTACGATCCTGGGCTGCAGCGCTTGTTCGCGATCACCAACCGCGGCTTGCTGGTCGCGCTACGGGTCGGCGACGCGATCGACGACCCCTGGCTCGCCGGTTCCTGAGGCCGCCGCTTCGTCCGGCACGGGCGTGCCCGAGCCGCGGGCATCGAGGCTCGCGTCGAGTCGCCACTGCTGCGTGGGCTCGTCGCCCAGGATGACCGCGGCCGTCTCGTCGTGGATGCGTAGGCTGCTGCGGGGCCAGCCCTCGGCCTCGGCGGGGGCCTCGAGCGTGCGGCGATGCAGCTGGTTGTCGCGGCCCCGGGCGAGCAGCAGCCAGCGCGCGCGGCCGCCCTCGATCGCGATGGGGATGAGCTGCGCACGGGGCAGGGGCTCGGACCCTCGCACCCAAGTGCCCCGGGAGGCGACCTGGAACATGGGCAGGTAGCCCGGGCTGAAGCGGTCCCCGTCGCGGACCATGACCTGGGCCCAGCGCAGGCATCGATCGCCGTTTGGGCCCGGCTCGCAGCGGTCGAACCAGTTGAGGACGAACAGCCCGCCGCGACGATGGGCAATGGCGTGGGCCTCGGCCGCGGGGGGCACGGAAGGGGAGGGCGCGGCGAAGAGCGGGGCGTGCACGGGGATCAACGCGGCCGGCTGCCAGGTCGAGCCCGGGGGGAGGATGGCGCTCTGGTCGAGCGGCCACGCGATCGTCCGCGGGAGCAGGTCGGGGGTCGCTCCGCTGATGACGAAGGCCACCAACGTCGCGTCGTGGCGCCGTAGCAGGCCTCCGCCGGGTGTCGGGGCGGCGGTGGGTTGCAGTGCCCGCGGCTGGTTCGGCAGCGGCACGCGGGGATCGAAGGCGTGGCGATCGACCCAGCGAATCGCCTCTTGGACCTCTTCGACGTGCCCCACCAGGATTCCGGGCGGGGTCTGGTCGGCGGGATCGAGCAGTGTCAGCCCTTCGCTGACCTCGAGGGTCGCGGCTTGCTGGGCCGCCGCGGGGCCGACCAGATCGATGCCGAGCCAATAGCCGCCCCGCGCCGCGCTGTCCGTCGGTGGCTCGGCATCCGGTTCGACGGCGGCGAGCTGGAGGGTGGGGCGGGGCGCGTCTTCACGGGGGAGCGCTTCGGCGGTGCAGGCGGCCAGCGCGAGCAGGGCCGCGAGGGCCCCGGTCTCGCGTCGGCACGTCGCCCGCCGTCGCGCCGGCCGATCAGGATCCTTCGCCGAGCGCCTCGAGGACGGCATTGGCGTGGCCCTTGACCCGCACGGGGGAGAACACCGTCTCGATGTTGCCGTCGGATCCGACCACGAAGGTGCTGCGGATGATCCCGATGCGCTTCTTCCCGTACATGTTCTTCTCGCCGAGGGCGCCGAAGGCGGTGGCCACCTGGCGATCGGTGTCGGCCAGCAGCGGGAAGTCGAGGTCGTACTTGGCGCGGAAGCGTCCGTGGCTGGTGAGGCTGTCCGGGCTCACGCCCAGCACCTTCACTCCGCGGTCGCTGAAGCGGGGACCGAGGTCGCGGAAGTCACAGGCTTCGGTCGTGCATCCCGGCGTGTTATCGCGCGGGTAGAAGTAGATGACGTAGCGCTGGCCCAGCAGGCTCTCGCGCGAGTAGGTCTGGCCGTCGTCCGCTTCGAGGCTGAACTCGGGGGCGGCCTCGCCGACCTGCAGCGGTCCCGCCGGGAGCTCCGGCTCCGGGGCGCCCATGTCCATCGCGAGATCGAGCTGCTGCGCTGCGCCCACCGACTTCGTCGCGGCTTTCTTCTTGGCGGACGTCTTCTTTTTGGCGGTCGACTTCTTCTTGGCAGACGTCTTCTTCTTGGCGGTCGACTTCTTCTTGGCAGACGTCTTCTTCTTGGCGGACGTCTTCTTCTTGGCGGACGTCTTCTTCTTGGCGGTCGACTTCTTCTTGGCGGACGTCTTCTTCTTGGCGGACGTCTTCTTCTTGGCGGACGTCTTCTTCTTGGCGGACGTCTTCTTCTTGGCGGACGTCTTCTTCTTGGCGGACGTCTTCTTCTTG
>JBCCHT010000047.1:0-94890 GCA_039028615.1 Myxococcota bacterium | reverse complement strand
CCTCCATCCTACGCGGCTTCGCTTCAGCCCTCCCCGCAGCCGCGTCTCCCGTGCGTGCATCGGCGGCGCACTGCTCGTTCGGTGGAAAGCTTGCTTGGAGGTGCGCCTGCGGAACCCTCGAACGGAGGGCTCGCCTGTTGACGGATGGAACCCTCCCCGGACGTGCTCGGCGGCCGTTGCAGCCGAGTGTTTCGCGATGCTAGTCGGCGGCCGCCTCCGCGCGACCGGGCCCCCTCCATCCTACGCGGCTTCGCTTCAGCCCTCCCCGCAGCCGCGTCTCCCGTGCGTGCATCGGCAGCGCACTGCTCGTTTGTGGGCCGGCTTGCTTTGAGATTCATCCCCGTGGTGCTTGAACAGGCCCCGGCTGTTTGACCGCTGGACCCGCCTTCGCTTCAGCCGTCCCGGGACGGCGTCTCCGTGCGTGCATCGGTTGCGCATTGCTCCTTCTTTGGGAAGCTTGCTTCAAAGCAAGGCGATCGAGGATGCCCGAGCCGTGGAGGTGGCCGGCGGCACTACGCACCCAAGTTGCGTTCTGCCACGGTCGCTGTGTTTACGATCAACGATGATTTCGGCCGCCATTGCTACCTACCGGGCAGGCAAAAAACCGACTCACTCGACTCCATAGGAAGGGCCCTTAGCCTCGAAACTGAGCAACCCCCGCTTCAGCCGTCCCGGGACGGCGTCTCTGTGCGTGCATCGGCTGCACATTGCTCCTTCTTTGGGAAGCTTGCTTCAAAGCAAGGCGATCGAGGATGCCCGAGCCGTGGAGGTGGCCGGCGACACTACGGACCAAAGTTGGGTTCTGCCACGGTCGCTGTGTTTGCGATCAACGATGATTTCGGCCGCCATTGATACCTGACGTGCAGGCAGAGGATCGACTCACTCGGCTCCATAGGAAGAGCCCATAGCCTCGAAACTGAGCAACCCCAAGTACGGATGGAACGCTCCGAGGCGAGTTCGTCGACACGCCGGTCCACGAGTCGGCGCCTTCCTGCATCATTCCGCGAAACCCGCTCAAAATCGAATAGTGAGGCCCGCCATGTCTCAGTCCCCCATGGTCTGCTTCGTTCCCCCGCCTAGATTGCAGGGCATAACCAAATCACAGGCGAGCCCTTCGTTCGAACGCTCCGCAGACGTATCTCGAAGCAAGCCTCCCAACGCACGAGCAGCGCCAGGCCGATTCCCGAACGAGAGACACCGCCCCGGGGAGGGCTGAAGCGAAGCCGCGTAGGATGGAGGGGGCCCGGTCGCGCGGAGGCGGCCCCCGACTACCGCCGCGAAACACTCGGCTGCAACGGCCGCCGAGCACGTCCGGGGAGGGTTCCATCCGTCAACAGGCGAGCCCTTCGTTCGACCCCTCCACAGACGCACCTCCAAGCAAGCCTCCCAACGCACGAGCAACGCCAGGCCGATTCTCGAACGAGAGACACCGCCCCGGGGAGGGCTGAAGCGAAGCCGCGTAGGATGGAGGGGGCCCGGTCGCGCGGAGGCGGCCCCCGACTACCGCCGCGAAACACTCCGCTGCAACGGCCGCCGAGCACGTCCGGGGAGGGTTCCATCCGTCAACAGGCGAGCCCTTCGTTCGAACGCTCCACAGGCGCACCTCCAAGCAAGCCTAACCGTGAACGAGCAGTTCCCGGCCCCACCAGCCCGCGCTCAGCACCTCCATCGCAGCTGTTCGCGATCACAAAGATGCTCGGGCCCTCCGCAGCAACAGCACCGCGCTCACGGTGAAGACCGTCTTCGCACCACGCTACGCCTCGTCGTCTCCCTGCGGCTCGCCACGGCGCTGGACCCATCGACGAAGGATCGAGATGCCGCAGGCGCGCTCGCAGAGCGGCCCCCTAACTTCGTCCTGAGGGTGGCGCCGACCCGAGCTCGAGCCGACACCGCGCCTTGGATCAGGCCTGCTGCGTGGCGCCCGGCATGCCCGGGATGCCGCCCTGCTGCTGCACGACGCGAAGCAGGCTGGCGACCTGGAAGCCGAGCAGACGGGGCACCCACGCGATGGCCTCGGCCGCATCGGACTTGCGAAGCTGGGTCCCGGCGTCGAGGGCATGACGCGCCATGGCGTCGTTGCCCGCCACCCACAGGCTCAGGGCCGCGTCCTCGAACGCATTGGCCACCGTGGTCTGCAGACCCTCGCGGATGTCCTCTTGGCCTTCGAGGGCCTTGCGCATCAGCTCGGTGCGGGCGTCGTCGTCGGTGGGCTGCGGCGAGTCGCCGTGGATCTCGGCCGCGCGCTGGAGCACGGGGTCGAGGTCGAGCAGCGGGGGCCACTGGTTGACCGAGGCACCGAGCAGCAGCGCGTCGATGTCGTCGTCGGTGAACGCGGGCTGGTCGTCGAGCTGGCCCTCGAGGAAGCAGGCGGGGCGCTCGCTGGGCAGGTCGCCCAAGCGGGGCAGCGCCTCATCGAGGGCACGCGGCACGGAGAACCCGGAGGCGATGGTCTTGCCCCGGGCCCACACGAGGCGAGACTTCATCCAGTCGGCGGGCACGGTGCGGCCGTCGGTCTGACGCACCCAGTCACGCTCCAGGCGGCCGCGCTGGCCGTCGGTCTGCTGGTACGCGCCGAACTCGAGCACGCGATCCTCGGGGCTCAGGGTGCCGACGTACAGCCGCGCGCCGGAGTTCTCCTGCGGCAGGCTCAGCATGAAGCGCAGCGCGCCCGGCATGCCCTGGGCGTCGACGGTAGCCAGGGGCTCCATGTCGCCGCGCAGCTCCTGGGCCACGTTGCCCGCGCTCCAGCTCTGCGCCGGACCGTCGGGGATCTCCACGCCGCGGCTCTTGAGCGCGTGAATGGCCTTGCCCGCGGCCTTGCGCACCTTCTTCTCGGCGTGGTCACGCAGGGCGACGAGCGCCTGGGCGTCCCCGTTCTTTTGGAGGGTAGGGATCGAGTCGAGCACCTGCTGAAGATCGGAAGCCATCGCCGTTTGCCTTTGCCGAAAAGCTGCGCGGGATTACTACATCCCTTGATCCATCGCAAACGTCGGCCGGAGGTTGGCGCCGGTTCCCCAGCGCGCTCGCTTCCACCGCTCCTCATGCTGAATCTGCCAGCCGAGCGCGGTTCGCACCATCCGCAGCGCCACGCCTCCCTCCGCATGTAGATCCGTGAGTTCGCCGGGATCCGAGCGCAGGTCGAAGTACCGCTGACGCAGCCCGGGGCCCAAGATCAGCTTGTGCTGCCCCACGATCGCGGCTCGGCTGCCGTCGCCCAGATACGCCATGACCAGGCGCGGCGGCGGTTGAGGGTCGTCGATCACGGGCACGAGGCTCTCGCCCTGCCAGCGATCGGGCGGCGTGGCGCCGACGAGGTCGGCGAGCGTGGGCGCCAGGTCGAGGAGGTCGACCGGCACCGTGACCTTGCCCGGCGCGAGCAGGGTCGGCGCGCGGATCATCAGCGGCACGCGGATGCTCTCCTCGTGCAGGTCGCGGCCATGGCCCGCGCTGGCGTGCTCGAAGAACTCCTCCCCGTGCACGCCCACCAACACGACGATCGCTTCATCGAGGCGCCCGGCGTCCTCCAGCGCTTCCATCAGGTCACCGAGGGCCCGGTCCACCACCTGGAGCTCGCCACGGTACAGCCGCCGTACGTAGCGAAGCTCGTTCTTGCTCGGCTCGTGCTTGCCCGTGTAGACGCGGCCCACCCAGATGTGGGTCAGGTGCGGGAGCGGGGCCCCCTCGGGCGTTCGCATCTCGCCCAGAAGCTCGCGCGGCGGCTCGTAGGGCGCCTGCGGGTCGTTGACGTTCGCGTACAGAAACCAGCGCTCCGAGTGCGGCTCGAGCATCTGCAGCCCGCGTCGAATCACGGCGACCGCGTCGTCCTCGTCGGAGTCGCGGCGCATCGCGTGGTCGAGGTCGAAGCCCTGCACCAGCCCGCGCTCCTCGTTGAGATACGAGTTGGCGCTGACCATCGCGCGCATGTAGCCGGCTCGCGACAGTCGCTCGGGCAACAGCTCCTGGCCATCGGCGACGAAGGTCCCGCGTACGGTCAGGTGCACAGGGGGCACCACCGACGACAGCCACCCCGCGTGGCTGGGCACGGCGGCGGAACCCATCGCGTAGGCGCGCTCGAACACCATCGACTCCCGACGCATACGATCGATGGCCTCGAGCGAGGGCCGTCGACCCGGGTCGAAGATCGCATCGGCGCGGGCGCCCTCGACGGTCACGATGAGGATGTCCCGCGGCGCGCGGGGCCGTCGGTCCAGCGGTTGGCTGCGCCGAGCGGCGATCTCGGCCGTCCGCACCACCGCCCCGCTGTCGCCCTTGGACCCGCGTGCGCGAATCTCCAGCCGGGTCGGCACGCCTCCCCACGCGGTCAGGTCGAGCTCGCGTCGGTCGCCCGCGGGCCGCAGGGGCTCCTCGAAGAGCACGGTGGGTCGTCGTCCCTCGCGATGATCCGCGTCGGAACTCGCCACCACCTCCAGGGCCCCCTGCCCTCGCACGTCGAGCCGCAGCCGGCCCCGTCGCGGCGGCACGAGGTAGTAGACCAACCCGGTGCCCGCCGCGAGCTC
Source organism: Myxococcota bacterium (assembly GCA_039028615.1). Lineage (GTDB taxonomy): Bacteria > Myxococcota_A > Polyangia > Nannocystales > Nannocystaceae > Paraliomyxa. The sequence goes on along the minus strand of JBCCHT010000047.1, from coordinate 90,373 downwards.
GAGCGTCGCGCCGCCGTTGGGCTCCGGCTCGACGCGGAACGGCGCCACGTGTTCGCCCTCGGGGGGCAGCGCCACGATTGACTCGCGACGCCCCACCTCGATGAGTGCCACCGCCCCTGAAGCGGGCTCGCCCGCGTGCTCACCGATGTGCCGGAAGTGCAGCCGCAGGCGATTGTCGCCCGGGTGAATCTTGTCGGCGGGCAGCGACAGCGTGCGGCGCTGCCAGCCCTCCGAAAGCCGCAGGTGCGCGAGCGGCTTTTCCTCCCACAGCACGGTCACCGACTGCTTGTCGGCCAGCGGCTTGAGCGTCAGCGCCATCGCCAGGCCGGCCGTCTCCGCCTCCTCGTCGTCGGGATTGAGCGACGGGGCGAGATCACCGTCGAGCGGCAGATCGAACGAGACCGTCCGCCCCCGCACGATTCCGGCGACGCGACCGTCGAGCTCGACGCCCAGCTTCCACTGGTCGTGCTGCCCGAGCGCGAGGTGCTTGGCGCTGCTGCGACGCGCCAGATCGACGTAGACCGAACCCTCGCGCATCACGACCGCGCTGGGGCGCTGAGCGATGAGGTCGAGCCAGCGATCGGTGGTCTCCACGCTGGAGACCGGGGCCATCAGCGTGGGCGCGACCGGCTGCTCCGGCACCTCCATCCCCACGACGGCCTCGACCTCATCGTCGCGACACCCAGAGCCGAGCCCGAGCAGCAGGACCGCCCACAGGCCGACCACGCTCGTTCGCAGCCAGCTCGACAGCACGGGCCAACGACGGGCCAGTCGCTCACGCCTTGCGTTCACGTCGACTCCACGCCCACCACCACAGACCGGCGGCTCCGAGCATTGCCACGACCCCGGCCGGCTGCTGAAGCCACGGCCACAGGCCCGCCCGCAGCGCGGCCTCGAGCCAGGCCAGGCCGCCCATGACGCCCAGGATCCCGAACAACACCAGGCCTCCGCCTTGGTCGGGGGATCGTCGATGGTCGAAGATCATCAACACCGCGCACAGCGTGATCACCCCCGCCCCCACCGCGACCGAGGAGTCGGGCAAGGCCATGGCCGTCTCGTAGGCATGGTGTCCCAGGGGTCCATCGCGCCAGGTCTGTTGCAGCGAAGGTCGGGCGAAGCCGTCGGGCCACGGCAAGGCGAGAATGAGGAGCTGGCCGAGCACACCGCTGACCATCGCGCCCCCGGCCAGGCCGCGACGCAGGCCCGCCCAGGCGGCCCCCGCCACGATCGACAGCAGCACGATCCACGGCGCGGGCGTGACCCACAGCGGCTCGGGGGCGCGCAGGCTCCATCCCTGCCGCCACAGCTGCGTACGCACCCCAAAGACTCGCGACTGCTCGACCTGATCGATGCGCAGAAGGTGCGGCTCGCCCAGCGTGAAGATCGGATCGGCCTGCACGGCGGCTTCGCCCTCGGGCCCCACCCACGCCGGTCCGCCCTCTGGGATCACCGCGACCGGCATCCCCGCCGCCGGGCTGTCGGCGGCGCCGCTCCGCAACGAGGCGAGATCGGCGATGCGCACGAGGTCGCGCCCGATGGCCGAGCCGAAGGTCCCGCGATCGACCTCGCCCCAATTGGTGGTCAGCAAGCCCATCAGGGCCAGCAGCGCAGCCAAGAGCGCGACGACGGAGGACCTGCCCCCGCTCGGATGCCGATCGTCGGACATCGCCACCGGCCGGTTGTATCGCGGATCCCCCGGTTCCCGGTAGCCTGAGCGCCGCGATGATCATCGACGCCTGGCTCCAACACCCCACGCCTGCCTTCATCGGCGACGAAATGTTCGCCAGCCTGCGCCGATGGATGGGCATCGAGACCATTCCCCCCGAGATCCCCGTGGAGATGACCCTGGGGGCGATGAAGGCCGGCGGGGTCGACCGCGCACTCGTCAGCGCCTGGTGGGGCCCCCAAGGGGAGCTCATCTCCAACGACCAGGTCGCGGCCACCGTGGCAGCCGCCCCCGATCGGCTGACCGGCATCGCCTCGGTGAACCTGCACCGCCCGATGGATGCGGTCCGCGAGCTGCGACGCTGCGTTCGCGAGCTCGGCTTCCGCGGCGTTCGGGTGCTGCCCTGGCTGTGGAACCTGCCTCCCGACGACCGCCGCTACTACCCGATCTACGCCGAGTGCATCGAGCTTTCGGTCCCCTTCTGCACGCAGGTCGGCCACGCCGGACCGCTGCGCCCCTCGGAGCCCGGACGACCCATCCCCTACCTCGACAACGTCGCCTGCGAGTTTCCCGAGCTGGTGATCGTGGGCGGCCACATCGGCTACCCGTGGACCGAGGAGATGATCGCCCTCGCCCGTAAGTACGAGAACGTCTACATCGACACCTCGGCCTACAAGGCCTCTCGCTACCCCCCAAACCTGGTCGAGTACATGCGCGGTCGCGGGCGGACCAAGGTGCTGTTCGGCTCCAACTTCCCCATGATCACGCCGCAGGCCTGCCTCGCCGACCTCGACGCGCTGAAGCTCGACGACGAGGCCCGGCGCGCGTTCCTGGGGCAGAACGCGGCGCGGGTCTACGGGCTGTCATAGGCCGAGCGGATCGGCGGGGAGGTCGAGCACGACCGACAGCTGATCCTCGGGGGTGATCAAGATCGCGGACTCGTCGAGGCCCCCGTCGGCGCCGGGCTGCACGACCGCGGGGTCTTCGAGCAGGACCGCGACCAGAGCGTCGCGAGCCGCCGGCTCGGCCATCGACAACAGCTGTCCGAGCGCCCGGGTTCGGCCCTGACGGCTGCCGTAGACGGCCAACCCGATCGCCGTGCGCCAGCGCAGGACCCAGGTGCGACTGTGCTCCGCCAGCGCCAAGCGAGCGGCCTCCATCTGCGGCGGCTCGACGAACGCGACCGTCGCGGCGGGCAGCGCGTCTTGCTTGCGCAGCGTCAGGAGCAGCTCTTGCGCCGCGAGATCGAAGGGACCGACGTCGGCCGGCTCGAGATCCGGCGCAGTGCCGCTGGCCAGCCCCAGCCACGCGCGTGCGATGCGGTGGCTCCTGGCCATCGTCGGGTCGGGCCACAGCGCGGGCTCGAGCCGCACGCGGGCGTCGGCGTCGAACCAGGACTGGCGAGCCAAGGCCCGGGCGAGCTCCTCGCGACGAGCCCAGCGCGTCTGCTCCGGCGCCCGATCGACGAAATCCCGCACGTGGCTCGCCGGCTCCATCGCGCCCGCGGGCGCCTCGCGTAGATTCCAGCCGTCGTCGATGCCCGCCAGTACGGCCACCACCAGCGCGCGCTGGATCGCCGGGTCGTCGAAACCCGGCGTGTGCAGCAGTGCCTCGCGAAGCGCTCGCAGCGTCAGCTCGCGGTGCCCCGTCGCATGGGCGTCGCGGGCCAGGGAGCGCCAGATCTCGGCTGGTTCGTCCGAGACGGCTCCCGCCGCGGTGGCCAGCAAGTCCGCCATGTCCCGCCGGTCGCCCACCATCGCCAGCGCCGAGTGCATGGCCAAGGCCCGGGGCGCCTCGAGGTTCGCATCGTGAGCGAGCGACTCGGCCATCGCGTCCGCGGTGGCCACGAAGCCCGCCTCGCGCAACAGCGGCACGACGTAGCGCCCGGCACACCCCAAGCTCAGGTCGGCTTCGATCGCCTCCCGCAACCGACGGGCCTGCCCGGGTGCACGCGGAGCCTCGCGGGCCCCGACCAATGCCTCGGAGAGTCGCCCCGTGGCATCGGACGCCAACAGCTCGCCCAGGGTCGGACACGCATCGACGGAGGTGGCCGCTTCGGTCCGCATCCGAGACCGTGCCACCAGCTGCGTGCGCTGGGCTTGTACCCACTCTTCACCGAGGGCGAGCTCGACTCGATCGAGATCGCGATCCTCGTTGCAGGGGCCGCCGCAAAACGCCTCGGTCAGGCGCAGGGCAGTGGCAGCTGCGTTGGCGACCCGCTGCGATTGCGGTCGCTCGACCGACTCGGCCAGGGCCAGCGCGTGCCAGGGCCGGCCGTGGGCGAGGTGCCACGCCGCCTCGCGGGCTACGTGTCCATCGATGCCCTCGAGCCCGGCCGCGACCCCGCGAGCGGCGGTGTAGCGCTGGATCTCGAGACTCCGCGCCTCGTGCCGCGCCAGGTAACGCAGCCGCGCCTCGACGAAGAGCACGGGCACGCTGACGTCGGTGATTTCCACCCGAGAGGTCCAGTGACGCGGAGGCTCGACGCCGTCGACCGCCTCGGGCACCACGGGCTCGGGTTGCTCGACCGCGGGCGGGTCTTCGCCCGCGGCCGGCTCGGCTTCGGCCGCCTCGGGCTTCGGCCGCCGCGTCTTCGGCCGCCACACGCTGCCGAGCGCCAGCTCGACCCCGGTCAGGTCTCCGGCCCACGCCAGGATCCGCCAGGCATCGTCGCCGTTCATCTCCATCGATTGCGCCAACCACACGTCGAGCTCGCCCGGGCCCGTCCGCGAGCGCAGCGTGACGGGCACGTCGTCGACCACCGCGGCCAGCCGTAGCTGCAGGTACGCCGCGACCTCGGGCGCCTGCGTCATGACGGCGGGGGCGAGCATGGCCCAGCTCTGCTCTCCGACCCACGCCCGGACCTCGTCGTCGGTGACCAGCGTGTCGCCGGCCTTGCCCGACAGGTCGGCCAGCACGATGGCCACGATTTCCTCGGGGGCGAGCTGGACTCGTTGCCGCGTGGCCGCGCGACGGAGCGCCGCGGGCCCGGCCTCGCGAGCGTCGGCCAAGGCGGCGGCGCGGTGCTCCCGGGCCTGCTCGAGCTGCGCTTCATCGCACTCGTCGCCGCACTGCCCCGCCTCGATCCGAGCGTCGATGCGGGCCTGCGCGGCGGCGTGCACCTTGGTCTCGAGCGCGCTCAGCTCGGCCGCCTCGGCCACCCCCGCCGGCTCGCCACACACGGCGGTTCGTCGCTCGAGGTCCCGCTCTGCAGCCAGGCCAGCGCCTTCGTTGGCCCACCGCGTCGCGCGACGAACCAGCAGCGCGCACACGTCTTGCCGCCCGGCCAGGGCCCCGTGGGAGAGATCGGCGATGCGACCGTAGTGCGACGCTGCGATGCCATCGAGCCCCAGCTCGTGCTCGAGATCCGCCAAGGCCACCAGCGAGCGCAGGTCACCGCCGTGGCGATAGTCGGACAGCAGCACCGCTCGCGCCTGGTCGTGCTGCTCGGTCTTCGTCAGCGCCTCGGCGTAGGCCCTCGCGGCGCGGCCCTTCGGCGGCACGCGTCGGCTCTCGGCCTTGGCGATCGCCTCCTCGTAGGACCCGGCCTCGGTCAAGCGCACGATCGTTCCCGCGCACGCCGTGGTCATCAGGGACAGCGCGCCCAGGCCGAGCGCCAGCCGGGTCCGCCGTCTCACTCGCCGGCCGCCTGCTCGTCGCACTCGATGGGCCCTTCGTCGGCCGCGTCCTCGAGCAAGCGGTCGAGCAAGGTGACGAAGTCGGGACGCATCCCGTCGCGATGGCTCTGCAGCTGGCAAAGGTGGGGGATCGCCGGCTCGGGATCGCCGAGGAACACGTAGGCCTCCGCCACTCGCAAGTGGTTGAGCGGCTCGTCGGGCTGCTCTTCGGCCAGCGACTCGAGCAGGGTCAGACCCTCCTCGGAATCACCGTGCTCGAGCAAGCGGGGCGGCGCCATGACCCACAGCGAGCCCAGCATGCGAGCCGCGGCGCGATCGCGGAACTGCGGATCGCGGTCGATGCTCTTTTGCGCGTAGCTCTCGGCCTCGCTGACGAGCTTGCCCGCCTTGACCCCGCGGAGCTCCGCGACCCGGCCCGCGACCGCGGCCCGAGCGAAGGCATGCGCCGCGCTGCCGTCGTCGGTCATGGCCCGGATCTGATCGAGCGCGAAGACGCGGTCTTCTTCTTTGTCCTTGCCGCTGGCGATGAGCGACTCGAGTTCATCGGAGATCGCGATCGCATCGGCCGTCTGCGCCGCTTGGGCGACCTCGGGGGTGACCTCGGCCGCCGTGGGGGGCCGACAGCCCGCAACGACGATGAGCAGTGGCAGCAACCGCCGAATTCCTCGTGGCATCGACACAGGCATATCACGCACGTCCTTCCAACAAAAAGCTCGCTCGAGCGAGAACGCGTGGTTCCAGCTCGGCGAGCGTTGCTCGATCGAATGAGCGTCGGGCTCAGCCGTCGTAGGCGGCCTGGTGCGCCGCGAACTCGTCGGGCTTGAGCTTGCGGGGCTCGGTGAGGCCGGCCGCATCACAGGCATCGCGACCGTCGCCCTCGCACATCGCTGCGACGTGGCGCTCGAAGCTTGCCCGGTGCTCCTTGGACGCGCTGCCGAAGGACACGATCACCACGGCGGGCAGCGCCTGGGAGGCCCACACGGGGCGAAGGGCGGCGCCGCCGTCGACCTTGGTCAGCGCGGTGATCTGGGTGTCGTCGATCAGAGCGCACTCGGCCTCGTCGTTGATGACCGCCTTGATCGTCTGCACCGGTCGGCGCGTGGAGACCAGTTCGAAGTCACCGAGGTCGAAGTCGTCGCCCGAGATGACGCGATCGACGAACTGGGTGTCGGAGGCGTGGTTGCTGGCGAGCGTCTTGCCCTTGCAGTCATCGAGCGTGAAGTGGTTCTTGCTGATGACGAAGTACTGCGAGCCGCCGCTGGCCCCCGCATCGGCGACCGCGACCGCCTCGAGGCCATGGGCCTTGCGCAAGCCCAGGTACGCGCCGTAGCTGACGAAGCCGAACGAAGGCTTGGCCTCGTCGATGTACTTCTTGGCCTTCTTGCGCTTGGTGAAGTACTTGCCCGCCGCACCGGGCCAGCCCGCTCGATTGGCGAAGCTGGTGAGGAAGGCGTCGAGGTAGCGCTGCGCCTGGGCGGCCGAGCCCGAGCCGTTTTCGCGCAGGACGATGAAGCCCACCGAGCCTTCGGGTGCAGCAGCCTCTTCGGGAGCAGCGGCCTGAGCCGTGGGAGCGGCCGCAGGCACCACCAGGGTGGCGGCGAGGAGGGTGCAAAGAGCGACTGGGACGGATGCGCGAGCTGCCATCATCAACCTTCGAGGCCCTTTGGACGGGACCGCAGGGCCGAGTATGCAACGCGACCCGTCCATGGGCCGCAGGAGACTGTGGCCTGGGGCACACGGAGCGCCGTTGTGGGCTGAGCCAGCTCACGCAACGATCCCGACGAGGCCCTCAGGCCCGCCCTGGAACTGCGTTTCTCGGCTCAGGCCGTCGGGGTGTCGTGCGTGCGCGTGGCCACGAACGCAGCCAGCGCCACTCCCGCGATCGCAGTCGCGGCGACCCACAAGCCCGGGCCCGCGTCTGAGCCCCAGTCGAGCACGTCATGCGCCTGCTCGGCCCATCGCGCGGTCGACTCGGGGACCAGGGCGAAGACCATCAGCGCCAGCAAGCCCGCGATGACGTGGAACAGACCGAGCACGGCCAGCCGTCGTCGCGGCGAGAGCCGGTTGGGGACCCACGCCTGCGGCAACGCGTCGACCACCCTCGCGGTGAAGAAGGGATCGGCACTCGGCGGCGTCATCGGCTCGTCGAGAGCGCCCGCAAACGCGAGCTCGTCCTCGACGTACTCGCGCAGCATGGACTCGCAATCGGGATCGCGATCGACCAGCGCTCGCGCTTCCTCGGGCAGCCACGACGCGCCCGTGGGATCGCGACGCAGCTGGGCCGGCGAGACCTCGAGCTGGGCGAGGATCGACTCGAGCCGCTCCAACTCGGGGCTCGTGGCGATCATCAAGGCGCCGCTCAACGGATGGTTCCCCCCATTTGCTGGCGAAGCAGACGCTTCGCTCGATGCAGATGGGTCTTCACCGTACCGAGCGGCAGCTCGAGAATCTCTGCGATCTCCGGGTAGGACACCTCTTGGAGATAGTACAGCACGATCACCGCCCGGTAGCGCTCAGGCAGCTCTTCGATGGCCGCTCCGAGATCGCGACGAAGGTCGGCCCGGGGGGCACTCATCGCATCGTCGGGGGCCGCGGCGCGGACGTCGTAGTCCTCGGGCAGCGCCGCGTACGAGCGCGTGCGCGAGCGGTGGTTGAGATAGACGTTGTAGCTGATGCGGTAGACCCAGGTGCCGAAGCTCGAGCGGCCCTCGAAGCCCACCAGGCCCCGATACGCGCGCAGGAACACCTCTTGGGCGAGATCGTCAGCGAGGCTTCGATCGCCGCATAGCCGCAGCAGCAAGGCGCGGACCTTGCCCTGGTGGCGCCGGACCAGCTCGGCGAAGGCGACTCGATCACCGCGGCCGGCTCGACCGACGAGCGTGGGCTCGAGCAGGCTCTCGAGGGGAACGGCGGGTCGCGGACTGAGGACGCCAGCGTCCAGGATTGCGACGGAGTCGCTCGATGCGTTTGCGGACATCTATTCGCCCTGCCCTCGTGGTTGAGATTCGTGGGTCCCCGGTTCGGACTCGCCCGTCGCCAGGCGATGACTGATGAGATAGCCGATGCCGATGAAGGCGGGGATGAGACCGCCTGCCGCCATACCGCGGTCGCCGAGCATCATTCCCGCGACCACCAGACCCAGGCCGGCGAACACGAGCACGATGCCCTTGCGAAGGTCGCGACGGGCGGGTGCGGTGAGCAGCCCGGCGGGCAGCTCCATGCCGCGCTCGATGAGCCGACGGGCGACCTCGAGGCGACGCTGCTCGGTGGCCAATCGCATGCGGCCGACCGCGATGACGACGACTGCCGCCAGGCCGAGGAAGGCGAAGCCGACCCCGCGCAGGTCGTGACAGTCGGCGGCGTTGGCCGAGCCGTGGGGGTCGAAGCCCAGCGCCACCCCGACGGAGTAGATGCTGTCGACGCAGATCCCTCCGCCCGTGGCCACGGTGCGGGCTACGTCGTCGACCAGACCCAAAAGGTCGGTACCGATGTCGGTGGCCAGCATCAGCGGTGCAGCGTGCGCCGAAGGTGCGAACGCCATGAAGGTCACCAGTGCAGCGGCAATGCCGCCAAGCGCAGGAACAATGGAAGAGGATCGCTTCATCGGTGATCAGCCGCGGTGGGTGCCCGGCCTAGGTATAGCGACCAGACGGACCAGCTCGGGTTCGACCCCGGGTGGTGGGGTCCTGTTTCAGCGGACGGCAGTTTTGGGTTGGTTTTCGTCAGTCTTGCGCAACAACCGCCGAATTTGGCCCACCACCCACGTCGCGCCACCCGCGTACACCTCGAGCGCCATCACGATGATGAAGGGATCGTAGGGCGCCCGGAAGCGGATCCCGCCGAGGATGAGGACGGCGATGATGATGATCGCCCACAGGTGCAGCGACACGATCGCCAGGCCGTCGGCACGTCGCCGCACGAACACCGCGAGCAAGGCGATGAGGGCCGGGATCGCAAAGCCGTTGGTGTGGATGATCCCCCACTGCTTGACGTGCTCGCGCCAGAAGCCCTTCCCCGAGTCGGGCCACATGATGTTGTAGCGCCACAACAACATCACGTTCACCAGGCTGTACTCGACCTGCTTCTTCCAGGTGGTCTTTTCGATGCAGGTGTCGATGAACTCGTCGAGCTTGTCGGAGTCACCGATGTAGCCGCGGTACTCGAGCTGGCGCTCGAGCGTGGGATCGAGACCGGGCCACGCCCCGGGCATCTTCTTCTCCCGCTTCTCGAGCTGGATGAGCGGCGGGGGACCAAAGCTGGTGAGTCGTCGTCCGGGCTTGTCGGGCAGCGCTCGGATCTTGTTGTTGTGACAGCGACCGAAGACCTGGTTGAACTTGCCGTTCTCGGAGATCAAGCCGCGGCGACCGGTGTGGTAGTGCAGCCGCCACGCGGAGAACGAGCCGATCAACAACAGCGGCACCAAGGCCTGGAGCATCAAGCTCAGCCGCAGCTTGGGCAGGCGCTTGCGAGCGAGCAGCCAAAACACCCCCAAGAGCCCGATGCTGGCCAGAATTTGGGGACGAATGACGAAGCCCAGGGCCGCGAACACCCCCGCCGCCCAGGCATCGCGGCGCTGCCCCGTCTGCGCCATGCGGACCAAGAACAAGGTCGACGACACCAGGCACAGCGAGAACGGAACCTCGGAGAGCGTGTAGCCACCCAGCGAGATCAGCGGGTAGTAGAACACCAGCACGAGGCCCACCGCGGGGGGCACGAACGAGTGGCGGCTGACCCGGCGGGCGAGCAAGTAACCCGCGCCGACCAGGCACGCCCCGAGCACGGCGTAGACGATCGCGATCGGGCGGTAGTTGCTCGGCTCGTCACCGAACGCGGCCTGAATCGCGTACAGGAACACGTGGGTCCCGTAGGGATAAAAGGCGTCGTACTCCCGGGGCTCCCACCACGTCTCGAACAACGCATTGGCGCGACGCATGTAGCCGCGCATGTCCGAGTAGATGTAGTCCTCGAGCGGGTGCACCACGAGGTTCCAGTGCAGGCGGACCACCAAGGCGGCGATCATCAGCACCAGGAGCCAGCGGTACTCGAACAACCAGGACCCGAGGGTCCGTTGCCAACGTCGTGCAGAGTCGCTCATGCCAGTAGTGGCCACAGGCTCTGCGGCGTCGGGCGGTGGGGGGCCGAGGCGAGCTGCGGCTGGGCCCCCGCATGACGCAGAGCGCGTTCGGTCAGTGCATAGGCGCGCTCGATCGCCGCGTCCACCTCGTGGGCGTATCGATGCAGCAGATCCCCCACCCGAGCGACGAAGGCTCGCGGGGAGTCTTCCATGCCGTAGAAGACGGGCTGGATCTCGACCTGCTCGCGGAACCAGGCCTCGACCTCGGCTCGCACTTGGGCAAAGGAGCCGCCCGTTCGGGCCGCTCGGCCGTGGGACCACAGATAAGCGCAGCTAATCACGCAACAAGCCAGTTCATCCCAGAGGACCGCGCGACCGGCCTTGGAATCCAAATCAAAGGGAATCGCGGAATAGTCGATTCCATGGTCATCGTCGAGTCGGTCCGTCTGAACCGCGTGGACCAGCTCGTGCAGCAAATTCGGCAGTCCCTCCGCCCGCACGCGCACCACGATGGGGGGATCCGCACGTTCTTGCGCCTCTTCCGCCTGTTTCGGATCGATTCGTTCCACCAAGTTCTCACCGGTGGCGTCGATCTCGACGCATGCGCCCATTCTCACGAGCGCATGGGCAGCGACCAGGAGCAAAGGGTTGCTCGCGTCTGCATGATCCGTTGGTATGATTACATTCGGCAAGCCGGCTCACCAAAACGGCCACGGGTTGAGAAAGAACTCGTGCGGCCTTCGGGCCTCGCCGCCGTAGGGCGCGCATCTTAGGCGAACGCGTCAGTCGAACCAACCCGAGCGTTGACCCTCAACCGTTCCATTCGGAACCATGTCTTTCCCCGACCAACCCGTGTTCGATGATCGCAGCGTACCGCTGCCGAGCACGCGTTTGGGACGGTATGAAATTGCGGGTCGAATTGCGGTCGGAGGTATGGCGAGCGTGTACCTCGCCACGCTCGAAGCTACAGGTGGGTTTGCCCGTGAGTTCGCACTCAAGGTCGTGCACCCTCACCTCGCCGCCGAAGAAGGCTTTCGCCAACGCTTCTATCGCGAGGCTCGACTCGCGTCTCGCGTTCGGCATCCCAACGTGGTCGCCACGATCGATGCGGGCGAGGACCAAGGCTACTGCTTCTTGGCGCTCGAGCTCATCGAAGGCGCCACCCTTCGCCAGCTCATGCTGCATCGCGAGCGATCGTTCGCCGCGATCGAAGCCGCGTTCATCGTGGCCGAGACGGCCCGAGGCCTGCACGCGCTGCACAACGCCACCGACGGCGACGGCAACCCGATTCAGATCGTGCATCGCGACCTGTCGCCGCACAACGTGATGCTCGACCAGTCGGGTCGCGCCCTGCTCATCGACCTGGGCCTGGCGAAGGTCGACACCAACAACGACATGACGCAGGTCGGGGTGCTGTGCGGCAAGCTGCCGTACATGAGCCCCGAGCAATCGCGGCTCGAAGACCTCGACGCGCGCAGCGACGTGTTTGCGCTGGGCACCGTGCTGTACGAGCTGTGCACCAACGCGCTGCCCTTCGGGGACACCCACACCACCGCCACTCTCGAGCGATTGCAGCGCTGCGACGCCAACGAGATCGCCGAAGGCCTGCGCGAGGTCTCGGTGCCGCGGTGGCTCATCGAGATCATCCTGGGCTGCCTGCGGCCCGACCCCGAGGACCGCTTCTCCACCGCGCTCGAGCTCGCCGACGCGCTGGCCCAAGAGATGATGCAGGCTGGTCACGGCGGGGCCGAGGTCAAGGCTCGGCTCGCCGACATCGTCCGCGAAGCCATGCCCGAGATCGGGTTGGTCACCCCCATCGAGGTCGTCACGCCGCGCCCGGGGCCCGAGGCCCTCGGTCGTTCGCTCCGGCTGATGGGGCTGGGTGCCATGGCCGCCTTGGTCGCCTTCGGGGGCGTCTACGCGGCCACCAACCTGCTGCCCACGCTGGGCTTCAATGCGGCGGAGGAGCCCGTGCGCTTCGAGGCGGGCAGCGTCGTGCCCGGCAACCTGCCCAAGGCCGCGGCCAAGCCCGAGCCCGCCGCCCTGCCGACGCCCGCCGTCGTCGAACCCCGCGGCGCCGTGGAGCCCGTGCCCGCGACGCCCCGGCCCGTCGAGGACGAGGCCGAAGACACCGGAGCCGAGAGCAGCTCCACGGGCGATGGCGCGCTTCGACGGATCCGTCGCAAGCCTCGGCCCAAGAAGCAGGGGCCGCGGCTCCGCGAAGACAATCCCTACGGCGACGAGTAACCGGAGGGCCTTGCCCCGCGGGCACTGATCGAGTGTCGGGCGTCGCGGCGGTCCACGACCTCGACGTACACTTCGAGTGCCTGTCGCCTGTGCCCTGCCCTTCGCATCGCGCCCTGCCGCTCCGTCACGCCGGGGCATGCTCGAGCCGGAGGCGTCGTCGATGACGATGCTCGTCGCAGCGCTCGTGCTGGCCGTGTCGCCGTGGGGACCCGCGGCCGCGGTCGGTCGCCACGCCGCCCCTGCCCCCGCCGAGGCCGATCCCGAACCCGGCGTCGACGATCCTGCGAGCGACTCGACCACGACGCCCGAAGACGACGAGCCCGAGCCACCGCTGGCCGAGGCGGGCGATGCCTTTCGGCGCGGGGTCCAGGCCTTCAAGGAAGAGCGCTACGAAGACGCGGTCCGGCACTTCACCCGGGCGCAGCGCTTGGCCCCCCACGCGGACAGCCTGTACAACCTCGGGTTGGCCCAGCAGCTGGCGGGCAATCACGTGGGTGCCTGGCAGACCTTCGAGACCCTGCTCGAGGAGACCACCGATCCCGACGAGCGCGACGACGTCCTCGCCGCGCAGGCCAATAGCCGGCCGCATGTCGTCGTGCTGCGGGTGCTCGCCCGACCGGGCTCCACCATCTGCCTCGACGAGTACGACATGCTCGGCGACAGCGGTGCGCGCATGGAGCTGACCACCCCCGGTGAGCATCGGCTCGACGTCGACGGCGAGACCCGCACGCTGCAGCTGGTGGGCGGCGAGACGCGACGGATCGACATGGTGTTGCCGCCCCCGACCTCGCCCCCGATCAAGCCTCCTCGGCGGGCGCTTCGGGTGTTGTCGGGCTTCAGCATCGCGGGGGCCGCGGGAGCAGGCGGCCTGGGCCTGGGCGCCGCGCTCGTCGAAGAGCCCAGCGTGCGACTCGGCCTCGGCCTCGGCTCCGCGGGCTTGGGCACGATGGCGCTGACCTCCACCATCGCCGCGCTCGTCGTACGCCGCAGAGCCCGGGTCCGCAGCCAGAAGACCGAGCCCCCGCGGTATCGGTGCCGACTCCCCCGACCCGACCGGTAGCCGCGCTGACCGCGGGAGGGTATGGGTTGGCACCGGCCCATGATCATCAACCGCCGCATCTCCCTGTCGAACCTGCTGCGCTTTTCCTCCCGCACCATGGCCATCTCGGCGGCGTGGGCCGGGCTGGTCTACCTGCTGTACGCGCACGCGGGCATGGACTTCCTACGGGTGCCCTTCCTGCCCATCAGCACCATCGGCACCGCCGTCGCGTTCTACGTCGGCTTCAAGAACAACTCCGCCTACGATCGCTTCTGGGAGGGTCGCAAGATCTGGGGCGGCATCGTCAACGTCAGCCGCACCTGGGCCACCAACGTCATGAGCTACATCGACGTGGGTGACGACAGCGAGCGGGCCCGGGCCGCGCGACGCGAGCTCATCTATCGGCAGCTGGCGTGGATCAACGCCTTGCGCCTGCAGCTCCGCAAGACCTCGCGCTTTTACGACAAGCCGGTCAAGGCCACGAAGTTACGGCTCGAGCGCCACGCCGAGCACATGCGCAACGACTGGGACCAAGAGCTGGCCCCCTTCCTCGAGCCCGAAGAACACGCGTCGGCCAGCGCCCAGGTCAATCCCGCCACCCACCTGCTCAACCGCCAAGGCCTCGTGCTCGCGCAGCACGTCGCCGAAAAGCGCCTCGACCTGTTCCACCAGATCGCGATGATGAAGCTGGTCGAGGAGTGCTACGGGCTCCAGGGCAAGTGCGAGCGGATCAAGAACACGCCCTTCCCGCGGCAATATGCCGAGTTTTCTCGCGTCTTCACCCGGGTGTTCACCTTCTTGGTGCCCTTCGGCCTGCTCGACGTCTTCGCGGCGGACGCCAGCGACCTGGGCGTGCTCGACAGCGTCTTGGCGGTGCTGCCCATGGTCGCCGCGTCGAGCCTCGTCTCCTGGGTGTTCAGGACCATGGAAGGCATCGGGGACTCGAGCGAGGACCCCTTCGAGCGCAGCATGAACGACGTGCCCATGAACGCGCTGTGCCGGACGATCGAGCGAGACCTGCGGCAGCTGCTCGGGGAGACCGAAATCCCCGCGGGCGAGTCGCGCATCGACAACTTGATGTACTGAGGGTCGCAGCCGACGGCTAGAAGCGGCCGCGCACCGACAGGCCGAAGTGGTCGCGGCTCGCCTGCAGGTCGACCGCGATCTGGCGGCGCTGCTTGAGCCCGATGCCCAGCGCGGTGGCGCCACCGATGATCAGCGCGGCCGCCGGAATGCCGATGGTGACCGCGGCTCGATTGCGGGCCTCTTCTTGGCAGCTGTTACCCACGGCGCGATTGCAGGGGTCGGAGTTGCCCAGCAGGATCGCGCCGACGAGCAAGGCACCGCCGCTCGACATCACCACGATGCCGCCGCGTACCCAGTGACGCGCGCGCAAGGCTTGGGGGCTGTCGCGGAGCGGATCGTAGTCGTCGGCCACCTCCGGGCCGACGTCGTCCTCGACCGGCTCGTCGTCGGGCCACGGCTCGTCGTCGGCATCGTCCCCGAACAAGTCCTCGTCTTCACCGTCCGGCTCGTCCGACGCGGCGTCGGCCTCGTCGGCGACCTCTGGCTCGCCCTGATCCGACTCGGCGTCGGTCGCCGGCTCGGCGGGACTCGGCTCGCCTTCGCTCGTGGGTTCGGCGACCGCTGTATCCGCGTCGGGCTGCGCTTCGGCAGTCGGCTCGGCGTCGGGCGTGCCCTCGGCTTCGGGGGTCGCGTCCGCCTCGAGGACGGCCGTGGTCTCGGACGGCGCCTCGGCCTCGATCGCGGCGTCCGGCTCGACTCGTCCCGACATCGGCTCGGCCCGGCGTGCCGAATCGGCAGCGCGCTCGGAAGTGATCTCGGGCCGCGCGTCCGCGACGTTGCCCCCTCGTTCGAGGGGTCGACTCGTCTCCGACGTGATCTCGGAGGTGGGGCCGACCAAGACGAGACCGAGCGCAACGCTCCAGGAAGTGACGCTGATGCCGAGCATCGGGCCCGGAGCGTAGCAGCCGTGGGGGCGCCTACGCGAGCGCCCCCGTGGCGCCTCCCCCACGATCACCCCATCGGCAACAGGGCCTGCCCCACCGCCTTTCCTGGGCGCCATCGGGTACGATGCGCCTTGGACATGAGCGCGCCCGATTCCGATCTCATACCGCCGGGGACCCGCGTCGCCGGTCGCTACGTGATCGGCCAACTGCTCGGCGACGGAGGCATGGCGCAGGTCTACCGCGGGGAGCACGACACCATCGGTCGCGCCGTCGCCATCAAGGTCCTCGCCCGCGAGCTGACCCGCGATGCCTCACTCACGGTGCGCTTCCTCCAGGAAGCCAAGGCCGCCTCCAAGATCCACCACCAGAACGTCGTCGAGATCAACGACTTCGGCGAGACCGACGACGGGCGCCCGTTCATGGTCATGGAGTACCTCGAAGGCGAGGACCTGGCCGACACGCTGGCGCGCGAGCGACTGGTGCCGTGGGATCGGGTGCAGCCCATCTTGCTGCAGTTGCTGGCCGCGCTGCAGGCCGTGCACGAGCAAGGCGTGGTGCACCGAGACATCAAGCCCGAGAACGTGTTCCTCGTCGAGCGCATGGGCAGCACCGAGTTCGTCAAGGTGTTCGACTTCGGCATCGCGAAGGTGCTGCGCGGTGGCCAAGGGCCGGGGCGGTCGCTGACCATCAAGGGGCAGCTGATCGGAACGCCGCCCTATATGTCGCCCGAGCAGTGCCTCGGAGAGACGGTGGATCCGCGAGCGGACTTGTACACGGTGGGAATCATCGCGTACGAGCTGCTGACCGGGGTGACCCCGTTCCAGACCGACAACCCGGCGAAGATGCTGCGGATGCACGTCAAGGACCCGGTGCCCGCGATGGGCGACGCCGTGCCGGGGTTGTTCGTCGACCCGCGGGTGGAGGCGATCATTCGGCGGTCGCTGTCGAAGGACCGGGATGAGCGGTACTCGTCGGCGCACGAGATGGCCAAGGCGATCCTGCGAGAGACGGAGCCGAGCTCTTCACCGTTGATGCCGGGGTTGCAGCACATGTTGCTGCCCGTTGGGTGACGGTGCTCGGGGTCCCGGGTGGGTTGGGAACTGCTCCTGCGGGGGCTGGAGTGCTTGGAGGGGCGGCGGTGAATGTTCGAATGAAGGGCTCGCCTGTTTAACGGCTGGAACCCTCCCCGGACGTGCTCGGCGGCCGTGGGACCTGGGTGTTTCTCGACAGCTGTCGGCGGCCGCCTCCGCGCGACCGGGCCCCCTCCATCCTACGCGGCTTCGCTTCAGCCCTCCCCGCACTCGACCTCCCGGTCGAACGACGGTGTGGGCCCTGCTTGGGTGACGTTTTGGCTTGCTTCTAGATCTTTGGCCAGAGGCTGGAGTCGCCGAACGACGGTGTGGGCCCTGCTTGGGCGACGTTTTGGCTTGTTTTTAGATCTTTGGCCCGGAGACAAGAGTCGTCGAACGATGACGTGGACCCTGCTTGGGTGGCGTAGAGCTTGCTTCTAGATCGTTGGCCCGGAGACTAGAGTCGTCGAACGACGGCGTGGGCCCTGCTTGGGTGGCGTTTCGGCTTGCTTCTAGATCTTTGGCCCGGAGGCTGGAGTCGTCGAACGACGGTGTGGGCCCTGCTTGGGTGGCGTTTTGGCTTGCTTCTAGATCTTTGGCCCGGAGGCTGGAGTCGTCGAACGTGGCGGCACCGGATCCTGGGTGGTCGGCGAATGGTGTCCTCGAATC
Organism: Myxococcota bacterium; assembly: GCA_039028615.1. GTDB lineage: Bacteria > Myxococcota_A > Polyangia > Nannocystales > Nannocystaceae > Paraliomyxa. Next base: position 73,000 of record JBCCHT010000047.1, on the reverse strand, counting down.
GTGTTCGAGGTCTCGATGCTCACACCACGCTCATGGCCACACGCTGTGAAGCTCAGCGCTCTGTCGCCATTCGCCATAAGACCCGACACCGGCTGAAACGCCCCCTATTCGCGAACCCAATCACTCCCCACCCCAGCATTCCGCCACAACCGCACGCACGGGAGTCAGAGTCCCGGGGAGGGCTGAAGCGAAGCCGCGTAGGATGGAGGGGGCCCGGTCGCGCGGAGGCGGCCGCCGACAGCTGTCGAGAAACACCCAGGTCCCACGGCCGCCGAGCACGTCCGGGGAGGGTTCCAGCCGTTAAACAGGCAAGCCCTTCATTCGAACATTCACCACCAAACCTCCAAGCACTCCAAGCCGCCTCGGGAGCAGTTCCCAACCCGCTCCCGAGCCTTCACTTCGGCGACACATCCCGAAGCAATCGACTGGTCCAAACACTGCCAACGACGACCGAAACCAGCCAAGGCACCACCGACCCAACCCCCGCCATCAACCCCCCAATCGCCAACCCCAACCCCATGGACCCGGCCTTCGCCCCACCAACGAGCCCGGAGACCCCCACGGCGAGCAGTACGAGCGCGACGGCGTAAAACGCCACTGCAACCCAGGCCCGCCCCGTGGACACCGCCGGCATTGCCCGGCGACGGACATGAAACCCAATGGCGATCGCAATCGGCGGGCCAATGACCTCCGCCGCCATGGCGGCGATGAGCATGGTGATCCCGGCCGGCGACGACACGTGCTGCCCGACGAGGAATCCGCCGACGATCCCGATGGGCACCAAGCCCGCGAGCACCCACGAGACCCACAACCCCGCCCGCATGCGTCGTATCGCCAGCTCGTCCATCCCGGCGATCGTACGACGAATGAGCACAGGCCCGCAGACCGGACGTCGGCCGGCGGCTCGGTCTCGCTCAGTGGCTGAACAGCGAGCTCTCGCGAACGCGCACGAGCTTGCCGTAGGTCGCCAGCGTGGCCGGCTTCACCTTGCGCGGGTCACCGACCACCATGATGGCGACGGGTCGATCTTTGACGTGCTCGCGGTAAAACTGCGTGATGTCGTCGAACTGAAGGTTTTCGTAGGCCGGCTGCTGCCAGCGCCGAGGGTCGTCGCCATAGCCGAGCAAGCGCCAGTCCTCGATGGTCTGGCTGAGCTGACGGAAACTGGGACTGGCCGTCTCTTGGCTCCGCACGAGTGAGGACTTGACCATCTCGAGCCGGGTGGGCCGCTGCGGCATGTCGGTGATGAGACCGACCATGACGTCGAGCGCCTCGAAGGTCTTGTCGGCCTGGCACCCGACGTAGCTGAGCAGGTAGCCGCGCTGCTCGAGGTTGGGGTCGCGCAGGTAGTAGCCCTGGGCGGCGTAGGCCAAGGCCCGGAACTCGCGGACCTCCTGGAAGACGAGGCCGGCCATGCTGCCGCCGAAGTACTCGCCGAAGGCGTCGGCGCGCGGCACTTCGGCGCGAGCAATGGGGTCGCCATCGACCCAGAACCACAGCTGGGTCTGCACGGCGTCGCGTCGCGGCACGAAGAACACGGTGGTCTCCTCGAGCGTCTGGCGGGCGTGCACGACCCGGGGCTTGGCCGGTCGCAGCGTCTCGGCCAAGGGCACGCGGTCTCGCACGGCGACGGCGATGGTCTCGGCGTCGGCCTTGCCCACGTAGCGCACCTTCACCTCGCGCCGTTGCACCTCCTGCCACGCGTCCAGCAGCCGCCCCACCGTCATGCCGCGCGCGCCCCAGGGGCCGTGCTCGCGCAGCTTGGGCGAGTCGTCGCCGTACATGACGTGGTCGCGCAGCGCCCGGCCGACGTTGGGCGGGTCCTTGCGCTCGAGCCGACGGAAGCCCCAGATCTCGCGACGAAGCTGCCGCAGGGGCTTGGCTTCACCCGCGGGAGAGGCCATGAGCTCGGCGACCAGATCGAGCGCCTCGTTCATGTGGTCCTGCGGCCCGGCCAGGCGCACGACGAAGCGATCGTCGCGAGCCTCGACGGCCAGCGTGGTGCTCAGCGAAAAGAAGCGCTCGCGCAGGTCCTCGGCGGGGATGGTCTCGGTGCCGATGCGGGTGAGGTAGTCGTCGAGGATGTCGAGCTCACGAATGGCGTCGCGGCCGATCCCGAACTGCAGCTCGAGCTGATAGAGCGCGTTGAAGGGGTTGTCGACGACCTCGAGGGTGACGCCTTCGCGCACGGCGACGGCGGACTGATCGAGGCTGGTATCGACGAGCTGGATGTCGGGCGCCCGCTTGGGCCGCTGCCGCATGTCCTGGAAGAACTCCGAGTGCTTGCCCCGCGGCGGATCGACGGGCGGGGTCTTGGGCTTGTCGAGCCGAGTCTTGCCGGGAAAGCCCATCCGCGAGCGCACGACGAGCTTGCGATCGCCGAATAGCTCGCCCGCGACGCGCTGCACGTCGGCCTTGGTCAGGGTGCGCAGGCCCTGCAGGTAGCGAACCTGGCCGCCCCACTCGCCGTGGGTCACGAAGGCGTGGCCGATGGCCAGGGCGCGCTCGCGGTTGTTCTCCCAGCGAGCGGTCTGCTCGATGATCAGCCCCTCCTTGAGCGCCTCGAAGGTCTCGTCGTCGAAGTCGCCCTCACCGAGCCGGGCGAGCTGCTTTTGCACGGTGCGCTCGGCCCCGCGAAAGCTCTGGCTGACGATGCGCGGCAGGTAGACGACGACGTCGAGGTTGTGGTCGGCCAGGTCGGCGGGCACGTGCACCGCGAACATGAGCTTGCCGTCGTCGGAGAGCCGGTCGATGAAGCCGGAGCGCTGCTCGTTGGACAGCAGCTTGCGGGCAATCTGCAGCGCGGCGAAGTCGGGGTGCGCCTCGGGCACGGTGCGGAAGGCGAGCGCCCCCACCCGCACGGGCGTCGCCCGCATGCGCAGGCGCTCGTCGACCTCGAAGGGCCGCACGGGGGGCTGCGGCGGCTTGGGATCGGGGCCGGCCTCCCAGCGCCCGAACTCGGCCTCGACGACCGGCATGATGGTGGCGGTGTCGAAGTCCCCGGACAGCACCAGCGCCATGTTGCTCGGCACGTAGTAGCGCTCGAAGTAGTCGCGCATGGCCGTCAGCGAGGGGCGCTTGAGGTGCTCGACCTCGCCGAGGATGTCGTTGGTGCCGTAGGGATGCCCGGGGAAGGCCGCCTTCATGAACTCACGGAACAGCGGGTAGCCCGTGGTGTCGATGGCGATGTTCTTCTCTTCGTAGACGGCCTCGAGCTCGGTGGGAAAGAGCCGGAAGACGGGGTCCTCGAAGCGGTGGGCGTAGATGGCCAGCCAGGAGTCGATCTGCGAGGCGGGGAAGGTGTTGTGGTAGACGGTCTCGTCGTAGGTGGTGAACGCGTTGACCCCGGTGCCGCCGATCTCTTCGAGCATCTGGTCGAGCTCGTTGGGCACGGTATAGGCGTAGGTCTTCTTCACCGTGCTCGAGATTTGCTCGAGGATGCGGTCGCGCTCGTCCCCTTCGGCGTCGGCCAGCTGATCGTAGAGCCCCTCGAGCTGCTCCTGCAGCGGGCGCTCGGCCTCCCAGTCGAGCGTGCCCAGGTTGGTGGTGCCCTTGAACAGCATGTGCTCGAGGTAGTGGGCCATCCCCGTGTTGTCGGGCGGGTCGTTCTTGCCGCCCGTGCGCACGACCACCGCGCCGAAGACCTCGGGGCGCTCGTGGTTCTCGCTCAGCAGCACGGTGAGCCCGTTGGGCAAGACGATGCGCTGCACGTCGAGCGGGTCGTCGTCGTAGGTGGTGATCTCGATCGCGGACCGGGGTGCGGCCGCGGGGGCGGTCGCCGTCGCCGAGTCGGAGGAAGGACCGGTGGCGAGCGCGAGCCACGACGCCGTCACGAGCAGGGGGAGTACCGGCACGGTGGTCTCCTACCATGAAGCTCGGCGGCCAGCCGACCTCGAAGGGTCGCGTGTGACCCGGGCATCACCGAAGGCGGCGGAGGGCTCGCCCGAGGAGCTGTTTCTAGGGCGAATCCGACACGACGTGGGCGCGGAGGATCTGGTGCATGCGAAACTGCCGCGCCTCGCCCGTCTCGAGCACCTGGCAGTTGAGAAGCGTCATCGTGCGCTCGATGAGCACCGTCTTCAGACGCACGTTGCGCTCGGTCACCCCGCGCGAGCCGTCGTAGGTGATGCGAAGCGGGCGCTCGGTGACCCAGGCCTGCTCGACGGCCTCCCGCACCTCGGCCGAGGCCGCCCGCGCGGGCACGCCGATCCACGCCAGCGACGACAGCAGGCGCTGCACCTCTCGCTGGCGGGCGGCGGGCAGCGCCCCCTGGACCTTGTCGATGGCGGAGCGGATGGTCTCGACGAAGGGCATCTGCCGCGTGCGCTCGAGCCAGCGCCCCGCGGTGACCAGGATGGCGGCCTCGCGAGCGGTGAAGTTGACGGGCGGCAGGGAGTAGGCCTTGTCGAGCGCCAGTCCCCCACCCCGGCCGCGCTCGCCGATCACGGGCAAGGCGGCCGCGCGCAGGCCTTCGAGGTCGCGATAGATCGTCCGCACGGAGACCCCGAAGCGCTCGGCGAGGGCCTCGGCCGTGATTCCGGTGCGGCGGGCTCGGAGCAGCTCCGCGATTGCAAACAGCCGATCCGTACGTCGCATGGGGTCGCCAGGGTCCGCCTAGAAATATGACATATAGCTGACATCACCGTCTGTCACAACGAGCGGCATGTCGCACAGCATGCTCAACCCCTCCGATCTGCACGACCCCAGCGCCTACGGCTATAGCCACACCGCCAGCGTCTCCGCAGGCGCAGGCCTGGTATTCGTGGCGGGCCAGTACGGCTCCCGCCCGGACGGCTCGGTGGTCTCCGACGGGTTCGCCGAGCAGGTCCAGCAGGCGTTCCGCAATGTCGGCGTCGCCCTGGCCGCGCACGGGCTCGACCTGAGCCACGTCGTGCAGCTGCGCACCTACGTGGTCGGGCTGGGCTTCGAAGAGCTGGGGACCGTGGGGAAGATCGTGGGCTCGCACTGGGGCGCCAATCCTCCGACCCAGACCGTTCTCGGGGTCGCCGGTCTGGCCACGCCCGAGATTCGCTTCGAGGTCGAAGCGGTGGCCGCCCGCCCCTGACCTTCACTCGCTCGACATGGCCCGCAGCGCGGCGAGCAAGGCCTTGCCGCGGGGCGTGCCGAGTCCAGTACAGCCATTCCACACCAGCTCGGGATGCGCCGCGTAGCCGCCGTTTTCGCCGTGGGTGATGCGGCGACAGACCGGCGTGCCCTGGTCGACGACGAGTCGGTACAGCGAAGGCTGAAGGGTGCCCACGCGGCGCCCGAGCCCTTCGTTGATGCGGGTGACGAGGGCCGCCCACATCGGCGTGGCCGCGCTGGTGCCCCCGCCGACCACGAGCCCATCCTCCGGCAGCTCGATCCCGGCTTCGGGCCCCTGTGCGGCCGGCGGATCGAGAAAGACGAAGCGATAACCCGTCTCGAGATCCGCGTTGGCGGCGACGTCGGGCACCCCCCTGCCCGCCTGCTCCTCGATGTCTCGCAGCTCACCGTTGTGCCAGGCGTAGTGGCGCAGCACGGGAATGTCGGCGCCGTCTTGATACGCCGGCCGGCCGTGCATGCGGCTGACCCCGCCCGTGCTCGCCATGCCGTGGCTGTTGGCGATGTCGCGTCGCCCCCCGGCCGTCTGCACGATGCGCAGGTGGTCGGCCAAGCGGTCCCAGACGACCTCGTTGCGTATCTCCCCGCCGGACGCGAACAGGCTCGTGCCTCCGCAGGCGAGCACCCGGGGGTTGGACGAGGGAAAGCGAACGCTCGGCACGATGGCGGGCCGGTCCTCGAAAAAGTGCAGGGTCTGCGCCCCCGAGTTGCCGGCCGAGCCACAGATGGTGATACCGAGCAGCGACGCGATGGCGAAGAGCCGATCGAAGTGCGACAGGTCGGTGCCCTGGGCGAACAGCTCGCTCCACGACCAGCTGTTGGACAGCACCGAGGGGCGATTCACACGATCGTGGATCGCGGTGGAGAACACCCCGTAGTAGTCGTCGAGCGAGTAGGTCTTGCTGGCGGCGTTGTAGACCACCGTGGTGGCGTCGGGGCAGACGGAGGCCACCAGCTGCACGTTCATGGTGACTTCCATGTTCGACAACACCCGGGGCGCCCGCACGTTGGGACCGACGTTGACCAGCGTGGGCTTCTGCGAGAGCCCGACGTGCCGGAAGTACTGCTCGATCTCTTTGGGCTGGTACCCGCCGGCCAGCTCGATGACGCCGACGACCTGGCCTGCCCCCGTCGACGCGGGAAAGTCATAGAGCTGGGCCACATCGGGCGCGCTGAAATCGGGGTTGCCGACCTCGCCCGTCGGGTCGGTCGCGGCCCGCTGGTGGGCACTGGCTCCCCGCCAGTACAGATCGGGCTCGATGGCGGGCTTGCCGTGCAGGCCCAGGACCCGCTCGACGATGCCACCCAGATACGAGGGCACCTCCAGGGGCTCGACGTGGGAAATGAACGAACCGCCCTCGTCTCGGAACTCCCGCAGCTGCGCCCTGAAGGCCTTGCCGTAGGCGCTCACGGTGCCCTCGACTCGCACCCGACGCTCTTCGAGCTTGGCGTGTATCAACTTCAGCCCGAACTCGTCGGCGAACCGCTGGAGCTTGGCCACGTCGGCCGGGTCGGCGCCGTAGCGCGCTTCGACTTCGTCGTGGGTCAGATACTGGCGCTCGTGCAGCGGCACGTCGTCGAGCTTCGCCGCCGCTTCGGCCGGGCTCTCGCCACTCCGCGGACGCAACAGGAGGTCGATATCGAAGGTCAGGGACCCGAAGCCCTCGTTGGACTCGACCTCGAGTGGACTCAGGTCTTTGTGGGCACTCCCCGGCAACGGAACGCGAGAATCGGGCATCCTCGGATCATTTCACCGCCGAGACCTCCACGTCCATGCAGGTGCCGTACAAACACGTCAACAGCGGCTCACACGACCCATTTGGGGTGCAATCGCAGCCCTCGGTCCCGAGTTGGCACGGAGCTTGGGCGCCCGCATCCACGCACAGGTCGGAAAGGCAGGTCAGACCGCGCTCGCAGGTCCCGTCCTCGGTGCACGCACAGGCCTCGGTCCCGGGGGTGCAGCTCCCTTCGACGCATAGACCCGACGCGCAGGTCAGTCCCGGATCGCAGGCGCCACCGGGCGTGCAGGCACAACCTTCGGTGCCGGTCGGGCACGCCACATTGACGCACAAGCCGGAGAGGCACTCGAGCCCTTCGTTGCACACGCCGCCGGACGTGCACTCGCAGCCCTCTTCGCCCACCTCGCAGCCACCGTCGCCGCTGCCCGTGGAATCGACCCCCTCGGTCGCACCCGTCGCCGCGCTGGTGGTGCTCTCGTCATCGGTGTCGTCGCCCTCGGTGCCCATCGACGAATCGGTGGTCGGCGGAGGAGGCGGCGGGCTCCCCGAATCCACGATGATGCACCCGGCCACGGACAGTGCAATGGCCCCCAACCCCAGTCCCCAACGTCTCATGCTACGCATCGCCATCTTCGGTCGTACCACGTGACGCGAGGCCGTGTCCTGTCGGCGGCGGGCGGTGGTGACTGCAGTCACCACGACAATGGTCGAGAGTCTCGATTGCGGCCACCGGATCGGCGACATCCGGTGTCCCGTTGCGAGCTACGTCCGCAGATAGAACTGCTCGCCCATGCCGAAGGCGCCGTCGACGGTGACCGCGGGTCCCCCCTCGGGCTCCAGCGTGCCCGAGAAGTCGCCGAAGGGCCCGCGATAGCGACTCTCGGCGATCAACGCGTTGACGGTGACACGCCCGTCGAGCACCACGTCGAAGCGCACGTCCACCCGTCCCTGTTCATCGCGTACGAGCCAGTGCTCCCCGGGGCCCTCGCCGTGGCGCTCGAAGGTCACGGGTGGCAGATGGTGGATTCGCCCGTCCATGAACAGCGCGTTTTCGTTCCAGCGCTGGGGCTGCGTGTTGTCGTTGCGCGTCAGGTTGAACGCGACGCGCTGCCCCTCCACCCGCGCCCCGGTCACCCAGTCCCACTTCATGACGTAGGGGTAAAAGCCCTTGTGGTCGTCGAGCAGGCAAAAGCCGCCCTCCTCGCCGAACTCGATGCAATCGTCGCCGACCTGCAGGCGCCCCGAGCACGGGAAGCAGCCCTTGTGGCTGTACATGCCGCGGTTTTCGTCGAAGGGCAGGCTGACCACCACCGACTCGGCGGCGGCGACATCGATCTGCACGCGGCCGTGCATGCGCGGGCTCTTGCGCCCGGCGGGGATGTCGACCGACAGCTCGAGCGTGCCCTGGTCGAAGCGGTTGTCGAAGCTCAGGCGAGCGCCTCGCGACTCCCAGGTGGTCGCCGTGCCGCACAACCCCTGGGCCACATCGAAGGACCACGGCGGCAGCTTGCGCTCGAACAGCCGCTTCTCGCCCGTCTTGCGATCGAAGACCTTGATCTGCGCCAGCGCCATGGTCTTGGCGTGAAACAGCGCGACCAGGACGAAGAACCGGCCGTTGCCCAGCTGAATCGCCTGCCACTCCTTGAGGCGCAGGGCCTGGATCACCCGCGGGAGGCGAACTCCCAGCGGCGCATGGGCATCGAGCAGGTTGGGCTCACGCACCGGGCCGTCGAACATGCCGAAGCGAATTCGGCCGTCGTTCACCAGTCGGGCGGGGGCGGGCTCGCGGGTCATCATGCGGGGGGGACCATACCCCCTCGCCGCTAGCGGAGATCGCCGGGAGAAGCCACGCCGTGCTCGGGCGGCCCGAACGAAGGTTGGGCCGCGTCGTCGTCGGGCGCGCGCAGCAACGCCGGGAGCGCATCCACGCGAGCCAGGATCTCGCGCGCCCGAGGCAATAGCCGCTGCCCCGCCGGTCGAAGCCGCATCCCCCGGGGCGTCCGCTCGAACAGCTCGAGACCGAGCTCGTCCTCCAGGCTCTGGATCCGTCGCGTGAGCGGAGGCTGGCTCAGGTGCAGGCGACGCGCCGCTCGCCCGACGTGCTCTTCCTCGGCCACCGCGACGAACGACTCGAGCTGAACCAGCGACATGGTCGTTCAGCAGTACCACGTCCGGCGCGCCCGGGTGATGCTCAATCGGTATTGGACCGGGCGCGCGCCTGCGGCTCAGGCTGGGGCGCGATGGCAATCGTGATCCACGGCCCGGCCGAGATGGCCGCCATGCGCCGCGCGGGACGAGTCGCGGCCCAGACCCTACGCGCGGTGACGGCTCGCATCCGCCCCGGCATCTGCACCGCGCAGGTCGATGCTTGGGTCCGCAGTGACACGGCCGCCCGCGGCGCTCGCCCCAGTCAGCTCGGCTACAAGGGCTTCCCCGCCGCGGTCTGCACCAGCCGCAACCACGTGGTCTGCCACGGGATCCCCAGCCCCGACGAGACCATCGACGACGGCGACATCATCAATGTCGACGTCACCTCCGAGTTCGAGGGCTTCCACGGCGATACGTCGATCACCGTCTGCGTGGGTGAACCCTCCCCCGACGCTCTGCACGTGGTCGACGTCGCCCAGCGAGGCTTGGCCGCGGGCATCGCCGCCGTGCGCCCAGGCGGGCGCCTGGGAGACGTGGGCGCGGCCATCGAAGCGCTGGCCCGACGCGAGGGCTGCGGCGTGGTCCGGCAGCTCGGCGGACACGGAATCGGACGATCGATGCACATGCCTCCGCACGTCGATCATCACGGCCCGGCCGGGCGCGGCCCGAGACTCCGCCCGGGCATGACCTTCACCATCGAGCCGATGATCACGCTCGGCCAGCCGCGCATCGAGTTTCTCGACGACGGCTGGACCGTGGTGACCGCCGACGGCTCGCCCACCGCTCAGTTCGAGCACACGGTGGCGGTGACCGCCGACGGAGCCGAGGTGCTCACTCGTCTCGAGTGACCCGCGAGCCCCTGGGCGCTCGGCTCAGCGTTCTTCGCGACGACCCGGGCTCCACTCCACGTCCGCGTCGACGCGGGTCTCGAGGAAGCGCGCGAGGCGATGGAAGTCGGAGCCGGGCTCGATGAAGCGGACCTCCGTCTTGAGGGTCTCGGGATTGATGAGCTCGTCGAACTTCACGTACTGCAGATCGAGCTGGCCCGTGACCGACACCATGTGTCCGTCGAGCCCCTCCTCGACCAGCGCCCGGTAGGCCCCGATGCCGAGCTGGCTGCCGAGCATCACGTCGAAGGCGTGCGGCGGAGCGCAGCGCGACTCGTAACCCAGCTGCACGCTGCCGACCTTCTTCTTCTTGCCCGTGCGCTCCTCGTAGCGGGAGGCCACCTTGTCGGCGACCAGCTTGCCCAGATCGATGCGCCCCAGCGAGATGTGTCCGTGCTCGTCGCGGGGCAGGCTCTCGATGAAGGAGTCGGGCAGCATCTCGGCCAAGCCCTCGGCCAGCACCACGGTGCCGTAGTGCTTGCGCCGCTTCTCGCGGGTGAGCAGCAGGTCGACGATGTGCTCGACCAGCGCTTCGAGGTCGAGACAGGTGCGGCCGTCCTCCTGGGTGGACAGGTCACCGCGCACGTCCTCGACGCCGACCACCAGGTGAGCCTCGCCCGCGATGGCCACGCCGTAGCTCAGCCAGCCCGCCTTGCGCCCCATGGTCTCGACGATGAAGTACGAGCTGGTGGCGAGCGCGTCGGCCCGGAGGTTCTGGAGTTCCTTGGCCATCACGTCGACGGCGGTGAAGAAACCGAAGGTGAAGTCGATGCCGCGATAGTCGTTGTCGATGGTCTTGGGCAGGTGCACCACCTGCACGCGCGGCGCCCCCTCGGGCAGGCCCTGCTGATAGCGATACAGCAGGTTGGCGGTCTTGAGCGTGTCGTCGCCGCCGATGGAGACCAGCGCGTCGATACCCAGGTCGATGAGCGCCTGGTGCACGGTGGCCAAGCGAGCCGTCTTGTCGGGGTCGTTGAGGTCTTCCGGCCCCTGGATGCCTCGGCCCGGGTTGGCGCGCGCGGTGCCGATGATGATGCCCCGCTGGTTTCGCAGCCCCCGGAGGTCTCGCTCTTCGAAGACCCGGTAGTGCTCGTCGGGCAGCATGCGATGCGAGACGGGGTGATACTCCTGAAGGTTCGAGTACCCGTGGAAGAAACCCACGACGTCGCGGCCATCCTCGATGAACGAGGTCGCCGCGGCAGCGATCACGGCGTTGGCAGCCGGAGCCGGGCCACCCGCGAAGATGATGCCCACCCGTCGCGGCGACGATTCTTGATTCGAAGACGATTGACTGGCGTTGGTCATGTCGATGCGCAAAGGCTACCCCCGTTCGTGCACCCGTGGGTGACGGGAAGGTGAGCTCTTCGCGTGCACTTCGAGGCTTCGAATCGACGTGACACGATTGCTTCCGCCGTCACCGAACGACGCGGCATGAATCGATCATGGTTCTCATCGATTTCGGCTCCCCATCGCACGGTCGATCTGAGCGAGACGCAACGAAACGGAAGGCGGCTGGATCAACACGAACCGCCGCGGCTCTTGCTCCCGAGGCCGGAGCGGGTCAAGCTGTTCCTCCCGATGATCGCCCTGCCTTTTTTGCTCGCTCTCGCCTCGCCGCCCGCGTGTGTCGAGATCCCCGCCGAGGGTCAGCGAGTCGGCGCGGCCTCGGCGACGTCCACGGTCGAGGTCTTCCTCGACCCCGCGTCGTCTCAAACGGCACGGGCATGGATGGAGCTGCGCCGCCTGGTGGCCGAGCATGCGGGCGAGCTCGCCTTGCAGGTGCACTGGGTCGGCCGAGGCGGCATCACCAGTCCCATGGCGCTGCGCGTGCGAGCCTTCGTCACGTCGCTCGCCGCCCGCGGGCACACGACCTCCGCCCTGCGAGTGGTCGCGCGCGACGGGCTCGAGCGGCTGCACGCACGATTGGTCGACCCCGATTCCCACGAGGCGCTGGCCAAGGAACTCCGCGTCTCGGCCGACGTCCTGAAGGCCGCGCTCGACGATCGTTGTGCACGCCAGGCGGTCATCGAGCAGACCGAGCGGCTCAACGAGCTGCGCGCCCCCGAGGGCGGCTCCGTGCTGCGGCTCCCCGCGTTCGCGTTGGACGGCCTGCTCTTCGACGACGGCCCCGCGCTCGATCGCCTACGCCCCGAAATCGGTCGGGCCGGCATGCGCCGTCGCCTGCGTGAAGATCCGCCGCGATCTCCCTCCACCCCCGCGGTGCAGACCACCAGCGAGCGCATGCAACGGCCACCGCTGAAGGGGCTGCTGCTCGGTGGCCCCGGCCTGCCCCATCGCATGGTGCTGATGGCCCGCGACGAGACCGACCCCACGTTGTTCGTCGCCTTGCCTCCCAGCCTCGCGCAGCGACGGCTCCAGCCCGGTACGCTCGCCGTGCACGTCGTGGCCCGCGGGGTCTCCTCGGCCGCCGAGACCCTTCGGCACCGGCTCTGTGCCGCGCGCGAGCTCGGGCTGGGCAACGCCTATGTCGAGTATCTGGGGCGCGACCCGGCCCTGCGCGGCGAGGACAATCCCCTCGACGAGAGCCTCCTGGCCGACCTCGATGCCGTCCCTGTCGAAGAATGCAAGGACGATCCCGACCCCGTCGACCTCGACCTCCCCGATGGCTCGTGGCTCGATGGCCTGCCGCGCTCGCGCGCCGAGCTGGGCAACCTGCGGGTGACCCTTCCTCGGCTCGACGCGGCGACCCGTCCTCTGCGTTCGCTGTTCATCGCCGTCGACGACCTGTAAAGACCGCTGCTGGTGCCTCGAGAAGGGGTGCGGACTGCCACTGAGAGGCCGGATCCGGCCCTGGCGTCCTGGTGAGCGGCCCGCGCTGCGCTGCGCGGAAAAACACTCTATTCTCTAGGCGCCTGCCTCCCGCCAGGCACCACCACGGGGCCACCACCGGCTGGCATCGCCAGCACGCCCCAACCAAGACCTCCGCTTCCCCTCGCCCCTTCCTCCCCCGCGCATGGAGATCAACTACTGGGCCGGCACCGACGTCGGCCGCAAGCGCAGCGATAACGAGGACAACTTCCTCATCGACAAGCGCCTCAAGCTCTTCATCGTGGCCGATGGCATGGGCGGGCACGCCTCGGGCGAGGTCGCCAGCGCGATGGCGGTCCACGAGATCCGCGACGTCATCAACCGCGAGCGGGACATCTTCGACACCTACGACGACGACGATCCCAAGTCGCACGTCGAGGTCTGCACGCTGCTCGAGTACGCGGTGCACCACGCGTGCGCGCAGATCTTCCACAAGGCGCGTCGCGAGCCCGAAAAGCGGGGCATGGGCACCACCCTGGTCGCCCTGCTCTTCATCGGCGATCGCGGGTTCATCGCCTACGTCGGCGACAGTCGCATCTACCTGCTGCGCGGCGGCATCGTCTATCAGCTCACCGAGGATCACAGCCTCCGCAACGAGCTGATCCGCATGGGCAAGATCACCGCCGAAGAGTTCGAGACCAGCCCCTACGCCAACCTCAAGAACGCCATGACCCGGGCGGTCGGGGTCTACGAGAGCGTCGAGGTCGACACCCTCGACTTCGACGTCATCCCCGGCGACTCGTTCATGCTGTGCAGCGACGGGCTCTACGAGTACCTGAGCGACGACGACATCGCGAACACCATCGGCTTGCCCGAGCTCCGCGAAGTCCCCGGCATGCTCATCGACTCCGCCAACAAGCGCGGCGGCAAGGACAACATCACCGCGGTGGTGGTGCAGGTCGCGGGCGACGACAACGACCAGGATCGAGCGGCCGAGCTCAACTTCACCCTCGACATCCTCAAGACGGTCCCGCTGTTCCGAGAGCTGAGCTACCAGCAGCTCGTCCGCGTCATCAACCTGTCCAAGCAGAGCGTCATCGAGGAAGACGACCGGCTCTTCGAGGAAGGCGAGCCCGGCCAGGAGCTGCTCGTGCTGCTGCGGGGCCGCGTGGAGCTTTATCGCGAAGGGGTCGCGGTCGCCGAAGTCGGCGGCGGAGCCCACCTGGGCGAGATGTCGCTCATCGACTCCGAGGCACGATCGGCCACCGCCATCGTCACCGAGCCCGGCAAGCTGCTGTCGATCCAGCGCGACGACTTCTACAACGTGCTGCGGCGCGAGCCCGCGCTGGCGGTCAAGCTGCTGTGGAGCTTCGTACGCGTGCTGGCCGACCGCCTGCGCCAGACCACGGCCGACCTCGCCACCGCTCGCACCGCGCCGCCGCAGGTCCCCGACCTTACCGACTTGACCGATCTGGCCGAGGTGGCGGCACGCAACTCGGGCATGCTCGACTCGCTGCTCGACCCCGACGACGAGGACGAGGACGACGAAAACAGCCTCGAGAACCGGCGCACGCTGATCTCTACGAGCATGCCCTCGTTCACGCCGCCGTCGACGGCGCCCGCCTCCGCGCCCCAGCAGCCCGCGATCGATCCTCGGCGCACGCTGATCAGCACCACCACGAGCAACGTGGCGCCGTCGGAGTCCGAGCCCGAGCCCGAGCCCGACGCCGCTCGGCCACGCGAAGGGGCCTCGCTCAGCGGTGCGATCACCACCCAGACCGCGATCGCGCCTGCGCCCACCGCCCCCGAGTCGGGCGGCACCGTCGTCGGTCCTCCGCCCGGGCCCACCGATCCCACCCCGCTGCGCGGCAACACGATGCCCGTACCGGTGGTGCCCCCCGAGCCCGCTCCCGAAGCCAAGGGCTCGCGTCGTTCTCGACGCCACGCCACCATTCCCCAGCTGCCCACTCCGTCGGCGCCGGGCGTGCCCACGCCAGCCCCCGAGGCGGTAGCACCGACCGGCTCCGCTCCGATCTCCACCGCACCGCCGCCCGGAGGCACCGCGCCGAGTCCCATGCCGCCGTCGCCCGCCGCGGGGTCGGGGCCGATGCCCGTGGCCCCGCCGCCGGCCAAGGCCAGCTCGGGTCCCGCGCCCGCGGCTCCCGTGCCCGACGGCGACGGCTCCGGGCCGATCCCGGTCCGCACGGGCAACACGGCATCGGGTCCCGTACCCACGCCGCCCCAGGATTCCGCGGCCGCCAGCGCCAACCCAGCCCCCGCGGTCACGCCCCCTCCCGCTCCGGCCGCGGCGGCGGCCGAGCCTCCTCCGCCGCCCAAGAGCACCCGACCGCCGGTCGTGGGCACGCCGAACGGTTCTCGGCCGACGCCACCGCCCATCGCCCCGCCCGTGGGCAACGGCAAGACGTCGCCGCCGCCCGTGCCTTCGTCGAAGGGGACCGACGCGCCAGCGGTTCCGCCTCCTCCCAAGACCTCCGACGGCGCCGCCGTTCCGCCCCCGCCTCCCGTCGGCCCGGGCAGCAGCACCACTCCGCCGTTGCGCGGCGACACACAGCCCACGCCCACCGACTCGGCGGAGTCCGACGCGCCCAAGCGCCCCGCCACGCGAGCGGTGACCGCCGCCCCGCAAGCCACTCCCGGGGTCGCCACGCCGCCCTCGGTGCCCCCGTCTCGCACCTCGCCTCCGCCTCCGCCCCCGTCGACCGACGACGATTCGTCGGACTCGGGCTCGTCGACCTGAGCTGCGGCATGGTGACCGACGACGAGCTCCTCGCACTCGCCTGGGATGTCCGCGAACGGGCCGTATGCACGTTCAGCGGCTTTGCGGTGGGGGTGGCGCTGCTCGACGACGCCGGCCAGACCTTCACTGGGGCCAACGTCGAGAACGCCAGCTACAACCTCGGGCTGTGTGCCGAGCGGGTCGCCCTGTATCACGGGCTCACGCACCACATGGGCAAGGTCGAGCGCATCGCGATAGTCACCGAAGCCGCCGACCTGACCTACCCCTGCGGAGCATGCCGCCAGACCCTGTGGGAATTCGCTCGCGACGCCGAGGTCATCCTCGCCAACCGGGACAGCCAGCGCCGCGTCGCCGTGCGGGATCTTTTGCCCCACGGCTTCGACGCCAGCGCGTTCACCCCCAAAGGCTAAACGAGCCCACACTCGGCCGCGCCCGAAAACCCGGGATGCGTTGACCGGCCGGCCCTGCGGCGCATAGCCTGGTCGGCGATGTCTCGTTCGGCTCGTGCCTCCTCTTCGATTCGTGGTTTGCGTCTGCTTGCGCTGGGCGTCGTGGGCTTGGGCATGGGCAGCTGCCTCAACCCGATCGAGCTCGAGCCCGAGGGCTACACCTATCGCGCCGTGGTCCGCTGGACGGGCAACGGCATCCCGCACATCCTCGCCGCCGACCTGCCCAGCGCCGCCTACGGCCAGGGCTGGGCCTTCGCCCGCCTCAACGGCTGCATCCTTGCCGACCAGGTGCTCAAGGTTCGCTCCGAGCGGGCGCTGATGCTCGGCCGCGGCGAAGACAACGAGCACGTGCGCAGCGACCTCGTGCACAAGCACCTGGGCGTCTACCAAAAGGCCGAAGAGGGCCTGCCCAACCTCGACGAGCAGGTCCGCTCCATGCTCGACGGCTACGCCGCGGGCTACAACGACTACATCACGACCAACGGCGAGTCCCTGCCCTGCGGCGAAGAGGAGTGGCTGCGTCCCATCGACAGCGTCGACCTGTTCGCCCACTACATCGAGCTGGGCACGCTGGCCAGCAACCGCCAGGCGCACGACTTCCTCCTCCCGCCCGACGACCTGCCCGCCAACCTCGAGGCCGACCCCATGGCCGCGATCGCCAGGCTGCGCGAGCGCCCGGGCAGCAACGGCTGGGGCATCGGGGCCGAGCGCTCCGAGAACGGCCACGGCATGCTCGTCGCCAACCCGCACTTTCCCTGGGAAGGCGAGCTGAAGCTCTACGAGAGCCACCTGCGGGTCCCGGGCCAGCTCGACGTCTACGGCGCGGGACTCATGGGCGTAGTGGGCACGCTCATCGGCTTCAACAACGACGTGGCCTGGACCCACACCGTCTCCGACGGCCAGCGGCTGACCGTCTACCAGCTCACCGTCGATCCCAACGATCGCACCCGTTACATGTTCGATGGCGAGTTCCGGGACATGGAGCCCGACGTCCAGGAAGTGCAGGTCCTGGAAGAAGACGGCTCGATCACCACCACCAGCCACACCTTCTATCGCACCCACCAGGGCTCGCTCGCCGCGCTGCCGGGGCTCGAGCTGCCCACCCTGGCCTTCGCCATTCGCGACGCCAACGAGAACAACCAGGCGATGATCCCTCAGTTCATCGGCATGAACATGGCGTCGAGCCTCGACGAGTTCAAGCAGGTGCACCAGGACATCAAGGGCATCCCGTGGGTCAACACCATCGCCTCCAGCCGGGACGGGCGCGCGTTCTATACCGACGCCACGCCCACGCCCAACCTCACCCAGGAGGCCATCGACCACTGGCTCGAGGCGCGTGAGGAGGACTTCTTCACCATCCAGCTCGACGACTTCGGTCTGGTGCTGCTGCCCGGGGACAGCTCGACCTTCGACTGGGTCGTAGAAGACGGCGCTCGCGATCCGGGGCTCATCCCCGCCGCCCGGCTGCCCCAGGTCGAGCGCAACGACTTCGTCTTCAACGCCAACGACAGCCACTGGCTGAGCACGCCCTTCGAGCCCCTCACCGGTTTCTCGCCGCTGCACGGCTTCGAGCGCACGCCCCGGAGCCCGCGCACGCGCATGAACGCGGTCACCCTGCTCGACCGCGATGGCTCGATGTCGGGCACCGACGGCAAGTTCAACCTCGAAGAGCTCCGCGACGCCGTGCTCAGCAACCGCGGCATGCAGGCCGAGCTGCTCGTCGACCAGGTCGTGGAGCGCTGCACCGGGGTGAGCTCCGCCAACTTCGACGGCCAGTCCTACGACATCAGCGAGGCCTGCTCCGTGCTCGGCTCCTGGGACAAGCGACTCGACCTCGACAGCGTCGGCGCGGTGGTCTGGCGCGAGTTCCTCGGGGACTTCGACGACGAGACCCACTTCGACGCTGGCGCGCTCTACGCCGTGCCCTTCGATCCGGGGCCCGAGGGCGATGCCATCAGCGCCGTCGATACGCCGCACACCCTGGCCCCCGCCGCCGATGACCTCGCCGACGACCGCGTCCTCGAGGCCCTCGCGGGGGCCGTCGCTCGCCTCGAGAAGGCCGGCATCCCCGTCGACGCCGCGCTGGGCGACGTGCAGTACACGGTCCGCGCGGGCCAGCGCATCCCCGTGCACGGCGGTGGCCGCAACGAGGGCGTCACCAACCTCATCATCTACAACAACCTGCGGACCACGGTGGCCGAAGGCCTGGGCCGCGGTGAGGTCATCAACGCCGTCACCGGGCTCACCGACGAGGGCTACGTCGTCAACTACGGCAGCAGCTACGTCATGGCGATGACCTTCACCGACAGCGTGCCGGAGGCTTATGCCTTCGTCACCTACGGTCAGTCCGACGATCCCGACTCGCCGTACCACACCGACCAGATGGAGCGCTTCTCCAACAAGGACTGGCGCAAGGTGCTGTTCACCGAGCAGGACATCGCGGAAGACCCCGACCTCGACGTCGAGGTCATCTTCGGCTTCACCGCCCCCGAAGAGACCGAATAGACAAAAGACCGAGTCGTCGTCTCGGCGACGGCGACTCGGCCCTCCATTCGTCGCAGCGGCGCCGCTACCAGACCTGGCAGACGTTAGCCGGGTGCATCGGCGTCCCCTCTTCGCAGGAGAACGCCTCCCAGAACTCGGGGTAGTTGGACAGCGGTCCGTTCACCCGATAGCGGGGGTGCGAGTGGCTGTCGGTGGTGGCCAGCACGCGCTCGACCTCGGGGGTCGCGTGCGAGCACCAGATCTGGCCGAACGAGACGAAGAGCAGCTGCTCGTTGGTCAGCCCCTCGACCACCTGAGGGACGTTGCCCCCCTGGCTGTCGGCCCACGACTGGTACGCCCCGAAGGCCTGACGGATACCGCCGAAGTCGGCGATGTTCTCGCCCAGGGTCAGCTTGCCGTTGAGGTTCACGCCGGGCTGGACCTCGTAGCCGCTATAGAGCTCTTCGACACAGGCGGCGCGCTCCTCGAAGCGGGTGACCGCGTCGGCCCCCCACCACTCGGTCAGGCGACCGTCGCCGTCGAACTTGCGGCCGTTGTCGTCGAAGCCGTGGGTCAGCTCGTGGCCCATGACCATCCCGATGCCGCCGAAGTTCATCGCCATGGGGTAGTCGGCGGAGAAGAACGGAGGCTGGAGGATGCCGGCCGGGAACACCATCTCGTTGGACGAGGGGTTGTAGTAGGCGTTCACCGTCGAGGGCGTCATGTGCCACTGCTGCTGGTCCACCGCCTCGCCGATCTCCTTGGCCTGGCGCTGCCACTCGAAGCGCCGCCCCGCCATCACGTTGGCGAGGTGGTCGGTGCCCAGCTCCATCGAGGAGTAGTCCCGCCATTGTTCCGGGTGACCGATCTTGTTGACCACCGCGTGCATCTTCTCGAGCGCGCGCTGCCGGGTCGGGTCGTCCATCCACTCCAGACCGGGCAGACCGGCTGCGAACGCCTCCTCGATCTGGGCGATCATGTCGTTGGCGACCTGGCGGTTTTGCCCGGCGAAGCGCTGCTCCACGAACTTGCGGCCCAGGTTCTCGCCCAGCGCCCGGTCGGTGGCCTTGATGCAGGTGCGCCAGCGCGGCGCGGGCTCGGCCTGGCCGCGGAGGCGCTTGTCGAAGAACTCGTAGTGGGCAGTGGAGAACGCGGGCGGCATCTGCTCGGCGAGGCCGTGGGCGAGGTGCCAGCGCAGGTAGGCCCGACGCACGGGAGGCTTGGCGTCGGCGATGATGCCCGCCATCGCCTTCATGTAGCTCGGCGCGACGACGTTGAAGTCCTTCACGTCCGGGCGGCCCACTGCCGCCAGGTAGCCATCCCACGACAGCTTGGGCGTCATGGCCTTCAGGGCCTTCAGCGTGGTCTTGTTGCGGCGCTTGTCGGGGTCGCGAATCTGGTCGCGAGGAATCGAGACCTTGGCCAGCTCGGTCTCCAGCGCCACGATGCTCTCGGCCAGCCGGGCCGCATCTTCGTCGCCCAGCCCCGCGAGCACGGTGGCCACATGCTCGGCGTAGGCCTTGCGCAGCGCCTCGGGGGCCTCCCCCTCCTCGAGGTAGTAGTTGCGGTCGGGCATGCCGAGCCCGGACTGGCCCAGGTGGGTGACGTTGATGTCGGGATTGTCGTAGTCCGCGTCGACGTCGAGATTGAACAGCGGCCGGGCGCCGTACTGCTGCAGCTCGGCGATGACGACCATCATGTCGTCGAGCGACTTGGCCTCGTCGATGCGAGCGAGCAGCGGTTCGATGGCCGCGATGCCGTTGGTCTCGGCGCCCTGCTCATCGAGGCAGCTGCCGTAGAAGGTACCGAGCTGGGCCTGCGCAGGCTCGGGATCGGTGGCCGCCACCGCCTCGTCGAGGATCCCGCGGAGGGTGGCCTCGTTCTGCTCGCGCAGCTCGTTGAAGCGACCGTAGCGGGGCTGATCGCTTGGCATCGTGGTCTCGTCGAGCCACTGGCCGCACGCGTACCGGTAAAAGTCGGTGCAGGGGTCGGCGTCCTCGTCCATCACCGCGTGCACGACCTCGCCCACGGCTTTGGTCTCTTCACTCGTGGTCGGCCCCGCAGGCGGGGTCACGGGCGTGGTCTTGCACGCCCCTCCCATGCTCATTGCCAACCCGAGTCCTACGTGACGCCAATCGAGTGCCATCGAGCGCGGACCATGCCACGAACGATGGTTTTGAGACGATGACCTCTCACACGCGCCCGTACGCCGCTGTCCGCGAAACCTTGGCCGGTCTATGCTCGCCGCATGACACCACCACGGTCACTGCTGCTGCCGGCGCTCGCGCTCCTCGGCCTCGCGTGCGCTCCCCAAAGCCAGCCTGAGTGCCCCGAGCCGAGCGTGACGCCCCGCGTGCCCGACGTCGACCCCACGCCCGAACCGTCGACCGCGGAACCGGCCGAGCCCGCCACCAGCACCGCCACCGCGGTGCGACCGGCCAAGGATTTCCCCATCCCGAGCAACTGCGAAGCGCCGTTGGCGATCACCCAGGAAGTGTCGCGCCTGCTCACCGCGGCCGCCGCCCACGGCACGCGCTCGGCGGCATGTGTCGATGGCCGCGGGCACCGCCTCGCCATCAATGACCTGCTGGTGTGTCCGGCCGCCCCCGATACCGGCGACACCATCGTCGACGTCTTCTACCAGGTGGCCACCTACCCCGAAGGCGATACCCGCGGATGTCGGGAGCCGGGCGACTGCGAGTGGCTGACCCCCACCTCGGTCGACGTCGAGACCAAGCTTCGCTTCCGACCGGGCAAGACCAAGGGCCAGGGCACGCTGGTCCTCGAGGGTCCGGTGCCCGGCTTCCCCGATGACTCGACCCCGCTGTCCGAGGCGCACGACGGCAACTGCTACGGCCGCAGCCCCGCGTTCACGCCCGCCGAGATCCCCATCACTCGATGAGCTGAGGGATTAAACGACGACGGCGCCGTCGGTGGGACGGCGCCGGCGTGCGGCCGAGGTGCGGCGCGGGTCAGGCCGACTTGGCCTGCTTCTCGCGGATGAGGCTCTCGGCGAGCTCGGGCACGACCTCCCAGACGATCCGCTCCACGACCTCGCGGCTGAGCGAGGCGATGGCCTCGGCCACCTTGGGATCAACCCCACCCGCGCTGGCAGCTTGCTGCAGTCGCTCGACCATGCCCGGCGTGGGCGAGTCGGCGGCGGTGAAGGGAATGGGGATCGCGACCGGAATCTGGACTTCGCCCGGAGCGGCCGCCCGAGGTGCAGGGGCAGGCCTGGCTGCCGCCGCGGGTTTCGGGGCGACGGCGGGCTTGGGCGCCGCGGGCTTGGGCACCGCAGCCGCAGCCGGCTTCGGTGCCGGGCGAGCAGCGGGCTTGGGCGCAGCGGCGCGGGGAGGCGCGGCCGCTTTGGGAGGCGCGGCCGCCTTTGGAGGCGCGGCTGCCTTCGGCGGAGCCGCGGCCTTGGGAGGCGCGGCCGCCTTCGGCACGGCCGGCGAAGGGATGCCCATCTGCGTGCGATTGGCGGGCCGGGCCGCGGGGCGAACCGGAGGCTTGGGCGCCGCAGCGGGGCGCGGAGCCGAGGGCGTTCGCGGAGCCGCGGCCTGCGGAGCGGCAGCCGCTGCCGCGGGCTTGGCCGACCCCTTGGCGAGCACCCCCGCGACCTTCTCGATCAGGTCGTCGCTGCTGAAGGGCTTGGCGAGCCAGTCGTCACCACCGACCGCCGTGAACTGAGCTTCGTCGACGCCGGTCTGATTGCTGACCAGCACCATCACCGGGATCTTGGCCGTCGCGGGGTCTTGCTTGATCGCGCGGCAGACCTCGTAGCCAGAGGGCTCTTCGCCCGCGAGCTTCGCGTCGACCAGGACCACGTCGTAACCGCCGGGCTTGGCTTTGATGCGGGCAACCGCATCCGAACCCTTGCTGACCGATGTGACCTCGGCATCCTCGGCGGCGAAGGTGATCTTGATCGCCAGCCGCATCGTCTTGCTGTCGTCGATTGCGAGGATCTTCGTCGCCATAGTTTGTTTGGGCTCCTAAAGGCTGAAGCAGGCGTACCATGGGCGCTGTGAGCGGGTCAACGAATGGACCTCCGCGGCCCCGGGGGGCAATGCCCCAGATCCTGGCGCCCGTGGGGCTGGAGGACCGACCCGCCCTGCTCCCCCGCGAGTCGGACCGTTTGACCGGGTTGGTCGATCGACTTGCGGGCGAGGTCGTCTTGCGGCACGCGACCGGACGGCGAGTGCTCGACCTGGGCCGCGGCGCGCCAGCGGTGACCGAGTGGGTCGGCGACCGGGCGGCACGACTCGATGTCGTCGATGCGGTCGACCTGGGCCGGGGAGGTGAAATCCGAGTTCCGCTCCCGGACGCCAACTACGACTGCGTCTACTCTCTGCGCACCTTGCCCCACCTGGGCCGAGATCCACGAACGTCGGTCGATGCCTTGGACTCCGCCCTGATCGAGCTTTCTCGGCTGTTGGCGCCCGGCGGCATCGCGGTGCTCCAACTCGACAATGCTCGCAGCCCCTTCGGCCTCTATCATGGTCTGCGGCGGCTCGGTCGTAGCCTCGGCCGCGGGCCACTGGTCATCGATTCACCCCGTGGACTGACGCGGTTCGACGTTCTCGGTCGCGTAATCGAGCGTCTACCTCCCACACTGACGCCCATCGATCTCCACGGGGTGGGCCTGGTGGTGCCCTCTTCCCATCTGCTGGCACTCCCCATCCTCGGTCGCGTGCTGACCCGCTTGGAGTGGTACGGGCGCGATCAGCCGCTGCTGCGGCGATTCGCGGCGCATCTGGTCGTCGTGTTCCGGCGGCTGACCCCGCCGCGGCTGCCCGGTCCGCCGAGCGTGTAGGGTTGAGGCGGTCGCATGAACGGAGCCGCCGGTCGCAACGCCAAGATCCTCGTCGTCGACGACGAGCCCAGCATGCGGGAGTTTCTCGCGATCTGCCTGCGACGTGCGGGGCACTCGGTCGACGCGGCACCCGGCGGCGAGCAGGCCCTCGCCTACCTCGAGCAGCACCCGGTCGATCTCGTCATCACCGACCTGACCATGCCGGGCATGGATGGCATGGAGCTGCTGCGCAAGCTGAGCACGCGACCCGAGCCTCCCCTGGTCATCATGATCACCGCCTTCGCCACGACCGATACCGCGGTCGAAGCGATGAAGCTCGGCGCCTACGACTACCTGACCAAGCCCTTCAAGGTCGACGAGATCCAGGTCGTGGTCCAGCGGGCGCTCGAGCGCGTCGACCTCGGCTCGGAGAACCAGCGGCTGCGCGACGAGCTCCGCAGCGTCCAGCGTCTCGACGGTATGATCGGTCGCTCGGAGTCCATGCAGAAGGTCTTCGAGCTGCTGCGTCGGGTCGCGCCCACGCGCACCAACGTCCTCATTCGTGGCGAGTCGGGCACGGGTAAGGAGCTCGTGGCCCGGGCGCTGCACAACCTCAGCGACCGCGCCCAGGGGCCCTTCGTCGCCGTCAACTGTGGGGCCATCCCCGAAAACCTGATGGAGTCCGAGCTGTTCGGGCACGTCAAAGGGGCGTTTACGGGGGCTGCGAGCAAGCGGGACGGCGTCTTCGAAGCCGCCCGCGAGGGCACGCTCTTCCTCGACGAGATCGGCGACCTCAGCCTGCCGATGCAGGTCAAGCTGCTGCGCGCCCTCCAGGAGCGGAAGATCCGACCGGTGGGCGGCGACCTCGAGCTCGACGTCGATTGCCGGGTGGTGGCGGCGACCAACCGCGACCTCGAAGCGGCCATCGACTCCGGCGAGTTTCGCCGCGACCTGTACTTCCGACTCGACGTCGTGCAGGTCGTCCTGCCCCCGCTACGACACCGCCCCGAAGACGTGGCCCCGCTGGTCGAGCGTTTCTTCGAACGCCTCAACCGCGAGCTCGGGCGCAACCTCGATGGGCTCACCCCCGAGGCCATGGACTGGTTCCTCCAGCACGATTACCCGGGCAACATTCGCGAGCTCGAGAACCTGGTCGAGCGCGCCGTGGCCCTGGAGGCCGGGCCCCGCTTGAGCGCCGCCAACCTGCCCACGCGCAAGGCCACCGCGCAGCAAAGCTCGGCCACCATGCCCACGCTCGGCGAAGACGGCATCGACCTCGAGCAGGCGGTCGCCGATCTCGAGCGGCACCTCATCGGCGCCGCGCTCCAGCGCTCCAAAGGCGTCCGCAAGGACGCGGCCAAGCTGCTCGGGATCAGCTTTCGATCGCTGCGCTACCGGCTGGAGAAGCTCGGGATCCAGGTCGCTCGCGGCGGCGATCGAGACGCCTAGACACCCACGTCCGTCGCCATGCGCGACGGAGTGCGGCGCACTCGTACAGTGCACACAAACGCGGGCGCATCCATGGCGCATGATGGCGCTCGTACCTCGTGGGTCACGGTAGGTGTTCGAGTGCAGGAACCCCTTATTTCGCCCGTTATCGACCGTTTCAGGGCATTTTGCGCTCGGTACGCGGTGACAATTTTTGTCCCTTGGGCCGACAATCTACGGCCTCCCATGCCGTCACGTTTCCGACGAGTCGCTCCAACTACCGATCAAACTTCTCGTGATCCAAATGGCACGCCACATGCTTACTGAACAATCCGTGACCCACCCCCCTCAGCGCGCACGAAGCTCCTACGGCTTCACGCTGATCGAGCTGATGATGGTGGTGGTCATCTTGGGCGTGCTGGCTGCCGTCGCGATCGCGGCCTATTCACGACATGTACGCAACGCGCACAAGACCGAGGTGATCTCGGACCTGTCGAACCTCTCGCTCAAGCAACGCAGCTTCCGCGCCGTGCAAGGCCACTACGCCAGCAGCTCCGACTGCGAAGGGGCTGCGTGCACGTACCCGCTGGCGACGAACATCGCGGTCGAGCAAGGCCCCGTACAGTGGAACGTCGCCGATGCCGGCTACACGCTGGCCGCTCAGGGCGACGCCGAGTTCTTCCGCGGCGGCGCAGCGGTCCACGGCTTCGACGCTCTGCGCTTCCTCCCCGACGGTGGCAACTCGTGGTGCGGCTACGCGACGGTCTCCGGACACGGCACCGACTCCACCGACCCGGCCACGGCTGACGAGCCTCCCTCCGAGACTCTCGCCAACCAGATCTTCCCCGCCGGATCCGATGCCTACTGGGCGCGCGACTGGTTTTACGCCTACGCGCTCTGTGACTTCGACTTCGACGGCAACTACTGGGCGTTCACCATCAATCACTACGAAGACCAGGTGAACTACTCCACCGACGCAACCGGCTTCTATCGCGAGAACGAGTAAGTCGGTCTCGCACACCAAACACAAAGACTTTCGTTACGCATTCGCGGGGGGCGGACTCGTCCCAGACGGACAGACGGACAAAACGGACAGACGGGAACAGGACGGCAGCATCATGTACGTGGACATCAAGAAGTTTCAAAAGGCACGCGGTTTCACTCTCATCGAGTTGATGATCGTCGTGGCGATCCTGGGCATCCTCGCCGCGATTGCGGTCCCCGCCCTCACCAAATACATGCGTCGCAGTAAGACCAGCGAGGCACGGGTGCAGATCGCCAAGCTCTTCGACGCCGCTTCTTCGTACTTCAACGAAGAGCACGTCGACCGTGGCCAGGTGCAGGTCATCGGCGGTGGTGCCAACATCTCCGACCTCGCGCCGCACCGCTGCCCCCATCAAAACGGCGAAGAGACGGGCGCCAGCGCAGCCGAGATCACGCCTCCGCTGGCCCTCGACTGCAACCTCGGCCCGGGTGGTCGCTGCGTCCCCAGTGACGGCGGCGGTGGTGCCGGCTACTACGAAATCGACCTGTGGGCCAACAACACCGTGTGGAACGCCCTGAACTTCCAGCAGGAGCAGGCGCACTACTTCCACTACAACTTCATGGCCAGCAACTCGGGCACGGGCTTCGGTGAGTGCCAGTTCACCGCGCAGGCCTTCGGTGACCTCGACGGCGACGCCACCGTCTACTCCACCTACGAGCGCTCGGGCGCTGCCGACCAGAACGGCGTGAACGCGGCCGCCGGTCTCTACATGGACCAAGAGGTCGAGTAAGCATCCGACTGGGAAAGTCTGGGGCCATCCCCGACTCGGGCGAGGTTGCCGAACGGCGACCTCGCCCTTTCCTTTTTTGTGGCTATCATCGGGTGTGCGCCTCGTCGCCCTGCTCGCCTTGCCCGTGTTGGTCGCGCTGACCGGCATCATGCACGGGCGGGTCGATGAACGCCGCGCGCAGCTTCCCGCCGAGCAAGACCTCACCGTGCTCCCGCCGCCCCGCTACCTCGAGCTGGGCAGCCTGAGCTACCGCGAAGCGCTCGCTGACCTCGTGTGGGTCCGGGCGCTCATCTTCGCGGGCGAGAGCCTCGGCCAGACCGACACCAGCCTCGTCGAGCGCTACGTCGTCGGCATCACCACGCTGGCGCCTCGCTTCCATCGTCCCTATTTGTGGGGAGGCATCACGGCCATCTACGGCGGTGCGGGCAGCATCGATCGCCCCGCCGTCGAGCGAGCCTCGGCCATCTATCGCTCCGGCCTCGAGCAGTTCCCCGAGAGCCACGAGCTGCTCTACGCCCACGGCATGCTGCTCACTCACCAGGTCTCTTCGACCCCCGGGTACACGCCCGAACAAAGAGAGGCGCTCGCGGCCGAGGGCGTCGAGCTGATCCGTCGCGCTGCGGCGCACGGGGCCGACCCGCTGGTGCGACGCTACGCGGCCACGCTCATCACCGAAGGGGTGACCGACCAGCTCGCCATTCAGTTCCTCGAGAGCCAGCTGGTCGAGACCGAAGACGAAGACCACCGACGCCTGCTTCGCCGCAAGCTGGGCGCACTGACGAGCCGGGAGTCCGTCGCCCGTATCGAGCGCGTGCGCGAGGACTTCATGCGCGAGCAAAAGGACGCCGCGCCCTACCTGCCCGACTCGGTGTGGGCGGTGATTCGCTCCGACCCGAGCCCGCTGTCGGGCCCTGAGCGCAGCGACGACCCCAGCCCCTAGCCCCGGGCCAAGACATACCCGCGGCCGTCGCTCCGAGGAGACGACACGCCCAACGTAGAACCGGCCGCGACCCGTCGTGAACAACGGGCGGCGGCCGGCCGCGTTTCGAAGGGGCTCGGGCTCAGCCGGGCCGGATCGTCTTCATCTCGCGGTCACCGACGGTCACCGTCTGGGTCTTGGGCGCGCGACCCGAGCTCCAGGTGAACTTCACGGTGTGCTTGCCGGGCGTGACCGCGACGTTGAGCACGGGCACGGTGCCCACGAACTTGCCGTCGACGTAGACCTTGGCCGGCGGAACCCCGGGCTTCGGAGCGAAGCGCAGCGTGGCCGTCTTTGCCTTGGGCTTGGGTTTGGGCTTCGGCTTGGGCTTCGGCGTCGTGGGCTTGGGCGTCGTCTTCGGCGTCGACGGCTTGGGCGTCGTCTTCGGCGTGGTCGCCTTGGTGTCGCCGCCCGCCTTGGTCAGGGTCATCTTGAAGGCCTGCGCGGCCTCCCCGGTGAACACCAAGGGCTGCCGCAGCGAGGTGTGCCCCGGCGCGCTGACCTCGACCTCGTACTCGGCCCCCGCCACCCGCTCGATGGCCAGCGGCGCCGCGTTGGTGCCCGAACCGACCGGCTTGCCGCCGGACAGCACGTTCGCAGTGGCCTCGGCCGGCACCAGCTCGAAGGTGAGCTGCACCTTCTTGGGCTGCATGGTGATGGGCAGGTTCAGGCCCGCCGCGCTGACCTCGACCTCCGACTCGAAGTCGAGATAGTCGGGGTGCACCACCTTGACCTTGTGCTTGCCCGGAGCGACCGAAGTCACCGCGGGGGCACCGGTCACCGGCTTGTCGTCGATGGTGACCTGGGCATCGGGCGGAGTGACCTGCACGGTCAGCGCCCCTTGGGCCGCGGCTGCGGGAGCCTCGACCTTCGCGGCCCCTTCGGCCGTCTCGGTCGAGCTGCTGCTCTTGCCCTTGAGCATCACGTAGAAGCTCCCCAGGCCCGCGCCAAAGAGCACGAGCAGGGCGACGACGATGATGATGATCGGCCCCACGTTCGACTTGCGCGGGCGATCATCGAAGTCGTAGGCCATGCCCGCGGGCGGCGGCATGTTGCCGGCCGGCACCATGCCGGGCGCGACCCCGGCCGGAGCCATGCCCGGCGCATTGGGGAACCCGGGCGCAGGTGCAGCGGGCGGAGGCGAAGCCGGCATGCCACCAGACGGCGGCGGAGCGCCGTAGGGCGCCGCAGGAGCCGGCCCGGCGCCACCGGGGGCGACGGTGGCCGCCGCTCCAGCCGCCATGGCTGCAGCCCCAGGCATACCCATGCCGGGCGGAGGTGCGTGCTGACCCGGTACCGCCGGCGACGGCACGGGCGAGGCCGGCATCTGCAGCGGGGTCATCACCTGACCCGGGACCATGGTCATGCCCTTGTCGGGACCCGGGTCGGTGGTGGCTCCGATGCCCGGGGCCGGGATCACGGTAGGCCCGGGCGGACGCGACGCTTGGTCCACCTTGGTGGGCACACCGCTGTCGTCTCCGCCGGCCTTCACCCCGCCGCCCGGGTCGTCGTCGTCCCCCTCGAAGAGCCGGGTCTCCAGCTCGTCGTCGTCCCAGTCGAGATCGGCGGAGGGCGGCTTGGCGGTGGCCGCATAGCTCGCGGTGGCTTTGACCGGCGGCTTGGGCTTCGGCGCGCCCTGGGGCTTGGGCAGCCCCGAGCTGGTCGGCTTGGGCAGACCCGCGCTGGCCGGCTTGGGCAGGCCGGCACTGGCCGGCTTGGGCAGCCCCGCGCTCGCCGGCTTGGGCAGCGAGGTCAGAGGCACCGTGGGTGGATCGGGAGGAGGCTTGGCCCCCGGCCGCGCTCGCTTGCCCGGAGGCGGCGGCAGGTTGCGCGACGTGGTCATGACCATCGTCTTGCGCTTGGGTGCTCGCTTGGCCCGGCCCTCGATGCTCACCGGTTTATGAGCGGCGGTGGGTGGCGACGGAGCCTTGCCTCCCGCTCGCCCGCGCGGCGGGGGTGGAGGCGGACGGCCCGGAGCGGGCGGTGGAGGCGGCCGCCCGGGCGGCTTGCCCCCGTTGGGCTTGAACTGCTCGGGGCGAAGATCGGCCTGGCTCGCCGTCTTCTCCTTCTCGGCCTCGATCTCCCGGGCGTAGTTCTCGCGCATCCACGCCGCCAGGTCCTTGCGGCTGTAGAACAGCCCCTGCGCGAACATGAAGGCCTGCAGCTCGTCGTGCAGCTCGATGGCCGACTGGTAGCGCTGCTCGGGCTCCCGGGTGAGCGCCTTGTAGATGATGGTCTCGAGCGGCTTGGGGATGTTCGGGTTGATGACCGACGGCTGCGGGACCTCGACCGCCCGCACCTTCTCGAGCGTGGCGAAGTCGGTCTCGGCCTGGAACAAACGCTGGCCGCAGAGGATCTCGAACAGCACCACGCCCACGGAGAACACGTCGCTGCGGCGGTCCAGCGGCATGCCGCGGACCTGCTCGGGGGACATGTAGCCGAACTTGCCCTTGAGGATGCCGGCCTGCGTCCGCGAGGCACGGCCGGCCGCCTTGGCGACGCCGAAGTCGATGAGCTTCACCTCGCCCTCGAAGGACACGAGGATGTTGGGCGGGCTGACATCGCGATGCACGATGCTCAGCGGGCGGTTGTACTTGTCCTTCTTGTTGTGCGCGTAGTCGAGCCCCTCGCAGATCTTCATGATGCAATAGCAGGCCTGCGCGATGGGCATGGGGTGCCCCTGCTGCTGGCCACGCTGGAAGATTGCGCGGAGGTCTCGCCCGGCGACGTACTCGAGGGCGATGTAGAAGCTGTCGTGGTCGTTGCCGAGGTTGTAAATCTGGGCGATGTTGCCGTGATTGAGCTGGACGGCGATCTTCGCTTCGTCCTTGAACATCGCGATGAACTCGTCGTCCTCGGCGACGTGGGGAAGGATGCGCTTGACGGCGACGGTTCGTTCGAAACCCTCGACGCCGTACTCCTTGGCCTTGTAGACCTCGGCCATGCCGCCGACGCTCACGCGCTCGAGCAGCAGGTACGGACCGAGCTGCATTGGAAGGTTCACCGGCGGCTCCCGCGGGGCCCTGCGTACCAACGCGGGCAGACGTGGCCATTCCCCTCGGACTGCGTTCCCTGCGGTCCCCGTGGGTGTCTGGCGGTAGAAGCGACAAGGCTCGGCGACGCGGCGCACGTGTCCCCCGCCCGGGCGAAGGCGACGGTCACTCCACGTGGAGTCGAAACGAACGGGTGCAACGAGACCAAATCGGGGCCGATGATACACTCCGACGTCGAGACATGCCGAATTCGGGAGACACAGACCCGGCCGATCGTCTGGGGCCGGTGGGAGGCTCGGATGCCGTCGCTCCGTCGGAAGCCACCGAGGCCGCGAGCGAGGCGGGTGCCGTCCAGGGCCCGGCGGCCGCAGAAGCTGCGGCTGCGGCCCCCCAATCGGGCTCTACGCAGGCCATTGCCGCCGCGCTGGCCTCGGGCGCGATCGACTCGCAGACGGCTCGCACCCAGCTCATCGACGCTGCGGTGCGCACTCGCGTTCCGCCCGATGCCTCACCCGAGGCCGTAGCCGCGATACGCGCGGAGGTCGAGACCCTGCTCGGCGAAAACCCTCTGATCCAGCAGTGGCTGCGCCCCTAGGCCCGGTCTCGGCCCGGTTCACCCGCACAGGGTGCACGGACGAGCAGGCCCCCCGTTGCCGAGCTCAGCCCGTGGCCTGGGCCTGAACCGGGAAGTGGTGCTGAATCCCGGGATCGATCTCGTAGCCCGTGGGGTCGAGTCGGTTCAGCGCTTCCACCAAAATCTGGAGCCGCTCCGGCGGCTTGAGCCGGCGGTCGATGATGATCCGGTACTCGCCACGGAGCCGGCACAGCCCGCCCGTGCGTTGGACCAAACCGGCCATGGGCTCGTAGCTGACGCGTACGGACATCGACTCGGCAAGGCGCTCGAGCGCCTCGACTTGTTGCGGCAACTTCATGATCTCGGGTCGCCTTTCACTCAGGCAACGCGCGAAGCTTGCCGCATGGATCCGCAAAGAGCCAGGGCGAGCGCCCGACAAAGTCGCGGCCGATCTCCGGTTTTTCGAGCCGATCCAGGCGCGCGGGAGATCGAACTCGAGAGATCAACCAGCGATCTCGGCGGCCACCGAAGCCATGGGCAAGGTGAAGTGCACCACCGTGCCCACGTCGAGTTCGCTGTCCACCCAGACCTCGCCTCCGTGCGCGACGACGAGGTTGCGAACGATCGACAAGCCCAAGCCCGCGCCGCCGTGGGCCCGAGTCGGGCCGGCGTCGGTCTGATAGAAGGCCTCGAAGACCCGGCCGAGCTGCTCGGGATCGATGCCGATCCCGGTGTCGCGGACGCTGATCCGCACCGCGTCGGGGTCTTCTTCGCCGAAGAGGGTCTCTTCTTGGAATGGCCGCCGAATGGGGGCTAGGCACGCTTCTACGGTGATCTGGCCGCCCGTGCGGGAGAACTTCACCGCGTTGCCCATCAGATTCAGCAGCACCTGTTGGATCTTGTCGGCGTCGGCCACGACGGGCGGCACCGAGGCCGGTGCGATGTGCATCGTCAGGCCCGCCTTCTCGGCGGACAGCCGCACCGTGTCGGCCGCCTTCGCGATGAGCTCGTCGACCGGGTGCGCCTGGAGATCGAGTCGGACCGATCCCCCCTCGAGCTGAGACATCTCGAGCAGCTGAGTGATGAGTCGCAACAACTCTTCGCCGCGCCCCAAGATCGTCTCGACGTACTCGCGCTGCTCCGCCTGAAGATCTCCGGCCACGCCCTCGAGCAACATCTCGGAGAACCCGATCACCGAGGTCAGCGGCGTGCGGAGTTCGTGCGAGACGGTGGCCAAGAAGTTGCTCTTGAGCTTGTCGAGGTAGCGCAGGTGCTCGACGGCCCGCTGCAGCTCGGCGTTTTGATTGGTCAGCGCCTCGTGGGAGCGCTCGCTGGCCGCCAGGTGCAGCTGAGAGGTCACCCAGGCGGCAAACGAGGCCTGCAGCAGCTGCCCCACCACGCCGGTCACCGCGTCGGCGATGCGACCGTCGAGGCCGGCTCCTCCGCCCGCACGCCGGGCCACGACCAGCACGCCGACCCGGTCCGCTCCGGCGAAGAGCGGCCGAACCTCGATCCGCAGGACGTCGACGCCGAAGGCCCGATCGCCACCGCGCCGCAGGGCATCGATGGCCTCGGGGGGCAAGGTCTCCCAGCGCGTCAGCGTGCCACCGGGGCGACTGGCGATCGCAAAGGCGGGACCGTCGTCGGCGAAGAGCCCCACCCCTTCGATGGTCCCCGCGACGAAGGGGCTGAGGCAGCGCTCGATGTCGTTGGCGTGCACCAGCTCCGCGAGCGTCGGCTTGCGATCGACGGGGCTGGCCATCATCGCTTCGGTCAGCGCCATGCGGTGTCGTTCTCCCCGAGCACGCCGGCGATCTGCTCCATGATCTCGTCGTGGGTGACGCCGAAGCTGGACTGGAACCCGTAGCGCCGCTCGAGCTTCCGCCACGACGACGACGCGAGACCCAGGAAGGTCTGCGCCACGCCTTCGCCCTTGAGCGCGATGGCGGTGTAGACCGGCTCGCTTCCCTTGGCCTGGATCTTCCGCACCTCTTCGTCGCTGCGGATGCCGGGCAGGTCCCGCTTGTTGAGCTGGATGACCGTGCCGATCTCACTCATCGCGATGCCGTTGTCGCGGAGGTTGGCGCGGAGGTTGGCGAAGCTCTCGTTGTTGGCTCGCGTTTGTCGGATCCTCGAGTCGGCAATGAACGCCACGCCGTCGGCTCCTTGCAGCACGATCTTTCGTGTCGCGTTGTGGATGACCTGACCGGGCACGGTGAACAGTTTGACCCGGATCGACAGCCCTCCCCTCACCGACAGCCGCAGCGGCAACAGATCGAAGAACAACGTGCGGTCGTCCTTCGTGTTGAGCGTGACGAGCTCGCCATCGGTATGCCCCTGCATTCGACGATGCAGTTGCTGGAGGTTGGTGGTCTTACCGCTCAGGGCCGGCCCGTAATAAACGAGCTTGAGCGTGACCTCCTTCCGGGGCATGTCGATGAAAACCATGCTTGCGTCGACCCCGCGACCTGATCGTACCAGGCTGCGGCGCTGACGACCCGCCTCGAGGCCGATCGAGTGACGGAGCAGACGCGCGAAACCGGACACGGGCTCTGTTCGCCGTTCAGAGCCCGAATTCGATGGGGGAGACGCTCCTACCTCGAGCGCGGCCCGGCCCGAATTCACCGGGCGAGCGGGGCACGGTCGGCAAAACGGAGCGTCGTCAGCTCGCGTCTTCGTCCAGCGCCTCGCGCTGGGCCATGCGGAGCGGCAACGAGCTGGGCGAGCGCACGCAGGCCGCCTCGAGTCGCTCGAGCGCCTCGTCGACCTCGGCGAAGCCCGAGGTCACGGGCGTCTCCACCACGACCACCACGAACTGGTCCCCGCGTTTCTTTCCGCGGCTCGGCACGCCCTTGCCCCGCAGGCGCAGCCGCGTACCGCTGCGTACCCCGGGCGGCACGTCGACCTCGACCAGACCATCGACGGTGGGCACGGGAACCTTGGCGCCCTTGGCCGCCTCGAAGATCGACAGCGGCACGTCGCAGTGAATCTCGTCGCCCTTGCGACGCAGCCAGGGGTGCGGCTCGATGTTGACCGTCACGCGCAGATCCCCGGCGTCACCGTGAAAGCGACCGGGCTCCCCCTCCCCTTCGATCACGCGCTCGGAGCCGGCCTCGGTGGCGGGCGGCACCTTCACCGCGAATGCTCGGGTCTGTCGTCGGGTGCCCTTGCCCTTGCACTCGTCACAGGGATCGAGCTGGATGAGCCCCATGCCGCTGCAGCGACCGCAGGTCGAGCGCCGGGACAACAAGCCCTCGCCCTTGACCTCTCCCTTGCCGCCGCACACCGTGCAGGTCTCGGGCTTGCGCCCGCCCGGTGCGGTGCCGCTCCCTCTGCACGTGGCGCACGGCCCGGGCGCTTCGAACTCGATGTCGCGCAAGCACCCGTTGATCGCGTCCTCGAAGGGGATGGTCAGCGTGTAGCGGAGGTCTCGCCCGCGCCGTCGCTTCTCCCGCTTGGTGCCGAACACGTCGCCGAACACGTTGCCCAGCAGGTCCCGGGCGGAGCGACCGTCGAAGCCCTTGCGCAGCTCGATGCCTTCGAGGCGCTGGCTCATGTCGTAGCGCGAGCGCAGGCTCGAGTCGCTGAGCGTGTTGTAGGCCTCGTTGATCCGGCGATAGCGGAGCGCGACCTCGGGGTCGTCGGGGTGGCGATCGGGGTGCCACTCGCGGGTCAGCCGACGAAACGCCTTTTTGATCTCGTCGGGGCCGGCCCGCCTGTCGACCCCCAGCGTCGCGTAGTAGTCGTGCGTCGCCATGGGCTACTCGGAGCCCGGTCCCGCCTCCGAGAGCATCGCCTCGTAGATCTGGTGGGACGAGTTCTCGAGCGCGGCCAGGGCATCGGCGAGCGCGGCCTGGTCGGGCGCGCCCTCCCCGAGCAAGTCTTCGAGGGCCGCGGCATCGCGCTCGATGTCCTCGCGATCGGTGTCGTCGAGGGACGCCCCGTAGACCTCGAGGGACCGGCGGCAGGTGTACACGAGCGTCTCGGCCCGGTTGCGCAGCTCGGCCAGCTCGCGTCGTAGCCGGTCCTCGTCCTTCTTGCCCTCGGCCGCGTTGGCCAGCGCTTCGATCTGCTCTTCGGCGAGACCGGAGCTGGGCTGGACGGTGACGGTGGTCTCGCGACCCGTGCCGAGGTCCTTGGCCCCGACCCCCAAGATGCCGTCGGCATCGATCTCGAAGGTCACCTGGATCTGCGGCACGCCACGCGGCGCGGGCGGGATGTCGGTGAGCTGGAAGCGGGCGAGGCTCTTGTTGTCCTCGGCCATGTCCCGCAGCCCCTGGAGCACGTGCACGTTGACGACCGGCTGGTTGTCGACGGTGGTGCTGAAGACCTCGGACTTGCGGGTGGGAATGGTGGTGTTCTTGGGGATCAGCGTGGAGAACACGCCGCCCTGGGTCTCGACGCCGATGGGCAGCGGGACCACGTCGAGCAGGAGCACCCCGTCGACGACCCCCTCGAGCACGGCGCCTTGGATGGCCGCCCCGGAGGCCACGACCTCGTCGGGGTTGACCGACTTGCTCGGCTCGCGCCCGAAGATTCCGGTGACTCGCTCCATGACCATCGGCATGCGGGTCTGACCGCCGACGAGCAGCACGTCGTCGATCTCCGAGGCATCGAGCTCGGCGTCGGCGAGCACCTGCTTGCAGGGCCCCACCGTGCGCTCGACCAGCGCTTTGGTGAGCGACTCGAGCTGCCGCCGGCTCAGCGTGGCCGACAGGTGCAGGGGCTGACCGCCGGGCGCCGCGATGAAGGGCAGGTTGATCTCGGTCTCGAGACCGAAGGACAGCTCCTGCTTGGCCTTCTCTGCCGCCTCCTTGAGCCGCTGCATGGCGAGCTTCTCGGTGCGCAGGTCGAAGTCGTTGTCCTTTTGGAACTGGTCGGCACACCAGTTGACGATGGCGTGGTCGAAATCCTCGCCGCCGAGGAAGGTGTCACCGGCCGTGGCCAGCACCTCGAACACCCCCTCGCGCATCTCGAGCAGCGAGATATCGAAGGTGCCGCCCCCGAGGTCGTAGACGGCCACGATGCGGCTGTCTTGCTTCTCGTGCAGGCCGTAGGCCAGCGTCGCCGCCGTGGGCTCGTTGATGATCCGCTCGACGGTGAGCCCGGCGATCTGGCCGGCATCCTTGGTGGCCTGGCGCTGGGCGTCGTTGAAGTACGCGGGGACGGTGATGATGGCGCGGGTGACTTCCTCACCCAGCACCGCCTCGGCGGACTCCTTCATCTTGCCGAGCACGGCCGCCCCGATCTCGCTGGGCGAGTGCTTGCGACCCCAGACCTCGACCCAGGCGTCGCCGTTGTCGGCGTCGGTCAGCTCGTAGGGCAAGAGCCCCGCCAACGACTTGATCTCGTCGTCGTCGAGCTTGCGCCCGATGAGGCGCTTGACCGCATAGACGGTATTGGTCGGGTTGGTGATCGCCTGACGCTTGGCGATCTGTCCCACCAAGCGATCGCCTTCGTCGGTATACGCGACGACGCTGGGCGTCGTGCGGCTCCCTTCGGCGTTGGAGATGACCTGCACCTCCTCGTCGACCATGACGGCGACGCAGGAGTTGGTCGTACCCAGATCGATGCCGATGATGCGGCCCGCTCCCATGACTCAGGACTCCGTGCTGCCTCCCGAGCCCGCGCCAGCCACGATCACTCGGGCCGGTCGGAGCAGTCGGGTGCCTCGTTTGAAGCCCTTTTCGAACTCGCGGATGACCACGCCCGGCGCGTGGTCCGGGGAGTCGATCTGCTGGAGCGCGTCGTGGATGGCGGGGTCGAAGGCCACGCCCACCGCCGGCACGGGCTCGATGTCGTTCTTCTTGAGGTTGGCGAGGAACTCGTCGCGAACCATCCGCAGGCCTTTGACCACCTGTTCGACGTTGCCGACGTTGTCGTCGCTGGCCTGCTTGACCGCGGGCTCGGCGATCTCGAGCGCGCGCTCGAGGTTGTCGACCGTGGGCAGAAAGCCGGTCAGCAGGCTCTGGGTCGCGCGCGCGGTGGCGTCGTCGATGTCCCGCTTGACCCGCTTCTTGTAGTTCTCGTGGTCGGCGACCGCTCGCAGCCACTTGTCCTTGAGCTTGGCGATCTCCGCGTCCTTCTCGGCGAGCTCCGCATCGAAGTCGATGGTCTCTTCGTCGTCGTCCTCGACGATTTCGGGCTCGACGGCGGCGTCGGTGCTCTGCTCGACTTCGTCACCGATGGAGGTCACGGCTGCTTCGGCTTCGGCCATCGTTCGCTCAATCTCCGCGCTCATCTCATCCTCGGTGCCCGTCGCGGGCTGGTCCTTGTTACCGCTCATGCTGTGTCCGTTCTCGCCGCGTGGCCGGGGTCGGGGCGCCCGGTCCGAACGGCCGAAAGGCCTTTCGAGTGGACTCAGGCGCACATTTGCGCCGCAAGCGCTCGGGCGGCGTACTCTATCAGAGGAATCACGGTGGCGTAATCCATCCGGGCCGAGCCCAGTAACGCAACCGCACCTCGATCGGGGCCTCCCCCCGCCATCGGCACCCGGCAGCCCACGAGGCTCAGACCGGGGCTCGTCACGGCTTCGCTCGTGCCGGCGGCGGCCCCTTCGAGCAACCCGGGCATCCCCACGTGAACTTGGGCCCGCGGGCGGCCGTCGGCCGACGCGGGCAGCAGCTGGTCGAGCACCTCGGCCAAGCGTTGGTCGTCTTCGAGCAGGGTCAGGACGTCGCCCAGGCGATCGGCATCGGCCACGCCCCGGGCCAGCGAAGGCTGACCGGCGATCTGCATCCACAACGGATCGAGGGGACTCACGCCGCACAAGGTCACGACGACTTGCAACATGCGGGCGAGCAACCGATCGGCTTGAGCCTCTCGCTCGCCGAGTCGCTCGAGCAGCGCATCGCGGGCATCGGGCAAGGTTCGACCGACGCATAACGATCGCAGTCGGTGCTGGAGGCGGCCCAACTCGGACCCCGTGTCCGCCCCTTCGGGGAGGTCCAGGTCGACGGGTTGAACCTGGGAGGCACCACCCTCGAGGGTCAGCACCACCAGCGCCCGTGGACCGACCAGCGGCACGACGTCGACCTGCTCCATGCGACCGGCCTGCGCCGTGCCCAGGTACGAGACGGCCAGGCATCCGAACACCTCGCTGAGCACACACACCGCCGTTCGCATGCCTCGACCCGGATCGTCCCGCAGGTGCTCGAGGCTGCGGTCGACGGCGCACACGATGGTGGGCTCGGGCGAGGCCCCGGTGGGCAGCGACTCGACGTAGTGCCGCAGGCCCGCCTTGGTGGGTGAGCACCCGGCGGAGCGATGGGGTCGACGCAGCAAGCCGTGCCGCTCGAGCGCGGCCAACTCCTGGCGCAAGGTGGCCGACGACCAACGGAAGCCGTGACGGCGAGCCAACGCGGCCGAGCCCGACTCGTCTCCGGAGACGATGAAGTCACGACACACGGCGCGCAGGATTTGCTGCTGTCGCTCGCTGAGCGACACGCGCTCCTCGTGGGCCGCCTCGTCCATCGCCCGGAGAATCTAACCCTCGGGCGAGGCGAGTGCACGCAAACACAGAGCGCGCTTTAGCCGCGCTTTTAGCCCGCGGTCAGGAGATCTGCGCCGATCTCGTCATGCCACAGCCACCGGCCCTCTGCGACGCGTATTACCCCGTTCGTCCAGTCGAGGTTGCCCTTGGCGAGCTGACGCGCGACCGCGGCCCGGAGCCAGGGTTCGTCGTACACGGGAAAGCGCGCCCGCCAGGCGGCGACCTCGAAGCCGTCGAGCGCGCGCAACCCGACCCACAGCCCCTCGACCGCCGCTTCGCCCGGCTCCAGCCGTTCTTCGCTGGTCTCGTCGTTCGGTGCCGCCGCCCAGGCCCCGAACCCGCGCCGATTCGTGCGCCGATGCACCGAACCGTCGGCGCAATGGCGAGCCGAGGCCGCCGACGGCCCGAGACCGAGATAGTCGCGCCAGGTCCAGTAGCCGTGGTTGTGCTGCGCCCGCGCGCCCGGTCGACAGTAGCTCGCGACTTCGTAGTGCTCGAAGCCCGCCTCGCCGAGAAACTGCGCGGCTTCGCTCAGTCGATCCGCTTGGGCGTCGGCATCCGGGACCCCGCGTCGGCCCCGCGCCGCGAGTCGCTCCCACGGCGTACCTGGCTCGACGGTCAGCGCATAGATCGAGAGGTGATCGATCCCGGTCTCCAAGACTCCAGCCAAGTCGGCGAGTAGCTGAGCCCGCGTCTGCCCCGGCCATCCCACGATGAGGTCGGCGGAGACCCGCAGCCCGTGCTCGACACACGACACCAACGCGCGCCGAGCTTGCTCCGCCCGATGCACCCGACCGAGCTCGGCCAGCGCATCCGTCCCCAGGGACTGCACCCCCAGCGACACGCGGTCGACCCCCTGCTCTCGCAGCGCATCGAGCAGGGCTTCGTCGATGTGCTCGGGGTTGAGCTCGACCGTCCGCTCCACGACCTCGCGAAGATCGAAGCGCTCCCCGATCCACCGCAGCAGCTGCCGCATGCCCTCGGGGCCCAGCATGCTGGGCGTGCCCCCGCCGATATACACGGTGCGGAGGCCGAGCCCGGGCTCGACCTCGCGGAGCCGACACTCACGCTCGAGCGCAGCCAAGAACTCGGCCACGGGCGGGGTGCGTCCGACCTGGAAATCGAAGTCGCAGTACGGGCAGGCACGCGCGCAAAACGGCACGTGGACGTAGAGCCCGGGCGCGCTCATTCGCTGACGAGCCGGCCGAGCTCATCGCCCGACGGCAGCTCGTCGTACACGTCGACGCCGCTGCCGTTGCTCACCGCCGCCATGCCGCGCCACCACCATGCGGGCAGGGCGTCCATGTCGATGCCGTTGCTCTGCAGCAAGTGGCTCTGCTCTTCGAGCGTCTCCACCATCGAGGGGTGGAAGGGCTGGCCGCGACCTTGGAGCTGCGCTCCCAGCCACATCGCGCTGCGCCGCGGCGTATTTTCTTCGACGTCCTCGGCCAAGGCCACCAGCCCCCGCCGGGCCACCGAGACGTCGGGCAGCTCGTAGATGCACGCGCTGGCGCAGACCTGCTGCCCGAGCAACAGCGACAGCGCCGACGAGTAGTCGGAGACCAGCCGGCTCTGCACTTCGACCGAGGCCCCGCCCTGCTTCACCGCGTCGTCGGTGAGCATCACGACGACCTCCTCGGTGGTCGCGTAGGCAAAGCGAACGAGACCGCTGCGGAGCAAGCCGAGGCCGGCGCGCAGGTGCGCCCGCGCCAAGTCGGGATCGAGCACCTCGCTGCTGGGCGCTCGCTTCTCGAGCAGTGCGCGCAGGCGGTCGGGCTCAGCCCCGATCCGCACCATCACCCGAAACCCGGGCGTGGGGGAGTAGTCGCCGAACACCTCAAAGGCGGCGAACTTGTTCCAGGTGGGTAGCCCGTTGCCGTTGTTCGCCATCGAGAGAGAGTCGCCGATCACTTCGAGGTAAACAGGTTGTACGCGAAGTAGCCGAGCCCAGCGATGGCCGCGAGCGCAAGGAGCCACACCCACGCGGAGGTGCCCTTCTTTTGCTGGGTGACCACCGCGTGGCCGAAGGTCCGGCCCGAGGCAGCATCCGACGCGACCGTAGCCAAGGGCCCGGTGGTGTTCAGGGTGGCTTGTCGCCCGGTGCCCGGGGCCGAGTGCCGACCGGTCATGCGACCGCGACGCAGGGCCGCCTGCGGGCTCGAGGGCGTGCGCTGACGGGAACTCCCGGTTCGACCACCGCGGGTCTTCTGGGCGAGCTCGGCTTCGCCGACGGGCACGATGCGGTGCTTGCCCGACGTCGCGGGCGCGCTGCGCTTGGGCCGTTGGACCGGCGCCTGGTTCCCGCCGCCGACGGCCAGGTTGGGCCCCGTCTCGTCGAGTCCGCCCTGCGCCACCAGGGCCTCGATGTTGCCGATGGTCATCGCGCGGCGCTTGGCCGAGGGCGCGTTGGCTTCGGCTCCGCCGCCGCCGAGATCCTTCGCCCAGTCGGGCGGCTCGTCGTCGTCGTCGGCGTTGGAATCGTCGATGCGCTCGAAGGCGTCGAAGTCGAGGGCTTCGTCTTCGAGGTCGTCGTACTGATCGTCG
Organism: Myxococcota bacterium; assembly: GCA_039028615.1. Classification (GTDB taxonomy): domain Bacteria; phylum Myxococcota_A; class Polyangia; order Nannocystales; family Nannocystaceae; genus Paraliomyxa. The sequence continues at coordinate 32,086 of JBCCHT010000047.1, read as the reverse complement.
TAGTTGACCTTGGCCGGAGCGCCCTCGCCGAACAGCTCGACCATCATGGCCGAGACCTTGCGGGGGCTCGCCGCCTGACCCTCTTCTTGGAGGAAGGCTTCGAGGTCGCGGAACAGGTGATCGCAGTTGTGGTAACGCTCGCCCGGATCGACCTCGAGCGACTTCATGATGATCGCTTCGAGCGTGGGGGGGAACTGCGGGTCCACGAACGTGGGCGGCGGGATGTCGCCCTCGAGCACGCGACGGGCGACGTCTTCACGACGGCCGCGGAAGAGTCGACGACCGAGGCACATCTCGTAGAGCACGACGCCCAGCGCGAAGATGTCGGCGCGGTGATCGATGGCCGCGCCCTGCAGCTGCTCGGGCGCCATGTAGGCCAGCTTGCCCGCGACCTGCCCCTTCTTGGCGACGGCCGAGGCCCGCGTGGCCGCGATGCCGAAGTCGAGCACCTTGCACGTCCCGTCGTAGCCGACGTGGATGTTGGTGGGGTTGATGTCGCGGTGGACCAGGCCGAGCGGCGCGCCGGATTCGTCGGTCCAGCTGTGCACGTAGTGCAGACCCTCGCAGGCCTGCATGATGATGCCGATTCCGATCTCGAGAGGAATCGGTCGGCCGACCTGCATCGAGGTCCGCAAGACCTGGACGAGCTCCTCGCCCTTGAGCAGCTCCATCGCGATGAAGTACTCGCCGCCGATCTCACCCAGGTCGTACGTGTGGACGACGTTGTTGTGGGTCAGCGTGGCGGCGACGCGCGCCTCGTCGAGGAACATGCCCACGACGTCGGGTCGCGCGGCGAACTCCTCGCGCAGTGTCTTGACGACCAGTTCCTTGGCGAAGCCTTCGATACCCGCGTACTGGGCTCGATAGATTTCGGCCATCCCGCCGGTCGCGATGTGCTCGACCAGCACATACTTGTCCCCAAAGGGCGTGGGCTCGATGTTGCTCAAGGTCGGCCGTAGCCTAGCGGATATCAAAATTGGAGCCAAGGGCCGGCATGGACCCGAAGCTCACCATTCGCGCTCGGCCTTGAGCGCCCGGCCCATCAGGCCGGCCACCGCCTCGCGAACGGCCATATCCTCGTACAGGATCGCGTACATGGTGGCCACGAGTGGCATCTCGACCCCCTTTTGGGCGGCCAGCCGATACGCCGACTTGGTGTTCTTGACCCCCTCCGCAACCATTCCCATTTCCTCGAGGATCTCCTCGAGCTTCTTCCCCTGCCCCAACGCGATCCCCACGCGACGGTTCCGAGAAAGGCCGCCCGTACACGTGAGCACGAGGTCGCCGAGCCCGGCCAACCCCGACAAGGTCGCCGGTAGGGCCCCCAGCTCGATCGCCAATCGACTGATCTCGGCCAAGCCACGGGTGATGATGCCCGCCCGGGCGTTGTCCCCCAGCCCGGCGCCATCACCGATGCCCGCCGCCATCGCGATGACATTTTTGAAGGCACCGCCCAGCTCGACGCCCAAGATGTCGTCCGTGACGTAGGCCCGTACGCCATCGCCCGACAGCAGCTGCTGGATCGAAAGACCCACGTTTTCGTGCTCGCTGCCCACGACCACCGTGGTCGGCAACCCCTTGGCGACCTCGGCCGCAAAGCTCGGCCCGCCCAGGGCGGCCACGCGCTCGCGGTGGCTCGGGGGCAGCTCGGCCGCCAGCACCTGGTGCATGTTGTCCAGGGTGTCGACCTCGATGCCCTTGGCCGCAACGAGGTACATCGGGGCCGGGGCATCGCGTCCTTCGTAGAACGCGGCGACGCGCTTCATCATCGCGCGCATGCCATGGCTGGGCACGCCACAGATGATGAGCTCGGCCCCGTCGAGGGCGGCGTCGAGATCGTCGGTGCTCGAGAGCCCCTCGGGGAACGGGAAATCACGCAGATAGCGCGTGTTGTGGCCGGCTTGGACCATCGCCGCATGGTGATCGGCCCTACGGGTCCACAGGGTGGTGGGTCGACCTCTCCGGGCTGCGTGCAGGGCCAGGGCCGTTCCCCAGCTTCCCGCTCCGAGCACGGTGACGGTGCGCAGCGGTTCCTTTGTGTCCATCGCTACGGTTGTACACCAAAGGGCGCGACAATTGCGCCTGGCCCGGACCGGCCCGCCATCCGCAAGGAGTGGCAGTTTCGACTAGAATGACAGCTCAGGTTCGTAGTATGGAAAAGACAGAGGGAGACCGACACGGTCGCGCGGGCGTCGCGCAGGTCTTCCTGAACACGAGGGGCATGATGATACGGCGACGGACATGGGCATTTTCGGTGTTGTTGGGCGGCCTGATGGCTGGGGGCTGCGGGTCTCCGGCTGAGGACCCGGGTGGTGGAGAAAGTGGAGCCAACGACGACGGGATGGGCACGACGACCTTGCTGCCGCCCGACCCGGGGCAAACGGTCACCTCCGGCAACGACGACAACGGCAACGGTAACGGTGACAACGGCAGCGAAGCGGGCGACGACACGGGAATGACGTTCCTCATGCCGCCCGACGGCGGCGTGGTGGGCCAGTGCGACCCCTACGAGCAGGACTGCCCCAAGGGAGAAAAGTGCACGTCGTACGTGCAAACCCCCGGCGGTGCCACGGTCGACGCGACCAAGTGCGTACCGGTCATCGGCGACGACCTGTGGGGCGAGCCCTGCGAGCGCATGGCGGAGAACGACACGTGTGCCGCGGGCTTCTTCTGCATGACCAACGTCAGCGGCAACACGGGCATGGGCACCTGCCTCGAGTACTGCTCGCCCGAGCAACCGTGTGAGTTCGGCGGCGAGTGCTTCTCGTTCAACGACGGTGCGTTGCCCGTCTGCGAGATCACCTGCGACCCGATCCTCCAAGACTGCCCGCCGGGACAGGGCTGCTACGCGGCGTTCGACAACTTCGTCTGCGCGCTGCCGGGTGCACCCGACGGACAGGGAGCCGACGGCGATCCCTGCAACACCATCCAGAGCTGCAACCCCGGCCTCATCTGCCGCGGTGGCACGGCCAACTGCCCCGAGGGTGCCTGCTGCACCCCGGTGTGCGAGGTATCCGGGCCGGCCGAGCAGTGCGAGGACCCGTCCGAGCAGTGCATCCAGGCGCTGGACGATCCCCCGCCGGGCCTGATGGACGTCGGCTTCTGCGGCGTCCCCGAGTAGGCGCTCCTTCGAGCGCTTGACGACGAACCCCGGCCCCACGTAGGCCGGGGTCGTGGTCGCAGCCGGGCACGAGGACGATTGGAGACGAGCTCACGACTCGTCTGCGTCGGCCTTCGTGCCCGTTTCGCGTTGGGGCCGATGCGCTGTCGTGGCGCTGTCGCTGGCGGGCGCATGCAGCCGCGACGAGGCTCCCACGGTCGAGCACGACCAGGTCATCGCCCCCGCTCCCGTGGCCGACGTCCCGCCGCCCGCTCCGGTCACCTGCGCTTTCGAAGTCCCGGGGCTCGACGCGTTGCGGCCTCGCCCTCGGTTCGGCTGGCCCGTGCAGAGCGTGCACATCACCTCGTACTTCGGCTGGCGCGTGGACCCGGTGTCCGGGCGCGGCACTCGACTCCACCGCGGGCTCGACTTCCGCGGCGCCATCGGGGACCTCGTCCTCACCATCGGACCCGGGACGATCGAGTTCGTCGGGCACGACCCGTTGTTGGGCAACATGGTCATCGTCGACCACGGCGATGGGCTGGAGAGCCTCTACGGACACCTGTCGGATCTACTCGTGGTCGCGGGGGTGCCCGTGGGGCGCGGGGCCGCGATCGGCTTGGTCGGCAACTCGGGGCGGAGCACCGCGCCGCACTTGCACTTGACGGTGAAGCTCGACGGGCATGCGATCGATCCCCTCGAAGTGATCGGCGAACCCCAGCACGCGCCCCATGCCCTGACGCCCGTCGTCGCCGAGGTCTCGCCCGGAGATTCCGAGGGCCGCGACGAGGCGGCGGACGGTGCAGGCGAGACCGGCACGGCCGACCCGATCCCCGTCGAGGAGATCGTTCCACGTCGTGCCCTCCCCCAACGCAGCGACGACGGCGGCGGCCCCTAACGGCACACTTGCCCCCCCAATCGCGCTCGCTTGGCTGGAGCCAGCTCCGCGGTGGCTGCGCTTCCGTCGCCCCCGGAAGCGCACGCCCGTGCCCGAGGCCGACAAGAGGCCGCTAAACCGGCTTCGATGGCCACCACGGTCCGCTCCGTCGGCGCGGGACGGTCTTTGTGGGCTAGATCGCGGCGGAATCCGAGTCGCTCGGTCAGACTAGGTCCCGTCTATGCCGTCGTCTTCGCTCGCGCTTGCGTTTGCTTTGATGGCGCCGGGCGGTCCCGGCCTCGCCCCGGCACCCGCGCCCGCGCCTGCTCCCGCAACGGCAGCCGAGTTGGCCCCCGCGCCCGCTCCGGCTCCCGCCACCGTGGTCGTCACGACCACCACGGTGACGACCACGCCGACGACGACGCCGACGCCGACCCCCATCGTGGCCCAGCCCGCGCCCGCGCCCGTGGTGGTCAGCCGACCTCCTCCGCCTCCCGCCCCCGTGCTGTCTCCGCCCGCGCCCACGTGGGGCCCGGTGCAGGCGAGCCCGGTGCGACCGAATCCCGATCGCACGATGCACAGCATTCGGGTGTTCCGCCGCAACGCGCTCGGCGTGTTCACGGTGGGCAGCCTCGGCATGGCCGGAGCCCTCGGGCTTCAGTATGCCCGCGCCAAGTCCCTGCAGAGCTGCCTCGACAGCGGCAACCCCGACGGACGCTCGTGTCGCGAGAGCCGACAGTTCGAGCCGGTCGGCGCCCGCTATAGCGCGTTCGGCATGGCCATGTTCGTGGCCGGCACCGCCGGAGCCGGCACCTTGCTCGGCAACGCGGCCGCCACCCGCGACGTCCAGCTGCGCGGCGGCGATGCCCGACGTCGCACCGGCCTCAAGCTGCTCGGCGGTCTGGCCGTGGGTGCAGCCGCCGTCTGGATGATCGGCGCCAACTATCAGCTCGGGACCCGCGAAGGTCAGTGCGACGGCGATCCCCGCTGCATCGCCCGCTATCGCCCGCTTCGCTGGGCCGCCAACGACGGCGCCGCCTTGGGCATGGCCGCGGGCGCAGGCTTGCTCGGCTACGCGATCGCCTACGAGAAGCAAGGCAAGGCCCTCATGAAGGTCCGAGCCGCGCCCTCGGTCAGCGCTCGCCATACCGGCCTCGCCGTCTCGATGACGTTCTGACGAGCGTCGCGATCTACGTATCGCTCAGACGGAACATCACCCGCGCGTCCGCTCGCTCGGCGCGACGCCAACGCAATCGAGCCCGCCGTAGCAACGGCAGCGAGGGCGGTCTCCCGTCGGGCACGAAGCGTCGGAGCTGACGCTCCTGCACCGTGTCGAGGATCTCGAGCGGATACGACAGCGGAGGCCGGCACAGATGCGCGCGCGCGCCTTTTTCGGGATCGCGGGGATCGGGCTCGCCGATCACCACCCGCGCCTCCCATAGCGCCACCGGACCGCCCTCCCCGACCGGCTCGAGGCGCGCGGCATCGGCCAACGCCAAGCACAGCCCTCCGACTCGATCGCGCAGCCACGGGATCTTGCCCGGCCAGACCTCGAACAGACCCGCCACCGAAGCGGCGAGCACCTCGTCCTCGGGACGAGGCTCCCAGCCCGGCACCAGGCCGTTGACCGCTCGCCGAGCCCACGTATCGCCCGGACCGGTCGCGTCGTGGGCCAGCGCGTCACACAGCGCCCAGTCCATCCGAATCATCTGCCATTGGCCGAAGTCCGGGTCTTCGTCGCGTAACGGCGCGGCCTCGTCGTCCCAGCGGGCGAGCAAGGGCGCCAGCCGTCGGTGCCCCTCGTCGCCGCCGAACACCACCGCGGCGAGCGAATCGAGGGCGTCACCCCACGGTGTCGGCTTCACGAGCGACCGCGCCTGCTACGCAACCTCGTCCCCGACGCGCACGCTCGCCCCCGGTCGCGCGAATCGGAGCCCACCGCGGCGGTCGGTTCTGGAACGCGCACTCGGTAGCACTACGAAGCGACCGCAGCACCGTCAAGCGGCAGTCGCGTGCTATCGTCCGAGCCCCTGGCCTCCATGTCCTCCCCGACCACGAGCCCCACCTCGGAGACCACCGGAACCACGCCACCCCGCGCCGCCATCTTGCTGATCGGCGACGAGTTGTTGAGCGGAAAGATCCGCGACGAGAACGGCTGGTTTTTGACCAAGGTGTTGCGTCGCCGCGGCATCGCGCTGGTGGAAACCCGGATGATCGGCGACGGCATCGACGACATCGGCCGCGCGCTGCTCGACCTGCTGAAGCGCGCGCCCTTGGTCTTCACTTCCGGTGGCGTCGGCCCCACCCCCGACGACCGCACGCTCGAGGCGATCGCGGCCGCGACGGGCCGCCCCTTGCAACGCAACGCGGAGATCGAAGCCGAGCTCCGCCAGCACTACGGCGAGCGGCTCACCGAAGAGGGGCTGACGATGGCCGACCTCCCGCAGGGCACCGTGCTGCGCGCGGGCCCCGGATGGCCGGTGCTTCGCCTCGATCTCGACGATCCGGGCCCGTCTCGCATCTATATTTTGCCGGGCGTGCCCGGCCTGTTGCGCGCCAAGGTCGAGCGGCTCGAAGCGCTGCCTGGCGAGCTGCCGCAAGGTGAGGGCTGGCACCTCACCATGCTGCACAGCACCGTCGACGAGAGCAGCCTCGCCGCCAAGCTGGAGTCGATCCTCGAGCGCTTCCCCGGCGTCGAAATTGGCTCCTATCCGCGATGGTCGCGGGGCGAGGACGGTCGCGTGAGCTACCACGTGCGCATCACCTTCGAGGGTCCCGCTGCCGACGCCGAGCGGATCGACGCGGCCCGCCAGGCGCTCGCCGACGACCTGCCGGCCGACGCGGTGATCCCCGCTCCCGACCCGGCGTAGCCGGCCCCGTAGCCCCCGTCGTGTCGCGGCTGGAGGGCGGCGGCACGACGTGTCCCGCGGCGCATCGATCGGGCCGGTCACGGGCGGCCGACCGGGGCAGAACCCGGTGGAATTATTGCGCCGGCGTGATAGCTTTCCCGCCATGCGCGGAGCCCACAGGTTGGCCGCTGGGGTATGCGCAGCGTGGCTCGTAGCCGCCTGCAATCCCAGTGGCGAGGAAAAGACTCCCGAGTGGCAAAAGCCGCCCGAGGCCTACGACGTGCAAGGTGCGGACCTCACGTTCAACAAACAGCGGCTCGACGCGTACAACTCGATGTCGTCGACGGAGCGCCAGGCGCACATCGACCAGCTCAAGTCCACCGAGGGCAGCTTCAAGGGCCAGGCCTTGTTCCAGAACGGCTCCGAGCTCGGCGAGGCGATGGACGACTCGCAGTACGGCAAGTACGAAATCTTCGCGCAGGTCCCCGAGGCGGTCCTGTACGAGATCACGTACGACATCCACCTGTACTCCGACCAAGACTTCTACACGGGCGTCCCCGTCGGCACGCACGTCGAGTTCGAAGGCACGCTCATCGACCTCGAGTACCAGGACTCGAGCAAGCCGCGAAAAGTGACCTTCAAGGTCAAGGCCTCCAAGGTCAACCGGATCCAGTGACGGCAACGCATCGCGTTCGTCGTTCAGCCCGCCTCTTTCCCAGGAGCACCGCGGCTTGTTCGAATCGGTAGGCACGCCCACGCTGTGGGTGGCGTTTCTGCTCGGGATCGGGGTGCTCGTCTCCATCGACCTCGGGCTGTTTCACCGCAGCGCGCGGCCGGTCAGCACCCGGGAGGCCCTCGTCTGGTCGCTCGTGTGGGTGGCCCTGAGCCTCGGCTTCAATGGGCTCGTCTACCTCTGGTTCGGCTCCGAGCGCGCGCTCGAGTTCCTCAGCGCCTACGTCATCGAGAAGTCGTTGTCGGTCGACAACCTCTTCGTCTTCATCGTCATCTTCCGTTACATGGACGTGAAGCCGGCGGTGATGCACCGGGTGTTGTTCGCCGGCATCGTCGGTGCGCTGATCTTGCGCGGCCTGTTCATCGTCGTGGGCATCGGTCTCATCGAGACCTTCTCGTGGACGCTGTACATCTTCGGCGGGTTCTTGCTCTTCACTGGCATCCGCCTGCTGTTCACCGACGAAGACCAGGTCGACCCCTCGGGCAACTTCGCCTATCGGCTCGCCCGCAAGATCCTCCCGCTGACGCGGCGCTACCACGGCACCAAGTTCTTCGTCCGCGAAAAGGGCAAGCTCTTCGCCACGCCGCTGCTCATCGTCCTGCTGATGATCGAGACCTCGGACGTGGTGTTCGCGCTCGACTCGATCCCCGCCGTCTTCGGTATCAGCCGCGATCCGTTCATCGTCTTCACCAGCAACGTGTGCGCGGTGCTCGGCCTGCGGGCGATGTTCTTCCTGCTGCAGAACGTCCTCGACAAGTTCGCCTACCTCAAATACGGCCTCGGCCTGGTGCTGGCGTATATCGGGGCCAAGATGCTGCTCGCCGAGGGGCTGCTCGGCGTGGTCGACCCGATTCACATCCCCATCGGCGTCTCGCTGGGCATCGTGGCCGGGCTCATCAGCGCGTCCATGGTCATCAGCCTGCTCGCGCCGCCCGACCCCACCGTCCAAGAGACCCTCGACAACACGGATGCCGCGTCGCTCATCGCCGCCATCCCCACCGAGGCCTCGATCACCACGACCTACAACGACATGCCTTCGGTGCGGAAGATCAAGCACCCGAAGAGCGAGCGCGAGGCGGACAGCGAAGTCGGCAAGAGCGTCGAGCTGATGTTCCCCGACCGAGCGGGCAGCCACGCCGACGACGAGAGCGGGCCGCTGTCCTTCCCTCCGCGCGACGAAGACGACGACGACCGCGAGAGCGGACCGCTGTCCTTCCCTCCGCGACCGGACGAGCGCTGAGCCCCTACTTGCGACCGTAGTGGAAGCCGGCGTCGTAGCGCTCGATCCACTGCCACAGGCGCGGGTAAAAGCGCTGCAGGTGACCGTTGTCTTCGCGGGACTGCAGCGCCCGAACCCAGCGTAGTGCCCGGTCCCGATCGCCGCGGCCGGCGTTGGCCCAGGCCAGCAACGCGAGCCCGAGGCCCACGCCGTCGCGCTCGGAGACCAGCGGCTCCCAGCCGTCCAGCTCGTCACGCACCGCGTCCGCATCGTCGGCCACGAACGCGACCAGCAGCGCGGTCTCGGCCGCGATCATCTCGAGGTCCTCATCGCGGGGCGGCGGCTTCGGCAGCTTGCCGAGCGCCTCCTTGGCCTGCGAGACATGGCCGGCCAGCGCGAGCAGGCGGACCTCGGTGGCCATGGCCAGCCAGCCTTCGGTGGGCTCTTGTCGTCGGTGCCGGGGCACCGCCAGCCGCGCTTGGATCCACTGCAGCGACTGCTCCACGTCCCCCCGCCGCCATGCGATCGAGGCCAAGTAGGTGCGCGCGCGCTGGCGCTGCCAGGCCGAGCGTCGGGGCGAGCTGGCGATCTTGGCCAACGCCGCCTCGGCGGCCGGCGTACGGCGCTTGCGGAGCAGGTCGAGCGCGCTGGCGAGACGGGTGTCCTCCCACAGCGCATACAAGATGAGGCCGCTGAGTAGCGCGGCGGCCCCGGCGAGCGCAGGCAGGCCCATGCTGATCCCGGCCGCGGTCGCCAGCGTCCCCAGCACCCCCACCAAGCCGCTCAGCAGTCGCACGATGGGCACGAAGCCGACCATGCGCTCGAGCTCGGAGGCCATCATGACCGGCAGGTCGCGATGACGCAGCGGCGCCGCCGGGGCTCCGGGCGTCGCGGGCACGAGTGCCGATGTGCCTCCCCCTGCAGCCACGTCAGCGTCCCCGATGGCCTCTGCGGCCCGCTCGACTACGAATCGTCACCCTCGCCTCGACTGCCGAGCTTCAGGCGTAGACCGCCTTTGCCCGGGTCTTGGGTCGGTGCGGGCGAGGCCACCGCGCCGGGGTTGGGTGGCTCGACCGCGGGCGGCGGCTGTCCGTTGGGATCGGGCTCGACCGGTTGTTCCCCCGCGGTCTCTTCCGCCAGACGCTCGCCCACTGCGACGGCGCCCGTGCTCAGCTCCGAGGGGCGACTCGAGGGCAGCTCGTCGACCAGCTCGTAGGGCTCTTCGGACTCGGAGCGCAGCGCGTCGCGCTCGGCCGCGAGCTGAGCCCGCTCTTCCATCTCGATGAGCTCGAGCCAGCGCTCGCCGACCACCGTGATGGTGCCGTCCCCCGTGATGTCGAAGGTCACCGTCGGCGACAGCGGCCGCACGAACGCATCGGGATCCCGGGGCAGTCGAATCTCTCGCAGCGCGGTGGCGATGCACGCCCGGATGGGCTCGGGGAGGTCGCCGGTCTCCACCCGATTGACCAAGGTCCGCCCCTCGCGATCGATGAGGTTGAGGCCGCTGACCTCGTAGCGCCCCGCGTCGACGCGCCCCTGCAAGCACGCCTTACCGCGCCGACCCGCACTCACCTCTTCACGGCGCATGTGCACGGCCATCTCTTCGGTGTCGAGGCCCCGCTGGAACCCGAGGCTCACCCAGTAGATGACGTCGATGTAGTGGGCGTTGCCGCTCTTGTTCGGCGGCCAGCGCTGACCGACGAGCACCTCTTGCAGGCACGGCTCCATCTGCTCGTCTTTGAAGCCCGACTCGAGGATCTCCGCCCGCAGCACCTCGCCCGACGGCGCGATGCGAACCCGGGCCTTGATCTGCCCCTCGGGGACGTTGAGGTAGCCACGCTCGCCGTCGGTGCGGCGCTCCATCGTCTCGATGGCACGCGCCAGGAAGCAGCGCGCGGCGGGGCTGCGCAGACCCTGGGCGATTTCGTTGAGACGGGGCAGCTCGTAGACCCGCTCGGCCCGCTGCGACGGCAACAGGATCACGCCCTCGCTCGACTGCCGAATCGCGCGGCGAATGTAGCGGTTGGCCTCCATGTCGGAGACCGGGCCGTCGGGCGAATTGCCGCCCCGACCGGGCCGATTACAGGCGGCCGCGGCCAGCCCCAACACGAGAGCCAGACCGAGCCGAATGCATTGACGTGCGGGCAACGAGGCCATGAAAACAACCAACTGCGGGCGTGCGGCGGAGCTTACAACGGGGCGCGGCGGCGGCCTGCGCGGCGTGGACCTCGGGGATCGCGTCGCGACTCCCGCAATGGAGCGAAGTGCGACTTTTCCTTCATAAACCGAGATGACGGTAATCCACCTCGCACTCACCGTGCACTCGGTGCCCGCGAGGACCACGAAGCTGCGACATCGTGCCTAGATTCCGCAGGAACCTGTTGTTTGCGGTCATTGCGCAAGGTACGTTCACCTACAGTCATGCGTCGGTCGTCGATCCTGGGGTTTTCTTTGTTTGTCGGGTTTGCGTGCGGACCCGGTGATCCTGCAACTGCATCCGGCGGAGCCGATGCCAGCGGTGGTGAAGAGGCCACCTCCGCGACCGGCGACGATGATGCCGGCCAGACCTCGGAGGCGGTCGACGAATCGGGAGAGAGCACGGCCAGCGAGCCGGAGTTCGAGCCCTACCCCGCGCGCGGGATCACGCTCACCGAGATCTATGCCGACCACGGAGTCCACGTCCCGGTCTACCGTGATGGCGCATGGGTCGATGGCTCGGGCCGCAACGCCGAGCTCATCGCCAACCGCAACACCTTGATCCGTGCCTACTGGGAGCTCGAGCCCGACTTCGAGCCCCGCGTGATCGAAGGCCGCCTGGTGTTGACCCAGCCCGACGGCTCCCAGGAGAGCGCCAGCCGGCTGTTCATGGTCGAGGGCAACTCGGTCCCCAACGACCTCGACACCAACATCTACTTCATCGCGCCCGCCGAGCTGGTCACGCCCGGCGTGCAGTTCCACATCGAGCTGTACGAGACGACCGACGATCTTCGCGACACCCCCGAGCCCGCGCAGTCCGTGTTCCCGGCCGAGCCCGCATATATCGGCATCGAGAGCACGCCGATGGAGCTGCAGGTCGTCATCGTGCCCATCGACCACGACACGGGCGCCCAGTGCCCCGAGCCGCCCGAGATCACCGACGACGAGCTCCAGTACCTGTCCGACCAGCTGTTCATGCAGAACCCGGTGAACCGGGTGGTCATGACGCGTCGCGATCCCATCGCCTACACGCAGAGCATGAACTCCTTCAACGGCGTGCTCGGCTTCCTCGCCGACCTGCGTGCCACCGACGGCGCCGACCCGGCCGCGTACTACTACGGCGTGGTGCGGCCCTGTGACGGCGGCCCCGACGGGGTCGGCGGCCAGGCGATCAGCATCCCCGGCTTCCCCTCCATGGACAACGGCTGGGCCCGCACCTCGGTCGGTCGTTGGTACGGCTCGCTCAGCTCGACCGCCAACACCTTCGTCCACGAGGTCGGCCACACCCAGGGGCGTCGCCACATCTTCTGCAATGGAGACGAGGGCGGCACCGACCCCTCGTACCCCTACGACGCGGGTGACATCGGCGTGTGGGGCTTCGGCTCCCAGGACTTCAGCCTGCATAGCCCCACCGCCTCCAAGGACTACATGACCTACTGCGGCAACACGTGGGTCAGCGACTGGACCTGGCGCCAGGTCTCGCCGTACATCCGCGAGCTGACCAGCTGGGGCGCCCAAGGCCCGGTGGGGCAGCCCGAGGGCCACGTGCTCGTGGGGCTCGTCGATCCGGAGTCGGGCGACGAGACCTGGTTCACCACGCCGGGCAAGGCCACGGCCCTGCCCGCCGACGGCAACGAGCTCGTCCGCTGGACCTCGACCGAGGGGGTGGTGACTGCGCTCGACGCCGTGATCACGCCGATGGGCGACGCAGGGGCCTACGCGATCGTCTCCGATCTCCCCGAGGAGCTGTCGGCCGCTCAGTTCGGCACCCTGACCCGCCTGCACGACGGCGTGGAAATTTCGATCGATTCTCTGCGATCCGAAGGCCAACAATACATGCTCTCCAACTGAGCCGAATCTCGCCCGACGCCAAACCGAAGCGGCCCCCGGTGAAGACCGGTGGTCGCTTTTGCAATTCATGCCGCCCGTCATTGGCACACTCGGCGAAGTGTCGCGATCCCGTCATCACTACGGTTTGGCACTTTAGGTGTACACCCTCGCCAATTTCATCGTGATCGCCACAGTTCGAATTCGCCCATCGTCACTCATTCACGGGACGAACCATCCCGGACGCCCGCCCAGATGTTTCGTTCACGACATCCACGTCATGCTTCATCGGCGGCCCTTCGGCCGACGCTCGACTTCGTGGAACTCGATGAAAAGAGTTCCTTGAAGAGTCGCCGATGCGAAGTAGCCTGTCTCGACTCGTAGTACGGCACGCCCCATTCATGATGAATGGGCGCGTCGTGCTGCGGCTATGAGGTCTCGATGAAAAACGAAGACAAGAAGAGCAAGAAGCTCGAAATCCTGCGCAAGGGCAAAGACCTGCGGGAGATCGAGAACCCCGACCTGGCCGAAGTCAATGGCGGCCGGAATGCGGGTGTGCTTGGAATCGGTTGTGGCGGGCCCGACGAGTGCCTCGCCCACCACCGGCACTAGCCGCCCCTCGGGGCTCTCGTGGGGCTTCGGCCGCACGAGAGCCCCCTCTTCATCGACGACCTACGAGCTTCGGAGCACGATCGTGGAACACAAGGGTTCTCGTTACAACATCGCCGTCGACACCAATGACGGCAGCGGCGATGTCCTATTGTTCAATACTGCCACCAGCGGACTCATGCGAGTCGACGCCGAGACCTATGGCGGAGTCCGCAACCTCTTTGGCGAAGGCGGTCGGGGCCTCGCTGCCGGCTATGCGCCCGCCCTGCCCGAGGCCCTCGATCCCGAGACCACCGAAGTGCTCGCCGAGGCCGGATTCGTGGTCCCGGCCGGCCACGACGAAGTCGCGATCTTGCGGCAAGCCTACGAAGACGCCCGCAAGACGCGGCACCTCTTCTACACCATTGGCACCACCATGGCGTGCAACTTCGCATGCCCCTATTGCTTCGAAGAGCACCGCCCCGAGCACATGAGCCGCGAGACGGCCGCGGCGGTGCGCGAGTTCATCCTCGAGCAGGTCCACAAAGCCTCGGCCAAGTCGGTCTCCATCAACTGGTTCGGCGGCGAGCCCTTGCTCAACGCCGACGTCATGATCGACCTGTCCGCGCAGCTGGTCCAAGACGGCGAGCGCCTCGGCTTCCACTATGCCTCTAGCGTCATCACCAACGGGGCCCTGCTCACCCGCGACATGGCCACGCGCCTGAGCGCGGCGGGCATCGGCATGGCCCAGGTCACCATCGATGGTCCCCGCGACGTGCACGACCAGCGTCGGCCCTACAAGGGCGGCCAGCGCAGCTACGACCGCATCATGGCCAACCTGAAGCAGGCCCACGACGTCATCGCCGTCCGGGTCCGCATCAACATCGACCAAGAAAACCGCCCCCACGTACGACAGCTGCTGCGCGAGCTGGGCGAGGCGGGGCTGCTGCACGGCCCCCACGCGGTGTCCGTGTACGGCGGCAAGCTCTCCTCGTACACCGAGCTGGTCGAGATCCCCGGCGACAAGCTGTCCCAGAACGATCTGCTCGACCTCAACTCCCCCGTCGAAGACGAGCTCGATCGACTCGAGGCCGACGCCGAGGTCGACAAGCCCAAGTCGCCGCTGCTCACCGCCACCCGCGGCGGGTGTTCGGCCGTGCGCGAGTACTCCTATGTCATCGGCTCGCGCGGGCAGCTGTTCAAGTGCGAGCTGGGGATCCACGACGACCGCCAAGCGGTGGGCTCGGTGCATCGCGAGCACGAGGCCCCTCCCCCTCGCCGACCCAAGCAGCGTCGCCTGCAGGTCATCGGCAGCGGCGGGGGCAACGGTGGCTTCGGCTCCGGCGCGCTGCCCTGGGAGACCTACAACCCCTACGACAACGACAAGTGCGGCAGCTGCCAGTTCGTGCCCGTGTGCAAGAGCGGCTGCCCCAAGGCGGTCATGGACGGCACCGCCGAAGAGGACAACGAGATCTGCAACTACTGGGACGACAACATCGGCGAGCTGGTGCGTCGCCTCGCCGCCCAGTGAGGCGCGCGGCGACCTGCGCACGGCCTCGGTTGCAGGGGCCTCGAGGGGGTCCGTCGTCTCAGATGTGAGCCAGCGGAAAAACCGGTCCTCAGGCCACGACCGCAAAGCAATTTCAAACACTTAGCCCAAAAACACAGCAACTATAGCGTAGATTCACCCGCATCATGGTGGTTGCGCCCATGCGCGGTCTCGTCGATAGTGCCGGGGCGCGCATGACCGGTGACCCGCAAAAGACCCCGCTCCATGCCCTCCACCTCGAGCGCGGCGCCAAGATGGTGCCGTTTTCCGGCTGGTCGATGCCGCTGCAGTTCGACCAGGGGATCCTCGGAGAGCATCATGCCGTCCGCAAAGCCGCGGGCATCTTCGACGTCTCGCACATGGGCGAGGTCGACTTCCGCGGGCCTGGGGCTCTGAATGCAATTCAGACCCTGGTGACCAACGACGCCGGCCGGCTCGAAGACGGGCGAGCGCTGTACACCGTCACGTGTCGCCCCGACGGCGGCATCGTGGACGACTGCATCGTCTATCGCTTCGCCGCCGAGCACTACCGCATCGTGGTGAACGCGGCGAACATCGAAAAAGACGTCGCCCACTTCCGCGAGCACGCCGACTCGCTGTGCGAGATCACCGATCGCAGCGACGAGTTCGCCCTCATCGCGGTGCAGGGGCCCAACGCGGTCGAGCACGTGGCCACGCTGGCGGACGACGATGCCCTCCGTAGCGTGCCGGGCTTTGGCCTGCATCACTCGACGCTCGCCGGAGCCGAGATCACGGCGGCACGCACCGGGTACACGGGTGAGGATGGCTTCGAGCTTTTCGTCGCGGCCGAGAAGGCACCCGCCGTGTGGCAGGCCCTGCTCGACGCGGGCATCAGCCCCATCGGCCTCGGTGCCCGCGACACGCTGCGCCTCGAGGCCCGCCTGTCGCTGTACGGCCAGGACATCGACGAGACCACCAACCCCTACGAAGCCGGCCTGGGCTGGGTGGTCAAGCTCGACAAGGGCCCCGACGCCCCGCGGTTCGTGGGCCACGAGGCGCTGACCCGGGTCAAGGCCGAGGGCGTCACCCGGCGACTGGTCGGCTTCGTCGTCGAGGGTCGCGGCATCGTGCGACCGGGCGCCGAGCTCCTGGGCGAGGACGACGCCGTCGTCGGCACGGTCACCTCGGGCGGGCCGGCCCCCACCGTGGGCGGCGCCGTGGGCCTGGCCTACGTGCCCAAGCCCCTGGCTGGCGCCGACAAGCCGCTGCGCATCCGCCAGCGCAAGAAGGTCCTCGACGCGCGCCAGGTCAAGGGCCCCTTCTACAAGCGCCCCCAGTGAGCGCACACCGACTTTTCGCTGCACCGCAATCACCGAGCATTAGGGACGAACCATCATGAGCACCGAGATCCCCGAGGACCTTCGATACAGCGAGCAACACGAGTGGGCGAAGGTCGACGGCGACCTGATCGTCGTGGGCATCACCAAGCACGCCATCGATCAGCTGGGCGACATCACCATGGTGACCCTGCCCGACGCGGGCGACGAGCTCACCCAGGGCGAGAGCTTCGGCGACATCGACTCCGTCAAGGCGGTGTCCGAGCTCTATGCGCCGGTCTCCGGCAAGGTCACGGAGATCAACGAGGCCCTCGAGGACGCCCCCGAGACGGTGAACTCCGACCCCTACGGCGAGGGCTGGTTGGTGAAGGTCGAGCCCAGCGACAAGGCGCAGCTCGACAGCCTGATGGACGCCGCGGCCTACGCCAAGCTCACGGCCGACCCCAACGAGTAGCGGCCGAGTCCCGGTCGAACGTGTGAGCCCCGTCGCCTGGCGGGGTCCTTCCGTGGTTGCGCTGCTCTGTTACCGTGGTGCCGAGGAGCCGCGCGCGCCATGGACAAGCCCGCCATCGACCCCACTCTCGCTCGCTACCGCGAGGACTACCCGATCCTCGACACGAGCGTGTACATGAACAGCAACAGCATGGGCGCCATGTCCCGTGCTGCACGCCAAGCCACCACCGACTACCTCGACGCCTGGGAGCACGAGGGGGTCGAGGCGTGGGACCGGTGGGTGCCCTTCGTGGGCGAGACCGGTGATGCGGTGGCGCGCCTGTTCGGCGGCGCCCCGGGCCACACCGCGCTCAATCAGAACGTCGCCTTCTTCCAGGCCGCGGTCGCCAGCTCCATCGACTTTTCCGGGCCGCGCAACAAGGTGGTCATCGAGTCGCTGATGTTCCCCAACGTGATCTACGTGTGGGAGCGCTTCGCCTCGCTCGGGGCCCAGCTGCACCTCGTGCCCTCGGACGACGGGATGGACATCCCCACCGAGCGCTTCCTCGAGGCCATCGACGAGCAGACCGCCATCGTCTCCATCTCCCACGCCATCTACGTGTCCGGGGCGCTGCTCGACATCCCCGCCATCTGCCGTCGGGGCCCACGAGGTGGGCGCCAAGGTCATGGTCGACGTCTACCAGACGCTCGGCGCCGTGCCCTTCGACGTCAACGAGTGGGGCGTCGACTTCGTGGTCGGCGGCAGCCACAAGTGGCTGTGCGGAGGTCCGGGCACCGCCTTCCTCTATGCCCGGCCCGGCGTGCTCGAGCACGTCGCCCCGCGCACCACGGGGTGGATGGCCCACGCCGACCCCTTCGCGTTCGAGCCCGCGCCCATTCGCTACGCCGAGGGTGCGCGGCGGCTATGGGGCGGCACGCCGTCGATGCCCGCCTACTACATCGCGCGCGAGTCCTATCGCCGCTTCGAGGAGATCGGGCTCGATCGCATTCGGTCGCACAACCTCGCGCTGTCACGGATCGTCATCGATCGGGCCCAGCAGGCCGGCCTCACCGTGCACTCGCCTCTCGAGGACGAGCGACGCACCGGGTTCGTGGCGGTGGACTTCCCCGACAGCGAGCGCGCCAGCAAGCAGCTCATCGAAGAGCGCTTCAAGCACGACTGGCGCCCCGGCTGTGGGCTTCGCATCGGGCCTCATTTCTACAATACCGAACAAGAGGTCCATCGCTTCATGGACCGGGTGATCGAGCTATCGAAATGATCGGCCGGGCCAGTGACACCGCGAGCGGGCGGCGGTGTTGCACCCGCCATGCCTAGCTTACGCCTGCCCCTGACCGTTGCGCTCGCCTCGAGCGCGAGCGCCTGCCTCGACCTCGGCTCCGGTACCGACGACCCCGAGCAGGCCACCGACACCGACACCGACGCGGCGGACTCCAGCTCCAGCCACGACGCCACGGGAATCACGCCCGACGACGACGGAGCCGACTCGACCGGGGCCGAGACGCCGCCGCCCGCCGATGCCGGCCCCGCGCTGCTGCGCCGCCTGCCGGGTCTGTGGGTCGCGCCGGTCACCTCCATGACCTCGGTGGGCAACTTCCCGATCATGGCGATGGACATCCGACCCGCCGACGATCGGACGCTGTTTTCCCGGGTCGACCTCGACGCGGACAACAACCTTCGCTTCGCCTTCGCCATCGAGGACGTCGATGGCGAACCGACGCTCGTATTCCGCAACGGCGGCGAGTTCCTCGGCATCCTCCGGGACACCCGCACGCGGCTCGTCGAGCACGACCCCGACGCCGAGACCTGGCGTTTTTGCGCGATCACGGGGGGCTGCGGCTACGTCGAGGCGACCATCGAGCTGTCCGACGACCAGCTCACCCTCGCCGCCGACGTGCTGTCGCGCCCCCACATGTTCTGGGAGGGCCAGCTCGCCGAAGAGCGCCCCACCGACGGCGACTTTCCCTACGACCCGAGCCCGGGGCAGAGCGACGACCCCTTCCCCGCCATGCCCACGCTGCGGGCCACGCTGTCGTGGCTCGAGCCGCTGACCGAGCCCGCCGACGCGTGGATCCTGCTATCGGCCACCGAGTGCGGCCTGGCGCCGGGCAGCTGCACGCCCAGCCGCTTCATTCATGCGTTCGCGGCCGCGGGCTCGACCAGCATCGAGCTGTCGCTCGAGCAGATTCACCCCGGCGACTACTCCGCCAACGCGGTGCTCGATCGCAACGGCAACCTCGCCGCGAGTCTCCTGCCCGACTCGGGTGATCTCGTCTCGCTCCCCAATCAGCCGGTGACGGTGGCCGATCTCGGGGAGTCCAGTGCTTCCCTGATGCTGCTCGTCGAGCTTTGAGCATCCAGGCAACGACACTCGCCAGTGCTCCAACCTGCCCGATCGGCCTGCACTGCTGCGAAAGTCGCCCGAAGCCCCCCTGCCGAAATTGCAGTCACCCCTGTCGGTGTGGCCGAACGCAACGCTCCTCCCCCGAAAACGAACCGCTTTCGTCTTCGCTCGCGGTGGCATGCCCCTTGCTCAGTACGGGGCATGACACAGCGCCTTGGCAGTCGGCGCTCGGGAGTGAGCGACATTGATTCATACACGTACTTTGGTGGTGGCGGCGCTCGGCGTCGCATTGCTTCCGGCCTGCGGCGACACCCCAGCGGGCGGCGATTCCGATGGTTCGATGACCGACGGTCTCGACGACGATGGGCAGTCGGGGGACGACGAGACGGCAGGGGCGGACGACAGCGACTCGGCCGATGACGGCAGCGGCGAGCCCGGCGATGGCTATCCCGACGAGGTCCTCGACTACCTCGACCTCCCCTGGCCTCCGCACGAGTACGACGAGGAGCTTCCCGCTCACTTCCAGACCGCCGAAGTCCAGGCCATGGACAACACCCCGGCGGACAACCCCATCTCCGATGCCGGGGCCACGCTGGGGCGCGTGCTCTTCTACGACACCATGCTGTCGGCCAACGGCACCGTGTCGTGTGCATCCTGCCACCAGCAGTCCGATGGGTTCACCGATCCGCTGACGCTGAGCGAGGGCTTCGAAGGCGGCCTCACCGGTCGCAACTCCATGAGCCTCGCCAACGCTCGCTTCTACGACGCGGGGCATTTCTTCTGGGACGAGCGTGCCGACACGCTCGAGGACCAGGTGCTCATGCCCATCCAAGATCCGGTGGAGATGGGCCTGACCCTCGAGCAGCTGCTCGAGCGCGTGGGCGAGCAGCCCTACTACCCGTACTTGTTCGAGGATGCCTTCGGCGACCCGGACGTCAGCACCGAGCGCATCTCGTTTGCGCTGGCGCAGTTCGTCCGCTCCATCAGCTCCTACCGCTCTCCGTGGGACGACGGCATGGACGCGCACGGGGACGCCAACGTCGACTTTTCCAACTACTCGGCCGAGGAGAACCTCGGCAAGCAGCTGTTTCTGGGCCAGGCCGGCTGTGCCGTCTGTCACCTCGACCAAGGCGGACCCGCCGGGCCTCCGGGACCCGGAGGCGGCGACCTGAACAACTCCGCCATCTTCATGCTGGTGGCCGCCGCCAACAACGGCCTCGATGCCGCGCTCGACAACGACGACAACGGCGTCGGCGACGTGGTGGGCAACGCCAATCAAAACGGTTTGTTCAAGTCACCGTCGCTGCGCAACGTGGAGCTGACCGGGCCGTACATGCACGACGGCCGCTTCGACACCCTGCGGCAGGTCATCGACCACTACGACGCCAACGTCCAGCCGCATCCCAACCTCGACCCGCGCCTGGGTGGCGGGCCGGGGGGTGCTCCCCGGCAGCTCAACCTGAGCAACGCCGACAAGGACGCGCTCGAAGCCTTCCTCGAGACCCTTACCGATGGGCCGCTGCTCGTCGACCCACGCTTCGCCGATCCGTTCCGTAACTGATTCGGCGACCGGAAGGTGACGAGGAGAGATCGTGGGGGCGCGCTCTCTTCTCGTCACCGGCCGGATTTTTTCATCGACGGCCGAGCGTCAGATCCAGCCGGACGAGGGCTAGCCTGCTCTCGTCATGGACTGGATCTGGATCACGCTCGGCATCGCCGTCGTCATCGAGGGCGTTGGCCTCGCTCGCACGTGGCAGCTCATTTGGCCGAGCTGGAAGCGCGCGGCCAAGCCCGTGTTCTATCTCGGCATGACGGCCCTGCTGACCCATGGCCTCGGGCCGTGGGCGCTGGTGTTCGTGGTGCTTCATCCGCTGCTGGGGTGGCTGGCGCACTACGGGTTTTGTCGGAAGCACGACATGAACCCCTGGAAGGTCGAAGACCCGCAGCGGTACGTCGCGCTGCAGAGGCAGGTGGTCGCTTCGCTGGCCCAGCGCCGAACGTGAAGCAGAGGCGATCGAGCGCGGGCCGAGACTGTCGCGCGCACCGCGGGGGACGTTCCCGCCCGCCATCGGAGATTTTCGGGAACGATCGACGCCGACGCTGCACTTGCCCGGTGCCTTGTCCCCCAAGTCTCATCTCCAGAATCTGCCCGCCCTGTGCACCGGGCTCCTGTTCCCTCTCGCGCTGGGCTGCTCCGCCGCACCGTCCCCGGCCGACGACTCGGCGGAGTCCGAGACCGACGCGATGTCCGACGACGCAGACGTCGGCTCGGACGACGGCGACTTGGATCCCGCCGCGTCCACGGCACTGCCGCAGCTCGAGGACGAGCCCACGCCCAGCGACGACTATTCGACCGCTGGAGCGCAGGTCAGCGCCCACTGGCTCGAGCCTAGCGTTGCGGGCGATGTGCAGGATCTCGTCCTCGAGGGCACCATCGGCAACCGAGTCGAGCACCCCATCGAGCTCGAAGTCGTCGCCATTGCCACCCTCGAGCACGAGGAGGAAGTCGTCGAGGAATACCCGCTGTTCTCCGGCACGCTGGAGCCGGGAGACAAGCTCCCGGTCGAGGTCGCGGTGGAGATGCTGCCTCTCGATGGCCCCGAGCGCCCGACCGACCTCGTCATCGCGGTTCGCGTCCCCTACGACAACGACTTCGTGCAGGAGATCCGGTCGCCGCGGCGGCACGTGTTCCTCGATCCCGAAGGAGAAACGGTCACCGTCAAAGAGCCCGCGCGGCCGTCCTCGGTCGAGGAATCGCTGCAGCTCGCTTCGGCCTGGGTCGACATCGAGTCGGATCCTCAGCAGTCCGCGCGGCAACCGGGGTTCGCCCCGGGTGCGCCCACGCCCGCCAGCGCCGCCCCGATCGATGGACTGCACACCCACGACAGCGTGAACGGGCCCCTCGATCTCCCGCCGTCGATGGTCACCACCAAGCTGTGCACCTCGTGGCGCGTGCACTACATCGACGCCGAGCCGCGCCAGGCCTACCTCGGTGAAGAAGGCATCCAGGAGGTGACCGCGAGCTTCGCCAAGATCACCATCACCACGCCCTTCGACGTCTTCGACCCGCACGCATCGATGGATCTGATCTACGAGGGCTACCTCGACGCCGACGGCTGCACGCCCGAGTTCGAGGCCCTGACGGGCAACTACGTGTTCTCCCTGCACTCGCGACTGCGCTCGGGCGAAAACGACTATGACATCCAGTACCACCGAGACGATGACGTGGACGACTGGGGCTACGCCAACGGCAACTTCCGCGTGACCGGGGCCGGCACCATCCATCGCCGCAGCGTGGAGGACAACCGAACCACCCGGATCGCGGCCATCTTGTCCCGGGCGCTGGTGACCCCGGGCCTGACGATCGCGGGCTCGGGAACGCTGGATGTGTACGCCGACGAGGGCTGTCCGACGCCGTGGATCGACGAGGACGGATACTCGATCTACGCCGCCGCATGCGGAAGCCGGCTCGAGCTCCACGTCGGCACGAACAACGAGGGAATCGACCTCACCACCATGCGCCACGTGGTGGCCCACGAGTTTGGCCACTTCGTTCAGAGCCGGGGTCGCCGAAGGCTGGGTCTCCGCGACTACCACGATCCCCCCTACACCCCCGACAACGTGATGTGTCGGTGTGACCACGTCGATTCCGCCAACGCGCTGCACTGCATGCAATCGACGGAGAAGATCACCAACGCCTTCCGCGAGGGCTTCGCCCACTTCGTCGCCGCCAAGATCTTCAACGACCCGGCCACGCCGCAGTGCCGCTTCGTCTACTACAAGGAGTATCGACTCGGCCCCGAGGTCGAGCACATCGTCGAGCCTCCCGTCGCCCTGCCCTGCGGCACCTTCGCGTACACCGACCTGTACAGCTGCGACACCGCGAACGCAGGCTCACAGTACGACTGGCTCGGGTACCTCTTCGAGGTGACCCGAGGCCCCGACTCCGTCGATGTCGGCGACCTATGGCCGATCTTCGCCGACGTCACTGCCCTCCGAGTCGGCGACGACATCGACGGCCTGCAGCAGTTCACCTGGCCCGAGTTCGTGACCGCCGTCCAAGACTCGGCGCTGCTCACCGATGGGCAGAAGAACACGCTGATCGAGCGGGGTGCCATCCACGGCGTGGACAACTGAGCCCGGGTCGGCCGATCGAAATCCCCCACACGAGGTCATGCTTCGCGCTACGGGTTTTGCCTACGACGCGACGGATGATTGCGAATACCGACGCCGCGAGGCTCCGAACACCAACCACGTCGCCGACCCAGTGCGATACCCTGGTCGTTCACGGGAATGCTGGATCACGACCTCCCGACGCGCGGCCTCGATCCGGGGGAATCGAGCGCGGCCGAGTTCCCCTACGTATTGGGTTCTCTGCGACGCTACGTCGTCCAGGGTCCGCTGGGGCGCGGCGGCATGGGCGTCGTGGTTGAGGCCATCGACACGACGCTGAACCGACGGGTCGCGATCAAAGTCCTCCACGGCGGACTCGGGGTCGAGCACACCCGTCGAATGCTCCGTGAGGCCCAGGCGCTCGCGACACTCGCTCATCCCAACGTCGTCGAGATCTATGAGACGGGGCTCGTCGACGGCCAGGCCTATATCGTCATGGAGTTGGTGCAGGGCTCCACGCTGCGGGCGTGGGTCAACCAGGACCCACGCCCGAGTTGGCGCCAATGCGTAGATGTGTACGTGAGCGCGGGCCAGGGTCTCGTGGCCGTGCACGCCCGCGGGCTCGTGCATCGCGACTTCAAGCCGAGCAACGCCGTGGTCGACGAGTCGGGGCGTGTGCGGGTGCTGGATTTCGGGTTGGCCCGGCACGTGGGCACGCAGGAAGAAGCTCCGAGCGAGCCCATCGACGTGTCGGCAGGCGGAGACCCCGGCATCTTGGGCGCGTCGCTCACGGAAACCGGCATGGTGCAGGGCACGCCGGCCTATATGCCGCCGGAGCAGATGCAAGGGATCGAGGTCGACGCCCGCAGTGACCAGTTCAGCTTCTGCGTATCGCTCTACGAAGCGCTCTGCGGTGCTCGCCCCTTCGAGGGCAACACGATGGCCGAGCTGATGGGGTCGATGCTCGCGCGAAACATCCGACCGCTGCCCGCGGACTGCCCCGTCCCCAAGGAACTCCGCGCTGCGCTTTGGCGGGGCATGGAAGTCGATCCGAGGCGACGGTGGCCCTCGATGGAGGCGCTGCTGACCGAACTCGGGACACTGAGCTCGCGACGCCGAAGAACCTGGCCTGGCGCGCTCGTCGTGGGGGCCGGCGTACTCGCGCTCGGTGCAGTCTTGGTGTGGCCCACCGAGCACGAGGTGAACTGCGACAGCGAGCACAAGCTCGCCGGGATATGGGACGACGAACGCCGCGAGGTGGTGGAAGCGTCCATCGCCGGAACCGAGCTTCGGTACGCACCGCAGACGTGGTCGCGAGTCCAGCAGCGGCTCGACGACTACGCACGGCAGTGGATCGCCAAACACCAGGAGGTGTGCGAAGCGACGCTCGTCACCGATCGGCCGTCGGCCCGAGCAACGGACCTGCGCATGGCGTGCCTTCAGGATCGCCGGGGCGCCCTCCGAGCAGCGGTGGATGTCCTCGCCGAGGCGAATGCCACCCGGGTGAGCAAGGCGGTCGGGCTCGTGACCACTCTGCCCGGGTTGGCTCGGTGTGACGACCTCGACGCACTCGAGGCCGAGCTTCCACCTCCCGACAACCCCG
Organism: Myxococcota bacterium; assembly: GCA_039028615.1. Taxonomy (GTDB): domain Bacteria; phylum Myxococcota_A; class Polyangia; order Nannocystales; family Nannocystaceae; genus Paraliomyxa. Next base: position 7,339 of record JBCCHT010000047.1, on the reverse strand, counting down.
GCGACGCCGAGCGAGTGGAGCAGCTCCGGGCGAGGTTGCAGCACGCACGCATGCTGGAGGAGGCCGGGGCATTCGACGATGGCCTCGAGGTCGCACAGCGAATCCAGGCCGAAGCGGAGACCGTGGACTATGCCCCGGTCCAGCTCGAGGCCGATCTCCGTACCGCGAGCCTCTTCAACGACCGAGGCGACTACGACGAAGCCGAACGAAGGCTCGAAGGAGCGTACGCTCGGGCGGTGGAGCACGGGCACGACGAGGTGCAGCGTGCAGCGGCTCTCGGTCTCGCGCACGTGGTTGGGTACCGCCGCGGAGACGCCGAGGCGGGGCTCAAGTGGGGCAAGACGGCGCTCGCCCGCTCGACCACGCCTCGAGATCGTGGGGACGCACTCAACGTGCTGGGCACGCTACAGCTATCCCAGGGCCGACTCGCGGCTGCGTTCGACGAGTTCGAACGCAGCTTGGCGCTTCGGCAGGAGGCTCTGGGTCCCGAGCATCCGCTCGTCGGTGCATCTCTGAACAACCTGGGTATCGTCACCCTTCGGCAGGGGCGCCCCACCGAGAGCCTCGAGCACCTTCACCGAGCGTTGGAGGTCTCGCGCGCGGCTCTCGGCGCCGGGCACCCGGCGGTGGCCAGCACCCTGAACAACATGGGCCTGGTGTTCTCGAGCCAGGGTGACGACATGCGTGCGCTCGAGGTCCATCGACAGGCACTGGCAATTCGGGAGCACGCACTCGGGCCCCATCACAGCGACGTCGCGACTTCCCTCAACAACATCGCGGTGGCCCTCCGGGCGCTCGGTGAGTTCGACGAGGCCGCGACCCACCTCGAACGAACCTTGGCGATCGCCGAAAAGACCCAGGGGCGTGACCATCCCCGAGTCGCGTCGGTGCTGAACAACATCGGCGCCGTGTTGCAGGAGCAACAGCGCTTGCCGGAAGCGCTCGCCCACCATCAACGCGCCCTCATCATCCGGCAGGAGAACCTGGGGCCCGATCACCCGCAGCTGGGCGAGACCCTGGTCAACATCTGCATGGTCCTCCGCGCACAGGAACGAGAAGCGGAGGCGCTCGACCACTGCCAGCGGGGGCTCGCGCAATGGGAGCGGGTGCTCGGCCAAGAGCACCCCAACCTGGCGCAGCCGCTGTTGGGGATCGCCGACATCTCCATGACCGAAGGGCGGCTCGAGGCAGCGCGGGCCCACGCCGAGCGTGCCGTGTCGCTCCGAGAGTCGGCACAGGGGCCCCCCGCCGACCTCGCCACGGCTCGTTTCATCCTTGCGCAGACGCTACGACCCGACCCGACCCAATGCGAGCGCGCGCGACGTCTGGCCGAGCAGGCGCGTGATGCCTATGCGGCGCTCGGCCCAACGAACGAGAAGGCCCGGCAAGAGGTCGAAGCGTGGCTCGCCGAGCATTCCTGCTGACGGCGCTCGGCTCTCCGCCGTCCCGACATACGGGGCAAACCGTCACGCCGGTCCAGCGACCGCGAAGCGACCCGGCAGAGTTTGCCCATCGGGCCCGGGCAGGCTCACCCGCGCGGGGAACGGCTCCAGGTCGTCGACCCGCGTCAGGTCGCCGTTGCCCGACAGCACGAACAACCCCCGCGGCACCGCCTCTTCGTCCCCCGAGGACACGCTGAAAAGCAGCGCGTTGCCATCGTCGTCCACCGCGATCGGGATCATCGGGATGCCCGAGTACAGCTCCGTGCCCAACACCGAGACACGCTGCACCTGCCCATCGAGCCCATCGGGGGCCCCGGCCTGGCCGTTGCAGGTCCGCACCATCCAGTTGCCGTTGGGACTCACCACCACGTCGTGCGCGGGTGTACAGGGCAGCTGCACCGCGTTGATCACCCGGGCTTGCTCGACGTCGATGTGCACGACCTCCCCGGCCTCCGACACGACCACGAGCCCGCGCCCGCGATCGACGAGGTAGCTCCGTAGAGGCCCACGCGGTTTGACCACCGACTGCACACGACCCGCCGCGAGGTCGACGAGATACAGGCGAAGGGGATCGTCCCAGACCACCACGTCGTCGCCGAGCACGGCCGCGAGCACGGCGATGTCCGTGCCGGGGCATGCGAGGTCGAGCTCTTCGACGGGCACCTGCTCGTCCTCGGACTCGGCCGTCGTCCACGTCCAGCGCAGCAGCTGGCAGCCGCCGTCGGGGTCCATGCCGTAGAGCCAGCGCCCGCTGGGCGACAGGCAGGCCCGCTCGGGGCAGGCCGGGGGCGTGATGTAGCTGCTGCTGTCGTTGGCGATCCCTCGCCCGACGAAGAAGCCGCGCGCCAGCGGCTGCAACTGATCCACGACGGGGCCCTCGCCGAAGTCGCTGGGATACGCGACGGCCACCACCTCGCCCTGAATCGACGGCCGCGCCCCGCCGACCTCGGCGAGCACCACGACCGGTGCGTCTTCGGCCTCGCGGATCGCCCAGCGCAGGGTCGAGGTCGCCGGCCGCGGCGGTCGGAGCGAGTAGACCTGCAGGCCTTCGGGGCCGGACAGCGGGGCCACGAACCACAGCGGCGCCGCTTCGTCTTCGAGCTCGAAGCGGCGGAGCGTGGCATCGCCGCCGCGGGCGAACCAAAAACCGCTGGCCACCGCGCCCGCTCCCGCGTCGGCGACGTTGGTGACCACCGTGCGACCAGAGCCGCGCTCGACCCAGACGTTGGTGCTGTCTTCGGACAGGCCGATCCCCCGCGCCCGGTTGTCGATGCCCACGGACAGCAGGTCGGCGTTGGCCCCGGGGATGTCCGGGTCGATCTCGAGGGTCTGACGCTCGCCCGCGTCGTAGATCCTCACGGGCACGCGACCGGCGTCGTTGGCCACCCCGTCCACCCACACGACCACGACGTCGACACTGGGCTCGCCGCAGGCCGCCGCGGTGCTGAGACCGAGCGCCAGCGCACATGCCCGCGCGTAGCTCGCGCTATGTCCTCGCGGCCGCTTCATCGGCGTGGGGCTGCTCCGCCCAACGGTACCAGCCCAGGCTTCCGCTGGCCCCTGCCGACCGCCTTGCGCCGCTTTTCCGCATGGGGCAGGCTTCGCCCTCCATGGCAGGTGAAGAGCAAAATCCCCCCGAAGAGGAGACCGAGGCGCTCCTCGACGCCGGCGAGGGCGACGAGATGTTCGACGACGACGATGAGGAGGCCGCCGAGGCCGAGGGCGCACAGGCCGCTCAGTCGATCGAGTTCGTGATCCTCCCGATCGCCTGCACGAACGAAGGCAAGGGGGCTCCGCTCGCGATGGGCGTGCAGCGTTGGTGGGCGCAAGAGCTGGCGTCGCGTGGCGCGAAGGCAGCCGCCCCGGTGTTCACCGCCATGGCCGAGCAAAACGGCCGCAAGGTTCCGGCGCTCATGGTGTTCCGCGAGCCGTGGACGGAGGAGCGCGCGCTCGAGGGCATCAAGCGCTTCCCCAACGCCAAGCGCGGGCTCATCACCAACATGAAGGTGGACGACGACGTCATGTCCTACGAGGCTCGCCTGGTCGAGCTGGGTGAGGACGACGCGCTCGTCGAGCTCGATACGCTGTCGTGGGAAGGCAACACGCAGGAGATGCCCGGGAACCTCTTCGAGGTGCTGGGCAAGCTCGCCGCGCGCGACGACATCCAGATCGATCACGACAGCTGGCAGGAGGCCTTCGGGACTTCCGACCACCAGGCGCTCATCTCGTTCCTCGTGGGCCTGGGCAACCTCAGCGCGCTCCAGGGCCGCTGCGTGCCGACCACGGCCGAGCAGCTCCTGTCGCCCTTCATGGACGCGATCAACCGCGACGCCAAGATGGACCCGGCGGTGCAGGGCCTGCACCTGATGGTCGACATCCTGGTCCGCAACCCCACCGATCAGAGCGCCATCCCGCTGTGCCTGCAGGCGCTCAACCTCGCCGCCCAAAAGCGCAAGGACGACCAGGGGCTCTTCCACCACCTGGCCACCCTGTTCCGTCAGCTGGGCGACCTGGGCTCCTCGGTGCAGGCCTTCAATCAGGCCTTCAACCTCGACCCCACCAACGCCACCGTCACCAACCAGTTCGTGCAGACCCTGCGCGGCGCGGGTGACAACGCCAACGCCCTCAAGGTCGCCCAGTTCGCGGCCGAGAACGGCAACGAGCACCCGGGCCTGATGGCGCACTTGGGCGCCCTGATGATCGAGGACGACAAGTTCGACGAGGCCGAGCCCTTCCTGCGCCGCGCCGTCGACGAGGGCCAGGTGCCCTCCGCCTACGGCGACCTCGCCAACGTGCTGTGGGACCGGGCCAGCGACGACGACGACCAGGGCAAAGAGGACCGCGAGGAGGCCATGAGCCTGCTTCGCACCGCCGTCACCGAGTCCAAGCTGGGCAAGAGCGCGCTCGACATGCTGCTCGACCTCCACGAGGAGGAGAAGAGCGAAGAAGCCACCATGCTTCTGCTCGAGGCGGCCAAGAAGCACCCCGAAAACGCCACCGTGCTCCGCTACGTGGCCACCATGTATCTCGACGGCGACGACCCGGCCAAGGCCGGCGAGTACCTCGACAAGCTCCTCACCCTGCCCCGCCGCAGCCTCGACGACGACGCCTTCGCTCGCCGCGGGCGGCTGACCCTCGACATCGAGGACTTCGACGAGAAGTACGACGAGGCCATCGAGCAGGTGCGCTCGGGTGAGACCGCCCAGCAAGCCAACGCGGCCAAGTTCCTGCGCGAGATCATCGCCAAGGACGAGAAGTTCTGGCAGCCGCACATGATGCTGGCGCTGGCCGTGCGCGAGCCCGAGGGTGAGGGTGCCGCCCTCGCCCACCTCAACAACGCGGTGAAGCTGCGGCCCAACGACGTCGAGATTCGCAACCTCATCGCCGCCATCCACCGCAAGCAAGGCCGCCCCCGCGACGCCGTCGAGCACCTGCGCGTGGTCGTGGCCCTCAACCCCCGCGCCGTCGAGCCGGTGGTGGCCCTGGCCTCGTGCATGCGCGACGCCAACATGTTCGGCGAGGCCCGGCAGGTCTGCACCGCCGCGCTCCAGATGATGCCCGATCACCCGGAGTTCAAGCGCATCCTCGCCAGCCTCCCGGCGGAGAAGAAGTAGCCGACCCGCCCTCGCGGCGACGCGCTACCGGCCCGCATCACCCTTCGGGGATGCGGGCCTTTGCTTTGGTTCAGCCGCCGAGCGACGTCGCCCGAGACTCCATCGCCTCGGCCAGCAGGATGTCCAACCCGGTCAGGCCTCCGGCGTCGTGGGTCCACAGCTGGACCTCGACCCGATTGTAGACGTTGCTCCAATTCGGGTGATGCCCCAGGCGCTCGGCGTCGAAGGCCACCTGCGTCATGAAGGCGACGGCGGTGACGAAGTCGGCGAACTGGTACTTGCGGTGCAGCTTGCCGTCGGCCACCGTCCACTCCGGCAGCGCGGCGAGCTTGGCCAGGATCTCCGTCTCCAGGAGCAGGGTGTGCTTCTGCGGCATCGCGCGTACGCTATCGCAGGTCGGCGGGCCCGGGGTCGGCCCGGTGGTGTTTCGCGAATCGGGAACGATCCCGGGTGCTTGCGAGCCAGTCGGGCCGAGGTCCGCGACGGTCGGTCGTCCTCGACGCCCAGCGCGGCGCGTCCCCCTTCGCAGTACCGCTCGTAGAGGGCTCGGAGCTCGGCTCGCTCGAGGCCGTAGCGCGTCGCGATGGTCTTGAGGCTGTCGTCGCCGAGCATCATCGCCCCGATCGCACACTCGAGGTCGTCGATGGGCAGCGGCAACGCGACCGGCTCGGCGACGGAGACCGCCCGCCTCGCGGGCTTCGGGCTCGGAACGGTCGCACGCGGCGAGCCCGGATCGCGAAGCGGTAGGCGAGCCGCCGGGTCGCCCAGCAGTACGTACGACGCGAGGTCTTCGCGTTGCATCCACAGGTGCGCCCGGCGGAGCGCGGTGGCGGCATCGTCGGCCAAGCGCCCCGACGTGACGTCAGCCTCGATCGCGGTCAGCAGCCGATCGCCGCGTGGGCCCTGCGGCGCAATGACTCCCGATTCGGTTCACCCGAGCCGAGCGCTACCGAAAGCCGTTCGCGGCCCCTACGGACACCCGGTGTCGTCGACGTCGTTCGCCGAGTAGTACGGATGCGAAGGGTCGAGCTGGCTGCGCAAGTTCCAACGGCACGCGAGGTCGCCCTCGATCACCTGTCGCTGCGCGTTGTCGGGGGCACTCTCAGTCACCCGAAAATCAAACACGTGAATGTTGGCATCCGAGCCCAGCGATACGTTGCTGGCCGAACCGGGGTTCGCTCCGGCGACCTCGGCCACGACACCTCCGTCCACCCGAACCCGGCGCACATCCAGCGCGGCCGAGTTCACCAGCTCGTAGATATGGGTTTCCCCCACCTCCACAACGTCGGGACCGCTCTCGACCCTGGCCGTGAACGAATTGCCCGGATCCCAGATCAACGTCCGCGTGCCGTTCCACGGCAGGTGACAGCTATAGCGACCGCCATCGGAGTAGTTGGCATGGTTGAGGTTGAGGTCGTACGAGTTGGTGCCCGAGACCTCGGTGGCGACCAGGAACACCGCGACCTCGTCGAGTACGCCGCCGAATACCGAGCTGGCCACGAACAGGTCACCGTCCAGCTGCACCCCGCCATCTGCCTCGTAGCGCCCTTCACCGCTGATGGCGGTGAAGTCCACGTCGTGCGTTCCACGGCTTCGCCAACAGCGAACGGGGTCGTTGTCGGACGCCACGGGCATCGAGCAGGCTTGATCCACGAACATGCCCGGCGAGTCTTCACCGTCGAGCCACAGCAGCGTCGGCGGGCCGACGCACAGCCCCGCGTTGGCATCGCACAGGACCGAGCGGCAATCGCCGTCGTCCATACACGCAGCCCCCTCGTCGCACTGTGGACACGTGGAGCCGCCGCAATCGATGTCGCTCTCGTCCCCGTCCAGGATCCGGTTGTCGCATGCCACCGCGGGTCCCGTGCTCGATTCGGATGACGAGCTCGAGTCGGAGCCGGTCGTGGTGGAATCGGCGACCGAGGTCGTGCCCGAGTTCGTCGTGCTCCCCTCGCCCGATTCGCCCGGCGACGGTCCGGTGGACGAGGTCGACGTCGAGGGCGACACGGATGGTCCCGCCGTGCTTCCCAGGCTCGGCCCCGTCGACGCGCCGCTTTCGGTGTCCTGGACCTCGGAGGGCACGGGCGAGCATCCGCACAGAGCGACGAAGCAACCGATCGCGACACGGCCCGACCTCGAGTGCGGCAAGTTCATGACGGGGCGCATCGTACCCGGGAACGAACGGTGCGCGGCCGGCGGGGGGGCGGCCGCGCCCGTAATGGGGGACTCCGAGCCACGGCACCAGCGCCCCGCCACCACAAAACGTAGACCAAGGCGCGCCGT
>JBCCHT010000046.1:0-95191 GCA_039028615.1 Myxococcota bacterium | reverse complement strand
TACATCCAGGCGTTCTACAACCATTCACGACGGCACTCGGCCAACGGCTATCTGAGCCCGGTCGAGTACGAGCATCGATACCAAACGGAAAGCGCCCTCGCGGCGTAGGCTCGGTGTCCACTAATTCGGGGTAATTCCAGGGTGCGTTTGGCTTCGGTCCGGGCGGCGTTGAATTGGTTCGCGGCTGGTCTCGGAGGGGATCGGGCGAGGGTTGTGGGGAGAGTGGGAGCTGGGCTTCGGTGGGGGGTCGGTCTGCGGCCTGTTGACGGCGGACGCCTCCCCCGGACGTGCTCGTCGGCGAATTGATGGGAGGGAGTGGTTGGAGGGATGGGTCGTCGCCTCCTGCGCGCGACCGGGGGCCCCTTCCGCCTACGCGGCGCAGACCGCTCGGCGCTAGGGCCATCTTCGCAGCGCTCTCCGATGGGGCTTGGGGGTTTCGCTGGAGCGAAGGACTCGGGGTTTCCGAGGGTTGGAGAGCCCCGCTGCGGGGGCTTGGGGGGGGGGTCGCTTGGGCGAAGGGGCTCGGGGTTTCCGAAGGTTGGAGAGCCCCGGCTGCGGGGGCGGGGGGGTTTCGCTTGGCCGAAGGGCTTGGGGTTTCCGAAGGGTTGGAGAGCCGGGGCGGCGGGGGCGGGATTCGAAAATGAAAACGGCCGTGGCTGGGAAAGCTACGGCCGGTTTCGGTTGGAGGGGGAGACGGGGTCAGCCGCCGTCGGCTGCGGCTTCCTCGGTGGTCTCGCCCTCTTCGGGTTCGGGCTTTTTGGGGAGGACGACTTCGGCCCATAGGATGAGGTGATCGCTGACGTCGCGGTGGGGTTCGGCGTCGATCGGGACGGAGGGCCAGGGGGTGTCCGAGGGGTCGTCTTCTTCGCGGATGATCTTGTCGCGCGAGGAAGTCTCGGCGCCGCGCATTTCGAGGCCGCATACGAAGATGCGATCCATGGCTTCGCCTTCGCCCGCGGTGGTGGCCTGAGCGAGGCTCTCGGCGCCGGAGTCTTCGCAGTCGTCGCTGCCCTTCTTGCTGGACTCGCCCGAGAGGATTCCGGTGGCGTGGGCGGCGTAGTCGTCGTCGTAGGGCAGCGTCTTGTCGCCCACCGTGCCCAGCATGATGACGGGGCGCTTCTTTTGTTCCTTGGTGGCGCGGCGCTTGATGGACTTGGCCATCTCGGCACGCTTCTTCACGGCGCCCTTGTTGCTGCCCTCGTGCATGTGCATGCCGACGACGGTGATCATCTCTCCTCCGGGGAGCTCGACGTCGGCGACGATGTGCTTGGGGAGGTAGGCGTCGGTGCGGCGCTCGTTGGAGATGGGGAAGCGGGAGATGATGGCGACTTGCTGGCCCGAGCGTTTGTCCTCGGAGGGCAGCCACGCGTAGCCGTAGTCGTGGCCTTCCTTGGACAGCACCGAGGTGGTGATGTCGGTCAGCTCGCGCTCGCCTCCCAGCTCCACCAGCACGACGATGTCGAGCTTCTCGGCCACGAGGACGTCGACGATCTGATCGCGCTTCCACTCCCACGCGGCATCATCCGGGGCGACGTGTTCCTGGGCGGACTTGGGGCGGCGATCTTCGAGAGGATCGAAGGCCCAGTCGAGATTGAAGGTGCCGATGGAGAAGGCGTCCTCGGGAACCTTGGGCGGCTCGGGCTCCGGCTCGGGCTCCGGCTCGGGCTCCGCTTCAGCCACGGGCGGTGGCTCAGGGGGCTTGGGGGGCGGCGGCTTGGGACCGCACGCCGAGCTCGCCAACGCTGCGGCGAACCCCCAAAACGAGACGCGATGAACGACGGAGAAGGGACGGATGAGACGAGAGGAAGTCGGCATCGTGGGATGAAGTTGGATGGTAGCGGCCGCCCCCGGTAGGACACCACACACCCGTGTACGCGAAAGGCCTTCCTCGGAAGACCGATTCGAAACTCAATCGGGCAGATGCGCGCGCCCGTCGGGGCCGCGCGTCCACGCTGCACGTCGCACATCGAGCCACATGACGGCGCCCTCGACCGCCTGCTCCAAACCGCGTCCCGTCGCAAGTAGAGCCGCGATGGCGGTCGCCAACGCGCAACCGGTACCGCGGGGATCGGGCCCCGGCACTCGCGGTCGGCGAAACGAGACGACCTGCGTGCCCCGGATCAAGCGATCGACGACGTGTTCGGGATCGGGATCGTGACCCCCCTTGAGCAACACCGCGGTGCCGGGGAAGCGACGAGACAGGGCCTGCGCCACGTCGTTCGCGTCGTCACACTGAGTGTTGGTCAGCGCCTGGGCCTCGTGACGATTGGGGGTGATCACGGTGGCCACATCGAGCAGCGGCGCCAGGCCATCGGGGCTCGAACCGAGCGCACCTCCGTCGGTGGCGTTCAGCACCGGATCGAGCACGACGGGCGCGGTGCTGCCCTTCGCCCACGCCGCCACCGTGGCCGCCAGCGAGTCGGGGACGAGACCGAGCTTGACGACCCGGGCCCCCGGCCACCGCTCGAGCCGCCGACGTAATCGCTCGGCGCCGACCGGTGTGCTCCGTGCCGGGCGACCATGCCCCTGCTCGGTCAGCGCGGTCACGGCAAAGCGCCGTGGAATCGAAGGGGCGAGGGTCTTGGCCGTGCTCAGGTCGCGAAACAAACCGGCGCCGTGGGTGGGATCGTGACCACCCACCAGCCACAGGCTCATCGGGCCTCGCTCGCCGTGGGCGGCTCGTCGAGGACCTCGACCCGCGAGATCCGATCGTAGGGCCATAGCTGGTCCACGACCTCCATGCCCGCCACGACCCGGCCGATCACGGTGTAGCGAGCATCGAGATGCCGCGCCGCGTCGTGGGCGATGAACAGCTGCGAGCCCCCCGTGTCCTTGCCGGCCAGAGCGATGCCCACCGTCCCTCGCTCGTAGCGGAGGTTGGACCACTCGCAGGGCATCACGTGCCCGGGGCCTCCGTAGCCGTCGCCGCGAGGATCGCCGCCCTGCACCACGAAGCCCGGCACCACGCGATGGAAGGTGAGCCGCTCGAAGAATCCCGAAGTGGCGAGCGCAGCGAGGTTGGCCTGGGCGATCGGAGCGGGCGCCCCGGAAAAGTCGATCGTGAACGAGCCGACATCGGTATGGACGCGCAGGCCCATCGCTCGGTCGGCACCGCTCTCCGCCGCCTGGTGCACGGCGGGGGCGAAGCGCTCGAGGGTCTCGTCGATGGGGAGGGCGTCGAAGGGCTCGAGAAGCTCGGGCTGCCCCTGCAACGCCCGGCGAGCGGCGGCTCGGATGGCGCTGGCCGGGTGTCGACCGAGCGGCGCAACGGACTTCTCGAGCCAATCCGGCTTCTTCGTGCCGGGCTCGGGCTCGGGCTCGCTGCGGGACAGTCGCCCCAGCGCATCGATGGCCGCGATCCGGGTCTCGATCGCCTGCTGATCGTCGAAGCGACCGATGACGGCGCGCAGCAGCGGAATGGCCTCGGGATCGCGACGGCTCTGGTCGCTCGCCCGCTGCCCCACCGCGCCCGCCGCCGCGGCCACGACCCCCATGTCTTCGTCGGCCAGGGCCTTGCGCCGGGCCTCGGCCACGCCCGGGTCGTCGAGGCCAGCCAGGGCCGTCACCGCGGGGGCGCGCACCGAAGGCCGGGCGTCGCTTGCTGCCTCGAGCAGAGCCGCCACCTTCTGCTCGCGCGGCAAGACCGTGCCCATGTTGACCAGGGCCTCGATCACCATGCGATCGCCGTGCTCGTCGGGCACGCTCGGCGAGGACTTGGCACACCCGCGCACCGCCTCAAGCTCACCGCTGAGCGTGGCCAGCAGCACCTGCGCTTCGCAGTTCAGCAGCGTCAGCGCAGTGGCCCGATGCTGCTTGGCGGTCGATCGGCGCAGCGCGTCGGCCACGGCCTTCAGCGGCGTCTCGAGCTGCGGCTCGTGGGCGGCGAAGGTACGTAGCTGCATGAACAGCTCGCGCAGCACGTGCAGGCGCGGCCCCTCGAAGTCGTCGATGTTCACCTGGCTCATGCGACGCGCGAGGACCTTGCGTCCATCGGCGTGCGCGGCCAGGGCTCGAACCGCCGCGACCTCGGCCATCCAGTCGCCGCCCTCCTTGCCCAGCACCCACTCGGGCACGACCCGCAGCCGCTCCCCCAGGCCCTCGAGCGCGCGCCAGGCTTGCCGCGCACCATCGGGATCGTCGCCCTCGATGATCGGGACGAGCCGGGAGACGAGCTCGCCGCGCTCTTCTCCCGCGAGGCGCTCGGCCGAGACCGCCGCGCAGCGGGCCAGCGCGAACGCGGCCGCCCGACGCAGCGCAGGGCCCTCGGCGGTGAGACCCAGGGCCACCGCGCGCAGGCCATCGATGGGCAGCGCATAGCCACGCACGCACGAGATCGCCAGCGCCTCCATGGCGTGCACATGGCGGGGCTCTTCTCCCGCGCTCGGCAGCACCGCGAGATCGGCCGCGAGGCGAACGGGCGATCGAGCGCCACCGATCCGCGCAATCGCCAGCAACAACGCATCCGCCTGCTCGGCGTCCTCGGTCACCGCGTAGCGGGTCCACAGGAGGTCTTCGAGGTCGTCCCAGGCGTCGCCCCGGGGCTCACCGTCGGCGCCCGGAGCCTCGAGAAAGCCGATCGCCGCGAGGGTGGAGGCATCGAGCTCGACGCGACCGTCGAGGAGTCGTTTGCTCAGGATCTCGAGCGCCTGCGGACCACCGATCCGAGCCAAGGTCCACGCGGAGCGGGCCCGCCAGGCCGGATCTTCGTGGTGCCAGGCCTGATCGATCGCCTCGGCCTCGGCGTCGCGATTCAGCTCGGCCACCCGCAGCGCGCTGCTCAACGCCTCGCCGGCCGTCGGCCAGGGCACGCCGCCCCACGAGGGCCACGCGGGACGAGGGATCGCCTCGGTGGTCTCCGAAGCCTCCGCGGGCGCGGAGCCGGCGGCGGGCGACTCGGTGCGCTCGCACCCCGCCGCGCCGACGATCACGATCCCGGCCAAGAGCACGCTCGCAGTCCGCATCTACGCCGAAGGGTACCAGCCGCGGCTGCCCGTTCTTGACGCCCGCCGCGAGCCCTGCGCTATGCTCCCGCGCATGGCCAAGTTCACGGGTACCGTGCAGCACAACGACCTCGAGGGCGGTTTCTGGGAGCTACGCACCAACGACGGCGGCACCTTCCGCCTCGAGGGGGCGGGCAAGCTCTCCGCCGGTAGCAAAGTCACCGTGCACGGCGAGCTGATCGACGGCGGCTTCAGCCTTCAGATGAGCGGGCCTTCGATCAAGGTCGACCGCATCGAGTCCAAGTAGCCACCGCCCACCCCCCAATGAAAAAAGGACCCTTCCGAAGAGGAAGGGTCCTTTTTTGTGCGAGAGGAGGGAATCGAACCCCCATGTCCTAAGGACACACGGACCTGAACCGTGCGCGTCTACCAATTTCGCCACTCTCGCGTGACGTGTTCGTCGGGGAACGGGAACCTAGGCCGAAGGCCCCAGGCCGTCAAGACCCCCACGCCGCCCGAGTCCAAAAACCTCGACGCACGAGTTCAGGGGGCGCCTCACGACCCGCTCATTCGCCCAAATGGCCGGGATTGCGGGGTTTTGGTCGGTGCCTCCTCTGCGCGGCGCGCCCGGGTTGGCTTCGGCCTGCCGTGCATTTCGGTCCGCAGCCGGGTCCCACGCCAGCCCGCGGGGGACCGGCCGCTCGAGCCCCCGCACCGTCGGCGGGGGCCCCCCCGGTGCCGAATCGGGTGCAGTTACGGCGGTGATAACCTGGCGTCGTGCATCGCCCGTCGCCGACCGACGATGCGCTGCTCCGCGCTTGGGGCGAGGGAGACAAGCACGCGGCAGCGCAGCTCATCGACCGCTACTTCGACGAGGTGCACGGGTTCTTCGCGAGCAAGGTCCCCGACGAGGCCGAAGACCTGACGCAGCAGACCTTCCTCGGCTGCGTCGAGCGTCGCGACCAGCTGGCGGCCATTCACACGTTCCGCGCGTTCTTGTTCGCGGTCGCACGCCACCGGCTGATCGATCACTTTCGCCGCAAGGGGTCCGCGCCTCGACTCGACGCCACCGTGACCTCGCTGGCGGACCTCGGGACCTCACCGAGCCGGGCTGTCGCTCGCGATCGGGAACAACGGGTCGTGCTCGAGGGACTGCGCCGGATCCCGCTCGACTCGCAGCTGATCCTCGAGCTGTACTACTGGCAATCACTCACCGGGCGCGAGCTGGCCGAGGTCTTGGACGTCCCCGAGGGGACCGCCCGCAGCCGACTGCGGATCGCCAAGCGCCAGCTGACCGAAGAGATCGAGCGCGTGAACGAAGCGGCGGACTCGCTGCACGACACCCTCACCAAGCTCGCGGATTGGCGTCCGGCCACGAAGGCAGCGACCGAGGCTCCTTGAGTCGCCGCGACCGCGGAGCAAGCTCACACCCGAACCGGTGATCGGGTCTGTTCGCCGTCCGCCTACCTCAGCCCGGGCATCAAGCCGGGCACCGTTCGCGATGTCCCTCGAAGAGCAGCTCAGCCGCGGCCGACCGCAACCGGACCCCATCGCGGCTCGGGTCGCGCGGGCGAACGTGCTGCGCCGACTGGCGGGCGTGGAGTCCGGGCCCGCCACGCTCGGGCGCTTCGTGCTGCTCGAACGCTTGGGCGCAGGGGCCTACGGGTCGGTGTACGCAGCGTATGACCCCAAGCTCGATCGCCGGGTCGCCGTCAAGCGTCTGCACCGCGAGCCCGAGGGACCGCGCTCCCCGTTGATGCGCGAGGCCAAGGCGCTCGCCCGCCTGTCGCACCCCAACGTGGTCAACGTGTACGAGGTCGACGAGACCGATGGCTACGCCTACGTGGTGATGGAGCTGATCGCGGGCACGACCCTGGCAAAGTGGCTCGCCGCTCGCTCGCGCTCCACGGCACAGATCCTCGAGGTCCTGTGCGGCGCCGGTCGGGGCCTGGCACAGGCCCACGCCCAGGGCATGAGCCACCGCGACTTCAAGCCGGGCAACGTGATGGTCGGCGACGACGGGCGAGCACGGGTGACGGACTTCGGCCTCGCCGATCGGGGCGACGAAGAGCGCTCGCCGACCGAGTCCACGTCCGAGGCCTCCGAAGCGCCGAGCGAGCGCACGGTCGGCCTGGGCACGCCGGCGTATATGGCCCCCGAGCAGCTCCGCGGACGAGCGGCCGACGCCCGAAGCGACCAGTTCGCGTTCTGCGTGACCCTGTTCGAGGCGCTGACGGGGCGGCGTCCGTTCGGTGGAGAGACGGCGACGGAGCGACTGGCCGCGATCGACCAAGGACCCGCACCGGCCGACGCGGAGGCGCTGCCCCGACGCCTACGCGAGGTGGTGCTGCGAGGCTTGGACCCCGAGCCCACGCGACGCCACCCGGATCTGACGTCGCTGATCGATGTGCTCGAGCGCCAGCTTCGACCGCGGTCCCGCGGCGGCTGGATCGTGGCGTCGATGCTCGCCGTGGCAGCGGGCGCCGTAGGCTGGGCCCAGGGGCGCGACCACGACGAATGCCTTGCCCGTGCCCAAGCGATCGACACGACCTGGTCTGCGGCACGCCAGGCCTCGATCGATGCCGCGTTCTCGAAGACCGGCCGCCCCTATGCCGAGCACGCGCAGGCGTTCGTGCACGAGACCATCGATCGATACGCACGGGAGTGGAGCGAGGCGAGCGTCGGTGCCTGCCGGGCACGTACCTCGTCGACGGCCCCTCCGACTCCGCGGGAGGTCTGCCTCGAGCGACGTCGGGCCGAGCTCGATGCTCTGCTCGGCGAGTTCGAATCCGCCGACGAAGCCCTGGTGCGCCGCTCGACCTCGGCCGTCTCCGCCCTGACGCCCGTGTCCCACTGCGACCGACCGGACGCGCTCGCCGACCGCTCGACCCTCGACGCCGACGCCCAGGCCCGGGTGGCCGAACTCGAAAAAGAGCTAGCCGAGGTGAGCGCTCACCGTCTCGCCGGACGCTACGGCACCGCCCGAACGCGCCTCGAGCCGCTCATCGTCCGCCTGCGCGCGCTCGGCCACGACCCGATGCTGGCCGATGGCCTCGTGCGACTCGGACGATTGCAGCGGCTGCACGGTGAGTGGGATGCGGCGGAATCCACCCTGCAGGATGGGCTGCAGCTGGCGGTGGCGAGCCGGGCCGATGCCGTAGCCGCGGTCGGAGCCGCGAACCTGGCCGATACGCGCTTCCGTCGGCGCGACCCCGAAGCGGCAGAAGAAGCGGCCGCGCTGGCCCTGGCCCTCCACCGCCGCCGAACCGGAGAGTCCACCTGGCCGCACCTGTCGAACGTGCTCGGCTCGGGCCTGGGCATCGCGGTCCGATACGCCGATGCGGTGGAGGTCCTGGCCGAAGGCATCGCCGCGGCAGAGGCCGACGCCGATGGCAACCGCATGGCCTTGATGAGCATGTACGCCAACCACGGCGCGTTGCTCCTGCGCCTGGGCCGAATGGACGACGCGGCGCGCTCGATCGCCGCGGCCGAGGACCTCGCACGTGACCTCATCGGCGACCATCACCCCCAGTTCGCCAAGCTGATGCAGCAGCGAGCCCAGCTGCTGAGCCACGACGGAGACCACCAGGGCGCGCTCGAGCTGCAGCAACGGGCGCTCGAGATCTGGCGCGGCGCGGTCACGGACCCCTCCCCGACCGAGGACCTCATGATGAGCAACCTGGCGGACTTCCTCGGCCGCCTCGGTCGCTACGACGAGGCGCTGCAGACCCTGGACGAGATCCTGAAGCTCGAAGCGCAAATGTCGGTGGAGTCCGGTCGCAACGCGTGGATGGGCGACACGCTGACGAAGATGGCCTCGATCGAGGAGCTTCGCGGCGACCCAAAGGCGGCCTTGCGCCACTGCCTGCACGCGCTGGAGGTCCGCAAGGACGAGGTCAAAGCCCATGCCCCGGGCGTCGGGGAGCTCGTCCAGTTCACGGCCAAGATCATGATCGACCTCGGCGACGATCGAGCCGACGCCATGCTCGCGCGAGGGCTGGAGATCTACCGCCGCGTCGAGGAGCCGCGCAGCGAGGGCCGCCTGCTGACGCTTCGCGGGGTACACCGAGCCAACCGGGGCGACGACGCCGGGGCACGTGCGGACCTGACTCGGGCGCTGCCCTTGCTGGCCGAGACCGATCCGAGCACGCACGCCCACGCCGAGAAGGTCCTCGACGAACTCATCCCCTGAGCGGCGGGTCACGCCCGACGGTGGACCCCCGAACTCGGGACGGTTCACCGACGGACGTCCGCGCGGGATCAGCCGCCGCAGCAGCACTCGGCGCTGACGAACTCACCGACGCCATTCCCCGACTCACCCCAGCGAAAGGGCGTCTCACAGGGATCGGCAAAGGCCTGCGCGTAGTAGTTCTGGTGCCCGCACGAGCTGAGGAACGAGTCGAAGTACTGCACGCGGTTGTCGTCGGTGGAGGACGAGTTGCCGCCCTGGGGATAGCCGTTGCAGGCGGGCAGGCACTGCAGCCCCCGCGACGCACAGTACTCGCCGCAATTGGCGTAGACCAGGTCGTCGGAGGCGATGCAGTTGCCCCAACCGGGCTCACAGACCCCCTGGTTGCAGTCGGTGCTCGTGCACTCCTTGTTGCACGCCCCGCAGTGATCGAGGTTGCTGACGGTGTCGGTACAGACTCCGTCGCAGGCCCACACGAGATCTTCGCAGGTCAGCTCGATCGACACCTGCTCGGAGCTCTCGTGCGCCTCCACGTCGAAGAAGGTCACGCGGAAGGTCCGGGTCTGCGGCCCCTGCAGCTCGATGGGATCGACTTGGTGGATGTCGGCCCAGCTGATCTCGAGGTGGTAGCTGCCCTCGTCGCCGGCCGTCATGAACGCCCCGTAGGTCACGTTCCCATCGACGTCGGTCAGGTTGCCGCCGATGACGTCGGCGATGCCATCGGGGTCGGTCACGATCGCGGTGATCGTCATCGTGTCCCCTTCCGTCATCGTGTTCAGGCTGGTGACCAAGTTGATGATCTGCGGTCCGTTCGGATCGGAAGAGGAGCCGTCGTCGCTGCCGCTGCCATCGTCCCCGACGCCACCGCTGGGGTCGTTGCCGCCGTCGCCCGTGGCGCCATCGGGCAGGCACACGCCCGCGCTGCAGACGAGGTCGACATCGCAAAACTGGCCCTGGACACACTCGCAGCCGGCCTGCCCGGCGCACTCGCTCGGGTCTTCCTCGGCCGTGTTGCAGGCCGCCGCGGTCAGGGCCGAAACGATGAACGCGGCCCGCCAAAAGCGGCGCAAAATGGGGGTGAAACGTTGGGGGGAATCGTCGAATCGAGCGGTCGTCACCATGTGTGTTCGCCTCGTCGGTCCCTCAAGGCGGACGAGGGCCCCAGACGATCACGACAAACTAAGTGACTCCGATCACGCCTTCGTGGCGAAGCGCGACTCAGTTCTTGGATTCGTCGTCGGGCACGAGGCTCACCGTCACCCGGGGAGCCGAGGGCCGCTTGTGCGCGCCCGACTGCTGCTCCGGACCGTGGCCGACCTCTTCGAGCTGGGCCGGGGGCTCGGGCCAGTCCACCTCGCCCTCCATGGGCTCGATGACCATGCGGGAGCTCGAGCGACTGGCGGGTTTGCCCGGGCTGGACATCGTGCCCGTCTGATCGCCGATCTGCATGCGAGGCGCACCCGCCTCGGGCACGGGTCGCGGAGGCGGCGGAGGCTTGACGACGGGCTTCTTCCGCGGCGGCTCGAGGTCCACCATGGAGTTGCCCCCCTCGCCCATCTCGAGCTCGGCGAACAGATCGTCGACCTCCTTGCCGGGGTCGTTGTTGCGCACGGTGGGCGGCAGGCCGTCGGCCCCGATGCCGGCCCGCGCGAGCTTGTGTCGCTCGCTGGCCAGCATGCGCTCTTGCTCGAGCGACCGGGCCTGCGCCGCGGCCAGCAGGTTGCGACCGACCTCGAGCTCGTCGTGCAGCTCGTCGATCTGCTCCTTGTGCTTCTCGAGCTGGGCGAGACTCGCGGCGAGCCGAGCCGCGTTGCGGTCGGAGGCGTCGGTCATCTCCCAGATCTTCTGCTCGGCGCTCTCGAGCAGGCCGAGGATGTGCTCCTGCTCTTCGGCCCGGACCTGGACCTCGCGCTCGAGGTTGCGCGCGCGCTGGCCATCGAGGTCCGCCCCGCCTTCGGCCGCGTCGGCCATGACGTCGACCCGGGCCAGCTGCTCGGCGTGCTGGCGGGTGCGCTCGGCCATCATGCGCTTGAGTCGGCGAATCTCGGAGATCGCCTCCTCGGGCCACTGCTGCTCCTGCAGCAGGGTCGGCCCCTCTTCCACGCCGGGCTGGAGCTTGAGCGCCTCCTCGAGGGCTTCGTTGGCCTGGGCCGCCGCCTCGAGCTCGCGCCGCAGCTTGTACAGCTCGACCCCGCTCGACTCGTTGGTGTTGACGACGTCCTCGAGCTCTTGCTCGCGCGCCCGCAGCCGCCGTCGCAGGGCCTCTTGCTCGGCCGCCTCGAGCTCGAGCCGACGCTGCAGCTGCTCGGTGCTCGACGCCGACTTGCGACGATCGCCGCGGACTTCCTCGAGCTGGCGCTGCAGATCGGCCACCGATGCGGCCAGCTGCTCCGCCTCGAGCGACTTGACGTCGAGCTCGCTCTGGAGGCTCGCCGACACGCCGTTCATCTCGTCGGTGCTGCGACGCATGCGCTCGAGCTCGGCCCCCGCATCGGAGAGCTGGGTCTCGCGACGCTTGGCCTGGGCGACCGCGTCTTGCTCGCGGACCCGGGCCTGCTCGAGCTTGCCCGTGAGGTCGGCGATCTCGCGGCTTCGCGACTGGAGGTCGGCGCGCAGGCTGGCAATGTCGGCCGACTCGGTCGACATCGTCTCCATGTCGCGGCGCAGGCGGGCGATCTCTTCTTCGCGGCTGTGCTGGAGCCCCTGGGCCTCGGCCTTGGCGACCTCGAGGCGTCGCAGCTCGCCGCCGAGCTGCTCGAGTTCTTGGTTGCGCGCCTGCTCGGCCTCGCGGGCGCGCTCGGCTTGCTCGCGGGCGCGCTCGATCTCTCCGCTCAGGCGCACCCCGTCGAGGCGCTCCTTTTGGACCTCCTCGCGGGTGGTCCACAGGCGCTCTTCGAGGGTGTCGATCTCGGCGGCGCGGCGCTTGAGCTCTTCGCGGAGCTGGTCGCGATCGCGGGCGACCTCGGCCAGCATACGCCCCTGCTCGTGTCCCTTGGCCGCAGTCGCCGTGAGCTCTTCGGTCCGGCTGCGGCTCTGGTCGAGCATCTCCTCCTGGTGCTGCAGGCGCTCGCGCAGGACCTGCAGCTCCCCGGAGAAGCGCGACGCTTCCTGGGATTTCTCGGCGAGCAGCTCTTGTTGCTCGGCGTAGCGGCGCCGCGCCTGCTCCAGCTCGGCCTCCGAGCGCTCGGCGAGCTGCCGCACTCCTTCCCGCTCGGCGATCGCCACCTCGATCTGATGGGTCAGGCCGTCGCGCTCTTCAGCGAGGTGGTCGTAGCGCTGCTGCAGCTCGGCCCGCGCCGTGGCCTGGGTCTCGAGCTCGCGCGCACGCGCCTCGACCCGCTCGCTCATGCGGGCCAGCGACTGCTCGAGATCCTTGACCGTGGCCGTGAGCACGGTGAGGTCGGTGGCCTTGGTGCGCAGCTGCTCTTCGAGCTCGTCGACTTGCCCTTGCGCATCTTGGTACGCGGCCTGGGCATCGCCGAGCTCCCCGCGTAGCGCGTCGAGCTGACCGGGCAGGTCCAGGTCTTGGGCCTCCGCCAGCGAGCTCTGGAGCACGTCGGCCCGCTCGCGAGCTTGCTCGGCCTGCTCGTGCAGCACCGCCACGCGCTGCTCGAGACCCTGGTCCAGGGCCTGGGCGCGCTGCCGCGTTTGGGAGACCTCGGTCTGCAGCGCCTTGATCCGCTGCCCCAGGTCCTCTTGGAGCGCCCGCGCTCGGCTGCGCTCGGCCTTGGCCGTGGCCCGAGCCGCCTCGAGCTGCTCACCCAGTCGCTGCTCGAGCGACTCGACCTTGGCGTGGCTCTCGGCCTCCGCCGACGCTCGCTGGGCGTTGAGGTTGCGCTCGAGCGCCGCCGCGTCGGCGCGCGCCTGAATGACCTCGGCGTTCGAGGTCTCGAGTCGCTCGGCCAGCTCGGCCTCGCGCGCCTTGAGCTCGTCGAGCTGCTTTTTGAGGGTGTTCTTCTCCGCCGTGGCGATCAGCAGGACTTCACGCGGCACGGTGGTGATGGGCTGCGTCGACACCACGTCGACGTCCGCTTCTTGGTTGGCGGCCGGCTCGGGTTCGGGCTTGGGCTCCGGCTCGACCTCGGGATCGGGCAGCGGGACCAGCAAGCACTCGGCCGTGAGCCGCTCGATGAGCTTGGCCGAAGGCCGCTGCCGGAACGACACCGCCAGGTAGTGCGAGGCCTCGGGCGGCTCGTCGAGCAGGCCTTCGTCGAGCGTCAGCGCGGGCGCCGAGGTCTGCTCCACATCGAGCACGGGCGCCAGGCTGAAGCCGCGCCACGGCATCTGGGCCATCATGTACGTGCGCTCGAAGACGGTGCCGAGCTCCTCCTCGAGCGTCCAGAAGTCGATCTGGTCGTCGGGGCCAGGCGGGTGCCGGATCCAGCTCGCGAACAATCCCCCCGGACGCAGCACCCGGTAGGCCTCGCGCAGCAGCTGACGCCGAGGCTCGGGCGCCAGCGTGGCGTAGGCCTCGACGCACAACACCATGTCGATGGTCGCGTCGCCGACGGGCAGGGTCGGCACGCCCTGGTAGCGCTCGGTTCCGGGGATGGGCGGCAGCTCACCGCCCACCACGATGACCCCGCGCGCACCCGCGTCGAGCAAGCGACGCGGACCCACCGAGTCCGTGGGCGCAACCACCACCACGCGGCGCGTTGCGGCCCACCGCTCGAGCGCGACGTATGCAGGCAAGTAGTGCACGAAAAAGCTGCGCCGGGATCATAGCGGCGAGCCCCGCAAAGCTCCATGACCCCGGCGGGGCGAGGTACGACACCCAGACGGCCCTGGCGGCACGGACACGCCCCGGCGCCGAGCCCCTCGGCAAGCGTTTGCCGACCCCGAGATCCGAGGCCTCGGCCCGGCGAGTGCACCTCGCCCCGAGGCCCTCAAATGATTGATTACGCCCCAATAGATGCCGCCGGACGCATGCCAGACCCGCATGCTCGGCGGTGGCCGTCGACCGGCGGCTGCTATGCTGGAGGCCCTGCGCCCGCCCTGCCCCGCGCCCGCGGCCCGCATCCGGCCAGACCCCGCCGAAGCCCATGGCGACCCCCATCAAGTACAAGAAACCTCGCCGCATCAACCCGGTCAGCGTGACCTTGCTGGCGCTGGTGCTGCTCGCTGGCTACGCCACCTACCAGTACGCCCCGCTGTATTTCATGCGTCACGAGGCATACCGGGTGCTGGAGGAGACCGGCTCGGAGCTGTCCCATCGCACCGCGCACTACAGCAAGGAGAAGCGGGAGCTGGATGGCCTGCGTCGCAAGATGCAGAACAAGATCCGGGGCTTGGGCATCAACGACCCCGACATCGAGACCTGGATCGAGATCGAGGGCAAGGAAGTCCGGCTGGGGGTGGTGTATTCGGCATGGGTGGAGTGGCCCTTCGGCGTCGTGAAACCCACCGAAAGCACCTACGAGCTCGAGCACGTGCTCGTCGTCAACTAGCCGCTCGGGTGGCCATCGCCCCCGCGCTCCTCCGCTAGAGCCCCGGGTGTCCCTCCCCGAGCCGCATCGATCGGTGACGTCGTCCTGGCGTCGATCGGGTGCAACAGACCGCGGGAAGGCCGTCCAGGGCGGCGGAGTGGGCGGGACCTTACCCTGCGCACCCAGACTCGTGACCGTACACACGGTCTTTTCGGCCGCATGTTGATCGAAGCCGGGTCGTCGCCTACAGTCGTTTTCGACGTTTCAGTGATGACTGCGCGGCTGATCCTGGTCAGCGGAGAGGGACCTCCTGAATATCCCCTCGCCGCCTTCAACACGATCGGTCGTCATCCTGACAACACGGTCCAGGTGCTCGATCGCATCGTGTCGAAAGAGCACTGCCGCATCGTGCGGGCACCGACCGGCGGCTATGTGCTGCGCGACACGGGCAGCCTCAACGGCAGCTACGTCAACGGCGAGCGCATCAGCGAGAAGCCGCTCAGCACCGGCGACCAGATCACGCTGGGCAATACCGTCCTTCGCTTCGAGGACGACGAGCAGCACCAGGTCGCCCAGCGCAGCCGCCTTCGCAACGTCACCATGGCCGAGGAAGCCCTGGTGCAGAGCCAGGTCCGCAGCCGGCTCGACGCCTCTGCGCGATTTCTACCGGTCGCCGAGATCAGCGACATCGAAGCGCTGAAGATCGACTACGAGAAGCTCCGAATCGCGCACGAGCTGTCCAACAAGCTCTCCATCGAGTCCGACCTCGACGTCCTGCTCCAGCAGATCGTCGACGAGACCTTCGCGATCATCAAAGCCGACCGCGCGGTCATCCTGCTCTACGAGCCCGAGACCGACACCCTCGAGCCCCGCTACCTGCGGACCAAGCGCGAGGGCGAGTCGATCAAGCTGTCGAGCAGCGTGCTCGACGAGGTCAAGAACAACAAGAAGGCCGTGCTCAGCTCCGACGCCATGCTCGACGAGCGCTTCAAGGCGGCCAAGAGCATCATCATGCAGGGCATTCGCTCGACCATGACCGTGCCGCTGCTGCACGGCGACAACCTGGTCGGCGCCATGCACATGGACTCCATGCTCGCCAGCGGGGCCTTCGCCGAAAAAGACCTCCAGCTGTTCCAGGGCATCGCGACCCAGGCCGCCATCGCCATCGAGAACCATCGGCTGGCCAAGAAGATCGAGCGCGAGGCGGCCACGCGGGCCGAGTTCCAGCGCCTGCTCTCGCCCAACCTCGTCGACCAGATCGTCAAAGGCAACCTCCAGCTCGACCAGGGCGGCACCAAGCGCCCGGTCACCATGCTCTTCGCCGACATCCGCGGCTTCACCTCAATGAGCGAGCGGACGCCGCCCGAGTCGATGGTCAAGACGCTCAACGAGTACTTCGAGATGATGGTCGACGTGCTCTTCGCCCACGGCGGCACGCTCGACAAGTACGTCGGCGACGAGGTCATCGGGCTCTTCGGCGCCCCCGTGGCCATCCCCGACGCGCCGCTGCGGGCCGTCCGCTGCGGCCTCGAGATGCAGCGCGCCCTCGAAGAGTTCAACCGCACCCGGCACGCCAACGGCCAAGAGCCCATTCACGTGGGCATCGGCATCAACACCGGGCCGGTCATCGCGGGCGCCATCGGCTCCTCGCGCACGCTCCAGTACACGGTCATCGGCGACCCGGTGAACATCGCCTCACGGCTGTGCAGCGTGGCCAAGGCCGGCGAGGTCGTGATCAGCGAGTACACCAAGGCGCTGGTCTGCGACGACATCATCGTCGAGCCCCGCGAGGCAGTGAAGGTCAAGGGCAAGTCCCAGGCGCTCGAGATCTTCTGCGCCACCGGGGTGCCCGACGAGTCGACCAGCTCGCGGTCCACCCAGGCCGTTCGCACCGAGTAGCCCGGGCCTCGTCGGCCACGGCATACTGCGCCCGATGAGCTTCTCGGCGCTTCGCGATCGCCTGCCCACGTTGCCGGTAGCGAGCGACGCCGGGGAGCCCTGGCCTCGCATCGGTCGGGGCGGCCACTCGTTCTCCGACGACATCGCGCTCCCGGGCGGACGGCGGCTCGGGGTGCGGGTGCGGCTGACCGATCGAGACGGCGGCGGCTACTGCATCGACCTGCGCGACAGCGACGAGCCGGGGACCGACTGCCCGCTGGGGCTCGGCCCGGCACGGGCGCTCGATGCCTGCCTGCTGGCGCTGGGCACCGCGCTTCACCGAGAGCCGACCACCGCCTGGCGCGACCGCATCGAGCTGCTGACCGACCCGAGCACCTGGGTCGGGGGCGCCGACGCCTCCGATCCCGCGGCCATCGCCCTGGGCATGGCCCGCACCTTCGACGCCGCGCTCGGAGCCCTCGCCAACGCGTGGCCGGGCAAGGTCGGCGCGGGCTCGTGCAGCGTGGGCGCGATGGTCCAGCTGAGCGACGGCAACGGGGTCGTGCTCACCGAGGTTCTGCCCGGCGGCGAAGGAGGCACGCCGAAGGGCCCGGGCCGTAGCGCGTGGGCGGGACCGATCGTGGCGAGCCCCTGGGACCCTCCGCCCACCGTGGAGGGCGTCTCGATCGATGGCGAGCCACGGACGGGCTCGGGGGGCACGGGCAAGCATGACGGCGGCCACGGGATCATCCGTCGCTATCGCACCAAACGAAGTCTCGTTGCGCGCCTCGTGTTCGACCGGGTGATCAACCCTCCGCATGGCATCGATCGCGCCGGGCCGCCGCAGGGCACCCTCGTTCACATCGAGCCCTCGGATCTCACCGGTCGCCAGCGCGTCGAGCCGTGGGTCGATGTCCCGCTCCCGGCCGGGTCGACCCTCGTCGTGCAGACCTGCGGTGGTGCCGGCTGGGGCTTTCCCGGTTATGGTGAGATCGAATGGGACCCCAGCGAGTGGTTCGGCGGCAAGCAAGACGATTCATGACCCACGGCCGAGACCGTGGCCCGCGATGGCTATGGGCGGCCGCGCTGCTCGTGCTCGGTTGCAAGGCCCCTGCTCCCGAAGCCACCGTCCCCGAGCCCACGGCGGCTGCGGACGAGACCGCCAAGGCCAAGCCGGACTACGGCGCGCTCGAGTTTCCCGAGCTGCTCACCGAGATGCGCGATCCGGAGTCCTGCGTCGGCGCGCTCATCGAGGTCGCCGACCGCTTCGGCCAGGCGACGGACAGCGAGCGCTCGGCCCTGGTGGCCGAGGCGGTGCCGGCCATGCTGAAGCTGTGGGACGACTTCCCCGAGCTTCGGCTGCCGATCTTGCGGCTCTTCGAGACGGTGGGTGATCCCGGCGCGGCGCCGATCTGGAATCGAGCCCTGACCGTCGACGAGATTCCCAGCCCCCTCGAGGAGTTCGACGTCGCGGCGCGCAGCGTGGCGCAGACGCGGGCGACCGCCTCGCTCCCCACCGTGCACGCGGCCATGGCGTGGTTCCTCGAGCACCCCACGGCCGATCGAGTCCAGCAGCCGGGTGCACAGCGGCTGGCGCTCATCGAAGCCATGATCGCGCTGCGCGATCGAAGCTCGGTGCCCGTTCTGCTCGAGGTGCTGAAGCAGCCGGTCGAGACCCAGCCCGTCGCCGTGCACCGCCGGGCCACGGACGCCCTGGGGCTCATCCGTGATCCGGCGGCGGTGCAGGGCCTCATCCTCGTGCCCTACAGCATCCCCGACGTACCCACGACCACCAGCGTCACCGAGCGCTCCAAGATGGCGCTGGCCTCCATCGGCGAGCCCGCGGTGGAGCCTCTGCTCGGAGCGCTGCGCGGGGAGAACAAAGACCTCAACGAGCTCCTGCGACGCCACGGCATCCAAGCTCCTCTCGGTAGCATGGCCGCGGTGATGACCCTGGGAGCGATCGGCTCCCCCTCGGCGGCGACCGGCCTCATCGAGGCCATGCCCGATGACGACTGCGGCTCTCGGCGCACGCAAAGCGCCCCCGACGAGGACGACGACAGCTGGAAGGCGCAGAGTCGAGCGTGGTACGCCAACGCGCTGGGGCTCATCGGTGACGAGCGAGCCGTGGATCCACTATGCCGCTGCGCCAAGACCTCGCGCGAGCCGGGTGAGCTGTACCCCATCACCGAGGCCCTCAGCCGCATCGGAGGCTCGGAGGCGTCGTCCTGCCTCGCTCGGGTCATCCGCCGCGGCCGCTATCACCCCGATACGGTGGTCGGTCCCGAGTTCGAGCTGGAGATCCGCTGGGAGGCCGCGCGACATGCCTTGCTCGCCGTCGAGCCGGGGCAGCTGGCGCAGATCGAGGCGGCCATCAAGTCCGCCAACCGCTCCAAGGACGTCGCCAAGCACACCGCCCAGTGGGACTCGGGCATCGCCGTGCTGCGGCGCTGTGGGACCGACCTGCCCTGCTACTCGTCGGTGCTCGCCGACCCCGAGCAACCCTGGTTCGCCCGTGAAGTCGCGGCCATGAACGCCGCCCGGCTCGCGCCCGGCGATGCCGACGTCGCGCTTCAGATTGCTCGCGCCTACGCGGTCGAGGACCCCGACGCCCGCGTGACCATGGCGTGGCTCACCGGTCACATGCTCGACGACACCCGCTGCCAGGCCTGCGCCGACACCCTGCAGCACGTGCTCGACGAGGCAAAACGAGAGGGGCTGCCGCCCAAGTACCAGCTCTCGGTGCTCACCGCCCGTACGGCGATCGCCAAGCTCCGCGAGTAGCCAACGACAAAGGGGAGCCAGCGTGACCGCGGGCTCCCCTCTTGCTCGGCTCCCGAGAGGGAGCGTCTTCGCCTAGCTGGCGTTGAGACCCACCGCCCGGCGAGCGGTGAAGTAGTCCTCGCTGATGCTGTAGAGCACGAGCTCCTTGATCTTGTCGCGAGGCGACATCGTGGTGCCCACGCCCAGCGGCGCCTGCTCCTGCGAGATCATCTGGCCGGCGACGCGGAGGTCACCCGACAGCAGCAAGCCCACGCGGTAGGCAGTGAGCTCGGAGGCCGCCGCCCAGCGCTTGACGTCGGTCGAGCCGCCCGCCTCGATGAACTTCTGCAGGAGGCTGCGAAGCTGGTCCTTCGCGGCGGGCTGCATGCGGCCGAAGATCTCGCGGGAGATCTGGTCGAGCGCCGCAACGTCGCCTTGGACCGGCAGCCCCACCCCGTGCAGGCAGGCCATGAAGACCTGCTTGAGGGCCTGAGGCGAGCGCTCCAGCGCGATGAAGCAGAAGTGCGGCAGGTACAGGTCCATCATGTAGCGACCCAGCGCGAACGCCAGGTGCGGCTCGGCCTTGCCCCGCAGCAGGTTCTGGAACACCACCAGCGTGGGGTGCAGCTGGTTGTCGCGCTTGATGTTCATCAAGGCGAGGTCGCCCATGTCGTTGGGCCGCAGGAATACGTCCGGCTGAGCCACGTTGAGCACGTCCTTGACGTACTTCGTCATGCGCGAGAACAGCGAGGGATCGACGGAGATGTCGATGCGCTCGTTGCTGTTGAGGCTGCCGGGCAGCTCCACCGCCCGCCACCCGGCCACGGCCGGAGCGATGAGTCCCAAGATACCGGTCAGGTACAGGTCCTGGTCGGGGTGGAACACGTGACGCCGCAGGGTGTCCTCGCTCAGGCGCTGACGCGCCATCTGGAAGTCCGTCCGGCGGTGACGCTCGAAGTAGGCCTCCTCCTCGGGGGTGGCCTTCTTCAGGAAGTTCAGCACCGACGCCACGCAGAACGCCTTATCGACCTGCTGCGCGTTGTTATAGATGTTGAACAGCGAGTGGTAGCTCTCGTAGCGGAACGGCTCGTTGGCGATGAGGATCTGGTGCTCCCGCACCGCCGCCTCGACGTACTCGTTGGGGTCGTCGACCAGGAGCCGCTCGTACAGCTCGGCCATCTTGATGTGCCGCTCGACGTTGCCCGGATCGAGCTTCGCCGCCACATCGAAGGCCGCCACCGCCGACTTGAAGTCGCGCAGACGCGTTCGATAGATCTCCGCGAGGTTGTTCCACAGGGTGATCTTGAGCGGGTCGTTGCCGTCGGGCGGCAGGCGCTTGAGCATCTTGCGGTAGGACCGCTCGAGCGTCTTCCATTCCTTGTTCTTGGTGACCAGGGTGTCGATCGCCTGGAACGCCTTGAGCATGCCCGGATCGTCGTCCAACACCATGTTGAAGCGATCGATCGACTCGTCGAGCGCCCCCAGCTCGTCGCGCAAGAGCACCGCCGCGGTGTAGTGGTAGCGGCTCCGACGCTTGGGGTTCTCCTCGACCTCGACGATGCGGTCGATGGTGTGCACCGCCTTCTCCCAGCGCTTGGCGCTGGTGTACAGGTCGAGCAGGGTGTGCAGCAGCGGGTAGTCGTCGGGGTTGATGTCCAGCGCTTGCTGGTACGCCTCGGCGGCCTTGTCCCGGTTGCTCAGCTTGTCGACGTAGAGCTCACCGATGTCCTTGTAGAGCGCGAACTTGGAGTCGCCCTCGAGGGTGATGTCGACCAGGGCTCGCTTGGCCTGGATCACGCCCTCCCAGTCGCCCGCCTGGGCCTGGAGGTTGATGATCGCGACCAGCGTCTCGTTGTGGTGCGGATCGACCTCGAGCGCCTTCTCGAGGTAGTTGAGCGCCTTCCGGGGCTCGGCCTGCTGGTTCTTGATGGTACCCAGCCGGAAGTAGACCCGAACCGTGTCCTCGTCGGACTGCGTGTCGCGGTGCTGGACCAGGATGGTCTGGTAGAGCTTGAAGGCTCGCTCCCAGTCCTGGCGCTCGAAGAGCAGGTCCGCCATGCCCGACAAGACCTCATGGTTGGTCGAGTCGATGTCGTACGCGCGCTTGTACTGCTTGAGCGCCTTGTCGGCGTTGCCGAGCGAGCGAGCGACCTTGGCCGCCTGCAGGTACAGGTCGCGCTGCTCGTCCGGGTCCAGCTCGAGCTGGTCGACCTTGCGCGACAGCATGTCGTAGATGGGATCGGCCCCGGCGAAGTCCTCACGCTCGTAGAGGATGCCCGCCAGCACCTGCCCGACCTTCGCGTGCTCGGGGTCGAGCTGCAGGGTCTTGCCGAACAGATCGACGGCCTTGTTCTCGTCGTCGAGCTCCTCGAAGTTGATGAACGCCGCCTCGGCCGCGAGGCTCGTCTTCTCGATGTGGTTCTGGGCGTAGTCCGAGGCCTGCTCGAGCACGCGCGAGGCCTTCAGCCAGTCGGAGCGCTCCTTGTAGATCTCGGCCAGCAGCACCATCGCGGGCACGTGACCCGGGTTGATGTCCAGCGCCTGGGTCAGGCGTAGCTCGGCGTCCTCGGGGCTGCTGAGCTTCTGGTGCAGAACCCGACCGGTCCGCGTGAGCAGGTCGGTCTTGTGGTTCATGTCGGTGGTCATCTCGGCCAGGCGCGAGAGCGTCTCGATGGCCGAGGGCCAGTCCTCGATGCGCTCCTGCAGCTGGCTGAGGGTGTCCGCCGCCTGATAGTTGTACGGGTCGATCTCGAGGATCTCCTGGTAGGTCTCGATGGCTCGATCGACGTCCTCGATCTGCTTCTCGTAGACCTCTCCCATCGCGGCCAGCAGCGGCGTCTGCTGCTGCGGGTCGTCGTTGGAGGAGATGTGCGAGCGGTAGGTCTCGACCAGCTCCGTCCACTTCTCGAGCCCAGCGTACAGCTCCTCGAGCTGGCGATAGGTCTGATCGCGAGCCGGGTCGAGCATCACGATCTTCTCGAGAACCTCGGCCGCCCGATCGCGGTCGTCGGCCATCGTGACCAGGGCCTGCGCCATCTTGTCGTAGATGCCGATCTGCATCTCGACGTCGGCGGTGGCATCGAGCTGAGCCTCGAGGGTCTCGAGGTAGTCGTCGACCTGGTTGCCGCCGAGGTACAGCCGCTCCAGCGCCTGGAGGGCGTCGAAGTCGGTGGGCTCCTGAGCCAGGATGTCCTTGTAGGTCTCGATCGCGGCCGCCGTGTCCTGGAGGTTGGCCTCTTGGACGTAGCCGACGCGCTTCTTCAGGGCGATGCCCTCCTCGATCTCCTCGCAGATGGCCGCGCGTCGCGACAGCACCTGCACCTGGTCGAGCCAGGCGCCCTGCACCTCGTGCAGGCGGATCAAGGCGTCGAGGGCGACCAGCGAGTCGGAGTCGATCTCGAGCACGCGGCGATAGGACTCGACCGCGCCGTCGATGTCACCGAGACGCTCTTCCTGGACCTGGGCCAGGTCGAGCAGGGTCTGCGCCTGATCGAGGGGCTCCTGCTCGAGCGGAACGATGCGCCCGAGGACCTCGGCCAGCTCCGGCCAGCTCTCGGCCCGACGATGGAAGCTCGCCAGCTCCCGCAGCGCGGAGACGCTCTCGGGGTTGAGCTCCAGCGCCTTCTCCAGCGACTGGATGCCGTAGTCCGGGCGTTGCAGGTGCTCGCCGTACCAGCGACCGATCTTGACCCACAGCTCGCAGCGCTCCAGGGGATCGTCGATGTTCTGGACGAGGCCGTTGTACTCGTTGAGCAGGTCGGTCCACTTGCCCGCCTCGGTCGCGATCCGCTCGAGCTCGCGGGCGGTCACGTCGTTGGCGTAGTCCACGTTGAACGCGGCCTGAAGCATCGCGAAGGCCATGTCCTGGTCCTCGAGGTGCTCCTCGGAGACCTGGGCCGCGGCCTGCAGCCGCTGCACCTTGTCGTCGCGATCCTCGAGGGTCTCGGCCCAGTTGATGAGCAGCTCGACCAGCGAGGCCCAGTCCTCGGTGTCGCGATAGATGGCCTCCAGGGCCTCGTACGCGGCGTGGTGCCCGGCGTCGTTCTCCAGGATCTCCTGGTAGGCGCCCGCGGCCTGCATCTTGTCTTCGAGGCGCTCCTCCCAGATCGAAGCGATCTGCATGAGCACGTCGATCTTGGAGTCGTTGTCCTGAAGGACGCTGACCTTGCTCTCGAGGACGGTGATCGCCTCGTTCCAGCGCGCCTCTTGGGAGTAGAGGTCCTCGAGGGCCGCCAGGGCTTCCATGTCGCCCGGGTTGAGCTCGAGCACGCGGTGCCACGCCTCGATGGCCTTGTCGGGGGCCATGAGGTACTCGCCCTGGATCCGGCCGACCTTGGCGTACAGCTCTCGCTGCTCGTCGGCCTGGAGGTGCTCGGCCCCGACCGCGAGCAGGCGCTCGAGGATCTCGATCAGCTCGACCCACGCTTGGTTGGTCTCGTAGATCTTGTGCAGGGCCTGGAGGGTCTCGACGTTCGAGTCGTCGAGATCCAAGGCGTTGAGCCAGGCGGCCAGCGCGTCGCGATCGCGATCGAGCCGGTCGCCGTAGACTCGACCGAGGGTCTGGTAGGCACCGATGCGCCCCGCGGGCTCGTCGATGACGTAGACCTGCCGCTCGAGGATCTCGACCAGCTCGTCCCAGCGCTCGGCTTGCTCGTGCAGCGACGCCAGCTCGCCGAGGGCCAGCGGGTCCTCGCCGCGCAGGTCGAGCACGCGGTTCCACAGATCGATGCCGTCGGCCTCGCGATCGAGGGTCTCCGACGCGAGCTTGGCCATGCGCTGGTAGCAGCCGGCCATGTCCTCGTCGGTGTTCGCGACGTCCACCATCTTCTGATAGGTGTCGAACAGCTCTTCCCAGCGGTACTGCACCAGGTACAGCGCCTCGAGACGCTCGAGCGCGTGGCTGTTCTGCGGGTCGTTCTCCAGCGCCCGGTTGTAGGCAGCGATCGCCTGATCGGCGTTGCCCAGGTGCTGCTCGTAGACCTCGGCGAGCCGGACCTCGAGCGCCACCAGCACCTCACCGTCCATGGTGATGCGGATGCGTCGCTGGAGGATCTCGGCGAGATCCTGCGCCATCCCGTGGGTGGTGTAGATGCGGTCGAGGGCCTCCAGCGCGCCCGCGTGCTCGGCTTCGCCTTCCAGCACGTTGCGGTAGGCCTCGATGGCCCGCTGGGCGTCGCCCATCTTCTCGTCGAGGACCTTGGCCGAGCGCAGCAGCACGAACTGCCGAATCTCGGGCGGCGGGTTGTCCTCGAGGATCTGGTCGCCGATGTCGACGATGTGGCTCCACTGCTGGGTCACCTCGGCGAGGCGCTCCAGCTCCTCGGAGACCTGCTCGCTCACCGGATCGTCGATGTAGGCGCGCAGCCACCACAGGTAGGCCTGCTCCACGTCGCCGAGGCGACGCTCGCAGATCTCGGCCACGTTCTGGATGACCGACAGCCGCTCGACGGTGTCCTCGGTCGCCTCGAGCTTGACCTCGCCCAGCTTCACCAGCGCATCCCAGCGCTCGGAGGAGTAGTAGATGGGCTCGAGGATCTCGGCGATCTCGTTTTGGTGCTCGCCCTCGGCGAAGATCAGCTCCAGCGCCTCGAGGGTGTGGCTCTGACTCGGGTCGATGTTGAGGATCTCGCGATACGCCTCGATCGCGGGCGCCGCCTGGGTCATGTTGATCTGATAGATCTGACCCATTCGGAAGTAGAGCGCGATCATGTCCTCTTCGTTGGCCGTGATCGTGATCTGCCGACGCAGGTTCTCGACCAGCTCGGGCCAGCGCTCGAGGTGGGTGAAGATCCGGTCCAGGGCCTCGATGGCCTCGGTGTTCTCCGGGTCGGCCTCGAGGATCTCGAGGTAGTGCGTGACCGCCTGGTCGACGTTGCCCAGCCGCTGCTCGTAGATCGAGGCCAGACGCAGGAGCATCTGCACCTTGGTCAGCGGGTCGAGGACCTTCTCGGCCTGATCGGTGAGCAAGGCCGCGAACTTGTCCCAGTCCTGGGTGGTCTCGGCCAAACGATGGAGCTCCTCCACCGTCTGCTCCGACTGCGGGTCGGTCTCGAGCGCGCGCGCGTAGGCATCGAAGGCCTTGTCGAACTCGCCGAGCTGCCGCTCGTAGATGCCCGCCACCTGGTGAAGACGCTCGATCTTGGCGATCGGGTCCTCGGTGTGGGTCACCATGACGTTGAAGATGTCGACCAGCAGCTCCCACTCGGCGAGCTGCTCGTACAGCGGGGCCAGGACCTGGGCCGCGGCCATCGGCTCGTTGTCGCCGTGCACGATGCGATCGAGGGCCTCGATCGTGGGCGTGTGGCTGTAGTCGTGCTCGAGCACGTCACGGTAGGCCTCGATGGCCCGCACCATGTCGCCGAGCTTCTCCTCCCACAGACCACCGATGCGGAAGCGGATCGCGGTCTGCTCGTCTTGGGAGGCGGCCGCCTCGACGGCGCGCTCGAGGATCTGCAGCTGATCGAGCCAACGCTCGGCCTGCCCGTAAAGCCGGTCGAGGGCCGAGATGGCCTCGTAGTCGGCGGGGTCGAGGTCGAGGATCTGCTGGTAGGTGTCGATCGCTCGCTCGATGTCCTGGAGCTCGGTGTCGTAGACCTGACCGAGCACGAACAGGGCCCGACGACGCTCGTCGGGATCTTCGGCCAGCTCGCTCTGACGCTGGTAGACGTCCTTGAGCTTCTCCCAGTTCTCGAGCTGGATGTAGAGCTTGACCAGCGCGTCCAGGGCCCGGGCCTCGGAGTCGTCGATGGTCAGCACCTGCTGATACAGCTCGATGGCGCCCGCCGGGTCCTCCATCACGCCCTCGCGGATGCCCGCGGCGTAGATCAGAAGCTCCTTCTGATCCTCGGCGTTCTCGACCATCTCCGACTTGCGGACGACGGCCGCCACCAGGGCCTCGAAGCCGTTGGTGCTGCGGTGGACGTTGATGAGGGCGTCGATGGCCTCGAAGTTGCTCGGCTCGATCTCGAGGATCTTCTCGTAGCTGGCCGCAGCCTGCTCCGTATCGCCGATCGAGGTCTCGTAGGTCTGGGCGACCTTGGTGAGGATCTGGACGCGGAGCTGATCGTCGACCACGTCGTCGACCACCTCTTCGTATAGCGCGACCATCTCGGCGTAGGTGCCCATCTGAGTCGCGAGCCGGTCGAGTCGACCCTGGGTCTCCTCGCTCGCCGCGTTCTCCTTGAGCGCCCGGCCGTAGGCCTCGAAGGCCTTGTCGGGCTCTTCGCCGGCGATCTCGTACAGCTCACCGATCTGGTGGAGCAGGCCGATCTTCTCGCTCGGATCGAGCGAGTGCTTGACCATGATCTCGTACGAGACGATGAGCTTGGCCCAGTCGTTGGCCGCCCGGTAGTTGGGCTCGAGGATCTTGGCCACCGACAGCTGGTGGTCTTCGTTCTCGAGCAGGCTCTCGAGCGCGGCCAGGGCCGTCTCGTTGGTGGGATCGAGCTCGAGGACCTGGCTGTAGGTCTCCACGGCGAGGCCGGGCTGATCGATCCGCTGCAGGCGGAGCTCGCCCAAGCGCAGGTTCAGCTCGACCTGCTGGACCGCGTCCTCGGACAGCGCCAGCTGCCGCGAGAGGTTCTCGGCCAGCTCGCTCCACGCCTCGGAGGCGAGGTAGAGCCGATCGAGAGCGGTGATCGCCGTCAGGTTGGCGTCGTCGTCGGCGAGGATCTCGTTGTAGGTGACGATCGCCTCGGTCGACTGAGCCAGCATCTCCTCTTGGAGCCGGGCGATCTGGAAGCGAAGGCCCTCGCGCTCGCCCGGGTCGTCGAACAGATCGACCTTGGCCCGGTAGACGTCGAGCAGCTTCGCCCAGTTTTCCTCGCGGGTATAAAGCGCCTCGAGGGCATCGAGCGCCTCGGTGTTGCCGGGATCGATGTCGCTGGCGCGCTCGTAGCAGGCGATTGCCCGCTCGCTGTTGCCGAGCTGACCGTCGTAGAGCAC
This sequence comes from Myxococcota bacterium, assembly GCA_039028615.1. Lineage (GTDB taxonomy): Bacteria > Myxococcota_A > Polyangia > Nannocystales > Nannocystaceae > Paraliomyxa. Next base: position 68,051 of record JBCCHT010000046.1, on the reverse strand, counting down.
GGCGAGCTTGTGCAGCAGGGCCAGCATGAGATCGCTGGGGAGGTCCTTGGTCACCGCCTCTTCGAAGAGGTCGGCGAAGTCCTGCCAGCGCTCCTCGATGCCCGCGATGTTCTCGAGCGCCTGCTGGGCGGTCTCGTTCTGCGGGTCGTCGCGGAAGGCCCGGGCGTAGGTGCCGAAGGCCCCTTCGCTGTCGGCCAGGTTCTGGGCCTGGATGGCACCCATGCGCAGCAACAGCTCGCCGCGCTGGTAGACGTCCTCTTGGGCGTCGGCCTGGATGCCCAAGCAACGCACCAGGTCCGGCCAGCTCTCGGCCCCTTCGTAGACCGGCAGCAGGATGGTGGCCACGTCGACCTTGAGCTCTTCGTGGTCGAGCCAGGTCTCGAGGCGCTGACGGGCGTCGTCGTGATCGGGCTGAAGCTCGAGCACCTGACGCAGCAGCTCGACCGCCTCGCGCGGGTTGTCGAGCTTCTCCTGCTGGAGGATGCCGAGGCGGAGCAGCAGCTCGCTGCGGCCCTCGACGTCCTCTTCCTCGCGAATGTCGAGCTCGCGACGCAGGATGTCGGCCAGGTCGGCCCAGCGCTCGAGGCTCAGGTACATGCGATCGAGCGCGGCCAGGACGGTGGGATCTTCGACCCCGGTGGCCAGCACGGCCTGATACGCCTCGATGGCGTCGTCCGAGTGCCCGAGCTGCTCGTGGATGCTGCCGATGCGGGTCTGCGTGGCCCGCTTCTCTTCGTCGTCCTCGGCCAGCGAGAGCTTGGTGGACAGCACGTTGAGCAGGTCTTCCTCGCGACCCAGCGCCAGGTACAGGCGCTCGAGGGACTCGAGGGCCGTGGTCTGCTCGGGATCGATCTCGAGGATCGCCTTGTTGGCGGCCAGGGCCGCGTCGAGATCGGCGAGCTGCTGCTCGTGCACCTGCGCGACCTTCAGCCGCAGGGGCAGCGAGTCGGGATCGCTGCCGTACTTCTCGATGGCCCCTTCGAGGGCCTTGGCCAGCTCGCCCCAGCTCGACAGCGCCTCGGCGAGGCGCTCGAGGTTCTCTCGCGCGTCCTCGGCGGTGTGCTCTTCTTCGAATGCGGTGCGGTAGTACTCGAAGGCCTGCGTCTGATCGTTGCCGATGCGCTCGCTGAGGTCGGCCAAGCGACGCAGCAGCTCCTGGCGCTCGACGGGGTCCTCGGTGTGGCCCAGCTTGATCTGCAGCGGCGGCGAGATGTGACGCTCGTCGCCCGCCTCTTCGTACAGCTCGATGAGCTTCTCGGCGACGGTGAGGTTATTGCCGTCGTCGGCCAGCGCCTTCTCGAGGGCACGCACCGCGCGATCCGGCTTGCCGAGCTTCTCCTTGTACAGATCGGCGATCTTGAGCAGCAGCGAGGTGCGCTGCTCTCCCTCGGCGCCGTCGGACTCGCGCTCGAGCACGCGAATGAACTCGGACCACTTGTCCTGCTTGGCGTAGAAGGTCTCCAAGCTGTCCATGTCGCCTTCGGCGAGGTACAGCTTCTTCAGCGCATCCTGGGCGCGACGGTTGCTGCCGTCGAGCTCGTGCAGCTTCTCCCAGGTACGGATCGCGGCCGAGTTGTCCTTGAGCTTGTCGGAGTAGAGCAAGCCGAGCTTGACGAGGTACTTGCTGCGCTCGCCCTCGTCTTCGGTCACCTCGACGAGGCGCTCGAGAGTATTGGCCAGGTTCGGCCACGACTTCTCGCGCTCCTGCATGTGCTCGAGGTGGCCGAGCGCTTCGACGTTGTCGGGATCGAGCTCGATCACCTGCGACCACAGCTGGATCGCGATGGCGGGCTTTTTGATCTTGGCGCCCGCGGTGCGGGCCACCTCGAGGAGCTGAGTCTTGCGCTCCTCGGGATCGTCGATGAGGGCCAGCTCTTTTTGCTGGACCGAGAGCATCTTCTCCCAGTCGCGGCGGCGCTGATAGAGTTCCTTGAGCTTGGTGATCGCGACGACGTTGTACTCGTCGTCGGCGAGCACGGCCTCGAAGCTCTTGATCGCCTCGGCCTGGTTGTTGAACTTGTCGAGGAACAGGTTACCGGCCTGCAGGTGCAGCTCCTTGCGCTGCTCCGGGTCCTCGATGAGCTCGGCGCGGCGGCGGATCCGACCGATGAGGTCGGGCCAGCGCTTCATGGTCTCGAACTGCTGCTGCTGAGTCTCGACGACCTTGAGCAGCCGCTCGGTCTCGCCGGCGGCATCGAGAGCCTTCTCGAGCGCGGCCAGGGTGGTCACCACTAGGCCGGGCTGACGCAGGCGCTCGCGATACAGCTCGACCAGCTCCCACCAGATCGCCTCGCGCTCGTCGAGCCGGTCCTCGGGGATGTGCTTGAGCTGATCCTTGAGCAGATCGGCGACGTTGCTCCACTTGTTGGCGTCGACGTACAGCTGCTTGAGATGCTGACGCGGGTAGACCTTGTCGGGCATCTTGTTGCAGGCGTCTCGCCAGGCATCCATCGCCCGCTTGCCGCCCTTTTTGTCGAGCTCTTGGGCCTTCTCGATGAGGGCCATCTGCTCGGGCGTGAACTCCTCGTCGCCGAGGGAGACGGGCTCCGCGGCGGGCTCCGGTTCGGGCTCGGGCTCCGGCTCGGCTGCGACTTCCGGCTCCGGCTCCGGCTCCGGCTCCGCTGCGACTTCGGGCTCCGGCTCCGGCTCGGCCGCGACCTCGGCCTCCGGCTCCGGCTCGGCCGCTTCGGGCTCCGGCTCCGGCTCGGCCGCAACCTCGGCCTCGGGCTCCGGTTCGGGCTCGGCCGCCTCGGGCTCTGGCTCCGGCTCGGCCGCGACCTCGGCCTCGGGCTCGGGCTCCGGCTCGGCCGCAACCTCGGGCTCCGGCTCCTCTGCCACCGCCACGGGATCGGGCACGGGCGCCGCGGCTTCGTCCGCGGCCGCGTCGGCGGGCACTCCGGTGTCGAGCGGGCCGACCTCGTCGAGGAAGGACCGAATCACCGGATGCTGCGGCGCGATCTCGAACGCCTGCACGAAGAAGGAACGCGCGGTGTCGACGTCGTTGAATTGACGCCACGCGAGAGCACCGGCCTGCAACCCGACCAGCGCCGCGTCGGTGGTGTCCTCGATGACCATCAGGCCACGCTGGGCCAGCGACACGAGGTTGTCGGCGTCACCGTTTTCGACCAGGGCTCGGAACGCGGCGACGTGCCACGAACCATCACCCGAACCAAAGGTCCCGTCGGTGTACGCCAGATCGAGCGCCTGGTGATGGAAGTACGCCGCCATCTCCGGGTTGTTGAGCCGCACCTGCCACACGTGGGCGAAGTGGCGCAGCATGTCGACCTTGCGCGTGGGCTCCTCGATGTTCGCGACGCGACGATCCTGAAGCTTCTGCACGTGCTGCAGATGCCCGCCTTCGGCGAGCAGAACCTCGGCGATGAAACCGGCTTCGTTGTTGCTCGGATCGGCATCGAGCGTCTTGAACAACAACGGCAGCAGGCGCTCGTCCTCGGGCGACTCCTGCTGAAGAATTCGAGCGGCTCGCAGGTAGTGAGCCGCGAGCTCCGGACCCTTGCCCACCACGTTCGCGCCGAGCGGATCGTCCTCGCCGGTCTGATCGCAGAGCTGGTCGTAGATGGCCTCGAGCGCCTCTTGCCACGCGCCCCGGTCGTACATCGTCTCTTGGAAACGAGCCGCGTACTCCGGGTCGGCGCCTGCTGCGACACCGAGCATCTGCTTCGCTTCGTCGATCTTGCCTTGGTTGAGCAAGGCACAACCGAGGTCATAGTTCAGCGAAGGAAGAAGACCTCCGTCTTGGTTGAGCTTGAGCTCGAGCCCCATCAGTTTGGTGACCATCTGCAGATGGCCCATCTCCTGATAGATGAGGCGAGCATGACGCAGCGCCGCGACGTTGCGCTGGTCGAGCTTGAACGCGCGTTGGTAGCTGTCCATCGCGCGCGCCTTGTCGAGGAAGAATGTCTCGCACGCGTGGGCAAGCTCGAAGAAGGCCTTGGACTGTTCCGCCTTGTCGTCGACGGCCTCGGCCTCCGCCTGGAGCTCGTCCAACAATGCGGTCCAATCGTCGACCTCCCGAAGGCGTTGTTTGATGCGCTGGGTCAGTTCCATCTGGGGCTCTATCCTTCGAGACTTACTGAGGAATTTCGCCGCTCGAGCCAGGCTCGATATACCACGTGCAAAACCGACGCTTCAACGCCGGCCACGCAGGTGGTGGGCGTCGAGTCGAGGCTTCCAAAACAGCCGTGCCGGAACCGAGGTTCCTGGGCAGTCGGCTGGGCTACGCCGTCCCGTTCCGACAACGAAAACAGGTCGACTCGCTGGTCGACTTCTGCTTTCGCCCGGGGACGCGCTGACAGTACGCCCCGCCCGAGACAGTCGAACACCGACGTTCGACCGTCCCCTACGGGGCCACTATGATGATGAAGGGAGGCCCGGTCAGGCCTCCGCTGCGAATGAAAACAGCCCAATAGCCACGAACGCGCGTCTAGATGACGTCCTGCATCCGGGCCACGGTGTTGTTGGCGTCCTTCTTCAGGTGCTCGGGCACTTCGTTGCCGGCCCGCTGAAGGAATGCCTGGAGGTGCTCGACCGCCTCGGCCCGCTTGCGGAGCTCGGCGTAGGACTTGCCGAGACCGTAGAGGACGTCGACGCGATCGGGGTCGATCGCCTTGGCCTTGCTGAACGCCTCGACTGCCTCTTCGTGGCGGTTGAGCTTGCTTCGCGCGCGACCCAGGCCGTTCCACATGGCAGCGTTGGTGTCGTTGACCTGCACGCCCGCATCGAGCACGGCGAGGCCGACGTTGGCGTGGCCGTAGTCGATGTACATGTTGCCGAGGTCGACGAACGAATCGACGAAGCGACCGTTGACCTCGATGGCCTTGCGGAAGGCCTCGTCCGCCTGCACCGGTTGGTCGAGGCGGTCGTTCAGCTTACCGACGTGGTAGTAGGCCTTGTAGTGCTTGGGGTCGAGCTTGATCGCGTCTTGGAACGCGGCGATCGCCTCTTTGAACTTGGCCTCGCGATCGGCCTGGCTCACTCCCGACGCCTCGGCCTGGCTGATGATCACCCGGCCGAGCTGGTAGTGGTAGTTCGCCTTGGGGCTCTCGGCCATGTTCGCAATGGCATCTTCGAAGGCCTTCTGGGCGTCGACCAGCTTGCCTTGCTTCCGGTAAATCTGGCCGAGGTGAAAGTGGGCCTTGTCGTAGGTCGGATCGAATTCGATCGCTTCCTTCAACGACTTTTCGGCTTGAGACGTATTGTTCTTGGCCTCACTGCGAATGCCTTCATTCATCCGGTTGATGGCTTGGGCACGGTTGCGGCTGGTCAGCTTACAACCGGGCGCACTGGCCACGAGCATGGGAAGGGCGATCGCTAGGGCGACGGAAACGCGGCGCATCTGGTCTCTCTTGACAGGGGGGAGCGCGAGGCTGGCCGAGTTTAGCCATGCACCGATCTGGTGACAAGGTGATCGAAGCCTGCCCATGACCTTATCGACACCCGCCCTCACGATCGTCGCGATCGCGTTCAAAGAAACGACCACGCCGGCCGCCCAACGAGTCGGCGTGCACCCGCTGCAATCAATCAGTGCTGAGACGCTCGCTCGACTCGTAGGTGTTCGAACGAGCAGAGGGCCCGCCGAAGCGAGCCCTCTTGCTTGTTCCCAATCTCCGAACCGGCGAGATCAGCCGGGCTCGAGGACGAACGGGTAGGTGACCACCGCGTTGCCACCACCGGGCGGCTTGGGGAACTTCCAGCGCTTGACCGCCTTGGCCACGCAGTTCGCCACGTTCTTGTCCTTGAGCGAGGTCTGCGCAACGACGGCGACGGGGACCTTGCCGGTCGGGCCAATGGTGAACTGGACCGCAACGCGTCCCTTGAGGTTGGGATCGCGGGCCAGGCCCTGGTTGTAGCAGTAGCGGACCTCGTTGATGTGGGCCCGGACGATACGCCGAATGATGTCCTTGTCGAGGGCGCCCTTGACCTGCGCCTTCGCCTGACGGACTCGGGGGACTCGCTTGCCGCGACCACCGAAGCCGGCACCCGAACCGCGGCCGTAGCCGGAGCCGGTACCACCGCCGCCACCCTTGCCGATGAGGCCGGTGTTGCCGAGACCAATGGTGCCCTCGCCGGTACCACCACCACCACGACCGGTACCCACCAGGCCGAGACCGCCGACGCCGAACGCCTCGCCGACCTCGGTGCCGGTCAGACCACCCCAAACATCTTCGTCGTCGTTACCGACCGCGAAGGCACCGCCGTACGGCGACGCGAGGAAGTGACCGCTCTCCTGGGCCATCATGCCGAGAATACCGGCGTTGCGAGCCATCATCTCGGGGTCGAAGTTACGAGCCATCTGCGGGACGGCGTCCTTCGGACCCTTCATCGCGTAGAGGCCGGACTTCTGCTTGGAGGTGGGCTTACCCATCTTGCCCTCCTCGCCCTTGTGGCGCTGACCCTGACCGCCCGCTTCGTCGTCCGAGTCCTCTTGCTCGGGCGGCGGCTCCTCCTCGGGAGTCTCGTCGGGCTGGTTCATGTAACCGACGAAGCGGTTCTCGGCCATGAGCTCGTCCATGTTCATGGACAGCTCTTCCTCGGGGATGAGGTGCACCATGACGAGCAGGGTGCCGAGGACCGCGAACGAGCCGGCGTTGTAGATCCAGAACGGCTTGTCCGTCTCGGACTTGCCCGCGATGGCCTTGCCCGGGGGGACCGTGTTGACGTGGTACGTGACCCCGTTGTGCTCGAGACGGCACTGCGCGCCGGTCGGCAGCGGGAACGAGTACATCGAACCCATCGCGCCCGCGCGACCCGAAGACACCAGCTCGGACAGCGCCAGCTTCTGACCCTCGAGGGTCACGTCGCCGGTCATGTCCTGCGTGAAGTTCAGGGTGTAGTCGTTGTTGTTGGCGCGGACCAGCGGGAAGCCGGACGAGTCGGGCAGGCCCTGGGTCGGCACGTGGAAGGTCGCGTTGTGACCCTCACCGACGGTGTAGTTGCCGACGCCGGTATCCCCGAGACGAACGATGCCGAACCCGAAGGGAATGAGGCCGAACAGAGCCAGGCCGATACCCAAACCAGCGAAGCCGAGACCGGGCGGCTGGGGCTCGGGACGACCGAGTTCGAGCGCCTTGGCCTGCTTGTCGTGGTAGGCCTCCCAGTCCTGCATCACGTCGACAGCGACGAGACCGGTGCCCACCGCCATGAGAGCACCGCCGAAGACCAAGAACAGCGGAGCTTGGCTACGCTTGCTCTTGACCTGACCCACGTGCTGCACATCGAGCACGGTGTCTTGGAACTGCGAGATGACCTCGGCGACCTGACCGTCTTGGCGCTCGACCTCCGACGCATCGATTTGCATCGGGGGGCGGGCCTGCATCGCGGCCGCCTGAGCCACCTGCGGCGCCATTTGCGGAGCAGCAGCGGCAGCGGCGACGGGCGCGGCAGCCGCGGCTTGCGGGGCGACCTGGGCCTGGACCGGGGTAGCGACGGGCGCGGCAGCAGCGGCCATGACCTCGATCTCGATCTTGTAGGGACCGAAGACCAGAGCGTCTCCGCTCTTGAGGCTGGCGTTCTTCTCGACCCGCTGCTCGTTGAGCACCGTGCCGGTGGAACTACCAAGGTCGATGACGCGGATGTCCGAGCCTGAAACCTCGATCACGGCGTGCATTCGCGCGACCGTGTCGTCCTCGAGGCACAGATGGCTGCTCTTGAGCTTACCGATCTTGATGACGTCTTGAGAGAGCGTCTTCGCCTCGAGGAATTCGTTGTTCTTGTAGATCTTGAGATTCAGCGTCTGGGACATGGCGGCGCGTCCTGGGCTGGGTTCGTGCGGCCTAGACATCCCCGGGTCACAGAGGTTCCCGGAAAAGTGTCGATCGGTTGAATTAAAAAGTCGTGAGCCTTCGCACTACCTGGACCGTAGTGAAGCGAGGCCCGGCACGATGGCCGAACACCCGCTCGAGGGCCCAGCGCGGCATCAAACGTCGCGGGCGAGGTTGATGAGCTCCCGCAAGAAGTGGGGGCGAATGTTGATCAAGCTCGCGTGCTTGAGGCTTCGACGAGAGGACAGGTTCGCGCCCTCGGGCCGAAGGACTTCACCGTCGACGTTGTCGTCTTCGAAGTCGTAGACGGCGACTCCGCCGTCCTCTCCGGAAAAGGCGGCCGAATCGGCGTCGCCAGCGGGGGCTTCGGGCTCGGCGTAGGCCGTCCCGGCGAAAAGCATCACAGAAACGAAGGAGATGGCTGCTGCGCGCATAACAGACCCTCTCTAGAGGTGCGTTGAAATGGCCAGGTATCCTACCCAGCCTCGTTTGGCATCCTACCGGCGGACAAGCGGCTTGTAAACAGTGATCGCGCTAACGAAATCCCCTACGAAGAGTTCCCGCCGACGTCGATGAGGCACCTGGACCCCTCGTCACGCAACGAAGGCAAGCGACGGCACGAACCCTTCCAACCGAGCTGCTTTTCATCCAGCGGGAGATCGCCCGAGTGCTCGAAGCGTGAAGCTTCGTTCGCACGGAGGCTCGACGTACGAAGGGCGACCCACCGATGGTGGACCGCCCTCGCGTGTCGATGAAGTCGGCCGAAGCCGGTCGACTACTTCTTCTCTTCTTCCTTCTTCTCTTCGCCGCCGCCGGCATCAGCCGCGGGAGCACCACCGCCGGAAGCCGCGGCGCGGGCCTTGGCCTCGAGGTCGAGAAGACGCTTCTTCTCCTCGGCCTGCTGCTTGCGCTCGATCTCCATGAGCCGCTCCTGCTCCGCCTCGAGCTTCTTCATCTCTTCGATGTCCTTGAAGAGCTGATCGATGGCGGCGACACGCGACTTGGCGTCGTCGACCTGCGCGGCAAAGTCGGACTTGCCCCCGGCCTTGGCCACGAACTTGTTGTAGTAGTCCTTGGCCGTGTCGTAGGGCTTTTTGCTGAAGTCCTCTTGAGCCGCAGCGATGTGCTCGTGATAGAGGATTCCGAGGTTGTATAGCGGCCGGGGATCGCTCTTGGCGAGGTCGATGGCCTTCTTGAAGGACTTCTCGGCCTCGGGGTACTTGCGAAGGCCACGCTGGGCGACGCCCAGCCCGAGGAACGCCTCGGCGTTCTTCTTCTGGCGCTTGTCCTTGACCGCGATGGTCAGGCTCTCCTCGGCGGTGCCGTAGTCACGGAACCGAATCGCGATGAGCGCGATGTTCATGTGCGCGTCGGCGTGCTCGGGCTTGAGCGACGCCGCCTTCTTGAAGGCACGCAGCGCGGAGACCTGGTCGTTGTGCTCCATGAAGAGCAGACCCTTGAGGTTGAACAGGTCTGCGCTCTCGACTCCGTCCTTCTTCAAGACGGTGTTGGCCTGGGTGATGACCAGGTCGGCGAGGAGGAGGTAGGACTTGTCCTTGAGACGACCGCGGTCGTAGTACAGCCGCGCCAGGTTCTCGTACGCCAGCTGGTTGCTGGAGTCGACCGCGAGCACCCGCTGCAGGGTTCGCTCGGCCTCGTCGAAGAGCTTCTGGTCGGTGCTGTTCGAGTACTTGTTCCGCAGGGCGGCCGCGAGGTTGTTACGCGGGGCGCGGGTGGCCATGTTGGCCTCCACTGCCTTCTTGAAGTACTTGAGCGCCTCTTCCTCTTTGTTGCGGTTCCAGTAGATGACGCCGAGGTTGTTGTACGAGAGGTCGTACTTCGGCACCGCCTTGGTGACCTTGAGGTAGATCTCCTCGGCCTTCTTGTCGTCGCCGCACTCGTCCCAGACGGCGCCCGCGTTGAAGTACGCGACCGTCATCTGCTCGCCGTGCTTCTTGTAGATCTTCTCGAAGTCCTTCGAGAAGGTCTCGCACTGCCCCTTGGACAAGGGGCCTTTCTCCTTCGCCGCCGCGTACTTCTTCGCCACTCCGGCGAAGTCCTTCTTGGCCTCGGCCGAAGCCTTGGTGGGGTCGAGCGCCGCCGAGGGCGGAGCACCGCCACCGCCACCGGGGCCATTGGTGCCCTTGTTCTTGTTCTTACAGCCACCGGCGGCGCCGAGCGCCAGTCCGAGGGTAGCCAGGCCGATGATGCGATTGATGTTGCGCATTTTCGTTTGCCTCACGAGTCGGAGTTGCCGGTTGCCTTAGAGGCCCGCCTTGGCGCCGCCCTCTTCCTTTTTCTTCTTGGTGTCGGCTTCCTTGTCGTCGCCGTCGAGGTCCGTCTGCACCCCGACCACGTCGAGCCGGCTGTCGGTGTAGATGGAGGTACCGAACATCTCGTTCGTCGCCGGGTAGTCCTCGGGGTTCCGCTGCTGCAGCTCCTCCTCGCACATGCGCGAGAACTCGTTGAAGAACTGGAACTCGGTGGACTTCTGCAGGCAGTAGGTGAACGCCTCGACCGCCTTCTTCTCGGGGCCTTCGGCCTGGATGGCCAGGGCGTCGCAGTACGCGAAGTACATCTCCTCCGTCTTCATGCTCTTGGGCACCTGGGCGCGGTAGAGCTGGTCGGCGAAGTTCTGCGAGAGGACCGCGGTACGGGCCGCCGCCGCGAGCACCCAGAACGGGCTCTGGGTCGACTTGACGTTGGCGTAGGACTCGATGAGCTCGCCACCGAGAGTCGTCTTCTGAGTGTAGAACTCCTTGAAGCGCTTCTCGGACTCCTTCTTCTTCTCTTCCTGCTTCTTGTACTGGCGCTCCCACTGCGGGATGCCGGAGCCCTTCTTCCACTCCTCGGTGTAGAAGTCGAGCTCCTCGGGAATGTTGACCCGGAGATACTCCTCGTACTTCTGGTCGGCCTTGTAGACCATCGACATGCCGACGGCGTTCTTGTAGGCCTCGATCCGATCGTTCTCGTTGTCGGGGATCTTGGGCTTCTTGCCGGCCAGCTTGATCGCGGTGTTGAAGCGCGACTGGGCGTCGGCGGCGAGCTTGGAGTCACGCTTGTGCACCGTGATGATGCCCTGCGTGGCGCTACCGCAGTACTTGGGGATGTCGGGCTTCTTCTTGCCCTTCTTGCCCTTCTTGCGCAGACGGTCGGCCTTCTTGCGAGTCTCCTCGCCCGAGGTCGCCTTCTTCCGCTTGACGGTCAGGCACGAATCGTAGAGCAGCTCCTTTTCACAGGAACGACGCCAGAGGATCTGGCCGATCGCCGCCTCGGCCACCACGCGACGGTCGACGCCGCCCTTGTTGCCGTAGGTTTTGATGTACGCCTTGGCGTGCGACATCTTCTTGTCGTCGCTGTCGAGCAGCTCGTGCTTCGACCAGAAGATCTTCGCGGCGGTCTTGGGGTCCTTGCGCTTGTACAGACCCTCGTAGAGGCCGAGGTTCTCCTCGGCCTTCTCCTCGTCACCGAGGCCCAGGCGGAACAGGTACGCGTTCTGTAGCGCGGTCGCGGCGTACTCGTCCTTCTTGTACTTGTCGGCGTACTGCTCGAAGCGGTCGGCCGCGTTCGAGTAAAACGCGATGGCCTGGTAGTTCTCGCCGAGCTCGCGCAGCGTCTGCTGGTAGTGCTGGCTGTCCGGGAACGTCTTGAGCAGGGCGTTACGAGCCTTGACCGCGTTACCGACGAGGTACGCCGCCTCGAAGCACCGCGCCGCGTTGAACAGCAGGGTGTCGGCCCGGTCGTGCTCCTCGTAGTCGTTGTAGATGTCGGCGTACTCCTGGCCGCACATCACGTAGCCTTCGCGGTCACCCTGGCGCCCGATCTCTTGGTAGGCCTCGGCCTTTTTCCAGCGGATACCGGCCAGGAGCGTGGGCACGGCGGTCCGAACGGACTCGGACTCTTTGTGCTTCCAGAGCTTCTTCTCCTGGATGGCGATGGCCCACTTCTCGAGCTCGTTGCTGGCCTCGATGGTCTGCTCGGGCGTGTTCTTCTCGTCCGACCAGGCGATGGTCAGCATGTCGATGAGCATCGCGCCGGCCCAGGCGGCGTAGATGGTCCCGTCAAACTTGTTCACCAGCTCGATCACGATCGGCTTCGCGTCGGCGAACTTGTTGTGGGACATCATGATCTTGGCCCGGTGGTACTGAATCTTGGGAAGCTCCTTGTCTTCCTTTTTCTTCACGTACTTCTGGTAGATGTCGTACGACCCGAGCATCTGCTCTTCGCGGTCGGTGTACGGCGTCTCCGGGAACTCCATGGCCGTGTCGGTCTTGGTGTCCTTGTTGACCTTCTTCTTCTTTTTCTTCTTCTCGCGGTAGATGCAGGTACCGTCCGTCTGCATCTTGCACGCGCGACCGCGACCGCCGGTCTCGTCGTACTCGAGATGGTTCTTCATCGCGAGCATCTGCGCGTAGGCGGCGTCGCTGGTGTACTTGCCGTCGGGCTTGCGCTCGAGGACCTTGACGAACTCCTCGTGGGCCGTGCGGAACTTGGAGAGGCCTTCCTCTTGCTCCTTGCGGTCCTTCGAGTTGTACTTGTTGACCGCCTGAGCCCACAGCAGCTCGGCGTAGTAGTAGTTCATCTCATAGGCATCCTTGTCCTTCGGGAAGAAGTCCATGAATGCCCGGTAGGCGTCCTCGGATAGGGCGTAGGTGTCGGGACGACGGGTCTTCTCGGCCTCGTCGTGCCAGACGGTCGCCATCTGGATCATCGTGTCGCGAGCCTCGTCGCGGCACTTCTTCTTGGTGGTCTTCTTGAACTTCTTGGAGTCCTTGTACTCGTTCCAGTACTTGCCGAGCTGCTCGGTCTCTTTCCACTGGATGCCCTTGTCGTCGGTCGCGAGCGCGTTGACGACGATGGCCGCCTGCCACGTGCACTCCATCGCGTCACCGTCGTAGCCCTCTTGGAGGCGCTTGTAGGTGGCGGTCGACTCGATGTACATGCCCTCGCCGAAGTAGGCGGCAGCGAGCAGCTCCATCATCTTCCGAGACATGTTCTCGGCCTTCTTGGGCCCGTTGCCGACCTTCTGGAAGAAGTCCCAAGCCTTGGAGGGCTTGGCGGCGTGGACGTAGGCCTTGACCATGTCGCGCCGGGCGTCACGGCGGAGCTGCTTGGCGTTCGCCTCGGAGCCCGCGCGGCCCTCGAGGGTCGCCTTGACCGTGGCCACGAACTTGTCGAGGCTCTTTTCGTACTCGGGCTCGCCCGTGCCGACCGGGTTCAGGTAGCACCAGCCCATCTTGTACAGGGCGTAGGCGTAGACCGGGCTGTCGCGGTAGCCGTCGACGATCTTCTGGTACAGCTGCAGCGCCTCTTTGATCTGGTTTTTGCCGTAGTAGAAGTCGGCAAAGCTCAGGTAGGCGTTGGGGATGTACTTGCTCTGCGGGTACTCGCGGATGAGGCGGATATAGGCCTCTTGCATCTCCGACTCGCGCTCGAGCTGACCGAGCTCGAAGGCGTAGAAGTACAGCGCCTCGTCCATGCGCTTGTACTTGGAGAACGCCGCCTTGTTGACGAGCGCCGAGTAGACCTTGACCGCGTCGGCGGAGGCCTTCTTGGCGTTGTTCTCGAACTTCTTCTGACGCTGAGTGAGCTGCTTGGCCTCGGCCTTTTTGCCCTTCTCCTTGGCGTCGTAGATCTTCTCGTAGAGAGCGCCCGCCTGGTTCTCGAAGTAGCCCTTCTTGTCCAGGAACAGATCGGCCAAGCGGAAGAGGTACTCGGGATACTCGGGGCTGCTGGTCCCCGACTCGTCGAGCAGCGCCTTCATCATCATGATCTGCTCGTCGGCGATCTCGCGGGCCACCGCTTTTTTGCGGCGGGCGAAGTCGTCGGCCGTGAGCGTGCTCTGCTGCTTGGCGTTCTCTTTTTCCTGGGTCTTCTGGGCCTTCTTGACCTTCGTATCCAGGGTGTTCTTGGTCTTGACCTTGCCGGACTTACGGTCGTAGCGGACCGCGTCTTTGTCTTCCTGGGCTTGGCCTTGCGTGGGCGCGGTCAGCAGGAGCACGCCGAGCGCTCCGCTTAGGATGCCGAGGCTTCGGACACGGCGGCGGCTTCCGACCGGTTTGGGACTGTTGGACGTCGTCATGGATCTTTCACCTCTGTCTTGGCCGCACTACGGCCTCGCTGCTTCCCCATCGAAACACCGGGCCCTCCCGAGCCCGGTTTTCGTAGATTCGGCGGGGTACGCGCGCCGCCCCCGCCGAATTTGATTTATCGAGCCTCAGTTACTCTTTGCAGATGCTCGTGACCTTGTACCGGTAGTAGCCGAGCTCATCCTGCCAGTACTCGCCGTTGTACTTGTAGATCTCGTGCTCAGCGTCGATCTCCGGCTTTTGTGGTTTGCCGGGATACGCTTCGAGCTCTTTTTGCTGCTTGCGCTTCTCGAGGATCTCGAACTGGACCTTGATCATCTCGATCTTGAGGTCCTTGATCTCCTTGATCATGCCCGTGATGCGGGTCCGGGCCTCGGACCCGGTCGCCTCGCGAGCCTGGGAGATCGCCAGGTCGAGGTCCTCGGTGACTCGCTCACCGACGCCCGCGCTCTTGAAGCCGCCGGACATGTCCTCGAACAACGCGATCTCGCGCTCCAGCTCCTCGACGTACGCGAAGTACTTGCCGAGCTGCTTGTCCTGAAGAGCCTTGAGGGCGACCTGCTCGACGAAGGGGTCGAGACCGGATTCCTCGTTGCGGATCTTCAGAGCCAGGTCGTACAGCTGGAAGTCCTCGGGGGCCTGCTGGAGCAGGTCCTTGAGGTCCTCCATGGTCTGCGGGTACCGACGATTGAACTCGTCGACGGTCCGCTTCGCGGAGTCGTACCGGCAGTTGAAGTAGTAGGTCACCGCCTTGAGCTTCAGCGCGTCCGGGTAGAGGTAGTCCTCGAAGAACGGAGCGTTGAGCGTGTGCACGTAGCCGAGCACGCGCTGGTAATGGCGGTTGGAGTTCTCCTCGTCGACCTCGACCATGCGGAACTCGGCCCAGGCGGCCCAGTGAATGGCGTGGAGGAAGTACGCGGAGTCCAGCGGGATCTTGTCGAGGTATTTGATGGACGTGTCGAACTTGCCCACCATGTAGAAGATGTTGGCCAGGCCGAGCGCCGCGAGGTGCTCGTACTGCCGCATCTCCTCCTCGAAGGACTGCTCGACGCTGGTCTTCTTCTTGCCGCGTCGCTTGCCCTTCTTGCCCTTCTTGGACTTGACCTTGACCTTCTTCTTCTTTTTCTTCTTGCGGTCGGCCTCGGCCGCCTCGCGCAGAGCGATGGAGCGACGGAGGACCTCCTTGAAGGCATCGACGGCGGGCTCGCCCTTCCAGTCGCGGGTGTAGGCCACCCCGAGGAAGAACTTGGCCGGGATGTAGTAGTCCGAGTTCTTGGGGACCTGGTCGAGCAGCGCGATGCCCTGCGCGAGGTCACCCTTTTGGTAGTAGAAGCGGCCGAGCAGGTAGTAAAGCTCGTCGCGAACCTCGTCGAACTCCTCGGACTCGAGGTCGGTCGGCTTATAGGTGCCGACCTTCTGCAGTACCTCGGCGCCCTCGGGCAGCTCGCGGGACAGCGACGCCAGCCACGGCAACGTCAGCTTGTGGAACGGGTGCGACGGACCGGCCTGAACGATCTCGTCGAACACCGACAGCGACGCGGAGTAGAAGCCGAGCTTGTACAGCGCCTTGCCGAGCCAGAACTGACCGCGAGGAACGTCGCCCGGAATCTCGCCGTCGGCGATCTTGTGGAACTGGATGGCTGCGCCCTCATAGTCCTCGGCCTTGTAGGCCGCCTCGCCCTGAGCCATGGGCGAGCCCGCGGGGGCGACCATGGTGGGAGGAGCGGGAGGGGGAGCAGGAGCGCCGGCCGCAGCGGCGGGCGGAGCTTCACCTCCGGGCGGAGGCGGAGGAGGAGGTGCTGCATCGGCACTCGCCGGCACGGCGAGCAGCGACAGTCCCAACGCCGAAGCGGGGATCAGAGAGAGCAGAGAGAAACGCCGACGGAAACGCTGGCTCATGGATACCGGGTTCCTAGGATGCCTCCGGTCGGCGGCGAGATGGCGACGCCGACACGACGGAGTACGTGTGCTCGTGGTGGATGGTCATCGAAGCCCCGAGCTCGGTGGACGACGACGGGTTGCGGGGGCGAAAACCCTGCATTAGACGGGTTTGGACCTTACCAGCGCCGTACGGCCGGTCGCAAGGGCCCGGTAACGGCGTCATGGGGTCTGGGGCGGGCATGAGTACGGGCACTCTCGGCGGTCGGAACGCTACCTCTGCTTCCACGCTGCAGGCCTGCCAGGGTTCCCGAAGGGCTCCGATTCCGAGGTCGCATCGAGGTCACATCTTCCAGCAGCGGCCGACCGCGCGAGGCCCTTTACAGATCATTCGCCGGGTCCCGCAGGCAACGTGAGGGGTGATGGGATTTTCACGCGAAGGCGACAGAGTCCAAGGAACCCTCAGGCCCCGCGCCGCCACCTCCCGGGTCCAAAGACGGAAGCGACGGATCCGCCTCCCGCTTCGCTCCATTGAATGATCGGCCGACCCCGCCGACCGCGAATGCGACGAAACGCAAACCACAGGGATCAGAAGCGATCGCGGCCGCGCAACGCCGTGCGCATCCTTGACCGATAGCGTGGGCCGTGTACGATGCGGCGTGTCCCGGTCCGGGTGCCCGGCCGAGGCCATGAACGGCGGTCCGTAGCGGATCGCCAGCTGTCGCCGGAATCGCACCCCGGCCATTTCACGCACCGTGCCACGCAAAGTTCAATCGATGACTGCACTCCAGCTTCTGTCGCGGCTCTCCTCCACGCGCATGGTTTCCAGGACGATGGTCGGCCTCGGTGCAGCGGCACTGCTGACGTCGGCAGCCTGTGGTCGAGGTGACGTGGGCGCGCCCTGTAACCACGGCCAGGTCGAGCCGCCTGATAGCAAGCTCGTCACCTTCCCCGCGCTGGCGTGCAACGACTTGTTGTGCGTCTACGCCGACGAGGAAGAGGCCAGCGCCGACCCCTGCACGTCCAACGACGAGTGCGACATCGCGGGCGACGGCAAGTTCGAATGCATCTTCAACAACCCGGACTCCAGCGCCGGTGTTTGTCGCCTCCGCGTCGACTACGTCCTCGAGCGCTCCATGTGCTCGAAGCGATGCAGCGACGACTCCGACTGCCGCGACGGTGGCATCGGCCAGCAGGTCGTCGTCGACGACACGACCTGTGAGCGAGGCTTCCGCTGCGCTCGCATCCAGACCCTGGGCACCTTCTGCTGCCAGAAGCTCTGCGTCTGCGAGGACGACCTGGGCGTGACCGCCGACATCGACATGAAGTGCTCGGCCGGCACCCAAGAGGGCTGCTGCGACGGAGAGAACCCCTCCGACGCCTGCGGCCAGCCCTAGTCGCAACGATCTCCGCCAACGGACGTCGTGCTCGTCGAGTACGACGTCCGTTTTTTATTTGGTTGTCCGCGACGGCTCAACCCTCGGCCTGGAACGCGTCGCGGATCCAGTGGGGCGTACCTCGTGGCTCGCCGTCTTCGTCCAAGGCCACGCCGATGACGTCGAAGCGCACCTCCACGCGTTCCCACAGGTCGCGCTGCACCAGCCACGCGGTGGCGGCTCGGATGACTCTTCGTTGCTTGCGGCGATCGACGGTCTCGACCGCGGAGCCGTGCTCGCTCGACGCCCGGCTGCGGACCTCGATGAACACATAGGTCGGCGCGTCGGCGTCGTCGTGCTCGAGCGCGACGAGGTCGAGCTCGGCCCCCGCCGCGCTGAAGTTGCGCTGGACGATCCGCAGGCCCGCCGAAACGACGAGAGCCGCGGCAGCTTCTTCAGCTGCGCGGCCCCGATGTGTCGTCGAGCCACGTGGTGGGCTCGAGGGCATGACGCTCCTAGTTCGACTGCTCGACGGGAGCGGACTGGGTGACGGCTGCGGCCGCCTTGCCCTTGCCCTTCTTGGCCTTGGGCGCGGCCGAGGCGTAGCTGCCCAGCTTGGTGCGGATACGCGCCGCGTTCCCACGCAGGGCTCGCAGGTAGTAGAGCTTGCCGCGACGAACACGACCGCGGTTGACCAGCTCGACCTTCACGACGAGCGGCGAGGACACGTGCCAGACACGCTCGACGCCGACGTTGTGGGACATCTTGCGGACGGTGAAGGACCCACGAGCGCCGCCGCGCTTGCGGTGGATGCAGACGCCCTCGAACACCTGGACGCGCTCTTTGCCGCCCTCGGAGATCCGGGCGTGCACGCGAACGGTATCGCCAGCGCGGAACTCGGGGATGTCCGTTCGAAGATGGTCGCGCTCGATGGCTGCGATGGTGGGGCTGGTGTAGCTCATGGCGAATGTTCCTTGCCGAGGCGCGGGCGAGGCTTGTTACCCGCGATCCCGCAGGCCCGTCAACGCGGCGCGGGCCAATTCGGCGATGCCCGGACGGGGCCGGGAAATGTCTGCGATCGCGCCTCCGTTCGCAAGTCCCTGACGCGTGAGATCATCCGCGGGAGGTGCGTACAAAGCGCAGTCCGGCATGCCGCTGGGGGGCGCTCCGGGGCCGATCCACAGCACCACGGGCCCCGTGCCGCCCTCGGAGGCCGCGCTGGCCAGCCAGTCGAGCAGCATCTGCGGGCTGTGGCAGGCCTCGGCGGCATCGTTGGGCTCGGAGACCACGTGCACCCAGGCAGGAGATCCTCCGCCGAGAGCTCGCGTACTGCGCTTGAGCCGCCGCTTGAGCGCACGGGCATCGGGCAACACCGCGACCTGGATCCGCCCCGCGGTGGCTTGCAGCCACGTCGGCAAGGCCTCTTCCCCCGCGCCCACCACCACCAGCTCGACCGCCTGATCCCGGGCCAGCTCGACCAACGCGTCGGCGTCGTCGATCGCCTCGGGCGACACGGCAACGAATAGCGGGTGCTCGGCCCCGAGCCGACGGGGGTCTCGGAGGTCGGGCCGCAGCGCCCAGGTGCGACGGAGCGCCGCCTCGTGACGCCAGCGCGCGATGGCGGCGTGATCACCCCCGAGCAACACGGGCGGCACCGCGTGGCCGCGGAACTCGGCCGGCCGCGTGTAGTGGGGATGCTCGAGTACCCCCGCCTCGCCGCTGCGCCCGAAGCTGTCTTCGTCCACCGACTCGGCCTTGCCCACCACGCCATCGACGAGCCGCGAGAGCGCCTCGATGATCACCAAGGCCGCGACCTCGCCTCCCCCGAGCACGAAGTCCCCGAGCGAGAGGCACTCGTCGACGTAGTGCTCGCGGACGCGATCGTCGATGCCCTCGTAGCGCCCGCAGAGCAGGCCGATGCGCTCGTGCTGGGCGAGGCGAGCGGCGACGCTCTGGTCGAAGCGCGGGGCCGAAGGCGTGAGCAGGATGCGATGGAACGCGCCGCGCTGCTCGGCCACGTGTTCCATGGCCGCGACCACCGGGCCCGGCTTGATCACCATGCCCGCGCCGCCGCCGAAGGGCGAGTCGTCGACGCTGCGATGGCGATCGTCGGTGAAGTCGCGGAAGTCGGTGCAGTGGACCTGCACTCGTTCCTGCTCGATCGCCTTGCCCAGCAGCCCCGCCCCAACGAAGCCCTCGATGGCGCCCGGGAAGAGCGTGAAGACCTCGAAGCAACGGCGAGCGCTCGCCGTGGCGCTCAACTGTCGTTCTCCAGCTCGTCGGGCAGAAAGCCCAGCGGGACGTCGACGAGGATTCGGTCGGCGCCCTGGTCGAGGACGAACTGCGGAATCACGGGCAGCAGCCACTGCCGGGCGGCACCGCTGGGGGCCCGCCAGCGCACCTCGAACAGGTCCTGGGCGCCGTTGGTGGTGATGCCCGTGACCTTGCCGAGCGCCTGCACCTGGCCGTCGCGCTCGCGCTGCACGGGCACGCCGATGGCGTCGACGAGATAGAACTCGCCGTCGGCCAGGGGCTCGAGCTCGGCGCGGGAAATTTTTACGGTGGTGCCCTTGAGGGCGTCGGCGGCGTCGCGATCGTCGATGCCGCTCAGCACCACGCGCTTGCGGTTGGCCTTGCCGGGCACCGCGGTCACGCTGACGATCTCGAACTGCCCTTCGGGCGTGCCGTCACGGTGGAGCTGGATGACGCGACCGGCGTTGAGCGCGGTGGAGTCGGCGTCGTGCAGGTGCACGCGGACCGTGCCCCGCACCCCGTGAGAGCCAGCGACATAGCCGACCTCCAGGGGCGGACCATCGGGTCGCTCCGAGGAAGAGTCTCGAGTTTTTTCGGTCATCGCCGCTCGATGCGGGCTGCGGCCCTTACTCGAGGATCTCGAGATCGGCGCGCTTGCGGACCTTGGACGACGCCGCCGACAAGATGGCGCGCATGGCTTTGACCGTGCGCCCTTGTTTGCCGATGACCTTGCCCAGGTCGCCCTTGGCGACGCGAAGTTCGAGTACGACGGTTTGCTCGCCGGCAATCTCGGCGACCTCGACCTCGGTGGGTTCGTCGACGAGCGCCTTGGCCAAATACTCGACCAGGTCCTTGAGAGATACGGATGACATCGTTTAATGGCTCCAGAGGGAGGAGAGATGCGACTGGCGCGCAGTGCGGAGAGGGGGGAAGAGCCGGTGTTCGCGAATATCCCACATGCGCGACCCCCGAGCAAAGGACCGACCGTGGCATCACCCTGCAATCGCACGACAAACCCAGGTTGGTCCACCTTCACGGGATGAGGTGAAGCCGTACGAACGAACGACGTCGCCGGATGCGCTCAGGCGCCGCCACCGATCGCAATTCCGACCCGTGGACCGGATGGGTCAATCGAGGGCGAGATCGCCGTCGCTCTCGACCTCGGCGTCGAGGTCGAGCGAAGCCACCAGGTCGTGCGCGCTGGCCTGGACGATCTTGGCCGGGACAATCTGACCCCGCTCCGCCTCGCCGTTGGTCAGCACCAGACTGCCGTCGATCTCGGGGGCCTGGCCCTCGTGGCGCCCGGCGAGCAGGTACTCGGACTCCTCGCTGGGGCCTTCGACCATGACGTCGAGGGTCTGGCCCACCAGCTCGGCGTGCTTGCGCGTGCGGATCTCCGCCTGCAAGGCCATGAGCTCGGCCGCCCGCTCCTGCGCGATCGCTTCGTCCACGCGACCGGGCTGCATCGCCGAGGTGGTGCCCTCTTCGCGGGACCACGGAAACACGCCCAGGTGATCGAGCTGGCCTTCGGCCACGAAGTCGTAGAGCCGACGGTAGGCCTCTTCGCTCTCGCCCGGGTGCCCCACCAACATCGTGGTCCGCAGCCACACGTGCGCGTCGCCGACCAAGGCCGGATCGCGAAGGCGCTCGACCAGGCCACGCACGTGCTTCTCGCCGTAGCCCCGGCGCATCTTCTTGAGCACCTCGGTGTCGAAGTGCTGCATGGGCACGTCGAGGTAGGTCGCGACCTTGGGCTGCCCCGCGATGCGCTCGATGAGGCCGTCGGTGACCGCGGTGGGATAGGCGTAGTGCAGCCGGATCCACCGTAGGCCGTCGATCTGGACCAGCGCGTCGAGCAGCTGCTCGAGGTTGGCCTTGGGCGACAGGTCCTTGCCGTACAGGGTCAGGTCCTGGGCGACCAGGCACACCTCGCGAGCGCCGTGCTCGACCAGGGCGTGCACTTCCTCGACCACCGAGAACACGCTGCGGCTGCGCTGCGCCCCGCGGAGCTTGGGAATGATGCAGAAGCCACAGGGCCTATCGCAGCCCTCGGCGATCTTGACGTACACACTGTGGCGCGTGCCCGTGATCTGCCGCGGCGTGGTGTGGTCGTACAGATAGGCACGCTTACCCAGCGCGCTGACGCCCATGCGAGGCGCGCGGCCGGACAGCACCTTCGACAGCCCGAGCTGATCGGCAGAGCCGAGGAAGTGGTCGACCTCGGGCATCTCCTTGGCCAGCTCCTCGGGGTAGCGCTGGCTGAGGCACCCGGCGACCACGAGCGTCTTGGGCTCGCCCGCTTCCTTCTTGGCCGCGGCCAGCTCGAGGATGGTGTCGATCGACTCCTCCTTGGCCGCGTCGATGAAGCCACAGGTGTTGACCACCAGGGTGTCGGCGTCTTCGACGTCGGTCACCAGCTCGTGCCCACCCCCCTCCACGACGCCGAGCATCACCTCGGTGTCGACCTGGTTTTTGGGGCAGCCCAGCGAGACGAAGTAGACCTTGCGCGGGTCCGAGGCGGGTGGGCTGGCGGCGCTCATCGAAGCCCCGTTGTGGCATCGAAGAGGGGCCCGAGGCCAGCCCTGCGTGCGAACCGCCGCTCACATCTTCTTGCAGGCACCGCCCGCCTTGGCGAACCCGGCCGCTCGCAGCTCGCGACCGGTCGGTCCGTCGCCCAGCTTGGCCCGCGCCTCTTGCCCGTGCCCCTTGCCCAGCACATCGCGCATATAGGCCTCGTAGTCGAAGGTATCGGAGTGCTCGGGGGTGTGGCACTCGCCGCACACGGACTCGGGCGCGAGCAGGCTGATGTGCTGCGCGCCTCCCTTGGCGGCCTCGGGCTCGTCGACGTGGAAGGTGCCGGGGCCGTGACAGACCTCGCACTGGATGTCGCGCAGCCCCGCGTTTTTCACCACCTCGCTGCCGCCGGGCTTGCGGAAGCCGGTCACGTGACAGCCGACGCAGGCGAGGTCGAACTGCTGGTTGGTGTTCACCAGGGTCTGGTAGGCGCCCGCGTGCCGGGTCGTGCGCCAGAACTCCACCGCCTCTTCGTGGCAGGTGTCGCACTCTTCCAGGCCCGAGTAGCCGGACACGCCCTCGGACGCGGGCGGGGCCTCGACGTCAGCGTAGAAGGCCTCGTTCTGCTTCGCGACCCAGGCGTTGTAGTCGGACAGCTCTTTTTTGGCGACGTCGTCGGCGGGCAGCCGGCAGGTGATCTTCACCTGATCGAAGACCGCCACCACCGGGCCCTCGAGTTCCCCCGAAAGCTGCTTGTTCAGGGTGGCGACCTCGCCTTCGAGCCGCGCGATGAACGACGCGTCCGCGCTCGGGTCGGCCTTGAACTTGTCGAGCCGCGCCTGCACCCGGGCCAGCTCTTGCTCGAGCACCGCGGTCGGCTGCTGCACGACCCAGGCCTCGGCCCGCGGCACCACCGACTGGCCCGGCGCCACCGAGAGCTTCAGGTGGGTGATGCTCTGCAGCTGCTCGCCCGGCTCGACGATGCGGGTGTCGCCCAGCTGCCCCGTGGGCTCGCCCAGGCGCTGCCGCTCGGTGCCGTCGACCACGCCCACCACCACGATGTCGAGGCCGTCGACCTCGCGGGCGATCTGCTCGGCAAAGGCCCGGTTGCCGTGGGCCAGCGCCATCGTCAAGCCGGCTCCCGCCGCGCGCATGGCCTGGACCTCGTTGCGAAGGGCCGCGATGGGGTCGGCCAGCTGCCCCAGGCGCTTGGCCTCGGCCAGCTGGGGGTCGACCACGCCGGTCACCCCCACCTGCAGTTTCGTGCCGCCCGAGCTCAGCGGCACCATCCGGTGCGACACCGGGGCGCCGATCCCCGCCACCGGACCGGCCAGGTTGGCGATCACACGCGGCATGGCCAGCGTCTTCAACGCGGCCGGACCCGTGGGCGATCGCACGTCGATGGGGCCGATCCCGCTGACCAGCGCATCGCCCAGCGCGGTGAAGCGGCCGTGCAGCGCCTCGGCTCGCTCCTGCGCTTGCGTCCAGCCCTGGTCATCGACCGGCCACTCCGGGGTGTCGGGCGCGGGATAGAGGAAGGACCCGGGCTCGACCACCAGTCGGGCGCCCGGCGACGAGTGCGACTCGATGTATCCGAACGCGTACTGCAGACCCCCCAGCGGCTCGGTCGTACAGCCGCAGGGGGCGATGGTGCCTCGCACGCGGCCAAATACGAACAGATCGAGCTCCACGCGCTCCGCCGCCTCGGTCGGGCTGGGGCTCGGGCCGTCGGCACTCTCGGCGGGCTTGCCCTTGCCGCCGGTGGAGTTGCTCCAACACGCGGGGATCACGAGGCCCGCCGCGGCGAGCGTCGCGGCACGCATCCACGCCGATCGTCGGCGACGGGCGGATGAGGAAGGCATCGACGGGCGAGACGCGGTGGGAGCTACCATGGCCAGGTCGGAAAATTGCGCGATCCACTGCATACCGCAAGCCGCTTGACGGGCCGGCCCTCGGCCGCTAGCTTCCCGCTCCTTCGGACAGACCGAGGATTTGTAACGCCATGGCCGTGAAGATCAGGCTTGCCCGCTCGGGCACCAAGAAGCGCCCCTTCTACCGTATCGTCGCCACCGACACTCGCTCCCCGCGAGACGGTCGCTTCCTCGAGAAGCTCGGCACGTACAACCCCAACACCGATCCCTCCACCGTCGAGCTGAACCACAGCCGCGTGGCGTACTGGCTGGGTGTTGGCGCTCTCCCGACCGACACGGTCGCGCGCCTCCTTCGGCGCCACCCTGATCCCGCTCCCGCGGTCACTCAGGCCGCCGGCTGAAAACTTCGGGTCTGTCCAAAAAGCGCCGCCTTCGTGCGGCGCTTTTGCATTGGTTCGAAGGGACTCAGCGAGGGAGCGGCAGGCCGCCCCGCCAGCTCAGGGCCAGGCGGGGGAGCTGCCGGCCGCCCACCTTCACCCAACCGCGAGCGATGGGCTCGCCTCCGCACGCTTCGTAAAACTGCCGCGCCGGGTTGGCCGCGAGGACCCAGACCACCACCGGCTGGAGGCCGCGCTCGACCAAGGCCCAGATGGCCGCCACCAAAAGCTGCCGGCCGATCCCCTGCCCCTGCGTGTCGGGGTCGAGATAAAGCTCGTAGATCTCCCCGTGGTGACCGGGCAGGCCGTCGCGGTGCGGGCCCACCCAAGCGTAGCCGAGGCGGGTGCCGTCGGGGCTTTCGGCCACGAGCAATGCCTCGGTGCGGGCCCGGATGCCTCGCACCATGGTCCGCGCCGTCCGCTGGTCATTCATGCCGCGCAGCACCGCGTCGGGCACGACGCCCTCGTAGGTCGCCTGCCAGCTGCGACGTCGGATCGCGGCCAGCGCCAACAGATCGTCCCGCGTCGCGGGGCGAATCTGGGCGTGGGTGGTCGTGGGAAGCCCGAGCACGACGCAGCCAGCTTGGCCATCCCGGGCCACGCCAGCAACCGGGAGGCCAAGCCTTGACCGCGCCCGAGCGAACGCGACACAACGAACGGACTATGCGGTTCCATGGCAGCAGCGTGGCGCTGGGTGCGGCCTTGAGTGCAGTGCTCGGGCTCGGGTGTGGCAACGACGAGGGCAAGCCCGCCAACAGTGAGCCGGCTTCGGCCGCCGCCGCGAAGCCCAAGAAGGTCGGCTACGACCTGCGACGCCTCCGGCCCGTCGACGGCGAGCCCCTGGCCGACATGTTCGAGCGCATGCGCGTCAAGGCCAAGGGCCAGGACAAGCAGATCGCCGTGCTCTTCTCCGCCAACTGGTGCGAGCGATGCCGCCGTCTCGAGCTCGAGCTCGGCAACCTCCACCCCGCCCAAGACATCGACCACGTCCGCATCCTCGAGTTCGTCGAGGAGGACTGGGAGGCGGTCACGCGCATGAACGAGTTCGACGATCTGCGCCAGCGCTGGGACACCACCAAGGGCACCTACCCGCTGTTCGTGGTGCTCGACCCCGAGGGCAAGAAGGTCGAGGAGATGAAAGACGCGATCGAGCGCCTCGAGGGCGAGGGCGTCGAGGCGACGCTGTCCAACTGGTTCCGGGGGCTCCGCCGCACCTGAGGAAGCACGCGCGAGGGCATGCTCGAGCCTCCGGTCTCCACCATGGCGGTCCTGATCGCCGCCTTCGTCGTGACGCACCTGGTGCTCGCGAGCCCGCCCGTACGCACGATGATCGTCGATCGGTTGGGCTCGGTGCGTCACGCGGTGATCGTGGGGATCTCGGCCTGGATCGGCCTGGGAGCGCTGCTCGGCTACTACGGCGCGCACGGCAGCGAGGGCCCGCCCGGCTTCGGGCTCGAGGGCATCGCCTGGGTCCGCTGGCCCGCCCTGGTGGCCATGGTCTTCGGCATGGTCCTGATGACCGCCATCGTGGCGCCCTCCGGCTATCTCGCCTCCTCCACCGTGGTGTTCGGCCGGACCACCCGACCAGCGCGGGGCCTGGAGCAGATCACCCGGCATCCCTTCTTCGTCGGCCTGCTGCTGTACTGCCTCGGGCACGTCGCCGTGGCCCGCCATCGCATCGGGGTCGTCCTGTTCGCCGGGTTCGGCGTCCTGGCCCTGGTGGGCGCCATCCTCCAAGACCGCAAGCTGCTCGCGGCGCGCGGAGACAGCCACGCCGAGTTCCTGCGCAGCACCTCGCTGCTGCCCTTCGTGGCCATCCTGCGCGGGCGCCAGCGCCTGGCGTGGGGCGAGCTCCCGTGGGTGTTCTTGGGCCTCGGCCTCGCGGGGGCCTTCGGCGTCCGGCAGCTGCACGGCCGCGGCCTCGACTACGCCTGGCTCATGGTCTTCGGCGTGCTCGTGGTCGTCCCGCTGTGGTTCGGCTTCAAGTCCGCCTTCGCGCAGCACCGCGGCCGCTCCCACGCGCGCTCCTCCTCTTCGCCTCATCGCGACGACCGACCATGACCGAACACTTCGATTTCGATCGCCCCAGCGGGGCTCCCTTCGAGCTGGTGCCGGTCCCGGACGCCGAGACCCACATCCTGCCCGAGACCTATCGCTCCAAGGTCTTCATCCACACCGTGCACGACGGCGACATCATCCCCCGCGAGTTCCGGGAGGACGAGCAGGGCCGCCCCATCGTGCCGCTCGACGTCCTCGACCGGGCGCACGTGCGAGAGCGTGACTGGGGCGCCAACCTCGTGGCCAAGCAGATCGCCATCGCCCTGGGGCTGCCCCACTACGGGCGGGTTCGCATCGCGCGGGCGCTGCTCGACTTCAACCGCTTCCCGGGCAGCACCCCGCCCAGCTGCCGCGATCCGCTCGACCGCCTGGCCATCAACTCCCCCTTCGCCGAGGCGCTGAGCCACTCGCAGAAGATGGAGGTGCTCAACCTCTACGACGGGATCAGCGATGGCGTGGAGGCCCACTTCAGCGATCGCCTGATCGTGCTGGGCGTGCATACCTACGACGAGCTCAACCCGACCAATACGTCGCGGCCGCAGCTGAGCCTGGTGAACATCCCCGCCGGGTATCAGCGCGAAGCGAAGATGCCCTACGGCGTGTTCGACCCCATCTATCCCGACCTGCTGGGAGAGTCGACCTGCAACCGCATCTTGCGAGACCGCGTGTCGCTCAACCTCGAGCGCACCGGGTTTCGGGTCATGAGCAATCATCCCTATGCCCTGCCCGAAGGCAGCGTCGAGGTGCGGGCCCAGGTCTGGTACTTCTTCACCTACGTTCGGCAGCGCTTCGAGCAAGAGCGGCCGCAGACCGCCGGAGACGAGGCCTACAGCTTGGTGTGGAGGATGTTGCTCAATACCAACCTGAGGGATGCGCTGCCCGAGGCGCTGCGGGGGCACCTGCATCGGCTGCGTCGCGCTGGGGTCGAGCACGAGACGCTCTTTCGGCAGGCCGAGGTGGCCTATCGAACCATTCGCGACTACCTGGCGGATGGGCGGGTGCGAGACGACTATCGGCGGGCGCCGAACCGGCCGAGCTCACTGGCGCTGGAGATTCGCAAGGATCTGCTCTGCGACATCGATCCCAAGCACGGGACGCCGCGACCGGCCAAGGCGGAGGCGAAGAAGCGGGCGCAGCTGATCGCCAAGGTGGTGGCGGGCGCGATCGCGACATACCTCGAGACGGATCGGGTGGCGCGGGAGGACGTGCCCGGCGAGCTGACCGAAGATGCCCTCTGAGGGGTCCGGGCGCCTCGCCTCAATCCTCGGGTCGATGACACACCACTTCGACGTTGTGCCCGTCGGGACCGATGACGAAGGCGGCGTAGTAGTGCGCGTGATACTGCGGGCGTAGGCCGGGCGCGCCGTTGTCCTCGCCCCCCGCGGCCAGGGCCGCCCGATGGAACGCGTCCACCTGCTGGCGATTTTCGGCGGTGAAGGCCAGGTGAAGGTGCGCCGGTTCGGGCTCCGGCACTCTGCGAATGCACAGCGAGGTCTCGTCGTTCGGGCGGCAAATCTCGACGCCCAGCGGACCCTCGGACACGACCTCGACACCCAGCGGGGCGAGGGCCTCGAGGAAGAACGCCTTGCTCACGGCGTAGTCGCGGACGCCGAATACGACGTGGTCGAACATCGGCGAGCCCTCGCTACAGGACCTTGCGAACGAGGAAGTAGAGGATGCCCACCAAGGCGGCGATGAACATCAACAACCCCAGCAGCCCGGTGTGCACCAACATCCAGATCTGCATCTTCGAGAGCACCCAATAGAGCACCCCCAAGACGATGATGATCAGCACCACCCCGCGAATCTGCCCGCGGATCGCGTCCTGCTTTCCGGGGTGAATCCAATTCTCCACGAAGAAGCTCGCGATCAACAAGTAGACCGGCGCCAGCATCCACAGCAGATCGATGTCGACCATGCTGATCCCGTGGCTCGAGCTCCAGATGAGCGCGCAGACCAGCACCACGACCGACATCACCGCGACCGCGATCCCCGAGTTCGCCACCAGCTGAGACACACGCTCCTGCCCCCGCTTGTCCAAGATCCAAGCGATCAACCCGATCACGAGGGGGAATGCCGCCAGCACAGCCAGCGACAGGTGCCCGCCCTCGACCAACGAATGCAAGAGGTCGGCGATACTCATGAGCTTGCAGCTTAGCAGCCGACGGCCGAAACATATTCCCGGCCGCCGGGTCTGAGACGGGGCGTCCGTCCGGGTCTTCTCACGGCAGACGCCTAGACCGTATTCCCGTAGCGGTGCGTTTCTTACCGCAAAGGACCTTCCAGGCCCTCGCACCGTGACCCGAGCGCCCGTTCGTGCGACACAGAAGCATGGCCACCGAAGCTCCGTCGGCGCTGGACCTGCACGCGATCATCGAGCGGGCCGACCCACCGTCGCCGTGGGCCGAGGGCGACAACATCCCGTGGGACGATCCGGAGTTCAGCGCTCGGATGCTGGAGCATCACCTGAGCGAGGCGCATGACCTCGCCAGTCGGCGCGCATCGACGGTCGAGACCCACGTCCGCTGGCTTCACGAGCGCGTCCTCGCCGAGCGAGCCTCGAACGTGCTCGACCTCGGCTGCGGTCCCGGGCTGTACCTGCACCGCTTGGCCGAGCTCGGCCACCAGGGGGTCGGCATCGACTTCGGGCCGGCCTCCATCGAGTACGCCCATCGCCGGGCCCAGGCGCAGGGCCTGACCTGCCACTTCGTGCACGCCGACCTGCGCGCAGGGGACTTCGGACTCGGCTTCGACCTCGCGATGCTGATCTACGGCCAGCTCAACGTGTTCCGCCGGGAGCAGGCAGAGGCGATCGTGCGGGCCGCGGCGGCTTCACTGCGACCCGGCGGCGCGCTGGTGCTCGAAGTCCAGACTGCCGCCGACCTTCGCGGCGACGGCACTCCGACTCGCTCGTGGTCGTCGAAGGCCTCGGGGTTGTTCTCGCCAAAGCCCCACCTGACCTTGCACGAGCGCTTTTGGGACGAAGAGACGAACACGAAGACGGAGCGCTGGCACGTCATCGAGGCGCAGACGAGCCAGGTACGACGCTACGCGCTGTCCAGCGTGGCCTACGAGACCGCCGAGATCATCGAGCTGCTCCAGCGACTGGGGTTCATCGACGTCGAGCGCTTCGACTCGTCCCTGGGCTCCACCGAGGCAGGCCCCGGGTTCATGACCTTCGTCGCCCACACGCGGGCCCCCTGACCCCGCGCGAGACGACGGCACCGACCCCGCGAAGGTCGATGCCGTCGGTGACGAGTCGTCGGGCGGGCGCCCGAAGCTACAGCGACGAGCGGCTGCCGAAGACCACGTACACGCGCCCCGACGAGAACCCGTTGGGCTGGGCCGAGGGCGCGGAGACGACGATGTCGGCGAGGCCGTCGCCGTTGATGTCGCCCGCCCCGTCGATGGCGGCCCCGGCTTGCTCGCCCTGCTCCCCATCGAGGGTGAAGCCTCCGATGCCCGCCTCGATGTCGGCGAGCTGGACCGGCGAGGTGTCGGTGTTGCGCCCGTAGACGATGTACGCCCGACCCGAGGTGTCTCCCGCGGGGCCGTCGGCCAACCGCGCCCCGATGGCCAGATCGACCATGCCGTCGCCGTTGACGTCACCCACCCCGGCCGCCGCGCGCTGGCTGGAGTAGTCGAGCGCACTGGCGCCGTAGACCACGAAGCCGCCGTTGCCCGCGACGATGTCGTCGAGGTCGACCGCGGTGCCGTCGGTCTTGCCGAACACCACGTAAGTGCTGCCCGAGGCCAGCCCGTTGGTCGATGCGGCCCAGGCCCCGACGATCACGTCGTCGAGCCCATCGCCGTTGACGTCTCCGGCTCCGTCGACCCAGTAGCCCGAGTGATCGTCGGCCGACTCGCCGTCGATGATGAAGCCACCGCTGCCGAGCGCCGACAGGTCGACCGCGGCCCCGTCGGCCTTGCCGAACACCACGTAGCTCCGTCCGGCATCGCTCCCGGCGAAGTCGGCATCGGCCGCGCCCACGATGATGTCCTGCAGGCCATCGCCGTTGACGTCGCCCGCGGCGTTGGCCGAGACCACCGTGTGGTCGACGCCGCTCGACTCGTTGTTGATGACGAAGCCCCCGACCCCGGAGACCATGTCGCTCGTGCGCAGGGGCCCGCTGGCGGCACCGAAGATGACGTAGGTGCTCCCCGTGTTGCTCTGGGCGTCGCCGAGGAAGAAGCGGTAGTCGGACATCACGAAGTCGGGGATGCCATCGCCGTTGACGTCGCCTGCTCCGGCCGAAGACGCGCCGAAGAAGCCCGAGCTGCCCATCGAGGTGAAGTTGTCCGCCTCGATGACGTAGCCGCCCAGGCCCTGGTCCAACCATTCGGCCTGGTGGGCGAACACGTCGGTGCGCCCGAAGAGCACGTAGCCCAGGCCGGTGAGATAGAGGTTGGACGCCGACGCGAGCACGTCGTCGAGGCCGTCGCCGTTGAGGTCCCCCACGATGGAGACCGCGGCGCCCAGGTTGCCGGAGGCGCTCAGCGGCTGGAGAGCGATGCCTCCGCCCGCGCCCGCGGTGAGCTCGGAGGTGAGCACGGGCTCGGTGGTGGTCTTGCCGAACACCACGTAGGCACGCCCGGTACTGCCGACCCCGTTGGTGCTGGCCAGCGAAGCGCCGATGACCACGTCGTCGAGGCCGTCGCCGTTGACGTCGCCGCCGCCGGATACCGAGTTACCGAGCCGGTCGAACTGGGCCTCGCCGTCGATGGAGAAGCCGCCCATGCCCCCCTGGACGGCGATGAGCGGGACGTTGATGGGTCGTACGACGAGCTCGACCTCGCCGTTGGCCGTGCCTCCGGCCGCGTCTTGGGCGGTGTACGAGAACCGGTCCTCGCCCCAGAAGTCGGCGGGAGGATCGTACTGGAAGGAGCCGTCGGGCTGGACGCTGACCGTGCCGCCCGCCTCGGAAGTGACATCGAAGGCCGACACCATCACGCCGCCGCCGTCGTAGGCGGCATCGTTGTCGACCACGCCCGGCGCCGCAACGCCGAGCGAGCCGTTTTGATCGACGAGGTACGCGTCGTCACCCACCGTGGGCGGAGTGAGAGCACAGGTATTGTCGCAGCCGTCTCCGTTGACGAGGTTGCCGTCGTCACAGGCCTCGAACTCGTCGACGGACCCGTTGCCGCACAACGAAAACGGCCACTGCCCGGGGCCCGTGGTGGTGAGCGCGAGGTTGCTGCCCGGCTCCACGACGAAATCGACGCCGTCGGCGGGATACCAGCGAGGGGACTGGGTGACCGGATCCCAGCCGCCCACGGCGGTGATGAACCCCGGCGGCCCCAGGGCGATCACCTCGCTGGCGGACGTCGGCGGGTAGGTCAGCGGCAGCGAGACGAAGTTGTCGCCCGTGTACAGCGGCAGCGACATCTCGTCGGGCGACGGCACATAACCGGTGAGGACCCGCGTCTGGCTCGAGGCGATCGAGAGGTTGACCAGCGGGGTGTCGCCCAGGTTGTGGGTCCACTCGCCATAGGGCGAGCCGGTCCACCACGAGATCCACGACTGCCCCGGACCCCACCAATAGATGGCGTGGGTGAAGCCCGCTCCCGCGATCGACAATAGCGACGATGCGGAGGACAGCTCCGGGTTGACCAGGCTCAGCGGCACCATGTTGTAGCCGGGCTCGACGTCCAGGGTATGCACCCCCACGGTGGTCGACGTGGTGGCGCTCGCTCCCTGGGCGACGACCGCATAGTACTGATTGGGACACCCGGCACAGGTCACGCCCGCGTCCACGGCCGTGATGGCGGCCGTGGTGGTGACCAGGGTGGACCCCGCGTCTCCGGGGGCGAAATAGGGGGCCGTGCTCCGCCAGACTTCATACTGCGGGGCCCCTTCGTCGTTCCACTCGAGCGACACGTCATCGGTGCCCGCCACCGCCTCGGCCCAGAGATCGAAGCCGGGCAGGATGTGCACGGGACGAGCCTCGGCCGCCAGATCGTCGGCGGCATCGGGTACGGGGCCAACCGGCTCACCGTCGAATACGAAAAGCGGCGCGAGAGAGTCGTTGCCGTCCTCGGCCAAGCCACAGCCGACGAGGAGGGCCGCAGCACCAAGGGTGATCAGACGTCGATCGATACGCTCGATGAAATCGCGTGACATAGATTCTCTTTCGTTGTGAGCGGCGATCGGTTCGGCAACCAAATACGAGCTCCGCCGCGCCGCTTTTCGACCCGGAGCATACACGGCAACGAAGCGAGTGCACGCGAGACTCGTCGCGACAAAAACCGAGGCTCACGAACCCCTTCGATGTTCGAGTCCGATCAAGCGCATGAGCGCGACACCGAAGCCGATCGTGGTGCACCTCTCTCGGTTTCGCGAGCGAGCAAGGGTGCAATGACCTCGGGCCGACTCACATGCAGGTCGTGCCCCGCTCCGGGAACGCACTGCACATGCAGCTGGGGCACGACTTCGATCAGCGGGTCCCGCTCGCCGTGGATGATCTGCACGGGCACGCGTGCAGAAATGTTGCGCAATATTTCGTTCATCTCCGCGCGATGGCCTGATGCACTGACGCGGGCCAAGCTTCGGCCCACCTGCCGAGCGACGCCCGGCCGCGCCAGCTGAGCGGCTGCGCTCGCGAGCGCTCGCTCGACCCCGATGTCGTCCGTGGGGGCCTCGGGCACGAGCCGTCGACGCAGGTCCTCCGCCTTCATGCCGCGCATCGCCATCGAGACCAACGCGGGGATGCGCATGAACAGCGGAGCGGGCCGCTGCATGAAATAGGGAGAAACGAGCACCAGCGACTCGACCCGCTGCGGGTTGTCCTGGGCCCATCGCAGCGCTATTTCGCACGCCAGCGAGTGCGCGACGATCACCAGGGGTGACCGCCGTCGTTCGAGCAGCGCGTCCAGCCACGCCCCCTGCCCTTCGGCTCCGCCCGAGGCGAGGCTCGAGCGACCGAGGCCGGGGAGATCGACGCGCGCGACCGAATCGGGCAGCTGCTGCTCGAGGCCCCGAAAGCACTCGCCGTCCCAGGGTAGGCCGTGTAGGAGCAGAGCCTTCGCCTGCCCGGGATCGCCCACGGCAAAAGTTCGGCTCCCCGCCACCGAGCACAGTCGCCCCCGCGACGCCTGCGGCTGTTCGCCGAAGCGCGTCGAGACCAGGTGATCGAGCCATCGCCCCATCGCCTGCCTCAGCGGAGGATGAACGAGCCCGACCGCGTCGGCGTGGGCCTGGGCGGTGCGCGTGTCGTAGTCGTCCTCGGCCAAGAAGCTCAGCGTCTCGGGCTCGACCCCCGTCAACGCTCGCGGCAAGGCCCGCACCGCGCCCACGGGCAGGCACACGCGTGGCGCACGAACGCCGAGGTGCTCGGCCGCCTCGCGCAGCAACCGAGGCAGGCGCGGCGTATCGGGATCGAAGACCACCAGCGACTGCCCCTCCGTGGCCTCACGCTCGACCGCCGTGGCCATGAAATCGGCGAGATAGTCCGCGGTGACCACCGGGACGAAGGTCCGCTCGTTGCCGACCAACGCGGGCAGCTGCCCCCGCCATAGTCGCCCCATGGTCTCGGCGAGGCCGATCGTCTGCTCGCTGTGGCCCGTCGTCGACGGCCCGATGACCGTCGCGGGATGAATGCGCGTGAGCGGCAGCGAGAGCTCGGCCGCGAGCTCGTCCACCGCGAGCCCGGCCTCGATCTTCGAAGCTTCGTAGGCGCCGAAATGTCGATAGAGCCGACGACGCAGCGGCCCCCGAGGTCGCTCGGTGCCCACCCACGAGGGCAATGCGGTCATGCGGTAACCCCCCACGTAGACGAGGCGACGCAGCGCCGGCCGGGCATGCGCCCATCGAACCACGCGCAGGCTCCCCTCCACGTTGGCCGCCGCCGCCTCGTCCGGGCTCAGGCCGAAGGCGAAGCGTCCGGCGCAGTGAAAGACGTCGCGAACCCCATCGAGCGCGGGGGCGAGGCCCAGCCCCTCCTGATCGAGATCCCCCTCGATCACCTTCAGCCGCGAAGGGTCGCCGCCATGACGCTCGACGTGCTCGGCCAGCATCTCCGCTCGCGCCGCCGCGTTGCGGACCAGCGCGGCCACCGTGCGACCCCGAGCGGTGAGCGAGACCAACAGATTGCGACCGATGAGGCCGGTGGCGCCCGTGACGAGGGCATCGGGATCTCGAAGTTCCATGCCCTCACGCTGACACTTGCCACGCATGACGAAAACTGAATACTAATCATCTGAGATATGACGGATATCGATTTCAGGACACTGAACCTGAATCTGCTGCCCGCGTTGCAGGCGCTGCTGAGCGAGCGCAGCGTGGGCGCGGCCGCCAAGCACATGGGGGTGAGCCAGTCGGCGATGAGCCACTCGCTCGGGCGGCTTCGGGCACAGCTCGACGACGAGCTGCTGGTCGTGACCGGCCGGACGATGGCGCTGACCCCCCGCGGCCGCGAGATCGCCCAGACCCTGCCCCGCGCGCTCGATGGCCTTCGCGACGCCTTGGCCGGCCCCCCCGACTTCGATCCCACCACCGCAACGCGGCGCTTCACCATCGCGTCGGTCGACTTCTTCGAACTGCTCGCCGTCCCCGACCTACTCCCGCTGCTCCACGAGCGCGCGCCCGGCATCGACGTGCAGATCGAGCGGCTGGGCCCCGACTCCGCCGCTCGCCTGGCGTCGGGCCAGCTCGATCTCGTGTTCGCCGGGTCATCGCCGGGGCTGGCCGGCGCGGGCCTTCGTCACCAGGAGCTGTTCCGCGATCCCTTCGTGGTCATCGCTCGACCCGATCACCCCGAGATCGGCACCAACACCGGCCGCCGCCTCACCCGGGCCCGCTATGCCGCGCTCGAGCACGTGGTGGTGAGCATCGAGGGCAAGTCCAAGGGGGTCGTCGATCGAGTGCTGCACCGCCACGGCCTCACCCGCCGCGTCTCGCTTCGCGTGCCGCACTTCGTGTCCGCTCCGCTGGCCGTGCTGCACTCCGATCTCATCTGCACCATCGCCCGCAGCGTGGGGCACCGCGCGCGCGAGCTGTTCGGCGTGCAGGTTCACAACCCCCCGATCCCCCTGCCCGAGATCGGCATGTCGATGTGGTGGCCCCGTCAGCTCGCCGACGACCCCGCGCACACCTGGCTCCGCGAACGCTTCATCGACGGTGACATCTTTCCCGCCACGAAACGAGCCTGAGCCCCCCGATCCCGAGGCGCCTCCCAGGCTCCCCGGCCCGGGAGGCGCCCGGCACCACGGCCCGACAGCTCGAGAGGGAAGTCGAGATGTCGGTCGACGCGGACGCCCCGACGATGCGGTCCCCCGACCCTTTCGCGGTCCGCAGGACGCTCGAGTACTCGGATGCGACGAAGGCACGAGCCACTGAACGATGACGATCGATTCCACTGTCTTCGGCTTCCACACCAAGCCCTACCGACCACCGAAGACCCACCCACTTTCGATCCTCACCTCAGCGCACTCGTGCCCCCGCCGCATGCCTTCCGCTTCCACCCATCACCCACAAAAGCTCCCCGAAGCGACGCGGCGGATGCTGGCCGCTGCGTCGGAAGAGCCTCTATGGGCATACCACCGGGCGCCGCCGAGGGGACCTGTCAGATCCACCAGTTCTTGCGAACGAATTTTTCGGGCTCGCGGATTCAGGGGGTCGGACGCTCGTCCCAGTCGGCCTCGATCCGCTTGACCGGGGTCGCCGGGTCGAGCAGGTAGCCGTCGTCGCGACTGAGCAAGAGCTTGCGGAGGCCCATCTTGCGCAGCGTGGTCAGGGCCACGTACACGCGGTTGGCTCCCGCGCTGGCCATGACGCGCTCGCCGGGCCACCCCACCTCGAGCAACGTCTCCAGCGGCAGGCCAGCGCCCGGGTTGGCGCGGTGCTCGTCGGTCAGCCGATCCAAGATCAGCCGCATCGCCTTGCGGCGCCGGAGGTCTTGCGCCTGTTCCCCCGGGACCTGCAGCCAGCGTCCCTGCGGCCCCACGAGCACCGCGTTCTGGGGCGGCGCCTCGCTGGGCGCGGACTGGGCATCGAGGTCGGCCAAGCCGCGCTCGAGCAGGTGCACCGCGAAGCGAATGTCGTCCGAGCGCTCGATCCACGCCGGGCTGTCTGCCTCCGCGCGCGAGACCTGGGCGATGCGATCGCGGGCTTTTTGTAGCAGGGCATCCCGCGGCTCGGGCTCGCTGTTGCGGGCCTCGGCCAGCTCCACGAAGCCCCGATCGAGCTCCACGGTGGCGGAGACCATGGCGTCGGGAAAGCGCCCCACCAGGCGTCCGGCCGCAGCCAGGCAGCCCTGCGCGTCCTCGACCCAGCCCAGCTCGGCCCAGGCCCGACCCAGGCGGCTGAGCGACAGTGCCTCGGAGCGTCGGTCACCGACCTCGCGCAGGATTGCCAGCGCGTCTTCGTGGCATTGGCGAGCGTCTTCGAGCCGCCCCTGCATGTGCTCCAATGTGCCCTGGTTCCCGCGCACGATCGCGAGCAGGCGGCGGTCGCCCAGGGGCTCGAGCAGCTGCTGCGAGGCCTCGAAGTGACCGCGCGCGCGGTCGCCCTCGCCCCGCTCGAGCTCCAGCGTCCCCAAGTTGCACACGTGGATCGCCTCGAGCCGCAGGTTGCCCACGCGGCGCAACACCTCCAGGGCGTCGTCGTAGATCTTGCGCGCGTCGTCGAGTTCGTGGCGATCGTGCCGCAGCGCCCCCAGGTTGCCCAGCACTCGCCCCTCCACCGCGAGTGCCTTCGCGGCCCGGGCTCGCTGCAGCGCCTGATCGTACAGCGCCTGCGCCCGCTCGACCTCGCGACGCTGGTGGTGGAACACCCCGCGATCGGCCAGCACTTCGGCCTCCAGCGCGGCATCGCCCTCCGCCTCGGCCCGCTCGAGCGCTTCGTCGAAATCTTCTTGGGCGGCCGCGCTCTGACCGTGCATCAGCCGCGCCTTGGCTCGCGCCCGAAGCACCCGCACCCGGACCGCAACCGCCACCGCATGGGCCTGCGTACGCGAGAGGGTCTGCTCGAGCAGCTCGAGATGCGCCGCAAACGAGCCGCGAATCGACGCCACCGTGTCGAGCGCCAGCACGCTACGCAGCGCCCGCTCGGCCGCCTCGGCATCGGTGGCCGCCTGCTGCATGGCGTGTTCGTGGGTCGCCAGCAGGTTGCCGCGCTCGAGCGCCAGCGAGTGCAAGGCCTTGGGCCCCTGCTCCGTCTCGACCTCGGCGACCCAGCGCTCCGCCGCATCGAGGTACCAGGCGGCATGTCGAGCCCGGGCCTGCTCGGCCGCCTCGGCATTTTCGAAGCGCTCCGCTGCGAACTCTCGCACCGCATCGAGCAGAGAGAAGCGAGGCAACCCCGCTCCCTCGTCGGGCTCGTCGCGGCGCAGCAACGACTTGTCGCGCAGCGCCTTGAGCACGGCCAAGGGCGGGCGCTTGCCCTCGGGCGCGACCAGCACGGCCCGCGCCGCCTCGGCCGTAAAGCCCCCGCGAAACACGGTGCACTGGGCCAGCACCGCCTGCTGCACCGGATCGAGCAACCCCCACGACCAGTCGATCGCCGCCCGCAGCGTCGCGTGCCGATCTTCGACGTCGCGGCCGTCCCCGACCAACACGTCCAGGCGTTGGTGCAGGTTGTCCAGCAGTCCCTGCAGCCCCAAAAGCTCCACCTGCGACGCGGCCAGCTCGATCGCCAGCGGCAACCCCTCGAGCCGGGTCACCAGATCGGTGACCAGCGGGGTGGTCGTGTCATCGAAGGTGAAGCCGGGGTCGAGCTCGCGGATGCGCTCCACGAACAGCTCCACCGCCTCGCTGTCGGTGGCCGGCTGCCCCGGCGCGGGCAGGGCCAGCGGAGACAGCTCGAAGCGCAGCTCACCGCGTAGCCGCAGGTGCTCGCGCGACGTGACCACCAGCCGCAGCTCGGGCGCCTCGACCAGCCACACCGCGATCATGCTCGACGCCAGCTCCACGAGCTGCTCGAAGTTGTCGAGCAGCAGCAACATCGGGCCGCGGTCGGCCATCGCCGCGCCCAAGCGCCGCACGCTCTCGTCGTCGGACCCAGCCGCGGCGGGCGGGATGCCCAGGGTGCGGGCCACCGTCTCGCACACCCCCTGGAGGTCGCGCACCGCCGCCAGCTCGCACAGCCACACTCCGCCGAGCCCGGCGTACTCGTCCTGCATGCGCTCGCACAGCGCCAGCGCGGTCCGAGTCTTGCCCGTGCCTCCCGGGCCGAACACGGTGACCAGGCGCTGGCCTCCGCTCACCAGCTCGACGAGCTGCGAAAGCTCGACCGCTCGCCCCACGAAGCGCGTGGGTGAGGGCCGCAGGTTCGTGCTCGCGCGGTCGCCCACGATGCGACCCTACGCGGTCGGCCTCGGGGCGAGCAAGCACCCCGGGGCTAAAGCTCATCTCGAGAACCCTCGTGGGGTGAACAACGTGGTCAGCGTCGGCGAGGGCAAGGCGCCAATTCGCAGGCGTACTGGGCGTACTTCAAGAATTGGCAACGCGGCCCTCGTCGACGGGGGCCGCGTCATCGCCTCGCGAGGGTTCTCGAGATGAGCTTTAGCGCCGGTCAGCGGACGTGCAGCGCCACGGACGTCCCCGCCGCCGCGGTCACCCGCAGCTGCCCCCGGGCTTCGTCCCAGGTATGGCAGGCGCCTTCGCCTTCGAGTTCGATCTGCGTCGGCTCGGCGCCAAAACGTCGTGCGGGCAGCATCACCTCGGTGAAACCCTCGCCCGCGGTCCAGCGGACGTCGAAGGCGCCCGTCTGTGCGTCCCACGACATGTCCAGAGCGCTGCCCGCCAGCGCGCGCACCCAGGGCCGCACATAGGTATCGAGAATCGGCCGGTCGGTGCCGTCCGGCTCGGTCACCGAGAGGTCTTCCGCGTTCCATAGCTCGGTGGTGGTCGAGTACTCCCACAGCGTGGCGGACATTCGCGACGAGTCCACGGTGTCCATGACCAGGGTCAGCCACGGGGCGCCGCCCTTGGTCGCGTGGGGATACCCGAACTCGCCGAGCAACACGGGCACGCCCGCCTCGGCGCCGAAGCTCCCCATCGCAGCCACGCGCGGCGAGGGATCGATGCCGGTCCAGCCGTCGCCCAGCAGCAGCGTGCCGTCGTACAAGTGCGGGGCGTAGACCAGGCCGGAGCCCGCGGGATGCAGGTGCGTCCCCGCCGTCCCCGACGACTCGGCCGCGGGCCCGTCGTAGAACACCAGCACATCGGGGGCGATGGCTTGAAGCTCGGCGGCTACCGTGGCGTACCAGGGCTCGAGCACGTCGGCCTTGAACGCTTCGATGTCGTCCATCGTGCCCCAGCCCGGCTCGTTCATCGGCTCGAAGCCGACCACCGCCGGGTGGTCGCCCACCGCCTCGGCCATCGTGGTCCACATCGCCAAGAACGGACCCTGCAGGCCATCGGCGTCGGTCCAGAAGCGATCGAAGGACTCGCGCACATCGGCGCCCGAGAAGTACCCCACAAACCAGTCCCGACAATCGTGGCTCGGCTCGGGGGGGTCGGGGGTCGGCACCGACCACGGCGGGAAGCCATCGCCGCAGAACGGAGAGGCGTAGACATCCTGGTGGAAGTCCACGATGACCCGCAGGCGATGAGCCCAGGCTGCATCGAGCAACACCTCGTAGCGAGCCAGGTAGTCGAGGTCGTAGGTGCCCGGGGTCGGCTCGAGCGCCTCCCAGGAAAAGGGCATGCGCACGGTGTCGAGCCCCCAGGGGATCACCCGGGCGAAGTACTCGTCGGCCGCCGTGCGGACCTCGTCGAGGTCGGTCGCATCGGTGACCTCGAAGGGGATGAACGGGGCGTACTTCGAGCGCCCGCCCGTGTTGATGCCCCGCATGACCACCGAGCGGCCCAGCGCGTCGACGAACTGGCCCCGTTCGCCGATCTGCAGGCGCGCGGTCTCGGGCTCGTGGGCGGCGATGGGCTCGGCGCACGCACCCGGCTCCGAAGGCTCACCCGTGCTCGTGCCGGTCTCGTCGGCGACGGGCGTGGGGGCGCCGGTCGACGCCGACTCGGTGGTCGTCGTGCCCGAGTCCGCGGCGGAGCTTGGGGCCGCCCCATCGTCACCGCAGGCCGCGAGCGACGACAGAGCGAGGAGGACGGTAGTCCGAGGCCAAGTCATGGGCGAGCAGTAGCACGGATTGGCGCGCGCGAAGCTCGGGCGCGCTCGCCCGGGGCCGTCGAGCACCGACGCCCGCGGTCCCTCAGTCGTAGCGCGAGATCAGCTGGTAGCCCGCCCCGGAGATGCCTTCGATCGCCGCCTCCCGAGCCGCGTGCGACGACGGGTCGACGTCGACGGGCACCACCCCGAGCGAGTCGTAGGCCGCATACGCCACTCGAACGCCTTCGACCCACACGGTGTGCGGGTCTTGGCCCGGGCCTTGGCCCGCCCCGAAGCAGACATGATCCGGGCCCGGGTTCGCTTCGAAGAGCTGGTCCCATTCCTCTTCGCCGTCGGGGTCCATGTACGGGTGCTTCG
Source organism: Myxococcota bacterium (assembly GCA_039028615.1). Taxonomy (GTDB): domain Bacteria; phylum Myxococcota_A; class Polyangia; order Nannocystales; family Nannocystaceae; genus Paraliomyxa. The sequence goes on along the minus strand of JBCCHT010000046.1, from coordinate 27,360 downwards.
GCGTGTGCTGCCGGCCGTACCACAGCGTGCCGCACGGCAGCGGGCCACAGACCGCGAGCAGCAGGCCGTTGTCCTGCTCGGCGAGTTCCTTCGGGTCGAGGGCCATGCCGTCGTACAGATCGGGCAGGCCGTTTTCCGCGGCCGCCGCCCGCATCTGCGCCCCCGTGAAGCCAATCGCGGCGGGCTTGATGATCTGCCCCAGGCGACGCCAAAAGAACGGATCCAACACCTCGTCCGCACGAGCGACCGCGGCCCGCATGTCCTCGATGGACGGCGCAGCCAAGGGGCGACCCGAGTCCGAGGTCGCGACCGCGAGCTTCACCCCGATGGCGACCCGACCGCTCAGCGGTGCGTCGGGCCCTTCTTCCTTTCGGCGCTGATCCAGATCCTCGTCGGGCACCACGACGGCGTGGCCGTTGCGCTCGGCCAGCTCGATCATCAGCTCGACCATGCCCACCGTGTAGTGGGTCGCCTCGTGGGACAGGGCTCGGCCCGCCACCAGGACCGCGAGGGTCTCACCGCCGTATCCGAATCGCGTCTGCGCCACCGCCCGCGAGGATATCAAGCTGGGCCCCAACGGCCACGGCTACGGCTCGTCCAGCTCGCCCTCGTGTTCCGCAACCGCGCGCGCCAACGACTCGGGCACGAAGGCATCGAAGGCCCGCATGCTCACCCCGTCGCTGACCATCGCGTCGCGCAGCTCGGCGTATTCGGCACTGTCGGCCCATGCCTCGAAGCGCTCCTTCGCCGATTCCCCGCGCGTCGACGCCTGCTCGGCCTGCTCGACGATCGCGGCCCACAAGGCGATGGCCCGATCGAGGCCGGCCGGCTCCATCACTCCGCCATGCCCGGGCACGATCACCTCGACGTCCAGGTCCTGCAAGCCGCGCAGGACCTCGAGCCACCGTCGCGGCCGGCCGTGACCGCCAAACGGAATCTCGTCGAGCACGTCGCCCGAAAACAGCACCTTGGCTTCTGGGACGTACACCACCAGATCCGCGTCGGTATGGGCCACCACGGGCCGCAGCTCCACCGTAAGCCCGGCCAGCGACAGCGAGGTCTTCTCCTCCACCGGGTGCGTCGGCATCACCAGCTCGAGGGCATCCAGCGCGTCGGCTTGCTCGGTCACCCGCTGCAGCTCACGCGAAAGCTGTTCGCGCTGCGGCTCGGTCAGCTCGGTGCCGTCGCCTTGCTTTCCCGACGCCGCGATCTCCTCGCCGCGCGCGATCATGGCCCGGACCGCCGCCCGATGCTCGACGAGCTGCGCCTGCCCCCGCGTCTGCAACAGCCCCGCGAGCTTCGCATGGCCCCAGTGCTCGATCGTCTGATCGTCCCCCGCCTGCTGCCGCCATCGCGCGCTACTCAGGCTGTGGTCGAGGTGCCAATGCGTGGTCACCAGCAGCCGCCGCGAGGTCGTGGTCTGGGCCTGCACCTGTTCCCACAGCCAGTCCGCCGTCCACAGGCTCTGCGGACCATCGATGATCACCGTGCCCTCGTCCGTCGCAATGATGGCGGCGTTCGAATCGGCGAAGCGCCGCGGGGCGGGCTGGAGCACGGCGAAGATCCCCGGCGCCACCTGCCGCAGCTCCATCGGGGCGACGGCAGGCGCGTCGGGCTCGGGCTCGTCCGATTCGTCCGGGGTCCGCACCTGCGGCGGTAGGTCCAAAGGCACCAGGGTCGGCTCGGTGGGCCCGGGGCAGGCCATCAGGACGAGCGACCCCCAAAGCAGCCAGCGACCGTGCATGGGCGGCATCGTGTCGCGCACGGCCACGGGAGACAAGACGATCCGTCCCACCGCCGACCGCCATGGAGCCCCACCGCGATCTCGTGGCAGGGTATCGCCCGTGCCCCGCTCGCCTCGCCTCTCGTGTCTGGTGCTCTCGCTGCTCGCCCTCGGCTGCTCCAAGGCGACGCGGGACCCCGGGGTGACCACGCCCGACCAGGCGAGCCCGACGAACCCGGAGGTGGTCCGTCCCGCGCCCCCGCGCCCCTCGGAGCTCGCGGCCATGACCCTGCCCCCGCGACCGGACTGGGCCAACAAGTACGCCAAGCCGGAGCTGGACGAGCGCTTCTTCGACATCGCCAAGCTGATGGACACGCACGGGCTGAGCCGCGCCCTGGCGGTCGAGCTGCAGAACCACTATCGCGACCTGATGCGAGCCGAGCCCGCCCGCGATGCCGAGCAGGCCTACGAAGAGGCGCTGAAGCGAGCCAAGGCGGGGACCTTCGAAGACCAGCGCAAGCTCGAGCGCCTGGCCGAGGCCCGCTTCATCGTGGTCTTCGATCTCGACGAGACGCTCTACGACCAGTACTTCCGCGACCCGAGGGTGGCCGAGACCTGCCACGACTTCGTGGCCGAGTACCCCGACGGCAAGACCCGCCCCGTCGCGCTCAACCCCGGCTGGGAGCAGGCCATCCGCAAGATCGACGCGCTGGGCGGCGCGGTGGTGCTGTTTTCCGCCAACGTCGACGAGACCTGCCTGACCAACGCCCGCAAGTGGCTGCTCGACGGCACCCCCATCGACGAGCACCCGCTGGTCGCAGGCTTTTTGACCAACAGCCACCTGGTGCTCCAGCCCAAGCACGCGGGCGATCCCGTGGTCGAGCCCTCCAAGGACCTGCGCATCGTCGACCCCAACCTGACCCGCTCGATCATCGTCGACGACAACCCGAAGCGCTTGTTTCAGTTCGGCAACGTCCGGGTCTTCAAGAAATTCGACGCGGAGAAGTACTGCGGGGAGACCGATCCTCGCGCCAAGGTCGCCTACGCCGAGGGGCTGCTGCGGGTAGTGCAAGAGATCGAGGACTCGGTTCGGTACATGGACGCCCACCCCGACACCAGCTTTGCGGATGCGTATCGCCCCTACACCGTCCTCGGGCGCGTTGCGGTGGACTGGCTGCGGAATGGAGGGGCGCGGACCGAGGCCGAGGCGATCGCCGAGCTACGGGCTCGCCCGACGCTGGCCGACGAAGATTTCTGAGCCAACGCGGTGACGAACGCCCGGTTTCGGGGACGCGATCCGGTACCATGGACCCATGCGGGCTTGGCTCGGGATCGCGTTGGCAGGCCTGGTGGCTTGTGGACCGTCCCGTGATGGCGAGCCGTCCGACGCTCCGCTGCCCCGCGACGCCCACGGCTCGGTGAGGCTGCTGCTCAACCCGCCCACCGGGACCGGGCCCAACTCGGAGTGCACGGCCGAGGTCTGCACCGCGCTGGTCGGCCTCATCGACGACGCGGACAAGACCATCGACTTCGCGCTCTACGGCGTCCGAGGCATGCCGCGGGTGATGGAGGCGCTGAAGCAAGCCCAGGCGCGCGGCGTGCTGGTGCGCGGCGTCGTGGACCGCGATGCCGAGGGCGCCAACTACTACACGGACACCGACGCGATGGTGGAGCAGGTGGTGCACGTGCGCGACGACGGCAAGGTCGACGAGCGCCGCACCAAGGAAGCCCAGCGCACCACGCTGCCCGAGCCCCGCTGCGATCGACCCGACGGCTTCGAAGGCCCGGTGCAGTGCCTCGCCTACGACCTCGGCGAGCGCTGCCTGCTCGCCGTGCACAGCAGCCGCGAGCCCCTCGACGAGGGCTCGGCCATCATGCACAACAAGTTCTTCGTGGTGGACAGCCGCTACGTGTGGACCGGCTCGACCAACGTCAGCGACACGGGCACGGGGGGCTACAACGCCAACCTCGTCACCGTGATCGACTCGCGCAGGGTGGCCAACGCGTACCTCGAAGAGCTCGACCAGATGTACGAAAACGGCCGCTACCACGAGATGAAGAGCTCGGCCGGGCTTCTGCACCTGGGCGTGGGCGACTCAGAGGTCGAGCTGATGTTCTCGCCGCAGGACTCGCCCATTCGGCGCAAGATCCAGCCGCTCATCAAGCAGGCCGAGCGACGCATCGACATCGCGGTCTTCTACCTCACCCACAAGCACATCACGGCCGAGCTCATCGCCGCCCACCTGCGCGGGGTCGAGGTCCGGGTCATCCTCGACGCCACTGCGGCCACCAACGGCTTCACCAAGCACGAGCTGCTGCGCGCGGCCGGGATCCCGGTCAAGGTCGAGGGCTGGGGCGGCAAGATGCACATGAAGTCGGCGATGATCGACGGGCATACCGTGATCACCGGGTCGATGAACTGGACCACCGCGGGCAACGACACCAACGACGAGAACGTGGTGATCGTGCACGACGACGCCCTGGCGGCGCAGTACGGCGACTTCTTCGACACGCTGTGGGCCGACATCGACGATCGCTGGCTCACCACCAACCCCGACCCGGAATCGCGGGACTCGGGACACGCCTGCTCCGACGGCATCGACAACGACTACGACGGCCTGGCGGACGACGACGATCCGGGCTGCGGCCAGGCGCCTCCGCCTCGCCCTCCCCTGCCACCGTGGCGCATCGTGGCCAAGCAGGGGCGTATGACCTGCGAGCCCGAGATGGCCCGCGTCGCGCTGCGATAGCGGTAACCTCGGCGCCCGCGGGGACGTCCCCCTCGCGCACGGGAGATCGATGAGCGAACGACGCAGAGCAGTGGTAGTGACGGGGGCATCGACCGGCATCGGCCGGGCAACCGCCGAGGCCTTGGTGGAGCATGGCTTTCACGTCTTCGGCAGCGTGCGCAAGCAGGCCGATGGCGAGTCGCTGCGAGAGCAGCTCGGCGACGCGGTCACCCCCTTGCACTTCGACGTGACCGATGCCGAGGCCATCGCGGCCGCGGTGCCCGTCGTGCAGGAGTACGTCGGCGACGACACGCTCGTCGGCCTGGTCAACAACGCCGGGGTCGCGATCGGGGGCGCCCTGATGCACATGCCCGACGACGAGCTCCGCCGGCAGTTCGACATCAACGTGTTCGGGCTGATGGCGGTGACCCGGGCCTTCCTCCCGCTGCTGGGTGCCCGGCGGCCCTGCCCGGGCCCGCCGGGCCGCATCGTCAACATCAGCTCCGTCGCCGGGCGGATCTCGGCCCCCTTCGTCGGCGCCTACTCGGCCTCCAAGCACGCGGTCGAGGCCCTGTCGGACAGCCTGCGCCGCGAGCTGATGATCTACGGCGTCGACGTCGTCGTCATCCAGCCCGGGGCGATCAAGACTCCGATCTGGGACAAGGCCGAGGCCGAAGACACATCCCGCTACGCCGACACCCACTACGCCGAGATCGCGGCCCGCTTCCAGGAGTTCGCGCTCCAAAAGGGCCGCAATGGCCTCGAGACCTCGCGGGTCAGCGGGACCATCGTTCGAGCCCTGACCGTCCGTAGACCAAAAACGCGCTATCCGATCCCCGACGAGCCCTGGATGGGCTGGCGGCTCCCCCTCATGCTGCCCGAGCGATGGATCGACCAGGCAATCGCCAAGCAGCTCGGCCTCACTCCGCCCAAGGACGACTGAGCCACGGCTGCGCGGGGCTGGTATCGTGGCCAACCCATGCAACCTCTCGAAGAGCTGGAAGGCCGCTACGACGCGCTCCGAGAGCGTGACCGCACCATCGCGTCGTTGCAGAGCAAGCAGCGGATGGTCGCGACCTTCGAGCACCTGCTCGACGACGACGCCCGCCAGCGGATCGACGACCGGCTGGGCTACGCCCTCGACCACGTGCGGGACCTCGCCCGAGACCTGGCCGTCGAGCTGGCCCGGGCGACCTTCGTCGAGCTGGCCATCGACGACCTCGCCCGCATCACCGCCCAGCTGCGGCTATTCGAGGCTCAGCTCGACGAAGAGCCCTCCACCCGGCTCGACGCTTGCGGCGACCTGCTCACCTTCTTGAGGGAAATTCGAGAGACCGAAACGCCGATCCGCCCGCGGCCCCGGCACGAGGACTGACCGGCTCTAGAGTTCACCCCGACGACTCGGCGCGGCGGGCGACGGGCGTTCTCGAACCCGGGTCGGCAAGGAGACCCGTCCCGGGCAGCGCGCGCTCCGCCCCGTCGGCAGCATCGTGACCGCCTGCCCCGAAGCTGCCATGCTACGGCGTGCCCTGGGTGCAGATCGGCCTCGGCCTCGCCGTATTCGGTGCCCTGGCGTGGCTGCTCGTGCTGGTGGGACGACGCTCGAGCGTGCTCGAACGGGAGCGTCGAGCCGAGGCCGACGCGGTCGAAGCCGAGCACATGCGGGCCCGCAACGAAGCGCGCTTGCCTGGGGGCAGTCCCACCCACCCCATCGAGGTGGCCTCCGCCGCCGCCATCGAGCCCCGCGCGACCTCGCTCGCCTGCCCGCGCTGCAACTCGCCCGCCCACGTTGACGCGCACGAGGTCGAGCATCACGACGACCGTCGGCTACGCGCGGTGAAGATGCGCTGCGGCACCTGCAGCCACCGCCGCACGCTGTACTTCCACCTGCGAAACTCGGCGACGGCCGACGCCTGAGTCAGTGCTGAGGCAGACCGCTGAGCATGCGGTTGAAGAAGCCCAGCATCTCGTCCATGAAGCCCTCGGTGGAGGCGACGCGATCGCTCGCGCACGACTCCAGCAGCTCCTGCAGCTTGGCGGGATCGAGGGACCCTTCGGCGCCGAGGAACACGATCTCGGTCGCGGCCTCGCCCTCGGCCCACGCTCCGACCTCGGACAGCTCGGCCCGACGCCCCGCCACCTGCATGACGACCTTGGTGGCTTGGTCCTCCGCCGCGTAGACGAAGCCCTTGGCGCGGAAGACCTCCTTGGGCAGCTTCCGCAGCGCGCGGCGTAGACCATACAAGGACATCGGGCGCTCGCTACGAAAGGTCCAGGTCTCGAACGCGGGGCCGTCGTGATGGTGATGGTGGTGCCCGCCCACCTCGTGCACATGCGCCGACTCGCGGACCTCCCAGTCCGCGAAGAGATTCCTCCAGATTCGCGGCGAGTCGATGACCAGGTCGGTCGGCATCTCGTCCCGCGACGACTCGAGGACGCGTAGGTCGGTGCTGATGTTCTTCAGCACGGCCCGGGCCGCGATCCGCTCGGAGCGGGTGGCCACGTCGCACTTGGTGAGCACGACGAAGTCGGCCGCCCGCACCTGATCGGAGGCCAGCTTCCACTGGCTCTCCGTGAGCAGGTTGAACTCGGTCGGATCGACGCAGACGATGATGGTCGACAGCAGGACGAGCTCGGCCACCTGCGGGTGCAAGAAGGTGCGCGCGACCGCGATGGGATCGGAGACCCCGCTGGTCTCGATGACGATGTGCCGCGGCGGCGAGGGGCGCCGGACCATCGTGCGCACGGCATCGAGCAGATCGCCTCGGATCGAGCAGCAGATGCAGCCGTTCTGCAGTGCGACCTCGCCTTCGATGCTCTCGTGGCCACCGATCAGCTGCGCGTCGACGTTGATCGATCCGAAGTCGTTGACGATCACGGCGAGCGGCTCGTCGGTGGCACGAATCAGCTCGTTGAGCAGCGTCGTCTTACCCGAGCCCAAGAAGCCGCCGAGAATCGTGATCTTCGTCCGTGACTGCATGGGCAGGTGTGGCATCGATACCAGCCCATCCAAAGCTATCGCAACTAACTTGCACTTGCAAATTCATTGCAGGAATCACAAAGAGAGGTTCATGGTGCCTTGGCTCATCGTTGGCGGCGGACCGCATGGTGTTCACGTCGCTGTCAGCCTCTTGAACGCGGGGGTCCCGCCCCAGGACCTTCAGATCGTCGACCCCCACGCTGAGCTGCTCGAGCACTGGACGACGTGCACCCGCCGGACGGGGATGACTCATCTCCGCTCGCCCTCGGTGCATCACCTCGACATGGATCCGTGGTCACTTCGCAGCTTCGCGGCGAAGTGGCGACCCGACGAGCCATGCGAGCAACCCTTCCGCGCCCCCTACTCTCGCCCTGCGCTCCCCTTGTTCCAAGCGCATTGCCGCTTCGTCATCGATCGCTACGGGCTGAACGATCGCTTCGAGCAGGCGACGGTCGAAGCCCTGGACCCCACCCCGAGCGGGACCCTGCGAGTGAAGACCGATCGAAGCGAGTTCGAAGCGGCTCGGGTGGTGCTCGCCCTCGGCAGCGACGGCGCTCGTGCCTGGCCCGCGTGGGCCGTGGCCGCCCGCGAAGCCCGGCCCGACCGCATCCAGCACGTGTTCGATCCCGATTTCAGTCTCGACGAGCGCGTCGACGTGCACTCGGTGGCGGTCGTGGGCGGAGGCATCACCGGAGCCCAGATCGCGCTGCGACTCCGAGACGCGGGCAAGCGAGTGACGATGGTGTGTCGCCACCGCTTCCGCCGACAGCAGTTCGACAGCGACCCCATGTGGCTCGGCCCCGCCAAGATGCGGTCCTTCCTGCGCATCGGCGACGCGGCCGAGCGTCGCCGGGTCATCGACGGCGCGCGTCATCGGGGAACCATGCCCGCCGAAGTGCATCGCGAGCTGCGAGCCGCGATCAGCCGACGACATATCCGATCGATCCGCGGCTCGATCCGCGGCTGCCTGGCGCTGCACGATGGCATGGCCCTCGCTCTCCAATCCGGCTCCGTCGAGGCGGACGCGGTCGTGCTCGCCACCGGCTTCGCGGGGATGCCCGGCACGAACCTGCTGAACAGCCTGCCCATCCACTCGGGCTTCACCCGAGCTCGGTGCGGCACGCCGCTGGTCGACCCGTACCTCCACTGGCACGCCAACGTCTACTGCGCGGGCGCGCTGGCCGAGCTCGAGCTCGGCCCCGGGGCTCGCAACATCGCAGGTGCCCGCCGCGCGGGCGAACGACTCGTCGCGACGGTGCAGTCGGGCTCGCTCGCGTCTTGATCTGCATCACGCCCCGCGTTGCGGCCGGGTTTGCTCGATGCCATGCTGGTTCCTGTGTCTAGGCTCCGCCCCTGCATTACGGCCGCTTTGCTCGGGCTCATGGTCGCGGGTGTCGGTGCCTGCAGCGAGATGACTCTGGGCAACGGGACCTCCGAGCCTTCATCGTCGACCCGCTATCCCTCCTCCATCGCCTCGCAGTACTCGCCCAGCACCCCCACCTCACAGAACTGCTGGCTCTCCTCCGACACGGAGTGTGCGCGGGAGCAAGCCAACCAAGCCGCCACCGAGGCCAAGCTCGAGCAGCTGCGACGCGAAGAGGTCCACAACCGCGAAGTGATGCGCGAGGAGTCCGACCGACAGCAACAAGCCACGATGCTCGCGGCCGGCCTCGATCCCGACACGGGCAGGGGCTTTTGGTGCTTCGAGGGCACCCAGGGCGAGCATCGGCTCGGCGAGTGCCGTCGCACCGAAGATCAATGCATCGATCGCCTGCTGTGGCGCGAAGGCAAGGGCATGAAAATGAGCGAGCGCAAGTGCACCCGGCATGCCCAGGCTGCCTGCTTCCGCCTCACCCGCACGCTCGAAGAGGGCGAGCGCTTCATGTGCTTCGACTCCGTGAACACCTGCGAGCAGGTACTCGGCACGGTCGACGCCGAGGGCTTCGAAGCACCGCCGAGCGAGTGTGCGGTGAGCAGCTAGTATCCCGAGTCAGCGGCCGAGGAAACGCTGCAGCTGGGTGTGGTCGAGGGCGAGCCGTTCGTCCGGGTTTCGCAGGCACACCGAGAGCGCCCCTGCGATACCGATCGACAGCTCCATTGGCTTGTCGGCGACCGCGAGCTGGGTGAACGCGGAGAAGATTTCCGCTCGATCGAAGCGCAGCAGGTAGCGCAGGCTCCGGCGACCGCCGAGCTCGACTCGCAGCTCGAGCGCCCGGGGGACGGGGCGGAACCACACCCCGCCCTCGGATCGCCACTCGACGATTTCCTGCTCGCCGTTGAACAGCTCCAGCGGGCCGACCACGCCCGGTCGAAAACCATCAAAGGCCAGCGACCACGGATAGCGCAGCCGAAACTGCTCCCAGCGACCGATCGGCACTCCGTCGTGATCGAGAGTCGAACGCTGTGATTCCGAGAGACGTCTTTGCAGCTGCCCGCGGACGTACTCCTCACGGGGCGTGAGCATCTTGCCTGCGACCCGCTCGAAGTCGACTTCCACCTCGGGAGCGCAGCCGGACCAGACCTCGGCGGTGCGGTCGACCCCCACCGCCCACACCGTCACGTGGCCACCGGGTGCGATGCCCACCGTGAGCCGCTCGTAGGTCGTGTGCTCGCCGAGCCTACGGCTGTGGTAACCGGCCTCGAAGAGCGCCTCGATGGCTTCGACCGGCAGCTCGAAAGAACCGGCGTAGCTGGCATCTTCGGCGTACGAGAAGAACTCGATCTCGAGCCGGTTGGGCAGCGGCGCCATGTCTTCGCCGACGAGATGGGTCGACACGGGCGTGCCCCAGCCATGATGGATGACCTTGTTGGGCGGGACGTACTTGAAGCCGCCCGCGGGGTCGGTGAAACCGCCTGAGAGCACCTTCATGGGAAAACCAGCGGGAGCGCTCTCGCTGGCGAGCCACTCGTAGTCCGCCATGGTCAGCCCTCGTGGACTTCCCGCTCCGGTCGGTGGTCCACGAAACGAACGCCCATCCCGATGTCCTCGCTCCCCGAGAAGTGAAGGTAGTCGTGGCGAAAATTGGCGATGGTCCAGACCCCCTGCCAGTGCTCGGGTGTCGACGCCTCGTTGTTCGCGATATGAGCATCGATGGTGCCCTTGATGGGCGCGAGGTCGCTCGGGATCTTGAATTTCCTACGCAGCCCTTCGCCGATGTTCATGCCGTGCTCGATGGCGAAGTCGGCCATCACGTGAAGAGGGATGTAGCTGTACTCCTTGGCGATGTCCTCACGACGTACCCGGAGGCTGTAGCGGTCGACGCGGTTGTGCGCACTGGGACGCCGAACGATTCGCGTCTCATCGCGTCTGTACCAGTTCTCCGCCAGGACCTTGCGCCGGAGCCCTTCGGCCTCGATCCGGCCCGACCCGCCGGACGCCCCGCATAGCGCCTTGTCCTCGGAGCCGCCATCGACATAGCCCCCGCCAACGTCCGAGTGCGACCCGGGCAGGTAGATCTGCCGCCCCTCGGGCGCACTGACGATGTTGGTCAACGGGAAATTCTCGCGGTACTCCTCCGCCGCAGCCAGCTGCAAGACGAAGCGGGCGTGCTGGACCGCGTCGAGCTGCAGCTCCTCGGTGTCGTTGCCGTGGTTTCCGCCGTAGGACGCCACCGTGTCGTACAGGCCCACGAAGCCGAACTCGAGTTCCTCCACCGTCATCCCCGCGAAGGTCTGGTCGACGTACGCCTCGCGGATCACGTGGATGAAGTTGCGTGCGGCCGCGGCCCCTCGACTGAAGCCGAAGGCGTCGAAGGTCAGCGTCTCTACGACCACGTCTTCGCCGACCATGCGACGCAGCCAGCGAATCGCGGCGTTCTTGCCCCGCTCGACCTTCGCCCTCACGCCGGTTCGCCACATCCCATACGCCGAACCCAATCGGAGGTCTCGGCGATCGTCTCGCGTGGCGATGCCCTCGACGTAGATGCTGGTGGAGTAGTCGTACTCTGGAGCCTCTTCGACGTGCTCCTCGAGCCGGGCCACATTGCTCAGCTCATTATGATAGCTCGAACTGCCTTGGCCAAAGTCGGGGTCGTTCGCCTGGCCGTAACGGGTATTGGCGCGGTTGTTGAGCGTGCCGTCGAAGAACACGCTGATGCGGACCTTGATCCGCTCGAGCGTGCACGACGTCGCTTCGTCGGCCGGCTCCTCCGCCCCGAGATCCACCGAGAGCGGATCCGGAGGCACACTGACGCCTTCACCGATCTCGGTCATCGTGGCTCAGGGCTCGGCCCCCGTGGCCCGCGGCCGGCTCTCATCGGTAATCCACTCGCTCCACGACCCGGGATATAGCCGCGGCATGGGCAGCCCCGCGTGGTGCATCGCCAGCAGGTCGTGGCACGCCGTCACCCCGGAGCCGCAATAGGCGATCGCCCGCTCGGGCTCCGCCCCGGCCAACAGCCCGCGGAACCGCTGCGTCAGCTCGTCTTTGCTGCGCATGCGGCCGCCCTCGCCCAAGTTGCCGGCAAAGGGCGCGCTACGAGCCCCGGCGATGTGCCCCGCGATGGGATCGGTATGCTCGTCTTCACCGCGATAGCGATTGGCCGCCCGAGCATCGAGCACCACGACCCCGGCATCGGTCGCGGCCGCGAGCACCTCGCTCGCATCGGCCGTGGCGACCAGAGACGGTCGTGCCTCGAAGCGCGTGGCCGGAACGTTCGTCTCGCCGGGCACCAGCGCATGGCCGGCCGCCGTCCAGGCGGGCAGCCCTCCGTCGAGCACGGCCACGGCGGCATGGCCCACCCAGCGCAGCATCCACCACAGGCGGGAGGCGAAGGCCCCGCCCTTGTCGTCGAAGGCCACCACCTGCGTGTCGGCATCGATCCCCAGGCGTCCCAGCGTCTGCACAAAGGCCTCGCGGGTGGGCAAGGGATGACGCCCGGTCTCGCCCGGGACGATCGGCCCCGACAGGTCCCGATCGAGATGCGCGTGGCGGGCCCCGGCGATGGTGCCCTCGGCGTGCGCCCGAGGACCCGCCTCGGGGTCCCCCAGGGCAAAGCGGCAGTCCACGAGAACCCAGCGCTGCGACCCGGGCGAGGCGAGATGTGCGGCCAGGGTCTCGGGGTCGATCAGGGTCTCGTGGGCCATGGCTCGCTCCGTGTCAGTGCGTCTTGCGGCTCGAGGGCAAGACCTCGACCGGGGTCTCGACCAGCAGCTCTTCGCCCGTGGTGTTGCCGATGGAGATGACGTCGACCTCGGGCTTGGTCTTCTCGTACAGCGTGGGGAAGGCCCCCTCGGCGCCGTAGTCCCTACGAACCTGGTCGTAGAGCGTGTGGTCGAACATCTCGCGGAACTCGGTCTCGCTCATGAAAGTGTCCGCGTAGAGGAACGAGTAGCCGCCGACCTCACGGGTGAAGTGCTCCATGGCCCGCATGGCCAGGGTGGCGTTGTAGGGCTCGCCGCGCTTGACCGCCGCGGGCACGCCGTAGACCCCGAGGTCGTTGTACATGCCGTAGTTCTTGCCGGGGACCAGGGTGTCGGGGCGAGGCGGCCGCAGCTGCCCCTTGCCGTCGCCGTGGTCCATGATGGCGCAGGGGTAGACGAGCACGGGATAGATGTCGAACAGGTGCTCGGAGAGCTCGATGGCCCGCTCGAGCGAGGTCAGGGGCAGCACGATGTCCTGGAACACCTGCTTGGTAAACGTCAGCTCGCGGATGCCCGGCGTGGTGGTGAGCTTGAGCATCTGGATCCGAGGCGGGCACGCCCACCCGGCCACCCAGCGGAACACGGGGTGGTTGCCGAAGGGGATCATGTCCCGCAGCGTCCAGAAGATGGCGCGGTCGTGGCGGTGCACGTAGTCCCGCAGAGGGATGTACTCCTCGTCGGCGCCGCGCTCGAGGAAGGACTCGACGTGCTTGAAGAACCAGGGCTTGTGCCAGCGCCCGATGGGGTTGATCTTGGCTTTTTCCTCGGGGGTGGTGGGCGTGGCGAAGTCGCCCGACATCACGACCGCGCTCTCCTTGGTGAACACGGTGGCCTCGACGAAGTCGGGCAGGTCTTCACCCATCGACAGCTCGCGGATCCGCTCACAGTACTCCTCCTGCGAGTAGACCGGCTCGTAGCGCAGGCGCACGTGCGACTGGATGGGGATGATGTCGAGCTCCACCGAGACCAGGAAGCCGAGGGTGCCGTGCGACCAGGGCAGGGCGTGGAAGAGGTCGGAGTTCTCGTCTTCGGTGGCCCGCACCAGGCGACCATCGCCCGTGACCATCTCGTAGGCCCGTACCGTCTCTTGGTAGAGCCCGACCTTGTGCGAGTGCGTGGTCATGCCCACCGCCATGGCCAGGCCGCCGACCGTGGCGTCCTCGACCTCGAGGGTCACCGCCAGCATGAAGCCGTGCTTCTCGAGTTCCTTGCTGACCTCGCCCACCGTGGCCAGCGGCTCGACGGTGATCGTCCGCTTGTTGGTGTCGATGTCGAGGATGGAGCGCAGGTTGCCCAGCCGAATGCGGTGCAGGGCCTTCTTGTTCACGAAGCGCGTGCTGAGGTTCACCCAGGGTGCACGGTCGGTGCACATCGGCTTGCGCTGGTCCTCGGGCTGCTGATTCCAGGCCTGGACCTGATCTTGAATCTCACGGACCCGCTTGTCGTGCTCCTCCGGCGAGGAGAGACGCCGCTGCACCCACTGCCGTGCTCGATAGGCCGCCCCGAAGACTTTGCTGGCCGGAAGACAGAAACCAACGATGACCGCCACGCGGTGCTTCGTCATCAGGTCGACGAAGCGAGCATCGAGAGAGCGCAGTAGGGACATGCCGGGGAGTCTACCCCTACATGGCCGCGCGAGGGACCCGGCCGCGGCTCGAACCCGGGAGCCGAGCCAACGGCGCTCCTGTGCCCGTTCGAGGCGCTACTTGCCCGCGACGATGTAGACCAACCAGGACTCCTGGTTGTCTTCTTTCTCCGTCGGATAGTACTCGCCGGTACCATCGCCATCGTCGTCGGTCGCCTCCCAGAACACCCGTACGCTGGTGAATCCCGCCTCGTAGAGCAGCTCTCGCATCTCGGGGATGCTCCACAGGCGCCAGTCGTAGGTGAAGGCCTTTTTGATCTTGGAGCCGTCACCCATCTTGAAGTGGATGTGACACAGCGTGTCGTGCGTGATCGGGTTGTACGCCGCCTGCTCCCAGATGTACGTGAAGTCCGCGACCTTACCGTCGGGATCCTCGATCTCCCGCTCGTCGAGAACCTCGATGACCCCCTCGGTGCCGCCGTAGAGTTCGGTAATGAACATCCCGTCGTCGGCCAGCTGCTGGTGGGCAACCTCGAAATAGCGTCGTAGCTCCTGGCGCGTCTTGAACACGCCGTAGCTGAAGTTCATCGCGCAGGTGATGTCTGCGGGCTCTCCCCCGCCGTCGAGCACGTTCTCTTGGCGCAGATCGACCCGCGAGCGGGCGTCCTTGGAGAGCGGGGCCAGGTTGTGCTTGCGACCCCAGTTGAGGGTGGGCTCATCGAGGTCGACGCCCTGTGCGCGCCGATCGTCCGCCGATGCCGCCCACGTCGAGCTGAGATACGCCGTCCCACAAAAGTCCTCGCGCAGGACCTTGGGATCTTTGCCGCGAAGGTCCCGGTAGCGCTCGGTGAAGAACTCGATGTCGGCCTCGGGGCTCTGCACCGACAGCTGGTAGAGCACGTGGCGGTCGGCCTTGTCGGCGAGGGTCTTCTTCTTCTTGCCCTTGCCCTTGCTCTTCCCCTTGCCTTTGCCCTTCCCTTTGCCTTTTCCCTTGCCCATGTCGTCGTCCTCTCCTGCGGGTGCCGCGGTGGCACTCGATGCGGTCTCGGTGGGCTCCTCGACGGCCGGCTCGGCCATTGGGGTCTGCACCGTCTCGTCCTGAGCCGCGGCCTCGTTGCCGGCCTTCCGCTTGGACGCAGTCTTCTTCGCGCCCTCGGCCGCCGCCTTCTTGCCCGCGGCCTTCTTCTTCGTGGCGGCCTTCTTCGTGGCGGCCTTCTTCGCGCCCTCGGCCGCCGCCTTCTTGCCCGCGGCCTTCTTGCCCGCGGCCTTCTTCTTCGACGCAGTCTTCTTTGCGCCCTCGGCGGCCGCTTTCTTGCCCGCGGTCTTCTTCTTCGTGGCGGCCTTCTTCTTGGCCGTGCCCTTCTTCGCGGAGCTGTCGCTCGTGGCGGCCTTCTTCTTGGCTGCGCCCTTCTTGCCCGCGGTCGCCTTCTTCTTCGCCGCCCCCGTCTTGGACGAGGTCTTCTTGCGCGCCGTCGCCTTCTTGCCCGCGGCCTTTTTCTTCGCGGCCCCCTGGCTCGACGCGGCTTTCTTCTTCGCGGCCTTCTTTTGCGCCGTCGCCTTCTTGGCTGCGGGCTTCTTGGCGGTCGCCTTCTTCTTGGCCGTCGCCTTCTTCTTGGCCGTCGCCTTCTTGCCCGCGGTCGCCTTCTTCTTGGCTGCCCCCGCGCGACTCGACGCGGCCTTCTTCTTGGCCGCCGTCTTCTTCTTGGCCACGGCCTTCTTCTTCACCGCGGTCGTCTTCTTCTTTGCCTTCGCCATCGTCGTTCAGCGCTCCGCCACGATGTAGGTCCACCACGAGTCGTGGTTGTCGACGTTCTTCGGTTCGTGGAACTTGCCCGTGCCTTCGCCCTGGTCGTCGACCCGCTCCCACATGAGATGAACCTTGGAGAACCCGGCCTCGAGCAGGAGGTCCCGCAGCTCGGGGCTGGTCCACAGCCGCCAGTCGTAGACGAAGGCGTCCTCGAGCTTCGACCCATCGGGGAAGTCGAAGCTGATCGTGCACAAGAACCGATGCGTCAGCGGGTTGAAGCTGCGCTGGTCCCAGCGGTACTTGAAATCGGTGACCTTGCGGCGGTTGGTGATCACCGCCATCGACTCCCAGCCACCCACCAGGTCGAGCACGAAGATCCCGTCCTCGGCCAGGCCCTTGCGAGCGGTGCGGAAGTACTTCAGCAGGTCGGCGCGCTCGTGGAAGATGAAGTACGAGAAGTTGAGCCCGGCCGCGATGTCGACCTTGGGTCCCACGCCCTCGAGCACGTTGGCGCGCCGCAGGTCGATGCGATCGGCCACCTTGCGCCCCGCGGGCCCGATGCGGTTTTCGACCCCCCAGTCCATGGTGGGCTGATCGAGGTCGACTCCGATCGCGGTGCGCTTCTTCTTCGACTCGACCCACGCCAGCGACAGCACGGCCGTGCCGCAGAAGTCCTCGCGCAGCGTCAGGGCCTCGCGCTTGCGAAAGCGGCGATACAGCGACGCCAGCGTGGCCGCGTCGGTATCGGGCGCTTGCACGGACAGCTCGTACAAAGCGTGACGATCGGCCTTGGCGGCCATGCTCTTGCGTCCACGTGGACGGACCCGGGGTACAGGCGCAGCCGACTTGCTCATGGGCGGGGGCAGCCTGCCGCGTGCCCGCCCGAAGGGCAAGCCCCCACGCGCCTACGCCCGCAGATCTCCGCCGCGGGCATCGGACCCGGGCGGATGGGGTGCGGCGGGATTCAGCCGCCGAGGTAGCGGGTCAGGCCGTTGTAGGCCTCGGTCAGCCGCCGGGTGACCTCGGTGGCCACCTTCTGCTTGTCGGGCTGGGTCGCGAACTTGTCGGGGTGATACTGCAGAAGCAGCTTCCGATAGGAGCGACGCACGGCCTTGAGATCGGCCCCTGGCTGCAGCTCGAGGGTCTTGTACCAGGCGCGGCGATCGGCAGCCGGGTCGGTGGGCGGGTCGCCCCGCACCCCCGCGCGGTTCTTGGCGTTCTCGTAGGCCCGCTCCCAGGCCTCTTCGGCCGCATCCTTGACCACCCGCGCGCGACGGCCGGCCCGCGCCCCCACGCTACCGCTGTCGGGAGGCTCTTGGGACGGGCTGTCGTCGGTTTCCTCGGGCGCCTTGGAGCTCAGCAGATCGCGCAGATGATCGCGATCGAAGGCCGAGCGGAAGTCGGTGAGATTGGATCGAGCCAGGTCGACGAGCCGTTTGCCGATGCTCATGGGCTACTTCTCAGGTTAGGAGTCCTCGTCGACGATCGGGCCGTCGATCGTCTTGAACAGGCCCGTCTTGACCGTCTCGTCCACCTCGGGGGTGCCGTGCATGGGCGGGGGCTTGAACGAAAGGCCCGATGCCGAGCTGCTGGGAGCCGGATCGGGCTGCCGGGTGATGGGCGGACCGGAGTCGCGGGGCCGCTGGCGGCTGACCACGTCGTTGATGCGCAAGATGGTCTCGGGGTCGAGATCGGTGAACTCGAGCCCCATGCCGAGCGGCTCCGTCTGGTGGCGAACCACCCGCCCTTCGGCCGAGATGATGACGGGGTCGTCGAGGAGCACGGTGAAGCGGAGCTTGAGCTTGGTGCCCAGCGGCACCTGCTCGTCACTGTGAATGAAGACCCCATATTCCGAGAGATCGGAAATATAGGTCCCGGAGGGCATGGTGGCGAACTCCATGTTGATTGGAATTCGCTCGGCTCTTCGTCGCTCCAGCTCGTCGTCGCCAGCCATGCCCTCCCCCTTCGTTCCTCAGGCCTCGGAGACCGCGGGCGGCGGAGGTGCCGGCGCCGGCGCCGATTCCTGGCTGGCCGCGTCGTCTCGGTTTCGGCCCCGCCCGCGGCGACCCCGACCCGAAGACTTCTGACCCGGCACCTTGCCCTTGATCTCGAACTGCTCCACGTGGAAGCCCTTGCGAGCGTGGATCTCGATGCCGCGGTGGATTCGCTTGACCGTCTCGTCGACGGCCGAAGCCTCGACGCCCCGCATGAGGTCGGCGACCTCCGGGTTGGTGTTGACGACCACGACGTCACCGTCGATGACGGCCGCATCACGGCGAATCTGCCGCAGGATCTCGTAGGCGATGGTGCTGGGGCTCTTGGTGTAGCCCTTGCCGTTACAGTGGCTGCACGGCGAGGTCATCATGCGCCCCAAGCTCTCCTTGGTGCGCTTGCGGCTCATCTCCACCAGGCCCATCTCGGAGATCTTGGTGATGTGGGCCTTGGCGCGGTCCTTTCGGAGCACGTCCTGGAGCTTGCGGTAGACCTTGCGACGGTTGGACTCGCGGTCCATGTCGATGAAGTCGATGATGACCAGCCCGCCGATGTTGCGCAGGCGGAGCTGCTCGCCGATCTCGGCCGCCGCCTCGATGTTGGTCTGGGTGATCGTCTCCTCGAGGGTCTTGCCCTTCGAGCCGACGAACTTGCCCGTGTTGACGTCGATGGCGGTGAGCGCCTCGCCCTGGTCGAAGACCAGCGAGCCGCCGCTGGGCAGCGAGACCTTGCGCTCGAGCGCGCGATCGATCTCCTGCTCGATGCCGTACCCGTCGAAGATGGGCTCGCGCCCGGAGTACAGCTCGATGTTGTCGGCGTAGGCGGGCAGGAAGGTCTTCGCGAAGCGCAGCAATCGGTCGTGCGCCACGCGATCGTCACAGATCACGCGATCGAGGTTCGGCGAGAGGTTGTCTCGCACCACCCGGAGCATGAGATCGAGGTCGCGATACAGCCGCACGGGCGCGCGGTGGATCTGCTCGTTGGTCTTGATGTTGGCCCACAGCCGGAGCAGGTAGTCCATGTCGGCGCGGACCTGCCCGTTGGTGGAGTTCTCGGCCACGGTGCGGACGATGAAGCCCGCCCCCTTGGGGCGCATCTGGTCGACGAGCCGTCGCAGACGACGACGGTCTCGCTCCTTGGCGATGCGGCGCGAGATGCCGATGTGACTCACCGTGGGCATGAAGACCACGTTGCGTCCCGGCAAAGAGATGTAGGAAGTAATGCGGGCGCCCTTGTTGGAGATCGGGTCTTTGACGACCTGTACGAGGATCTCTTGACCGGGTCGGACGAGCTTGGCGATATCAGCGGGCTTGCCGGAACGACGGGGGACGGAGTCGCCCACGTGGGGCTTGTCTTCCCCGCCGTTCTCTTTGGGTGACGCGATGTCACCCGCATACAAAAATGCAGCCTTTTCTTCGCCGATGTCGACGAAGGCGGCCTGCATGCCGGGCAAGACCCGTAGGATCTTCCCCTTGTAGACATTACCCACCGTTCCGCGCGCCCTGTCGCGCTCTACATAGAGTTCGGAGAGGATTCCGTTCTCGATGAGAGCGATCCGGGTGTCGGGGCCGTCCGCGTTGACGACGATGACGGACTCTGGCACGGCGTTCTCTTGGTTGGAGAGGTCGGGTGAAAAGAAGGGCAAAGAGCACGGGGGCGTGCCCTGGTCGCGGGCCTCGTCCCGCGTGCCCCGGCCGAGACGCGTCCCCTCGTGGGAATCGCGCAAGCTCGGTCCTTTGGTGGACCAATGATCGGCCAAGTTGCGGGGCCTTCGCCAGTCCACGACGGCAACAGGCATTCCCGCGAGCCGCAGGTCTAGCATCGTGCGGACGGCGATGCTATGGGGCTAGACCGTGGACCTTCGCCCCTCGGTCGCTAGTTTCTCCTTTGATGCCGCGCGGTTCGAGGACCTGCGCCAACGGGTGAGCGGCGGCTCGCTGGACCCCTCTGCCAACCGCCTTTCGCGCGCTCCGAGCCCTCTCGCCACCCCGCCGGTCGATCTTCGGCCCGGGGGTGACCCGGAACGACGCTCTGCGCTGGCCGCCAAGGGCGAGGCGGCGCTGAAGGCCGGCAAGGTCGCAATTTTGGTGCTCAACGGGGGCATGGCCACCCGCTTCGGGGGCGGAGCCAAGGGCGTGGTGTCGGTCGTGCAGGGCGATCCCCGGGCCAGCTTCCTCGCCGTCAAGCTCGGCCAGGTCCGCGCCGCCGCGCAGAAGCTCGGGGCCCGGATCCCCGTGGTCCTGATGCACAGCTTCGCCACCCAGGGCCCCAGCGATGCCCATCTCGCCGAGATCGACTGGTCGGGCGTGGCCCCGGGCGACCGCGACTCGTTTGCGCAGTCGATCATGCCGCGGGTGCTCCCCGACGGCACCGCACTGCAAGATCTGCCCGAGTCCAGCGACCTGGGCGACACCTCTTTGTACTCCGCCCCCGGCCACGGCGACACGCTCGGTCGTCTGCGGGGCAGCGGCTCGCTCGGGCGCCTGCGTGCCCGCGGCGTCGAGCACATCCTCGTCTCCAACGTCGACAACCTGGGCGCGTCCCTCGATCCCGTGGTGTTGGGGGCCCACCTCGAGGCAGTCGAGGGGGGCGCGGGCGTCAGCGTCGAGGTCGTACGCCGCAACCCCGGCGATGCGGGCGGGTGCGTGGCGGTGCTCGAGGACGGCACCGCGGCCATCGTCGAGGCCTTCCGTCTCCCCGAGTCCGTCGACCTCGCCGACTACCCGCACTTCAATACGAACACGCTGTGGCTGTCGGCCGAGGCGGTCGATCGCGAGATCCCGCTGACGTGGTTTGCGGTCCGCAAGAAGATCGACTGGCCCGACCCCAGCAAGACCGACGACGACGGCAAGCTCCAGGTCGTGCAGTTCGAGCGTCTCATCGGCCAGGTCACCGAGGTGGTCCCCAGCGCCTATCTCGAGGTCGATCGGGGCGAGCGGTTCCTCCCCATCAAGGTTCGGGACGACCTCCGCACGCAGGCCGAGCTGCTCGGCGGCTTCGCCCGCGCGGCGGGCGTGACCCAGTCCTAACCAGCTCCAGCCGGCTCCAGGCCGTGACCGAGGGCACGCAGGGGATGGATTCCGCCCCGTGAAGGTCCCCCCGGTCCCAGGGCTTTCCCCC
Organism: Myxococcota bacterium; assembly: GCA_039028615.1. Classification (GTDB taxonomy): domain Bacteria; phylum Myxococcota_A; class Polyangia; order Nannocystales; family Nannocystaceae; genus Paraliomyxa. The sequence continues at coordinate 6,342 of JBCCHT010000046.1, read as the reverse complement.
TCGGCGGGCCTCTTGTAAGGTCCGCTCGATGGCGTTCGAGTACGAGCCTGGCATCTACAGGACCACGAAGTATCTCCCCGGGAACGAGGCGCAGGTCGGCCCCGACCAGCTGGTCCTCATCCGTACCGACGGCGACTTCGGTCCGGCGTCCGTGTTGTTGCCCGTTGCGAACAACAACAACCAGTGGCGTTTCCAGATGCCCGGGATCAAGATCCCCGCAACCTCGCTCAACTGGGGCGAGACCCTGGAGAAGCTCCCCCACGAGGGGTTCTACCGGCTTACCCGCGAGTTCACCTTCGGTGACAAGGGCAAGTGGATCAAGAACGCGATCGTGCAGCTGGGATACACCCGCAAGGGCGAGCCCATCCTGTTCATCGCCCAGCGTCGTAGCCCGCTCACCAACAACGAGCTGTGGTTCTCCGACAAGGGCGTGAAGATCGAGCTCGACCAAGTCGACGAGATGCTCGAGTCCCTGGCCTGGTACCAGGAGCCCGAGAAAAAAGACGGCACGGCTCAAACCGCCAACTAGCCGTCGCTTGGCTCTACGAAGTAAGCGTACCTTGCGCGACGCGTGAACCCACACGTCGCGCGTGCACTTACGCGCGAGCCCTCACGCCCAGACCGATCGCTTCGGGCGGCCACATTCGTGCGCCGCATGTCGCGATCGTGCGACCATGGACTTCATGCAGTTGGGGTCCCGATTAGAGCTTTTGACGCTGACGCTGTTGGCGGTGGGTGGATGCGCGCAGGGGGTGGAGTCCAATAGCTTCACCTTCGGACCGGTCGACCCGCCGGCTGGCGACACGGAAGCGACCGCGAACACGTCGGGGCCGATCGACCCGACCACGGGTGGCAACGGCTCGCAGACCGGCGACGACATGGGCGAGGCCACCGACGCCAACGACGACGACCCGGTGCCCACCAGCGGCGTCGACGACTCCACCACGGGCGGCCCCATGGCCACCACCGACGAGCCCGAGACCACCGACCCCGGCCCCATGTGCGGCGACGGAACGGCGGATCCGGGCGAGAACTGCGACGGCGACGACCTCGGCGGGGCGTCGTGCGACAGCATCGGCATGGACTTCAACGGCGGCACGTTGGCCTGCAACGCCGATTGCACCTTCGACGCCACCGCCTGCACCTCGTGCGGCGACGGGGTCGCCGACCCAGGCTCGGGCGAGGACTGCGACATGGCGGACCTCGGCGGAATGACCTGTGCCGACATCGACCCCACGTTCACGGGCACCTTGGCCTGTGACGCCACCTGCACCTTCGACACGAGCAGCTGCGGCGTGGCCGGATCCACCACCGTCTGCTCGTCACCCGGCGCGGCCATTCCCGACAACGATCCCACCGGGCTCTCCGACGTCATCACCCTCGCCGCGGGCGACGTCGGCGGGACGGTCACGGATGTCGACGTCGAGGTCGATCTCGATCACACCTGGATCGGCGACCTCACCATGAGCGTCACCGGAGCCGGCAGCTCCGTCACCGTGTTCGCCGCCCAGTGCGGGAACGTCGACAACCTCCACAAGACCTTCGACGACGAATCCGGCATCGCGATCGACTGCGTCAACACGAACTCGAACCTCGTCGTGCAGCCCAACAGTCCGCTGTCGGGGTTCGACGGAGGCACGGTCAGCGCCGACTGGACGCTCCAGATCGTCGACGGAGCCGGCTCCGACCTCGGCACCCTGACCCAGTGGTGCGTGACGGTCTCCTATATGTGAGCCCGCTGCGGCCCAATCTCGAACGCGACGCACGCCGACCCTCTCCAGGGGTTGGCGTGTTGCATTTCGAACCCATGCTACGGGCGTGAGCGACACCGACAAACCCGCCTGGCGCAACCGACTCGAACAATCCCTCGACGAGCTGAAAGTGCTCGGCGAACAGGTGGGGCAAAAGGTGGGCGAAACGGCAGTCGATGCCGGTCGTGAAGCCAAGGACGCGTGGGAGAAACTCGAGCCGCGCATCGGTGAAGCCGAGGTCAAGCTCCGCGAGACCGCCGACGACGCCGTCGAACAACTCGAAGGTATGTTCGGTGAACTCACCAACTCGTTGCGCTCTCTTCGGGACAAACTCTAGGTCCGCTTGCACCGTGTCGCCGGTCCGAAGGCCGACGACACGACGAACAAGGGACCGTTTCATTCGGTCTTTCGTGTCATCGTGCGGGCGCACACGGGGTGGTGAAACGTGTTGTGGACCCGTGTGACGACACACGGCGAAAAGGGCTCGTAGACCCGCTTAGCGCACGGCTGACGGAGGTTTGGACCTGCTAGCGTTAATGAGTATGCAGCAGCCTGCCGCTTCGTCGGAAGCCCCGGTAGAGTTCGAGGTCGAGCCCGAAAACTACCGCCATTGGAAGGTCGCTTACGACGGCTCCATCGCCCGCGTGACGATGGAAGTCGATCCTGAAGGTGGCCTTCGAGAGGGCTACGAACTCAAGCTCAACTCCTACGACCTCGGGGTCGACATCGAGCTCGCGGACCTCGTCCGTCGCATGAGGTTCGAGCACCCCGAGGTTCGGGTGGTGGTGATCCGCTCCGGCATCGACCGGGTCTTCTGCGCGGGCGCCAACATCACCATGCTCGGGCAGTCGACCCACGCGTGGAAGGTGAACTTCTGCAAGTTCACCAACGAGACGCGCTGTGAGCTCGAGGAGGCCACGCAGTCGAGCCACCAGGCCTACGTCGCCGCCTGCAACGGCACGACGGCCGGGGGCGGCTACGAGCTCGCGCTGGCCTGCGAAGAGATCTATCTGCAAGACGACGGCAACTCGGCGGTGAGCCTCCCCGAGGTGCCGCTGCTCGGCGTGCTGCCCGGAACCGGTGGCCTCACCCGCCTCGTCGACAAGCGCAAGATCCGTCGCGACCGCGCCGACGTCTTCTCCACCACCGCCGAGGGCATCCGCGGCAAGAAGGCCAAGCAGTGGAACCTGGTCGACGGCGTGTTCCCGCGCTCCAAGTTCGATCAGAAGATCGCCGAGCGTGCTCAGGAACTCGTCACCGAGTACTCGGATCGCGTCGGTAAAGAAGAGCGCAAGGGCGTGAAGCTCCCCCGGCTCGACCCCGAGGTCGAGGGCAGCACTCGTCGCTACCGCCACGTCACCGTCGAGATCGACGACGCGGCTCGCACCGCCACGCTCACCATCGCCGCTCCCACCGCCGACGACGTCGCCATCCTGAAGAAGGGGGCCGACGCCGCCTACGAAGCGGGCGCCGACCTGTGGGCCCTGCGGGCCTACCGAGAGCTCGACGACGCGCTGCTCCAGCTCCGCGTCAACCACCCGCTGCTCGGTCTCGTGCTCGTGCGCGCCACCGGTGACGCCCAGACGGTGCTCGACCACGACGCCGCGCTGATCGCCACGCGCGATCACTGGTTCATGCGCGAGGTCCTGCTGCACATGGGCCGCGTGCTCCGTCGCATGGACAACACCAGCCGCTCCTTCTTTGCCCTCGGCGACGCGGGAACGGCCTTTGCCGGGCACCTTTTAGAACTGGCGCTAGCCTCCGATCGTTTCTACGTGCTCGACGACCCGGACAACCCCGTCCACGTCGGCACCAGCGAGTTCAACGAAGGTGCGCTGCCCATGTATCACGGGCTCACGCGAATTCAGACGCGGCTCTACGGCGAGCCCGAGAAGGTCGACGCCCTCGTCGGCAAGCGCGAGCTGCTCGAGCCCGAGGACGCCGACGAAGCCGGCCTCGTCACCGTGCTGCTCGACGACATCGACTGGGACGACGACGTCCGCATCGCCATCGAAGAGCGGGTGAGCCTGTCGCCCGACGCCCTGACCGGGATGGAACAAAACCTCCGCTTCGCCGGTCCCGAGACCCCCGAGAGCAAGATCTACGCGCGTCTGTCCGCCTGGCAGAACTGGATCTTCATCCGACCCAACGCGACCGGCCCCGAAGGGGCACTGACCCTCTACGGCCGCCCGGAGCGCCCCAGCTTCGACTGGCGCCGGGTCTAACCCCCACCAACCCCACCGGACCCTGAACCCCACTCAGAGCCCAGGACGCACCGTCATGACCGTCAACGCTTCCACGTCCGTCGACCTCGACTCCAAGATCCCCAACAACGTCGGCCTCTCCGACGACCCGAAGCTGCGTAGGGCGCTCGAAAGGTGGCTGCCGAAGTACCTCGAGTGGTGGCACGACATGGGCCCCACCGACTTCGAAGACAAGCCCGTCTTCCTGCGCACCGCCATCTCCGTCGATCGCGGCGGCTGGGCCAACTACGACTACGTGCACATGCCCGAGTACCGGTGGGGCATCTTCCTCGAGCCCAACCAGACCGAGCCGACCATTCGCTGCGGCGACGACACGGGCGCCCCCGCCTGGCTCGACGTCCCTGGCGAGCACCGCAACGCTCTGCGTCGCATCATCGTGACCCAGGCCGACACCGAGCCGGCCAGCGTCGAGCAGCAGCGCCTGCTGGGCCACACCGCGCCCAGCCTCTACGACCTGCGCAACCTCTTCCAGGTCAACGTCGAAGAGGGCCGTCACCTGTGGGCGATGGTCTACCTGCTGCACAAGTACTTCGGCCGCGACGGCCGCGACGAGGCCGAGGAGCTGCTACAGCGCCGCAGCGGCGACGAGGACAAGCCCCGCATCCTGGGTGCCTTCAACCAGCCCTGCGATCACTGGCTGTCCTTCTTCGCCTTCACCATGTTCACCGACCGGGACGGCAAGTATCAGCTCGCGGCCCTGGCCGAGAGCGGCTTCGACCCGCTGGCGCGGACCACCCGCTTCATGCTCACCGAGGAGGCGCATCACCTCTTCGTGGGCGAGACCGGCATCCGCCGCATCGTGCGTCGCTCGGCCCAGCTCCAGCGGCAGGATCCCAACGGCGACGTCCGGGCGCAGGGCGGCATCGACTTCGATCTCATCCAGCGCACCATCAACTACTGGTACAGCTACAGCCTCGACCTGTTCGGCGGCGAGATCTCGAGCAACGCCTCGAACTTCTTCGCCTCGGGCCTCAAGGGTCGCTTCCGCGAGGCTCGCTACGAGGACCACAACGTGATGACCGGCACCTACAGGCTGCCCACGGTGGAGAAGGGCTCCCTCGTCGAGCAAGACGTGCCGATGCGCAACGCGATGAACGAGATTCTTCGCGACGCCTACGTCACCGACTGCGAGCGCGCGCTCAAGAAGTGGAACAAGATCCTCGAGGAGGAGGGCTCGCCCACGCGGCTCAAGCTCCCGAGCCGTCGCTTCCACCGCCACCAGGGCATCTACAACGGCCACCACTTCGATCTCGACGGCAACATCATCAGCCGGGATCAGTTCGAGGCGAAGCGGGACCAGTGGCTGCTCGTGCCCGAGGACAACATGTACCTCCAGTCGATCATGAAGCCCTGCTACGAGCCGGGGCAGTTCGCGAACTGGATTTCGCCGCCGACCAAGGGGATCGAGAGTCGGCCGGTGGACTTCGAGTACGTGAAGCTTCACGACTAGAAGCCATCTCATAACTCGCGTGGGCTAAGCCCGCGAGGTTTAAGGAGAACCGATCCGTGATCGACGCGGATCGGTTTTTTTGATCTACGGTCCTAGTGCCCCTCGCAGACAAGCAATGGGAGTTCTTGGTTCCGCTCTTTCCGCCGGAGGAGCTTGAGGGGGGTCGACCCGGGCGGCCCTTTCGCGACGCTCGCGAAGTGCTCGACGGCGTGCTGTGGGTCTTGCGAACCGGGGCCCAGTGGAACGAGATGCCAAGCAAGTTCCCTCCGTATCAAACTTGCCACCGCCGCTTCCAAAAGTGGGTTGAGCACGGCCTGATGGAGAAGATACTCCGCGCTTTGGCCGAAGACCTACGCGACCGAGGAAAGCTCGACCTTAGCGAGGCGTACATCGACGGAACCCACGCGGGGGCCAAAAAAGGGGGGCTCTCGTTGGGAAAACTCGACGCGGCAAGGCGACCAAGATCATGGCAGTGGCAGACCGCTCTGGCTTTCCTCTCGCCGTTGGGATTGCGAGTGGTCAGAGAAATGAAGTCAAGCTCGTAGACGAGACCCTCGATGCGGCTTTCCTGGACGAGTTACCTCCGCGTTTGATTGGCGACCGAGCCTACGACTCCGACGGCCTGGACGCTGCCCTTCTCGATGAGCGGAACATCGAGATGATCGCTCCACACCACCCTCGGCGTCGCAGGCTCACTCAGGATGGTCGCCCTCTACGCCGCTACCGACGTAGGTGGCTGGTGGAGCGCATCTTCGCGTGGTTGCAGAACTTCCGCCGCCTACTGACCCGACATGAGCGCAAAGCGTCGAACTTTCTCGGGTTCGTGCAGCTGGGCTGCATCCTGATCCTGCTCAGGGGATTATGAGATGGCTTCTAG
>JBCCHT010000045.1:0-98157 GCA_039028615.1 Myxococcota bacterium | reverse complement strand
GCCGCATCCGCTGGACGCTACCCAGTACCGCACCGACCGCTTTAGTCGGGTCGGCGCCCTTCGCCGCCTTCATCTGGTCGACGGCCGTGATCACGGTCGTGTGATAGGCCCGCAGCACGCCGCCATCACCCGAGGCCAGGACGGTCAGCTCGCCGCCCAGGCCGTAGAGCCCGAGCAGCAGCTCGCCCGGCTGGCGCGGGTGCAGGCTCTCGCAGCTCGAGGCGCCCCGGGACTGCTGATCGGGGGTCGACAGGATATCCATGGCCGCCCCCTGCAGCCGCTGCTCGAGGCGCGTGGCTTCTCTTTGGGCACGGGCGAGCTCGTCGCCGGGCCGCTTGTCATCGTCGCGAAGCAGGTCTTCGTAGGCGCGCTTCGCCTCGAGATAGCCCGAGATCTCGCCTTGAATCTCGGCCGCCTTGAGGGACGACAGCCGTGGGCCCAGCATGGCCAATCGGCGCAGCCGAGCCTCGGCCCGACGGGCGGCACACAACGCCGCCTCGGGCCGGGCCGGCGAGGACTCCAGCAGCGCATCCACCAGCCGTCGGGTGCCTTCGACGTGTCGACGACGGAGCGTGTTCCCGCCGACCCCGAGCGCGGCCAAGGGGAGCAGCTGATCCAAGACGTCTTCGCTGCGCTCGTAGGCCGCGATCGCGCCCTCGAGGTCTCCTTCGACCTGCAGCAGGTGCCCCTTGCGAACCGCGGCCCGCCATCGCCCCTCGAGGCCGACGCTGCGGTTCGCCACCGATTCGAGCTCGGCGAAGGTGGAGCGCAGCTCCGCCCCCGAGGCTCCCTGAGCGATCCGAGCCTGAAGCTCCAGGTCGAGCCCGAGCGCTTGCCGCTCGAGCGTCGACCGATGACGTCGGAACTCGGTCACATGCTGCAACACCGCGTCGTGATCCTCGTCGAGCCCGGCGAGCTCGGCCAGCCCCAGGTACACCGACCCGAGCAACCACGGGTCCTTGGCCTTCCCGCCCGGGCCCAACAGCTCGAGCAAGCGGTCGAAGTACGGCGTGGGGTCGTCGTAGTCGCGCCCGGCCGCGCGCAGCTGGAGGTTGGTGAACGCCACCACCTCGAGCAACCCGGCCACGTCACGCATGCGCCGATTCGGCTGGTCGAGCTCCAGGCTCCGCGCGCTCCAGTGGGCGGCCGCGTCCTCGTAGCCGAGCCGGGCCATCAGCAGGGCGAAGGGAGGCAGCACGTCGATCTGCAGACCGAGGTCCTCGACGCGAGTGGCGAAGCGGGCCCCGCGACGATAGGCCTGAGCCGCTTCGACCAAGCGACCGTGCCTGCGCCAGGTATGCCCGAGGTAGATGAGCAGCGCCGCGTTACCCTCGGGATAGCGCGCCGCGGTGGGGCGAAGGCGCTCGAGCAGCTGCTGCGCCAGGTCGGCGCGCTCGAGCTTCCACGTGAGATGAAAACTCGCCGCCATCCCGAGATCGACGGCGTCGCCGACGAGGCCTCGGGCATGGGCCCGGTAGAGCAAGCGCGACAGCTCCCCCACCGCCGCCTCGTCCCCCGCGAGCAGTCCCAGCTCGACCTTCAGGGCCCACACGTCGAACTCCTTGCGAGCCAGACGCTGCACGGCCGTCAGCCGGGTCTTGGCACGCAACGCCAGCGACCACCCCGTGGTCCCCTCGACCGCCACCGTCAGCCGCTGGGCGTCTTCGGGCAGTGTGATTCGAAAACCCCGGCCCGCCTCTTCTTCACGCTCGTACTGGCTGGCGACGATGGGCCGACCATCCACTTCGAGCTGCGCGAGATCGACGTTGGCGTGGACGACCCACACCCGCAGCGCTTTTTCGGGATCGAAGACGCACTCGACCTCGTCGGCGCTTCGCGCCAGGATCGTCTCGCAGCCGGCGTAGTCGACCTCGACCTCCGTCGAGCGCCCCACCGGGGCCGCCGCCGCCCCGCCTTCTCGGCGCGGCGTGACCAGACCAGAGTCGCAATCCGATGCCCCCGGGCATTCTCCCGTTTTGCACGCCGGGGCGATGACGGCCACCGCCGCCCCGACGACCACGGCCAGGCACGAAGCGAGTGCTCTCATCGACCGTTTCAGGAGCCTTGCTCTGCCGTCACACAGACCGAGCCACGCGCCACGGTCACCCCCGGATGCTGCCCATCCCGGAGCTCGAGCAACTGCGCTTTGTCGGGGGCATGGTCGCGGTGGATGACGAAGAACGCGACCGTCCACTCTCCGGGCTCGAGGCCCAGGTCGTCGATCGGCTTCTCGACGGTGATGATGCCGTCGGCGGAGACGCTGGCGGACAGCTTCTCGATCCAGCGCTGCTCTTTGCCCGTATCGACGTACATCCGCACGCCGACATCGTCGTCCACCTTGGTGCCCGGCCGCAGCTTGGCCGTGATCTTGCCGTCGGTGCGATAGCGAGCATCACAGTCCTGCGGAGCGGCCGGCTCTCCGGGGCCGAGCTGCGTGCCCTTGTATTCCTTGTCCCACTCGAGCGAGTAGTCGGCCAGCTGCGGCGGCGACCCGGGGTCACCACAGTAGAGAACCAGGGCTGCGACGGCCGCCAGCCCGATGCCGCCTCCGCCCAAGTTGCGAAGGCGTCGGCGACGATGGCGAGCCATGTCGACCACGTTGCTATCTTCGGACTCCTCGGGCTCCTCGGACGCTTCGGGCTCCTCGGATTCTTCCGCATCTTCGGGCTCCTCGGCGTCCTCGGGACCGAAGTACTTGTCGAGCAGGAAGTTGCGCTCCGCCTCGACCTTCTGCTCGGAGGGCGGCGCAAAGAGCTCTGCTTTCCAGCGCCGCTCTTGCTCGTCACCACCGAGCTCGGCCTCGGCCGCCGCATCATCGGGCGAGACCTCCCCCCGGCTCACGCGAGACCAAACATCGTTGCCATCGAAGAGCCGCTGGGAGAGCTCGTGGGCGACGAAACCGTCGAGCCTGTCGTTTTCATGCATGGAATTCGGGCTCCGGCTCGGGTGGGAAGGAACGGGTCAGCTCAGCCTCGATCGAGGCGGAGGCGAGCGCCGCCACGATGAGGGCAACGACCGCTGCGCTGCGAGGCGGTGGAGTCTCGGGGTCGCGAAGTTCGGGAGCGGACCGGAGTAGCTCGTCGGCCCACTCTTTCAGGCGGTCTTTGAGGCGTTGGTTCTGCTTGTAGATGGTGTTCTGGTTGATGTCGTGACGCCGTGCGACTTCGAGGCAGCTACGTCCTTCGACGTGAATCTCGCGGAGGAGGATCTTCTCGTTGTCGTTGAGATCGGCCTCGGCCCGCGCCATGAGTTTTTCGTAGAGGTCGGTCTGGATGAGCTGAGCGAAGAGGCTCGCCATCTTGGTGTCCTCGACGTCGTCGGTGTAGGTCGCCGCGCCGTCGATGTTCTGGCGACGGTCGGTCTGGACCTCGCGAAGCGCTTGCTGATACGCGAGACGCGTGATGAATGGACCAAACGATCCACGCTCCGGGTCGTAGTACCCCAGCAGACCTCCCTTGCCTTCGGCGAAGCGGCACCAAACCTCCTGCCTCAGATCGTCGATGCGATGCTGGTAGGCGGTGTTCATGGCTGCCTTCGCCACGGCGTAGCGAACTCGTTCCTCGTAGTGATCGTGCAGCTTTCCGAAGGCACCTCGCCGGGTGAGCCCGGCAACCCGCCGGCCTCGCCCTAACGCACACTCGATGACTTCGGGGTCTAGCTCCTTATAGATACGTTGCAATGGCACGATTGACCCAATGGTAGGGCGACCGGCCGCAGGATGCACCAACGGTCCATGGCCCTTTCGTGACCAGTGGTGCCCCCACAAAGAACAGGCGGCGGGCCCACGTCGAACAGATAGTGGCGCGAGCCGACCAACCTGACATCGCCACGCGAAGATAATCCGCTCGAACCTCGGTTCTCGCCCGAACGGGCGAGCGAAGAGGCCACCGCGATCGAGATTTCCGAGGCACGAACAGCCCGGATTCGAGCATCATCACTCGAACCCGAGCCGTCCGTAATCGCGCCAGGAAGAGGACCAGGCGCCGTCTACTGGGCTTTCGTCTCCGCGACCGTCTTCTTCGGAAGAGGCGCTATCGTCGCCCCGATCGTGGCCAAGTCGACGTAGCCATCATCCTTCATGATCACGAAGGGATGCTCGGCAAAGGTCAGGCCGCCGCGACCATCGTGCTCGATCGCCTGCAGCTTCCCCATCCCGTAGCCCATGGGTCCGCGACGATAGTAGTGGGCGAAGATCCGGTAGCGCTTGGAACCGCGCTTGCCCGGGATGGTGAAGCACTCGGGACCGTAGCCCGTGGTCACGTCGTCGTAGAGCGTGCCGCCGGAGCTCAGGCTTCGGTTGCTGTAGTAGGCGTGGCCGCCCGACGAGTCGTAGACGTGTAGGTCCACGTCGTTGGCGTCGGTCTCCCAGTTGAGCACGAAGCGGGTGGACCGCGTGGTGGGCAGGGTCACACTTCGTTTGCCGAGCGCGGCTTCGACCTTCGTTCGCACGCTGGGATCCGCCGCGATCCAGGCCGCGCCCACGAGGCCGAGATCCTCGCGAAGGACCCGCTCGACCCCCGCGAAGCGCCCGCCCGGATAGCTGCGATCGAGCGCCGCTTCGAGCGCGGCGAAGGCCTCGGCATGACGCCCGGCCTTGAGCAAGGCGTAGGCGTAGAGCCGATGGCTCGCCGGGTGATCGGGGCGCTGCTCCACCGCGTGCGCGTAGGTATCGATGGCCAGGGGCAGCCCCGCCTCGCCCAGACGCTCGAGCCGCTCGCCCGCCATGCGCCGGATGTCGGCACGCGAGGGGAACAGGTCGATCAGCGAGCCGTACACCCGGGCCGCGGCCGCAGCATCGCCCTGGGCCTCTCGAACCTCACCGACGGCGACCAAGGCGAGCACGTCGCCGGGGCTGCCGCGGCGCCAGTCCAGGGCCTCGCGCTCGGCTGCGGCCAGGTTGCCTCGCGCGATCGCCTTCATCACCGTGGCCAGGCGTCCTTCATAAGGATCGGCGACCGGAGGCTTGCTCCTGTCGAAGGCCGAAGCCCCGCCCCCGCCGAAACCGCTTCCAGACGCGCCCAAGCCTCTCGAGGCGCTTCGGGCCGCGGGCTCGGAGGGCGCCGGGCGTCCCGGCCGAACAGGCGCACGCTGGGCTGCGCGTTCGGAATCGCCGTCATCGGCCGCGGCCATGGGCTCCTCCTCGGACTCGGGCTCGGGATCGAGCTCGGGATCGAAATCCCCCCCGTCTTCATCTGCCTCGACGTCGAAGTCGTCGAGCCCCATTCGCCCCTTCTTCTTCTTCTTGCCGCTCTCTTTCTCGTCCTTCGCCTTGTCGAGCTTTTCCACCTCGACGGTCTTCGTGACGACCGCGTCGCGCCGCTGCAGCATCTCGATGCCCGCGGTGCCGACGGTCATGATCTCGGCCAGCGCCCGACGATCGATGCCGAACCGCTCGTAGTCGGCTTCGGTCTCCAGCACGAGCAACGCGGTCAGATCACTGAGCACGCGATGACGGGTCGACAGCTCGACGATCTGTTCGGCCAGCTTCGCTCGACCCTTGGAGTCTTCGGCGGGGAGCTCGGCGCGCTGGGTCTGCAGCGCCGCGATCCGGGCCTTGGCATGAGCGCGAGCCAGCAACGGCTCGGGCACGTGGGCCAGCGCGGGCGCGGGGTCCTGGAGCGACGCCCCGGTGAGCTGCACTCGCAGGGTCTGCTGCTCGGGGAGCTGCGCGTAGATCAAGCGCTCGTCCCCGGGCTGGATCCCGTCGAGCGTCGTAGGCCAGACCCACTCCGCCCCCGGCACCTCGACCTTCACGCCCGAGCGGGTGGCTCGACCCAAGCGCTCGGCGAGGCTCGTGGCCGAGAGGCGGGCATCGAGCACGATCCCGTCGTGGGGCAGGCCCGCTCGGGTCAGCGAGGTCAGCATCGACTCGTCTTGGATCCCGCCGTCGACGATCGCATCCACGCGGACCAAGCCCTTGGCCGCCAGCTCGCGCAGCTTGACCTGCAGCGAGGCGGACTCGGCCTGGCCCGCGGTGACCACCCCGTCTCCCACCAGCAGCAATCGCTCGTCCACCGAGGCGCCCGCGAGCAGGGTGTCGAGGGCCTGGGACAAGTTGGACGCGCCCAGAGCTTCGCGTTTCAGCAACGACTCGAGTTCATCCGACCCGAGCCCATCCGCGCGCCCGCGATACACCAGCTCGGTGCCCTGGTCGTAGGCCATCAGCTTCACGCGCGCCGCCGGAGGCAACGCGGCCACCACGGCCCCGATGCGCTTGACCTGCCCGCCGAAGTCCAGGGCTCGCGACGCGCTGGTGTCCATGAGGATGGTCAGCTCTTCGACGGTCTGGGCCGAGGTCTCGAGCACGGGAGCGACCCGCACGATCGCCAGGTCGCCATGACGCACGCCGTTGGCCGCGGGGTGCCCCAGGCGTGCCTCGAGGTCCTGGGTGGGTGCCAGGTTCTTGCGCTTCAGCCCGAGGTGATAGACGGAGGTGGCCTGACCGGCGAGCGACGAGTCGACCGCGACCGCCCCCTGCACGATGGCCACGTCGACATCGAGCTCGTCGAGGGTCGGCAACCCACACAGCGGCAATCGATAGGGCTCGGCGGAGTGGCTCAGCTCCTGCGAGTAGGACAGCACCAGCTCTTTGCGAGCCCGCGGCGGGATGGGGAAGACTCGCGCGCGGAAGACGTTGCCCGCGTCGTTCTCGAGCAGCGCAGGGTCCTGGGCCCGATGCAGGAAATCTTCGTACGCGCGCCGGGCCGCCTGCCGTTCGACGACCTCACCCTCTTGCCAGCGCCCGTCGATCTCCATGGCGAAGCGGCTGATCGCGGCGCCGGGCGGGAGGGTGATGGCAAAGCGCCCCTCGAGCTGCCGATCTTCGGGGTTGTCGAACGAAAGCCGCAGCTCGGTGAAGGCCAGCGGTCCCTCGACCACGGCGCGAGCGGTGAGCGAGGCCAAGCGAAGCCCGGTGCCATCCGAGGCGGTCAACGACATCGGAGCGCCCTCTTCACAGGCATTGGCGCGCACCCACTCGAGGCTCGACTCCTGCGGCACATCGACCGGCTGGAGCGGCGGGGTTTGCGTCGGGATCGGGGTCGGCGGAGGCGTCGGGATCGGCTCCGGCGTTTCGCCTCGCGGCTGCGGGGGCGGGGCTTCGGCCGACGTACAGGCGGCTAGCAGCAGTGAGCACGACAGCAGGGCACGAAGAGCGCGGCGGGTCACGGCGAGTGCCAACGTACCAATGCCCCGTTCGGTGTGTGCGGATTCCAACAACCATGCGGCCGCCCGGTCCGTTACAGTGGTCTCGCCGTGCCGGCAAAGCTCGCAAATCCCACAACCGTCTCCTTTCTCGTGACCACGGCAGCGTTGGTCGGCATCGCGCTGCCCAACGGTGCACTCGCGGGTCCTCCCGAGGTCGTCCAGAACCCGTCGTACGACCCGACGCCGGAGCCGGTACGCATCGACTTCTCGTCGGACGCTCGACCCGAGGATCGCCCGCGCTTCGATCGCAACCCGCCGTCGATCATTCGCTTCGAGGAGCTGGGCAACTACGTCCGCGCGGTCGAAGACGTGAAGTCGACGCTCGACCCGGTGGAGCACTCGCTCCCCGACGGCCTCGAGCAGCTGGGCGGCATGGTCGTGCCCGCGCCCATGCTCGACGGTGCGGCCATGGTGCCCGACGCTACGCGCTCGCTGACGGCCGGCCCCGATCCCCAAGACGGTGGACCCGACCTCTCCGAGATCTGTGCCTTCCCCGAAGAAGTGCCCCCCGGCGTCTACGACTACGACTACCGACCAGGCGGAGAAATCCCGCGGCACCACACCGTGTACCTGAACTTTGTCGGCGTCCCCGACGGGCTCTCGACGGGCGGCGAGAACTCGGCCGAGAACATGTCGAACATCGCCCGCACCGGGCACCCCTACCCCGTCTATGGCGGTGGGGAAGAGCGAGCGATCGCAGCCGCGCAGGCGGTGGCATCCGACTTCGAGCAGCTCGCGGTACGAGTGGTCTATGCCGAGCGTCCGCCCAAGGTGCTGCCCTACACCATGGTGATGGTGGGCGGGCACTACTCCGACACCACCGCGGGTCCCTCGGGCGGCGTGGCGCCGCTGGACTGTGAGGACTTCGGGCAGCGCAACGTCTGCTACGCCTTCCAGAACAACTCGCCCGCGGCCTCGCAGGCCAACGTCATCAGCCAGGAGATCGGCCACACGCTCGGCCTGGGGCACACCAACGCCTCCGACAGCGTGATGGCGGCCGGCTACGCCCCCACCCAGGGCGGCGACCTCGGCTTCAACAACACCTGCGCGCCCACCATCCAGGTCGCCGGTCAGAGCGCGGCCTGTGTCGGCGTCAACAAGTGTCACTGTGGCATCGGCGAAGCCCAGCACGACATGCAGACGCTGCGCACCACCTTCGCGCCCGCCGGGGTCGACGTGGTCGAGCCGACCATCGAGCTGCTCCAGCCCGAAGACGGCGCCATGTATGCGCCCGATGAAGAGGTCCGCGTCGAGTTCGACCCCTGGGACGACTTCGGCGGCTACGGCTGGAAGCTGCTGATCGAGAACGAAAAGGGCGAGACGCTGGTCGACCAGGTCGACTACGAGCGCGCGCTGGTCTTCGACCTCGTGGGGCTGCCTCCCGGCACCTATACCGTCACGGGGTTGGTCCAAGACCACGCCGATCACGTCGCGACCGACTCGGTCACCATCACCATCGGTGAGGACCCCTCGACCGGCGGGACCGGGGGCGGCGAAGGTGGAGCGACCGACGATGGCGCCGACGACACGGCCGGAGGCGACGACGGCGAGTCCGACGGCGACGAAGACACCTTCGGCTCCGGCAGCGACGGCAGTGCCATGGACGGTGGGGACGCCGACGGCTGCGGCTGCGTCACCAGCCGCCCCTCGACCCCGATGGTCGGCCTGTGGCTGCTCGGACTGCTGGGCCTGGCCCGGCGCCGACGCTAACCGCGACGAAGCTTAGTTGGTCGCCATGACCCGCGGGTTGTCGAACACCCCGATGTCGTCCGCGACGTAGTCCGGGCCGGAATCGGTGGTGAGGCTGATGACCAGCGGGATGTCTTGCCACTGCCCCAGCGGGATCACGATGGGCGTGAACTTGCCGTCGAAGACCTCGAGCCCGGTCTGCTGCGCCAGCGGCATGGTGAAGTCGCTGTCGGCATCCCAGACCTGCACGAGGTAGTCGATGTCGCACTCCGGGGCGAAGCCACAGAACACCTCGGTGATGAACTGAGGGTTGCAGGTGCCGGAGACGTCGACCTCGAAGTCGGCCACCATCGAGCCGCCGTCGACGGCGGGCGGGATGACCTCGAGGGTCCGCCCCCGCATCAGCCCCTCGGGCGACGTGTTCATGGCCGGTCGCACGACCCCCTGCGTGGGCCCTCCCTTGCAGGGCACGCTGGTGCAGTCTTGGGGGTTGGGGCCGGTGCAGCTGAAGTTCTCCGTGCCCGGACCGCACGCCGCGTCGACGAAGTTGATCACGTCGAAGCCGCCCTGGCCGCTGCAGTCCTTGCCCGTGTCGGCGGGCGGAGTGGTGCCGTCGCCCGACGAATCCTCTTCCGGCTCGGTCCCGGCGTCGCCCTCCGACTCGTCTTCGGCCGGGGTGGGAGTGGCATCGGTGGCTCCCCCTTCGTCCTCCGTCGCCGTGGTCATCGTGGTGGGCGTGTCCACGAAACACGCCGCGAGCATCGAGGGGACCACGACTAAGGAAATGGTACGGGCAAGGCTCACGGCACCAACGGTAGCACCTTGCCCGTGACCTCTCGGCAGTAAAACGGCTTGTCCCCAGCGGCCACACGTCTCATGCTTCGCCGACCATGCGGCGCTCGATCTTCGCCCTGACATTGTTCGTGCCCCTGGCATGCGACGGCTCTCCCACCGCCAGCGCCGCAGCGCCCAAGGATGCACCGGCCGCCGTCGAACCTCCGGTCGTGCCATCGTCCGCGGTTCCCGTAGCGGCCAAGGCCAAAGCCACGGCCGTGGGCGAAGACCCGTGCAGTGCGGCCGCCTTTGCGCTCCCCAGCGGCACGGTCGTCGGCACCGTCGACGGTGAGCCGATCCGGGCCAGTGCCCTGGGCGACGACGCCCGCGAGGCCGAGCGCGAGGCGCTCCACACCTACTGCAGCGACGTCGCCAAGATCCGCCAGTCTGCCGCACAGCGTGCGGTGGAGTCCCACCTCCTCGCCCGAGCCGCCCGCAAGGCCGGGGTCTCCAACGAGGACTTCGTGCGCGCCAAGCTCGACGAGACGGTCGGTCGCCCCGACGACGCCGAGCTCGAAGCCTTCTACGACGCCAACAAGACCGCCGACGCGCCGCCCTTCGAAGCGGTCAAGGGCCAGGTGGAGCAAGCGGTGATCGAGGAGCGCTCGAAGATCGCCTACGACGAGCTCATCACCTCGCTCCGCAAGGGCACCGAGATCACCCTGAACCTCCCCGACGTGCGCCCGCCTCCCTACGACCTCACAGCGGCCGAGCACACCGCGACCTTCGGCTCGCCCGACGCCAAGGTCCGCATCGTCGAGTTCTCCGACTTCGAGTGCCCCTACTGCTCGCGCGCGGCCACGGCCGTCACTGCGGTCAAGAAGCACTTCGGCGACAAAGTCGAGTTCGCTTACCGCCACTTCCCGCTGAGCTTCCACCCCTCGGCCCAGCCCGCCGCCGAGATGAGCCAGTGCGCCCACGAGCAGGGCAAGTTCTGGCCGTTGCACGACGAGATCTTCGCCAACCAGGCGCAGCTCGGCCCGGAGCGCCTGCGCACCATGGCGCAGGACGTCGGGCTCGACATGGCCAAGCTCGACGAGTGCCTCGCCTCCGGCCGCGTGCGCTCGCAGGTCGAGGCCGACCTCGCCAAGGGCCGCGAGGTCGGGGTCCGCGGCACGCCGAGCTTCTACATCAACGGCCGCAGCTACGCCGGGGGCATCTCCGGCGAAGAGCTGATCGAAGCGATCAACCAAGAGCTCGCCGGCTCGTAGGGCTCACTCCACGCACAGCGCGGTCAGCAGCGACTGAATGTCCATGACCTCGGCGACGATCTGCTCGCCGGTCTGGCACAGGTCGACGACGCGCACGTGGTCGGTGAAGCCGGCTCCGGTAAACCAACCAACGAAGGTCAGGATACGGTCCGCGTACTCGGCCCCCGTACCGTCGCTCTGCCCCGACGAAGGCACCCAGGGGTCGCAGGTCTCCGGGTCCTCGGACGCGAGCACGACCATGGCCAGCTGCTCGATCGGCTTGATCGCGGTGAGAGCATCGAACCACTCGTCGGGGCCGCCCGCCGAGCCCGTGCGCTCGGGGTTCTCGTTGGGATCGGCACTGTCGTCGTCGTCGTCTTCATCCGTGATGAGCACGATGAGCAGCGGCACGCCCTCGCGCATGAACCCCTCGTTGCAGCCGCCCTCGCCCTGAAGCTCGGGCCCCAGCGAAGCGAGGATGGTGTCGAACTGCTTCTCGTCGTCGTCGTAGTTCGTGCCCACGCCGAACAGGCAGCCCAACGTAGTCAAGGCATCGTCCTGGTCGACCCAGGGGGGATGGCCGGGAGAGCCGGGCCACGGGTCTTCACACAGGGCTCCCGCCCGCGACAGGGCGCCCCGTTGCTGGCACTCCTTCGGCTGGAAGTTGGGCGCGATCGAGGTCGTCGTCACCCCGATGTGGTAGCTGCACAGGCTGTCGACGATGTCCCCGACCAAGCTGTCCGCGTCGCCGAAGGCTGGGATGAGCGTGGAGTTGTCGTCGAGCATGCTGCCCGAGTTGTCGATGACGAACAGCACGTCCACGTCATCGCAGGTGCCCAGCGCGGTGCCGCAGGCCGGACCCGTGGTGTCCTCGCTGCCCGTGGTGTCGGCGCTGGTGGTGGTCCCGTCGGTCGTTTCGTCCTGATCGGTGCCCCCGGTCGGCGGCGTCGGAGGATCCGGTGGCGGTGTCGGAGGCCCGGACGGCATGTCCATGGGCGGCATCCCGCTCTCGCAGACCTGCGAGTCGGCGCAGAATTGCCCGGCATCGCAGTGCTCGTGGCGCTCGCAGGCCAGCCCCAACGTGCTCGGCACGGTGCAGCCCACGAGCATCGAGCCCCCGACTCCCAGGATCCATGCAGTGCGGTTCATCGGCTGATAGCCATGGTAGCAGGCCCCGCGTAAACTGAGGCCGAGCCCCCTCATGGCGCAACCCGCCCCGCCCACGACCGACGGCGATGTCGTCTTCGCGTCGCTCCCGCTGGCCGTGATCGCGTATGGCGCGACCTTGGGTTTGCCCCACGAGTTGCTCATCGAGACCTCCAAGATCCCGCCCGACGACCTGCGCGACCCCGACAACCTCGTCGAGTACGAGTCGTTGATCCGCCTGTGGGACCTGCTGCTCGAGCGCTTCCCCGACCGCGTCCTCGGGCTCGACTACGCCAGCTACCTCAGCCCTCAGACCCTGGGCGTGGTGGGCTACGCGTGTGCCAACGCCCGCGACCTGGGCGAGGCCCTCCGCCTATACGCCCGCTTCAGCCGCCTCGCCGACCCGCGACTGTCGGTGACCATCGAGTCGAGCGAGGGCCAGGCCCGCGTCGCGCTCACCCACGAGCCCCGCGTCGAGGCCATGGCCGAGCCCATGGAGATGATGATCGCCGCGGTCATGTTCACCTCGCGGCGGCTCAACGCCAGCACTCCGCCGCCGCACGAGGTCTGCTTTCGCCACGCGCAGCGCCACCCCATCGAGCGTTACCAGGACGTGTTCGGCTGCCCCGTGCGCTTTTCGGCGGGCTGGACCGGCGTGTGCTTCCCGCAAGAAACCCTGGCGCTGCCGATCATGGGCGCCGACCCGACGGTGGGGAAGTACCTACAGCAACAAGTCGAGGCCATCGAGCGCTCCCGGACTCCCGCGCCCGCCGACGACCCCCTCGACGCCCGCGTGCGGGTGGTGATCGACGAAGGCCTCGTGCACGGGCAGATCGATCAGGCTCACGTCGCCCGCCGCCTCGGCCTCAGTGCTCGCAGCCTGCAACGCGGCCTGCGTTCGGTGGGCACCTCCTTCAGCGAGCAGCTCGACGCGGTCCGCCGCGCTCGCGCCATGGACCTGCTGCGCCAGACCTCCATCCCGGTCCGCGAGGTCGCCTTCATGCTCGGCTACGCCGATCCGCGCGCCTTTTATCGCAGCTTCCGACGCTGGACGGGGCAGACGCCCGCCGAGCATCGCAAGCAGATGGACCGCCCTCGCTGAGCGAGCGCGACTCACTCGCTCGTCGAGGCTCGTAGCCGCTCGAAGAACGCGTTCGTCTCGTCCAACAACGCCTGCGCCGGCGAAGCGGGCTCGGCCTCGGTGCTCGGCGCCAGCGAGCGCGCCACCCAGGGAAACTGTGGATCTCGATCGACTCCCGTGCCCAGGGCGAAGCGCAGCGCGATGAACAGCATCGTGCCCCAGTCCTCGGCCAGCCCGTGCTCGGCCGCCGCGACGCGTCCCCCCTCGATCAACCGTCGCACGCGGCCCCAGCCCTCGAGGTTCCGAACCTTGGCCGGGTTGATCTCACGGAGCGTGGCCTCGACCGCCGCCTCGAACCCGTACCCGGCGGGGACCTCCCACTGCTGCCACGCTCGCTCGGCCATGCGCTGCCACACCGCACTCGAAAGCTGCCACCCCGGGCCCCCCACGATCTCCAGGTGCTCCTTCGCCGAGGCCTCGACCGTGCGTAAGCGCTGGCCCGGATTGGGCTCCGTGTCGTCGGCGAACCCGTGCCCGGCCCAAGGCAGCTGCGGATCGGTGTCGAAGTGGCTACCCAGTCGCAGCATCAGATCGACATAGAGCCCGAGGTCGTCGTGGTCCTCGAGGTCGTGACTCGCCGCTCGCACCGCCCCGAACTCGATGGCCGCCCGGAGGACCTCGGCTCCCATCGCGTCACACAGAGCGCCGAACTCGGCCTGGACGCGCGGCGTGGTGAGTTGCTCGAACGCGCGTAGGGCCTCGCCGTCGAGGGATCGCAGCTGCTGCGGACGGATCGTGAACATGAGCCGATCCACGGTACCACTCGATGGCCAGGTGACCGACACGAGGTGAGCCATGGCGGGGTCCAGCTCCCGCAACCGTCGTGGT
Organism: Myxococcota bacterium; assembly: GCA_039028615.1. Lineage (GTDB taxonomy): Bacteria > Myxococcota_A > Polyangia > Nannocystales > Nannocystaceae > Paraliomyxa. Next base: position 84,123 of record JBCCHT010000045.1, on the reverse strand, counting down.
TTGCTCTGTGATGAATGGCTCGCCCCGGAGCAAATCACCGGGGCGCAGCCAACGCGTCACAACGCCGTGTCGGGGAGCCGCAATCCATCCCGGTTTCGCTCACGGGCCGTGCGCTGACGATCTTGACAGCGTGCAGCCCCTCGCCGACGCTCGCGCGACAGACCGGCCGTGGCTCACCCCAAACGCGGCGGGAGACGGGAAACGCAAACTATGACTAACTGGACACGATGGTCGACGGGCTTGCTTTTCGGCGGTGTGGCTTCACTCGCCACCGCGGGTTGCCTCGAAGAAGACCCCAACATGGATGGCAACACGACCGACGGTAGCGACAGTACCGCGGGCACGAGCAACGGTCCGAGCAACGGCCCCGGAGGCTCCGCCGACGACAACACCTCGGGCGGCACCGCGGACGAGACCGACAGCGGACCGGGCGTCACCACCGACGCCGAGGAAGTCACCATCTACGACATCCAGATGGGCAGCGTGCCCGACGGCACCGTCGTCACCCTCAACGACGTCATCGTCACCAGCCCCGTGCAGGTCGAGGACGGCGGCGTCACGGTGCAGGACCCCAAGGGCGGCCAGTTCTCGGGCATCTACCTGTTCCTCTTCGCCGACGTCGTGACCGGCGTGCCCCTGAGCCCCGGCGATATCGTCACCGTCACCGGCGAGTACAGCGAGTTCTTCGACTTCTCGCAGATCACGATCACCGCCGTCGAGTCGCTGTCCGTCACCGGTAGCACCGACGTCCCCGACCCGATCACCGTCGAGCCCTCCGAGATCGCTACGGGTAGCGACACCGCGGAGGCCTACGAGAGCGTGCTCGTTCGCGTCGAGAACGTCACCGCCAGCGAGGGCACCAACAACTTCGGTGACTTCCCCGTCGACGACGGCCTGATCATCAGCAACTTCTGGCTCTTCGAGCAGGGCGGGCAGCTCGACGTCCTCCCCGGCACCGAGCTGGGCTTCGCCCAGGGCCCGCTGCTGTACAACTTCGAGGAGTTCAAGCTCGCCCCGCGCACCGACGCGGACTACGACGCCACCCTCGTCGACTGCGCCGAGGCGGCCACCCCCGCCACCATCTTCGACATCCAGCAGGGCATGGTCGCTCCCGGCACCCTGGTGAACATCGAAGACGTCGTGGTCACCACCCCGTGGACCTTCAACGGCGAGGGCTTCTGGGTGCAGGAGCCGACCGGCGGCGAGTTCTCGGGCCTGTCCGTGTTCGCCCCGAACGCCGAGGGCTTCACCCCGATGCCCGGCATGCAGGTCTCCCTCTGCGGCGCCTACGACGAGTTCTTCGACCAGTCGCAGCTGCAGATCGCCTCCGCCAGCGACATCATGGCCGGCGCCTCGGGCCCCGCCCCCGCGCCCGAGGTCCTGTCCTCCGACGTGGTCGGCGGCGGAGCCATGGCCGAAGCCTGGGAGGGCGTGCTCGTCCAGGTCGACAACGCCTCGGTGACGATGGAGGCCAACGAGTTCGGCGAGTGGCAGGTCGACGATACGCTGCTGCTCGACGATGCCTTCTTCGAGATGGCCAGCTGGCCCAACCCCGCGGTCGACGACGTGTACACCTCGATCACGGGCGTGATGAGCTACTCGTTCGACAACTACAAGCTGGCGCCCCGCGACGCCGCCGACTTCGTCCCCGCTCCGTAGCGCACGACGAACTCACGCCAAAGGGCGCGCTCGCTACGGCGAGGGCGCCCTTTTTGTTTCGTCACAGCCGCGTGGAGAGGTTCAGCTGGGGGCGCTTGGGTTGTGGGCACTTGGTTTGGTGTGACGGGTTCTTTGGAGGTGGGGGCGCGAGGGAGTTCTGCTGGGGGCGCTCGGGTTGTGGGCACCGGGTTTGGTGTGCCGGTCGGGGGGGCGCCTGTTCGCCGAAGCGCGGTTACCGGCCGTGCTCAAACAGTGGTTACACGCCCTCGCGGCAGCGTACGTACGCGCTCGAGCTTGGTGGACTTCGCCTGGTTGTGGGCGAGGCGCTTCCAAGACTGCGCGCGCCCGGTAACCGCGCTCCGACGAGCGGCTCCCGAGTGGCTCGGTAGAGGTGGGCCGATCCGCAAGGGGTGGGTTTTGGGCTGGTGGCGCGCCGAGGGTTCGGCACTTCGAGCGCCTCGTTGCGGGGCGTTCGTCGGTCGGGGGCGAGTCGCTTCATGATGGTCGTCGCGGGCGGTCGGTGCTCGTGAGCGCATTGGTGTCCACGCGCCCAGCATTGTTTGCCGCTCCAGGAGCGTCGTTCATCGAGCGAAGCCACAACCATTCTTCGGGCATTCGCCCAGGTACCACTCGTCGCTCTCGTTGCTCATTCTTCGGAGCGCCGTGTGACCTCAAACTCGTTCCTTGCTCGGCTCCGGTCTCAGTCGCGGGGAGCCACAGACAACTCGCGTTTCGAAAAGCCCGAGACCCATGGCCAACCCGAGACGGACGAACGGGACGCCAGCCCCATGGCGCGCCACCAGCCCAAACCAACCCCTGCGGATCGGCCCACCTTTGCCGAGCTATTCGGGAGCCGCTCGTCGGAGCGCGGTTACCGGGCGCGCGCAGTCTTGGAAGCGCCTCGCCCACAACCAAACAGAGTCAGCCCAGCTCGAGCGCGTACGTACGCTGCCGCGAGGGCGTGTAACCACTGTTTGAGCACGGCCGGTAACCGCGCTTCGTCGAACAGGCGCCCCCCCGACCGGCACGCCAAACCCGGTGCCCACAACCCGAGCGCCCCCAGCAGAACCTCCCCGCGCCCCCACCCCCGCAACCAAGAAAAAGGGGCACAGACCCAGTCTGCACCCCTCCTCCGCTCCGAAGAGCCAAGCCGCCTACTTCTGGCGATCCTTGTACTTCTCGATGAGCTCCTTCTGGATGTTCGACGGAACCTCGCCGTACTTGGCGAACTCCATCGTGTACTCGGCCTTACCCTGCGTCGACGAACGCAGCTCGGTCGAGTACCCGAACATCTCCGACAGCGGCACGTTCGCCTCGATGGCCGTGGTGCCGTACGCCGTCTCCGAGCCCTGGATCATGCCGCGGCGGCGGATGAGGGTGGTCTGCACCGCGCCCTGGAACTCCTCGGGCGTCTCGACCACCACCTTCATGAGCGGCTCGAGCACGACCGGGCCGGCCGTCCTCATCGCCTCCTTGAAGGCCTGGCGCGCGCACAGCTTGAACGCCATGTCGCTGGAGTCGACGGCGTGGAAGCTACCGTCGTTGAGCTCCATCTCGACGTCGACCACCGGGAACCCGATGACCACACCGCGCTCCATGCCGTCCTGGAAACCAGAGTCGCAGGAGGGGATGTACTCGCGGGGGATGGTGCCGCCGGTGATCTTGTTGACGAAGCGGTAGTGAACGCCCTGCTCGGCGTCGACCAGCGGGCGCATGACGCCGGCCACCTTCGCGAACTGACCGGAGCCACCGGTCTGCTTCTTGTGCGTGTAGGTGTAGGGGATCTCGCGAGAGATGGTCTCGCGATACGCGACCTGCGGCTCACCGACGATGGTGTCCACGTTGTACTCGCGCTTCATCCGCTCGATGTAGACCTCGAGGTGAAGCTCGCCCATGCCGGCGATGATGGTCTCGGCCGACTCCTCGTCGCGGTGGACGCGGAAGGTGGGGTCCTCCTTGGAGAAGCGGTTGAGCGCCTTGGAGAAGTTGGTCTGCGCGCTCTTGTCCTTGGGCTCGACCGAGTACCGGATGACCGGGTCGGGCACGAACATCGAACGCAGCGAGTACTTCTGGTCGGGGCCGTGGAAGGTGTCACCCGCGGCACAGTCGACGCCGAACATCGCGATGATGTCGCCGGAGCCGGCCTGCTCGATGTCCTCCATGTCGTCGGAGTGCATCCGAACGATGCGGCCGAGCTTGATCTTCTGACCCGTGCGGGTGTTGTAGACCATGTCGCCCTTGTTGACCTGGCCCTGGTAGATGCGCAGGTAGGTCAGCTGGCCGTAGCGGCCTTGCTCGAGCTTGAACGCCAGCGCGCACAGGTGCTTGCTGTCGTCGGTGGCCAGCTCGACCTCGGTCTCCGACTTGTCCTTGCCGATCTCGAAGGCCATGTTGGTGACCTCGGTCGGGTTGGGGAGGTACTCGACGACGGCGTCGACGGCGATCTGCACGCCCTTGTTCTTGTAGGCGGAGCCGCAGAACACGGGGGTGATGTCGAGCGAGATGCAGCCCTTGCGGATGGCGGCATTGATCTGCTCGACGGTGACGTCCTCGATGTCCTCCTCGAGGAACTTCTCCATCAGCTCCTCGTCGTAGTCGGCGGCGACCTCGATGAGCTTGGAGCGGTACTCCTCGACCTTCTCGGCGTAGCCGTCGGGCAGGTCGGTGGTGCGGCGCAGGTTCTCGCCGTTGTCACCTTCGAAGTACACGGCCTCGCGGGTACGAAGGTCGATGACCCCCTCGAACTCGTCCTCGGCACCGATGGGGATGGTCACCATCACCGGCTTGTGCTTGAGCTTGTCTTGGAGCTGGCCGGTAACGCGGTAGGCGTCCGCGCCCGCGCGGTCCATCTTGTTGATGAACGCGATGCGGGGGACCTTGTAGCGACGCATCTGCCGGTCGACGGTGATCGACTGCGACTGCACGCCCGAGGAACCGCAGAGCACGAGGATGGCTCCGTCGAGGACGGAGAGCGCTCGCTCGACCTCGACGGTGAAGTCGACGTGTCCCGGGGTGTCGATGATGTTGATGTGGTGCTCGCCCCAGGTGACGTGCGTGGCCGCAGACTGAATGGTGATGCCGCGCTCGCGCTCGAGCTCCATCGAGTCCATCGTGGCGCCGCCGCCCGACTTGTCCTTGACCTCCACGATCTTGTGGATGCGTCCCGTGTAAAACAGGATGCGCTCGGTCAGGGTCGTCTTGCCCGAGTCGATGTGGGCAGAAATTCCGATGTTGCGGGTCTTGCTGAGGTCCACCATGGCTATGGGGCTCCCTTGGGTCTGGAGCGCGCGGAGCATGCCACAGCGCCGACGGACGGGCACGCCAACGGCAAGCTCGGCGCCCCTTCATTTGACACCGCCGCCGTGAGTTGCCTCGTGAGCGTATGCTGCGCGAACGAGCCGGCCGGGCCCGATCGGGGCCTGAGGCGCTAGGGGAGCGATTTGACCCGGTCGACGATGGCGTCGGCCGTGAGCCGAAAGTGCATCGCCAACGCACTGGCGGGGGCCGACGCACCGAAGCCGTCGATGCCGTGCTGGTGAGCCGCCCACCGCGCCCAGCCCATGGTGGTCCCCGCCTCGACGGAGAGACGACGCGTCACGGACGGCGGCAGCACCTCGTCGCGGTAGCTCTGCTCTTGGGCCTCGAAGGCCTCCCAGCAGGGCATCGAGACGACACGCAGCTTCATCCCCTCATCGGCCAGCCGCTGCGCGGCCCGCAGAGCGATGTGCACCTCGGAGCCGGTGGCGATGAGGATCCCGTGGAGATCGTCCACCCCGATGCCGTCGGGCTCCCACAGCACGTAGGCGCCCTGGGAGATGTCACGTCGCGTGTGCTCCAGCACGGGCAGGCCCTGCCGGGTGAGCAGCATCGCCGTGGGGCCGTCGCCGCGGCCGCGGCTCATGGCCATCGCCCAGGCGCCGAGCGTCTCGTTGGCGTCGGCCGGCCGCACCACGTGCAGCTGCGGAATGAGCCGCAGGCTCATGCAGTGCTCGATGGGCTGGTGGGTGGGCCCGTCCTCGCCGAGGAACACGCTGTCGTGCGACAGCAGGTGCACGACGGGCAGCTGCATCAACGCGGACAGACGGATCGCGCCGCGCATGAAGTCGGAGAACACCAAGAAGGTGGCGTCGTAGGGGCGCACGCCGCCGTGCAGGGCGAGGCCGTTGCAGATGCCGGCCATACCGTGCTCGCGCACGCCGAACGCCACCGAGCGCCCGGCCGGCTCCTCGCGCGACTGCGTCTGCAGGTGCGAGACGTTCACGCCGTTGCTGCCGCTGAGGTCCGCGGAACCACCGACCAGGGTCGGGTGCGCCGTGGTCAGGGCCCCGAGGGCCTTGGCGCTGACCTTGCGGGTCGCGACCGAGCTGCCGACGTCGTACTGAATCTCGTCGAGCGACTCGAGGGTGCCCTTGGGCAACGCCCCGCTCCACAGGGCCTCGAGCTCGGCGGCCAGCTCGGGGAACTGCGCACGGTAGGCCCCGAAGCGCTGCTCCCAGTCGGCCCGCTGCGCCTTGCTGAGCGCGACCTGGGCGTCGAGGCCCTCGCGCAGGCCACCGGGGACGTGGAACGGCTCGAGCGGCCAGTCCATCGCCTTCTTGGCGCCTTCGACTTCGTCGGGGCCCAGCGGCGCGCCGTGGGAGCCCGAGGTGCCCGCCTTGGTGGGCGCGCCCTGACCGATGACGGTACGGCAGGTGATGAGGCTCGGACGATCGGTGACCGCCTTGGCTGCCGCCAGGGCCTCGCCGATGGCCGCGGGATCGTGACCGTCGACCTCCAGCACGTGCCAGCCGTACGCGGTGAAGCGCGCGGCCACGTCCTCGGTAAAGGACAGATCGGTGGAGCCGTCGATGGTGATGCGGTTGGCGTCGTAGAGGTAGACGATCTTGCTCAGGCCCAGGTGCCCGGCCAGGCTGCCCGCCTCGGACGCGATGCCCTCCATCAGGTCGCCGTCGCTGACGATGCCGTAGACGAAGTGGTCGACGACCTCGTGCCCCGGTCGGTTGTAGCGGGTGGCCAGGATCCGCTCGGCCAGCGCCATGCCCACGCCCGCGGCGAATCCCGTGCCCAAGGGGCCGCTGGTGACCTCGACGCCCGGGGTGTGGTCGACCTCGGGGTGGCCCGGGGTCAGCGAACCAAACTGGCGGAAGTTTTTGATCTGCTCGAGCGACAGGTCGTAGCCGTGCAGGTGCAGCAGCGAGTACAGCAGCATCGAGCCGTGCCCGGCACTGAGCACGAAGCGATCGCGGTCGGGCCACTTCGGATCGGCGGGGTCGTGCACGAGCGCTCGTGCCCACAACACGCTGGCCATGTCGGCGGTGCCCATCGGCATGCCGGGGTGACCGGAGTTTGCCGTCTGCACCGCATCCATCGTCAGACCTTTGATGGTCTTGACCAGCGTGGTGTGCAGATCGGCATCGTGCTCTCGCAGGGGCGAAGCGGCGCGGGCAGACATTGGCGCGTGGGTAGCATGGCCCCTGCGGCACGGAAAGGGCCGCACGTGGCTCTCAGCGCAGCGCGAGCGACGCTCGCGGCGTTGACCGTAGATCGAGTTGTGAAGAAGAATTCACCCGTGGATCGGAATGCTTTGGCCACCGTCTCCGTGAGGGCTGACCTAGGGATCTCCCCCAATATGTTCCGTCGACGCATCCCCTTCGATCCGAGCCGACCTCGCGCGCGGGTCGGTTCCCCCTTCGGTGCCTTTGCGCACTCCAACCGTGGTATGAGGCGCACATGAAGATCTGCATCTTGGGAGCGACCGGTTTGGTCGGTCGCGAGACGCTCGCACTGGTGGCCAGATCATGGCCCGATGCCGAGCTAGACCTCTACGCAAGCCGTGACCAGACCCTCGAGTTGGACGGTCGCAGCTTGCCCGTCAAAGGCGCGCCGCGCCTCGAGGACAAAGACACCAAAGGGGGCGACCTCGCCTTTGTCGCGCTCGACGACGACTTCAGCCGTCGCTATGTGCCGCGCTTGCTCGAGCTGGGCTACCGCGTCGTCGACAAGAGCAACACCTATCGGATGGACCCCGAGGTTCCTCTGGTGGTCGCGGGCGTCAACTGCAACCTGCTCGCCAACGAGGGCGCCAAGCTGGCGGCCAACCCCAACTGCACCACCATTCCCTTCGCCCTCGCGGTCCAGCCGCTGGCCAAGCGCTGGGGCCTGACCCGCGCCACGGTCAGCAGCTACCAGGCGATCAGCGGTGCGGGCATCGGGGCGCTCGATTCGTTCATCGAGACCTCCGGCAAGGGCTACGCGCAGGCCGAGCGCCTGGGCACCGCGTTCGATCCCACCGGGTACGCGGGCAACACCGTGCCCCACAACGGCAAGACCGACGACAGCGGCTTCTCCTCGGAAGAGCGCAAGCTCATGAACGAGAGCCGCAAGATCCTCGCGCTCCCCGAGCTCGGGGTCTCCGCCCAGTGCTGCCGGGTGCCCGTCGCGGTCGGCCACTACATCAACGCGTGGATCGAGCTGCGCGACACGCCGGCCCTCGAGGAGATCGCCGCGGTGCTCGGGGACTCGACCCTGTCGCCCTTCGTCCGCTTCTTCCCCGGAGCGGCCGGCGATGGCCTCAGCGCCTTGGCCGGGGTGCACGACCGCGACCGCGCCCTGGTGGGCCGGCTGCGGCTCGACCCCCGCGGAGGCCAGGGCACCGCGCTGTGCCTGACCATCACCGCCGACAACCTGCGGCTCGGAGCGGCGACCAACGCCGTTCGCATGGCCAGCCAGTGGTTCCCTGCGGCCGACGCGGACCTGCGTCTGCCGTAGTCGAGACCACACGAGGGGGGCACGGGGCGGATTTATGCCGCCCCGTGCAACCAAGACCGGACCGGATGCGTCATCATCGACGGTGATGACGCGCGGCTCGACCACCAGCAAACCGTCTCGCGGCCCCCGTGGTCCTCGCCGTCACGCGGACCGGAGCCGCCCGGCCCCGTCCGGCGCCGCCTTCACGCCGCCGGACGACGACGACACCGCGTTCTTGTTCGCGGCGCATCCCGATCAAACGATCGACACCTCGTACATCATCGAGCGTGCCTTTCATTTGATCGGTGAACGCCCGCTGCAGGTGATCGGCATCGCGGTCGCCAGCGCGCTGCTCGGATGGGGCATGCTGCTCGGGATCACCGGCCTCGGTGCGCTCGACAACAGCCTGTCGCAGAGCGTGGGCATCGATGCCGTGACCCACCCCGTCAGCGTCATCGCGTTGATGCTGCTCGCGTGGTCGGCCGCCCTGCTGCTGCAGGCCCCGCTCATCGGCGCCGCCATCGAAGTCCACACCGACGAGCGCCGCGGGTTCTTCTCGCTGCTGCTCAATCGCGCCGTCGGCAAGCTACCGCAGCTGATGGCCGGCTCGCTCTTCGTCATCCTCGCCACCATGCTGGTCATGACCATCACCATGGGTCTGGTCACCGGACTGGTCGTGCTCGCGGGGATGCTCCCCTGGGACTTCATCGCCCTGCTGATCCAGATCGTCGGCGTCCTGGTGTTCATGTTCCTGGGCATGCGCGCCCTGGTCGGCTCGTCGATGCTCGTGCCCGTCATGCTCGTCGAAGAGCTGGCGCTCGGCGACGCCCTACGGCGCAGCTGGACCATGGGCTGGCGCAACGGCACCGCGATACTGTGGGCCCTGCTGCTACCCAACCTCTTGCTGCAAGCGGTGTTGTTCCCCACCCAGTTCATGCCTTGGTACATCGGCATGGGCATCGCGTTGGTGGGCGGGATCGGGCTGTCGCTCTACTACACGGCGGTGGTGCCCGTGACCTACGTCGCAGTGCGCGAGTACATCGACGGCCTGCACCCCGGCCGCTTGCTCGTCGCCCGACGGTAGCCCCGCCGCTCAGGCCGTCGACGAGGCCGTTGCAACGAGTGAGCGTCGCGCCCGCCGTTCCACACCGTCCGAGGGCAAAAATACGTCGCGCGAGCTGTGACCGATTGCCGCAGCGGGCGTACATCGCTTGAGCGGCCACGGACCGTGTCGTATGCCCAAGGAGCGCGGCGTTCACTGCTCGAACCGAATCCGCTCCGCTCTCGTAGCCTCCGTGAACCCGCTGGAGATTCTCCCGATGCTCGATTTCCGCCTCTTCGCCCGCGTCACCCCCCTCGCCCTCGCTCTCGCTCTGCCCGCGTGTGACGGCGAAGAGACCACGATGGACTCGGGGAACGACGACGCGGCCGCCACCCTCTGCGAGAGCGAGGATCGCGTCGACGACTTCGCCGTAGACCTGACCAAGTCCGGCGAGCGTCACATGGTGCGCGTCGTGGCGGCCGAGCCCGCCGAGCCGATCCGCGGCGACAACACCTGGACGGTGCAGGTCACCGATGCCGACGGCACCCCGCTCGAGGGCATGACCATCGACGCCTCCCCCTGGATGCCCGACCACGGCCACGGCACCGCCGTCGAGGAAGAGGTCGTCGAGCTGTCGGCCGGCGAGTTCGAGCTCAGCCCGCTCAACCTGTTCATGGCGGGCTACTGGGAGGTGACCCTCGAGCTCACCGATGCCGAGGGCGGCACGGACGAGGTCATGGTCGCCGTCTGCGTCGAGTAGCGAGCGCTCGGCCCACGGCCAACACAAAGGGCGGCACCGTACGCGGGCCGCCCTTTTGCGTGGTTTTGCGCGAGCTCAGGACGGCGGATCGGCCCCGACGATGGGCGCCCCGCAGACGTTGCTGCTGCTGACGCACAGGCCGTAGTCGTCTTGGGGCTCGCCGGCCTCTTCGAGCGTCCACTCGAGCACGGTGGGCGCGACGTCGAAGGTGCTCATGGCATCGCGGACCGAGGGATCGAGGTCCCCGCTGGCCACCAGATCGTCGAGCACGTCGAGCCCCATCGGGCGCAGCCGCAGGCGGGTGTTGACGCGGTCGATGTCCGACTCGGGCACGGTGTAGCGCCGCGATCGCCAGGTGGAGGCGTCGCCCTCGGGGCTGAGCACCTCGGACGCGGGCAGCAGGTTGCCGTCGACGCTGCGCGCGTCCCAGAACATGTGGACCTCCTGCCCATCGGCCCCGTACATGAAATCGCGGAACTGCCACAGCAGGGGGTCGTCGACCGACGCGACGGGCTCCCCGTCTTCGATCATGCCCACCTGGAGCACCGCCTCGTCACCGACGAAGGCCTGCAGCTCGAGCCAGGTGCGGCGATCTTGGGTGGCGCCGCTGGGCCACGCATGCGCCGAGAACTCGTTGTGCAGGTAGATGTCGATGTCCGAGCCGCCCGCGTCGTTGGGGTTGACGCAGACGGTGGCGCACAGGGCCGACTTGCGCTGGAACTCGATCTGCTCGAGCTGCTCCCCCCGCAGCTGCGGACCCAGCTCGGCGCTGGGCCAGTCGTGCAGGGCCACATCGACGGCCGCCATGCCGTGCGGGTGGCGGAAGCGATCGGCACGGACCCCGGGCGAGTCGGCGATGGTCCCCATCTCGGGCGGGCCCATGTGGCAGTTGTTGCAGCGCAGCCCGTAGACGGCGGGGCCCCCCGTGATGGGATCGACGTCGGCGAAGAAGGTCTCTTGCCACTCGGCGAAGGTCCGCTCGAGGTGCACCCCGGCCGGGGTCACTACGTCGTGGCAGGTCCCGCACATGTCGGCCGAGGCCGTGGTCGACGAGTCGAGCAGAGCCGAGTACGCGGACGGATGGGCGCTGTTGGCCACCGGATCGGCGATGGCCCCCAGCATGGTGCGGGTGCCGCTGAGGCGCAGCGGGTTGTTGTGCGTGCCCTCGACCGCCTCGGCGGTGTGGCAGAAGAAGCACGTCACGCCGCGGACCTTCTGGGGCAGCTCGGGCAGGTTGAGCCCATCGGTGGTGAGCCCCAGCTCGACCGCCATCGGTGCATGGCACCGCACGCAAAAGTCCCCGAGCTCTCCGTTCGTCTCGCGCTGCCCTCGCGCGTTCATCGCCAAGAATACCGGGTCCTCGGCGGCGTAGGCATGCATGCTGCCTTGCCACTCGCGGAAGTGCGTGGGGTGACACTCCTCGCACGTCTCGGGATCGATGAGCCGATCGTCGACCGTGATGGAGGGCTCGGGCTCGGGGCTGCGACATCCGGTCGCAGCGACCACGAGCCACAGGCCTGCGGCCGAGTACGCCGACCTCACCGATTGGCTCCTTGAGCGATCCACTGCGCCACCGAGCACCGCTCGTTCTCATCCAAGGGCTGGGAGCCCGGCGGCATCAGCAACGAGGTCTCGTCGGTATCGAGTCGGAACATGAGCGGGCTGCACTGCTCGTCGCCAGCCTCGACCCAGCCGCCGTTCAGCAGCATGTCGTGGGTCGCGTCCATGTCGGTGATGAGGAAGCCGCCCGAGGCCCCAATCGCCGTAGAATCGCCGTGGCATGCCCCTCCGGGCACGCCACACGAAGGCTGCAGGGTCTCGGAGAACACCCGATCCCAGGTCGGCTCGTACAGCGGAGTGCAGGCCGTGGCGTCGCGCTCGACGCAGTTGCTCGGGGCCGCACCGTCGTCCGTGTCGTCCCCACCGCACGCAGGCAATCCCCCCACGACCATGGCGATGAGCGTCGAGATCATGGAACGTGAGATCACCGAGTCCGTCCTGAGTCCAGCCATCGAGGTCCCTGGAACTTAGCCCAAGTCGCGACGATGGGCACCCCACACCCGGTCTCGCCGCCGCATGGCCAGCGCTATACTGTAGGTCGATGGTTCGCCGACTCCCGCTCCTGCTCGCGACCACCACCGCCATCGCGGTGCTGCCCTCGGTCGCCTCCGCCGCCAACGGCCTGCGGCCGCGGACACCCGCCATCTACAGCGGCGTCCCCTGTGTGCAGTCGGTCACCCGCGGCGAGCCGGTGCTCATCGAGTACGACGTGAGCTACGACGACACCGAGCTCACCCCGGAGGAGCTGCCCGACAGTCGCAAGCACCAGTTCTTCGCGTTCTCGCAGACCAACGTCGACTTCGCGTTCCCGAAGTACATCAACCAGAGCGACTTCGATCGGGCCGAGGCCAACGGCGACAACACCGTCCCCTACGACGACGACGACATCCTCGACATCAGCAGCCTGTGGCCCGCGGGCACCCACGTCCGCATCACGCCCGACGACCCGCGCCTGCCCATCACCCAGGCCCAAGCGGCAATGGGCGTCACGTGGGACACCAGCGACGTCTCGCCCGGCACCTGGGTCGTGGCCGCCTATACCTGGGAGCCCGAGAACAACCTTTGGTCGCCTCGCTTCGGCGCGGTGAGAGTCGAAGACGCGGGTGACCCCGACTCGGCCGGGCCCACCGTGTTCCTCTCGCGCGTCGATGGCTTGCTCGCCGACCGAGCCGAGCCGCTCCCCCTCGATGGCTGCATCGAAGCACCCGAGGGCTCCACCATCACCGCCTCGTGGGCCACGGTGGGTACGGGCCAAGAGCCGGACTGGGTGCCCTTCGTCGACAACCAAGCCGTCGAGTCGGGCGCGCTCGACCTCGACTTCATGGCGCCGGCCGAGACGGGCGACTCGATCAAGATTCGCATCGAGATCGTCGACCCCTCCGGGCGCAGCTACGTGGCCTACTCGCCGACCACCATCGGGGTCATCGGCGAAGCGCCGCCCGAGCCCACCGAGTCGGGCTGCGCCTCCGAGCCCCAGCGTCCGGCCTACGGCGCGGCGTTGTTCGGGGTCCTGCTCGTGCTCGGTGCCGGTCGCTACCGACGACGCCGCTGAACGGCTCGGCACGAGGGGCGGCGAGCCCCGAGGGCATCACCCGACGCGACGGCTTCAGTCTCGGCGAGCCCTCGAACCAGCGTCGGCGATCACCTCGGGCTCGAGCGTGGCCCTGACCTCGTGGGCGCGACCGGGCTCGACGCGAAGGCGCGAGCGCCAGACCTGGTGCCCATCGGATTCGACGCGAAGCACGTGCAGGCCCGCGCCGAGCTCGATGGCCTCGTTCGTCGGCCCCACCACTCGACCGTCGACGGTCAGGGTGCCGGGGCGATCGGTCTCGACCAGCAACGTGCTCGGCTGCGGCGCGACCTCGGCCGACACCTCGGCCTCGACTCCCTCGCTTCGCGCCTCGGTGGCGGGCTCGGTCGAGTCGGGGCGTACCGTGGCTGCGACGGCCACCGCCGCCGAGCCGGTGGAGAGCAAGCCGACCCCGAGCGCGACGCGACGCATGGCTCGACCCAGGATGGAGCGTCGCTGCGGCACCGGAGGCACGCGCAGGGTGCCGCCCTTGGCCACGGGCCGATCCACCCGCGGAAGCTCGATGGACGTGCCCGACTCGGTCAGCACCGCGGAGGGCTGGACCGGCGTGTGGCGATGAGGCTGGGGCTTGTCCCAGGCGTCGAGCACCGTCCACTGGCGTGCCGGCCAGTGCGTGGCGGAGTCGTCGGTGACCACCGTAGGTACCGCCATGGGCTCCACCACCGATGCGTCGACCCGCAGTCGCGCCGCGGGCACGACCTCTTGCAGGCGCTCGAGCAGGCGAACCGCATCATGGGGACGCATGCCGCGATCGAGCTCGATCGCCTCGGAGATCAGCACCGCGAGCCCATTGCTCAGCGCGCCGTCTTCGAGGGCCCCCCGCAGGCGCGCCCGGAGCTCGGCCGAGCGCTGACCTTCGTCGTCCGTCCGCGTCAGCGGGCTGGTGAGCAGACGAATGAACAACACGCCCAGCGAGAACACGTCGGAGACGGGGCTGACCGAGACGTCGCTCTCCGGGGCACGATAGATGGAAGGATGATCGAGGTCGCCACCTCGACCCGCCGGGACGCCGAGCACTCCGGCCAAGCCGAAGTTGCGCAGACGAACCTCGAGTTCGTCGTCCTCGACTCGCACCACGCGAATGTCTTGGGGACGAATGCCGCCCACCACCACGCCACCGCGATGCGCATCGGCGACGGCGTGGAGGATCTGAGCGAAGATCGGCAGCAGCGTGTCGATGGACAGCGTGCCGCCGCGCTTGCGCAGCACGCTGGTCAGCCGAGGGCCGCGGTGGTGTTCGTGGATGAAGTAGGCGAGGCCTTCGTGCCGACCGTAGGCGAGCAAGCGAGCCGCGTTGTCGTTCTCGACGGCGGCCAGCTTCTGCAGCCGAGGCGTCGTGCGCTTCCAGGCTGCATCCGCGATCGCGATGCCCCGCAGCGTGACGATCTCGTCGGTGTCGCGAAGGCGGGCCAACACTCGGGGGCCGAAGTCATCCGAGGGCAACGAGCGCAGCCGTTCGCAACGGGCAGCGGGAGGGCCGTCCGTCAGCAGAGCACCGAGATAGTCGTCGCCAGTCATGAACATCCGTTCACCCAGAGGTGATCCCTGAACTATCGCAATAGTAGCCCCAGCTCAAGATGATCCAATGTCGAAAAAGCGTCCTAGATGGGTCTAGAAGGCCAAATTCGCGCGTATTGATCTCCAATGCAGGAGCCGGACCGGCATCCGAAAGCAGCAAGATCACGCGTGATTCTCATGAAAACAGTGTCCTGACTCGGGACGGTTCGCTCTCTACCTACTCAGAGATTCACTGATAGGGAACTCACAACAACGACCGGCCGGCCGCGACGTTGAGCGGAGGATCGAAACCTCGGATCGACCCGTCCGCAATCCGCGTTGCCATGGATCGATCGAGCGTCGTCGCAGGACAACCGCTGGACGGTCATGACCTTTCATCGTGACCGGGTCATCGCGTGCCCATGCACCGGCGAACCATCACTTTGCAATGCGTTGGTTCAATGCCAGTCCAACGTGCACTCGAGCCGGCCGACCTCGGGCCCTTCGAGTCGCAAAGCGTCCGAACAAACGGCTCGTGTTAGCGTCTCAGTTTACGGCGATGGGGCCCACACTCGCACTGGCGGCGGCGTTACTCGCCGCGAGGGCCTCTCCTGCCTCGGACGACCTTCCCTTTTCGTGGAGCGCGTCGGCCGAGTGCCCGACCGAGCAGCGCGTGACGGCGCAGGTCGAGCAGCACCTGGCCATGCCGTTGACCCAGCTGCCCATGCAGCCGTGGTCGGTCCAAGGCACGATCACCGGAGATACGCAGGCCGGCTGGTCTCTCGCGTTGGCGATCGAGACGCCCCAGGGACGCACGGAGCGGGCGCTGTTCGACCCGCACGACTGCGCCGCCGTCTCCGATGCCGCCGCGCTGCTCATCGCGATGACGCTCGACCCCGACGCGAGCGAGCCCACCGTGGAGCCCACGACGTCCGCCGTGGACACCGAGGCCAGCGAGCACGGCGATGGCAGCCAGGTCGTCCGCACGAGCGAGGCCACCGAACCGAAGGACGACGACCCGGAGCTCATCACCGAGTCGCCCGGCCCGGTGCAGCCCGCCACCGACCCCGAGCCAGGACAGCGCATCCCCCTGCGGTTCGTGCTCGGAGCCTCGGGCGGCGTGCTCGGAGCCACGCTGCGCGGCGCGTCCGCGGTGGGGCAGGCCAAGGTCGCATGGCGACTGCCCCGGCTGCGGGTCGGCATCACCGCGACCTTCGGCGCCACGCGAGGCTTCTCCGTGCCTCCGATTACCCGAGACCTTTCTTTATGGATGTGGACGGTCGGCGCCGAGGCGGGGCCCGTCTTTCGGCGCGGCCCCTTCGAGTTCCCGCTCCTGGGTGGAATCGAGACAGGGCAGATCATCTTGGCCCCACGCATCTTGGCCGGGGCGGAACGACCGGCCACCTGGACGGCGCTGGTGCTCAACCCGGGGATCGCGTGGGTCCCGCAGGATTGGCTGGCGGTGGTGCTGTCGGTCGGCACGACCATCTCGTTCGTCCGGCCCCGCTTCGAGATCGAGGGTATTGGCCTCATCCATGCCCCCTCCCCCATCGGAATTCGCGCTACGTTGGGTCTCGAGTTCCGTTTGCCGCTGACCGTGATGAAAACGGAGGCAGGTGGGAACGAACCGATGCGCCCCTGACCTCATGCCTGCTCGATCCCAGCCCGACGACGCGCGACGCGAGCCAAACCGCGCCATCGACGCAGATCTCGCCGCGACCTATCGCGAGCACTATGCGTTCGTCTGGCGCAGCCTCCGGCGGCTCGGCGTCCCCGAAGACGCGGTGGACGACGCGGTCCACGACGTCTTCGTGGTGGTGGCCAGGCGCCTATCCGAGTTCGAGGGCCGCGCCGCGATCACCAGCTGGCTGTTCGCGGTGGCGATCCGGGTGGCCAAGCACCAGCGCCGTTCCGTCGCCCGCCGCCAGCGTCGGCGGGATGCGCTGGCGCGCGCGGTCGAGGTCATCGCGCCCTCGCAGTCCGACGCGCACACCCAGCACGACGCAGCGCGGACCCTGCACGCGCTGCTCGATCGTCTCGACGACGAGCAGCGCCACGTGTTCATCCTGATGGAGCTCGAGCAGCTCACCGGGCGCGAAGCGGCGGAGATCCTGGGCATCAAGCCCGCCACCGCGCACTCTCGGCTTCGCATCGCCCGAGAGCACCTGCGGCGCCACGCGGCCGAGCTCACCGGTCGCGATGCACCGCCCAAGCCGGCGTTGACCCGCCAACGGAGGTCCGCATGAGCCACGACTTCCTCTCCGACCTCGTCCAAGGCGAGCGCGACAGCCTCGCGCCGCCACCCGGGGCCAAGAAAAAGACCTGGAAGCAGGTCACCCGCAGCGTCGCCATCGGGGCGCCCGTCTCCGCGTGGCCCACGGGCAAGGCCGTCACCTCGAAGCTGAGCCTGTCGTGGACCAAAGGTCTGCTGGCGATCGTGCTCGGTGGCACCGCCGTGGTGGGTGCGTGGCAGCTGTCCGGCGGCGGGCAGGCGACTCCGGCCACCGTGGTCGCCGAAGCCGATACGCCCGCGGAAGCTCCGGCGGAGTCAAAGCGCAAAGGCTCCGGGCACAAGGCCGCGGCGAGCGTTCCCGCGGTCGTCGAACAGACGCCTGCGGTCGAAACCCCGGAGGTCGAGCCTCCTCCGCTGCTTCACGTGCAGCCGCCCGCAACCCTCCAAACCCCGTCGGCGGCCCCCAAGCGTCGTCCCAGCGACACCTCCCCGACCGCCGCGCCTCAGCCCGAAGCCGCTCCGGCCGCGGCCGCCTCGACCCTCGCCGAAGAAGCCCGCCTGCTCGCCCGAGCCCGACGCGAGCTCAACGGCGGCAACGCGCAGGCAGCCCTGACCCCGCTGGCCGAGCACGCGCGCCGATTCCCGAAGGGGCAGCTGCTCGAAGAGCGCCTGGCCCTGACCGCGCGAGCCTCGTGCCGCGCGGGTGACCGAGACCGAGGCCGCCGCGAAGCCGCCCTGCTTCGCAAGCAGTTCCCGGCCTCGTCGCAGCTGGCTCGAGTCGCCAACGCCTGCGACGACACGTAGCCGCAACCCCCGGTCTCGAGCTGTCCCGCGGCGCCGACCTTCCTCGGCGCCGCGATCGTTTCGCGCCACCGATGATCGGCCGCGCTTCGGTCCGCTGCGCCTCGATCCGTCTTGCTCCACGTCGACCATCGTCGATTTTTTCTGCACCTTTTTTTTCTTCGCGAAGAGAAAAACGAAGCGAGGTGGGAACGAACCTACGACGCCGCTTTCCGGCCCGGGGAAAGTCCCCGTGCCTCGAGTGAAGCGGCCCGAAGGAAAGTCCCATGAATAGAAACCATCGCAACCGCATTGGTTGCCTGGGCCTCGGTGCGACGCTCGGCCTGGCGATTTCCGCCCTCAATGGTTGCGACAACGACACTGCACGCGCAGTCGCGGAGCAGTGTGGGCTCGACGTCGATTGCACGGCCGGAGGCTTCGCCGAAGGCAACGCGAGCATCTCTGGAGTCGCATTCATCGACTCCTTTTTCGGGGCCGCGATCGACCTCGAAGCCTCGATGAGCGGCCTCAGTGGCGAGCTGCGAGCCGAGCTGGATGCCATCGGTGCCTCGGTCGGCCTCGCCCCCGGGGCCTCGGGAGCCGAGCTGAGCGCAGCGCTACAGGCCCACGTCGGCGGTTTCATCGACGGCTCGTTCGAGGTGACCTTCCAGCCCGCGCAGTGCCAAGCGAGCGTCGAAGCCTCGGTCGCCGCGGCGGCGCAGTGCGACGCAGAGGTCAACGCGGGCGAGGTCTCGGCCACCTGCGAGGGTCGCTGCGAGATCGAGGCGGGCGCCGAAGTGTCGTGTGAAGGCGAGGCGACGCTGATGTGTTCGGGCACCGCCCCGAGCTTCGACTGCACGGGCACCTGCTCGGGCGAGTGCGTCGCGTCGCTGACCGCCTCCGCCAGCTGCGAAGGCACCTGCCGCGGCTCGTGCACCGTCGACGGCAACACCCAAGAGGGCTTCGATGGGGTCTGCAACGGCATGTGCGAGGGCGAGTGCGCCGTCGACATGAGCGCGGGCGGGTCGTGCGACTTCCAGTGCCAGGGCAACTGCGACTACGTGGCCCCCGAGGCGGGATGCGAAGCCGGAGCGAGCGCGAGCTGTGAAGCCTCGGCCAGCGGCTCGGTCGAGTGCGAAGGCAGCTGCGAGGGTACCGTCGTGCCCCCCAGCGTCAGCGCCGAGTGTGAAGCCACCGTCGACGCCAAGGCGAGCGCCTCGGTCGAGTGCACCCCGCCGACCTTGGCCTTCGAGTACGAGTGGGCGGCGGGCGTCTCGGGCGACGCCACCGCGCAGGCCGAGTTCCGGGCCTGGCTCGAGAACTTCCGCATCCACTTCGGGGCCATCCTCGCGGCGCGAGCCAAGGCCGACATCGTGGTCGACTCGGCCCTCGGCCTCATCACCTCGGCCGACCTCGAGGGCGGCGTGCTCCTCGAGCAGGTCGAAGAGATCGCCGTCAGCGGCAACATCCAGGCGGCGTTCGGCGCCCGCTGTGCCGTCGACGAGGTCACCGTGGCCTTCGATGCCCTCAACGCAGCTCAGGCGAGCCTGCGCACCGAGGTCGAAGCCTCCGTCGCGGTCATCGGCGCGTTCTGAGCCGAGCGTCGGGCCCGTGCGGAAGGTGCTAGCCGCCGGACGGGTCCGACACTTCGACGACGAGCTCGTACTCCTCGACGAAGAACAAGCCATCGGCGTCGAGCAGCTCGGCGTGCAACAACGCGGGCATCCCATCGATGTCCTCGGCCTCGACCGCATCGGGCAGGACCAGCCACACCGCGGGCCCCTCGAGCGTGCCGGGGTCGTCGAACGAGGGGTAGAACAGCGCGGGGTAGTCGTTGACCTCGTTGAAGTGACCGCCCGGGCTGTCGTTGAGGCCCTCGATGTCGACCCACGCCTGCAGCATGGGCATGTCCGGGTTGTCGAAGCTGGGCATGGGTGGGGTGTAAAACCCGGCCCCGCGGATCGGCATCGAGAACATCGACAGACCCTGGGGGCCCGTCACCACGGGCAAGACGCCGTCGAAGGCGTTGAAGTCGTCGGTGCCCCAGCCCACCTCGAACCAGGGCTCGGCCTCGTCCGAGGTCTCGGTCGCCGTGGCCACGCTGGTGGCGGAGATGCTCGACCCGGAGTCAATATCCGGGCCCGACGCGGAGTCCATCGTGGCCCCGGACGTGGACGGATCCTGGGCCGCAGACTCGTCTCCGCCATCGTCCGGGACGACCGGGCATCCGGCCATGAACACCACTGCCAGACCCCCCGCGTTCGCCTTCCATCCCATCGACCCTTCCACGGTAGCAGTACCGGGCCGCGGTGGCAGCCGAGCCCGCCCCCATCGGGCGTCGGGCCGCCGCGATCCGGCCGCACGATTGCGGCCAATGTGGGCTTTATCTGCCTCTCGACGCGAACGAGACACCCAGGCCCGACATGGGCCCTCCTGGGCACAAAATCGGGTGATTGTGACTCACCTTCTGGGCAAACGAGGGTTCGGAGTGATACGCCTTTTGGCATATGTTCCGTAAAGCGACCCTGTTCGGTTCCGTCGCCCTGATGCTGCTGTCCGGCTGCGCCGAGGAGGAGACTTCGGGCATCGATACCGCCCGCAGCAACATGACGCCGCTGGTCGACGCCGCGTGCGACTGGATGTTCGGCTGCTGCACCCCGGATGAGCTCGTCTACCAGGTGGGCGACTTCACCGTCGACGCGGGCGATTGCAGCGAGCGCATGCTCGACGCCATCTCGACCGGCGTCCCGCTCGACTTGGAGCAGAACGAGCTGAGCAACGACCCGGCCGAGGGTCTGCTGGTGCTGGCGCTGTCGATCAACGAGGGTCGCGTCGACGTGAACTCCACCGCCGTCCGCGAGTGTGCCGACGCCACCGCCGACCGCGAGTGCAACGTCCCCGTGGTCGTGGGCCCGGTGGGCCGCTGCACGCCGAGCGCCATGGAGGTCGAGGCCGACCCCTGCGATCCCAACGAGATGTTCCGCGGCCGGCAAGCGGTCGGCGAAGAGTGCGACGGCCCCTGGGAGTGCCAAGAGGGCCTGCGCTGCATCGACTTCGGCATCGCTGGGGTCTGTGCCCTGCGGGCGCGCGAGAACGAGAACTGCTTCGCGGACGCCGAGTGTGCCGAGGGCCTCATCTGCGACTGGGAGAGCGGCACCTGTGCCCCGGGTGCGCTGTCGGGCGAGAGCTGTGCCTTCGCCGACCCGCTCAACCCCATCCCCGGCACCGAGACCATCCGCTGCGCCGCGGGCCTGACCTGCGACCCCGTCGCCCAGGTCTGCGCGGGCGGCTTCTGCTCGCCGGGATCGCCCTGCTTCGACACCATCGAGGACTCGGACTGCCCCGAGACCTACTTCTGCAAGGGCAACTTCGACACCGCCGCCAGCTGCCAGCAGCCGGGTGGCGAGGGCACCGTCTGCACGAAGAACAACGACTGCTCGTCCAACTTCTGCGACGTGATCAACGGGGGCTTCTGCGCCAACCTGGCGCCGACCGGCGACCCGTGTAACGACAACACCGAGTGTGAGTCCGGCTTCTGCCAGGGCGGCCTGTGCAGCCCCTCGCTCGGCGCCGGGCAGCCCTGCCCCAGCTTCGACAACGCCGAGTGCCAGGGTGGCTTCTGCAACATGGACCCGGCCATGCCGACGTGTCAGGCGTACTCGGGTGAGAACGGGCCCTGCCCCAACTCCGATGCCGAGTGCGACCCCGACGACAACCTCGTCTGTCGCGACGCCGTCTGCCTGCGCCCGCCCTTCCAAAACGGCGTGCTCTGCAACAGCGGAGCCGAGTGCGAGTCGCTCGCCTGCTACATGGGCGAGTGCACCAGCGGTGCCGTCATCGGAGCTCCGTGCCGCACCGACGGCACCACCGAGCCCTGCATCGTCGGCTCCTTCTGCGAGGCCCCCATGGGCGCCGTGGACGGCATCTGCACCGAGCTGCGCCGCTCCGGCGCCGCCTGTGACAACAGCGACCAGTGCTGGGGCGAGTGCATCGTCCGCTTCGGCGAGCGCATGTGCGACGCCACCCCGGCCTTCCTCCTCGACGAGGCCTGGTGCGACGGCTCGGGCGCCTGAGCCTCCCCTGAAGCCGGAACCCCAAGGGCCCGCGGTCATCCGACCTCGGGCCCTTTTCCGTGGGCTCGGCGGCTACGCGGGATCGTGGACCGGCACCCACCCGTCCAGCGGATTCGAGACGTCGAGCGTGTGCCCGAGGCCGAGCTGGCCGCTGTCGTTTTCGCCCCAGCAGTACAGCTGGTGGCCCTCGACCACGGCGCAGGTGTGGTCACCCCCCGCCTCGATCTGGAGGATTCGCTGGCCGCCCAGGTCGATCGTCGGGATCTCCGACGGCCGCTCGTCGTCGCCGATGTCGTCGAATCCCCCCTGGCCGAGCTGCCCGGATAGCCCCAGGCCCCAGCACTTGGCCCGGCCATCCTCGAACAGGACACAGCTATGGCGATCGCCGACGGTGAGATCGACGACCAGGCTCCGCTCTCCGAACTCGACCGGCTCGATCGTGGTCACGGGCTCGATGTGGCCGAGCATCTGCTCGTCGCCGCGGCCGAGCTGGCCGAACACCGCGCTGCCCCAGCACCGCACGCTCCCTCCCGCGAACAGGGCGCAGGTGTGGTGGTAGCCGGCCTCGACGGTGAGCGCGGGCTGGTCGAAGAACAACAGGTCGTTCGGGGTCTCGTTGTCCCCCACCGGCTCGAGGTGGCCGACCCCGAGCTGTCCGCTGTCGTTCGCCCCCCAACACAGGATGGCGCCGAAGTCGTCGACGATGCAGGTCGTCTGCACTCCCGCGGAGATCGATGCCCCCGCGGGCACGAGGACCGTGCCTTGCGACGATGGGGACTCGTCGTCGCCGATCGCATGCAAGTGTCCGTACCCGAGCTCGGGCCCGAAGCCCCAGCAGGCCACCTCCCCGCCGAGCCCGAGCGCGCACGAGTGGTACTGACCGCCGACCATCGAGCGCACGGGGAACCCGACCTCCACCGCGGCGGCGGGCGGGGCAAACAACGCGGTGGTGTTCGCGTAGCCGAGCATCCCGCCCTCGGCTTCGCCCCAGCAGATCACGTCATCGGTGGCCGCGAGCACGCCACAGAAGTGGTTGTCTCCCATCCCGAGCTGCCGCAGCGGCCCAGGCAAGGGGAGGTCTCCGCCCTGCCAGGCTTCGTACTGACTGGTGTCGTCGGTGTGACCCAGCCCGAGCTGGCCGTAGCCGTTTTCTCCCCAGCAGCGGGCGCGGCCGCCCTCGATGAGGACGCAGGTGTTGACGAACGACGCTCCGACGACGAGCTCCGTCGGCGTGCAATCGACGTCGCAGCCGTCGCCATCGACGTCGTTGCCGTCGTCGCACGCCTCGGATGCGAGCACGAGGCCGTCACCGCATACCGCCACGCAGCTCGAGTCGCACACCATGCCCTCCGGGCACTCCTCGTCGCTCGTGCACTCGTCGCCCGAAGAGGTGTCATCCAAGGGACTCGAGGTCGAGTCGAGCCCCCCGCTGGTCGTCGCCTCGGGCGGGAGAGCAGTGTCCTCCGCATCGGAGTCGTCGACGGAGCCCGAGACACCCGTGGTCCCTTCGCCAACCGCAGAGGTCTCGGATGCCTCCGCAGCGGACTCACTGGCGTCGAACGCCGGGTTGGCCCGCGTGCACGCGAACACGCCGGCAATCGCCACCAGTCCACCGCCCGCCATGGGCCCACCAGGACGCCACCGTGGCCGTATCCGTCGTCGCTCCTTCCAGCGTCGCATCCATCCCTCCCCGCCGCGCGCGACTCCGCGCCGCAGGGGTCGCGGGCGTCGCCGTCTCGACTAGAGGGCGGTATGCAATCCCCGGACGGACAGTTACGGACTGAATACCGTTCATTGCGCCGAAGGACCGAACCGACTTCGGCGCCGACGGCACAGGGGGAGGAGGCCTCAGCGATCGACGAAGGTCAGCCCCTGCGTGGGCCCGGCCTGCGCCTCGAGTTCGCCCCGCAGGTTCCGCTGCATCAGCGTTTCGACCTCTTTGGGCTGAAGGCCGAGCGCGATGAGGTAGGTCAGCTTGGCCTGAGCGGCCTCGGGCGTCATGTCGTAGCTGCTGATGGCCCCCGCCTGCTCGAGCCCCGAGGCGGACTGATAGGCATCGACGTTGACCGAGCCCTGCATGACCTGGGTGCCGTCCACGATCACCACGCCGCGCTCGTGGGCCCGCCGTAGGGCGTCGATGAACGAGGGCGTGGAGGGGGCATTGCCCTCGCCGAAGGCCTGGAGCACGACCCCGCGCACGGGCGGCTCGGTGAACGAGAGCATGACGTCCACCGCGTTGGACTGCTGGATGCCCGGAAAGAGGGCCAGCGAGAGCACGGAGAAGTTCGGCAGTGCCCGCTCGATGGTGTCGAGCCGCGCGGAGATCCGCTCGCGATTGGCCGGGTCCTCGAGGCTGATCTCGACGGGCGGAGGCAAGCGCACCATGCCTTCGTTGATCTCGATGCCGATGCCCACGTCGGCCAGCGCCCCCGCGTTGGGCGAGGCGAAGCCCTCGAAGGCGTTGGTGCTGACCTTGGCCGCCCGACAACCGCGGTACAGCGCCATGTCGAAGAACAGGCCGACCTCGGGCACGCTCGTGGTGGCGGCGATCTGCATGGCGGACACCAGGTTGCGCAGGCCGTCGTTGCGGGTCTGGGCCAAGGGCACCTGGGATCCGGTCACCACGACCGGCTTGGCCAGGCCCTCGAGCAAGAACGACAGCGCCGAGGCGGTCCAGGCCATGGTGTCGGTGCCGTGCAGGACGACGAAGCCGTCGAACTGGTCGTAGTTGTCGAGCACCCGCCGGGCGATGCGGACCCAGTCCCGCGGGACCATGGCGGAGCTGTCGATGGGCTCCTCGAACGCATCGAGCTCGTAGCTGACCCGGATGTCCTGGTTGGCGAAGGTCTGTAGCGTCAGCCACGGCGGGTTGAAGCCGGGCATCGTGGCCATGAGTGCCTCGAACCGCGAGGTGGGCATGGGCGCCAGCGGGTGACCGTCCATGCCGATGGTGCCTCCGGTGTACAGAACGTAGATCCGCGATGCCTCGGTCATGCCCGGCAAACGTCGCATGGCCGACCGCCTCTCAGCCAGGCGAGCCCCGTGTTTGCGCCCAGGTGCGACACGCGGTCGTTTCCCCCCGGGATTCGCCCGTCGAGCGCCGCGTGCGGGCTCTCGCACGGAGGAAAAAACATCCGAGCCCCCGTCATCACCGAGACGACCACCGCCAATGGGCCGGTATGACTCACGGTGCCCCCATTCGTTCGTTCCTCTCTTGGTATCTCGGCGCGGCTGTGCTGTCGGCCGGAGCCCTCGCCTGCGACCCGATGCCCGTCGAAGACGAGGCGCCACGCGATGGCGAGCTGATGTTCGAACTCGACGAAGAAGAGCTCGTCGCGTTCCACGAGACCTACGTGGCCAACGGCGACCTCGAGCTCACCCGGGAGCGCCTCACCGCTCCCTTCGAGTGCGGCCTGTACGGCGATTTCTGCGATCAGGTCGGTCGAGACGCGGCCATCGAGATCAGCGGCCAGCAGGTGGAGCTGGCCCGCGAGGGGGTCTCGCTCGAGGAGATGAACGCGCAGACCCTCGGCCTGATTGCCGAGGCGATGGAGGTCTACGAGCCCGACGACGAGGACATCTCGTTTCGCGGGACCTCCAACTGGTCGACGCGCACCAAGGGCGACAACCGCCTCAGGGTCCGCCACGGGATCACCACGCCGTGGTCGGGGGACCGCGAGGCATGGACGCAATCGAAGTTCCAGCACCGCGACTGGCTGGGCGTGTGGTGGCAGGTCAAGGCCGACGTGCTGTGTGCGAACACGGGCGTGAACACGCTGACCATCAACAACTCGGGGATCATCCAGACGATGGAGAGCAAGAACCCGGGGGAGGTCTGCTGGTACGACCGAGGCAGCTACAAGCAGATCACGACACACGCACGCTGGGACAGCCACGACGACAAGTACGAGATCACCGTCAACGGCTGCGGTTCCGCGGACAACAACGGGACCCACTTCGGCATCTGTCGCAACGCCTACCGGGAGCAGTACTAGGCTCCGCTTCCGCCCTCGGCGCCCGAGGCCGCGGCTGAGCGAGGGTCAATGGGTGACCGCGGATACCAATGGTGCCGTCGATATAGGCATCATCGGTCTTCGCGGCCCCCTGCGAGGTTCGCTTCGCAGTGGAGAACGTGCGCCGACCAAGCGCCGCGCGGCCCCGATGATCGGCCCTGGGCCGGTTTGTGCTCGAGTCGTTTGCCAAGGGCAGTTTTGGAGAGTTAGCGTCCGCGCGACATGTCGGTGAATCGCGCGACTCGAACGTTCTCCTCGGTGACCCTCGCCCTGTTCGCGTTGTCCTCCGTCGCCTGTGGCGGTGCGGGAGGCAAGGCCGGGAAGGGCAACAAAGACGCCAAAAAGACGGCCAAGGCCGGGGAAGACGCGGTCGACGAGTCCGAGAAGCTCAAGATCAACACCAAGGCGTTGGTCGACGCCGCCCCCAAGCCCACGGCCGACGACGCGAAGAAGTTCGCCCAGGACGTCGACGCCAAGCTCCGCGAGCTGTGGACCAAGGGCGCCGAGGCCGAGTGGACCAAGGCGACCGACATCACCGACGAGCACGAGGCCGCGGCCGCCGAGGCCAACGCGGCGACCATGGCCTACGAGACCCAGGCGATCCAGCTGGCCACGCGCTACGACGGGATGACCGAGGGCGACGAGGACGTGCTGCGGCAGATCAAGCTGCTGAAGCTGACCTCGACGCTGCCCGCCCCCGACAACGAGGCCAAGCGCAAGGAGCTGGCCACCATCAGCGCCAACCTCGAGGGCATGTACGGCAAGGGCAAGTGGTGCGAGGACGAGTCCAAGCCCGACACCTGCCAGGACCTCGGAGCGCTGAGCGCGATCCTCAGCGACGAGGCGGGCAAGGCGACCGACGCCAAGGCGCAGCGCGACGCGTGGGAGCGCTGGCGCACCGTCTCCGTGCCGATGCGCGACAAGTACCAGCGCTTCGTGGAGCTGGGGAACGAGGGCGCCAAGGCCATCGGCTACGCCGACGTCGGTGAGCTGTGGCGCTCGCGCTACGACATGAGCCCCGAGGCCTTCGAGCAGGAGGTCGCGCGACTGTGGGACCAGGTCAAGCCGCTGTACGACGCGCTGCACTGCCACGTCCGCGCCCAGCTGCACGAAAAGTACGGCGACGAGGTGCCCGAGGACGGCCTCATCCCCGCCCACCTCACCGGGAACATGTGGGCGCAGGACTGGGCCGCGCTGTACCCCTGGCTCGAGCCCTACCCCGGCGAGCCCAGCCTCGACGTGACCAAGGCCCTGCAGGGCGCCGGCTACGACGAGCTGAAGATGGTCCGCGCGGGCGAGAGCTTCTTTACCTCGCTAGGCCTCAACTCCCTGCCGGAGACCTTCTGGGAGCGCTCGCTGTTCAAGAAGCCCGAGGACCGCGAGGTGGTGTGCCACGCCAGCGCCTGGGACGTGGGCATGAACAACGACCTGCGCATCAAGATGTGCATCAAGATCGATCACGAAGACTTCGTGACCGTGCACCACGAGCTCGGGCATCACTACTACTACAACAACTACTACACGATGCCCGCGCTCTTTCAGAGCGGCGCCCACGATGGCTTCCACGAGGCCATCGGCGATGCCATCGCGCTGTCGATCACCCCGGCCTACCTCAAGAAGATCGGCCTTTTGTCGACCATCAGCAGCAACGACAAGGGCGTGATCAACAAGCAGATGCAGGACGCACTGCAGAAGATCTCGTTTTTGCCCTTCGGCATGATCATCGACCAGTGGCGCTGGGACGTGTTCTCCGGCAAGACCACGCCCGAGACCTACAACGCCGACTGGTGGACGCTGCGGGCCAAGGCCCAGGGCGTGGGCGCTCCCAGCCCCCGTGGCGAAGAGCACTTCGATCCGGGCGCCAAGTACCACATCCCGGCCAACACCCCGTACGCGCGCTACTTCCTCGCGCACATCCTCCAGTTCCAGTTCCACAAGGCCATGTGCCAGGCCTCGGGGCATACCGGTCCGCTGCACGAGTGCTCGATCTACGAGAGCAAGGAGGCGGGCAAGAAGCTCCAGGCCATGCTCGCCATGGGTGCCTCCAAGCCCTGGCCCGACGCCCTCGAGAAGCTGACCGGCACCCGCGAGATGGATGCCTCGGCGCTCATCGAGTACTTCGAGCCCCTGGCCGGCTACCTCGCCGAGCAGAACAAGGGCCGCACCTGCGGGTGGTCGGTAGACTAGCCAGCAGTGAAGGTCGGGCTCACTCGCAGACGCAGAGGGGCTCGACCTGATCGACGCGCACGCGATCGTTGACGGTCGCGCCCAGCTGCAGCAGGCCGTCGGCCGACAGCTCCAGCGAGATGGGGCGCTCCCCCGGCAAGAAGGGCAAGGGGAGCGTCTCGTTCCAGTACACCTGGCCGTCGGGCGTCAACGCGATGAACTCGACCCGGGAGCGAAGCTCTCCGTTCACGCGGCGGGTCGCGGGCACGGCCACGATCACGGTGCCGTCCTCGTCGACCACGATCTCGGAGCGCCCCTCGACGGTGGAGTCGATGACCGCCCGGAACTCCCACTGCAAGGGCAGCTCGAGCGCCGTCTCGTCGACGAAGACCTCGAGCTGCGCCCCGTTCCACTGGTGGCTGACCACGACCGCCCGCCCGGTGGGGGTCGCCGCGATGTCGTCGGGCGCCCCCGGCAAGGCCACCGCATCACGAACGGCGAGGAATGCGTTTTCGATCCACACCGCATAGCCCTGGTCCTGGAGCCCGGTGAACGACGGGTAGGCCATGGCCGAGTTCTCGCCGACCGGGGCCGCGACCGGATCGCCGTGCGGGTTGGTCTCCGATTGCGACGTGATGAAGCGGATGTTGTCGATGGCACCGCTACGGTTGAGGTCGAGCACGTCGATGCGCTCCGTGCCCGATCGACCGTCGAAGCCGAGCCGGTCGATGATGGCGAGCCCGGCCCGCTGCTCGTTGAAGGGCACGATCGACCCGACCCGCGGCAGCACCTCGGGGATCCCTTGTAGCTGCGTCCAGTGGTTTTCGCTGTCGAAGATGTCGGTGAAGGAAAACTGGCCGTAGAGGATGACCGGGATGCCCCCGGTGAAGCCCAGCTGCGCCGTGCCGCTGTACCAGATGGTGCCCCTCGGCCCCGCGCTCAGGTCCCGGATCTGGGCAGGGAAGCTGACGGGCAAGCGCTCGGACCACAGCAGGTTCCCCGCCCGCGAGATGCGAGAGATCCACACGTCCGGGCCCCGCCCCTCGGCCACCATCAGCGTGTCGTCGAAGACCGAGGTCATGGCGTGCAGCTGATGGATGACCGTCTCGCGGCGCTGCGGATCGGGAAACTCTCCGCGGAAGGTCCACCGCGTGTCCAGCTCCACGTCGCACCCGGGAGGGCAGAAACCCGCGTCCGGGGGCGGCAGGTCGGGCGTTCCGCCCTCCATGCTCACCGTCACCCCCGACGAGCTCGAGTCCGTGGCGCCCACCGTCGCGCCCGTGCTCTCCGACCCCGCGGTGGAGGTGGCATCGAGCGAGTGGTCCCCGCACGCGAAGAGCCCCACGCTCGCGGCTGCCGCCAAGACGTTCCGCTTCACTCGCATGCACACCCCTGCTCGAAGCGAGCGACGGACAGGCGCCCCTGAACCACCGTGGCCACCACGATGCCGTCTTCGTCGTCGATGGCGACGCGCAGCGGATCCACGCTCGCTCGGATGTCCAAGGGCAGCGAGGCCTGCCAGCGAATCTCTCCGTCGCTCGAGATCCGGGTCACCGACAGCTCGACGACGAAGAAGTCCTGGGAGGCCCCTCGGGGCGAAGTCCGAGCAGCGATGTAGACGTCGTCGTCGGGCCCCACCGCGAGCATGGCCCGAGTGCTGGACGTCGACACCAGGGGCAGAGACAGATCCCAGCGCTCGACATCCGAGGCGCTGCGACTGGTGAGCAACAACGTGATGGTCTCGACATCCTCGCTGCGCGCCATCTCGAGCCGGTTGCCTCGGCTGTCGAGCTTCAGGTCATCGAGCCAAAACGGCAGCCGCCGCTCGCTGAGGAAATCGTAGTTGGGGGGCAGCAGCCGCCGCGTCCGGCCGATGGTGACCGGGACCTCGAAGTCGAGGTCCAACCCGGTATGCGAGATGATGAGCTCTCCACCCGGGCTGGCCGCGGCGAGCATCGGCCACCACTGCTGGGTCGGGATCTGGTTGAACACGGTCCGCGAGAGCCGGAACTGCCCCTCGCCATCGGACTCGTGGAGCCACATCAGCTCGCTGTCGCCTTGCTCGCTGAGCATCAGCTGCACGAGGCGGTCGTCGTCGAGCACGGCCAGCCCTCCCGCGCGCCCCCGCCCCGTCCCCTGGTCGCTGAAGAACGTGTTGCGAGCCCATCGCAGCGCCCCTTCCTCGGCCGAGAATCGAGCGAGCACCGCCGACGAGTTCCACGGCGAGTCGAGGTCGGTGACGCTGAGGATCAAGTCCCCGGAGGGGTGCAGCGCCATGTCCCCCAGCACGCACTGATCGCAGGGCAGCTGCGGCGCGAAGATTCGATCCAACGCCCCGTCCGCCCCCAGGCTCACGAGCTCGAGGGTCCCGTTCGACCGCTGCACGGCGGTCAGCGGAGCCCCGTCCGCCCCGAGCAGCAGCGCGGCCACCCCCTGGGTCCCGGGCTCCCCCTGGAAGCTCCAGGTCGGGTCCAGCCGCGGCCGACAGCCGGGATCACAGATCTCGACGGGCGGCGTGCCCGTGCTCGACTCGCCTCCGCTCGACTCGCTCGCGCCGGACGAGGTCGAAGCGGTCGCGGACGCGGTCCCATCGAGGGAGGCATCGCCGCAGCCCAGCAGACCGGCCAGGCTCCACGCCCACGCCCACGCCCGCCTGCGCATCATGGGCATGCGCACCGTTGCGTGCGACGTTCGACCCGCAGCCGGTCGTCGACGATCGAGGCCACCACGATGCCGCCGTCGTCGTCGACGAGCATCGCGGGCGGAGACGGGCTCCACGTCAGATCCATGAGCACGGTGGTGACCCAGCGTTGGTCACCCTGCGGGCTCCAGCGCACGAAGGTCAGGCCCGACAGCGGCTCGGGTGACAGCTCGGGCGGGGTCTCGGGGGGAACCTCGACCGCCTGGTAGCTCTGATAGACGGCATAGAGCTCTCCCTGGGGCCCAATCGCCAGGCTGCCGCGACCATCGACCCGACTGGGAATCTTCACCGTGGCCGCCCACGTCGTCTCGAAGTCGGTGGACTCCCGGTCCAGCAGCACCGCCCGCATCGCCTCGCCGTCGAAGGTATGGAACAGCTCGAGCGTGTGGTCTCGGTCGTCGATCTCGATGTCGTCGAAGGGATCGGCGACGCTCCTGTTGAAGCCCGCCCCCCAAAACGGCACCGGAATGCGCTCGATGACCCCGTAGGCGTTGGTGTCGAAGCCCCGCGGGTACGCGGCGACGACATCGCCCGCGCCCGTGGTCCGCACCATGAATGGCCAGTGCACCTGCTGGTTGATGTCGCTGCTCAGCACCGGGCTTTCGATCGCCACCCCATCGACGCCGTAGATCATCAACGACGTGATCTGCTGCTTGCCCGCCCCCGCCGGGCGCCACTGGAAGATCTGCGCGGTGAGGATGTCCGAGACGACGGTGATCTCTCCGCCGCGATTGGCCGTGCCGTCGTGGAAGAACAGCGGCGACGTCGTCTCCCACACCAGGGCGTCCGCCTCGACGTCGTAGCGTCCCGCCAACAGCGAGAAGCCGCCGTCGATCGCCCAGCCGGTCGCGCTGAGCATCAGCTCGCCTTCCGGGTGCCACGACATCCCGTTCAAGGTGCACAGGTCGCAACCCAGCGGCAGCGGCCGGTGCCATCGTAGGCGCCCCTGCGGATCGAGACTGATCAAGGTCGACCAGTCGCCGCGTTGATCGGCCACGAGCAAGTTGCCGTCGGGATCGCGGAGCAGGCCGGGCACCCGATGCGTCCCCGGTTCGAAGCGGTTGGGATCATCGTCGCCTTCGTAGACCCAATCCGGGGGCAGCGTGATCTGGCAACCGGGGGCACAGACCCCCGGCACTGGATCCTCCGCCCCGGACTCGGCGCCTCCCGTGCTCATCGCGACGCCGTCGTCTGCCCCCATCGTCGTGCTCTCGTCGGTGCCGACGCCGGGGAGCGCGACCGCTTCATCGAGCGACGACCCGCTACATCCGAGCGACAGCGCCAGTCCCAGCGACACCGTGAGCAACGACATCGAGGGGACCGCGGGGGACAGGTCCACCATGGGTCCATCGATCATCGTGGTGTATGCGCGTGGCGTCCAGTCCGAGGGGTCATCCTCGTGGAGCGAAGCCGCGCAAGGTCGCCGCCGCGTGGTACGCTGCTCGCGCCGATGTGGAAGTTCATGGCCATCACCGCGGGATTCGTCGCGGTCGGGAGCATGGCGTGCGGGCCCAATACCTCCGGTTTCGGCACGGCCACCGGCTCGACGCCCGAGGCCTCGGCGACCGACACCAACGACACCGCGGCCACCGGGAGCACGGGCCCCGCGACCGTCCCCACCGGAGACGATGGTGCAAGCGGGACGACGACCCTCGAGCCCTCGACCACGACCGGCGCGGACGAAACGGCGGAGGGCTCCAGCTCGGAAGAGTCCACCACCGGACCTCCCGCCGACCCCTGCGACCCCGCCCCCACGGTGATGCTCGAAGTCGGGGCGGCGGACGCCATGCGCAACGCCGAGATGATGCTCGGCAGCGTCCCCGGCGTCGGTGCGTACGCATACTCCGAGTCTGAGCTCGCGGGCACGGCCAGCTTCCAGTTCCAAGTCCAGTGCCCCGGTGAGTACTACGCCTGGGCCTACGTGCACGACCCGAGCACCGGCATCGGATCCCAAGGAGTTCGCGGCGACCCCGACTCGTTTCGCGTCGCCTTCAACGCGAACTCCTTCGTCAACTGGCTGTACGGGTGCGAGCTGTCCGACATCAGCAAGAGCGGGTCCACGTGGAGGTGGCTTCGCGCCATGGACAACGAGTTCTGCCTCAGCCCATCCACGGTGAGCGTGACGCTGGAGCCGGGCACGCACCTGTTCCACATGACCAATCGTGAGTCCGGCGACCACCAGGTCGACGGGCAAGACATCGGGGACGTCGCCGCCGTGGCCCGGGTGCTGATCACGAACGATCCGGCCTTTTCGCCCTGAGCGAGGCGTTTGCCCTGCTGCCGGACGCGCTCTTGTGCCGCGTGCCGCCAGGATCCATGCTGCGCCCCGCATGTCCCCGCTCGCTCTCGCCATCCTCGAGTTCACCCAGGACGCCGATGAACGCGGCGTGACCATGGGCGAGGTCGTCGACGCGCTCGAGGATCGGGGCTTCGTCGTCGAGCAGATCGAGCAAGAGTTCTGGTCGCTGCTGGGCCAGCGCCGGCTGACCCCGGGCGGCTACGTCGGCCGTCGGGTTCGTCGCAAGAGCGCCAAGGGCAACATCGAGCAGGTCCGCTGCTACGAATTGCTCTTCGTGCCGTGGTCCGCCGACCTCGATCAGCAGCTCGACCTCGAGCTGGTCGAGGACGAGCCGTGAACGCGTTCGAGCGCGCGTGGGACCACCGCGACCAGATCGCCGCCCGACCCGACCAACCCGGGCTCTTCCTCGCGCTCGCCCCCATGGACGGGATCACCGACTGGGTCTACCGCGACCTGCTCACCGATCTGGGTGATGGCGACAGCGGCATCAGCCTGTGCGTCTCGGAGTTCGTGCGGGTGACCCGGCGCTGCGTCGCGCCCCAGGTACTACGCCGGCACTGCCCCGAGCTCGACACCGGGGGCCGCACCCGCGCAGGCGTCGAGGTGTTCGTGCAGCTGCTGGGCGGCGACCCCGAGCCCATGGCCGACAGCGCCGCCCTGGCGGCGCAGATGGGCGCCCCCGGCATCGACATCAACTTCGGGTGCCCGGCCAAGACGGTCAACAACCACGACGGCGGGGCCACGATCCTCAAGACCCCGCAGCGGGTCGAGACGATCGTCTCCGCCGTGCGCCGTGCCGTGCCCTCGTCGATCCCGGTCTCGGTGAAGATTCGCCTGGGCTGGGCCGACGCCTCCGACCTCGTCGAGATCGCCCAGGCGGCCGAGGCCGGCGGCGGGGCTTGGCTCACCGTCCACGCTCGCACGCGGCTGCAGCTGTACCGCCCGCCCGTCGACTGGGTGGCACTCGGTCGCGCCCGCGAGGCCACGTCCTTTCCCATCGTCGCCAACGGGGACCTGTTCTCCGTCGATGCCCTGCGTGCGTGTGCGAGGCAATCGGGCTGCCACGCCTTCATGATCGGCCGCGGCTCGATGGGACGCCCCTGGCTCTTCCGTCAGGCGCGTGGCCACGACGAGCCCGAGTACGAGCCGCGGCGCTTCCGCGCCCTGCTCATCGAGTACGCCCGACGACTGCTCGCCGGGGGTGCCCCGGAAAAGGTCAGCCTCGGACGCGTGAAGCAGTGGCTGCGCCTCGGGGCCCCCGCCTTCGAGGACATCGAGCGGCTGTTCACCGTGGTCAAGGTGCAGCGAGAGCTGTCCGAGGGCCTCGCCCTGCTGGACAGTGAGTGCCTTCCAACGCCAGCGACTCTCCCTCGTCGCGCCACTGCGTCCCGAAGCGCTGCCCCAATGCGCGCACCCGCTCCTTGACCTTGCCGCCCATGAACCCCACGGCGGGGGCGGGATGCTTGGTGGGCACGCTCTTGACGAACGCAGGGTGGAACACGACCGCCTCGAGGCAGCCGCTCGCGTCGAAGCGAGTCCGCAGCACCCCGGTCTGGCGCGGCACCTCTTTGACGTTCTCGAACAAGAAGTTGCCCATCGAGTACGCGATGAGCCCGTGCCCGTAGCGTTCGATGCCCTGGAGCACGTGGGGATGGTGGCCCACCACCAGGTCCGCCCCGGCCTCGACCAGGGCATGCGCGGCGTTGCGCTGGAGATACGAGGGCGCGTCGGCGTACTCCTCGCCCCAGTGCACCAACACCACCACCAGATCGTGGCTGGCCCGGGCATCTTCGACCCGCGCCGCCACCCCGTGCTCGAAGTCGGCCAGCTCCACCCGCGGAATGGCGGCCACGCCGGGCAGGGAGCTGATGTTGCTACGCGTGGTGATGGCCACGAAGCCGACGCGCCAGCCCTCGCGCTCCACCGTCTCTACGCGGACCGGGTCGCCTTCGGCCCGCGCCGCGCCCAGGGCCTGCACCCCGAGTTCCTGCAGGATCTGCGGCGTCTGCTCGATCCCCGCCGCCCGCATGTCGTAGGCGTGGTTGTTGGCCAGGCTCACCGCCCCGAAGCCGCCGCGCCGCAGGTGCTCGGCCAGCGCCTCGTCGGCCCCGAAGCGATAGCTCGAGACGATGGGGCTGCCCGTGGGTAGCTCGCGGACCAAGGGCGTCTCGAGGTTGCCCACCAGGAGGTCCGAGCGCAGAAGCTCCGCCACTTCCTCGAAGACCGGATGGTCTCCTTTGGGGATCGGGTCGTAACCCGTCTCGCGGTAGCGACCGAAGATCACGTCGCCCACGAAGGTCATCTCGAACGACGGCGCGCGCACGGGCAACATCGGCTCCGGCGGCTCGGGCTCGGCCACCGCCGCCAGCACCATCGGCTCCGGTGTCTCGGGTCGAGCCTTGGGCGGCGCCTTCGGCCGGGGCGCAGGCATGGCGACCCGCGGCGCAGGCACGATGACGCTCGCCCGCGGCTGCGGAGCGTCCGCGACCGGCTCGACCGCCCCCTCACGGGACGTCGGCACACAGGTCAGCACGCTGGCGGCCAGCAACGCGCCCAGCCAGCCTCGAGGCCCCACGCGACCCCGGCTCACTGGGGGAAGGCCCGGCTGCACTGATCGAGCACCCACGGGAACTCCCCCTCGTGCTTGGCCATGAGCACCGCGACGCAGGACGCCGCCGCGGGGCTGGTCTGCTCTTGGCACGCGGCCAGATCCTTGGAGCGCGTGGCGACCATCGTCTTGGTCGACAGCGCATAGATGCCCTCGGTGTCGTCGTAGTACTGCCGCGCCGCGTCGAGCATGGTCACGCAGGCGGCGAGCTGGGCCGGCAGCGGGTCGGGCAGCATCGGCTGCACGCGCTCTCGCAGCTCCCGAGCCTGGTCGTCGTAGTCGGGGATGGCTTCGATGCCCCGCACCTGGTTGCCGACCTGGCCGATGCTGTCGGGAACGACGTCGGAGAAGGGATTCACCCGTCCACGTTTTCGCTCACCGGGTGGTCGTTGCGTTTCGCTGGGAGCGCCGTCGCCTCGACCCGAGCAACTCATCGCAACCGGCGCACATAGAGCGATTCCAAATACGCACGAACGCGCCCAATTCCCGCGAAAACGGGCCCCTAGCGCGGATCTGATGGTCCCGGCGGGTTCGCGCCCTCGCAGCATCGACGGTACGATAGCTCATCATGCCCCTACGGCGCAGTTTTGGCCTTTTTTCTACGACGCTCCTCCCCTTGGCCGCCCTCGCCCTGTGGCCGCGTACGGGGCAAGCGATTCCCACCGAGCCAGGCACGCTGACCAACGACCTGGCCGAGTCGGCCTCGTGCCAAAACTGCCACAGCTATCCCAACGCCTTCGCCCACGGATCGGATGCTCCTTACGCTCCGTTCTTCGGCTGGCAGGGCACCCTCATGGCCAATGCCGCCCGCGACCCCGTGTTCTGGGCGGGCGTGGCCATCGCCGACCAAGATCACCCGGGCGAGACCGAGGTCTGCATCCGCTGCCACTCCGCCCGTGCGTTCCTCAACGGCCGCGGCAATGCGACGTCGATCGACGAGCTGATGCCGGCCGACTTCGACGGCGTGGCCTGTGAGCTGTGCCACCGGATGACGGACGAGGGCCTGATGGGCAACGCCCAATATGCGCTCGACGACATCCTCGGCCCCACCGGCACCGTCTCGCGCCACGGACCCTGGAGCTACGTCGAGGGCAGCCTCGGCGCGCCCGCCCACGAGTGGGTCCAAGACCCCTTCACCGGCAGCTCGGAGCTGTGCGGCACCTGCCACGACGTCACCACCGATCGCCAGCGCGTCGACGACGAGGGCAACGAGGTCGGCATGCTCTTCAACGAGCAGCGCACCTACTCGGAGTGGCTCGGCAGCGCCTACGCCCAGCCCGGCGAGGGCTTCGCCTCCTGCCAGGACTGCCACATGCCCGCCGTCACCGACATGCCGGGCTGCAACGACAACGTCGACGAGTTCTCGCACCCCACCGGGGGCCGCCGCCACGATCTGGTCGGGGCCAACCGCTCGATGGTGGAGCTTTTGCGCGCCGAGTACGGCAACGACGGCACCCAAGAGGTCGACAACTTCTTCTTCGACCTCAGCCTCGAGCGCATGGACGAGTTCCTGGCCACCGCGGCCACCCTCGAGGTCGACGCCCCCGGCACGGTCGACCTCGGTGAGGGCCTCGGCGACTTCCAGGTCACGGTCACCAACAACACCGGTCACAAGCTGCCCTCCGGCTACTCCGAGGGTCGCATCATGTGGATCGAGGTCGTCGCTCGCTACGGCGAGGAGGTGGTCTGGAGCTCCGGGCAGTGGGAAGCGGGCAACGCCAAGGGCCCCGCCGCAGACGACCAGCTGCGCAGCTACGAGGGCGTGGCGCAGGAGTGGTCGTCGGGCACCACCCTGCACCTGCTGCTCAACGACCACTGGGTCGTCGACAATCGCATCCCGCCGCTCGGGCTCGCCCAAAACCCGCAGACCGATCCCGTCGGTGATCGCTACACGCTCCAAGAGGACGGCACCTGGCCCAACTTCGACGTGACCAGCTACACCTTCGAGAGCGCGCCACAGGTCCAAGACGCCACCCCGGGCGACGACAACGACGACACGCTCGACGTCTCGGTGCGGCTGCTCTATCTCATCAATACGCCCGAGTACATCGAGTTCCTCGCCGACGAGAACAAGACCAACGAGGCGGGCAATGACGTCGAGATGATGTTCGACGATCTCGGCGGCGCCGAGCCGATCGTGCTCGCCGAGGACACCCGCTCGCTGATGATCGTGGGCTTCGGTGAGGCGCCCAGCGGGTCGACGACCGCGGCCGACGAGACGGCGGGTCCCAGCGACACCACCAATGGCGGCAACGAGACCACCGCCGCCGCCAGCACGGCCGCAGGCACCGAGACCGAGACGGATCCGGGGCAGAACGACGACGGTGGCGGAGGCGGCTGCGGCTGCTCGAGCACGGGCGATTCCAACGCCGCGTGGTGGCTGCTCGCGCCCCTGGGCCTGATGCTGCGACGCCGCCGTCGCCACTGAGACGACGACGGCGGGGGTGAGACCGAAGCGGGCAGGCGAGCGTCAGTTCGCCTGCTCGGCGTAGGCCTTGAGATCGGCGTGGACCGTGTTCATCGCCTTGGTGAAGCGCTTCTTCATCAGCGGCGAGAGCAGAGCGAAGGGCCCCCACATGTCCATCTCCACGTCGAAGACGAGCCGGCAGGAGCCATCGTCGATCGACTCGACCCGGCTGGTGTTCTCCGCCTTCCGCAGGAAGAAGGGCAAGCCGAGCGCGCCGAAGGTGAAGACCATGCCGTCGTCGTCGAACTGCACGAAGTACTCGCGGGCGGTGACGAAGGCGGACTTGGTCTCGCGGGCGGCGACGGGCGCTCGGGGGTCGGCCACGACGCCCTCGGGGAGCTCGGCCTGGTCGACCGAGCGCGAGGTCTCGACCGTCGACGACCAGGTCGCAATGTCGCCGAACTGATGAGCGAGGATGTTCCAGACCTGCTGCGCGGGCGCGGAGATCTCGGATTCGATGTGCACGTGCATCACGGGCCTCCCTTTCTTTGTCGTCCCTACTCGGACCGGAGGGCACGAACCGCGAGGAACATCGGGATGACGAACACACAAGTGCCCATGACTGCCGTCACCACCGGAGAGAACTGCCCGAGGAACGGGAACGCGTAGCCGTAGACCGGCATGGTCACCACGTCGAGCACCGCCATCACCAAGAAGATGTGGTACATGGTGCCGAGCACGGTGCGGTCTTGCTTGAGGAGCCCGTGCAGCAGCGGCAGCGAGAATGCGATGTGCCGAATGGCGAAGAATCGCACCGGGTACGCGCCCGCATCGTTGAGATCGGGGAAGATCGAGAACGGGCTGAAGAACGCGTAGACCCCGAAAACCGCGAAGTTCATCGCCAGCACGGCGACGGTCATCCCATTGAGCCAAGTCGGTATCTTTTTCTCGTCCATGTTCGCCCTTTTCGGCTGAAGACGAGCTGAGCCTAACCCCCGAATTCCCCATGCGCCGCCCTTGCTCCGATGCGCTTCCGCGAGCGGCCGATGCATGGACGCATCACCTCATGGAACCGCGTATTTGGCCCTCATTCGGCGATTCGAGCGATCACGGGAGGGCCGCGTTCGGGCCCCGCAAGACCCGAAAACACGCCCCATTTTCGCCCCCGACAGTGACACTCGGCAGGCCGGCGTGAACGGCCGACGCTCTCAGGGAGCGACGCACACCGGAGTGTCGGGACCGATGTGATTGCAGTGCACCTCGGGCTGCAATGCGGCCAGCGTCAGGTGCTTCATGTGACACGCATAGGTCGCGTCGTCGGGCACGTTGGCCTCGTAGCGCGGTTCCTCCGGCCACTCGCGACACTCGGCGATGCAATCTTCGGCGTCGAGCCACGGGAACAGCTCCCCGGTACACGTCGTGAGGGCGAGGCTGCAGAAGCTCTCGCACGGCGCCCCGCAGGTCCCGTCGCCCGTCGGGCCGGCGTGCATGCAGTGCGGGTCGGGGCTCTCGGAGGCGAGCAGACCGTGGTGCGTACGGCAGCCGACCGTGTTGCCGAGCACGTCCTCGGGTGTCCCGAGGTTCATCCGCTCGCACACGGCCAGGCACGACAGCTCGCTCGAGTATTGCGGCAGCGTGGCATCGCACACGTCGCCCATCAGGCTGCAGTAGGCCTCGCACGCCTCCGCCTGCGAGGGTGCGCCGCCATCCGAGCTGCCCGAGGTCGAGCCGCCATCCTCCGCCCCCGGCTCCTGCCCGTCACCCGTGCTCGCGTCCCCGCCCTCGTCCAACGGCGGCTTGGGGCCGGGATTGAAGCACGCGGGGCCCGCGACCAACAGGGCGGCCCACAGCGCAAATCGGCCGTAGACCGGCTTGTAGCTGCAGATCGGGCCAGAGTGCGTCATCGAGGAGCGCGGAGCGAACATGCGGTGGAGCATGGCCCGCGAAGCGGTCCCTGACGTCTTAAAGCACCTGAAATTTCCCCCGGCGGGCCTCAGTCGCAGATTCGGTCGCCGCGCTCGTCTTCGCGGGCATCCCCGAGCGACTCGCCCTGCTCGTCGAAGCACCGCACGTCGCAGCCGCCGACGTTGTCACACTCGACCCGGCACGCTCCGTGGCAATCGACGCGGCACTCCCCCACCGAGCGGCACTCGACCTCGCTGTCGGGGCCGACCTGCACCTCACACGACGACACGTCGCTGCATGCGTAGTGGCACCGCGCCCCGCAGCTGGCGTCGCAGTTGCTCAGGCGATCGCACTCGATGTCGCAGTCCTCGTCGCAGGCGAGGTTGCAGTCGTCGAGGTCGTGGCAGTCGACCTGGCAATCGTCGACGCAGGTCGCATCGCAGCGGTCGAGCTCGCCGCACTCGATGTCGCAAGGCGAGACCTGGCAATCGAGCACGCAGTCGCCTCCGCCTCGGCACCCGCACGAGCCTTCGCGGCAGGGGTCGTCGTGGTGACAGCCCACCCCCACGGCGAAGCCCCCGAGCCCGCCCACCAACACGAGCGCCAACAGGTGACGAAACGACGAGGTACGTCGACGAGCCATGCAATCGCGCTATCACGAAAGGCGACGGGCTCGGTAGCGAATTCACGACCGAGCGTCACATGTGAACGCCGACCGGGAACCATCGATTCCGGCGGCACGAGGCGTACCGAGCACGCCCGTGTTCACCCGTACCGAAGCGTCATGACCCACCGTTCCCACTTTCGTTGGAACTTCTCGAGGTCGTCGCCAACGTGTGCCCGCAGGGTCGCCAGGCCGGTCGGGTCGCGGCCCACGTCGCGCCGATAGTCTCGATAGAAGGAACGCAGCAGCCCGCGCTCTTGGAGCGCGTAGCACAGGTACCTCGCCTGCGCGTAGTTGCTGCCCGGGTCCTCGTCGTAGAACTCGTCGCGGGTGGTGGACATCAACGTGGAGAACGACGGCAGGCGACCGGCCTCGATCGCCTCTTGGAGCCCCGCCAAGCGCCAGTTGGTCAGCCCCCAGATGTGCCCATCCTGGTCGCGACACTGCTCGTACAGCGAAGCCAGGCCCTCGTTGAACCACGAAGGGCAGGCCGGGAAATCGCTATCGATGAAAGGGTGCACCAGCTCGTGCACCAGCGTGCCGCCCCCGGTGGAGATGTTCATGATCAACGCCTGGTGCGTGGGCGTGAAGTAGCCGTAGGGCGTGTCGGGCTCGTCGTCGAAGATGGCCCGCGCGTGCTTGCGGTAGCTCTCGTCGTCGCCGAAGAGCCACACCTCGACGATGTCGCGCGGCGCCTCGTCGAAGTAGTCCTGCTCGAGCCGCTTCACCGCCCAGCGAATGGTGCCCTCGGCCCGACGCCGCAGCTCCCGGGGGCCCTGGTCGCCCAGCACCACAAAGGGGCGCTCGACCACCACGGAGAAGCCGTAGGAGCCGTAACGTTCACGCAGCGCCTCGGCCCGCGCCTCGAGGTTCTCGGCCGTGGGCGGCGTGACGTCCTCGGAATCGATGTGCGGCGGCGCCCCACCTTTGGCACTGCCCGCCGAGTTCATCGACCCACGCGCCTGAGGGCCGGCGGCGGGTCGAGAGCGCGGCTTGGACCGCGTTTCACGGTCGACGGCGAGCTGCTCTTCGGGCCGCCCGGAGCGGGGCAGGCAGCCGGATAGAGCCAAGAGGACGAACGCACGACGCGGGAGCACATCCATTGGTAACGCACGAGCCCGGCTCGGGTTCCTTTGCCCACCAACGAAAGAACGCCGCCGGGCCGAAGCCGGGCGACGTTCTCGAAGCGCGCGAGCGCTAGGGGTCGGGCGCTCAGTTCGGCGCGACGCGGTAGAGCACGCCGTCCTGCGGCGGGGTGCCGATGGGGCCGACCATGGTGGTCACCAGCACGTCGCCGTAGGCGTTCCAGCCGTTGCCCACGACATGCTCGTTGGTGCTGAGCACGTTGCCGAGGTCGGTGGTGCTGGTGCCGTCCCAGACCATCGCGTACATGTCACCCGAGCAGTAGTCGGCGTAGAAGTACACGCCGTCCCACGCCGGCACCTCGCAGGAGCGGTAGACCGACAGCCCGGTCACCGAGCAGCGGCCCTGGGTGTGGTTGTACTCGAAGATCGGCATGGTGATGCCGTCGGCGTTGACCTCGTTGGGCCCGGCGGACTGGTCGCAGCCCGGATCGTCGAAGCAGTCGGTGCCCTCCATCGAGTCCCACCCGAGGTCGGCGCCCGCGTTGATGAGGGTGATCTCCTCGATCTGGTTCTGGCCGACGTCGCCCATGTAGATGAGGCCGGTCTCGGGGTCCTGGGCGAAGCGCCAGGGGTTCCGCGCGCCCCAGGCGTAGATCTCGGGGGCGAAGGCCGCGTTGCCCACGAAGGGGTTGTCGGCGGGAATGGTGTAGTCGAAGGGCCCATGGACGGCGCACCCGGCACAGGCCTCGGGGTTGTCGTCGTTGCCGTCGGGCTCGACGTCGATGCGCAGGATCTTCGACTGCAGGACGGACGTGTTGCGGGCCGCCCCGAACTGGTTGTTCTGGCCGCCGCCGTCGCCCATGCCGATGTACAGGTACCCGTCGGCACCGAACATGATCATGCCGCCGTTGTGGTTGGCCTCGGGCTGGTCCAGATCGATGATGATCCGCTCGCTGCTCGGGTCGACCTGGTTGGGGTTGCCCGCGTCGACGGTGAACTCGGAGACCCGAGTGCGGAGCTCGGCGGCGCTACCCGCCGGCGGGTTGAAGTTGACGTAGACGCGGCCGTCCTCGGGGAAGTTGGGGTGCAGGGCAAAGCCCAGCAGGCCGAACTCGGCCCCGATGAAGTTCTGGCTCGAGACGCCGATGTCGAGGAAGGTCCCGGCGGGCGCGCTGGTCTCCCCGGGCTCGAGGATGCGAACCGTGCCGCCCTGCTCCGCCACGAAGATGCGGTCGGGCTCGGTGGGGTGACCGATGGCGATGACGGGACGGTCGAAGCCATTGGCGATCTCTTGGAGGCCGACGGCCGGCTGTCCTTCGACCTCGGTGTACGGGCACTCCATCGGCTGGCCCGTGGTGGTCGAGTCCGTCGCGGTCGCATCGGTCGCGGTCGCTTCGGTGCCCGAACCTTCGGCCGCGACGGTGGTGTCGACGTTCGAGGTCGCGTTGTCGGTCGCCGCCGACGGAGTCGAGGTTCCGTTCGACGAGGTCGCGCTGGTGCCAGAGCCACCACCGGTGGCGCTGCCGTCGTCACCCGGGCAAGCGGAGAGAGCGAGGCCGGCCGCGGCCAAAGCCAAAAACTGGGGGAAAAGCGAAGCTCGGACAGACATAGAGGCGACGCGAACGGTAGCACGGCCCACCGGCCGCCCCCCGTCACGCGTTCGTGACGAGGCTCCGTGTTCTTGCCGACCTTCTCAACGCGCGCTGGCGAACTAACGCGGGAGATCGGCTCATGCCGAGTCCGTGCTCAGGACGACACACACAGCGCCGAGCCGCCCGAGCCGCCCAGCCGTAGTGCCTTCCCTGCATTGCCCGTCTGGGTGTTGTACAGGCGGCCGTCGGACAGCCAGTAGCGACCCGAGCCCGCCGATCGCGTGAACCGCTTCACCTCGCTGAGGTTCGGCAGACGCCAACGGCGGAGATTGGCGAATTTCTTCGACCGAAGGGAGCTGCACACCCCCTTGGCGGCCGAATGTGACCGCGCCGTGCGGCCTCGCTTCGTGCCGTACAGCGATCCCGACTTTTGCACCTTGGACAGCTGGGGCTTGGGCGGACGGTTGTTTCCCCCGCCTCCCGTGGTCTTTCCCCCGTCGTCCGCGCTGCCTCCGTCGTCTGCGGCCGCGCCCGTGTCGGCGGCCGCGTCGTCGCCGGCTGGTGCAACTCCGCCCGTGGATTCGCCGGCCGCAGTCTCTCCCGCTGCAGCGCCGCTCGTGGAGCCAGCCCCGGCCTCGTCGTTGCCCGCGGGGGTACCGCCGCTGGCCTCCGCCGCGCCTCCGGTCCCGCCCGCGACCGCGGCCGAACCGGACTCACCCGGGGCATCGCCGCCGGCCGGCGTAGCCGAGGCGCCCGCATCCGCGGCCGCCGGTTCCTCGACCTTGGCGGCGGTGTCTGTGCCGCCCTTGCCGAACTTCTGATACGCGAACCAACCACCGCCGCCGAGGATCCCGAGCAGGACGATGATCAAGACGATCATCCCGGTCTTGCTGCTGCCCCCGAGGGAGCTGTCGGGTCGGCGATCGAGCTGATCATCGGAGAGCGAGAACGAAGAAGCCCCGCCCACGGTGGGTGCCGAAGGGGCCGCGCCCTGGAACCCGGGCGCCCAGGTCTGGCCTCCGCCGCCCGGTCCGGTGGGCGAACCACCGACCACCGTGGGCGACGCCCCGCTGCCGGTCGGCGAAGGAGGAGCACCCGTCGGCGACGGCATACCGGTGGGGCTCATCGGGATGCCCGAGGGCGAAGCCACCGTCGACCCCGGCGGAGGCGTGGGCGTGCTCGCCGAGGCCACCGTGCGACCGGGCCCGGTCGGGCTGCTCCCGTCTGTGGCCACCGTGTACACGCCGTTGTTGCGGTTTTCGAAGGGCGCCAGCGCAGCCGAAAGCTCGTCGCACGAGGCCCAGCGATCGGCGGGGTTCTTGTGCAGACACTTGGCGATGATCGCCACGAGGTTCGGGTCGAGCGTGCCGGACAGCGCCTGCAAGGGCGGCGGCTCGCGGGTGCTGACGTTGACCAGAGTCGCGGCCATGGTGGGGCCGAGGAACGGATTCCGCCCCGACAGCGCCCAGTACATGATGACGCCCATCGCCCAGATGTCGGTGCGCAGGTCGACCGACGCCGCGCCTTCCGTCTGCTCGGGCGACATG
Source organism: Myxococcota bacterium (assembly GCA_039028615.1). Taxonomy (GTDB): domain Bacteria; phylum Myxococcota_A; class Polyangia; order Nannocystales; family Nannocystaceae; genus Paraliomyxa. Next base: position 39,194 of record JBCCHT010000045.1, on the reverse strand, counting down.
TACTCCGGCGTCCCCATCAGCACGCCCATGCCGGTCTTGCCCGCCTCGGAGCCCTCGGTGAACTTCGAGATCCCGAAGTCCATGAGCTTGACCAGCAGCTGCCCCGGCTTGGGCTCGTGCAAGAAGATGTTCTCGGGTTTCAGGTCGCGGTGGATGATCCCGACCTTGTGCGCCGCGGCGAGGCCCTTGAGCGCCTCGCGGATGATGAGCACGGTGAGGCCGGGCACCACGTTGCCCTGGCGTTGCTGGAGGAAACCGGCGAGGTCTCGGCCTCGCAGCATCTCCATGACGATGTAGGGGCCGAGATCACTGCGCCCGAGGTCGAGGATGTCGCAGATGTGCTCGCTGCCGATGCGTCCGGCCGCCGTCGCCTCGTTGCGGAACCGAGCGAGCACGCCCTCGTCCTTCGAGAACTGGACGTGCATCAGCTTGATGGCGACGGTCTTCTTGACGAGGGTGTTCTCGGCCTTCCAGACCGCCCCCATGCCGCCCTCGCCCAGCATGCGAACGAAGCGAAACTTGCCATCGAGAACCCGGCCCTCGAGGGGCAGCAGTTTCTCGGCATTGGGACACAGCAACACCGTGTCGGGGTGGTGCTCACCGCAAAAGGGGCAGGGACCGAGATCGTTGCCGTTTCCCGCCATGTTCGGCGGCAGATATAACATGGACGCGCCCGCGCCGCGCCGCGCAGCCCGCGAGCAGGCCTGGTCTTGCGAGGGGGCTCGATCTGGTCGACAAACGATGCCTAGGCCGGTGGATCTCCGGCCCCCGGCCCGTCCGGGAACAGACCGCCCCCGCCGCAGGTACGTTGGGTCTACCCAGCGTCTCGCTCGAGGACCCTGCCATGCCGCGTATCCGCTCCAAAACCCTTACCTCTCGCGGAGCCCTGCTCATCGCCAGCCTGGTGGCCGTGGCCAGCTGCGACCGCCTCACGGGCGGTGACGCCGAGCCCGAGGCCGAGCCCGCCTCGAAGGCCGAGGCAGAGCCCGAGGCCAAACCCACCGCGCCGCCCACCGAGCCCAAGCCGGAGGCGATCACCGCTCAGACGGTCGCCGCCAAGCCCGTCGCCGCCCCGGTCGCGGCCGATGGCTCGACCCCGATGGTCAATCCCCAAGCGGCCCCCACCACGGCCACTCCGGCCGTGGCCGCGCCGCCGCCCGAGGCCCGGACCCTCGGCGAGCAGAACACCATCGCCGTGTTCAAGGCCGCTGCCCCAGCCACCGTGTTCGTCACCCAGACCCAGGTCGTGCAGAACTGGTCGACCCGCGCCCTCGAGGAGGCCGAAGCGGGGGCCGGCACCGGCTTCATCTGGGATGCCGAGGGCCACATCGTCACCAACTGTCATGTGGCCCTCGCCGATTGCAGCGCGGGGCGGGCCCCGAGGCGGCTGTCGGTCACGCTCTACGACCAAAAGACCTACGACGCCAAGCTCATCGGCTCCGATCCCTACAAAGACATCGCGGTCCTCAAGATCGAGCCCGACAAGCCGCTGGTCCCCATCCGTCGCGTGCCCTCGGGCTACGAGCTCGTGGTCGGCCAAAAGACCATCGCGATCGGCAACCCCTTCGGCCTCGATCACACGCTGACCACGGGTGTCATCTCGGCCATGGGGCGCGAGGTCCAGGGCATCGGCGGCGTCACCATCCGCGACATGGTGCAGACCGACGCCGCCATCAACCCGGGCAACTCGGGCGGTCCGCTGCTCGACAGCCGCGGGCAGCTCATCGGCATGAACACGATGATCTTCAGCAGCAGCGGGTCCTCGGCCGGCATCGGGTTCGCGGTGCCGCAGTCGGTCATCCAGCGCGTCGTGCCGCAGATCATCACCAACGGTCGTCCCACTCGCATCGGGCTCGGGGTCAGCATCCTCGACCCGGCCGTGGCCCGACGACTGGGGGTCGAAGGCGTGGTCATCGATCGCGTGCGCCCCTCCTCGCCCGCGGGCATCGCCGGCCTGCGTCCCGCGACTCGGGTCGCCAGCGGCTGGGCCCTCGACGTGGTGGTGGGCGTCGACGGTGAGCGGGTGATGTCCTACGACGACCTGTACAACGCGCTCGAGTCCAAGGCGGCGGGCGAGAAGGTCAGCCTGTCCGTGCTTCGCCTGCCTGGCGAAGAGGTCGTCACCATCGAGACCGAGCTGGTCGAACTTTGAAAAAAGGCCCACCCCTGAAAAGGGGTGGTCCTCGCGGAGCCACGACAACGCCCCCGATGTCATGGCCCCACGAGGATCACGGTGCGAAGCCGCCCCCGGCCTCGCATCACTCGTGGAATCTCGACCACCGCGACCATTCGCGGCGCTCGTGATTTGGAGTGTGTGTGCGCCCGCCATAAGAGCAAGTGGGCTGCCATCTTCGACCTGGAGGGAAAATGACGTCACCACGGGCACTTAGGTCCGCGGCCTGACACCCGTGCCCTGGCTACAACCGCTGCCTCCGAAACGGGCGTCGTGGCCACTGGCTCATCGTGGGCCCCCGCTTGCTCACGCATTTGGCTACGATCGCGGCGCCGATGAAATCGTTGTGCCGCTGTCTTCCCTTCGTGTTCACCCTGAGCGCCGCCGGAGTGGCATGGACCGGCTGCGCCGAGCCGACACCGACGACCCCGGGCACCACCCCCCCGGGTGACGAAGGGTCGGGGCGACAGTGGCCCCTGCCCGATGGCTCCGACGAGACCGAGCCCGCCGACGGCAGCGTCGAGCACGAGGGCACGCTCGAGTACACGCCTCTGCCTCAGACCAAGAGCATGGAGGCCTACATGGGGGTGGAGTTCACCCTGCACCACGCCGACGGCGAAGAGACCGTCCTCGGGGCATCCGAGGCCGTCACTCACGAAGCGCTCGAGGCCGCGGCGGGCAAAACAGTGCGGGTGGGCTGCATCCCGCAGGAGGCGACGCCGCCGGACCCCCAGGAATCCGCGCCCATCGGTCCCGACGGGGCTCCGCTGGATCGCCCCGGCCAGTGCGTCGTGCAGCGCCTCGAAGAACTCCCCGCGCCCTAGTGTCGCGCGGGGGGTTCCGGCCGCCTCACAGGCGGCCGCTGATCACGGTGATGCCCGGCTCGCGGTGCACTTCTTCGGCGACCACGGTGAGCGCAGCGGTGCCCGGCGGTAGACCCAGCGTCGCACTGAGGTCGATGGGCGGCAGGTCGATGCCCCCCAACCCACCACCGCCGATGGCATCGACGAGCGCGCTGACCAGCTGCCCCTCGAGCGTGGCCGCCACCAGGGCTTCCTGCTCGAGCGCTTCGTCTTCGCCGACCGTCAGCTCGGTGTCGACCATCTCGACCTCGGTGATCGAGATGCCCACCCCGCTCTTGGTCGGTGACAGCTCCAGGCCCGCCACCAAGCTGGTGTAGGCCACGAAGGTCATCGGCAGCACGCCGAGGGTGAGTCCGCCTTCGATCTGGATGTCGCCCAGGTGCACCCGGATCTGCCCGTCGGGATAGCAGTCGGAGGCCGTGGGCGAGAGCATGCCGCTGATGTGGATGTCGAGGTCGCTGACCAGCCCGCCTTCGCCCAGCAGCTCGGGCGGCAGATCGAACTCGAGCAACCCGCCCGTCCACGCCCCGTGGAGCAGCTGGTTGAGCATGTCGTCGCCGAGGCCGAGCTCCAGCAGGGCCTCGCGCGGCAGGTCGAGCCCGCTGGTACCGTCACCACAGCCCGCTCGGTCGGGAATGCCGAGGTTCTTGTGCGGCGCGACGGGAGTGACGGCATAGCCCCCGCCCCGCATGAGGATCATGCCCCCCTGCGGCGGCGAGGGATCGGGCGGCGCCCCGCCATCGTGGAAATCGGTGTCGAGGAAGTCGGCCACCAGCTGCACGTCGATCGGCGCCTTGGGATCGCCGAGGTTCGGGAAGCTGAGGTTGGTGTTGGGCGCAAGGCCCCCGAACGCCTCGGAAAGCGCGGGCCCGAGCAAGCCGTTGATCTGCGAGGTGAGCTCGTTCTCGAGGTCGTTGACCACCCCGCCGATGATGAAGGGCTCGATGATCGCCAGCAGGAAGTTGGTCCATAGGTTGTTGGACCAGATGTTGAGCGAGTTGACGTTGGTGGATGTCCCGGTGGGCGTGACCTCGAGCTGGTTGTCGGGGCCGACCTCGACGATCAAGTCGGAGCGCACCTCGATGTAGTTGACGGACAAGCCTCCACTGCCGTCGCCCCCCGCGAAGAAGCACGCCGCGTTGGTGCAGTCGAAGTCGAGATCGCCCGTGATGTCGTTGAGCCGCGCCACGACCTCCATGCCTCCGTCGATCGCGTTGATCGCCAGCGACGTGGACTCGTAGTCGATGCTGGTGAGGTACACGTCGTAGCCGGCCGAGCTGGCGATCGACGTGGTGGGGTCGATGAAGGAATTGATGTCGAAGTTCTCCACCGCCAGGCTCAGCAGCGAAGCGACGTCGTCGATGGGCGGCGTGCGGTCTTGGTCGTCGAGGGTCTCCTGCGACAGGTAGAGCGCCAAGCCGTCGTCCGCGATGCCCTCGGGCGCGGTGGTGGGGAGCCGGAAGTTGGTCGACCACAGAAACGACTGCACGCGCTTGCGCGGCGTCTTCTCCGAGTCGGCGGTCTCGAAGACCAGGGTATTGCCGCCGGTCTGGGCCACCACGTCGTGGCTGAAGCTGCCGTCGTCGTCGACCGTGACGTCTTCGCCGTTGAGGCTGAGGAACTCGATGGGCCCGGCCGGGCTGTGCACGCGCCCCGTGACGGTGACGGTGGGCGAGTCGGCCTGCAGGGTGGCCGCACGCGGCGGGAACTCGACCTCGATCTGCGGCCGACACTCCAGCGAGACCTGGAACTCACCGGCCTCGCAGGTGCCCGCGTTGCAGCTTTGCGGCCGACACGGGTCGTCGTCTTCGCAATCGGCATCGCTGACACAGGCCCCGCCCACGTCGTCGCCTTCGGTTGCTCCGCCCTCGGCCGTGGAGTCGAGCCCCTCGTCCGCGGAGCCGCCCGCGGTGGGCTCGCCCTCCGTCCCCGAGCCACCGCTTCCGGTCGCCGCGGTGGTGTCTTCTCTACAGGCTCCGAGAGCCAACCCAAGCACGAATAATCCAAGCGCTCGCGACCCAACCATCTTTGTCCAGCCTACCACGGCCGCGAATAGGTCAATCTCCGACGGAAGGCGACATGCACTTACTCCGACCCCGCGGCGCGGTCATCGTCGACGTCGATCGAGTGATCGATGAGCACGGCGCTCGCGTGCAAAGGAACGCGGGTCGGCGGCATGCGACTCCTCTCGCTCGGCGCACCACGGCGCGTGGCATCGTGGCCGCCGTTCGACGACGATCGTGGGCGCACGTGGGACCGGCCGACGCTCGGGCTATTGGCCGGCGCAGGTCGCGAAGGTATGGTCCGGCCGTGGATCGAATCCTCCGAGGTCTCGACGGCAACAAAGCGATCCGACTCGTCGCAGCGATCACGACCGACGTGGTCCGCGAGGGCGTTCGACGCCACGGAGTCAGCAGCAGCGCGGCGATCCTCCTCGGGCGAGGGCTCACCGCCGGCTGCCTGCTCACCACCTTGACCAAGGGTGACGACGAGCGGGTGCGCATCGCGATGAAGGGCGACGGCCCCCTGGGGCGCATGCTCGTCGACGCGCGCGGGCAAGGCACGGTTCGCGGCTGCTTCACCACCGAGCGCGTCAGCCAGATGAACCTGCCGGCCCAGCCGGGGCGTGGTGCGGTCGGCTCGTATGTCGGCGCCGGTCAGCTGCAGATCACGCGCGACCTCGGGCTCGAGAACACCTACCAGGGCATCGTGGAGCTGACCTCGGGCGAGCTGGACGAAGACCTCGAGCACTACCTCACCACCAGCGAACAGCTGCCCTCGGTGCTGCGCTGCCAGGTCTCGCTGGACTCCGATGGCCAGGTCCTGCGAGCCGCGGGGGTGCTCGCCCAGACCTTCCCCGGCTCCGACCCCTCCCTGCTCGACCCGGTTCGCCGTGCGGTCGCCGACGAGGGCCTGGCCGATGTGCTGCGTCAGGAACGAAGCGTGGAGGACCTCATGGGCTTCGCGCTGCAGGGCGGGGAGTACCACGCGTCCGAGTCGGCCCCGCTCAGCTTCGCGTGCGAGTGCGGCCCCGAGCGCGCACGCGCGGTCGTCTCGACGCTCGGTGCCGACGACATCGATGCTCTGGCCACCGAGCAAGGCAGCACCGACGTTCGCTGCAGCTACTGCGGTGACGCCTATACCCTCGACGAAGCGGCTCTGCGGGCTCTGGCCCAAGACCTGCGCACCCAACGGAGCTGACCATGAGCCGTCCCACTCGCTTTCGCGTCGTCGAGTCCGAGGACGGCACCATGCTCTTCCAGCTGCTCGCGCGTCGACTGGGCAAGGTCAGCACCGACGAGGCCAAGCAGCTCGTCAAGAGCGGCGCGGTGTACATGGGGCACCTGCGCATGCGCATCCCCACCGTCCGGGTGACCACGGGAGAGCGCATCACCGTGTACCCGGAGGCGCTCGACAAGGAGGAGCTCACGCCCGACTCCGTGCGCTTCGTCCATCGCGATCCGGCCTTCGTGGTGCTCGACAAGCCCCCCGGTGTGCCCGTAGCCCAGACCCGCGACAGCGCCCGCGGCACCCTCAGTGAAGCCGTGCGCCGGGTCCTGCGGGAAGAGGGCGTGCTGCGTCCCTACGTCGGCGTCGTGCACCGTCTCGATCAGGGCGCGTCGGGGCTGGTGCTCATGACCATTCGCGGCGTCGCCAACAAGAGCATGCACAAGCAGTTCGCCGCGCACACCATCGAGCGGCGCTATCGCCTGCGGGTCATGGGCGAGCCCCCGGCCCAGATGCGCTGCGAGGCGCCCTTGGTCGAGCTCAAGCACGGCTTGGTTCGGGTCGCCCGCGATGGCGAGCCGCGGGCCCGGAGCGCAGCCACCGACCTGCGCCGACTCGAGCCGGTCGAGGCGGCCGTCGAAGGCCACGCCACCGCGTTGCTCGAGGCCAGCCTGGAGACCGGGCGGACCCACCAGATCCGTGTCCACGCCAAAGAGCTGGGGCACCCCCTGCTGGGCGATCGCAAGTACGGCGAGTCCGAAGGCGAGGGCCCCTCGCGATTGTTCTTGCATGCGGATCGATTGCGTTTCGATCACCCGCTGAGCGGTGAGCCCATCGAGCTACGCGCGCCGCTGCCCGACTGGGCCCGCGCTACCAGCGACGACTGACCCCCACGCGTGACCATGCGCGCGACCGATGGGGCGACATGCCCCGCTCGGCGCACGGTTTTCGCGTGGTAGCATCGCCGACGTCGATGGGCTTTCGTTGGAATCCACTGGTAGTTGCGGCCGCGCTCGCGGTGTTTCCCGCCATGGCGCAGGCCTCGGACAGTCACTACGGTGACGCCCTGCTCTACATCGACGCCTCGACCGACACGCTGCACGACATGGGTCTCGACGTGTGGACCCATCGCAGCACGCAGCGAGGGGCGATGGTTCGCGTGACGCCCCAGCAGATGGCCACGCTCGATGCCACCGGGTGGTCGTACACCATCGTCGACCCCGATCTCGGTACACGCCTGGACGCCGAAGCCACTCGGCTCGCGGGCGGCCCGGGGCCCCTGCCCGGCGGGCTGCCGGCCAACTACCACGACGACTATCGCGACTTCGACACCACCCTCGATCGCATCGCTGCCATCGCGGCGGCCGAGTCGGAGCGCACGACCATCGTCGAGGTGGGCACCTCTTTAGAGGGGAGGCCGATCCGCGGGCTGTCGATCACCAACCCGGGCCCCGCCGATCGCCCCGTCATCCTGGTCCAGGGCACGCAGCACGCCCGTGAGTGGATCTCGACTGCCGCCTCCATCTACGCCGCCGAGCAATACGCCAGCGCCAGCAGCGGGGGCTACCTCGACAACCAGCTCGACCAGGTCGTGCTCGTCGTCGTCCCCGTGGTCAATCCCGACGGCTACACGTTTTCGTGGGAGGACGAACGGCTGTGGCGCAAGAACCGACGCGATGGCATCGGGGTCGACCTCAACCGCAACTGGGGCGTGGCCTGGGGCGGAGACGGGGCCAGCGACGAGCCCGAAGCGCCGAACTACCACGGCCCCAACGCGTTCTCCGAGCCGGAGACGGTGGCGATGCGGGACTTCATCAACGCCGATCCCAACATGATCGCGTTGCTCGACGTCCACAGCTTCGGCCAGCTGCTGCTGTACCCGTGGGGCTACGGCTTCGACAACCCGCCCGCGGATGCGCTCTACGTCGATCTGGCCCAGGACATGTCCGATGCCATGTTCCAGGTGGATTCCACGTGGTACCAGCCGATCCAGTCGTCCGAGCTCTATCCCGCCGCGGGCAACGTCATCGACTGGACGTACGGCGTCCATGGGCTGCACTCGATCACCATCGAGCTACGCCCGGGGCCGGGTGAAGAGCCCGGCTTCCTGCTCGGCCCCGAGGACATCGTGCCCACGGGTGACGAGCTGGTCGCCGCGATCGCCCAGGTCATCGATTCCTCGTTGGTGCTCGGCCCGGGCACGCCGGGAGACAGCGACGGGGGCGATGGCCCCGGTCCGGGAGACGACGACGGCACCACGGGGGACCCGGGCGGCGACGAGACCACCTCCACCTCGGGCGAGCCCGGCGACAGCACGGGCGGAGGCCAAGGCGCGACCACCTCGGGTGGCGGGGAGGAATCCGGCACGGAGCCCCCGCCGACGCCCCCGGCCGGCACCGCGGGCAGCGACGACGATTCGGGCAGCAGCGGCGGCGACGAGGCCGGGGTCGGCACCGATCCCGGAGGCTGCGGATGCACGACCTCGGGCCGGGACTCGGGCCTCGGCTGGGGACTGCTGCTCCTCGCCGTCGGCAGCCTGCGCCGTCGTCGTAGGGCGTGAGCGGTGCCGAACCTCTCCGCCGTCGAAGCCGAGCTGTCGTTCACCCGCCCCGCGGACGTGAGCGCCGACCCGGAGCAGCCGCATCGATGGCGCGCCCGCACGCTCGAGCCCGATGCCCTGCTGGGTCGCCGCGCCTACGATCACCATCGCTGCCTCATCACCGATTGCCGGAGCCAGGGTGAGGCCGTGCCCGCCCTCCGCACGCACGGCTTCACCACCGCCGATCTGTCGGCACGCCCACCGCTCCAGGCCGCGTTCGAACGGGTCCGGGTCGCCGGTACGCTCAGCGCATCCGATGAAGCCACGATCCGTCGGCTGCTTCGCGGCGCCATGCTGCCGCTGGCCGACGGCGGGCGTCTGTGGCTGCTGCTGATCGCCCCCGAGGGCTTCCTGATGCGTCAGGCCGGACCCAATGGCTCGTCGGTCAATGAACGGGCCACCCACCGCGGGGCGAGCGGCCACGACGCGGCCATGGCCGTGCACGCGGACCAAGACGTCACGGGCACGCCGCTGCGGCAGATGCTCCGCGGCGTCGCGCCCTGGGTGTTTCGCCACGAGTCGCCGGGCGGGATCAACCGTCGCTCCCCCATGCAGCTGCTCAACGTGTGGATCCCGCTGCAGCAGTGCACACGCCCGCTCGCGCTGATGGACCAGCGCACGCTCGACCGCTCTCGCCACCAGCTGCGCTACGGCCTTCCCACCGATGCCTTCCTCGAGCGCAGCGAAGGCCAGCGCGTCAACGACATCTGGACCTTCCTCCACGACCCCGGGCAGCGCTGGTACTTCACCTCCGACATGGGCCCCCAACGCGCCTATGTCTTCAGCACCCTCGGCACGCCCCACGGAGCGTTCATCCTGCCGGGCGAAGACCGAGCGCAGCGCCTGCGAGCGCAGCTGCTCACCGCGGTCCATGCCCTCGAGAGCAACGACCGCGCCGATCTCGAACGAGCCTTGCGCGAACCCGAGGCCGATTCGTTCCACGGCCGACGCACGGCCGGCCTGCAGCGGGCGATCGACGACATGGCGTCTCGGCTGAGCGAAGCTCGGTCCCTCGGACCTCGGCTCACGGAGCGAACCGTCGCCGCCGATTGGTCGATGCGAGCGCGAGTCGCCGCCGATCGGGCCGTGCGGAAGTCACTCGAGATGCGCGTGGTGGGGCTGCGGCTGCCTCCCTTGCGCCGACCACCGCGGTGACTAGATGCCCTGGAGCACGAGGCCCAGCGCGATGGCGGCGGGCAGCGCTTGGATCACCAAGATGCTGCGCTTGGCGCTATAGCCCCCGTAAAGACCCACCACGACGACGAAGGCGAGCAGCACGGTGATGCTCGCCGTCTCGCCGCGGAACACCGACCACAGCAACGCGGCCCCGAGCGCGCCGTTGTAGACGCCCTGGTTGGCGGCGAGCACCCGGGTGGTCTCCGCGTCCTCGGGCGACTGCTGGAACCGCCGACGCACGGCGGGCGTCGTCCACAGGAAGGTCTCGAGCACCATGAACCCGACGTGCGCCACCGCGACGAAGACTGCGAGAGAAAGTCCGATCACGAGTTAATATTTGAACGATCGTTCAAATATTGTCGAGGACAAATCGATGTCGCCGTCAGCGCGCCCCATGAGGGTCTGCACACGGCTCCCGGGGCGCGGGCGCGAAATGGTGTGTCGGGCGCGCGTCAGTCGGGCCGAATGCCCGTTCCAGACGGGATCTCGAGGCCGGAGACCGAAAGCGCTCGGGCGGCGATGCGGCGCAGCTTGGCGGGGCTGCTGCCGCTGCGCGACATCACGTGGATCGACACCACGGTGGCCGCGAGGAACTCGGCGTCGCGCTTGCCGTGCTCACGGCCCTCGAGGCAGCGCGCGAAGAAGGCCTCGAGCGCCCGCAGCCGCTTGGCCACCCACGCCTGGCTCTGGGGATCGAGCCCGGGAAGCTCCACCGCCGAGTTGACCAGCAAGCAGCCCTGGCCGCGCCGCGCAGGCGACGAGATGGCCCACAGCCAGGCGCTCACCGCCTGCGGACCGGGCGGAAGCCGCGGAAGCTGGACCTCGACGTAGCGGGCCAGCGAGCGCCGAAAACACTCGTCCTTGCTCTGAAAGGCGGCGTAGAAGCTGCCCGCCTGGATGCCCATGGCCTCGCACAGCTGCCGCACCGAGGTCGCGGCGTAGCCCTGACGCCACAGGACGTCGACGGCCGCGTCGAGGGCCTCGTCCACGTCGAACTCGCGAGCGCGGGGCACGGCGTCGGTGTAGCACGCCCGCGAGGCTTCGACCTCACAGCTCCCAGCCGCCGCCCCAGAAGCCGCAGTTGCCCGCGAGCCCCTTGGCGACGACGCCCCCGCTCAGCTGCACGAGCGAGTCGTAGCTCAGCGCCAGCGTTCCCGACGGCGCCACCACCTCGGGCACGAAGGCCCCCTCGCGGTCGAGCGCCAGCGGCCCCTTCGAGCGCCCCTTCGGATCGGCGGGATCGAAGAACTCCTTGGCCAGCGGATCGAAGAGCTGAAAGTCCTCGTGGTAGAAATCGCCGCGGTCGTTGGCCACCACGACCTTCCAAAAGCGCGTGCCCGGCAGGGGGCTGGCCTCGCCGCACGCGTCCGGGGCTTCCTTGCACCCGTCGGTGGGGATGCTGACCTTGGTCGGCGTCGGGGTCCGCCCCGGATCGGGGATGGTCGCCTTGCCCCCCACGCTGCGCGCAATGATCTTGGACATCGCCTCCACCGGGAGCTTGGTCCCCGCGAGCTCTTTGTTCAGGTCGGCGATCAGCCGCTTGCGGGCCTTTTCGTCGTTGTCCTCGCCCTCGAAGCAGTACCAGCTCATGTCGCCTTCGCAGCCCACGGTGGACTCGAGCCGCGGCGGGTCGGACATGTTCACCACCACGCCCTCGCGATAGGTGTGTCCCTCGGGCTGGCCGAGCTGCTCGTCGGGATACTTGATGACCACCGTGTCGGGAGCGCTCTCGAGCAGCTCCACCGCCGGCTCGTCGCTCTGCAGGTCGAGCATGGACAGCGTCCGAATGTCACCGCCGAGCATCCACAGGACGTTGGCGCGCGGATCGACCCGGCACCACTCGGGCTTGGTCGAGGTCAGCAGGCCCACCTCCTTGCCCGTGGCATCGAGCGCCACCACCCCGCGGTCGTTGATGACCACCGCCAGGTCGGGGGTGGGCAGCACCGACAGTCGCGGATGCACCCCGGTCGGCCCCTCGGCACCGCCCGGGCCGAAGGCGGGCGGTGCCCCATCGGGATTCGCCACCGGGCTCCCCGCCTCGAGGTGCACCGCCGGCTTGGCCTCGGCCTTTTTCTCGTCCGGCGCCTTGTCGTCGGCCTTCGCGTCCCCGTCGGCCTCGTCGGCGTCGGCCTTGGGCGCCGCCTTGGTCTTGGCATCCGCGTTCGGGGCCGGGTCCTTCTTCGCTCCGTCACAGGCGACGGCCATGGTCACGAGGATTCCGATACCGAGGCAGGGACGCAGGGCGATCATCGAAGCGATGGTACCCGCGAAAACGCAGGCCGCGTAGGCACCGAGTTCGGCCCGACCACCACGGCCGCTAGGGCGCGCTCAGGCAGACTTCCGCGCGCGGATAGTCGAGCGTGACCCGCAAGTACGCGAGCGCCGAGCCTCCCAGCGCCCCGTCGATCTCGCGGTCCATCCACTGCGACATGAACTCGCGAAAGTTGGGGTCTTCGCGAGCGGTGAACCAGACCGGGCCCACCACCAGCTCGCCCAAGGTGACCTCGGGGACCTCGATCATCGGGTCGCCCCCCATGCGGTCGGCCCCTTCGATGACGCGCCAGTCGGGATGCGCCGCCCGCCAGCGTTCGAAGATGCTGCGCACGATGAAGCTCGTGGCCCGCTCGGTGGGACCGCCGTCGTTCAGCCCGGCCAGGCCCGGCTCGGTGAGCAGCACGGTGGCCCCGCTGTCGAAGAGCAAGTCGTGCACCCGGCCATCGATGGTGGCCTGGACCCGCGGGTAGTGAGCGGTGCGTCGCCCCTCGTACTCGGCGAAGCCCAGCGGAAGCAGGCTGCCGTCGCAGGGGAGCGACGCCTCGTGCAGCACCAGGGTCTCGGCGTCGTAGTCGAAGGTCCAGACCCGATCGCGAAACCAACCCGCGCCCAGCATGCCGTCGCCGAAGATATCCCCGAAGGGCGCCTGGCGAGCGACCGGCAAGCGCCCGTCGAGCACGAGCACGGGAGGCATGGCGGTGGAAGGATCGAGCGGGGGCAGCGTGACCACCTCGATCGCCTCGTCGCCTTCACCACGCGCGGCCTCGAGCGGAAGCCCGAGCCGCTGCGCCACGGCGTCGAGCAGATACAGGCCGCCGCCCGTATCGGTGTACATGCGCAGGGGCTCGCCCTGCGCCGTCTTCAGCTCGAGGAAGATGCGATCGGCCTCGAACCGCGTGGGTAAGACGAGACCGACCGGACCCGTGGGCTCGGCCGGAGACACGGCGGGCTCGACCGGCGCCACCGAAGCGGGGTTGGCCGGCGAACACGAAGCCAACAACCACGCTCCCACGCCCGCCCAACGGCCGAAGCGTGGGCGAGCCCGGTTGGCAGCGTGGTCGACCATACGTTCCCTAGAACGGGATGTCGTCGTCGGCCGGCTCGGGGATGTAGTTGTTGTCGTAGCCGCCTCCGCCGCCACCACCACCACCACCTCCGCCGCCACCGGAAGGACCTTGCTCGGGGCCACCGCGACCACCACCACCGCCGCCGCCGTAGTTTCCACCACCGCCGCCGCCACCGTAGCCACCGCCACCGCCACCGCCGCCGTAGTTTCCACCGCCGCCGCCACCGTCGTAGCCACCGCCGCCGCCACCATCGTAGCCGCCGCCGCCACCACGACCGCCGCCGTAGCCTCCACCGCCACCGCCACCGCCACGGTCGTCACCGCCGCCACCGCGACCGCCGAGGAACTGCACCGTGTCGGCCACGATCTCGGTGGAGTAGCGCTTGATACCTTCTTTGTCTTCGTAGCTACGGGTCTGAAGACGACCCTCGACGTAGCACTGCCGACCCTTGGACAGGTATTGGTTGCAGAACTCCGCCTGCTTGCCCCACACGACGATCCGATGCCACTCGGTTTCCTCGACGCGCTCGTTGGTGCGTTGGTTGTTGTAGGACCGGGTGGTTGCAACGGAGAGGTTGCACACCGCGGATCCGCCTTGCGTGTACCGCAACTCGGGATCCCGCCCGAGGTTGCCGATGATGATGACCTTGTTGATACCCGCCATGTCGGTTGGGCTCCTGAGGCGCGCCGCCGTCCGGGCGGTATACGCGCGAAAAGGGTTGCACAGAGTACGAAAGAGCGCTGTGGATCTCGACCCCGGGCCCTAGTGCGTTGCGTCGCGCCGGCCCTTTTTTTGCGGGCATGGCGCTATCGATCCACCTCCGGCCGAAGCGTGAACACCGGCACGCACTTGACCGCGGGCGATCCTCATTGGAAGCTAAAAAGTGGCCCAATCGTGAGCGAGATCGACGTTACGCTGATCATCCCCCTGCGGGACCAAGAGACCCAGATCGCCGCTACGGTCCGTGCCGCGGCATCCATCAGCGAGCGGCTCCCGCCTCCCACCGGTCGAGGCGATCTCGAGACGGAGATCTTGGCGCTCGATCAGCGGTCGGGCGACAACACGCTGAGTGTCTTGAGCTTGCTCCACAGCAAGATCTCCGGGCTCCGTACCGTACAAGACGTGGAACCCGGACACGCCATCCGTCGCGCATCCCGACTGGCCCGCGGGTCGGTCTGGCTGGTGATGGACCGCCCGCTCGATCCCGAACTCGGTGCGTGGGGCATGGGACAAGTCCTGGGCGGACACCGCGCGGCGATCATTCCCGGCGAGATGTTGGTGGTCGATCAACCGCTCGGCATCACCGTGCTCCCGCGGCTTTCGGGCGGCCTCGTCTCCGCTCAACAAGCAGTCACTCGACACCTGCGCGGACAAAACATCCAGCCGGTGTGGAGCCCACCGACCAAGCGCGGCGCGGCTCATCGGGCGCGGTTGTTCGTCCGCGGCAAGCTGGGGCGCCTCGGACTCGGTCGCCTCGATCGACCCGGCATCCTCGATTAGCGCAAACGGCCGCTCGGCTGCGCTGCGCGCGGGGGCTGCTATAGTCGCGCCATGTCGGTCCTGGCCGCAATCGTGGCGCTTTGCGTCGTCATCATCCTCCACGAGCTGGGGCACTACCTGGCCGCGGTGTGGACCGGGATGAAGGTCGACCGCTTCAGCGTCTTCGGCATCGGCCCGGCCATCCTGAAGCTGGGGACCTGGCGCGGCACCGAGTTCGTGGTCAGCGCGATTCCGTTCGGCGCCTACGTGCTCATCCGGGGCATGGAGCCAGAGCCTGGACACGGCCCGGCGGTCGTCGACGGCGAAGATCTCGAAGACCTCGACGATCTCGACAAGGACGCGTGGGCCAAGGCGCGCGCGGCCAGCCAGGCCGAGCAGCGCTCGCACAACTTCCGCGACAAGCCGCTGTGGGCACGCGCGGCCGTGCTCGCGGGCGGGCCCATCGCCAACTACCTGACCGCGATGATCCTCTTCTTCGTGGTGTTCATCGCCGCGGGCGTCGACGGACCCGTCAATCGCGTCGAGGTCACCCAGCTCACCGACGGCCAGCCCGCTGCCACCGCGGGCATGGAGGTCGGCGACCACATCATCAAGGTGGGCGAGACCGCCATCGACCCCGCCGAAGGCACCCCGGGCGTCGTCTCGGTGACCAAGCCCTTCCGCGGCCAGACGGTCGACATCACCGTCCAGCGCGGCGAAGAGCAGCTGGTCATCCCCGTAACCCCCAACGCCGACGAGGACGAGCCCGCGCTCGGGGCCATGCTCGCCACCGGGTCCGACCGACGCGAAGTGGGGACCGGCGAGGCGGCCACCCTCGCCGTCGGCGAGCCCTTCCGCGTCACGCAGGTCCAGCTGGTGGGGCTCTACCGCCTCATCACCGGGCAGCTCGAGGCCAAGGTCGGCGGCCCCGTCCAGATCGTCGCCCACATCGCCAGCTCCGTGAAGAGCGGCCTCATCACCTTCCTCAAGACGGCGGCGCTCATCAGCACCCTGCTGGGCATGTTCAACCTGCTGCCCCTGCCCGCCCTCGACGGTGGCCGGCTCACCTTCCTCGGCTACGAGGCCATCAGCCGCCGCAAGGCCAGCCCCCGCATCGAAGAGCTGGTGCACGGCTACGGCATGCTGGCGCTGCTGCTGCTCATCGCGGTGATCACGGTGAGCGACATCAAGAGCCTGCTCTAACGCGGGCGAGGTCGAAGCCCGCAACTCGCTGGCTCGCGGGCCACCGCGGACGGTGACCCACCGGGCTGCCCGCGCTACAGGTCGAACACCAGCAACCAGCTGTCGTCCCCGCCGTCGGGTCGCTGACCGCAGCCGCTCGCGTAGACCGTGGTTCCCGCCACCGTGAGCGCGGGGATCTGGATGTTGTCGTACTGCCCGTACGCATCCAGGCTCGTCCACGACTCGGCCCCGTCCGCGGTGAAGGCCGCGACGAAGGTGGCCCCGCGGGTCGTCCAGCTCGTCCCGGCCGCGATGAAGCCACCGCCCGGGCGCGGGTGCATCTGCGTGACGGTGCTGAGCGTCGGCACGGCCGGGTCTCCGTCGGCGTCGTAGTCCACGGTCCACTGCTCATTGCCGCCTGCGTCGTACTTGCGGAAGCTCTCCATCAGGTCGTCGGCCTGGAGATCGACCGGGGAGAACCCGAAGATCACGCCTCCCGCCTCGTCGAGGACGAGCCCACTCGGTGCCAGGCTGCCGTCGTCCGTCGGCGGAGATTCCACCGCCTCCCAGGCGACCTGGCCATCGGCCTCATACTTTCGAACGAAGACGGCGGGAGCGATGGGACGGCCGCCAGACTCCGTGATGCGACCGGCGGTGTAGATCGCTCCCGTGGCGTCGACCTCGATATGCCGAGGCACCCCCTGCCCCACCGTATTGTCCCACAGCACGGCCCCGTCCGCCCCCGACAGCGCCAGCAAGTCCCGGTTGGAGTTGACCGCGAGGATCTCGTCGCCCCGCACGGCGACGTCATAGGGCGTACCTCCCGGGACCTCCACGCTCCACTCCAGCGCGCCCGCGGCCGAATACCGCCACATCCGTGACGACTCCACCGGGTGGGCCGCCAGCTCCCCGGAGACCACGAAGCCTCCGTCGGGCATCGCGGTGATGGTGCGAAAGACCTCGTCGTGCTCGCTCGTCGCAAACTCGTCGCGCGCGCCCGTCATCGGCTCGACGTCCCACAGCACGCTCTCGAGGATGAGGTCATCACAATCGTCACAGTCGATCGCCCCCGAGCTCACCCCATGGAGCGCATCGGTATACGCCAGGCCCAGCAGGCAGGCTTCCGCGTTGGGCGTGGCCTCGCCGCCCGTGTTGGGGGTCTCGCCGACCTCTCCGACCTCTCCCTCGTCGCTGCCCGTGGCCCCGGTCTCGCTCGCATCCCCCGTCGCGCCGCCGGTCGATCCCGCGTCGTGCTCGAGCTCTAGCGGGTCCGCGGCACAGCCGGCGATCAACACGGAAGCGGCGACCCCCCGAACTCCAAATCGTCGATGAGACATACCCACGTGTGACGGGCCGCCGCCCTTCGATTCCCCCTCGGCGCGAAAAACCTCGGAAACGGATCTAGGGCGCTTCGGTGGCCGTTCCGAGCAGGTCTTCGAGGGTCTCGGGCTGCTCGAGCGCCCACAGGCTCACCCGACCGAGAAACCACACGTAGGTGGCCGGGTCGTCTCGCAGCACCGTCGACGGCGTAAACCGCTGGAACAGGCCGCCCGGGGGCTCTTGCTTGCCTCGTGCCGCGAGGAATAGCCGCACCCGCTCGGCCAGCGCGGGGTCGATCTGCGGATCGAGCCGCCGCACCACCTGCTCGTAGAACCGCACCATCGAGCCCTGCCGAACGAGGGACTCGGGGTCGTCGCCGAGCAGGCGCCGGGTGAGCAGCACGCCGACCCACGCCGCCAGGAACTCCTCGTCCCAGCCGCCCCACTGCACCCGGGTATGACCGAGTTCGTGGGGCAGCAGCCACCACTGCATGGGCACCACCAGTCGCTCGAGCTCGTCGGCCGACCTCGCCTGCCACACCTCGCGATTGACCGCGAGCGGGGTCGGCTCCATGCCGTGCATGCGCTGGTAGTGCACGCGGCCGCCGTACGAGGTGTAGAAGCCGTACTCGTGGGGATCGAGGCTCGAGCCTCGCACCCGCTGCGGTTCCCCGGTCACCTGGTCGAGCACCCGGGCCCCGGCCTCGATGATGCTCTGCGCCAGGCGGTCTTCGTCGTCCGCGCTCTGCACCAGATCCGGCCACCACGAAAACCGAGCCCCGCCGGTCGAGCGCTCGTGGGCATCCGACCAGCGCACGACGAACCCGACCTCGTGCTCCCGCCAGCCGGAGCGGATGGGCAGCGGGACCTCGATCGTCCGATGTTCCCCGGGCTCGAGTCGACCCACCGGGATCTCGAAGAACCCGTCGGGGAGCGCATCGGCAGGGGTGCTGGTCACCCGCACGCGAGTCCACCAGCTGTCCGCGCTCCCGACGTTGCGCAGATCGACGTCGAGCTGAAACGACTCGTCGGTATCGAGCCGAGCGGTCCCCACGAGCTGCGGCCACTGCTCCTCGGACGCAGGGCCCGACATCCCGAGCTGCTCGAAGGGCGCAGGCGACCAATCCACCACGGCGGCCGCCTCATTCTGTGCGCCGACCTGCAGCTGCCCGGTCCGCATCGGCAGCGCCCGAAGCACGACCGTATCTTCGCCCGAAGGCGCATGGGCGCCCAGCCACAGAACGTCGCCGAGGCCACGAATCTCGGGCACATACGCCACCGACCGAAACCACTGCCCCTCGGCGGGGAGAGTTTGCTCGAGGACACATCGGCCCGATTCGATTCGCCACACCACCGGGCTATCCATGGTGCTGAGGGTGACGACCCGATGGACGCCCTCCACGCTCCAGGTCTCCACGTTCCAGGACGGCTCGCGACCGAAGCGACACAGTTCCTCGACGGCAGGCTCGTCGGGCTCCGAGGTCACCCGCAAGACTCGGGGGGGCTGCATCGCGTTGTCGACGAGCATGAGGGTGTCGTCGAGCCACCAGTAGCGCTGGATTCGATGGGCGTGGAGCCCGACCGGACGCGATTGCCACCGACCTTCGATCGCATCGAGCAGGGGCGCTTCTTTGCAGGCCCGCGGGGTGCACCACAAGATCCCGGACGCGGAGTCCCGCCCGATCGTGACGCCATCGATGTCCAGCTCCACTCCGTCGGCGAGCGGACCCTCGGGCGGGGGCAGGTGCTGGCGAAGCTTCCACGTCTTGCGGTCGTTGGCCGACTCGATCACGCGCACGTCGTCCGGGCCGAAGCGCCAGAACCCGAACCGCCCTTGCCGTGCCGACTTCACGGCCCGCATCGAGCGAATCCCCGGGGCGCCCGGACGTGGCTCATCGATGGTGCACAAGACCCCGTCACCGACGACCAGGTCACCGTGCGGGCTGACGCTCCGCAGCCTCTCGCACTTCGCGTCGTCGGGGTTCGGCCCCGCCTCGAGATCCTGTCGACGCGGCGGCACGCTCCGCAGGTCCCATAGTTGCGCCCGTCCCTGCGGCGGTCGCACGAGCGCCATGGTGCCGCTGTGGAACGTCACCGTGCCCGTGCTGAGCACTCGGCGCTCACCGAATTGCTCCGACACGTCGGTCCAGTCATCGACGCGCGGCGCGTCCGACGACGGCCCTGCCTCTGCCGGGCCTAGCTCGACCGGCGGGGTGGGCTCGGGCGAGCGACAGTGCACGGAGGCCACGGCCCCCAACGCGACGACGATGAACGGATGAAGCCGGCGAAGACGAGCAGGCATCGGCACCCCATCACAGCCCACGAAGAGCGGAATTGCCAGTACGGAGGCCCTCACTACGGTTTTTCCCGCCCATCGGCACCGCACCTGCGCCTAGTTCCGTGATACGAGGTTTTGTAACCGCCATGCGTGTTCCGCCCTCTCTGCTTCCCTTGCTCGACATGGGCATCATCGAGTCGGTGGTGCGCCCGTTGATGAGCGGCAAGGAGGCGCAGCTCTATCTGGTGGAGTCGGGCGGAGAGCAGCGCGTCGCCAAGGTCTACAAGGACGCCAGCCAGCGCAGCTTCAAGCGTCGCGACGACTACACCGACGGCCGCAAGGTCCGAAACAGCCGCGACCGACGGGCGATCGCCAAGGGCACCCGGCACGGTCGGGCCCGAGACGAAGCGGCCTGGCGCTCGGCCGAGGTCGACGTCATCTACCGCTTGCAGGCGGCCGGCGTCCGCGTGCCCGTCCCCCACAACTTCATGGAGGGGGTCCTGCTCATGGAGCTGGTCGTCGACGAGCAAGGCCTGCCCGCACCGAGGCTGGGAGACCTGGTGTTCACGCCCGAGCAGGCGCGACAGGTCTACGACCATGTGATCCAGGAGGTCGTGCGCATGCTGTGTGCAGGCGTGGTGCACGGCGACCTCTCGGAATTCAACATCCTCATGGGCGCCGACGGGCCCGTGATCATCGATTTTCCCCAGGCGGTCGATCCCACCACCAACTCGGGCGCGCGGCGCTTGCTGATCCGAGACGTCGACAACCTGCATCGCTTCCTCAGCCAGGTCACCCGTCACCCGCGTGCCCCCTACGCCCAAGAGATGTGGGAGCTGTTCGAGCGCAGCGAGCTGACGCCACAGACGCAACTGAGCGGTCGCTTTCGCGATCGTCGACGCAAGGCGAACACCAAGGATGTGCTCGACCTCATCGGCGATGCGGAGCGCGACGAGCGACGACGACGCGCGGGCACGGGCTCGGGGAACGACGCCAACGCACCGCGGTCGGGTGCTCCCAAACGCGGTCGTTCCCGCGGCTCGAGCAACGAGGGCCCCTCGCCCAAGCGCGGTCGTTCCCGAGGGCCGAACCGGGAGGGCACCTCGCCCGACCGTGAGCGCCCCCGCGGTCAGGGCAACGAGCCCGCGCCGTCCAAGCGCTCCCGCTCGCGGCGCTCGGGGTCCAGTTCCGGTCGAGGAAAAGGCCCGGAGATCATCGTGCGACGCTCCTCCGGCTCGGGCCCCAAACCCGCGACCGGGGCCCGTGACCGCCGAGACTCGGGCTCGAAGCCGACGGTAGGGGCCAAGCCCGGCTCGAGCAACCCGCGGCCCACGACCGACGAAACGGCCAACGCGAAGCCAGAGACCGAAGGCGGCTCGAAGAGTCGGTCCCGACGCCGACGCAACCGCAACCGCAGCCGAAATCGCAATCGCGGCGGCGACCAGGCCACGCAGTAACGCGCGAATCGGCCCCGTCCGCCATCACTGACGAGCGCGTCGCCTCGGTCGACTGCGTCGCGCTTTGTCGATCTCCTTTTGGCGCAAGCGGTTGAATCGTTCGCGCGCCTTCCGTTGGTCGTTGCGGAGCTCCTCGAGGCGGTCATCCACGCTCGTGGGCGCCTCGTCGAGGTTCCCGAGCCCCATGAAGGTCTCGATGTACTTGCCCATGCCGCCGCGAATGTAGTGGCCGCCCTCGATGAGGATCCCGGTCTCCGTCATCCGGGCCGCACCGATGGTCATGCCCAGCGCCGTCATCCGCCTCCAGCCTTCGCGCGCGCGCTCCGAGGATTGCCGCTGCTCGAGCCGGAAGATCTTTTGGCCCAGGATGTGGACGTCCTGGGATGCCTGCTGCACCCTGATCCCCGGCGGGATGCCCTCGAACGCGAAGTCGTCTTGGTCGGCGACGGCAGCGGTCTCGCGTGTGTCCCACGCGAACCCGAAGAAGGTCATCGCGAGCGCGCCGTGGGCCACCGCGGCACGGGCCGCCGTGGCGCCCTCGGCCAGCCGGGCCCAGGCGGCCGGGCTCGGCATCGTGGTCGACGCCGTCCCCGGCTTGCCCTCCGCGATGCGCTGCAGCGTCGGCAGGTCGGTCGAGAGCACGATCTGGTCTCCGACCACCGCCAGCCACAGCTGCTCGGGGGCGGAGCGCATTGTTCGATTGTAGCCATCGAAACCGATCGTCTTCTGCCAGCCGACCGACATCAGCGCGGGCGACAGTGACCTCAGCAGCGCCCGCGCCTTGGCCTCGTCGTGGACCCCCAGCGTGATCGCCCCCGAAAACCAGTCGTCGAAGTCGTTGGCGTCGTCGCTCGCGACCGGCTCGCCGTCGACCACCACCAGCGCGGCGCGCCCATCGAGCAGCGGCCGTAGCTGACGGTCGAAGTCGAGTTCGATGTCGCGCTCGATCTCCGCGTTGAGCTCGGCATACGACGACCCGGTGGCCAAGGCCAGCTGAGCGAACAACTCGATCGCCAGGCCCACGTCGAGCCGGCCGGCGACCGCGAATAACGGCTGCAGGTCGGCGGCCAGCAACGCACGGGGCGGTCGTTCGTCCGAGATCAGCAGGTCGCGTAAGACCGAGTCGGGAGTGAGCGCGATGTGAATCCCTCCCAAGAGCCCCTCCTCGCCCGACTGCACGGACATCCCCACGCCCTCGATCGAGCCCACCGTGCGCGAGAGCAACAGGTTGATGATCTGAAACTCGCGCTCCTGTTCCATGAGGTCGGCCCGGGTGACGTTGACCACCTCTTGCAGGCCGCGGAGTTCGTCGGACGAGGCACCGCGCCTCCGTGCCTCGGCCAGCTGGACCTCGGCCTGGGATAGTGCCTCTCGGCTCCGCCGACGACTCCACTCGATCTCCCCGAAGAAGAGCCCGGCCGGATCGAGCAGCCCCACGAAGTCGGCGTCATCGGACAAGACGGCATGGGCTCGTTTCATGGAGTGCGCATGCGCCAGCGATCCGCTCGGGCTGACGGTCGCCACCTCGCGCGCATAATCGAAGGGGTGAACCCCGTCGAAGTCACCGTCGGCGAAGAACACCAGCGCAAACATGTCGCCGCGAAGGACCAGCGAGATCTTCTCGAAGCCCTGGCTGAGCGGGATGACCTTGGCCGTCCCCACGTCGTTCACCACCAGCGGCTCCTCGGTCACGCGCTCGAACGCCGCCATGAATAGGGCGGAGTCGGTGAGACCTCCGAACACCATGAAGGCCGAGTCGTGCGGGTCGAGCAACGCCATGCCCACCGGGGCCGTAGGATCCACGCCGATCTTCGTCGTCTCGGCCGGGTCCAGCAGGTCGTGCCCGAACTCGGAGACGAAGGGCTCGGCCATCGTCGCGTAGAACTCGGGATGAAGCCCGACCAGTCGCTCGCGCTCCCAGATCTCGGCGACGCGCTGGAGGCTCTTGGCCATGATCAGGCCCTTGCCCCGCGCGGGCACCATCTCCAGCGGATGCGTGGGCTCGGCCGGCAGCTCGTCGGAGGGCGTGACCGAATCGGCCCCCGTCTCGTCGGACGAGGCCGCCGTGGGTTCGGGCTCGGACTCGGGGAGGTCGATTCGGGTCCCCGGACGACATCCCGCCGCGAATACGAGCGCGAGAGTCCACCGCGAGATCGAGGGCGCAGGCATACGGACATGATATTCGTAGTCGGTCATGGGGAGCGGTGCGAGCACACGAAAATCCGCGGGACTGCTGGCGCTGCTGCTACTCGGCTGTCCGGGTGGAGAGTCGGCATCCGGGCCCGCGGCGACGCCCAGCCCAAAGTCGAGCGCCAAAGCGCCCGTCGCCCCCGAGATCGAGGCGGCCGAGCCCGCGATACCGACCGCCTCGGCCGAGGCCACGCCGAGCAAGGAGGCAGCGCCCGCGGAGGTCACTCCCACCGAGGTCGCATCGGATGCTCCCGAGACGGCCGAGCCCTCGGAGCCAGCCGCTTCGACCCCGGTGAAGCCCCCGGCCGCTCCGCCCCCGACCTGCGACACCCCGTGCGAGCCGAAGACGCTCGCCGTCGCGAAGTATCCGCATAGCCTGCTCGCCGACGAGACCCATGCCTACTACGTGTCCCAGGATCAGCTGTGGTCGGTGCCGCTCGAGGGCGGGGCTCCCCGCGTGCTCGCCGAGGAGATCGATGCCGCGGCCGTGCAGAGCAAGGACGCGATCTATGCGTGCCGCGAGGCTCGCGGCCTGAACAAGCTCATCCTTCGCATTCCCAAGGCGGGCGATCCCCCGACCGAGATGGCCGTCACCGCCAAGTGCGAGCTCGCGATCAGCGATGACCAGCTGTACTTCATCCAGCGCGAAGACTGGGCCAACGAGTGGCTCTCCCGCGCACCGCTGTTGGGTGGGCCTGCCGAGCGACTCCATCGGCTCAACGTGAGCCCCAACCAGCTCGCGGCCGATGACCGCTTCGTGGTCTGGGACCAGCCGCGATCGCTCCACCGCTTCGAGCTGCGCACCAAGACCGTGAAGACCATCGTCGAGGACTTCTCGGCGTTGCATGTCGAGCTGCTCGGCGACCACGTGTATTGGCTCGAGGACGACGAGCTGTGGCGTATGCCGCATGCCGGCGGAGCCAGGAAGGTCGTCGCCAACTTCATCGAGTCCATGGAGTTTTCGGTCAGTGGGTCGTCCATCCTCTGGGGCGAGGACGAGGGCTGGACGCGCTTCGATCCCCGGTCCCTCGCCGGGCGCCGGCTGACGACCGACGGCAGCACCGGTCCGACCGTCGCGGTGGGCTCCCGCGTGCTGTGGCTGTCGCGGGCGGACAAAGGCGCGCTCCGTTCTCTCGAGACCTGCGGATGTGATGGCGCCACCTACCCCAGCGTGCTCGGCGTGAAGCCGATCGAGGCCCCGCCGCTCGATGAACGCCAGGTCTACGGCTGGACCTTCGCCTCCAAGGGCGTCATGCACGTGTCCATCAACGACTTCAGCGACGACGAATACACCGCCCTCGCACGCGCCATACGGCAGCACAGCGGTCGCATCGCGCTGGACACTCCCAACCTCCCGCCGCGCTTCTCCGACCCCGCCACGTTCTGGGTCGCGGCAGACGAAGGGGTGTTCGAGGCTCGCTCCACCGGCTTTTGGATCTGGAGCAGCGACGACGATGGCCTCCAGCTCGACCTGATGCTCGAGGCGCCCGAGCTCGATCGAGGCTCCGCGCTCGTCGTGTTCCCGGGCGGGCCCAAGCCCAGCGCCCTGCAGACCCCAAAGCCCTCCAAGGCCGCCGTCGCCACGTATCTCCCCGCCGCTCAGGCGTTCGTCGACCGCGAGCTCGAGGTCACGCTGAAGGCCTCCAACCTCAGGGTTTTCCCCGCCAAGCTGCCCGCGCCCCATGCCGCCATCATCGAGATCCACCTGCCCAAGCAGGCTCAGCACGCCCTGCTGCTGGGCGACGCGGCGGGCACGATCACGGCCGAGATCGAGCCGCTGCGAGCGCCGACTCAGTCGCTCAGCGGGCTGGTCGACATCGACGGCGACGGCGTCATGGAGTTCGTCTATGACACCGAGTACGACGAGGACGAGGACGAGGACGAGTCCGGCGAGCCAATGCTGGTGACGTGGGAAGGATCGAAGCCGAGCTTCACCGCGCTTCAAGACGGTTGATCGCCGGGGATCGCAGACACCGCCCAGCGGCGTTCGTCCCCCGCTGCTAAGGTCCCGGCATCGTGACTTCGCCGTCCGACAGCGCCGCGGCCCCTCGCTCTTGGCGTGACAACCCCGCCAGCTTGTTGATCCTGCTGGGCGCGGTGGCTGCCCTGTCGTTCTCGAGCTGGCGAGCGCTGCTCAACAACTTCGCCATCGAGCATGCCGACTTCACGGGCGCGGAGATCGGCACCCTGCAGAGCCTGCGGGAGGTCCCCGGGTTTCTGGCCTTCACCGCGATCTTCCTGCTGCGAGTGGTGCGAGAACAACGGCTCGCGCTCGTGTCCGTGGCGCTGCTGGGCATCGGCACCGCCATCGCCGGGTGGTTCCCCACCGTCGTGGGCCTGTACTGCACCACCGTGTTGATGTCGGTGGGCTTCCACTACGGCGAGACCATGCAGCAGAGCCTCGCCCTGCAGTGGCTCGCCAAGGACCGCGCCCCCATCGTGCTCGGGCGGGTCATCGCCGCCGCCAGCGGGGCCTCGCTCGTCGCCTACGCCCTCATCTGGGTCGCCTTCGAGCTGTTGGAGACGAGCTTCTCGCTCGTGTACCTGGTCAGCGGCGGCACCACGGTGGTCCTGGTCGTGGTCGCGGCGCTGGTCTTTCCCACCTTTCCCCAGAAGGTCGCGCAGCACAAACGCCTCGTGCTGCGCCGCCGCTACTGGCTGTACTACTCGCTGACCTTCCTCGCGGGCGCCCGACGGCAGATCTTCACCGTCTTCGCCGGCTTCATGATGGTCGAGAAGTTCGGCTACTCGGTCGCCGACATCACCCTGCTGTTTCTGGTCAACTACGCCGCCAACATCTGGCTGGCCCCGGCCATCGGCAAGGTCATCGCCCGCTTCGGCGAGCGCACCTCGCTGACCTTCGAGTACGCCGGCCTCGTGCTCGTGTTCCTGTGCTACAGCGTCGTCGAAGACAGCCGACTCGCCGCCGGGCTCTACGTCGTCGACCACCTGTTCTTCGCGCTGGCCATTGCCATCAAGACCTACTTCCAGAAGATTTCCTCCCCCGCCGACGTCGCCCCCACCGCGGCGGTATCGTTCACCATCAATCACATCGCCGCCGTGCTGCTCCCCGTCGCGCTCGGCTACCTGTGGCTCGTCCACCCCTCCGCCGTGTTCTACGTCGGTGCCGGCCTGGCCGTGGTGTCGCTGGCGTTGAGCCAGCTGGTGCCGCGCCATCCCGAGCTGGGCAACGAGACCGTGCTCGGCCCGGCCCCGAGCTGATTCGAAGGCCCTCGGCTCGCGCTCAGGCGCGGCGCTGCTGCCAGATGCCGAACGCCACCATCCCCACCGCCATCGACGCGCCGAACACCAGGGCATCGGTGCCGAAGCTCATCACGCTGACCAGCGCCGGGCCGGGGCAGAAGCCGCTGAGGCCCCAGCCCAGGCCGAACATCGCGGCCCCGGCCACCAGGCGCAGGTCGATGTCCTTGCGCGTAGGCAGGTGAAAGGTGGAGTCGAAGCGGGGCTCCGAGGCCCGGGTGATGAGGCGATAGACCGGCGCGTAGACCAGGATCGCGCCGCCCATCACGAACGCGAGCGAGGGGTCCCATGCCCCAGTGAAATCGAGGAACGAGATGACCTTGAGCGGGTCGGTCATGCCGGCCAAGGCGAGACCGATGGCGAAGAGCAGGCCGCTGAACAACGAGACGATGGTGCGATTCATGGCGAGGCCCTCAGCCGACGAGGTGGCGGGTGACGAACACGGTGGCCGCAGCGACGGCCATGAATACGAGGGTGGCGGCGATGGAACGCGGGGACAGCCGCGACATGCCACAGACGCCATGACCGCTGGTGCAGCCGTTGCCGGTCCGTGTCCCGAAGCCCACCAGCAATCCGGCGACCACCAGCCATGGCAACGATGTCGGCGAACCATCGCCGAACGCTCGAGGCGCCACCGCGAAGACCAACAAGCCGCCGCCGAGCAAGCCGAACAGGAACGCGGCCCGCCACGCTCGCTCGGAGGACGATGCGCCCCAAATCCCCCCCACGATGCCGCTGATGCCTGCGATTCGGCCGTTGAAGCCGAGCATCAAGAGGGAGGACAGACCGATGAGAATGCCGCCGACGGTGGATGAAATGGGAGTGAACTCGGTCATCGCGTGGGGGTGCGAGTGCGCGCCGCTAATTTAGCTGAAATTACCGTTGAAATATCCCCCCGCTGTCAGCATGCATGCGTGAGGCATCGGCGAACCGACGTCGATATGCGAAAACGAAGCGAATGGCGAAGGGACGCAGGCGCGACGCGGCGAAAGAAAACGACGGGACCTCGGTCGCGTCGACGCGCCGCCCGAGTGCGCAGCCGCCGGTTCCTGCCGACTGGAGTCCAAGAATCACCGACACCGCGGCCCTCGACGAGGCGCTCACTCGGCTGCCCGACGAGCCCGGGGTCTACGTCATGCGAGATCGGCAGGGGCACGTAATCTACGTGGGCAAGGCCCGCCGCCTGCGAGCCCGCGTGCGGCAGTACTTCAACGGTCACGACACGCGAGCCTTCGTTCCGCTGCTCGCCAAGATCGTCGGCGACATCGAGACGGTCGTCACCGCGAACAACAAAGAAGCGCTGCTGCTCGAGAACAACCTGATCAAGGAGCATCGGCCCCGCTTCAACGTCAAGCTCCGCGACGACTCGAACTACCTGGTCGTTCGCCTCGATCCCAAGCAGCGCTGGCCTCGGCTCGAGCTGGTGCGCTCGATGAAGAAGGACGGCGCGCAGCACTTCGGGCCCTATCACTCGGCCAGCTCCGCTCGCTCGACGCTGCGGGTGGTGAACCGGCACTTCAAGCTGCGCACCTGCACCGATTTCGTGCTCGAGCGGCGCACCCGCCCGTGCCTGCAGTACCAGATCGACCGCTGCCCCGCGCCCTGCGTGTACGAGGTCGACCCCGACTCCTACGCGGCGCAGGTGCAAGACGTGGGGCTGTTTCTGTCCGGGCGTCACCGCGAGCTCACCGACGGCCTGCGCACCCGCATGCAAGAGGCGGCCGATGGCATGCACTTCGAGGTCGCAGCCCGGCTCCGCGATCAGCTCAAGGCCATCGAGACCACGCTGACCTCGCAGCAAGTGGTGGGCACGGCCACGCTCGACCAGGACGCCATCGGCATGTATCGCCAGGGCGGCCAGGTCGAGTTCACGGTGATGCACATCCGCCAGGGCAAGCTGCTGGGCAGCGAGGCGTACTCCGCCAAGGGCCTCGAGCACCCCGACTCCGAGGTGCTGGCCGACTTCGTCTCGAGCTACTACGCCAAGTCGCCGCTGCTGCCCGACGAAATCCTGCTGCCCTCCCCCATCGCCGAGGACGACGAGGTCCCGCTCGCGGCGTGGCTGCGGGAGCGCAAGGGCAAGAAGGTCGTGCTGGCCACGCCCGAGCGCGGCAACCGTCGCAAGCTGACGCGGCTGGCCGAGCGCAACGCGGCGTCCAACTTCGTGACCCGCCGCAACAAGCGGGAGGACAGCGAGGCCGCCCTCGGCCGACTCCAGGTGCGCCTGGGGCTGAGCAAGCTGCCCCGCACCATCGAGTGCTTCGACGTCAGCCACATCCAGGGCAGCGACACCGTGGCCTCAATGGTGGTGTTCGTCGACGGCGTGGCCGACAAGGCCCGCTACCGCTCGTTTCGGATCAAGGGCACGGGCGCCCGCGACGACGAGGCCCTGCTCAGCCAGGGCGCGTTCCAAAACGACGACTTCACGAGCATGTACGAGGTGCTCGGTCGTCGCTTCCGCCGGGCGCTGCAGGCCGACGAAGAGTCCTGGGCCCTGCCCGACCTCATCGTGATCGACGGCGGCAAGGGCCAGCTGTCGCGGGTCGTCACCGCCATGCAGGACCTCGGCATCGGCGTGGGCGCCGAGGGCGTCGACGTGGTCGCCCTGGCCAAGGAACGCCGCGAAGCCCTGGGCCGGGGGCGCGCGGCCAAACGCGAGCTCGACCGCCGCCGCAAGGAAGAAGGCGAGACCCGGAGCTACGAGGACATCGTGGCCACCGAGACGGACTCCGCCTCCGGCGAGGGCGTGCAGGTCAAGCCGGAGCGAGTATTCGTGCCTGGCGTCAAGGACCCGATTCGCCTGCGCCCCGGAAGCTCCGAGCGCTACCTGATGGAGCGGGTCCGCGACGAGGCGCACCGCTTCGCCATCACGCACCACCGCAAGCGTCGCGCCAAGCGACAGCTACGCTCGAGCCTCGATGACATCGAGGGAGTCGGCCCCGCGCTCAAACGCGCCCTGGTGAAGCATTTCGGCTCAATTTCGGCCATTCGAGCCGCCAACGCGGAGCAGCTCGCCGAGGTCAAAGGCATCGGCCCCTCGCTCGCCAAGCGGATCTACGAGCAGCTGGGCCGCCGCTGAGCGTCCCCCCTCCGGCCCCCGTCCTTGCGACGCGGCGCCGCTTTCGGGTACGACTGCAAACGGTCATGGATGACAACGCCTGGGCGCGGGTGATCGAGAGCATCAAGCGGGATCTGTGCACCCCGTTCATCGGTGCAGGCGCCAACTATCCCCTGCTGCCTCTGGGGGGCCAGCTCGCCAAGGACCTGGCCGAGGAATGGGGCTACCCCTTCGACGACACCTGGAACCTGCCGCGGGTGACCCAGTTCCAAGAGGTCACCACGGGCAGCCCCACCAACACCAAGGCCCACGTCGTCGACCGGCTGCAAGCGGCCTGGCAGGACAAGCTCGACCAACAGCAGGTCGGGGCCGACCACCCGCTCGCCCGCCTCTGCGGCCTGCCGATCTCCTGCTTCGTCACCACCAACTACGATCCGGCCATCGACCACTTCTTGCGGGTCGCGCCCACGCCCAAGAGCCCGAGTCGTTCGCGCTGCTCGTGGAACGGGCGCAAGGCGGAGCCCATCCCCGACTTTTCGGTGACCGAGCCGCTGGTCTTCCACCTGCACGGCTACTGGGACGACTTCCGCTCCATCGTCCTCACCGAGTCGGACTACGTGGACTTCTTGGTGAGCCTCACCCGCGATGCCGACAAGCGCGCGCGCAACCAAACCGAGACCCTGCCGCCGCAGATCCGCGAGCGCCTGAGTGATACCGGGCTGCTGTTTTTGGGCTACGGCCTCGAAGACTGGAACTTCCGCGTGATCCACCGCGCGCTGGTGCTCGACCAGGCGCTGTCCGGGCAGGAGCGCAGCGTCGCGGTGCAGCTCGATCCGGGCGGAGCGGGGGCCGACTTCGTGCGGCAATACCTCGACAAGCTCGGGGTCGACGTGTTCTTCGGCACCGCCGACGCGTTCATCGAGGAGCTGATGTCGCGATGGCAGTGAGCAACCCATTTTTGGGGCCACGACCCTTCGAGCGCGGCGCCTCGCCCTACTTCTTCGGGCGCGAGCGGGAGAGCGCCGAGCTCACCTCGCTCATCGCCAGCCGCCGCTGCGTGTTCGTGTACGCCCGCTCGGGCGCGGGCAAGACCTCGTTGATGAACGCCGGGGTCATCCCGGAGCTCGAGCGCCGCGATTTCTTGGTGCTGCCCGTCGCTCGCGTCAACGGCCCCGGCTCGCCCCCCGACTCGGTGCCCAACGTCTACGTCCAGAACGCAGCGCTGTGGTGGCACCCCGAGAAGAAGGCGGCCGAGGTCGCCGACTGGACCATCGAGCGGGCGATCGCCGAGCACCGAGCGCGGGCCCCCCGACGGGGCTGCGTGGTGATCTTCGATCAGTTCGAGGAGCTGACCACCTACTATCCCGAGCGCTGGGCCGACCGTTTCGACCTCTTCGAGCAGGTCGCCGCCGCCCTGGGCGTGGGTCGAGCCGAGCTCAAGGAGCACGCCGAGCTGCTGCGAGACCTGGGACCCGCGGGTTGGCATCGCTCCGAGGCCAAAGAAGCGCTGGCCGAGCTCGCCGCCCGTGACCCCGCCCTCCCCGAGGCCCTCGACGCCTGGAAGGCCGACAACCCCGCGCGCGGCTCCACGCCGCCCGTCCTCGAGCCCTACCTCGACTGGCGCGACACCCAGGACGTCCGCTTCGTGTTCACCATGCGCGAGGACTACCTCGCCCGGGTCGAGAGCTACTCGACCGCGCTGGGCAGCGACATGCTCTCGCGGCACCGCATGGATCCGCTGCGGCAGAAGCAGGCCCGAGCCGCCATCGCCGGCCCCTTCGAAGCCGCCGAGCGCCCCCTCGACGACGAG
This sequence comes from Myxococcota bacterium, assembly GCA_039028615.1. Lineage (GTDB taxonomy): Bacteria > Myxococcota_A > Polyangia > Nannocystales > Nannocystaceae > Paraliomyxa. Next base: position 7,780 of record JBCCHT010000045.1, on the reverse strand, counting down.
CCGGTCGACGACCTCGTCTCTCGTCTCGCCACCGTACGGGCCGCGGCCAAGGCCTCCGACTCGATGCCGCGCGGCGAGCTACCCACGGGCGAGTTCATCGAGCCCACGCACCTGCAGATCGCCTGCATGACGCTGTGGCGCGACACCCTCCACGACGTCGGCTCCGTCACCACCGAGCGCGTGCAACAAATCGACCCCGTGGGCAACGGGCTCGAGCGCTTCTACGAGCACGCCATCACCCACGCGGCCAAGAAGGGCAGCGTGGGACCGCTGGCGCTGCGACTGTGGGTCGAGGAGCACTTGATCACCGAGGGGCACACCCGCGGCACCGTGTTCCGCGGCGAGACCCACTCCGCCAAGATGAAGGCCGATGCGGTCGAGGCCCTCGATGCCAATGGGTTGATTCGACCGGTCAAACGGGCGGGCGCGAGCTGGTACGAGCTGACGCATGACGCGTTGATCGAGCCCATCCTGCGCTCGAACCGGGCCGCCGAGCGAGTCGCCGTCGCGGAGCGAAGCCGCTGGATCATGGCCGCGGTGGCCCTGCTGGTCATCGCTGCCCCCGGGATCTGGATTTGGGTCGACGCCCGCCGCGAAGAGACCCTGGCCTCCGCCCAAAAGGAGCTGGAGGACACCAAGCACGAACTCGAGAACCAGCAGTCCGCGCTCGAGAACACCGCCGAGGAACTCGCGCTCACCCAACGAGAGGTGGTGAAGAAAACCGGCGAGAACGACGCGGCGCAGCTCGAGCTCGAACGGCGCGAGGGCGAGCTCAACGAGATCCAAGGCGAGGTCGTGCGCGCCCACGAAGCCCTCGAGTCGGTGCTCGAGGAGCGAGGCATCGCACGTCTGGGCGACGAGTGCCCCGTCGACTACGAGTGCACCGACGCGCAAAAGCGACGCGCGAAGCAAAAGTGGAACGCCGCGCGGGCGCGCGCCGATCAGTACAAGACATCGCAGGCGATCTCGCTGCACAACGAGGCCATCGAGGCGTGTCCGTCCTACGCTCCTGCGTACAACTCGCTGGGAGCGATGGGCCAACGCATCGTCGGTAACGACGAGCTCGACCAGGTTCGCTTCGACACCGCGCGCGAGTACTACGAGTGCGCGCTGAAGCTCAATCCCGACTACGCCGTCGCGCACTCCAACCTCTCGGGTCTACTCTTTCATTGGAGCAAGACCGCCAGCCCGGAAGAGCAGGAACAACTGCGCGAGCGGGCGGGCATCGAGGCCCAAAAGGCAGGCGACGTCCGAATCGCGAAGGATGTCCTCAAGCAGCTCCAGACCCCCACCCGACGGGCCGAAGCCAAACAGCTGTGGGAGCGAGGCAACCGGGCCCACGACGCAGGTAACATGGACGAGGCCGAGTCCCTGTACCAACGCAGCAACGACAAGGACCCGAGCTACGCCCCCGCGCTCAACTCCCTGGGTCGCATCTCGGCCGAGTCCAACGATCCGCAGCAGGCCGAGCAGCGCTTCCTGGCCGCGATCAGCAAGGACCCCGAGTCTTCACAGGCTTGGTACAACCTGGTGAACGTACTCATCGACCAGAACAAGCTCGAAGAGGCGGAGAGCCGGCTGCTGCACGCCGAGAGCCACTGGCCCGACGATGCGGCCCGTGAACAAGCCCGCGACAGGCTGGAGGAAGAAAAGCAGCGGGCCCGCGTCCGTCGATTCCACATCGCACCGCTGTGAAGCGTCCGGCTGCGGGCTCGATTCGTACTCGGACCCCTTACATCCTTCGGGCCACTCGCGGCCCGTGGTCGTAGGTAGGTGACGGTAGGCCATTGGGCTTCGCGCGGGAGCGCGCTACCATCGGGGCAGGTGGATCTCGATCTCGACTTTGTCCGGGCATGGTTCCCCGCGCTCAACGAGCGCTGGGCGTTGTTCGACAATGCCGGGGGTAGCGTCACCACGCAGGCGGTCACCTCGGGAATCGTCGAGTATCTCGAGCGCTACCAAGTGCAGCTGGGCGCCAGCTACGGCCTGTCTCAGCAAGCCGAGGGCCGCGTCCGACGAGGCGAAGCCACCGCGGCCGAGCTTTTGGGCGCGACCCCGGCCGAGACCGTGGTCGGCCCCTCCACCACCGCCAACCTGGCCACGCTGTCGCGGGCGATCCAGCCCCTGCTCAGCGAAGGCGACGAGGTCATCGTCACCGATCTCGATCACGAGTCGAATATCGGTCCGTGGCGCAAGCTGGCCGCGCACGGGGTCAAGGTCCATACCTGGGCCGTTGATCGCGAGCGCGCCACCCTCGACCCGGCCCAGCTCGAGGCGCTGCTGTCTCCCCGCACCCGGCTGGTGGCGTTCACTCACTGCGCCAACGTGGTGGGCGAGATCATCGACGTGCCCGGTATGGTCCGTCGCATCCGTGCCAACCGGGCCGACACCATCGTGGTGGTCGACGGGGTCGCCTACGCCCCGCACCGCTTCGTCGACGTCGCCGCTCTCGACGTCGATGCCTACGTGGTCTCGCTGTACAAGGTCTACGGCCCGCATCTGTCGGCGATGTATGTGCGCCGCAGCCTGCTCGAGCGGGTGCACGGGCAAAACCACTTCTTCGTCCCCGAGGACGCGCTGCCCTACAAGCTGCAGCCGGGCAACGTCACGCACGAGCTCGCCGCGGGCCTGCCCGGCATCGGGGCCTATCTCGACGGGGTGGCCGAGCACCACAAGATCAAGGACATCACCCGGCGTGATCGCTGGCGCGGGGTGTTCGACCTCTTCGCCGCCCACGAGCAAGCCCTGGCCGCCAAGCTGCTCGACTTCCTGCAGGGCCACCCGCGCTGCCGCGTCATCGGGCCCACCTCCCCCGATCGCGCCGTCCGAGCCCCCACCATCGCCTTCGTGGTCGATGGCATGGTCTCGTCCGCAGTCGTCCCGCCCCTCGACGAACGTCACATCGCGGTGCGCTGGGGCCACTTCTACGCGAAGCGAGCCATCGACGCCCTGGGCCTGAGCGCGACCGAGGGCGTCGTTCGGGTGAGCATGGTGCACTACAACACGCTCGCCGAAGTCGATCGCCTCACCGAGGCACTCTCCGAAACCCTCGGCTGAGCATGGGCGGCGGCCCGGCGTAGGCCCATCGGCCAATGCTATGGTGGCGCCGCGATGCGGGTCTGGGCCATGGCGTGGCGGAACATCTGGCGAAGCCGCCGTCGCACGCTCGTCACCATGGGGGCCATGACCTTCGGCCTGGTGATGATGATCCTCTACGCAGGCCTGGTCGAGGGCTACCTCCGCGGGCTCGAGCGCAACGTGCTCGACCTGGAGATGGGCGACCTCCAGATCCATCACCCCGAGTATCGGACCAAGCCATCGCTGTACAAGCGGCTCGAAGACGATCGCGAGGTCCTGGCCGCCCTGTCCGAGGCCGACTACCCCGCGTCCGCGCGGCTGTTGGGTCCGGCCCTCGCGGCAGCGGGGGATGTCTCGGCCGGCGTCGCTATGCGAGGCCTCGACCCCACCAAGGACGCCGAGGTCAGCGAAATCTACGAGCACGTGGCCAAGGGCCAGTGGCTCGACCCGAACGAGCACAACGCCATCGTGATCGGCCGCCGACTCGCCCGCATCCTCGACGTCTCCGTCGGTGACTCGGTGCTGCTGCTGGGCCAGGGCGCGGACGGCTCGATGGCCAACGACGAGTACGAGGTCCGCGGCATCCTCAAGGGGGTCGCCGACGGGGTCGACCGGGCCGGGGTGTACATGACCGAGACCGCCTTCCGCAAGCTGATGGTCGTGCCCGAGGGCGCTCACCAGATCATCGTGCGCAAGCCGGCCACCGTGCTGTTGCCCGACGCGCTGTCCGTCGTGCAGCAGGCGGCGGGCGAGGCCGAGGCCAAGACCTGGAAGCAGCTCGTGCCCACCATGGCCCGCATGCTCGAGAGCACCCGCGGCGCCGTGATGGCGATGTACGTGATCATCTACATCGGCATCGGCATGCTGATCCTCAACACCATGCTGATGGCCGTGCTCGAGCGCGCCCGCGAGTTCGGCGTGCTCAAGGCCATCGGCGTGGGGCCGGGCAAGCTCTTCCAGCTCATCATGATCGAGAGCGCCCTGATGACCGGGGTCGCGACGCTGGCCGGAGTCGCGCTGAGCCTGCCCGGGCTGTGGTACCTGAGCACGAGCGGCATCGATCTCAGCGCCATCAGCCAAGACGTCTCCATCGCGGGCATCGCCTGGGATCCCATCTGGACGGCGGTGATCGGGCCCGACACCTTCGTCGTGCCCATCGGCACCATGGTGTTCATCGTGATGCTCGCCGTCATCTACCCCGCGATCCGGGCCGCGCTCATCTCCCCCGCGCTGGCCATGAGGCAGGACTGACCCATGTTTCGCGGCAGCCTCCCCACCCTCGCCTGGCGCAACTTGATTCGGCACCGCCGCCGCACTGCGATCACCCTGTCGAGCATCGCCTTCGGCATCCTGCTGTCGGTGATCTTCACCGGGATGGGCGACAGCACCTACGCCAAGATGATCGACCTGGCCGCCCGCATGGGAAGCGGCCACGTCACCATCCAGCACCCCGACTACCAGGACACGCCCTCGCTCAAGAAGACGGTGCACGGCGTCGACGAGCTGCGCGAGGTAGCCCTGGCCGATCCGCAGGTCGAGCGCGTGGTCACCCGCATCACCGGTCCGGTCATGCTCGCCACCGCCGCCAACAGCAGCGGGGCGTTCTTCATGGGCATCGACCCCCAGACCGAAGACGTCGACACCCTCGCCGGCTTCGACTCGATCGCCAAGGGCCAGTTCTTCGACAAAGCCAAAGGCAAGGGCATCATCCTCGGCAAGACGCTGGCCGAGAACCTCGACGTGCGGCTGGGCAAGAAGGTCGTCTACACCGTCACCGACATCAACGGCGAAATCGTCTCCGGGCTGGCCAAGGTGCGCGCCATCGTCGACACGGGGACCCCGGGCCTCGACGCCACGCTGTGCTGGCTGCCCTTCCGCACCGCCGCCAAGGCGCTGGGCTACGACGACGACGTCGCCACGCAGGTGGCCGTCTACGCCAAGGACGCCCGCAAGAGCGCGGAGCTGGCCAAGCGCCTGGGCCAGGCCGTCCCCGAGGGCGCCGCCGTGCTCACCTGGAAGCAGACCCAGCCTGAGCTCGCCGGCTTCATCACCGTCGACCGCTCGGGGGCCATCGTATTCGAGACCATCATCCTCATCGTGATCGCGGCGGGCATCTTCAACAGCCTCTACGTCAGCGTGGTCCAGCGAACCCGCGAGTTCGGCATCATGATGGCGGTGGGCTACACCCCGCTGCGGCTGTTCGTGCTGGTCATGTGGGAGAGCCTGTGGCTCGCGCTGCTCGGGCTGATCTCGGGCGCATTGGTCACCGTGGGTCCGTACCTGTACCTCAACGCCAACGGGCTCGATCTGTCCGAGATGATGGGTGAAGGGGGTAGCGAGGTCTCCGGCATCACCTTCGACCCCGTCATCTACCCGGACATCTACCCCGATCACCTCGCGCTCATCGCCGTGGTCGTGGTCGTGACGACGCTGCTGTCGGGACTATTGCCCGCGTGGCGGGCCGGGCAAGGCGAGCCGGTCGAGAGCATCCGCGTAGGCTGAACAAAGGATTCGGGCGGCGCGGGCGACGTCGTGATCGGGAGACTTCGCGTCGAGTTCTCATCACTCGGTTTGTGTGATGCGGATGACGTCGATGCCTCGAGTCGCGCGCGGCATCGAGCATCGACGAATCCCGCGAGACGAATTTTGGCTCTCCGCGAAACCGCGCGCTACGAGGTCGACCCCGGGAGGCTTCGGCTTCGCGTGCGTTTTTCTTTCGCTGGGTAGGCTTCGAATGAACTCGACACATGTCTCACTGCGCGCACTGTGTGCAGCACTTCTTCTCACCTCCGGGGGATGTTTCGACCCCGAACTCCAAGGGGCCGACCCCGAGGATGGATCCTCGACATCTGTGGACCCTGGTCCCTCCGATGGCATGGGAACGGCGGGGACCCCGGCCACGCCCGATCCCTCCACGGGCGACGGCGACCCGGGACAAGACGATGACGGAGACTCGTCCGACAGCGGCGATGACCCCCCTCCGCCGCCCCCGACCACGTGTGGCGATGGCGTGCTCGATCCCGGAGAAGAGTGCGACCACGGGGAAGCCAACGGCCCCGGTCAACAGTGCAAGAACAACTGTGAGCTCAACACTTGTGGTGATGCCGACGTCGGGCCCAACGAGACTTGTGACGACGGCAACCAGGCGAGCGGCGACGGCTGTAGTGCGTCGTGCCTGAGCGAGAGCTGCGGCAACGACATCACCGACACCACCGAGCAGTGTGACGACGGCGCCAACGGCAACGACGACGACGGCTGTACCGATACATGCACGATTCCCACGTGTGGCGATGGCATCGTGCAGGAGAGCCTCGGTGAAGAGTGCGAGGATGGGAACGCGAGCAACGAAGATGCTTGTGTGCAGGGCTGCGTGAGCGCGAGCTGCGGTGACGGCTTCGTCTGGGCCGGCCAAGAGGAGTGCGACGACGACAACACCGCCGACGACGATGCGTGTCTGTCCACGTGCGTCCCGGCGTCTTGCGGCGACGGCTTCGTGTGGACGGGCATGGAGGATTGCGATCCCGGAGCCGCGGAGGTCGTGGGCTGTCAGCCCACCTGCCAAGCGCAGATCGGCTACGAGTGCACGGGTAACGTGTGCGAAGTGGCCTGCGGCGATGGTCTCATCGTGGGCAACGAGTGCTGCGACGACGGCAACACCGACGACGGCGACGGCTGTCCCGGCACCTGCCAATACCCGGGCTGGCAACGCATCGTGTTCGTCACCGAGGATACCTTCGACGGAAACATGGGCGGAATCGCCGGAGCCGACGCCCTATGCCAAGACGCCGCCACCGCGGTGGGTCTCCCCGGAACCTTCCGTGCATGGCTCTCCGACGATACCCATTCCCCCGACGCCGACTGGACCCGCGGCCAGTGTGACGACTCCTATGTCCTCACCAATGGGCAGAGCGTCGCGGGAGACTGGAACGACCTCACCGATGGGAACATCGACGAACCGATCCGTCGCACCGAGGCTGGGAACGAGGTTGGCGGCAACCAGAACGTGTGGACGGGCACCGACACCGATGGAACGCTGGACAATCCGGGCCGCGACTGCGAGGAGTGGTCGAGCACGAACGCGGACGGCCGCTCCGGCATGGCGGGTCAATCGGACCACGACTGGACCGACGACTGGACCCGGTACTGCGGCAACTTCCAGCGCCTGTACTGCTTCGAGCAGGTGCCGGGCACGGTGCCGTAACGCACCGCCGAGTCCCTCGAGACGCAAAGGCCCGGCACTTCGCCGGGCCTTTGTTCGTCGACGGCCTCAGTCCAGCTTCTTGCCCCCGCGATGGAAGCGCCCCACGACGTTCGGATCGGGTACCAGGTGCACCTTCGCGTCTCCCTTGCCCTTGTAGTTGAACTGCCCCAGCACATAGCGAATCGCGGCCAGGCGAGCGCGCTTCTTGTTGTTGGCCTTGACGATGATCCACGGACTGAAGGAGTTGTGCGTGCGCGCGAACATCTCCTCTTTGTAGTGGGTATAGCGATCCCACAGGTCCTGGGCGCGGTGGTCGACGGGGCTGAGCTTCCACTGCTTGAGCGGGTTGTCGCGCCGAGACTCGAAGCGGCGCGCCTGCTCCTTCTTGGAGATGGAAAACCAGAACTTGATGATGTGCAGCCCGTCTTCGTACAGCATGTGCTCGAACTCGGGGACCTGGCGGCTGAAGGCCTGGTACTGCTCGTCGGAGCAAAAGCCGTT
>JBCCHT010000044.1:0-101814 GCA_039028615.1 Myxococcota bacterium | reverse complement strand
ATATCGACGAAACCATGACGGAGTTGGGTGCGAAGGGGGTGAGCTTCGTTGACCCGGAACCGCTCCAAAATGAACTGGCGGTTGTGGATTACGCGGACGGCACGAGCGCCGCGCCACGACATCTCGTCGACGATGGCGCGACTTCGAGCCGCCGCTCCCGTTCACGCCACCTGCTGCTCGAAGGCAGCCATCTCGGCGGCGTAGCCCAGCAGGCCGGGGCCCCAGCCGCCGAGGATGTACGTGCGGTGGTAGTGCTCGGGCATCAACGTATCGCCGTAGCCCGCCACCTGGACCAGGAACACCCGAACGGCGGGATTGACCTCCGCACGATACTTGGCGATGAGCTTGGGCACGTCGATGTACTGCGAGCGGCCCTCCCACGCGTACTCGCGGTACGCCCGGGGATCGGTGCCATACAAGCCGCCGTGGCCGGCCTGCATGTCGGAGAACACGAACACCTGGTCCCAGTGCTCACGCTTGCGGATCGCCCGATCCCAGAACAGCCAGATGCCGTTCTCGGTCGCCATGCCGATGTCCCCGGCCGCCCGCTCCGCCGAGTCGAGCATGTCGAACACGGAGCTTCGCTTGCGCACGGGCAGCGTCTTCAGTCGGTCACCAAAGACCCCCACGTGGCCCTCGTCGGATCGTAGACCCGCGAGCACGGCGGTGAGGTTGGCGATGGTCGAGACCTTCATGGTCCCCATGGCCGACGTGGTCGAGCCCTGAGCCGAGCCGCTGTTGTCACACAGCGCCATCGTACGACCGCGGAAGAAGGGCAAGTTGTCCAACGAGGCCATCAGGCAGTCCTCCACCGCGTCGCGGAGCACCACGGGCGCATCCTCGCCGATCGCTCGGTACGCGCTGTAGTAGCGGAAGGGAAGCTGCTTGCCCTTGCGGGCGCCCGCCACCAGCGAGCCCACCACATGCTTGGCGGGCACGCCCGCCTGCATCAGGTTCCGCAGGTTGCGGAGCTGAGCCATGTGGCCCATCACCTTCAGCGCATCGGCCCACGCCTCGCGGGTGCTCCCGCGAGCCGAGATGATCGACTCCCAGGTCCGGTCGCCGTTATTCAGCGTGCCCTTGGCGAGTCGATCGACCGCCGTGCTGCGGGGGTGCACGAGGTTGACCACGTCCACCGTCTTCTCGGCCCGCGCCTGCATGCGGTACTTGGCCAGCGAGTAGTCGTCGAAGCGATGCAGCGCGTCGCGCCACGCCTTCTTCAGCGAGTTGGGGATGGGCTTACCGAAGCGATGGAGCTGATACGCCAGGCCGACCGAGGGCTCGTCGGCCCGTCGGATGATCTCGGGCGCCAGTCGGCGCACCAGGCCCGTGCCCTTGACCGCCGCGTGGTTGGCCGCGCGCACCAAGATGACCTGGGGCGTCGTGCGAATCAGCGACTCGTTGCGCAGCCGAGCGGCCTCGCGAAGGGTCGCCTCCGCATCGTGGGCCAGCGCCTCGTCGATGGTGCGCTCGAGCAGCTCGGCGGGCGACAAGCCACGCCAGTCCTGGGGATCCATCGCGCCCAGCGTCAGCCGCAGACGCGTCACGTCGGCATCGCTCAGGGGGAACGAGGGACATCGTCGGCCGCGGCGACGGTCGGCGCCGTCACGGTGGTAGTACATGGGCTCACCGAAGAAGCACGACGCCGCGGCCATCCGCAGGCGCATGACGGGATCGGTGATCGCGTAGGAGGTGCCGCCCATCCAGTTGAGGTGGGTCTTGGCGGAGCGGTTCTTGCGTCGCTTGCTTCGGTGGAAGAGAGCCATGATGCACTGTCCGTTCACCCGCGATGCGCGGGAGTAGGAAGAAAAGAGCTCGCTCGAGGAGAACGATGGGCGCGGTGTTGGCTTTTCGGAAAGAAGTAACCGCGGTCCTCACTGCCTCGAGCGAGCTCGGTCTCGGGTGCAGGAGTCGAACCTGCTGCCTCGCCATCCCAGATGAAGTAACCCCGTCTCTCACTACCCTCGCGGGAGAACATCGAAGCGGGGATGTTTTTCAATGGCGCGCTCTACCGTTGAGCCAACCCGATGCCCCCTGATGAAGCAGGACACGGACCAACGAACGACAGCGACCGCAACGATCCTCAATTCCGCTTATTTTCCAGCGACTTGCCCCTCGACCACCAACAATCGTCCCTGTTCCAGGATCCGATATTCATATCTATGCGAATCGCTTTTTATCCTACTGAATCAACTTATGAGCCAAGACGATCTCGTCGTGGCAGGCCGCGACACGACAACTCTCCGAACGTCGAGCGGGGGTCGGACTCGCTACCGGACGTAGCGGTGGATCGATGCTCGCCCTTCGTACAGCTCGAACATGTACATGATCTCGATGAGGTCGGTCTTCGGGTCGACCATCTGCGGGGGCGGGTTCACGAACGGTGCCCCGAGCTGCACGGCGGACACGGCCTCTTTGTCGAGCTCGCGCACCCCGCTGCCTTTGACGATGTCGATCTTGTAGACCTTACCCTCGGGCGTCAGCCGCACGCGCAGCAAGGTGCGACGCGTTCGCCCGGAAAACCGAGAGCCGTCGGGGTCGATGCGGTGCATGACCTCGTTCGGGTGCCAGTGCTGCTCACTCTGCGAGCGCACCCGGTTGTAGAACGAGGCGAAGCGAAAGCGGTTGCTGTTGAGCAGGCTCTCGGTGCCCTCTTCGACGTCCTGCAGGCCATCGGAGCTGGCAGAGCCACCAAAGGTCTCTCGCATCGCCCGACGATTGCCGTGCACGCCCGTGCGGAGCCCGACGCGAGGCTTGGGTGCAGTGCCGCCGACACGGGAGCTCTGGCGGCCGTAGCTGTCGTCGGCCAGGTCGGTGGGGTCGGCACGCTCGCCCATCTCGTTGGCTTCGGCGGGGTTGAGGCGGCCGAGCGGGAGGGCGTGGTCGGGAATCTCTCGGGCGGCAGACTCGGAGGATGCGGGCTGAGAGATGCCGGCCTTCTTGCCCATGCGGCTGGGGTCGTACTCGCGGGCTCGCTTGCGCGAGGGGGCGACGGTCTCGTTGTCGACGCGGCTATCGAACTCGGAGACGCGATCGCTGTCTTCGGGCGGGCGCTCGTCGACGACGCGGCTTTGGCGGACGAGCTTGCCGGGAGGCTTGATCATCTCGCGACGACGGGCCTCGGCTTCGTCCTCGTCGAGCTCGGGGTCGATGAGCGAGACCTCCATCCAGCCGCCGTTGGCGGGCAGCGGCGGGCTGTCCCACCCGAGCTGGAGCACCTGGTTGCCCAGCGGCCACATCAGCAGGTGCACACCCACCGACGCGACGACCATCGCTCCCACCATGGGCCATGGCGAGGAACGGGCGCGTCGTGACGCGACGGGGTTGCGGCGAGCGGGCATCGACCTTCCCGCTCAGTATAGCGAGCGATGGCTCAGGGGGCGGTGGCCGGTCGCGCGTGGGCGAGGACGTCGGCGTAGAGCACGGGCGCGTGGCCCAGAGCCTGTGGAGGTGCAGCGTACAGAACGAGCACGGGCGCGTCGGGCCCGGTCCCCATGGTTCGCTCGATGACCACGGCAACGTCCTGACCGTTGCGCCGCATGATGGTGGTGCGGAGGGCGTCTGCGGCGTCCTCGCCGGCCGCGCGCTCGTAGACCTCGGTCCATTCGGCCGGGGCTGGAACGTCGGCCTCGTCGTACTCGTGGGACAGATCGGGGTCGAGTCGCAGCAGGGCCGACGGGGCGTCCTCGGCCGGGGCGGGAGCCACGAGGACCTGCACGCGATCGCCCGCCCGCTGGGCCAGCGCATCGTACAGCCCCCGCATGCGCGGCCAGGGTCGCTCGTCGTCGGCCCCTTCTTCGGGCTGAGGAGCGAGCTGCGAGGGCACGGTGAGCACGAGCCCGTCGAGCTTCACCTCGCGCTGGGGCTGACGAACCTGGGCGCGCGCATCCTCGACCGCCACCATGCCCACGCTGCCGAGCGCACCGATGGCCAGCACGACGGCGAGACCCCGCAGCCCGCCCGCCCGACGACCCCGCGGCGGCGCGAGACCGATGGCGGCGATGCCGATGGCGGCCGCAACCACGAGGCCCGCGGGGTTGAGCAACAGGCCCAGCTCGCGCGGAACGGAGATGCCGATGCCCACGAGGACGAGCACGAGCGGCAAGGCCAGCACGCGACGCGTACGACCGGGGAGGTTGGTGCGGGGCAGCAGCACGACCCACAGCGCGGCCATGACCACGCCGGTCGCGAGCACGCTGGTGCCGTCGAGCACGGCGATGGGATCGGGCGCGGTGAGGGCCGCGACGGCCAGACCCGCCGCGCCTGCGCCCAGCGACACCACGAGCAACCGTCCCGCGCCATAGAGCCGCTCGACCAGCGGTGCCCCGAGCCAGATGCCGTAGGCCGCGAGCAACAAGCCGATGGGATCGGTCTGGGTCAACAGCCCGGTGACGATGCGGCCCCATGAGCCCGCGCCCACCAGCTGCGCCGAGGCCCCGCCCATCCGCAGCAGACCGGGCCCGCCCCCGTCGAGGGCGAGCAGCGCGAGATGGCCGAGCACGAGCGCGGCCAGCAGCATCGGTGTCACTCGCAGCGGGCCCATGCGCCGCAGGGTCGGCGTTGCGGTCAGGAAGCCCTCGAGGCGCTCGGCGACCTTGCCTGCGTACTGCGACAGCTCGTCGGGCAGTTCGGTGGTCTCACCGGGCAGCTCGTCGATGGCCTGGCGACTGGCCATGACCACCCGACCGTCACGCGCCTTGGCGAGGCCTTCGACCCGCGCAAGCTCGCTCTGCGCCTCGTCGGGGCAGCCCGCCCGTGAGAGCGCGATGCCCCGGAAGAGCGCGCCGCTGGCCGCCGACAGCCCCAGACGTCGCCGTCGTTCCTCGGTGAGCGCGGCGTCGACGGTCTGGGTCACCCCCGCGTAGGCGAGAAAGGTGAGCCGAGCCTGCGAGACGACGCCCGCCGCTCGCGGGTCGTGGCCGAGTCGCTCTTCGATGGAGCGCAGAAGACCCGCCGCGCGCTCGAGCTTGCCGGCCTCGCCGTAGGCCCGCAAAAGACCCAGCGCCAGCGGAGGTCGCTGGGCGGCGTAGCCCGGAGGGAAGCGAGCCTCGTAGTGGGCGATGCCTTCGGTCCAGCGCTGACCGTAGAGCAGCATGGACACGATCTGCTCGTGCAGCACCCGAAGCTCGGTCTCGTCCTCGGCTTCGTGCACCCGCCCGCGAAAGTAGGACAGCGCATCGTCGACCCCGCCGCGCTCGAGCACGGCGAGCCCGTGCAGGATGCCTTGCTGCCGAGACAGCCCCGCGCCGGGCATCAACATCACGCGCCATCCCGCCAGCCTCACCGCGAGCGCGAGTCGGTCACGGGAAAAACAGATCCGCACGAGCACATCGAGGACCCACGGCAGCACCACGACGAGCACGACCAGGCTGATGGCGACCACCGACAAGAAGCGGTCGGCCTGCACCAGCGCGGCCAGGTTGAGCATGAGCACCGCGGCGACGACAAAGACGTAGCCGCGCTGGCCGGGATCGCGACGACGCACCAAGCCCGCGAAGCTGACCCCGACGACGATCGCCGCCAGCAGAGCCAGTTGCGGCAGCACCTAGACCGCCCGCTGCACGCTCACGCCACGACGGCCCGCGCAGACGCAGCGGCTTTCGTGGGCGACGGGGGCATCGAGCACGGGCGACGCGGGGTCGCCGCCGTGCGGCCAGGGGGCGGTGCTTGGCATGTAGCGTGGGTCTCGAACGAAGTTCCCGGCCTCAAGCCTCTTGCTCGAGGTGGCCGATGTTTCGGAACTTGTCGTAGCGCGCCTGCACCAATTCATCCACCGACATCGCCGTCAGCTCGGCCAGATGCCGTTCGAGCGTCTCCGCGACCGCGGCCGCGGTCTGGGTGAAGCCGCGATGCGCCCCTCCCACCGCCTCGGGAATGATCTCGTCGCAGATGCCGAGCGTCTTGAGATCGAGTGCGGTCAGCTTGAGCTGAGTGGCGGCCGTCTGCTCCGCCTCGGCGTCCTTCCAGAGGATCGACGCGCAGCCGCGGGGCGAGATCACCGAGTACACCGAGTGCTCGAGCATGAGGATGCGATCGGTCAGGCCGATCGCCAGCGCTCCGCCGGAGCCCCCCTCGCCGATCACCAGCGAGATCGTGGGCACGGGCAGCTGCGCCATCATCTCGAGCGACGATGCGATGGCCTCGCTCTGCCCTCGCTCCTCGGCCCCGATGCCGGGGTACGCCCCCGCGGTATCGATGAAGCAGAGGATGGGGTGACCGCACTGGGCCGCGAGCTTCATGAGCCGCTGCGCCTTGCGGTAGCCCTCCGGGCGCGCCATCCCGAAGTTGCGGTAGAGGTTTTCCTTGGTGTTGCGGCCCTTTTGGTGGCCGATGACCATCACCACCCGCTCGCCGAGGCGGCACAGGCCGCCCACGATCGCGGGGTCGTCGGAGTAGGCACGATCGCCCTGCAGGAGCATGAACTCCTCGGTGATCTCTCCGATGTAGTCGAGGCTGTAGGGCCGATCGGGATGCTTGGCGAGCTGGACCTGCTCCCACGGGGAGAGCTTGGCGAACCGCTTGCGGCTCAGTTGCTGAGCCTTGAGCTCGAGCCGCTCGATCTCGGCGGCCATCTCTTCGCTACCTCCGCTGAGGTGCTTGAGTTCCTTGATCTTGCCCTCGAGCTCAACGATGGGGCGCTCGAATTCCAGGACCTTCGTGCTCATGGCGAACTATTCGTGAAGGAAGCCCTCGACCTGCTCCCAGGGGCAGTCGGAGGGATCGCGGAGGGTGATGGTCTGTTCGGCAGGCAACTGGGTGCGGATGTAGGTCCGCTGACGGCGGGCGTACTGACGGGTGGCCACGAGGATTTTCTCGCGCGCGTCCGCCAGGGTGTCGTGCCCCTCCAAGACGTCCAGTAGCTGCCGATAACCGAGGCTCCGCATGGCCTTGTGGCGCGCATCATAGCCGGCCTCCCGGAGCTTTTCGACCTCGCGCAACCACCCCGCGGTCAGCATGCGATCGAGCCTTGCGCGCAGGCGATGTTCGAGGATCTCGGGCGGGGGCTCGACCACCACCAGCAGCAGGCGAACGCAGGCCCGCGGTGGGTCGGCTTGCCGAGCGGCGCTGATTGGTCCGCCCGTGCGTTCACACAGCCAAAGCGCCCGGAGCAAGCGCACATGATTGTTGGGATGGATCGAAGCGGCCGTGTCCGCGTCGAGGGCGGTCAGGGCGCGATGCAACGCACCTGCGTCGTCGCGTTCACGCTGCTGCCAACGCTCATCGAAGGCGACGCGCTGCGGATCGTCGGGCGGAAGGTCGACGCCTCCCACTCCGCTCGAGTGCGTCCACCCCACGGCCCGCAGATAAAACCCGGTCCCTCCGACGAATAGCGCCCGACCGTCGCGGAGGTGTGGGGCAGCGTGTCGCGCATAGTCGCCGGCCGAGAACGTCTCGTCGGGATCGACCAGGTCGAGCAATTCGTGGCGCACCGCGGCTCGATGCTCGGCGGTCGGCTTGGCGCTACCGATGTCGAGCCCGCGGTAGACCTTGACCGAGTCGCACACCAGCACGGGGAGCGAGAGTCGACGCGCGGCCTCGCGACCGAGCGCCGCCTTGCCCGAGCCGGTAGGACCGATGATCGCCACCACGCGTGGCAGCACAGCGGACTCAGCCACGGCCGCTCTCGGATCGGGTCAGGGCGCCGGGAGTCCATCGCACGACGCCGGGCACCTGCTCGAGCACCGCGCCTTCCTCGACGAGCTCGCGAAGCCAGCGGCGGGCGAGACGAGGCGCAGGATCGGGCGCGCCGGTCTGAGCCATGGCGGCCATGGCATCGTCCCAGGCCTCGGCTCCCGACTCGGCGTCGGTTCCCTTTGCCGACCGGGCGCGCACGCGTAGCCACGGCAGGACACGCCGCACGAGGTCGGCGACGTCGGGCTCCCCGATGCAGTGGCGAAGCGACGCGGGTACGGCACGCACGATGACCGCGTCTTCACCGAACGCCTCGAGGTGCAGCCCGAGCTTGGTCAGCGCCCCCTGCCCCGCCACGCACTGGGCGACGTCGGCCGGGGGCAGCTTGACGACGATCGGGGCGAGCAAGCCTTGCGCCGAGACATCGCCGCCGCCGATGTCTCGCTTGAGGCGAAGCAGCACCAAGTGACTGCGCAGCGCCTTGAGGTCGACCGCGAGCAGGTCGCCCTGCGCTCGGAACAACCCCACGGGGCCCGGCAGGCAGCCGAGGTACTCGGGGCCGGGATCGGGCGCAGGCGCGGGTGTTTCCGCTTCGGTCGGCTCGGTGCCGGGGGGCGGCGATGGCAACGGGACCACCGGAGCCGTCGGGTCGGGCGCTCGATCGTCACGCCATGCCTGGTGCAGCACGCCGGCTTCGTCGCGCAGGGACTGTCGGGTCTCGCGATAGTCGGGACTCGCCGCCCGCGTCTTGAGCCGATAGCCCGGAGACGGCTCGCGTGCGACAGGTACGGCCGCCGCCTGGGCCCAGCGATCGAGCGCAGCGCTGAGATCGGGCCGCGCCAGAGATGCCGACGCTGGCGCGACAGCTTCGACCGGTGCCTCGCCCGTCGCCGCCTCGTCGGAGGGACGCCCCAGCACCGCTCGCACCGCAGCGTAGACCCGCTGCGGCTCCCCGAAGCGAATCTCCGCCTTCTGCGGGTGCACGTTGACGTCGACCTGCCCGTGCGGCGGCTCGACCATCACCACCGCGACCGGGTGCCGTCCGGGCATCGTCTCGCCGTAGCTGGCGGCCACGATGCGGGCGATGTTCGGCTCGCGTACGACCCGTTGGCGGACGACGACGTGCAGCCCGCTGCGATTGCGCAGCGACGCGTCGGCCGGCGCCATCCAGGCCTCGACCCCGATCCCGTCGTGCTCGCCCTGCACATGCCGCAGCGGCCCGCGGTGCCCTCGTGCGAGCACCTGCTCCACCCGATGCGCGGCACTCCCCGACGAAAGCTCGAGCAACCGACGATGACCGTGCTGCACCGAGAGGCTGACGTGCGGCTGCACCAGCCCGACCCGCAGCACCGTCTGCGTGATGTGCCCCAGCTCGGTCGCCTCGCTCCGCAAGAACTTGCGACGCGCGGGCACGTTGCCGAACAGGTTGCGAATCTCGATGCGGGTGCCGACCGGCATGCCCACCGTGCCCCGCTCGGGCGGGAGACCGGGTCGGCAGGTCAGCTCGGTGCCACGATCGGAGTCTCGCGTGCGGCTACAGATCCGCAGGTAGGCCACCGCGGCCATGCTGGCCAGCGCCTCGCCCCGAAACCCCAGCGTACTGATCTCGACGAGGTCCTCCGGCTGCCGCACCTTGCTCGTCGCGTGGCGTGTGACTGCCAGCTCGAGGTCGTCGGGACGAATGCCGTGCCCGTCGTCGATGACCACGATCGACGCGACGCCAGCGTCTTGTAGCTCGATTCGAACGCGTCGCGATCCGGCGTCGATCGAGTTCTCGAGCAGTTCCTTGACGACCGACGCCGGCCGCTCGACGACCTCGCCCGCCGCGATCTGATCGGCCAGCGCCGAGCCCAGTCGCTCGATTCGCGGAGGTCCGGCGACGCCGGGGTCCTCGATTTCAGCCGTCGGCATCGACGAACACGACCTGGTTGCGGCCAAGCTGTTTGGCTCGGTACAGGCGTGCGTCGGCGATCTGGATGAGATCGTCCGCGTTGGCGATGTGCGGCTCGAGCTCGGCCACCCCGATGGAGATGGTCAGCGGGATTTGCCGCCCTTCGAACACGAAGCTGGTGTCCTCGACCATCTTGCGGATGACCTCGGCGAAGCGGGCCGCACCGTGCAGGTCGATCTCGGGGAGGATGACCGCGAACTCTTCGCCGCCGTAGCGGGCGACGACGTCGACCTTGCGGGAGCGGTCGCGGACCATCTCGGCCACCTGGCGCAGCACGTGGTCCCCGGCGCGGTGGCCAAAGGTGTCGTTGCAGCGCTTGAAGTGATCGAGGTCGAACATCATCAGCGCCAGCGGCCGGTCGTAGCGACGGGCCCGAGACAGCTCGCGCTCGAGGGTCTCGGTGAAGTAGCGCTTGTTGAAGATCTGGGTGAGCCCGTCGACCGTGGAGAGCCGGTAAATCTCCTCGTGGTACGAGCTCTCGATGTTGTCGCCGGTGAGGAACTTGAAGATGGAGCGGCCGACCTTGATGAGGTCGCCGTCCTTCAAGTAGGCCTCGTGGATCTTGTGATCGTTGACGTAAGTCCCGTTGGTGGACTCGTTGTCCTTGATCTTCACCCCGCTGTCGTCGGCCTGAATCGTCGCGTGCGTCCGCGATACGGAATCTTGGCTGACGCAAATATCGTTCACCGTGGCGCGACCGATGGTCATCTCGCGCCCTTCGATGTTGTATTTACGGCCAAGCTCCGCACCGTAGATGACGACGATGCAGGCGTCCTTCTTCCGGCGGGTTATGCCCGTGTCTTCCACCTTGTGGATGACGGTGACGATTGTTTCGTCGCGCATGCCTATCGAGCTGGCTTCGTCGTCGGTGGACCAGGTTAGCAGGGGGACCCCGCCAACGGAACCTGTGGCACACGGGGATACCATTTTGCGGAGAGGACCGCGGATGGCTGACCAGGTGAGGTCACTCAGCCCCCCACAATGTAGGCGGGTATCGGCACGTGCCTCGGAACAACGCCCAAGGCCTCCACGGACGCAGTTGAGCGCACCGCTGGGGCGCAGGGCCCCAGCGGATGCCGGGTTTTTGCCCGGATCTCGACCGCTTGCTATAGGGCGATCTCGTGTCTGACCCTCGCACCACCCGGGGACGCGTGGGCGGCCTTGGCGCGCTCTTCTTTCTCGGCTCGCTGGGCGCGATCGCCTTCTACGTGCAGCAGCAGGAGGTCCCGCAGGCCCGAGACGAGGTACGGAAGACGGCGACGATTCTCCCAGAGGTCGTCGAAGAACCCGCGTCTCCGACCCTGCCTTGGCAAGATCGACTGGACCTGAACGCGGCGACGCTTCGCCCCTTCGGGCCCACCCCCACCCCTGGGGCCGCCCCCGAGGCGCCCGCCGGCGATGAAGGTGCGGCACTCACCGAGGTGGTGGTCGATCCAGAAAATGCCCGCTTGGTGCAGGACATCAACGACGGGCACCGGATCTTGCTCACATTGGACCCGGTCCTCCAGGACTCGGCCCTGACGATCTTCCGCAACCGCGAAGTGCCTTACGCAGCCGCGGTCATGCTCGATCTGCACGACAACTCGGTCCTCGCCTTGGCCGGGCACTCCTCCATGGATCCCTCGGTCGATCCGCTCGAGGTGGCCACCGCCGCGTGGGCTCCCGCCGCGTCGACCTTCAAGCTCATCACCACGGCCGCGCTGCTGGACTCGCAGGCCGCGACGCCGACGAGCCGGGTGTGCTTCCACGGTGGTCTGCACGGGATCGAAGACGACGCGCTTCGAGACGACCCCGCCCGAGACACGCGCTGCGAGACGCTCTCCAACGCGGTCGCCCACAGCTACAACCTGGTCATCGCCAAGCTGGCGATGCGACACCTGCCGCAGGACACCTTGCTCGGCATGGCCAAGACCATGCAGTTCGAGAGCGAGATTCCCTTCGACATCCCGGTCGAGCGCAGCCCGGCCCACATCCCCGCCGACCCCGTCGAGCGGGCCAAGGTCGCGGCGGGGTTCTGGAACATCGACCTCAGCCCGATGCACGGGGCGATCATCGCCAGCATCTTTGCCCGCGGCGGCGTGTACCAGCCCCCGCACGTCATCGCGCAGGTCATCGGCCCCGACGGCAGCGACCTCAGCCCAGCCCGTTCCAAGTCCCAGCGCGTGCTCGCCCGCGACGTGGCCACCGCGGTCGGACAGATGATGGTCGGCACGACCCGCGACGGCACCGCTCGCAAGAGCTTCCGTGACACCCAGGGCAACGACTACGTGCCCGGCGTCGCGGTGGCGGCCAAGACGGGAAGCCTGACCGGCAAGCGCTCGCCCGCGCTCAACTACAACTGGTTCATCGGCTACGCCCCCGCCGACAACCCCGAGATTGCCTTTGCGGTGCTGCTGGCCAACGAGCCCAAGTGGCGCATCAAGGCTCACTACGCGGGTCGTCGACTGGTGCAGATCTACTTGCAGCGTCGGGCCGAGATCGCCCGCCAGCGAGACGCCCGGCTGCAACCCGACGCGTTGGTACTGCCCGAGCGCGACCCCAGCGGTGCGCTGCTGACCTCGTCGGCCACCAAGACCGGCGACGGCACCAAGGGCTCCGCGGCCTCGGCCAAGGGCGACGGCGGAACGCCTCCGCCCGGCACCCAGAGCAAAGCCGCGGCCTCCTCGAAGACCGACAGCTCGCCGCTTCCGCCGGTTCCCGGCGAGCTTCCGCCTCCGCCCACGGGCACCTAGTCACCGGATGACCGGAGGCGCCGGGTCGGACCAGCTGCTACGGTGGGAGCCGTGAACGCGGTGCATCTGCGGCGGCGCCTGGCCATCGTCGGGCTCGTCCTCGGGATCGGTGAGCTCGCGGCTGCCCCCCTCGCCCAGGCCGAGCCGCCCGCGCAACCCGATGCATCCGAGCGCGCCAAGGCTGCGCTCGACCGGGCCCGAGCCGCGACGAAAGAAGGCAACTACGAGGCGGCCATCGTTCACTACGAGCAGGCCCAGTACCACCTGCCTTCGGCCAAGCTGCACTTCAACATCGGCGTGTGTCACCACCGGCTGCTGAGCGTCTACGAGCCGGGCTCCGAGATCTACGAGCGCCATCGAGCGGGTGCGGTCGCGTCGTACGATCGCTACCTCCAGGCCGCCCCGGAAGCCGCGGACGCCGAGAGAGTCATGGGCATGATCCATGCCCTCGGCGGCACCACGCGGAACGACGCCTCCGAGCCGTGGACCATCGAGCGGGTCGAGCCCGATGCGCTCCCCGACGCGCCCGGCTTCGCCGACGACTGGAACGACGGCTCGCCCGCCGAGCCCGAGCTCCCGGCCGAACCCGAGCCGCCGGGCGACGAGACCACCGACGACCCGCCCGCCGAAGACGAGGTCGTCGACGACCCGCCACTCGAAGATCCACCGACGCCGATGCCTCGCCCGGTGGGTCCCTTGGGGCGCTTCGGCGTGTTCATCCCGCTCACGAGCAGTAGCCCGTCGCAGCTCGCGGCCAGCGACCAGCTGAGCGCCGCCCCGAGCCTCGGCATCGGCCTGCGGGGCAACGCGTTCCTCGGCCCCGGGCGTCGCATCTCGCTGGGCGGCGAGCTTTCGCTGCAGCCCCAGCTCGTCTCCAGCCAGACGCAACATCGACTGTCGACCGGCACCGCGGTCATCTTCGTCGAGTATCGCCACCCGGTGGGCAGCGGCGGTCGCTTCGAGATCGGCGGCGGGGGCATGATCGGGATGGCCAGCCAGGCCTTGGTCCACGATGGCGACAACCCGCTGCCGTGTAGCGATGGCCGCGAAGCCAGCCGCCGCAACGGCCTGTGGTCGGGGGCTCGCTTCTACTTCGCCGCGCTGCTCGGTCCGCGACGCAACCACGAGATTTCCCTGCGCGCCGGGCCGGGTCTCGCCGCGTTCTCCGGGGGAACCCCGGGCGGCCTCATGAGCGAGGACGTCGATTGTGCGATGGAGCCAACGGCGTTCGAGACCTTTGGCCTCGACGACGGTGCCGCGCTGGTGATGACCTTCGACATCGGCTACGCTCCGCGATTCTGAGCCCTCCACGGGCCCCAGAAGCTCGCGAGCAGCCGATGAGCACCGCGTCGCACGGCCACATGTACACGCTCCTGGCCGCCGCCGTGGCGAGCAAGGGCAGCGCACGTTCCGTCTACGGACCGGAGAACACCCTCAGCCGCCGCGGCCTGCTCATCCGGGCCGATCGCCGGGCACGGGAGCTTTCTGGGCTGGGCGTTCGCGCGGGAAGCCTCGTCGCCCTATCGATGGGCAACGTCGCCGAGTTCATCGTGATGCTGCTGTCGTGCAGCAAGCTCGGTGCGGTGGCGGTCCCCGTCGATCCGGCCCACGGCGAGCGCATCATCCGGGAGACGGCCAGCCGCATGCCCCTGCACGCCGTGATCCGACGCCCTCGCGGCCAGGAGGCGGCCTCTCCCGACTACGGCGAGGCCTACGGCTTCCGCTCGCGACGTCGCCTGGCCGGCTCGCTGCTCGCCGTCGACGTGCTCGATCCTCCCGAGGAGCTCCGCGAGAGCCACGAGCTGCCCGCGGGCGCCGAGCTCATCATGGCCGCTCGCGGCATCGGCGGAGTGGTCCGCGACGTCATCCGAACGGGTGACCAGCTCCGAGCGGTCGGCGACGCCGCGGTCGCGGCGATGGAGCTGCACGCGGGCATGCGCATCCTGTGCCCTCAGCCGCTCATCGTGCCGCGCTTCTTCGACCCGGTGATCTTGGGGTGGCTGGCCTCCGAGGCGCAGCTGGTCATGGCCGAAGGCTCGGCCGTCGACGCGGTGCTGCCCGTGGCGCAGCTGCACGAGCAGCTCGTGGTCATCGACTCGCTCCGCCAGCTGCTCGAGCTGTCGCGAGCGCTCAAGGTCCGCGGTACCACCCTGTCGCTCACCCCCGTCATCCCGCAGGCCACCGTGCCGCTGGGGGTCGGGCGTGCGCTCAACCAGGCGTTCTCCAAGCCCACCCGGCAGCTGCTGGCCCTCGAAGAGATCGGCATCCTCGCCCACCGCGTGCTCCGCCGCGGCGAGGCCTTCGAACCGGCAACCGGGCTGACCTTCCGCCCCGGTGCCGCGATGCAGGTGGGCGGCCACGAGGTCCTCGTCGACTCCGACCAGGTCTCCCCCTGCCGTCCGCCCATCCCCGACACCGAGCCGGGCGCCATCGCGGAGGCGCCCTGGCGCCACACCGGCTACGCGGGCCGCTTCGACAAGAAAGAAGAGCGGCTGCTCGAGGTCCTCGGTCGCGACGATGGCCTCGTCAACCTCGAGGGGCGCCGCGCCTGCCTCGACAACATCGAGGAGGTCCTGCTCGCGCATCGTCGGCTCACCTGGGTCAGCGCGCACTTGCAGGCGGATGCCGATGGCGATCCCTCGGTGTGGGTCGAGTTCAAGGCCACCGGTCAGACCGACGTGGAAGACCTCGAAGAGCACGCCATCGGGCAGCTGCCCCCGTACATGGTGCCGCGCCGCTTCGTGCGGCTGCCGAGCTGAGCCCCGCTACTGCGGGTCTTCGAGCAGCTCGGCGTCGAGGACCGTCTCGGCCGGCGTGTCTCCGTCGACCCTCACCGTGCGCTGCACGGGGAAGCGACCGGGCTTGCGAACCTCGACTCGGTGCACGCCGGGCGCGAGCAAGACCGGCCCCACCGGCTCGTCACCCAGGGCGCTGATCTGCCCCACGTAGTTACCGTCGACGTAGACGTCGGCATCCGCGTCGGCATCCGGCACCTGGATTCGCAGCACGGTGCCAGCATCGGCGGGTCGACACGCCCAAAGCGACGCGGCCAGCACGAAGACCGCCCACCCACGACGCGGGGACCAGGAACTACTCGAGACGAATGGTGAGGGCATCGGGTGGATCCACATCGACGATCGACAAAGAGAAGCCGGGGAGCGTGAGGGACTGGAGCCGCGTGGCCAAGTCTCTGGCGGCGAGGTTGCCCCGCACGTGAAGCTCGACGATACCCGGTTCGATGCCGGCGACGGAGACGCCGTCGACTCCGAGTACCGAGTTGCGCATCGCCGTCTCGAGACGACGCACGCGGGCCGCGGGATAGGGCGCTTCGACGTGGACCCGTACGTGGCCGCGGCGATGCACCGCCAGGCTGTCGGCCAGATCGTCGAGACTGCGGCGCAGGCCGGCCGCCAGCGCCTCGTCGGGGGTCGTCGCGAACGCGGGGCGGTTGTGCGTGGCCACCGGGCGCCCGTCGCTGCTCGCCACCACCTGCACCCGCACCGCCTGCAGATAGGTGAACTGCACGGGCCCCAAGACCTGGCAATCGACCGCGATCGACAAGGGCGCGCCCTTACCCTCGAGCACCGCGCCCTCGAGGGCGACCAGGTCGTCACGCACCGTCTGGCTGACGCGGTCGAGCTCACCGCACGCGGGTGCCGCCTCGATCGCGTCGAGCCGGAACATGGGACGACCCGCGCTCGCTTCGCGTTTGCGCACGCGCTTGGTCAACCGCACCAGATCGATCTCCACTTCGATCTGGATGTCGACCTGCTCACCGTCGTTGCTCTCGGACAAGATCCGGTACGCGCCGGTCCAGGCCTCGGCCGACTTCAGCACCGCCTTGCGCGACGCCGCATCGACCGGGCCGGTCACCTCGCCCAAGGCCGCTTCGAGCGCAGCTCGCCGCGCCCGTCGAAGCGCTCGCGCCCGCGCCCGACTCAGGCTGGGCTTCTTGGTCTCGGAGGCCTTGCCCTGCCCCACCCCTTGGATGGGCGCGGCCAAGGCCGGACTGCCGACCATCGTCAGGGCGACCACCAGGGGGCCGATCCGCGACCATGCCGCGCCGCGGTTGTGACGCCACACACGACCTCCCCCGAGCGCGCAGTCGCTGGTGTCGTCCGTCATGGGGCCGATCATCGTTGGGGCGCCGCATGCTTGGCAAGCCCCGGGCCCGCGGACGTCCCGTCTGGAGTGAAGGCTCGCCGTGCGCGCGGGCTTGGCAAGGACGCGTGTGGAGGCTAAACCCGCGGCCAGCTCATGATGCGCCCGCCGTTTCCAGGCCATCGTCGCCACAGCATCACCCACCGGGCGGTGCAGCGTTTGCGCGAGCTGGTCCCCAGCCGCGACGACGAAGACGACGAAAGCCTTCGCGACCGCCTCGACGAGGCTCTCGCCACCGCCGAAGACACCGGCAAGGCGATCCGCACGCTCGACGCGATGTTGGGCGAGCCCCAGACGCTCGTGCCGGTCGATGCCTTTGGCGATGTGCTCTACGCCATCATCAAGGAGGACACCGTCGTCACCGTGCTCCCCGAGGGTCACGGGCAAGAGATCCTCCAGCGCGGCCAAGCGATGGAGCAACGCGTCGCCGCGGGTCAGGTGCCCAACCCCCGCAACGGCGGCGCCCCGGCTAGCGAGCCGGAAGAGCGTTGGGACGGCGGCGGACCTCGCCGACGCTGGCGCAAGGATCCCCACCAGCCGGTGGTGATTCAGCGAATCGCTCGCAACCAGCCGCAGCAGGGCCGCAACGGCCAAGCCGCGCCCCGTCCCGAAGCCAGGCCCGAGCCCACGGCTGCAGCCCCGGCTGCCGTGACCTCGCCCGTCGCGGTGCCCAGCGCTCCGCCCACGGTCAAAGCCGAAGGTCCCATCGCCGAGGAGCTCGCACGCGCGCTCGACTTGGGCCGCCGCCGCGCCACCGTCGTAGCCATCGCCGAGATGCTCGATCGCTCGGGTCGCAACGACAGCCTGCTGCCGCTGTGGAACGACCTCGCGCAGCAAGGCGTGCCGGCCACGCTCACCGTCGGTGACCTCGTCGACGCGGTTCGCCGCGTCAGCGCCTCCGAGTAGAGGCCGACGCCCGGCTCGACCGGGCGTCGCTCATGCCGGGGACTCGACACGGCCCACGCGGCCGTCGTCGTGCACTTCGCCCGGCAGCTCCACGTCTTCGGTCATCGCTTCGATCGCGTCGTACAGCTGCCGACGCTCGCGACGGAGTCGGGCGATGCTGCGAATGGCACCGCGCCGGGTGAGCCGCACTCGTACCGCGCGGGCCGTCTCCCGAGCCACGCCCCAGTACCGCAGCGCCGCCGCGCCGCCCACCGCCCCCAACGCTGCGACGGTAAACCCGGCGAGGAACGGCGCGTCGGGCAGCCGCGGGAACGCCAGGTGCAGCTGGTGGTGCCCATAGCCCGCCAGCACCCCCACCACGATCCAGGTGAGCGGGAACGCGATCATCCCGAGCAAGAGCTTGACCGTCGCTTCGTCCTTGAGCTTCTTCGCCGCCGCCTTCGAGACCAGCACCAGCGCCAGCGCGGTGGGCAGGTTGACCAGGTAGCCCATCAGCACGAGCGGCGGCAGCAGCAAGAACACGCCCAGCAGCTGCAGGCCCAACAGCACCGCGATCCACTTGGACCCAAACGACGGGTTGCGGTCGAGGTCGTAGTCCTCGAGGCCGAGCGCCCGCAGGTCGGCGTCATAGCGATAGACCCGCCACTTGAGCTGCTCCACCTTCGCCGGCTCGCGCTGCAGCAGCGTGTTGTAGCCGGCCCGCACCCGAGCGAAGCCCAGCACCCGCTCACCGATGGTGGTCCGCCCCGGGTTCGCCCCCGCTCGATGCGCTCGCTCGGCCCGCACCAAGCGACGCGTGCGATGCATGAGCTCGTGCAGCGCCCAGGTGTCGGTGGCATGCACCACGTCGCGGAGCGTCTGCTCGACCAGCTCGGTCAGCTCCCGCGACAGCGCTCGTACTTCGTCCGAGTCGACGTCGGCCTCGGGCGTGACGTCGAGGTGGGGCGGCAGCGAGAGCGGCGGATGAAAGGCCACCAGCGCGTTGGACCGGAACATCTGCTTGTCGTCGTAGTGCAGACCGACCGGGATGATGACCGGGATGGCATCGGGCTCGGCCAGCTGTCGCGCCCGGTAGTAGGCCCGCGCCGCGCCCGAGCGCAGCTCCTGCAGGTCGGGCTCGTCGTGCGACACCCCTTCGGGAAACAGCGCCGACAAGGACCCCGCCGCCACCCGCTCGGACAGCGCCTCGAGGCTCTTGCGGTTGGCCGCGCGCCGGGCATCGACCGAGGCATCCCCCATGTCGACCGCGCGATAGATGGGCACCGTACCCACCTCGCGGAGCAACGAACCCAGCAGCGGATACGAGAACAGGCCGTGCCGCGCCCCGAACACGATGGGTCGCTCGCACTGCGTCAGGATGAGCCCCGGGTCGACCAGCCCATTCGGGTGCCACGACACCACCAGGCCGCCGCCTTTGGCCGGCACATTCGAAGACCCTCCGACCTCGACGCGGCGGAAGAACAGGTTCACCGCAACGCGCAGGAGCAGCTGGATCCACGGGTACGCAGAAGATTGCCGCACGAGCGTGAACGGGAGGCTAGCATGCCGTGCGGCGCCATTTCGGGCAGGGCCCGGCTTTGTCCCACAACGGAGCGCTGACGCGACGGGCCCCTACCCTGCCCGCTCAGCGGATCGACGGATCGTAGTCGTCGTCAGCGAACGGGTTGCGAAGGTCGCTGCGCTTTTTCTTCTTCTTGGGCGCCGGTTCGGGCTCGGGCTCGGGTTCCGGCTCCGGCTCGGGTTCCGGCTCTGCCGCGGGCTCGGGCTCGGGCGCGGATGCGGCCGCTCGCGCTTCACCCCGCCGTCGTCGACGCTTCTTACGAGGCGCGGACTCGGCCTCCGGCGCAAGCTCGGCTTCGGCGGGAGGCTCGACCACCTCGGCGGCGGGCTCCGGCGTGGGCTCGGGCTTCGGCTCGGGCTTCGGAGGAACGACCCCAGCCTTGGGCTCGGCCGGGGGAACCGGAGGCTTCGCGACCTCGGCGGCTGGAGCCGCGGCCGCAGCTGGAGCGGCGGGTGCCGGCGCCTCCTTGTTCTTCTTGTTGAGCGTGAAGAACACGAAGATGACCCCGATCGCCAGGCCCACACCGCCCAGGGCGTAGCCCATGCTGCGGAGCAGGATCTTCATGTCCGACGGGCGACCGGGCGCGGCCTGCTGCGTGGCGCGGGGCGGAACGGAGGCGGGTGCCTCGATCGCCCGGGGTTCGGATGCCGCCCGCGGCACGGCAGCTACCGCGGCCTCGGCCTGGGGAGGCGCAATCGGCAGCGGGTTCGAGCCGGGGTCGGCAATGACCGTGCGACCCACCGCCCGAGTAGCCGCGGGCTTTGGCTCCTCCGCCTGCCACACCACCGTGGAGCGAGCCTCGACGTCGTCGTCGAGCATCCCGTGGGAGCCGTCCATCTGGGTCAGCTTCCCGCGCGAGGCCGGGGGCTGCGGTGCATCGCCGGCGTACAGGATGGTACGACGCGGTCCGGTCCCGGGCTGCTCGGCCCCCGGTGCCGCGGCATGGGGCACGGGCCCGGACCCTTCCGCATCGACGGGCGGACCGGCAGCGAGCCCCGAGGCCTCGGCGTCGACGGGTTCGGCCGCCGCGAGCTCATCGGCGGTGCCGAGCTCTTCGGTGGGCTTGGGGCCCACGTACGCATCCTCGGCGACGCGCTCGTTGGCGGCGTAGCCCGGGGCCACCATCGCGTCGGTATTGAGCGCGGCCAGGGCCTCTCGCAGCGCGCCCATGCTCGCGAATCGATCTTCGACCTGCTTGGCGAGCATGGTGGTGACGAGCTCGTCGACCGCGGGCGGAATCTCGGGATTGAACTGGCTCGGAGGCGGCGGAGGCTTCTGCAGGTGCGCCCGCAGGATCTCGTCTTGCGTCCGATCGACGAACGGCGCGCGCCCGGTGAGCAACCGGAAGGTCACCGCGCCCAAGGCATAGATGTCGGAGCGCTTGTCGACCCGGCCGCGAATCTGCTCGGGCGCCATGTAGCTGCAGGTGCCGATGATCTCGCCCGCCGCCGTCAGGGCGGGGCCGTCCGAGGGCATGTCGGAGAGCTTGGCGATGCCGAAGTCGAGCACCTTGACCTGCTCTTCGCCGACTACCATGCAGTTGCCCGGCTTCACGTCGCGATGGATGACCCCCTGGGCGTGGGCTGCCTCGAGACCGGCGGCGATCTGATCGAGATAGCCGCGGACCTCGGACCAGGGCAGCCGCCCCTTGCCGCGCACCATCTGCGAGAGCGTCCGGCCCTCGAGCAGCTCCATCACCAAGTAGACCGGCTGCTCGCCCTGATCGGCGACGTCGAGCACGGCCACGATGTTGGGGTGGTTGATGCGAGAGGCCGCCATCGCCTCGCGACGGAAGCGCTCGACGAAGGTCGGAATGCGGGAAAAGCGGGAGTCGAGGACCTTCACCGCGCGGTCGCATCCGAGCTTGCGATCTCGAGCGCGGAACACGGTTCCCATACCTCCGGTGCCGATCTGCGAGTGCAGCTCGTACCGCCCGTCGGCGCCCACCCGATCCCCTTCACGGACGGGTTCGCCCATGGCTGGTTCGAACGCAGGCACGACCTTGAGCACCACGGGACCAACCGTAGTCGGCGACCCCCGATGACGCAAAGCCAATCGCGTAGGTTTGTCACTCACATCGGCCCGCGATTACCGCGAGGGTCCCTCGACCGGTCCGAGTGCGCGCTGTGCCGGGCTCGACCGCCTCCGACGACGGGCCAGCCAATTGCCCGCTAGCGGGCCATGAGCTTGGCCAGCGCCCGTCGGACGAGTCCGTCGAGCGACTCCTGCTCGTCGCCCGCCTCGGCCTGGGCCGTGTCCAAGGCCGACTCCACGGCCTTGGCCTTCCACCCCAAATTCGTCAGCACCAGTCGTGCGTCTTCGCGCAGTTGGTCGTCGTCCCCGGATGCGGGGGTTTCGGGGGCCGGGGACTCGCCCTCGCCGAGCGACTCGAGCAACGGCGCGACCTTGTCCTTGAGGTCGAGAAGGATCCGCTCCGCCGTGCGCTTGCCAACCCCTGGAATCCGCTCGAGCGTCGCCCGCTCTCCCCCTGCGATGGCCGTGAGCAGCTCCGTGAGCGGAAACCCACCCAGCACCGCCACCGCCAGCTTGGGGCCCACCTGAGGCACTCCGGTGAGTCGCCGGAAAACCTCGCGCTCTGCCGTCTGCGCAAAGCCGAAGAGGCTGAGCGCCTCCTCGCGCACGTGGGTGTGAATCCACAGCTCGCAGGGCTGCCCCGGCTCGGGCACGTCGGCCAGCGTCTGCCACGACACCGTCACCACGTAGCCCACGCCACCGACGTCGAGCACGACCTCGCCGCGCTGCACGTCTCGGATCTTCACTTCTCCACGGAGCCAGCCAATCATCGAGCGACCTTCTTCTTCTGTCGGGGGGGAGTCGAGGGCGACGGCACCAGCGAGGGCCCGCGGGTCCCGTGGCACAGCGCGATGGCCAGGGCGTCGGCCGCATCGGAGGCCGGCTCGCGGCGCATCCTCAGTAGCAGGCGCACCCGCTGCTGCACGTCGTGCTTGGTGGCCCGCCCGTGGCCGACCACCACCTGCTTGACCTGCGACGGCGCGTACTCGTGCAGAGGAAGGCCGTGCTGGGCCGCCACCAGCATGATGGCCCCTCGCGCCTCCCCCAGCTTCAGGGCACTCGACGCGTTACGGCCGTGGAAGGCCTTCTCGAGCGCGATTTCCTCGGGGTGCAGCTCTTCGATGATCTCGGTGAGCGTCTTGCCGATCACGCCCAAGCGCTCGACCATGCTCGCGCCCGTCGGCGTACGCACCGTGCCGCACTCGCAGTAGTCGAACGACAAGCCCCGGTTGGAGCTGTGCCGGTCGACCACGCCATAGCCCAAGATCCGGGTGCCGGGGTCGACACCGAGGATCCGGGTCAAGGCCCGTGCTCCTCCATGATGTCGTCGGGGAGCTCCACGTTCGTGAACACGTTGCGCACGTCGTCGAGGTCGTCGAGCTTCGCCCAGAACTTCGCGACCTGCTCCGCCCCCTCGCCCTCGAGGGTCTTCTTCGACTCGGGCTTGGGCAGGTACTGAATCTCGGCCAGGCCCGGCTCGAGGTCTTCCAGCCCCTCCGACAGCCCGTGCAGGGCCGAGGGCTCGCACAGCACGATCCAGACGTCACCGCTGTCGCGCACGTCGTCGGCGCCCAGCTCGAGCACGCGCTCGGTCAGCGTGTCCTCGTCGATGGACTCGCGAGGCACCGCCACCACGCCCAGGCGCTCGAACATCCACGTCACCGAGCCATCCGAGCCCAGCTCCCCGCCGCCCTTGGAGAACACGTGCCGAACCTCCGCCACCGTGCGGTTGCGGTTGTCGGTCACCACCTCGACCACGAACGACGCGCCCTGCGGGCCGCGGCCCTCGTAGGTCAGCTCTTCGATCCGAGCCCCACCGAGCTCGCCGAGCCCCTTTTTGATCGCCCGCTCCTGGTTGTCCTTGGGCATGTTGGCCGCTTTTGCCGCCACCAGAGCCAAGCGAAGCGCGGGGTTGCCCGCCGGGTCACCACCCCCGGCCCGTGCCGCCACCTGGATGTCGCGGGCGATCTTCGTGAAGATCTTGCCGCGCTTCGCATCGGTGGCGCCCTTCTTGCGCTTGATGGTGGACCATTTGCTATGGCCGGACATGACCGTGTCGTATCACGAACCCGGCCTTCCGCGTCAGTCCGGTCCCGCGATTCGCCCCGACCCCAGCCGCCTCGCCGAGCCCGCACCGAGCAATGGGATCTCCCGGCACCGCCGCCGTGATTGCAGCGCCGGTCAGTCGGACAGCGGCTCGTCGTCGGGCCAGGGGTCGTCGTCTTCGGGGGGCTCGAGGTCTTCCGGGTCGGGCTCGAGCCCCAGCAGCAGGTCCGGATCCCGCAGTGCGAGCCCGATGCGCGCCGCCAAGCCGGTATGGCGGCGCGCGGCGTCGATCTGACGTACCGCTCGATCGATCGCCCGCGGGTCGCCGACCAGCACGCACAGCGAGCGCGCCCGCGTCACCGCGGTGTAGATCAAATTGCGCCGCAGCATGACGTGATGCTCGGTCAACAGCGGGATGATCACGGCCGGGAACTCGCTGCCCTGGCTCTTGTGAATCGACACCGCGTACGCCAGCTTGAGCGACAGCAACTCCTTGCCCGCAAAGGTGTGCCGCGTGGCGTCGATGTTGACCACCACTTCGTCTTCGTCGGGGTCGGTGCTCACCACCGTGCCCACATCGCCGTTGTAGACCCCTTTTTGGTAGTCGTTGCGGGTCTGCATCACGCGGTCGCCAACCGTGAAGCGCCGCAGGACTCGGCTGCCCAGGCGGTACTCGTAGGCCTTGCGACCCGCCCCGTGGTGCGCCTGGAGGGTGGTGTTGAAGGCCTCCGTGCCCGCGCGGCCCTTGTGCATCGGACACAGCACCTGCACGTCGGTGATCGGGTCCAGCCCGTACACCTCGGGGATCCGCTCGGTGGCCATGCGGACGACGACCTCGTGCACACGCTCGGGGTCGCGGCTGGTCACCACGTAGAACTCGCCCTGCCCGCCCTTCTCGTCGGCCTGCGGCCGCTCTCCGGCCAGGATGCGATGCGCGTTGACGACGATCGACGACCCCTCGGACTGCCGATAGACCTCGTGCAAGCGCACCAGAGCGATCGCGGAGTCGGGCTCTTCGGCGGCCGACATCACGTCGCGCAGAACGTTGCCCGGACCCACCGAAGGCAGCTGATCGGCATCCCCCACCAGCACCAGCCGATGCTCGGGCACCAGAGCGCCCAACAGCGATTGCGCCAGGCGGATGTCGAGCATCGAGCTCTCGTCGACCACCAGCAGCCCGGGCGGTAGCGGGTTGCCGGGGCCGTGCACGAACTGCCCCGTCTCCGGCTGGATCTCGAGCAGGCGATGCACCGTGCTCGCCGACTGCCCCGTGGTCTGCTCCAAGCGCTTGGCCGCGCGCCCGGTGGGGGCCGCCAGCAGCACCTCGACGCCCTGGGCTCGGGCCAGCTTCAGGATCTCGTGCACCACCGTGCTCTTGCCCGTGCCCGGGCCACCGGTCAGCACCAGCACGCCCGCGTCGGCCACCGCTCGCACCGCATCGCGCTGCCCTTCGCCCAGGTGCTCGGGCAGCTCGCGCATCACCCATGGATCTCGGGGCGCCCGCGCCAGTCGAGCCAGCGACTCGGCCACATCACGCTCGGCCGCGACCATCGCGGTGGGAAAGCACAGCGCCGTGCCGTCCCCGCCCTCCTCGAGCACCAAGTCACCCAGTCCCACCAGCTGCTCGCCCGCCGTACGGACCAGCGCCTCGGGAACGCCCAAGGTTCGAGACGCTCGGTTCACCAGCCCTTCGATGGGCACCGCACAGTGACCATCCGACTCGGCCTGCTCGAGCACGTGCAGCAGCCCCGCCTCCACCCGCTCAGCGCTGTCGAGCGCCAGCCCCAGGCCCCGCGCGATGCGGTCGGCGGTGGAGAAACCGATGCCCCGCACGTCGCGGGCCAGCCGATAGGGCTGTTGCTGCAGCATCGCCGTCGACTCCTCGCCGTAGCGCCCGAAGATCGACTCGGCCAAGTGCGGCGGCAGCTCCAGCTCGATGAGCTGCGCCTCGAGCTGAGCGACCGGGCCATGCGTCGTCGCGTGGTGCTCCTTGATGCGCTCGACCGTGCGCTTGCCGATGCCGGGGACCTCGGCCAAGCGATCGGGTTGTTTATCGAGCACCGTCAGCGTGTCGAGGCCAAAACGCGCCACGATGCGCTGTGCCATGACCTGCTTGATGCCCGGATAGCGCATCAGTCGGCGCTCGATTCCTCCGCGCGAAGTCGGGACCGCGACCTGCAGCGAACCGAACGACAGCTGCCGCCCGTGCGTGGGGTGCTCGTCCCACTGCCCCGTCAGCGTGATCTCGGCCCCCTGCTCCACCCCCGGCGTACGGCCGACCGCGGTGACCAGCACGTCGTAGCCCGGCACCCGCAGCTTCATCACCGTGTAGCGCGTGCGGTCGTCGTGATAGACGACGCGCTCGACCGTACCGCTGAGCGTCTCGGCGGAAAGGTCTGCGTTGGGGCTCGCCGGGGGCATGGCGAGGGCAAGCATCGCTCGTCGCCCGATGGGATGCCACCGGGACGCAAAGAACCACGCGTGCCGCCTCAGAGCGGTCGACGCCACGCCACGGACAACAGCAGCGGCTCCCCGCGATACTTCTGGGCGCTGGCCGACCCCGCCGCCGTCGCCTCGTCCATGGCTCGCTCGTCGATCTCTTCCAGCTCCAGGCCCGCTGCGACCCCCGCCATCACGTAGTCGCAGATCCGATGGTGCTCCCCCTCGATCTGGATCTTCGCCGCCCCCTTTGCCTCGCGAAACCGTGCGTGCAGGCCGCGACGGGTCCACTCGGGGTGGAGATCGGTCACGATGACCCGGCCGCCGGGGCGACAGATCCGGCCCAGCTCGGCGATCGTGGCGCGAAGATCGGGGACGTGCTCGAGCACCAGGCAGCTCAGCGCGAGGTCGAAGTGGTCGGAGGGCAGCGGGATGCCGGTCCGTAGATCGTGCTCGACCAGCCGCAGTCCCGACGGCAGTCCCTTGGCCTTCAGCGCGTCCATCATCCCCGAGGAGAAGTCGACGGCCGTGACCTCGGCCCCGGCCGCCGCCAGGCGCAGCGCGTGTCGGCCCGTGCCGCAGCCGATGTCCGCGATCCGACGGCCGGTCACGTCGCCGCACAGCGCTGTGACCACCGGTTCTTCCAGAGCGATGAGCGGGTTGTCGTAGGCGTCGTAGGCGGGCGCCCAACGATCGTAGCCTTCACGCGCGGGGACGACGGGCAGCGGCTCGCTCATGGTTTGAGGGTCTAGCACGGGCGCGGAGGCCGTGGCGGTCGGGACCGCGGAAGCCTCGAGACGCCGGACCCGACCGGTTCACCGCTGAAACTCGCTACTCGGCGGGAGGAGTCGCGCTCCGATCCACACTGGTCAATTGCACGTGCGACCCCGCCTCATCGAGGAACCTCGGTCCGCGGCTCCCGAGCAAGTCTTCGAGCACGCGGCTCAGTCGCTTGCGAAGACGCTCGTTCCGCTTGTACAGCGCGTTCTCGCTGATCCCGAGGTGCTGGGCCACCGCACGAGAACTCCTCTGCTCGATGTGCAGTTGCCGGACGAGGACTCGCTCGCGCTCCGTCAGGTCGACGTCGATCCGCGACAGGAGCTTTCCGAACAGCTCTTCGTCGATGATTTGGTCCACAAAGCGCAGAGATTCGTCATCGACCAACGTCTCACTGTTGGCCTTCGCGCCCCGTCCCGGCAGCTGCCGTTCGTACCGCTCGATCGCCTTGAGTGCTTGCTGGTACGCCACCGTGCTGATGAACGGGCCAAAACGCCCCCGCCGTGGATCGTGGCGCCGCAGCAGCACGCAGCCATGGTCCAGGAGCCGAAACCACACTTCTTGGTTGAGTTCGTCGACATCTCGGCTGTGTCGCCGTCGATGGGCCGCGCGAGCGACCGCGTAGCGAACGCGGCCGGAGTAGTGCGCATAGAGCTTCTCGAACGCCGATCCCGAGCGATCCATGGTGGCGGCGCGAAGAACATGGGGCTCGAGATCTTGGGAGGGAAATGACATCGTGGGACGCGCGAGAGGCTCGGGGTTCACAGGCAGGTGCGGGTGAGGATCACGTTGGAACCGGTCCAGCACGCGCCCTGCACTCCAGGTGCGACGGCGCAGCCGTTGTCCGGGAACGACCACTGGCCGGCAACACTCTCGGGCGACACCAGCTGCCATCGGCCGTTGAACGTCTCGCCCTCGGTGTAGCCGTTGTCATTCGACATCCCGACCCACACGGAGCACGAGCTGTCCTGCGTCCCGAGGTCGCCGACCTCGGCATAGGCCCCGTTGCCGTTGTCGTCGTAGATGTAAAACGCGATGTTCTCCTGGAAGATGTCGCCGGGCTTGCAGACGCGAAACTCGAGCCCCTGCCCGGCCTGTCGCACCTCGACCTCGATCTCCACTTCGATCTGGCCGTCGTCCTCATCGCCCAGCGAGTCCGAGCTCAGGTCCGACGTCGGACTCCAGTAGTTCGCCGCGGGACAGGGGCATGCGCCGCAGTCCTGCTGGCAGCTGTTGCACGTCTCCCCGAAGTTGCACGAACCATCGCCGCAGCACGAACCACAGTCTTGCTGGCAGCCGCTGCAGCTCTCCCCGAAGTTGCACAGCCCGTCGCCGCAGCACGAGCCGCAGTCTTGCTGACAGCTGCTGCAGCTCTCCCCGAAGTTGCAGACCCCGTCGCCGCAGCACGAACCGCAGTCCTGTGCACAGCTGTCGCAGGTCTCCCCGAGATTGCACAGCCCGTCACCGCAGTGCTCGCACTGCCCACAGTCGATCGTACACGTGTTGCAGCTCTCCCCCGCGTCGCATTGATCATTGCCGCAGCTATCGCAGGTGCCGCAGTCGAAGGGGCACAGTTCGCAGCTCTCGCCCGCCGTGCACTGCCCGTCGCCGCAGATATCCGTACACGAGCCACAATCCTCGGGACATCCCCCGCAGCTCTCGGTCGCCGAGCACTGCCCGTCGCCACAGATGGGGCTGGAGCCGGAGTCGTTGCAGTTGCTGGTGTCGATCGTGCAGAAGGCGGAGCACGTGGTGTCGCCCATGCCCAAGTCCAGGTCCTCGCAGTCTCCTCCCGTCGGCGGGTCGATGTCGCATTCCTCGCCCGGCTCCAAGATTCCATTGCCGCAAACCGGGTCTGTCCCGGGAGGCAAGCCCGATTCGCAGTTCTCGGTGCTCACCCGACAACTCTCGTCGCAACTAAGGGCTCCGCGAACGAAATCGTAGCTGCGACAGGTCCCCTCGCCGCGATACTCGTCGCCATCGCAGAACTCTTCCGGTGTATTGATCATTCCATCGCCACACCTCGGCACCGCGGCATCCGGCCCACAATGAAGCGAAGCCCCGGCCGCCAGCACGACGGCGATCATCAACGAGTACGCGTACGAGGACGATGGCGTTCCAGACCTAGGTTTCTCCGAGTGCAGCGACGGCATCTTGACCTTCTTCTTCGGTGAGAGTTCGAACAGCGCCCATGTAGTCGGTGTGCATGATGTGACCGGGCTCGAGATGGTGAGGCAGCCCCAACAGATGCCCCACTTCGTGCAAAATCACGTAGCGAACGTCGTAGGTGCCGGGGGCACCGCTTCCGTTCATCACCCAGTCGAGGTCTTGATTCAGGTGAATCACCCCCGCCTGGCAGTCTTGGTCGTAGGTGAATACGTGAGCGACGGTCTCAGCCGGATTCGTGAACTGATCGCCGCAGTCTCGATCCCCTTGGTGATCCCCGGGGCGAAACGAGATCAATACACTTGCCTGCAGCGGGTCTTCCATTTCGGTGAACACCACCCGGCGGCTCGTAGCCTTCTGCCACTCCAGCAAACCCGCTCGCGCTTCCTCGCGAAAGCGGTACACATCGAGCCCAGGCGTCTCACCCAAGAACGCGAAGGTAATCTCGCCCGCCGGCCAGGGCGTGATTGACCTGGCCGGCCCACCATCTGCATCGGAGGTCCTCAAGTCGTGGGCAAAGCTCGCGCGATGGGGCTCGATCTCGATGAATCCACGCTCGGATTCTGGCGCGCACGCTAAGAGCA
Organism: Myxococcota bacterium; assembly: GCA_039028615.1. GTDB lineage: Bacteria > Myxococcota_A > Polyangia > Nannocystales > Nannocystaceae > Paraliomyxa. The sequence continues at coordinate 72,825 of JBCCHT010000044.1, read as the reverse complement.
ACAGGCCGCTAATGGCGGCGAATGAACTCTTTCGGGTCATCGTAGGCTTCCTCGACCGTGTACGGCTGGGCTCCGCACGGGAAGCTGAACGTCCCCAGGCCCAAGTTCCGACGGATCTCGAAGTGCAGATGCGGAGTCGACGTCGGCGGAGCGCCGACCGAAGCGATGCGCTGGCCTTGCCCCACCCTCTGGCCTTCCTCCACCTCGATGTCGTCCACGTGGCCATACAGAGACTCGAACTGCACCCCGTTGGACAGCGTGTGCTCGATCGTCACCACGTTGCCCCACCCCGGGTGATCGCGACCGACTCCACTGACCACCCCGTCGGAGACCGCCACGATCGGGAGCCCCAGGTCCCCGTACGGCCCCTGCCCATGGTTCATGTCGATACCCGGGTGATGGGTCAGCCCGCACCCCGCTCCGTAGTCATAGCGCTCGAGCCAGTCGAGCCCCCCCGCGAGCAGGTCCCAGTCGCCGGCCTCGTCCGCCCCCCACTCGACCGGCCAGATCACCTCGTCTTCGCCGACCGTCGGCTCGCTGACGTAGACCTGCAGCAGACCCCGCCCGCGCTCGTACCCGTGCACCGCGATGTAGTAATCACCGTCCTCGCTCGCCGTGAAATCGATCTGCTCGTCTTCGATCGCGAAGGCCCACGATACGAACTGGTAGACCGACCGCGACACGTCGGGCAGCCAATGCCCGAACAAGTCGAGGTCCGCGTCGAGCTGCGACAGCCCGATCGTGTAGTGCTTGCCCGCTTCTTTGGTCAGCACGAAGCGGCGGGACTGCCCCAGGTCGACCTCGACCCAAACTTCGCCCGCGAGGATGGCATCGGGCGGGATGCTGAGATCGACCGGGCCATCGTCGGGCAACGCCGCGTACTTCTCGGGCGCGGGCTCGTAGCCGGGGGCCGCTGGCTCTTCATCGCAACCGGTCCCGAGGGCCAGAGCGACGAGGCCGAGCGCGCTGAGGCGGCGAGTCCAGCGGGGTGTGGATCGCATGGGCAGGGTCGTGGACGGAGTCTGGTGCGGGAGTTGGGTTCGTAGCGACTCGGGTTTCATCGTTGGGCTCCTTTGGAAGCAGATCTGTTTCGGGAACGGTGCGTGAAGAGGACGCAGGTGTGCACTCACGACCCGCGACGGGTCGCGTCCTGGCCGTGTCTCGGCGACAGCGCGCGACGAGCTCGCGCAAGTCCCTCGCCGCCCCACCGATCGATTCTGTGATGTGGCCTAGTGCGTATGGGTGGTGAATCTACGGTCGAATCAAACGGGAGAATTCGGTGTCAGATATCTACTCGGCAGGGAGGCAGGTACGTTCCATCGTCGGTATGCCGAAGCTCCGCCAGCAGTAGCCCCAGGGGTCGAACTCCCAGCCCGGAAATCGCCAACACTCATGGGTCCAGTGCCACTGGTATTCGTAGGGCGACACCACGGTCCACCAGCCACCGAAGTTCTCCCCTTGCTCGAAGTCCTCGAAGGGTTGTAGCTCGACTCTCTCGGTGCAATCGGTGTCGGTACGAGGGAGCATCCCGTCGTAGAGCACGGTGCCGTCGAGGCCTTCGAAATACAGATAGACGTCTTCCTGGAACGGAGAGCTCGGAGTCTCGCCCTTGCAGGCCCGGACGAGGATGCTTCCCGCAGAAAACCCCTCGGAGACCTCGAGTTCCATCGGGGTCAGCGCCCACGGGACTCGAGCCCCGTCGTCGTAGTCCCACCCTTCTTCAATGCGATCCAACCGGGCATCGGGCTCCCACAGAGTCTCGGCAATGCACTGGCAATCAGCGACGCCCTGTTCGCAGGACTCGTAGAGTTCACAGGTCTGGTGGTCCCGACAGACCTCGGTTGCCGCCGACTCTGGATCACAGTCGGCGCTGTCCCCCGCACAAAGCGGTTGGACATTGCAGACGTCGATTTCATCCGGCTGGAGCGAGAGCCCCTCCCAGCAGCGGTAGTCCAGAAACTCCTCGTCACACGGGACGCCCGCCGCCTCGAACACGCAGTCGGAACAACAGGGCCCACCATCGCAGTCCTCTCCCGCTTCGACCACCTCGTTGCCACACTCGGGCACGATGTCTTCTGTTGTCGCAGCGGACGTGTCGTCGACCCCCGAGGTCGACGAGGACGTGGTGTCTTCTCCGCCCGTCGTCTGAGACTCTGCGCCTTCGAAGACGATGGTGGCATGGCAACACGAAGAGGGGCCGTTGCTGGCACTGGCCAGCACGAACGCGATGGTGGCGACGGATTTGAACATGCTCAGCCTACTCCTCAGTTGCCCGAATCTTCGACCACCGCGGCCCGTTCGAGGTTGCAGTCTTGTAGGATTCCCTCGAGCGATCCGCTGGTCGGCCAGCGGCGGCCGAACTCGCGGGCGAGGGCCACCCCCTCGGTTTTCCGACCAAGTCGGCAAAGGGCCCGCGCTTTCGCAGCGACGCGTTCTGGAACGAACTGCCCCCGGGGGAAGAGCCGTTGATGGAGCTCCACGAGCGCGAGCACCTCTCGTTCCGAGCCGTCGGCTCGAAGAGCAGCCCCAAACGCATCGAATAGCGCAATCTCGTCATTCTGATAAAGGTTATCCGTCGTCGGCGTCTCCTTTGACACCGGGGGCGCGGATAATTTTTCGTCATCAGGCTCGGTCGGGACACGCCCATGCTCGGACGCGGACTCGGTCTTGGGATGGCGCTCCAAGGGACGCGCCTGCGTCGGTGCGCGCCTGGTCGGTGGCCGCCCCTCGATGTCCTCTTCGACCCGCACGGGCTCAGGCACAGTTTCGTCGGCCCCCTCCGCATCCACGGGTGGAGCAGTCGGACGCTCGTGACCCGAAACCGAGACCGCGTGACCGCTGCTTCGCGTCGCAGGCCCCACGGTACTGGCCGCGGCCGACGAACGGGGCTCGTCTGGTTGGCGAGCGGCCGTTGCGGTCGGGGTCGAGGACCCTGCGGATCGGAGGGCTACCCCGATCCCGATCACGGCAGCGACGACCACCCCGGACACGATGAAGTACCGCAGGAGCCGTTTCGCAGGCGAAATGGCCGCGTCGGAGCCCGATGCCTGCGCCTCGGCGGCGACCCTTTGTTCGACCGCCTCGAGCAGCCGCGCCCGGACCTCGGGGGACGGACCGGGGCTATCGGCGTCGACTTCCTTCAGTCGATCGAGGAGTTCTTTGGGCGTCGTCATGCCGCTCCTTCCTGGTTGAGGAAGTCGGCAGCGGCTACCTCTAAGTGGCTACGAGCGCTATTCAAGCGAGTGTGGAGAGTATTGATGTTGACGCCCGTTTCGGCCGCGATCTCGACGACCGTCAGACCGGCCAGCTCGTGAAGAATGTAGACGAGGCGTTTTTCGGGGCTGAGCGTCGCCAGCAGCTGAGCGAGAAGTTGAAAGTCGTCCCGTCGCGATGTCGGATCGTGGCGGTCTTGGCTACGCAGCCACCGAAACGCGACGAGCTTCCGGGTGTGCCGGCTGTGCTTGCGCTTGGAATCCAGCGCGACCTTCGTGGCGATCGCGAACAGCCAGGTTCGCATGGAGGAGCGGTGCTCGAAGGTCTCGAGCTTCCTCGCCACGACGACGAAGACATCCTGTGCGACGTCCTCCAGTGCCGACTCTGGAATGCCGAGCCGGCGAAGGATGCGCCAGACGAAGTCCAGATGCTCCTCGTAGACCTCCCGGAAGGTGGGCGGCGGAGTGCAGGCGTGGGCGGGGGCAGTCACGGGCGGGGGCTCGCAAACTGGTTAGTGGTCGGACCTTCGAGAATCCTTGGAGGCACCCGAGATTTTTTGAGTCGCCCCCGATGCGTGGCAGCCGCGCATCACACCCGAAACTCGATACCGAGAAGGAACCGCAGCCCGAACCGGCCGGGGCTCCAGGGAGGAAATTCCTCGCTGGAGCCCGATTCCTCGAACGTATACGTCGAATCGCTCAGGCGCAGCCAGGGCTGTAGATCGAGCCGAACGGCACCAAAGGACCAAGGAACCCACCGCAGACCGAGCCCGAAATCGATCGCGAGCCAAGGGATGTTGCCCGAACTGGTGCCGATGCTCCCGGGCTCGGGCGCGCCGCGCAGGGCTCCCGCCTCGAAGCCCGCGCAGACGGGAAACTCGACCGAGCGCTCGTGAAACACCCCGCAGCCCCGCAACGCGGCCAACGTGAGGTCGACACGCGCGCGATGGTCCTCGACCGCCAGTTCCCGGCGTATCGCATGGACTGCGTCGAGCTCGATCCGCAGCCGCTCCCACTGAAGCCCAACCCCGCCGCCGACGACGGGGGCCGTGCTCGGCAGCGCTTGGATGCTGGCCCCCCCGTGGAGATGGATGGTGACCGCGAACGCCCGACGCTGGGCCTCGGTGCTCTTCGGCGGCGTGGGTTCGGGCTCCGGCTCGGGCTCCGACGGCTCCGGCGGCTCTGCGATGGAGGCCTCGTCGGAGGGCCCGGGAGGCTCGTTCGATGGTTCGTCGGGTGGCGGCTCGGCCGACTGCCCGCCCACCACCGCGGGGTCCAGGGTAAACGCCGTCAGCGCGGCGGCTGAACGCGTGAGGTCTTCACAGTTGGCCGCGGTCACCGACCGCTCCGTCGTCCGCTCTGGCGTCACGATGAACAGCCGCAAGTCCCACTGTGTGTCGCCCTCCCGTTGAACCCGAGCGATGACCGTAATCCGCCGACTTTGGAGCTCCGAAAGCTCCCTTCCCAGTTTTTGCTCGATGTCTTCGACGACTTGCGCTCGAGTCGGACACGTTTCAGGCGCATCCCACAGAAACTCCGCCGTTTCCGGCGACGACGGTGCCGTAGATGCGAGCCACGTTGCAAGGGATGCAGTGGCCGGGATTGCAGTCAGCACGCAAGCATCCCATGAGCCGGAATTGCACTTCCACGCCAAGCCGCAACCGAGCCGACGACCGCCGAAGAACGCATCGGGTCACGTGGATGGCATGGGTTCTTCGCTCGGTCAAGCGGCCAGCCGAGGGGCAGACGCGCTGCTCTCCCTTTCAGCCAGCCGGTGGAAGAAAGCAACTGATCGAGGTTTCGATGGTGAACTGCGATCCGATGTGTCGGCGTTCGGCATGAAAGATGTCGATATCGTAGGTCTCGCCCGCGACGAGACCCAAGGTGTCGAGTTCGACTTCGCCGTCGAGCGCTCCGTGTAGACCCCCGAGGTCGATTGCCAGCTCGCCATCGATGAACACCCAGAGATCATCGTCACCTCTGAACCGAAAGTTCTGCCCCGGCTCGTAGATAAACTCGGCATGGATCTCGGTGGTGAAATGGAAGTTGCGCGGCGCTCCCAAATCGTCGGGAAACATCTCGACATGGGCTCCGCCGGGCACGTTCCACCCCTCGTCGTCGATGGGAAAAAACCTGAGACGCTCGAATGCGAACACTCCGTCACCCGGCGCCACCTCCTCGAGCAAGAGGCCATAGTTCACGTGTACGTTGATGCCCGGCGTGTCGTGGTACCACTGGGCGAACGACTCAGGGGATGTGATCTGGGTCGGGGTGCTCGTTCGTGGAGGCGTGGGCGGAGTGGGATTGAACACAGGTTTACCGTCGGCCCCCAGCGTGGACATTACGAGTCCGGACGACGCGAGTTCCCCCCAGTAGGACTCGAAGTCGGAGTGCGTGCTGAGAAAGTCCCGGATCGTCACGGGCAGGATGGTCTTCGAATATCCGCATGGATCACCGCCGTTGCCGAGGTCTTTCGGCCCGACGTCCAAGACGATGGGTGGGCCATCGTCCTCGCTCGAGCCGCTAGTTTCGTCGGCGGCTCCACTCGACGTCGTCGACCCCATGACTCCAGGGCCGGTGTCATCGACGGCTGCGGTGCCGTTCGTGGCTGGTGGCCCCCCGGAGCCCGCAGCACCCGTCGACGAACCGGGGGGCTGCTCGTTGCACCCGAGCGCGACCGCGAGGGTCCCTCCCAGCACTGCGGCTCTGCGTTCGCCTTCGCGCGTCATAACTCCGGCTCCTCCTCGTCATAGCACCGCCACCGCATCCGATCGCACCGACAGTTTGGGATGGGTTGTAGGACGGCCGCGAACGTCGATTCCAACCGCCGCCTGCGGATTTCGTCGAGGGTGAAGTCAGGACGACCCGTCGCAGCCGATATCTCAGTCGAAGGGCCACGAATCATGGCGTGTCTCTCATTTCCCGTGGCCCGACCGGGTCCACACGGGAAGGAGAGCGCACGGCCATGGCCAGGACGGACTCGGCACCATGCACGGAACACACCTCTCCCCCCGTTTGCTGTTGACCTTCGGATCGCTACTCGCGGCATGTTCGACGGATGTGCCCATCGGAGTCTCGGGCGGTGTGATCAGCACCGGCGGACCCAGCATCGAGACCAGCGGCTCGGCCGCGGAAAGCACAGGCGATGGTCTGGACGACGGTTCGGAGAGTGGACTGCCGGATGTGGGCAACTGCGTCGGCGGGGACTGCCCGGACACCTGCACGCCGCCGGACCCGTTCCTGCCCTTCCCCGCGGAGACGTCGATGGGGGTGAGCCTCAAGCCGGGCTGCCCGCCATCTCACGTGGGGGACGCCGAGCATGCGTACGACTTCAACATCGCCGGGTCCTACGAGATGGACAACGACCTGGTCGCGGCGGCGTCGTCGGATGGCGTGGTGGTACAGGTGCTCGACGGGGTGGTCGGCAGCTGCGACCCCGACCTCGGGATCCCGTGCGACGCCAGCTACAACGGTGGCTGGGGCAACTGCGTCGTCGTTATGGTCGATGGCGGCTGCGGCGAGGTATTCGAGCGCTACTGCCATCTCGACGAGGGCGCGGAGTCGATCTTCGTGAGCGAGGGGCAGCACGTCTGCCACGGCACTCCGCTCGGCCGCATCGGCACGACTGGTCGCTCGACGGGCTCACACCTGCACTGGCAACGCGAGGACGCTTCGGGGCATTCGATACCCGTCGGATCATTCCAGGAGGTCGACGTCCCCGGCGGCTGCGAGTGGTGCAACGTGGTCACGAACTACGACACAGGCTGCTACACGAGCGCAAACCAGCTCGCGCCCGAGTGTGCGGCTCCACCTACGGGCCCCTGTACCGGGGTCTCGGACGGGCACTACTGCGGGAGCAACGACGCCCTGGGTGGGTATCCGGGGGACGACGACGACCTCGTGACCTGCGACGACGGGCATGTCGTGGATGTGATCCCATGCGCCGACGGTTGCCAGCAAAATCCGCCCGGGACGCCCGACGAGTGCCTGGATCCGCCAGGACCGGAGTGTGGCAACGGGATGATCGATCCGGGAGAAGAGTGCGACGGGACAGACGTCGACGGAGCGACGTGCGGCGCCGAGGGCTACGACGCGGGCACGGTGTCGTGTACGCCGACCTGTCAGCTCGACGTGAGCCAGTGTTGCGCCGATCAGTGTTCGCCGGGCACGACCACGTGTGGACCCCAGGGCCAGTCGACGTGCGTGCTGGACGGGGCCTGCCACGACTGGAGCGAACCCATCGAATGCCCGTACGGCTGCGACGGCACGGTGTGCAACAACATCACGTGCGGCAACGGGGTGGTCGAGGCGGGCGAAGCATGCGATGGCGGGCAACTCGGAGGCAGTTCGTGTGGGAGCCTCGGCTACGACGAAGGCGTGCTCGGATGCACCGCGTCGTGCCAGTTGGACGTGACCGGTTGCTGCAACGATGCGTGCACCCTGGGCGACAGCCAGTGCCTCGGGGCCGCAGAGCAACAGTGCGAGGCGACACCTGGCTCGTGCAACAGCTGGGGACCGGCGGTCCCCTGCCCGCTCGGGTGTGCGGGCGGTGAGTGCATCGAGCCGTTCTGCGGCGATGGGACGGTCAACGCGGGTGAGCAGTGTGATGGAGGCAACCTCGGCGGCAACAGCTGCGGCGGGTTGGGCTACGACGGCGGCTCGTTGGGATGCACCGCGACGTGCCAACTCGATGTGTCCGGGTGCTGCGACGACGCGTGCACGCTGGGCGATAGCCAGTGCCTCGGTAACTCGGAGCAGGCTTGCCAGCCGACTGCGACCTGCAATGCGTGGGGAATACCGAACGGCTGCATGTACGGCTGCGCGGGCGGTGAGTGCATCCAGCCCTCGTGCGGCGACGGCATGGTCACGGCCGGAGAACAGTGCGACGGAGGCAACCTGGGCGGCAACAGCTGCTGGAGCCTCGGCTACGACGGCGGAAACCTCGGGTGCACGGGGAGCTGTCAGTTCGATTATTCCGGGTGTTGCCAGGACGAATGCAACGCGGGCCAGAGCCAGTGCCTCGGCAACTCGGAACAGAGCTGCCAAACCTTCGGGGCGTGCAACACTTGGGGACCACCGAGCGCATGCGGTGCTCTTGGTTGCGCCGGAGGTGAATGCGTCCAGCCCTTCTGCGGCGACGGCATGATCACGGCCGGCGAGCAGTGCGATGGCTGGCAGCTGGGTGGGCAGAGTTGCCTCGGGCTGGGGTACGACGGCGGCTCGCTGTCGTGCAACGGAACGTGCAACTACAACACCTCGTCGTGCTGCGAGCAGGAGCACGAGATTCTCAACGCCCAGTGGCCTCTGTACACCTCGAACGCGTCGGGCTGCACCAACGTCGGAGGCATCGCGCTCAATATCTCCGCGCAGTTCATCGGCACCTCGCAGATTCGCTTCCGTGTCCGCAAGACGGACGGCACGGCGTGGAACTCACCCGCCGATCTGACGCTCTACGTCGGCGTCGGTCCGACCTGCGGCAATCCGCCCAACGTTCCCAAGGTGCACACGCCGGTCATCGTGGGGCAGACCATCCAGAACATCTACCTGCAGGTCGAACCCTACGATGCTGCGTGGGCCATGGGTGAGGCCAAAGAGTTCTGGGTGGGCAAGTCCGAGGGACCGTGGGCGGCGGCTCGGTCTTCGGGGACGATCACCGTTCAGCGCGTCTGCAACCCGTAGGTGGCGGAATTCGGCGACGGAACGAGTTTGGGGAGAACTGTGATGGCACGCAAGCATTCCATGGTCAGGTTGTCCTGTTTGCTTCCGCTGGGTCTGGGTGCCGCGTCGTGCGTTGGGTTGCCAGCCTTGCCGCCGATGAGCGGCGAGTCGGGAGAGGTCGACTCGTCGGTGCAAACGGATGGCGACGATGGCTCGAGCGGAGGGATGGCGATGACCTCAACGTCCGTCGACGGAGGCTCGATGGACTCAACGGGAGATATGACCACGAGCGCGGTTGATACCGAGGGGCTCGAAACCGGGGAGAGTACGTCGGACTCCGGTCGGCCCGGGCAGTGCGAGGACCCGTCGGCCCAGTGCAACGATGGAAACTCGATCGACGGCGACGGCTGCGACAACGACTGCACCTACACAGAGGTGGAAATAACGGCGGGACTCTTCCGTACCTGTGCCATCATCGAGGGAGGACGCGTCCGGTGTTGGGGAAGCAACGTCCAGGGTCAGGCGGGCTTGGCGATGGTAGAAACCATCGGAGACGACGAACTGCCCAATGCGCACGGAGACGCGAGCCTATCGGTTCCTGTGGACGAAATATTCACCGCGGAGCATGTATGCGGCCGGTCAGGCATGGGCGTGAAGTGCTGGGGATATGCAGGCGCAGGAAGCCTTGGATACGGCAACACAGAGAACCTCGGCGACGATGAGCTGCTGACCACGTTGCCGGATGTCGACGTGGGAACCCAGGTATCGCAAATGTCCGCGGGATCGATACACACGTGCATCCTCAACCCGGTTGGCCTGGTCAAGTGTTGGGGGCGAAACCGGTATGGCTCACTCGGCTATGGAGACATGCATAAGACCGGAGACAACGAAGTGCCGGCTGCGAGGGGATACCTGAGTTTCAGTGGTTCCGGCGTCGCGGTGCTCATTGCTTCCGGGGACTGGACCAACTGCGTCGTGTTGGATGACGGGGGCATCCAATGTTGGGGAGACGCGTCGGATGGTCGCCTGGGGACGGCATCGGGATCCAGCGAAGACATAGGCGACGACGAGTTACCCGATGTCCAGCAGCCCCTGTACTTCGATGGTGCAATCCCCATCGATATCGCCATGAGTCACAATGCCACGTGCGTGCTGTTAGACGATGGGACAGTGCGATGTTGGGGTACCAACAACAACGGAGAGCTGGGGATCGGCTACTTCGATGTCGTTGGGAATGACGAGACGGCCCCGGTCGGGGCGCAGGCCATTCAGTTCGCAACGATGGCGGCTCCAGTGGAAATCGAAGCCGGCCGCAGCCACTTTTGCGCCCTCTTCGAGACCGGTGATATTCAATGCTGGGGGCGTAACAACGACGGACAACTCGGTCTGCCCGGAGTAGATGACGTGGGCCGCATTGACGTTCCGTTCGATTCGGACCTCGTGGATCTCGGAGGCCAAGGCGTGCGTCAGATGAGCCTTGGTAACAGCCATACCTGCGCCGTAACAGACGACTACTCGGTCTACTGTTGGGGAAGCAATGGCTCTGGCGAACTCGGCTACGGCATGACCGAAGACGTCGGCGACGACGAGTCACCGACCACCTACGGCCCTGTCCAGATCCTCGGGGACCCGTAGCCGAAACGCCCCGCACTCACCCGCCGTCGATCAAGCTCGCCAACAACCCCAGCCGGTCCTGCCCCCAAACCAACACCGAGTCCCCACCTCGCTGCACCTGCATCGTCGGCACGCCACACACCCCCAGCGTCTCCGCCCGCTCCGTATTCTCCCGCAACCTCGCCTTGTTCTCCGGCTCGACCGCCGCCGCCAGCAGCGACGCCGCCGACTCCCCCGCCTCCTCGAGCAACGGTCCGAGCGTCTCCGGCGTATCCACGCGCCGTCCTTCCGCCCAGATCGCCCGATACAACATCGGCGTCAGCGAGGGCTTCACCAGCGCGACCCGCAGCGGCAACACGCTCCGCAACGGAAAGTGCTCGGGAAACGCAAACGGCACGCCCCACCACGCGGCCCAGTCGTCCAGGTCGCGACGCACATACGCCTGCTTGGTCTCGTTCATCTCGAGCAGCGGCACGTTGGGCGTGCCGATGTCTCGAAACAGCGCCCCCAGCAAGATCGGCACGTACTCGACCTCGAGCCCTCGCGCCGCGGCCAGCGACTCGATCTGCGTCGAAGCCAAGTAACTGAAGGGGCTGGCAAAGTCGTGGAAGAACGTCAGCCGCCCCGCGCGTGCAGAGCTGGATTCGGGCGCAGTAGGCAGTCGCTCGGGCTGCCCACCGAGCACCTCCTCGACGAAACCGAGCCGGTCCTGCCCCCACCACAGGGTGTCGCCCACGACGAAGCTCGGCACACCAAACGCCCCTCGCCCCGCCGCCGCGGCGGTGGCCTCCCGCAGTGCCGCCTTGAGCTCGGGCGCCCGGTAGGCCCCCGCTTCGAGTCCGTGACGCACGGCGATGGCATCGAGCACCTGCGCATCGGTCACGTCTTCACCGCGCGCCCAGTAGGCGGCGAACACGTCGTGCGACAGCGCTACGCGACGCTCCCCTTCGGGCGCCGCCAAACACAGCCGCATGGCGTTCACGGTGCGCCGTGGATGCTCGGGCGGCGTCACGAGAGGCACCCCCAATCGCACGGCCCAACGCTGTCGATCGAGCGCCTGGATCTCCACCTTGGCCGCGCTCATACCCACGTTGGGATCATCGGGCGCCCCGACTTCGCGCAGCAGGCCCCCGAGCAGAATCGGTCGCCAGCGCACGCGCGCGCCCTGCCGCTTCGCCACCGCTTCGACCTGGGCCGAGGCGAGGTAGGCGTATGGGCAGACGACGTCGTAGTAGAACTCGAGGTCGACCACGGGCTCTACCGCGCTCAGGGCTCGTCGACGCCGGCGTAGCCGGTCTCGTCCTCACCGGTGGGGCGAGGCGTGCCGTCGGCATCGAACTCGGGGTCGCCCTCTTGCCACTCCGCGACGCCGCCGAAGGGCGACAGCGGAGGTGCCGAGAGCCGGAAGTCGGCCTGGCTCGGGTTGTTGAACAAGATGGCGTTGTAGGGCCCGACGTCGACGTTGGTGCCCGCGGCGAAGTTGGCCGCGTCGAGGGCGTTGTTGTCCATGATGAGCGGGAAGCAGCCCAGCTCGATGGACGTGGCATCGACCCCCATGATGATGTTGTTGCGCAGCGTGCCGGTCGTGCTGTCGCACTCGATGCTGTCGCTGCCCGAGCCGTCGTTGCCGGCGAGCGTGCTGTACAGGACGTCGATGTTGGCGTCGGCGGACCGGATGCCGCTGGAGTTCCCGCCGATGCCGTTGAGGGCGATGGTGGTGTTGTCGACGGTCAGCTGCCCGCCGTCGACGTTGATCCCGCCGTCCTCGTTGCCCACGATGGCCGTGCGCCGGAACTCGACGGTGCAGGTGTCGAAGTTGAAGGTGCCCCAGCCCTCGTTGTCGCGGATCTGACCGTCGTCGAAGCGCACGAAGCTGGTGCTGCAGGTCATGCCGTGGCTGAAGGTGTTGCCGTTGGACCGGATGTCGGAGACGTAGGCGGTGGTGCCGTTCTCGAAGCGCAGGGTGGGTGCCTGCGCGCCCGGGGTCCCGCTGACGACGGGCGAATCGACGCCGATGATGGCGACGGTGACCTCGGAGAACGCGGCCCGCTCCTCGTAGGGCGTGCCTCCCATGACCCGGAACGCCCGCGCGTCGCCAGGCACGAGCGCGTCGGCCCCGGCCATCAAGCTACACAGGGGCTCCTCTTGGGTACCGACACCGGGGCACTCGGCCGTGTTGTCGACCCAGATGGTGTCCTCGGGGGCAAAGCAGTAGCCGAGCATGGGGTCGTTGACGTCGAGGTGACAGGCGCTCAGCGGGCACTCGTCGTGCGCGACGCAGGCCTGACACTCGCCCGTGTCGCCACAGACGGGTGTCGCACCGCTGCAGGCCGGATCGACGACCGCGTTGCAAGGCGCACAGGTGCCGGTCTCCATGTCGCACGCGGGATTGAGCGAGTCGAGCTCGGCGCAGAACGCATTGCCGCCCGCGTCCCCGCACCCGACACACACGGAGTCGGCGCAGAAGGGCCGCGCCGGGTCCAGCTCCATGCACGCGGGATCGAGCTCGCCCTCGGCCTCGCACGCGGGCTCGCCGGTGGAGCTGCTGTCGGCCGCGGTCGTGTCGACGGCGTCGGTGGTGCCCCCGGTGCCGCTCGAACCCGACCCATCGTCGTTGGCCGAGCCGTCGCCCGTGCTCTCGTCCCCGGCGGTCCCTCCGGGGATGCACACCTGCGCGGGTGGTGACGACACGCAGCCGCCATTTTCCTCGGTGCACAAGCTGCAAAACGACTGGCCGGCGAATGACGACTGGCAGGTCGCATCCCCCTGGAGCTCACTACAGTGCTGGGCCATGAAGACCATGGAGCCACCTGGATCGACGTTGCATCCAAGCAGGCCTACCGCCCCCAACGCCATGCCGGTCCCCCAACGACGCAGGCTAAGGATCATGCGGACCAGACTACCATCGTCGGCCGCATGCGCCCGAAATCCGGGCCTCCTACGTTGTCGCACCGGGGGATCGACCCCGGGGAACCCCCCAGATCGGGTCATCCGCGCAAGGGCGAATTCCCGCTATGACACCAGGGTCAGAGGCAGTTTCTGAACCAGAGTGGGGGTTGTCGTCGAACACCGGACGGCCCGGTCGAGTCCAAACAGGTGACGAGGTTCACATCCCGAGGCCGCATCGGTTTGCGGCTCGATGTGCCCATCCCCGAACTGCCATGTCGACTCCCGCATCTCCCAATCTTCGTTCCCGTCCCCGCCGACTCGCCCTGCAGCTCCACGATCCGAGCTCCTCGGGCATCATCGACGTCACCGATCTGAGAGCCGAGCCTCTGCCTCTATCGCTGGCACCACCGGGTCCCACCGGGGAAACATCAGAGCCGCCGAGCCCCGGACCCCGCGCGAGCCGACCCGTGCTGGCCATGGCCACCGCCGTCGCGTCGAGCCTGCTGATGGTGCTCGGTGCCGTCGGACTCCAGCGCGCGCACGGACCCGATGCCATCGAAGACGCGCCGGTCGAGCGTCAGCTTTCCATGCAGGAGGTCGCTGCGCCGACCCTGCGAGAAGTCGTCGAGCACGAGCCCACGGCTGATTCCGAAGAGGCCGAGCGCCTGGCCATGACGAGCACCGAGCCCGCCAACGAGATGACGTCGGAAGCCACCTCCGAAGCACCGAAGCGGGGCAAGGGCGTCAAGTCCTCGAAGAGTTCCAAGAAGACGAAGAACTCGAAGAGCTCGAAGAGTTTTAAGATCTCGAAGAGCTCCAAGACCTCGAAGACGTCCAAGTCCAAGACCTCGAAGACGGATCGCTCGATCCCGGTCGAGTGTGTGCTCAATCCGGCCAGCTGCACGAAAACTGGCCAGCCGAGGACCAGCCCGGGCCACTCTGCCGAAAAGGCCACCGAAACGCGTCCGAGCAAGCTCTCCAGTGCGCAGCTCAAGAAGGCCCTGGCCTCGACCAAGGCGTCTGCGCGCAGCTGCGGGCCGGAGCACGGCACCGCCTCGGGCACACGGGTGGCCGTGAAGCTGTCCATCGAGGGTCGTACGGGCAAGGTCGTCTCCGCGACCGCGCAGGGTGACCACGCCGGCAGCTCGCTGGGGCGCTGCGTGGCTGGGGCGCTATCGCGAACCCAGTTCCCCGCCTTCAGCAGCCCTCGCATGGGCATGGTCTACTCGGTCCGAATGTGACCGAGAAGCAAGGTCCGAGCCGAGCCCATCCCCCTGCAAATGGGGGGTGGGCTCACCGATCACATTGGGTCAAAAACGGGCGTGCACGGCCGATTCGTGCTACTTCGATCCCCTATGACGACAAAGCCTGCGTCCCTTGCCGAGCAACGCCGCGACTCCGATGAACAAGATTCCCCCCCTTCGGCAAGCGCTCGGTTTCGGCTCAAGATGACCGCCGACGGACAGCTGGTTCCCGAGATCGTCCCCGTAGACGACGCCGCCGAGAGCTCCGACTCCGAGGGCTGATCCCGGCAGGACCCACGCTCCGCACACAAAGACGGCCGCCTCCGCCAAGGAGCGCGGCCGTCGTTGCGTTTGGGGGGTGTATCGTTGAGCCGGTCATGATCATCGTGACGGGCACGGCGCGGTCGGGCACTTCGATGTGGATGCAAATCCTCATTGCCGCCGGCTACCCGCCCATTGGCGAGCAGTTCCCGCGCGACTGGGGCACTTCGCTACACGAAGCCAATCGCGGTGGCTTTTGGGAGTCGACCCTGCGCGAGGGCATCAACTTCCAGACCAACCCCAATCCCGAGACCGGCACGTACATCCGACCGGACCAGGTCACCACCCATGCGGTGAAGGTCTTCATCCGGGGGCTGGTGCGTAGCGATCTAGCGTACCTGGGTCGAGTGGTCGCGACCGCTCGACACTGGCGAGGGCACTCGGCATCCATGCGCCGGTTGTGGGCGCTCGAAGACGAAGTGCCGGGGCGCCGGGCGCCGCCTCGGTTGGACCCGGCGCTGTTGTGGTTCGCGCAGAATTTCTCGCTGCTCGGAGACATGGCGCTGCGCGGCTACCCAGTGCGGCTTTGTGCGTACGAGGACGTGATCGCCCGACCTCGGGAGACCTTGGCGCCCATCCTGGAGTGGTTGGGGGGTGGAGACCTCGATGCCGCCGTGGATGCGGTGGGAGACCGCGCCCCGTCCGAGCCGGACGACGAGTCTGCGCACGAACACCAGGACGCCTTCGACATCCTCTACCAAGCCCTGCGCAGCGCACGACCCCCCGGCGCGGCCGATCGCGAGCACCTCGCTTCAGCCTACGCCGCGATCATGCCCCGGATCAGCGCCTACGAAGATGAACTCGACCAACTGCGGGCCCGCGCCGGGTCCACCACCTCGAGCACGGAGTCAGCCCCATGAGCCCCCCACCCCCGCCTCCTCCTCTGCCTCCCCTGCCCTTGTTGCTCGTCGGGCCGCCCGTGCTGCCGCCGTCGGCCGAGGACGCGCAGCCCGTGCCGGAAGCCAGCGCCACGGTCGAGGGCTCCGACAAACCCGAGCCCCAGTCGCCGGAGGCTCAGTCGCCGAGCACGGGGGACACGGTGCCGGAGGCTCCCGCCACGCCGACGCCTCCGAGCGCCGACGCTGCGGCGGAGGCTCCCGCCACGCCCGAGACGCCCGCTCCCACCACCGAGGCCTCGTCGCCCGCTCGGACCTACGAGCCCGACTACGACCTGCCGCCCAAGCGCGAGAAGTTCCTCCCCGAAGACGAGGACGAGCCCCGGCCGTCGCTGCTGCCGCTGGGCACCCGCAACCGCTTCGTGACCTTCTCGGTGGGCCGCAGCTTCGTCATCGGGGGCGACGACGAGCTGCCCTTCGACAGCTACCTGCCGCTCGTCTCACCGCCGCTGCGCCTGGAGCAGTCCATCGGCATGTACCCGATGGGCCGCGAGCGGTCGGGGTTCTTCATCTCGGCCGTCCTGCAGGAGGCGTTCATGGGCATCGAGGGGCCCAAGGCGCCGACGCGGGAGTTCGGCTTCGCCCCGCGCATCGGGGGCGACATCCCCATCGCGGGGGATACGGCGCTGTACCTCAGCCCCTCGTTTCAGCTCGGCTACAACCTGCACACCGTCTTCCAGACCGAGTACGACTACTACGGCACGACCTCGCAGCCGACGCCGGAACGAACTCACCGCATGGACGTGCAGATGGCCATGGCCGCCAAGATCCTGCTCGCGAACCGCATGATGCTGTCGTTCCGCCCCATCGACTTCCAGATCGTCACCGACTTCGAGACCTACTCGCTGCGCTGGAACGTGGTGGGCGGCGTGGGGCTGACGTTCTAGTCGGCGCTGTCGGCCTCGGCCTGCTTGGCGCGGACCTGCGCGAGGTTGTCTTTGACGCGCTGCGTCATGGGATGGTCGGGGCCCATGGAGGCCTCCATGGCCTCGAGCGCCTGGGCGAGGTAATCGGCGGCGGGTCCCAGCTTGCCGCGCTGCTCGGCGTGCACGCCCAGGTTGGCCAGGATGAGTCCCACGTCGCGACTCGGCGACCCCGGCACGCTTCGCGCTCGCTCCAGCGCATCGAGATAGGTGCGCTCCGCCGCGTCGTCCTGCCCCGCCCGCGCCTGCGCCGACCCGAGGTTGATGGCCGCATTGACGACGGCGGGGTGTGACCGCCCGAGAGACTCGTCGAGGATCTCCAGCGCCTCTCGCTCGAGCTCCAACGCGCGCTCGGACTGGCCGAGCACGGAGTAGTCGGTGCCCAACGCGGTCATCGCCAGCGCGACTTGGGGGTGCCGATCGCCGAAGTGCAGTCGTTCGATGCGCAGCGCCTCCTTTTGCGCGTCGATGGCCTCCTCGTAGCGCTGCAACTCCGACAGCACGTGCCCCAGGTGACGATGGTAGGGCGCGAGTCGATAGTCGTCGTCGTCGAGGTCTTCGCGGCGGTACTGCAGGGCGCGAGCGAAGTGCTCCTGCGCCGTCTCGTAGCGGCCGCGGTTGAACTCCACCTGACCGCGGGTGTTTTCGAACGACGCCCGCAGGTCGGGGCGCTTCGGCATGCGGGCCAGCGCCGCTTCGGCGTGCTCGACCCACGGATCGGCGGCATCGGACTCCGTGGTCTGGGCCCGACTGTTACCGATGGCCAGGCCCAACGCCGCGACCAACACCAACTCGTCGTGACCGGCCGCCACCGCGGCGGAGAAGGTCTGGTGATAGTCGCGCTCGGCGTCCTCGGCATGCCCGGCTCGCTCGTGGGCACGGGCGCGCGCGAGGTAGACCTGGGCCTGGGACCACCGCGAGCCCTCGGCCACCGCCGCCACTGCGCCTTCGGCATACTCGATGGCCTCGTCGTAGCGCCCGGCCTGGGTCAGCACCTCCACACGCGCCAACGCTTCGGCCCGCACCATGCCCGCGGCTCGGCCCCCGCCCGTCGGCCCCTGCGAGGTCGTGCTGCAGCGCTCGATCGAGCCCAGCGCGGCCACGGCCCGGGGCGCTCGCTGGACGAGTTCTGCGTCGGCCTCGGCCAGCAGCGATCCGAGCTGCTCGAGCTCGGTCAAGCGCCGATGCAGACAGATCATGCGGCGGTCGATCGCCTCCTGCTCCTCGCTCGACGGTGCACCGTCGGCTCGATCCAGGCGCGCCTGGGCCTCGCAGACCTCGCGCTGCGCCCCGACCCACGTGCTGGCTTGCGTATCCAGGCGGGTGCGCACCATCGTGAAGGTCTCGTTGGCGTAGGGCAGCTCGGTCGTCTCGAATCCGCGCTGGGCCGCGTCACGCCGCCCATCGTCCCAGACGTCCGCGAGCCGCTCCCCGACGCGCGCGCAATAGTCCGCGACCTCGGGCGGAGCGGGGCGTGTCGCCCACCACACGCCCGCCACGGCCATCCCCGCGGCGCCCGCCCAGATCGCCTTGAGCCGCCGCCCTCTCGACGCCCGTCGCAACACGGACAGCAGGGCCCCGAGATCGGGATGGCGCGCGGCCGGGTCGACGGCGAGCCCACGGCGCACCGCCGCCCGCAGCGGCACGGGCAGGCTCAACCCCAGCGGCTTGGCAAAGCGCTGCTCCTCGATCGCGATCGAGAGCTGAGCCGGTGTGGCGCCCTCGAACGGACGATGACCGGCCAGTGCTTCGTAAAGGGCGACACAAAAGCTGAACTGGTCGCTGCGCGGATCGGCGGCCCGCCCATCGAGCTGCTCGGGCGCCATGTACACGGGGGTACCCACCAGCGCGCCCGTGCGCGTCAGCGTGGCATCGAGCGCGGCCGCGAGCGGCTGGCTGCCCGTGGTGTCGTCCGGCGCCTCGACGCTCGGTGCCGGCTCGGCCCGGGCCCGCGCGAGCCCGAAGTCGGTCACCTTCACCGTGCCGTCGGACCCCATCAACAGGTTCGCCGGCTTGAAATCGCGGTGCACCAGCCCGGCGGAGTGCGCGGCCGCGAGCCCCTGCCCCGCCTGCACGAACACCCGCACGACCTCGCGCCAGGGTCGGCGCTCGGCCGCGAGCCACTGGGCGAGGTTTTGCCCCTCCACCAGCTCCATCGCGACGAACACCCGCCCCTCGTGCGTGCCGACGTCGTGCACCTTGACCACGTGCGGGTGACTCAGGCGCGCCAGCGCCTGGCCTTCGCGCTGCAGCCGAGTCTGCCCTTCCGCGTCGGCCTCGGCGAACAGCAGCTTGAGCGCCACCTTGCGGCCGAGCTTGGGATCCACCGCCGCCAGCACCACGCCCATCGCCCCGTGCCCCAACACGCCCGAGACCACGTAGCGCCCGATGGTGGTGCCCGCTTCGACGTGCAGCGGCTCCTCCTCCTCGTGCGGCACCGTCTCCGCCTGCTCGGAGCTGCCGCCGGGTGCATGGGGCTCGGACACGGACGTCATTGCATCATCGCCACCGTGGCCGCGTCGAGGGCCGCCCCTCCGGGTCGCGTCAGTACATCCACATCACGAGGCGGTGTTCAGCGACGGGCTCGAGCTTCGCCACGGCGTCGAGGAACTCCATGGTGAAGGTCTCCTCGGGCTCGCCCGGCTTCGAGTACCGCGCCTCGCGTTGCAGGAACGGGTGCCAGTCGTGCAGCAGGATCTCGTCTGCCCCGAGCCAGTGGATGGCCCATATCGAATACACCTCGTAGATCTCGGCCCGCACCCCGCTGCTGAGACCCGGCGGCAGGCCCCGTGGCCCCCGCACGACGGGCGGCGGCTCCTCGCTCGGGTCCACCCGGCCGCGCACGATACCCCCCACCGCCACCCCGGTGAGCGCGTAGTAGAATTGGTGGTACCGCCCGACCTGGAAGAACGACAGCGCTTGGCCGTACTCGTCGTAGGTGAGCACCGCTTCCCACCCCCGCGCCGTCTTGCGCTCGGCCAACAAGAGCATGTCGGTTCCCATCGCGTCGTCCCGCCCGCTTCGGCCACGAAGAACCTAGCATGCTCGAACCTCACTCGATCGACGACGAGACGGTCGCGGGCGAATGGTTGCTGTTGTTGGTCCGCGACGACGCGCTCGAGTATCGACACATCGTGATGCGGGAGGCCGAGGTCGGTGAGCGTCGAGGTTCGGTCACCGAGCTTCCCGCCATCGATGGCATGTCTTGGGACCTGCCGCCGATGCCGGGGCCCCGCGAGACCTTCGACAGCACCGATGCGGCTCGCCGCGAATGCCAACGCCGACTGAACGAGGCCACGGCCGAAGGCGGCGTACTCGTGTGCAGGAGCGCGGCCCGAGCCGAATGGAACGAGCACCGCTTCGACCACGGGCTCATCGGCTTCGACATCCACGGCGGCGATGTCGGGATCGTCGAGCGCATCCGCGAGCAGCAACTCGAAGACCAAGAACAGCGCGCCCAGATGGACCTTCGAGAGCGGGTCGTGTGGGCGATCTGCGAGCGCAACCACGCCGAGCTCGGCCGCCTGCTCGCGGGTGGATTCACGCTGAGCGGGACCGAGTACCACGTGTGTCATGCGGTTCGGATGGGTGACCTGCGCATGGTCCAAGCCCTGCTCGCGGCAGGTGCGGTGGCGGACGGGGGCACCGACGATGAGATTTGGGTCCCGCTGGCCGTGGCCGCCGCGACGGGTCGAGCCGACATCGCCGCGTCCCTGCTGGAGCACGGGGCTCGCATCGATCGCCAGGATGACCACGGCTGGAACCCCCTGCACGAAGCGGCCAAGGCGGACGCGGACGAGGTCGCGGCGCTGCTGCTCGCGGGTGGGCTCGACCCCACTGCGCGCACCAAGGCCGGGGAGACCCCGCTGGAGATCGCCGCGGCGTGGGGCAGTCGCCGCGTGTTCGAGCGTCTGGTGCCGGGGGTACCCGCCGACGTCGTCGATCGAGCGCGGGCGTTGCTCGACCGCGTCACCCCGCCCGCCGAGCGTCACCCGCAGACGGCGGCCTTGCTATGGGCGGCCTACCGCGGCCGCGCCGATGAGGTGCAGCGCCTGCTCGAGCAGGGCGTGCCCGTGGACGCGACGGCGCCCCACGGCCGCACGGCCACCAGCGAAGCCGAGCGCGGTGGCCACGACGATGTGCTCGCGCTCCTCGCCCGCGCCAAAGCAGCGAAGCCCTAGCGCTCGCCTACCGAGCTACTGCCCGCGAAAGGCCCACAGCCCGAGCGTCTCGTTGTAGAGCAACGCACCGACGTCCTCGGGGCCAGGCGCCTCGGCGAGCGAAAACGGCGGGAAGGCGCCCAGCGAGACCGGCTCGTCGAACTCGAAGCAATAGCCGGCATCGTTGACGTGGACCTGATCGGTCGCCACGACCGCGACGTAGGGCCCCGGATTCCCCGCCGTCCCGCACAGCCGCATGATGTCGGCGTCGTACCAACCATCGGCGTTGGTGACGTCGAGCCACGACGCACGCATCTGCGCGGGCATCGGCGCGGCGGGAGCATCCCACGGGTCACTGAAGTCGGTCAGCGCCGACTCGAACACGAAGGTCTGCGTCGCGATCTGGTAGTTGTACAGATAGATGGTGTCCGCGGTGAGGAAAGTGACGCCTTCCGCCGTGCCGTCGCCCGAGCCCCACGTGGACGGTATGGAATAAGCGACGAGGACCTCTTCCTCGCCGAGCTCGGGGAGCACGTCGGCCCGATTGTCCTGGCGAACCCAGGCTCGGGCGGCGAGGTCGACCACGTGCACCCGCGTGTCGGTGACTACGAAGCCCTCGAGCTCGCTCTCGACGTCGAAGGCGGCACGCACGGTCTCGGTGGGCGCCAACGCTCCATCGAGGGCCAGCGGCATCCATCCTCCCGCCCCCGAGGGCAAGATCCACACGCTGCACGCCGCGGGGTCGTCGTCGCAGCTGGCGGGCGGTGGATCGGTGTCCCCGCCCGAGCTGTCTGTGCCGTCGTCGTCCACCTCGCCTGCGGTGGTGTCGGCGCTCGGATCGACGCTCGAGGTCTGCCCCGAGGTCCCGTTGGAGGTCGAGTCGTCCTCCGCCCCGGTCGTCCCCGTGCCGTCTCCGTCTCCGAGCGTCGCGAGCACCGTCGTGGACGGCCCGCTGCCGCCCGCACAGCCGCCGAGTACGACGGTGAGCAGGCAGAGTCCCGTAGTCCGTGGCGCGGCAGGCATTGCCGCGATGGTAGCAGGCCCCCGCTACGGCCGAGCCGGCGCGGCACCGACCGGACCGAGGGATCCCACCATCCCGAACGACGGCCCGATGTCGAGATAGCGATGCGGGTGCCAGTAGTCGCGGGGGTCGTCGGTCAGCTCGAGCCAACGCGCACCGTCGTCGTCGGTCGCGAGCGAGAACGCGGTCTGCTCGTGGCGATCGGCGAGGGTGAAGTGCAGCTCCATGCGCTGCCCCACGATCCGGTAGGTCAGCGCCTCGGTGCTCCAGTCGTTGAAGTCCCCGCGATGGAACCAACCCACGCCCCGACCGTCGATCCCCGCGGGACGGAACTGGTAGAAGGCGAAGCCCTGCCCTCCCGTGGCGAAGTGCTGCAGGTCGATCCACATGTGGCCGGCCGGGGCGGGACCGAGGTCGGCGGATCCGCTGGCGCTGCGCACCATTTCGTCCGACTCACGGAAGTATCGGGTCGCCCCGGACTCCCGCGGGTCGTCGGACAGCTCGAGCCAGTCTCGCGCCTCGTCGTCGGTGCCCCCGAGCTCGACGGAAAACGGCACCTCGTGGTGCTCGCCCGTCTTGCGAAAGTCGATGACCAGCGTGGACCCGCGCACGTCGTAGTCGAAGCTGTGCGTGTTGTTGAGCCCCACCCGGCCGTAGCGATACAGGCCCGTGCCGTCGCCGTGGAAGTAGTAGAAGCGCACGCGCTCGCCCTCCGCCCCCGCCTCGTAGCGCCACCAGATCCCGCTGAGCGCTCGCACCTCGTCGCTCACTCCGGCCGGGGCCGACACCACGGCGGGCGTGACCACGCGCTGGGCGATGGGGCTCGGCTCGCTACGGGACCCGGAGATCACCTGCGGCACGAGCACCACCGCCACCGCATAGGGAGCCAGGACACACCCTCGCTGACGCAGGACGCGGGCCACGGATCGAAGGGAGCGGCGCATGGACTCCATCGTACGCCGGGCGAGCGGCGCCCGAAACCTCGGCGGCCGCGCCCCGGGGACTTGCGGCGCAGGCCGAGAACGCGGCACAACCGAACCGATGCCCGACGCGGTTTTCGACCTCGTGCTCGCCTCGGCCTCGCCGCGCCGCGCCGACCTGCTGCGCTCGGCGGGCCTGACGATCGAAGTCCGCCCCGTGCCCTGCGACGAGACGCCCCGGCACAACGAGCCCGCGGTGAGCTACGCGCGTCGCATCGCCCGGGCCAAGCTCGATGCCGCCCTGCCCTCGCCGCGACCGCCCTGCCCGCTGCTCACCGCGGACACGGTGGTGTGGGCCGAAGCCACCGCGCAGCCCCTGGGTAAACCGCGCGATCGGGACCATGCGCGCACCGTGCTGCGCACACTGGTCGGACATGCGCACTTCGTCACCACCGCCTGGGCGCTGGCCCGCGGCGACGACCCGCCCACCGTGGCCCACGAGACGACCCGGGTGTGGATGCGGCCGGTCGACGACGCCACCCTCGAGGCCTACCTCGACACCGACGAGTGGCGCGACAAAGCGGGCGGCTACGGCATCCAGGGCCACGCGGCGGGCTTCGTGCGCCGGATCGAGGGCTCGTACACCAACGTCGTCGGCCTCCCCCTCGCCCAAGTACTCGACGCTCTATGAACGACTCCGCCTCCATCGCCACGCGCCTGGCCGCCATCCAGGAGCGCATCGCCACCGCCGTCGCTCGCCGGGGGGACGGGCCCGCCGTGGCCCTGCTGGGGGTGAGCAAGCGGCAACCCCTGGAGCTCATCGAGGAAGCGGCCGCCGCGGGGCAGCTGGACTTCGGCGAGAATTATGCCCAGGAGCTGCGGGACAAACGTAGCGCGACCCCCGATGCGCAGTGGCGTTGGCACTTCATCGGCGCGCTGCAGCGCAACAAGGTCAAACAGGTGGTCGGCTGTGCTCTGGTGCACACCATCGACCGACCCGAGCTGCTGCCGGTCTTCGAGCAGCGCGCCGCCGCGGCGGGGATTCGCCAGGCGGTGCTCGTTCAGGTGAACACCGCCGACGAGGCGGGCAAGGCCGGAACTGCACCCGCGCAGCTCGGTGCGCTGCTCGATCGCTTCGCCGACCTGGATCACGTGCACTGCCGGGGCCTGATGTCGATCCCGCCTCAGGGCACACCCGAACAGACGCGGCCTCACTTCCGCGATCTGCGGCAGCTTCGCGACCAGCACGCCGCCCACACGCGGCCCGGCGTCGAGCTGCACGAGCTGTCGATGGGCATGAGCGCGGACTTCGAGGTGGCCATCGAGGAGGGCGCCACCATCGTGCGGGTCGGCACTGCACTATTCGGCCCCCGTCCGGCCCCCGCCGCTTGAGAATTACGCCATAGCGATGGTAGGACCAGAACCAGGATGGGTGCCACCGATCGCGTGCTTCAGCGCCACGGCGCGTGCGATTCTCAGACTCGGCCCGAGGACCACCCTACGGTGTCGTTGCGCTGGGATCGAGACCGAGTCGTCTCCGCTCGTCGGGGGGACACCGTCAGCCTCGCGCTGCTGGACGAGGGCATCCTCGAGACCAGCCTCAGCGTAAAATACCGCCGCTCTCGCGGGGCCTATTGCCTGCGAGGCGACTGCGGAACCTGCCTGGTGCGCATCAACGGCCTGCCCAATCGCCGCGCCTGCATGACGCGGGTGGCCGAAGGCATGCGTGTGCAGCCGCAGAACCGATTGGTGGCCGGGCCCGACCCCACCACGCTCATCGACACCATGATGCGCAGCGGTATCGACCACCATCACCTGATGGTGCGACCGCGGGTGGTCAACCAAATCATGCAGGGCGTGGCCCGAGGGCTCACCGGTCTGGGCACGCTGCCCGACGCGGAGCCCGATCATCCCGCTCGCCACGAAGAGCACCGTCCCGACGTGCTGGTGGTGGGCGCAGGCCCGGCCGGACGCCGTGCGTTCGAGGTGCTCGAAGAGTCCGGGCGCGAAGTGCTGTGGGTCGACCGGCTCGACCGCATCGGCCTCGAGGGACAAACCGGCCACGCGCTGCCCGACGCGCTGCTCGACGAGACGGGGATCTTCGGGGTCTACCCGCAAGAGCGACTGTGGTCCGCGATGAGCAACGTGCCGGGTGAGCCCATGGTGCTGCGCTCCATCTACCCGCGGCACGTGGTGGTGGCCACGGGCGCCCGCGACCCCACCATTCCCGTGGCCAACAACGACCGACCCGGCGTGGTCGCGGCGCGCGGCCTGGTGCAGCAGCTGGCGCGCGGCAAAGCACAGCTGAAGGTCGAGGCGGTGGTCATCGGCAAGGGCACCTACGCGCAAGGGCTCGCCGATGCCCTGGCCGCCCAGCTCGTCGCCCCCGAGGACGTCGAGAGCATCGAGGGCAACCCGGTCGACAGCGTGCGCCTGTCCGACGGCAAGCGCAGCGCTCGGCTCGTCGCCCTCGCGGCGCCTCCGGCCCCCGCCTTCGAACTCGCCCGTCAAGCCGGCGCCCGCGTGCGCTGGGACGGAGGCGGCTTCGCGGTCGAGATCGACGACCTCGGCCGCTGCCTCACCGAGCCCTGGCTCGTGTGGGCGGCGGGCGACGTCACCGGATACAAGGGCAACACCGCCGCCGCCGACGATGGCGAGCGCATTGCCCGATCCCTGCTCCAGCACGACAGGTAAATCGACCATGCCCCGCCGAAGCTTTTTGTGCCGTTGTGAGGACGTGACCCGCTCCGAGCTCGAACACGCGATCGAGCTCGGACTGCACGAAGTCGAGGAGCTCAAGCGCTACACCGGTCTGGGGACCGGGCCGTGCCAGGGCAAGGAGTGCATGAGCGTGCTCGTGTCCGTGCTCATCGAGCGCGGCCTGGCCGACCCCGCCACCGTGCAGCCCTTCACCGCTCGCCCTCCCACCGAGCCCGTCACCCTCGGCGCGCTCGCTGCCGCGGCCGACGAAGAGGCCCGCAAATGATCGGCCAGGCCAAGGCCCAGGCGATGGGCCGTCGCGATACGCCCCTACCCACGCGGGTCGACATCGCGATCATCGGCGGCGGGATCATGGGGCTTTCGACCGCGTACCACCTGGCCAAGACCACCAAGCACAAGATCGCGGTGCTCGAGCGCGGCTACCTGGTGAGCGGCGCGTCGGGGCGCAACGGCGGCGGCCTCCGCATGCAGTGGGGCGACCCCGGCAACGTCGCGCTCATGATGGAGAGCATCGAGATGTGCCGCGGCCTGGCCCAGGAGCTCGGCATCAACCTGTGGTTTCGACAGGGCGGCTACCTCTTTCTCGCGCGCTCGGAGGCCGGCGAGGGCCGGCTGATGCGCAACGCCGAGCTGCACCGTGAAGTCGGTGCCCCCACCCGGCTGCTGTCGGGGGCCGAGGCCCGCGAAATCGTGCCCCAGCTCGACGTCTCCGAGGTGCGCCTCGCCGCCTTCAATCCCGACGACGGCGTGGTGTTCCCCTGGCCCTTCGTGTGGGGTTACGCGGGGCAAGCGGTGTCGCGTGGCGTCGCGGTCCGCACCCATACCGGGGTCGATCGCATCGAGGTGCTCGCGGACGGGCTGCGCCTGCACCTGTCGACGGGCGAGCAGCTCGACGCGGATCGGGTGGTCAACGCGACCGGCGCGTGGAGCATCGAGCTCAATCGCAGCCTCGGCCTCGACCTGCCCAACCATCCGCACCGCCACGAGATCATCTCCACCGAGCCGCTCAAGCCCTTCCTCGATCCCCTCGTGGTCGACCTCGTGACGGGCCTGTACTTCTCGCAGTCCACCCGCGGTGAGATCGTGGCCGGCATCACCATGCCCGACGAGGGGCCGCCCGACACCGAGGTCGATCTCGCCTCTTCGCGCCGTTTCCTGGCCAGCTTGGGCGCCGCGCTCACCCGCGTCATGCCCATCACCAGCCAGCTCCGCGTGCTGCGGCAGTGGGCCGGTCCCTACGATCTGTCCCCCGATGGCGACGCGATCGTGGGCCCCAGCCCGGGAATTCCGCGCCTCTATCAGGTCTGCGGCTTTACCGGCCATGGATTCATGATGGCGCCCGCCGTGGGCAAACTGCTGGCGCGATACCTCGCGACGGGCGAGTCTCACCCCATGCTCGAGCGCTGGGATCCCTCTCGGTTCTCTCGCGGTGAAGCCACCCGCCGAGAGGACATGATCATCGGATGAAGGGCGCGACCGAGCCCCGCGAGCGCGTACAGCAGCTGAACCGGGCGATCGCCGAGCACGTCGATTCCCTGGCCACGCCCACGCTGGTCATCGACCTCGACGCGGTCGAGCACAACGTGGCCGCCATGCTCGCGCGCACGGGCTCGCCGCAGCGCTGGCGACCGCACGTCAAGACGGTCAAGCAATCGACCATCGTCGGGGCCCTGCTCGACGCCGGGGTATTCCGCTTCAAGGCGGCGACCCCGGCCGAGGTCGCGCTGGTGCTCGAGGCGGCCGATGAGCGCGCCCTGCCGCAGCCGGTCGAAGTCCTGCTGGCCTACCCCGCCGCGCCGCCGCAGCTCGCCGTCATGCTCGATCTGCGGCAGCAGTACCACGAGGCGCGCATCGGGCTCCTGGCCGATGCCCCCGAGCACATCGAGGACCTCATCCGGGGCATCGGCTCCCCCCTGGACACGCCGGCCTTCGACCTGTGGCTCGACGTCGACATCGGCATGCACCGCACGGGCACGTCCCCCGAGCGCTGGCGCGAGGCGACGTGGCCGAAGTGTCAGTGGCTGCACCCGACGGGCGTGCACGGGTACGACGGGCACATTCGCTGGTCCGAGCGCGAGCAGGCCCACGCCGGGTACGACCAGCTCGTCGAGCTGGTGGCCGCCCTGCCCTTCGAGGTCGAGCAAGTGGTGACCTCGGGGACGCACAGCTACGCCCATGCGCTCGACCATGCCCCGCTGCGCGCTGGGTCGTGGACCCATCAGGTGAGCCCGGGGACCATCGTGCTCTCCGATCGGTTCTCGGCCGAGGCTGCGGCCGACCTCGGGCTGCGACAGGCCGCGTTCGTGCTCAGCCGGGTCATCGCGCACCCCGGGGACGACCGCATCACGCTCGATGCCGGCAGCAAGGCCATGGCCCCCGACTGCCCCGCCCCCAGCGGCGGCATCCTGGGCGAGCCCCGCTTCGTACCGCTCAAGGCCAGCGAAGAGCATCGCCCCGTGCGGGTCGACAGCGGACAAAGGCCGCCCCGTGGCAGCCTGGTGTGGCTGGTGCCCGATCACGTCTGCACGACCGTCAACATGCACGCGGAGGCGCTGTACGTCCGCACCGACACCGTGGTGGGCAGCGCCCCCGTGCGCGCCCGCGGGCATCGGCCGTGGATCGCCCTGGCCGGCCTGCTGCTCGCCGTGATGCCCAACGCCGCGTGCCAGCCGATCACCACGGGGGTGGACGTGCAGCTGCTGCTGCCCCCCGCCCCCGACGACGCCGATCTGCAGCGCACCAACAACGTGTCGCTGGTGCTGGAGCCCGATGGTTTCACCGACTCGGTCTCCGCCAACGGCCTCGACTTCGTGCTCTCGTTCGAGGTCCCGCCCGACGCCACCTCGCGCACGATGTCGGTGTTCCTGGCCGAGAACGACACCTTGCTCGCGTGGGGTCAGACCCCGCCCTTTACCTACGGCGGCGCCACCAATGGCCTGTCGCTGTTGCTGGGTCAGCCGGGGCGGCTCACCGCGCTCGACCTCGACTTCGCCACGCCCGATGCCGACGCTTTGGTGGCCCCCATCTCGAACCGCGGCATGCTCGTGCAATCGAGCGACGGCGCCACCGTCTTCCTCGACCTGTACCAGTACACCCTGCAGGCCGCGAGCACACTCGAAGAGCCGCCCGGTGCCACCGACGGTCGGCTCGTGGGCGCGGCCGATGGCCGAGTGCTGCGGGTCGCGTGGAACGACGGCGTCTCGGCCTTTCGCTTCGATCCCAACACCGACACCTGGCAGGCGCTGGAGCTGTCCGGGGCCCTCGATGCGCGGCCCGGTGCCGCGTCGTGGTGGTCCGAGGAAGACCAGACTCTGCGCATCTTCGGCGGCGGCGAGCAGACCACGGTGCTCGAGCTGCCCGCCGTGGGCGATGACCCGCGCGAGCTGAGCCCCGCGGAGAACCTGGTGCTCGACGGACCGCGGGCAGGAGCCACCGCGGCTGTGCTCGGCAGTACTCCGCTGGTGATCGGCGGTGACGACCCGGCCCTGCCCCTGGTCTGGAATCCCGCCGCGGGCACGGGTGCCGGTCCCATGCTCGCGTGGACCGGCCTCGCCTGCGCCACCCGCAGCGAGAGCCCGCTGCAGATGCTCTGCGTGGGCGGCCTGCGGGAGGGCACCGAGAGCGCCGACGGGCTCCAAATCGACCTTCGCGACGGCACGCTCGAGGTCGAAGAACTCACCGACCTGCTGCCTCAGGCCATGGCCGCGCCGCTGCTGCTGCCGGATACCGATGCGCTGGTGGCCCAAGGTGCGGGGCGACTGTTCCACATCGCGCGTGGCGACTTGGCGGTCACCGAACCGGCCGGGATCACGCTACGCGCCGACGGGGGAAGCACGGCGCCCCTGCCCAGCGGAGCCACGCTCATCGTCGGTGGGCGTGACGTCGATGGTGTCGCCCTGCCGCGCTGGACCGTGTTCAGCCCGACCGTCGTCCCGTAGCCGACGGCGCTGACCCGCCGAGCCGGTGCATCAAAAGCGCGACGAGGCCCACCTCGGGCCCGTGCCCCCGTCTTGCGCCCCTTGGATCGCGGCCCCTACGATGCCGTGTAGCCCAGGTAGGAGCAGATTTGGATGGAGCAGCCCGAGCGCAAGCGAACGTTCACCTTCGTCAACTATGGGGGCTCGTATCAGCTCCGCATCGATGGGGCCGAGGACCTTCGGCACCTCGACAACCTCGACGATCCGTTCTGGATGGCCACCAGCGCCCCCACCGACCAGATGATCTGCGACCCGGTGGCGCTCGAGTATCTCGACAGTAGCGGCAATGGGCGCATCATCAGCGGCGAGCTTCGACGCGCGCGACAGTGGCTCTTTCGTGTGCTCGAGAACCTCGATGGCGTGTCCGAAGGCCGCGGGGTCCTGCACCTCGAAGACGTCGACGAGTCGGATCCCGAGGGCGCGCAGCTGCTCGTCGCCGCGCGGCGCATCCTCGCGAACCTCGACCGCGGGCACGCGCCCACCATCTCGCTGGCGGAGATTCGCAACACCCGGGCCATCCTGGCCAAGGGAGCCGTCAACGGTGATGGCATCGTGCCGCCCCACTGTGTCGACGATCCCGACCTGCAGCAGCTGCTGCGCGACGTCGCCACGACCATGGGCACGCGGCCGGGCATCGACGGCACGGGCGGCATCGATCGCGCGCTGCTCGACGACTTCGTGAAGCAGGCCAAGGCCCTGCTCGCGTGGCAGCGCAAGGTGAGCGACCCCAAGAGCAAGGACCACGCCACGCTGCTGCCCCTGGGGCCCAAGACTCCCGTCGGCTATCGGCTCTTCGCTCGCCTGCAGAGCGCGGTCCATCGCTACTTCAAGCTCTGCGAGCTCCAGCGGCTGAACGAGTCGCTCGGCCGCACGACCACCGAGCCCGCGTCACCCGAAGTCGCCTATACCTCCGAGGCCGCGCTGCAGCGCTACCTCGAGCGAGCCCCCATCGCGCCGCCCAACGCCGCCCTCGAGCTGCGGCTGTCCGAGGCCCTCAACCCGCACTACGCCGAAGACCTGCAGGCGTTGCGCGAGCGCGTGCTCGAGCCGCTGTGCCCCAGCGTCGCGGCCAAGGGCGTGCTGCCCCAGGCCGAGTGGCGCAAGGTCCAAGCCGCGTTGCGCCCTTACCAACAGTGGCTCGACACCAAGCAGGGGGCACAGGTCGAGTCGCTGGGCACGAGTCGGCTCGAGCAAATCCTCGACGGCGACCTCATCGAGCGCGCGGGGGAACTGATGGTCAAGGACCAGGCGGTGGGGCGCGAGCTGGCCGCGATCGACGACCTCGAGCACCTCGTGCTCATGCAGCGCTGGCTGCTCGAGATCTGCAATAATTTCGTCAGCTTCCGCAACATGTACGAGCCCGCGACCCGGGCCATCTTCGAGATCGGGCGCCTGGTCATCGACGGGCGTGTCTTCCACTTCAACCTGCGCGTCACCGACATCAAGAAGCACCGCGAGATGGCGGCGCGCTCGGGCATGTTCCTGCTCTATAGCGAGGTCTCGGCCGCCCGCAGCGACGAGAGCTTCTACATGGTCACGCCCGTGACCACCCGCGACCGCGGCAACCTGGGCGTCGACAAGCGCGGGGTCCTGCTCGATCTCGACGGGCGCCAGTGGGACGTGCGCGTGGTCGCCGTGGTCGAGAACCCGATCAGCTTGTCCGAGGCGGTGGCGGCCCCCTTCAAGCGCATGAGCGCCCTCATCACCTCGGCCGTGGATCGCATCTCGGCCAGCAGCGAAAAGCAGCTCGAGGCGCGGCTCAACGAGACCACCAAGGCGGTCGAGCGCGGGGTCATCGACGGCATGAACCGGGAACCGGATCTCGACCCCGAGCCCGCGCCCGAGCCGACACCCGAGCCCGAACCCGAGGCGGAGGCCGAGCCGCCCCCCTCTCCCACCGTGGTGGGACGAACTCGCGACATGGTGGTGACCGGCGGCGTGGCACTGGCCGCCGTGGGCTCTTCGTTCGCCTTCATCGCTCGGACCCTGGCCGACCTGCAGTTCACGCGAACGGTGACCGCCATCGCCATCGCCTTTGCCGTGGTCCTGGTCCCCATCATCATCGTGGCCATGTTCAAGCTGCACGCGCGGAACCTCAGCAGCATCCTCGAGGCCTCCGGGTGGGCGATCAACGCGAGGCTCCGGCTCACGCGGGGGTTGGCCCGGATGCTGGCGCCCGACCCCGTCCACCCCGACAGCTACGAGCGACTGCGCCGCGACCTCATCCGCAAGGCGATCGGGCCCGAGGCGCAGCGGGTCCGGGCGATGCGCTGACAAAAAAGCGGGCCGGTCGAGCGAAGTGCCCGACCGACCCGCACCCGACCGCCCTCTCGGCTACTGTGACAGCGCGGAGCCGAACAGTGCCCCCGCTTCGGGCGCCCAGCTGAAATCCGACAACCCCAGCGGTGCATGGTGGTGCAGCTGGCCGCCGTCGTTGGTGTAGAGGAAGACGCCGCCGCTGCGGATGCCCGAGTCCTTGGCTCGCTTCGCTCCGACCGCGAGGTCCAGATCGGTGTCGGTGTAATAGCCCAGCGACACGGCAGCACCGAACTTCTGCGAGTTGGCGTAGTTCCCCGTCTGCATCGGGGTGAGCGCCTCCACGGGCGGGACCAGGCCCGCGGAGTGCCCCGCGAACACGAACACCGCACCCGAACGATCCGGTCCCCCCGACAGCGTCGCCTGTGGAGCACCGACCACCAGCTCGTCGAAGCCATCCTCGTCGAGGTCACCCGCAGCCATGGCGTAGCCGAAGCGAGCAGTCTCGGAGGTCGGGTCGATGCTGTCGATGTGGCCGACGGTCTGCCCGTGATGGTGGAGATAGACGCGGCCATCGTGGTCGTTCTGATAGCCCGGCGCACCGACGGCGATGTCCGTGCTCCCGTCGCCATCGAAGTCACCCGTCGCGGTCGACCAGCCGTACCAACGGCCCTCGTTCTCCGCCGCGCAAACGCCAGAGGCGCACGGCGAGAGCGTTCCCCATGACATGGCGAACTCACCATTTTGGATGCTGAACGCCGCCGCACTGCCGACCTTCACCCCGTCGATGACCCGTGTGGGCGCACCGATGATCAGGTCGGGCGTCCCCTCGTCGTAGATGTCCCCCACCGACAGCGAGAAGCCGAAGCGCGCGTCGTCGAACTGAGCCACGAGATTCCACTTCGGCTCGGCGACCATCCCTGGGTTCTGTGGGGTCGGCCGCGGACCGGCCGCATCACCCATCGCGACGTAGACGAGTCCCGTCTGAACGCCAGTCGAGTGGTAGGCCCGGGGCGCCCCGATCGCGAGATCATCGCAGGAGTCCTGGTCGAAGTCGGCCACAGCGAGCGCTCGACCGAAGTGATCCGAGCCCGTATTCGCCGGGTCGAAGTCCATCGCCGTGATCCAGCTGGGCTGGAAGAGGCCCCCGCCGAGGTTCGTGTAGACGTAGACGATGCCGGCCTGGGGCACGACGAAGTTCTCGAGCGGCGATCCCATCGCCAGGTCGTCCATGCCGTCGCAGTTGAAGTCGCCGATGGCGACGGAGAAACCCGCTCGCTCCCCTCCCTGAGCCAGCGGCAGGATGACCTGGTCGGCCACGAGGCCCCCGTGGCTCCCGCGAGCAATGGCCGCGGCCCCGACATCGGTGAGGCCGCTGTGGTCGAGGCGATGAGCGCCGACCAGGATGTCGTCGAAGTCGTCGCCGTCGAGATCACCCGCGACCGCGATGACGGGCGCGACGGTGGAAGCGGCGAAGCACAGGCGGGGCAGGATCGATACGATGAGCTGGGTGTTCATGATGGGGTCCTCGAATCCGAGAAGCGCGTTGCGTGCTCTGGAGGTCAGACCCGTCGCGAATTCAATTACTGAAAGGTCGGCGAAATCTGCGTTTCACCAACCTTTCGGGCGCCAAGGCGCGTAGCGAGGCCCGCATCGGGCGGGAAATCGATCGGCGGGCGTCAGCCGGGGGCTTCGCCGCGATTGAAGCCGAGCCGGCTGTGCAACATGATGCCGGCCGTCGCCGAGACGTTGAGCGACTCGACCCGCGGGTCCATCGGAATGCGGACCTGAATGTTGGCGCCCGCCGTCAGCTCGGCCGAGCACCCGCGTTTTTCGCTACCGAATGCGATCGCCAGGCGGTCGGTGCGAGCGCTGATCTCGGGGATCGAGCTCGACGCCTCGATCGCCGTGACCAGCAGGGGTATCTCGCGGCCTTGGCAGTACTCGAGGAACTGGGCCGTGGTCGCGGTGACGACGGGCAGCGAGAACACATAGCCGCGGCTGGCCCGGATCAAGCGACGGTCGTAGATGTCGACCGGATCGAAATCCAGCAGCACCAAACCCCCCGCAAACAACGCGAGCGAGGTGCGGATGATCGCCCCGATGTTGCCCATGATGCCGACGTCGTCGAGCACCACGATGTCTCGCGGCGACCGCTCCAGCGCCGACAGCTCGAGCGGCGGCGGAGTGCGAGCGATCGCGAACAGCCGCGAGCTCTTCTCGGCTCCGAACAGCTTCTTGGCGGTGCGGCGGGCAACCTCGTGCACCCCCACCCGCTCGGGCAGCGCCGCCTGCACGCGCTCGGGCATCCCGCCTTCACCCGCGTGGAACACCGACACGAGCTCGATCCCCGCCTCGATCGCCTCGAGGATGTTCTCCTCGTCGTCGATGAGCATCCGCTGGGTCTCGGCCCGCCCCGAGCGGTGCAGCAGCGCACGGATCTCGATGGCGAGCGGGTGCTGCAGAGAGTCGACCACGGGACCCGCCTCGGCCGGCGGCGCTCCGCCCCCGGCGCGATTCGTTCGGTTGTCATTGCGTTTGGCGTTCATGGCGACGACCAGGCGTGCGCGCATGGTGCCAGACATCGCCAATCAGGTCGAAGCGCGGGGTCCGAGCGTGCATCCGGCCTCGATCCCATCTACACCATGGCATGTCCTCGGATTCGACGCCGCGGTGGATCGGCCTGGCTCTCGTCGCCGTGGTGGCTGCGCTGGCCCTCGGGTGGTGGCTGAGTCATCGCCCGTCGAGCGATCCGGCCGCGGCCGAGCCAGTGACCGCCGCCGAGCAAGCAGACGGGCCACGGTCCCGACGTCCGTCGCGTCCGCCTCCCCCTCGCCGCCTCGGCCCCATCGATGCGCCCCGGGCCTCCGCCCACCCGAGCCGGGAGCTCGCGGCGGGGGCGTTGGTGGGCGAGGTGCGCAGCTGGCTGGACGATGCGCCCGTGCCCGAGGCCGAGCTGACCTTTCAAGGCGAGCACCAAGTCGTCACCGCACTGACCGGTGAAGACGGCAGCTTCACCCTCGAGGTCGAGCGGCCCGGCCCCTACACGCTGCTGTCCGTGCTCGCCGACGGCTATCGCCCCTACGCCCCAATGCTGGGTCAGGCGCCGCTGCGCTACGTCTCTCGCGAAGGGCAGCGCGTCGAGGGAGCCACCATCGTGCTGATGCCGGAGGTCGAGATCGACGGCGAGGTGCACGATGCCGAGGGTCGTCCCGCCCCCGGGGCGCAGCTGCGTTGGCTCGGAGTCGGAACCGGCGAGACGGCCCTGGCCCCCGACGACCGCGAGTACCGAAGCGACAGCGCCGGTCGCTTCCATCTCGCGGCGCAGCTGGGCGCGTGGCTCGAGGCGCGCCACGAGACGCTGGGCGTGGGCCGGGCCCAGATCGACGAACGAGCTCTGGTCAGCGGCACGCTGGTCATCACCTTGAATCCCCGGGACACGGGGGCCACCGAGCGCATCACGGGGCGCGTGCTCGATCCCGGCGGCAAGCCGGCCGAAGGCGCCAAGGTCCTGGCGCAGTCCAGCGACGGGGGTCCGGGAGCCGAGGCAGTCAGCGAAGCGGACGGCAGCTTCGAGCTGTTCGACTTGCCCCCGGGCAAGTACCGCGTCGAGGCCCGGCTTTCGCCCTACGCTCCGGTCTGGGCCTCGAACATCGCGACCGACAGTCACGGGCTCGTGCTGCAGCTCGCCGGGGGCGGGACGATCACGGGCACGCTGCGCACCGAGGACGGCGAGGTCGTGCCCGGGGCCACCGTGGCCGCGCTGCGCCACGTGGGCCCCTTGCTCCGCACGCCGCAGGGCCAGACCACCATCTTCGATGCCGATGGCGAGTTCAGGCTCGACGGGCTGCCGCCCGGCACCTACGACGTCGCTGGCGGTGCGGCGGACCACTCGATGGCCTGGGCGCGCGGGGTCGAGCTCGGCTCGGGCACGGTCGAGCTCGAGCTGGTGCTGCCCGCGGGTGGCCAGATCCAAGGGGTCGTGCGCGACGCGAGCGGCTCGGGCCCCATCGCATCGGCGCGGGTGGAAGTCGAGCGGGGCCTCGCCGCCGGGCCCTCGGTGGCTCCGCTTCGCTCGAGTGCGGTCACCGACGATCGAGGCGCGTTCACCATCCGAGGGGTCGAGCCCGGCCGGCACTCGGTCCACGTGTCTGCGCTCGGCTACGCCCCGCGCTCCCTGTCCGGGCTCGAGGTCGAAGCTGGCCAGACCCTGGGGCCCATCGACATCGACCTGAGCACCACCGACGCGGCGGGCGGCCAAGCCTTCGACATCGTGGGCATCGGCGTCATGGTGCGGGTCGACGGCGATGTCCTCGCGATCGTGGGATTGGTCGAGTCGGGCGGCGCGGCCACGGCGGGGCTGAAGGCCGACGACCGCATCGTTCGCATCGATGGCGTGGCCGTCGTCGAGCTGCTCGGCTTCGGCGAGGCCGTTCAGGCGCTGCGCGGCCGCGAGGGCACCGAGGTCATGCTGAAGATCGAACGCGCCGGCTCCGAGCCCTTCGAGGTCGGCGTCATCCGTAGCCGAATCCGCGGATGAACGCGGCGGGCTCAGTGCTCGGGCATCGTCCGGCCAGGCTCCCGCGCACAATCCACGAGACCGCCATGGAAGCCAGCGCACCCGCTCGCCCTGCCATTTTCGCGCCGATGCGCTTGCAATCGAGGGCCGGCGATCCAAGCCTTGTCCCATGGGTCCGTCCCTGATCATCGCCGTCGTCGGCGGCCTGGCTGCGCTGGCGTTCGTCGTCGCCCGCGGTGGGCTCGACGGGGCCCGCTACGTCATCACCGTGCGTTCCGACGGCGAGTCCGGGGTCACCATCAAGGGCAGCGTGCCCGGCTACGCCCACAACGACGTGGCCGAGTTCGTCGCCGGGCTGCAGATGCCTCGCGGCGCCCAGATCCGCGGCGTGCCCGAGGGCGACCGGGTGGTCCTGCGCTTCTCGTCGCAGGTCCCTTCGCACTTGCAGCAGCGCCTGCGCAACTTCTTCTACCTGCGCCGCTGAGGGCCGGGCCCCGGCTCAGGCGCGCTCGGCCACGACCCGCGACACATGCCGGGCCGAGTCCGCGTCGCCGACCCAAGTCTCCTCGGCCATCAGCACGCGCAGCCCGGCCGCCTCCACGACGCCGCTCGCCTCGCCGCGCTCGAGCAGGAACCGCGCGCTGGGCTTGGCATGGCGCTCGAGGTTGGTGACCGTGGGATGCACCCACAAAAAGCGCCCGCCGGGAGCCAGCGCGGCCGCGATGCTGGGCACCAGATCCCGCTGGAGATACGCACAGCACACCACCGCCGCCCACGGCCCGGGCGGCAGCGGGTCCTGCTCGAGGTCCACGGTACACACCCGGACCTCGACCCCGCGCACGGTCGCGGCCGCCACCGCCAAGGCCAACCCCGCCTCGGAGATGTCGGCGAGCGTCACGTCGAGCCCGCGCTGGGCCATCCACACCGCGTGGCGCCCCGCTCCGCCCGCGACATCGAGCACGCGCCCCTCGGCGGGCAGGTGCTCGGCCAGCTGCACGAGCGCGTCCCAGGGCTCCTCCCCGGCATGGCGCCCCTGTCGATACCGAGCGTTCCACCGCTGCCTGTCTTCATCCGACATCCGCGTCTACTCCCGCCCCAGGTACTCGCGGAAGAAGGCCACCCGCGCCCGCCACTGTCCGTAGATCAGCCGATGCCCGTTGCCGATGCCCGGCTCGGCCTCGAGCACGTCGAGCAGCGCATCGGCCTGATCGAAGCGCCCCGTCTGCGTACAGACGTTGGTCAGCTTGAGCCGCGCGTTGCGGAGGAACTCGGGCCCCGGCAGCCCCTTGCCCGTATTGGCCTGGGCCACCGCGTCTTCGAGCAAGGGTCGCGCCGCGGCGGGTCGCTCGGCGTTGAGCAGCTGCAAGCCCAGCAAGTAGCTCCCCAGCGCCTCGTAGCCCGGTCGCTCGCGAATCTGCTGCGCCGCGTAGAGCCGTCGCACCGCGCCCGTGGCAGAGTCGGCCTGCGTGTCGAACATCAAGTAGTACTCGACGATGAGCGGCGCCAGGTCGGGGTCGGCCGCCGCGGCCAGCTTGAGTCGCAACCCCCGACGCTGTCCGGTCGAGACGGGCAGCAGCATGGCTTCGTCGAGCGACGCGGCGGCCACCTCGAGTTCACCCGCCGCCAGGGCCACGTCGGCCCGCTGCTCGAGCACCCGTGCCCGCAGCGTCACGGTGAGGTCTTCGACCGCCATCGCCTCGTCGAGGGAGGACAGCGCTTCCTCGAACTGCTGCGCGATGGCCAGCGCCTGCGAGAGCCCCAGCTTGTGCTCGGGTCGCTCCGGCTCCAGCGAGCACAGCGTGCGGTAGCCTTCGATCGCCTCGTCGAAGCGCCCCCGAGACTGGTCGCGGCCGACCTTCTGCAGCAGCGTCGCCGCCCGGTGAGCACAGGGCCGCTGAAACACCGAGCTCCGACGATAGCGCTGGGCCTGCGCCTGCACGTCGTCGTCGGTGACCCCCTCGCGCTCGTTGATGAACGCCAGCCACCGCTCTTCCAGCGCCCCCAGGCTCTCGCCGTAGGCCGCCTGGAAGTCACCGCCGTTGTAGTAGAGCGTCGCCATCGGCTCGAAGCCCCGCGTGTCGATGAGCCAGCGGGAGAACGACCCCGCCGTGGTGTAGGCGACCCGAGACGAGCGGGTAAAAAACGCCGGCCCCATGATCGCGGCCATGGGCGGCCGCTTGCCGAGCCGCTCGAGCACCGTCGCCTGATCGTGCAGGTCGAGCCGGTCTGCGGCACGGGGAGCCATCGCGGTGGCGAAGCCTTCGATGAGCGCGACGTTGGGCACCACGCCATCGAGGCTCACGCCGAACACCGAGTCACCGATCGTGTTCCCGAAGATGTGCGCGAGCTCGTGGGGCAGCACCGGGTGCGGCCACCCGCGATTGTCCAGGTAGATCTGCTGCCGCCACGGCGCCGCCACCTGCACCGTGCCCGCCCCCATCAGCGCCCGCTTTTGGTTGGGGTTGGCGAACACGAAGCTGCGGACCTTGCCCTCGGGCGCCCGCCCCATTGCCTCTTCGAGCTGGTGCCAGGCCAGCTCGTGGTCGGCGGCCACCATGTCGATTCGTCGCGCGGTATGAGAGCGCGGGTTGTAGTGGATGATGAAGTGCTCGGTCTCGCGAACGCCCGACAGCACCTGGGTGATGCTCTCGATGTTCGCGGTGAAGCCCATGGCCGCCCCGCGCATGCCGATCCACATCGCGAGTCCGCCGGCGATCACCACCGGGGTGGCGGCGGGCAGCGTGGTCTTCCACGAACCTGGGTTGCGCAGGCGCAGCGTCGCCGGGTCGGCGAGCACGCGCCACAGCCCCAGCCCCGCCGCCGCGGCGAGCACGTTGTAGGCGCGGAAGGTCAGGTACGTGGAGCCGATCGCGACCGCCTCGTCGTAGATCGCGCCCGAGAAGTACCCCCAGAACGGGTCGAATGCGAACACCACCGGGTCGGCCCACAACCGCCACAAACCGATGCCGGTCGATGCGGCAGGAATCAGTCCGCCGAGCAGGATCTGCGCCCATCGCCGCTGCCCCAGCGACCCGCCGAACAGTCCCGCGACCCAGCCCATGACCGCGGAAAGCAACGGCCCCATGGCGAAGAACGCGAGCCCGCCCCAAGGGTCGCAATTGCGCTGCCATAGCTGCGCAAGCAACAAAATCCCGACCGCGATGGCCACCAGCCACCCGAGCTCGATCGCCCCGGCGGCGACCAGCGAGCGCACGGGCGAGTCCCCCGGGGACTCCCGCTGCCGCCACGCCCGGACCCCGTCGACGCCGACGCATAGCCCCAACGCGGCCGCCAGCGGCGAAAGCAGGAAGCCACTAAAGTAGCCCAGCGTACCCACCAGGGGCAGCAAGGTCATGGGGGTCACGACCAGCCCGGTGAGCCAGCGTCGGCGCAGGCGCGGGTCGGTCAGGTGGCGACGCACGGCGGAGCGACCGGACACGCCGCGCAGTATAGAGACGAAAGTCGCCGGCCGTGTAGCATGCGGCCGATGAAGTACCGCGCCTGGTTTTCGCCCGTCGATGGCTCCCCCGGCCGCTGGCCGCTGAGCGAGGTCGTCTACCGCGCTCCCACCGGTGCCTTGCTCGAGGTCCAGCACGATCACGAGGCGCTCCGCTCGCGCTCCCCCACCGCCTGGATGCGCCTATTCGAAGAGCGCTACCTCCGAACGCAGTGGCCCTACGGCAGCGGCGTGTGGGGCAAAAAGGAGTGGGTCCAGCCGCACATCGCCGACGAGAACATCGTGTCGTTGTTCGAGGGCGGCACCAACCTGTTTTGGGCCGAGCGCTACGGCAAGCAGATCGGCGTCCCCGACCTGTGGATCAAGCAGTGCGGCACCAGCCACACCGGCTCGTTCAAGGACCTCGGCATGACCGTGCTGGTCAGCAGCGTCAAGCAGATGATCGCCGAGGGCAAGCCGATCCGCGCCGTCGCCTGTGCCTCTACCGGTGACACCTCGGCCGCCCTCGCCGCCTACGGAGCCGCGGCGGGGATTCCCGTGATCGTGCTGCTGCCCCGCGCCAAGGTGAGCGCCGCCCAGCTCGTCCAGCCCATCGCCAACGGGGCGATCGTGGCCAGCCTCGACACCGACTTCGACGGCTGCATGAAGGTCGTGCAGCGCCTCACCGAGGACTCAACGATCTACCTCGCCAACTCGATGAACAGCCTGCGCGTCGAGGGGCAAAAGACCATCTCCATCGAGATGGTGCAGCAGTTCGACTGGGAGGTCCCCGACTGGGTGCTGGTACCCGGGGGCAACCTGGGCAACGTGAGCGCCCTGGCCAAGGGTTTCGAGCAGATGCTCGACATGGGGCTCATCGCCAAGCGTCCGCGGCTGGTGTGCTGCCAGGCCAAGCAAGCCAACCCGCTTTATCGCGCCTACTTGCGCGCCAAGGAAGCCGGACGCCCGCTCGCCATCGAGGACTTCGAGCCCGTGCAAGCCGAGCGCACCCTCGCCTCCGCCATCCAGATCGGCAACCCGGTCAGCTTGCCCAAGGCCGTGGCCGCGCTGGGCAAGTTCAACGGCATCGTCGAGCAAGCCGACGAAGCGGAGCTCGCCAACGCGGCCGCCAAGGCCGACCGCACGGGCATGTTCAACTGCCCGCACACCGGCGTGGCGTTGGCCTGCCTCGAGAAGCTCTCCAAGGCCGGCACGATTCGCGCGGACGAGCGGGTGATCGTCATCTCCACCGCGCACGGGCTCAAGTTCACCGAGTTCAAGAGCCGCTACCACCAGACGCAGCTCGAGTTCGACAGCCCCCACGCCAACACTCCGGTCGAGCTCGGCCACGACCCGCAACAGGTCGTCGAGGCGCTGCACCGGGTGCTCGACAAGAAAAAAGGCTGAGGCCGGCCGCGGTCTGCGACCCGCCCGGCGGCGACTTTGCACTGGGTTCGGGTCGTGGGAGCGAAGCCGAGCGAGCGTACCGGCCGGCGGGATTTGTGCCGCGGCCGGGCGCCGGCGGCCGCAGCTTCGCGATATCCTGACGCTGTCGTGCGTCATCGTTCACCGCCGTCGCACGCCTCGAGCCACCCGCTGCTGCTGCGGGTCTTGGCCGCGCTCGTGTTCATGTTCAGCGCCAGCCGCTGCGACTGCCACACCTCGCGCGTCACCGATCGCTGGCCCTGCCCCGGCAACGGCATCATTCGCGCCCGCACGGGCCAGTGCGAGTGCGATACCGAGGGCCAGGCCTTTTACACCAGCGGCTGGGGCAAGGCGTGCGGCAGCTGCAACGCGCAGGATGGCAACGGCGACTCGTGCTTTTGCGACGACGGCACGCTGATGCGCAACTCCGCCGTCGAGTGCACCGACTGCCCCACCCAGTGCGACGACATCGAGTGCGTCCCGCCGGGCTGCGCCCTGGACTGCGGCCCCGATTTCACCTGCGACGAAGACTCGACCTGCAGCGGCGACGCGGTGTGCATCGGGTGCGAGCCCGGCATGTGCGGGGCGGGCTGCGGCGACTGCCCGCTCGGCGAGCTGTGCGTCGATGGCAGCTGCGAGCCCGGCCTGCTGTGCTGCCTCGGCGACAACACCGACAAGCTCTGCTCTCGCCGCGCCGACTTCTGCATCGTGCCGCCGATCTTCGAGCCTCAGCCCGGCGCACGGTGTTTTTGCAACGTGCTCAACGGCGAGGGCGCGGCTCGGTGCTCGCGCTCGTTCCAGGGTGTGATCGCGGCGGTGGGGCAATCATGCGGCTGAGCACCACCGCGTTTTTGTGCGGCGCGCTGTCGCTCGGTGCAGCCCGGGTCGCCGAGGCAGCCCCCGCCTCCGAAGCCGGCGCCGAGGCTCCCGCCGAGCCACGCGAGGCGGAGAGCACCCCCTTCGTGATCTTCAACCCCGGCGCCCTGCAGGCGCCGTGGGGCTTTCATACCAACTATCAGTGGGGCCTATCGGCGGGCTACTGGTTCCCCGGGCGCGGCACCACGAGTCATGTCGGCGGCTACTTCGGCCACGTGCTCGGCTGGCGAGACTCCCACATCTTTCGCGCGGGCCTCGAAGCCAGCGTCGGCCGTCGCTTCAACCACGATCTGTACGAAGTCTTCATGGCCACTCGCGTGGGCTACACCGGCCTCGTGTACAGCGGGCGCACGCAGCACGGCGGCAACGCGGGCGTCGCCCTCGGCCTCGACATCGCGCCCGGTCCCCGTCGCCAGTTCCTCGTCGGCACCGCGGTGGGCCTCGACTTCGACTTCTTCGCGCACTTCTACCTCTATCCCATCGTGACCTGGCGGCTGCGCATCGGCCTGCGCCTGCCCTCCTGAGCTCGCGGCGAGCTCAGTCGAGGTCCATCGCGGGCACGCCGGGCGCATCCGCGTTGGCGGGATCGTCGAGTGCTTCGGTGATCGTCACCGGTCCTGGCGGACCCCCGCCACCGAAGCTCGAGGCCACGTCGAGCGGGTCGGCCAACAACCCCGTGAGCGCTCGCTGCCCCTGGCGCGCGGCCATCAGGGCGTCGATCTCCGCCTCGCACGCTCCGCTGTCGCCCCGCTCCCGCAGATCGAACTCGATGGGGCTGTCCTTCCAGATCTCGTAGTCGACATCGGAGAGACGATCGCGCTCGTTCATGATCCGTAGGATTCGTCCCACCTTGATCATGAACCTGTCGCTCGGCCCGCTGCGGCAATAGTGCACATGGCGACGCACGGGGCTGGGCAGCATCAGCGCGAGGTACACCGCCTCGGGCGGGGTGAGATCGGCAGGGTGCTTGCCGAAGTAGTGATCGGCTGCTTGCGTGACCCCG
This sequence comes from Myxococcota bacterium, assembly GCA_039028615.1. Classification (GTDB taxonomy): domain Bacteria; phylum Myxococcota_A; class Polyangia; order Nannocystales; family Nannocystaceae; genus Paraliomyxa. The sequence goes on along the minus strand of JBCCHT010000044.1, from coordinate 29,754 downwards.
TAGATCCCCGGCCCGAGTTCCACGATGTTCAGGTAGATCTCCATGATCCGTGCCTTGGTCAGCACGGACTCCACGTACCAGGTCAGGATCATCTCCTGGAGCTTGCGCGCCAGCGTGCGCTCGTGGCTGAGCAGCACGTTCTTGACCATCTGCATGGTGATGGTGGAGGCCCCCAGTCGGATCTTCCCCGCCTGGAGGTTGCGATGGAGCGCGGTCCGAAACTGCGACGGCAGGAAGCCGCGGTGGCGAAAGAACCCGCCGTCTTCGGTGGTGAGCACCGCCTGCACCATGTACTTCGAGATCGCGGGTAACGGGGTGAAGGTGCTCGATCCTGGATAAAGGTGCACCGATCGCAGGCGGCCGTCTCGCATCGTCACCCGATGGGTGAAGCCTCCCGCCAGGCGCTCGGCCGCGGCCCGGGGCGGACGCTCGCGGACCTGGCACTCGCGGAGCGCAACGCCCCCTTCGAGGATGAGAGCGTCGAGATCGGCAAAGTCGACGTCCACATCGACATCGAGATCGAAGGTCCCCTCGAGCTCGAAACCTTGCAGGCTCGGCACCAACGCCGCCGGGATCGCCCGCAGCACATTGTCGCACTGGGTCTTGGGCACCTGCGCATGGAGCCGATAGCGACGATCGCTGCGCTCAGACGGGACGGTGAGTTCACCGTCGACCGAAAGCTCCACCCCGTGTCGCCGAAAGTCCGCGTGATGGATGGCGACCCGCGGCTTGGCGGGATCGATCTCGACGCCGAAGTCGAGATCGAAGCCGATGTCTCGCACCACCTCGCGGGCGAGCAACGAGTGCGCCACGTTCAGCCCGTCGAGGCGAACTTCGCCTTCGGCCCGCCAAAGCCCCGCGCCGAACACCACCGCGACCCGACCGCCGACGGTGGCCTCTTCCGACTCGACGAGCGGCAGCCGAGCCAAGATCTCGGGCACCTTGCCCAGCTCGAACGACTCCATCGAGACCTCGAGCTGACCCTCCCCGAGATCGCGACGCACCCGCCCGGCAAGCGACCACAGGCGTTCCTCCGCTCGACCATCGTCGCGATCGGAGAGGCCGCCCTCGAGTGAGACGGCGATCTCGGTCAGCGCTTCGTCACTCAGGGTGATCTGGCCGTCGACGCCTGCCACCGCGATCTGGGGCGTCACCTGCGTCCCCATGCCCGTCACCTGCACGGAGACGGGGAAGCCGAGGGTGCGGCGCCCTTCGACACGAACCAGCTGCAGATCGCTGTGGACCGAGCGCGCGCGAACTTCCGGCACCGCGCTGCCGCCCAGCTCGAGTTCATCGAGGGTGAGCGCGACGTCGCCATCCGCCACCTGGATGTTCATCCGTACCTGCCCCTGCACGTGCCGGGATGGTTCGTCCCGTGCGCCCTCCCAGACGTCCACGTCGAGACCGCGGACCGATAGGCGCTTGGGCACCAGAGAGATGCGCCCCTTCTTTTCGGGGGTCGGGCGCTTGCGTGGTTTTCGAAGCCGCTGCGCCAGAGTCTCCAGGGTCTCGCGATCCCCCACGACCGCCCCGCCCCGCACGCGCACGTCGACCGGCTCGGCCCGCCCCGACCACAGCGCGTCCTCGTCGAGGTTCACCACGATGCGATCGATCCGCACCGTCGGCGCATCGGGGTCACCGATCACCACGTCGGAGATCCGCACCCGAGGCAGCTGCAGCTCCACCTCGCCCACGCTCACGTCCGTCTCGAGCCGCTGCTGCAGGCGAGTGGTCAGGGTCTCGGTGGCGAGAGACTCCAGCCACGGCGGCACCAACCACCACGCGAGGCCGACCATCGCCAAGACCGCCACCAGCAAGATCCCCAGGACCCATAGCCAGATCCGGCGACGCGGACGCTTGGGAGCGGGCGAGGGCTCGATCATGGTGAAGCGGCACCTCTCGTCGTCGACGATGGGGCGCCCAACGACACTACGGCGGGGACCGGGCCCCTCGCAAATCGCCAGATACGACCGTGTTTCGTTGCGTTCACGCCGACTCTGCAAACGCAAATGACCCCACCGATGCTTCCATCGACGGGGTCATGCGAGCGGAGGGCGCCGGGTCGGAGGGGTCAGACCTTGCCCGAGCACTGAATCGCGAAGAAGAGCTTGCCGGTCTCGCCGTCGTGCTCCAGCTCGCCGGCCCGGACCAAGAGCACGCCACCGTTGGCGATGCTGTAGTCGGCGGCCAGCAGCTTGGTCTCGCCGTTGCGACTGCGGATGTCGGCGTGCAGCTTGAGCCGCGAACCTTCGTTGCCGAGAAGCGTGAGACCGATGCGGTTACCCGTGGAGAAACGAGCCTCCGAGGCGGTGTCGCGCTTGAGCTTGAGGGCCTTGCGCTCGATCAACTTGAAGCTCTTGTAGGCCGCGAACTCGTCGTCCTTGAGCTGGTCGGCGAGAAAATCGAGCGACTTGGGAATGGTGCCGTCGCCCTTCTTGAGGGCATGCACCGCGGTCAGCTGACAGTCGGCCTCTTCGGCAGCGTGGGCCGCCGTGGGCACGGCGACGGTCGCCAGGGCGGCGGCGGGCATGAGAACGGCAGCCAAGGCCGAAGCGAGGAGCTTCTTCCGTGCGTGGATCATAGCGAGCGCTCACTGCTGGTGGCTTCTACGTCCTCGACGTAGAGCACCGTGACGGTTCCAGTATTCGAGATACGGCCATTTTTGCCCCCGAAGTCGATCTCGTGGATCTCGGCTTCGCTGCTCTCGGGCACGGGCATGGGTGCGATCTCGGGCTCAGGCGGGGTGGCTTGGCCACCGGGGTTGGCGTCGGCGAGCCGGGTCGGCTCGGGGGTCTCGGCCTCGGAGGGAGCCGGCGCCGGGGCAGCCGGCTTGGCATCCGAAGTCTCATCCACAGACGCGACCGCGGGCGTTTTATTCGGGTCCTCGGAATCGGTGCTGATGACCGCGAGCGTGACCGCGGCCGCGCCCGCCGCAGCCAGCGCAGGCAGGCGCAAGGGCTTGAAGGCCGCCCACACTCGCGCCCACACGGAGGGGCTGCGATCGGCCTCGGCCTGGAGCCGGGCGTCGCGCTCGATCGCGCGATCGATCTCGTCCCAGACCTGCTCGAAACGAGCCTGCGGCACCGCTTCGGCCTCGGCCTCGAGGCTAGCGCGCAAAGTTCCGCGCATCAGACCGAGCTGCTCGTGCTCGGCACCGAGGTCGGAGTCCTCGGCGAGCATGCGCTCGATGGCGTCGGCGCGATCGGCCGGGAGCTCGTCGTCGAAGAAGGCGTGCAGTTCTTCGGGGTTCACGCCAGCAGTGGCTTCGGTGTTCATGATGCCGCCTCCTGAGTCATCGAATCCGCGCTGCCGCCCTCCGCCGAGGGGGGCATGTACTCCAGCCGCTCACTGAGGAGCTTTTGCATGTTGCGCCGCGCGTGAAAGAGCCGACTCATGATCGTTCCCTTGGAGCAGTTCATCGCCTTGGCCATTTCTGCGTAGGAAAGGCCCTGGAGCTCTCGCATGACGATGACGGCTCGGTGTTTGTCGGATAGCCGCCCCAGGCTCTCTTGGACGGCGGAGAGAATCTCTTTGTTCTTGACCGCGGCAGATGGATCGCCGAGGGCCGAGATTGGAGAAAGGTCGGGAGCGGCGTCTTGCTCGGCGTCGTGGCGGAGGCGGTCGTCGAACTCGACGTCCTTCTTGCGCCCGCTGCGACGCAGGTGGTCGATGCACAGGTTCGCGACGATCCGATAGAGCCAGGTGTAGAAGCTCGACTGCCCTTCGAAGTTCGGAAGGTAGCGGTGGACCTTGATGAAGGCCTCCTGCAGAACGTCGAGCGCATCTTCCTGGTTCCGGAGAAATCCATGAGCCACCGCGTAGACCTTGCGCTCGTAGCGCTGGTACAGCGCCTGAAACGCCCGCCGATCGCCCGCTTGGGCGGCTTTGACCAACTGCTGGTCATCGGCATCGGGTGAAGCCACGTGCTCCTCGCTCTTGGACGGCGCGTCCGGTTGCCTATTCAGGCGCGGTCTGCGGCCTGGGGGGTCCGACCCGAGGGAGGGTCGAGAGAGGAGCCCGGCGCGCCTCGGTGACGGGCTCCTACGTTTCCGCGTTTATACCTCAATCGGTGGGAGGGGTGCTCTAACTGGCGAAAATCATTGACGTCGGTCGGAGACCGCGCCGGCCCTTCCCCGTCGTGCGCCGACCGAGCCTAGGTCCACGACCCGACCGAGGCCGGCTTCGCTCACGAGCGGCCGTGAGCCGGTCATCGAAGGTCAGATGCGAGATCCAGTCTCGGTCGCGCAGATGCCTGCACGCCCGCAGAGGCGCTCCTCGCGGGTCTGACCGCCGCCGTCGCTCAGCGTCGCTTGCCGCGAGGCTTGACCGCCTTGGCCACGAGCTTCTGATAGCTCGTGGGCATGCTGCGCTGAATCATGTCGATGAGGTGGGCATCGGGCCCGACGAGGACCCGCTTTTTGTTGCGCCGGGCCGCGTCCAGGATGATGCGCGCCGCTTCGTCGGGCGTGGTGCGAGCCATCTTCTCGAAGTCGGAGGCGGCCTTGTCCGGGCTGCGCTTGCCGCCCCACGGATCGGCCCCCACCGTCTTGGCGGCGCGGGCGATGTTGGTCTTGATGCCGCCGGGGTGCACCGAGGTGCAGCTGATGTGACTGCCCTCGGCGTCGAGCTCCTGGCGCAGCGCCTCGGTGAAGCCCCGCACCGCGAACTTGCTCGCGTTGTACGAGCTCTGTCGTGGCACCGCGATGATGCCGAACACGCTCGAGACGTTGACGATATGACCCCAGGCCGACCGCTCGAGGTGGGGCAGGAACGCCTTGGTGCCGTAGACCACGCCCCAGAAGTTGATGCCCATCAACCACTCGAAGTCTTCGATGGAGGTGTCCTTGACCGTACCGGCGATCGTGACGCCGGCGTTGTTGATGACCAGGTGGACCCGACCGAAGCGCTCGACCACCGCGTCGGCGTGCTCGAACACCGCTTTGCGATCGGCGACGTCGAGCCGCCAGGCCTGCACCTCGGCGCCCTTTTGCGCGACCGCGGCTCGGGTCTGCTCGAGGCCGTTTTCGTCGACGTCGGAGATCGCAATGCGTGCGCCCATGTCCGCCAGGCGATGCGCCAAGGCCCGCCCGATGCCCGATGCCGCTCCGGTCACCACCGCCACTGAATCGCGAAAATCTCTCATCGTTGTCCCCCTCTTTTCGTAGCGGCGCGAGGCTGTCGATCGCGCCATGGGTTCGTCGCCCGCGTGGTACCACGGCCGCGGTCGGCTCGCCGCCATGACCGTGATAGGTGCACCTTCTCTCGCGCTGCGGTTGTCAATATAGTCCGCGCATGGAACTCCTCATGCGAGCACGAGTCGGCTTGGGACGCGCCTATGTATTGGGCGGTGCCGCGCTTCGCATGAAGTGGCTCGGCGCCAAGCTCCGGCAGGTGACGACCAAGGGCGGCCTGCGCTTTCCCTACGTGCACGCCGGGTACCCGCGACGCGGCCAGCTGGTGTGGCTGCACGGGTTCGCCGATCACCCGGTGACCTTCTTGGAGGCGGCCGGGCACCTGCTCAACGACTACGAGATCTTCGCGCCCGCCATGCCGGGCTTCGCCGGGCCTCGACCGCGCGATGCGACCTACACCTTCGCCGCATACACGCGGTGGCTCACCGAGTTCCTCGACGCGCTGCGGCTCGATGGCGTGCACTTGGCGGGCAATTCGCTGGGTGGGGCGGCCGCGCTGGGCATCGCCTTGGAGAGCCCGCAGCGCCTGGTGAGCCTGAGCGTGGTCGACAACGCGGGGGTGCACGTCGACGGCGTCCGCTCGCTGACCCACGAGGTGCTCGAGGGCAAGATCCTGTTCGAGGTCCGCACCAAGGCCGACTACGACCGCTTCGTCCAGCGCGTCTATCACCGACCGCCAAAGGTCCCGAGCGTCGTCCGGGATTTTCTCTACGAGGAGATCAGCGGTCGCGCCGACTGGTACTGCAAGCTCATCCTCGACCTGCAGCAGGGGGAGAAGAGCGCCCACGCGGACAACCCGGCGTGGCTGCATCATCGGCTGTCCGAGATCCAGACCCCGACGCAGGTGATCTGGGGCGAGCACGACTCGTTCTTCCCCCTGCCCTTGGGTGAGCTGACGGCGGAGAAAATTCCCGGGGCTACCCTGCACGTGCTGCCCGACACTGGTCATTGTCCGCATATCGAGCGCCCCGAACAATTGGCCAATTTGCTGCAACGGTTTGCCGAGACCAGCGCCGCCCACTGAGCGGCGCGAACGGCCCAATTAGCCGCCTGGCTGCGCGGAGAGGCGAGAAGCGGGGCGCGGCGTCGCCCCCTCGGTGCCCGTTTGCACCACGAATTCCATGGCGCCGTCTTCGAGCTTGGAGTGCCGCAACGACATCATGTCGAAGGCATAGTTTTGGTGCAGCTTCCAGGGCGCGAAAGACCCTTGCTTGGGAAACTTGTCGAGGTTGCGCCGCACGTAGCCCGAGGTGAAGTCGAGCAGTGGCTCTTCGGTGATCGAGGGATCGTTGCGACGCGGGCAGCAGTACGCATACCCCTTGGCGTCCATGTGATTGAGGAGCCGGCAGACGTACTCGGAGGTGAGGTCCGCCTTGAGCGTCCACGAGGCGTTGGTGTAGCCGATCGCCAGCGCCAGGTTGGGCACGTTGCTGCACATCATGCCCTTGTAGGCGAGGGTGTTCGGTAGATCGAGGGGCCGGCCGTCGACCTCGACCTGCATGCCCCCGAGGAACTGGAGCTTGAGGCCCGTGGCGGTAACGACCAGGTCGGCCTCGAGCTCCTGCCCCGAAGACAGTCGCAGTCCGGTCTCGGTGAAGCTCTCGATGGTGTCGGTGACGACGTCGGCCTTGCCCGCCTTGATCGCCTCGAAGAAGTCACCGCCGGGGGCGAGACAGACCCGCTGGTCCCAGGGGTCGTAGCGCGGCGTGAAGTGGGTGTTCACGTCGTAGTCTCGGCCGAGGATCTTGCGGACCTGCCCGACCATGAGCTTCTTGGCGCGCTCGGGGTAGCGGCGGCAGAACCAGTAGGTGCTCATGCCGTACAGCACGTTCTTCCAGCGCGTGATGCCGTACGCAGCCTTGTCGGGCAGCTTGGACCGCAGCCAGTTGCCGATGCGATCGCGACCGGGCGCCGACACGATGTACGTGGGCGAGCGCTGAAGCATGGTGACGTGCTCGGCCGTCTCGGCCAAGTTCGGCACCAAGGTCACCGCGGTGGCTCCACTGCCGATCACCACCACCCGCTTGCCCGCGTACTCGATGTCCTCGGTCCAGTGCTGCGGGTGCACCACCCGGCCCCCGAAGCGCTCGAGGCCCTCGAAATGCGGGCTGTGGCCCTCGTCGTAGTTGTAGTAGCCCGCGCACATGTACAGGAAGCGACAGGTGACGCGGACGGGCTCGCCCGTTTCCTCGTTGGTGGCGTGGACCGTCCAGCGGGCGTCGGCGGTGGACCAGGTGGCGCGCGTCACCGCGTGCCGAAACCGAATCTTGTCGTCGATGCCCCCGTCGCGCACGGTGGCGTGCAGGTACTCGAGGATGGAGTCGCCGTCGGCGATGGCCTCGGGGTTCGTCCACGGGCGAAACGAAAACCCCAGCGTGTACATGTCCGAGTCGGAGCGAATGCCCGGGTAGCGGAACAAGTCCCAGGTGCCGCCGAGGTTGGCCCGCCGCTCGAGGATGGCGTAGCTGTGGCCGGGGCAGTGCGTCTGCAAGTGGTGCGCGGCTCCGATGCCGGAGCTCCCCGCCCCTACGATGAGCACGTCGACATGGTCTTCGTTCACGGTCGTCACTCGATTCCTGGCGTGGGCTGGCGGTCAGTGGGCGAGCAGCTGCAGTCGGGCCTTCCACTGGCCGACGAGCGCAGAGTCGTCGATGTCCCAGGGGTGGAAGCCCGGCTTGAGCATGGCCAGGTAGTTGGGCAGCACGCTGGGGATGAGCCCCCCCCGGCCCCACAGGAACTTGGCCGCGTGCAGGACCTCGCGCAGGCGAGGCACGTGCCGAAAGCGGATCAGCATCTTGAGCTGCGAGGTGCCGATACCGAAGGGAAAGAGCACCATCTGCATGAGGACCCGCCGCCGGATGCGGGTCTTTTGGCCGACGCAGTGGTCGTAGACGTCGAAGGCCACCGACTTGTGCTCGATCTCTTCGATGGCGTGCCAGAAGATGAGCTCGCGCATCGACGCGGGCAGGCTGTCGAAGCGCTCGGGGTTTTGCAGCGCGAAGTGAGCCATGGTCGCGGTGAGGTGCTCCATGACCACGGTGACGGCGAGGCGCTCTTCGTCGGAGCGCTCGTGGGTCCAGCGCTCGATCTTCTCCTCGAGGAACGCCGACACGCCGCTGGCCGGATAGCCCAGCCGATCGAAGATGGCGTTGACCGTGCGGTGCTGGAGCGCGTGGTGGCCTTCTTGGGCGGCGAACTCCTTGACGTGCCGCAGGAGCTGCTCGTCGTGGACCTGCCCCATGAACAGCCGCACCGACTGGATGAACTCTTTTTCGCCGGGTGGGAACACGCCGGACAGCGCCACCAGCAGGGTGGTGAGGATGCTGTTGTCCTCGAAGAAGAACCGGACTTCCTCGTCGACGTCATCGAAGCCCATGTCCATGCGCCGGGGCACGATGGGGATGCGGGACTTGGACAGGGCGACGGTGGATGCCGGCATGAGGGGTGACTCCGAGACGGAAAGGCGGGCCGCGAGAAAACGGCGGAAAGCGAGTCACGGTGCACGTCTGCGCCGAGATTCACTATTGACAGTTCTGTATATAAGAGCTTCCATGCCATGGGTCAAGGGGCGCATGGCAAAGCGAACGCGGCGCACGGTCGAGGAAGCCCGGGCGGCGATCCTCGATGCGGCAGAGGCGGTCCTCCACGAGGTCGGCCCGGCTGGGTTGCGGGTCACCGCGGTGGCCAAGCGCGCGGGCATGGCCCACCCCAACGTGCTGCACCACTTCGGTACCCGTGAAGGGTTACTCAAGGCGCTCACCACTCGCACGGTGGAGCGGTCGACCGAGCGTGCGGTCCGCGCGATCCAAGCGGCCGTAGTCGCGGGTCCCGAGCACCGTAAGGAGTCCCTCGCCCGGGTGCTCGATGCCGTCTACGAGGGCGAGCAAGGGCGGCTGATGGCGTGGCTCGTGCTCAGCCGCCGCGTCGACGACGAAGAACGCCTCGACATGGAGCCGCTGGTGAAGCTGACGCATGCGTGGCGCACGAGCACCCTCGGCCCGGGCGACATCCAGGAGACGCGGCGGCTGATCTTGCTGAGCGCGTTGGCGATGCTCGGCGACTCGATCGCGGGCGAAGGCTTGGTCGAGAGCCTGGAGCTGGGCACGGGCGAACAGGGGCGCCGCGACTTTCGAGCCTGGCTGGCGGGGTTTTTGATCGAGCAGATCGAGGGTCGGCGCGAGTGATGCCGCCGACGCCGCCGTCGTGTGCCCGACCCGAGCGACCGAGATCGCACCCTAGCCCCCGCTCCGCCCAATCGTACGCAGCGTAGCGAGCCCGGCCCGGCCGCGGTTGGGCCGGCGCAAATGCGATATACCTTCTTGGTGACTGGCGCCCCCCGTCGCAGGACTGCCGTGAGGCTCGTGCCCCAGTGAACGCACCGGTCGAGACGGGGGTCCTGCGGATGACCCTTCGCCAGGCGCGCAACGCCGCTCGGCGACGGATGGCGCTGCGGGTGCTGCTGGACGGGACGGTGCTGGTGGCGACGGTGATCGCGGGCGCGGCGTTGGTCGCCGGGTGGACGAGGCGCGGCGATCTGGCCTCGACCGGAGCTTCGATCGCACTCGCGGTGGGCGTGCTCGGGCTGCTCGGGCACGCCGTCGTGCACGCGCGTCGACGCTTCGGCACCGACCCGCGGACGGCGCGAGCCATCGCCGATCACGATGCACCGCTGGGCGTCGCCGATTCTCCGCAGCGCGCGTCGGAGCACCGCCTGTTGCGGCACGAGCTGCTCGGGGCGCTCGAGCTGGCCGAGACGCTGGAGCAGGAGCATCGAGGTCCGCACGCGGGCTCGCCCAAGCTGGCCGCGCACTACATCGCCGACGTGGCGCATCGGCTCTGCGCCGACGACATCGATCTGCGTCGTGCACTGCCGGGACCGCGCTGGCGCCCGCGCCTGGTCGTGGCCGCGCTGGTGGTCGGCAGCTTGGCCATCGCGACCCGGGGACCCCTGGCGGACGGGCTGGGCCTGCTGCTGGCCGGGGTCGATGCACGGCCCCCCACCCCGCCGGAGCCCGTCTGGTCGGCGCTGCGCTTGCGGCTGCACTACCCGGAGCACACGGGGCGGCCGGTTCGCGACGTGCCCAACCCCAGCGGGGCGCTGCGGGTGCCGGCCGGGACGGAGGTCGAGGTCGATCTCGACGCCCGCCTCCCCGCCGAGGCCGCCCGGGTGGTGGTGACCTACGACGCCGAAGAGCTCAGCGCGGCGCCGCCTCCCGAGGTCATGCCCCTGCAGTCGGACGACGAAGCGGGCATGCACTTCACCGGGACGTTCACGGTGCGCGCCACCGGGACCTGGACGGTGGTGCTGCTCGATGACCGCGACGACTCGCTCGAGGAATCCGCCCGTCGCTCCACCGCCCTGCCCGTGCACGAGGAGCCCGACCGGGCCCCGGAGATCGAGCTGCTGCCCTTGCCTCAAGATCGCCGCGAGGTTCGGGAGACCGACCGCGTGGAGATTCGCTTGGTGGCCCGCGACGACTTCGGCCTGCGCTCGGCGGTGCTCGTGTACCAGCTCCCCGACGGCGACTCGCATCGCCTGCCGATCAAGGCCCCCAAGGGCGCCCGACGCTGGCGACGGAGCTACGACTGGGACATCTCGCAGATCCCGGTCGTGGAGCGCAGCGAGGTCCTTTATTGGATCGAGGTCCGCGACAACGACCCCGGGCTCGGCCTGCATCCCCTGCCCGACCCCCCGGGCAAGCTCAGTCGCTCGGCCACGCAACGGCTGCTGGTGCACGACGACGAAGCCGAGCACGCCTCCAACATCGTGCGGCTGCGGGACATCCGAGACCTGGCGGTCGACCTGCTCGCCGCGCGCATGCTCAGCCGGGCCTTCCCCGCGGCCACGCCCCTACCCGGTGCTCCCCCGCCGCCGCCCGACGTGGTCCGAGCCGCGCTCGCCCGCGACCTGCTACATCGCGCCAGCCAGCTGCTCGCTCGCCTGGCCGAGGCCATCGATGCGCTCTCGCTCGACACGCTGGCGCGGGAGCGAGACGTCGCCACGCTCACCGAGGTCCACCACCGCCTGGCCAAGCTGCACGCCGAAGAGCTGGCGCTGCACGCCAAGATGCCCCCCGCGTCGGAGGTCCGAGACCCCGAGGGCACACGGGCCGCTCTCGATGCGCTGGCCGACCACAACGAGAAGGAAGTCGAGCGCCTCGAGGACGAGCTGATTCGGCTCGACGACCTCGTCGACGGCCAGATCATCGAGCGCCTCGAAGCGCTGGTGGCCCGGCTCGAGACCACGCAGCGCAGCATGGTGGACCTGCTCGAGCAGCTCAAGGCGGGCGACCAGTCGGTGCGACCGCGAATCGAGCAGCTCGAGCAGCGACGCAAGGAAGACCTCCGCCGCATCACCGAGGCCCGCGCCATGCTCCGCAAGGAGGTCGACCAGGAGTTCATGAACCTCGACGCGTTCGCCATCGTCGAGCGCATGAAGCAGCAGCCGCCGCTGACCGACATGCTCGAGGCGGGGAACGTCGACGCTGCGCTCGAGCAGGCCCGCGGCCAGCTGGGTGAGGTCCAGGGGCTCCGCGACGAGGTGCAAAAGCGGCTCGGTGAGGACGAGGAGACCGCCTCGTTGTCGCCCGAGGAGCGCGCGCGCATGAAGCTGCTGCGCGAGCTGTCCAAGCTCCAGGACGAGCAGACCAACCTGCGCAGCCAGACCCGCAAGCTGCACGAGCGCTGGCGTGAAGGCGTGGCGGCCCAGTCCGCCGACGAAGACGATCGCGAGACGGCGACCACCGAGTCCAAGGCGCTGCGCGAGGCGCTGGACGAGATCAACGACGCCCGTCTCGGCCGCGAGGGGCGACGGGCGCTGGACGACGCCAAGGATGCCCTGGAGCAGCTCGATCGCCTGAGCGAGGACGAACGGGCGTCCGCCCTCGACCTGGCCGAAGCGGCCGAAGAAGCCGCCCGCGCGCTCGATCGAGCGGCCGAGGGCTCCCAGGCCAAGGAGCGCGAAGGTAAGGCGGTCCGCCGCGCCCGCGACAAAGCCAAGCGCCTACAAAAACGCCTCGACGAGACCCTGCCCTCGCCCGAGGAGGTGCTCAGCCCCGAGCAGGCCAAGCAGCTCCAGAGCCTGCGCGAGCGTCAGACCGGGCTCCGCAAGCAGTCGCGGACGCTGCTCGACGATCCGGTGGCCGACCAGCTGCCCGGGCCCGGACGCAAGGCGATGCGGCAAGCCGACCAGGGCATGGAGCGCAGCGCCGATCAGCTCGCGCAAAAGCGCCCCGGTCAGGCCATCGACCCCGAGGCCCAGGCATGGCAGGGCCTCCAGGATGCCATCGACAGCCTCCGCCGCGGGCCTCCCCCGCCGCCGCCATCCGCCAGCGGAGACGCATCGACCGAGGCCGAGCGCGATCGTTCGCTGCGCGATGCCCTGATGGAAGCCATGCGAGAAGACGCCCCGGCTGGCTTCGACGAGCCGGTCCAGCGCTACTACGAGGAGCTGTTGCGATGATCCGTGGCCGTCTCATTCGAAGTCTCGTTCGCCTCCGCACGCTGGGGCTGGGCCTCGCGCTGCTGGGAGCATGGCCGGGCCCCACCGCGCTGGCCGACGAAGCCGACCCGCACCTGGTCGACGCCGAGACGGCGCTGGCCGGCTGGGACCTGCCCGCCGCCCAGGCGGCGATCGATGCCGCCACCCCGGGCGCGGAGCGAGACGTCAAGCAGGGCGTCCTGCACGTGTACGCGGGTCGCTACGCCGACGGTGAAGCGCTGCTGGCCGCTGCGCTCGCGTCGGGCAGCCTCGCCGACGGCAGCGACGCCGAGCTGGAGGCCCGCCACTACCTCGCCCTGGCCCGCGGCTCGACCAGCGCCTTGGCCGACAACATCGTCGTCACCAGCCCCGACGGCCACGTCGAGGCCGTCTTCGCCGACGCCAAGGATGCCCTCATCGCCCCGTATCTATTCGACGCGATGGCGGTGGCTCGCGAGGCGCTGGGCGATGACATCGGAGTGAGGCCGCCTCACCCGATCCGCTTCGAGTTCCTCGACGACCCCCTCAAGCTGGCCATGGTCACGCCGCTTACGGTGGAGAACATCCGTACCACGGGCACGGTGGGGGTCACCAAGTACCGACGCATCATGATGATCACCCCGCGGGTGATGGTGTACGGCTACGGCTGGATCGACACCGCGGTGCACGAGTACGTGCACTACGTCCTCACGATGCGGACCCAGAACCGGGCTCCGGTGTGGCTACAAGAGGGCCTGGCCAAGCTGCTCGAGACCCGCTGGCGCCGGACCGACCCGCCCCCGCTGGAGCCCGCGATCGCCTTCCACCTGCACCAGGCGATCGTGCACGACAACCTGGTGACGCTGGACGAGATGTATCCCTCGGTCGCGATGTTGCCGAGCCAAGAGCGCGCGGCCTTGGCCTACGCCGAGGTCGAGACCATGCTCGGGCTGCTGCTCGAGCGGCGCGGCCCGGCCGGCATCGAGACGCTGCTCGATCGGGTGACCGATGGCGACGACGCCAAGGATGCTCTCGCCGCGGCGTGGGGCGACGACTTCGACGCGTTCATGAAGGAGTGGACCGCGGTCACGCGGCGCCGCACGGCCAGCAGTCGCAGCGGCCCGCTCGCCGCCGGACCCGAGTTCAAGGAGGACGAGTCCGAGGAGGCCCCCGAGGCGCTCGGCGACGTGTTCTCTCATCTCGGCGGCGGCAAGGCGCGGCAGCACGCCCGCCTCGGTGGTCTGTTGCAGGCCCGAGGCCACGGCCAGGCGGCGGCGTTGCAGTACGAAAAATCTCGCAAGACCGACCGCCGGGCGCGGGAAGATCCGGTGCTCTCACGGCGACTCGGACGGCTGTACGTCGAGCTCGAACAGTGGGCGCCCGCGGTGCCGCTGCTCGAACGCGCCGCCGAGGCCGAGCCCGAGGATGCCAACCTCGCGGCGGCGCAGGGCCGGGCCCTGCTGCGGAACGGGGACACCACCGAGGCCGAGGAAGCGCTGTTGCGCGCGATTCGGGTCAATCCCTTCATTCCCACGCTGCACTGCGATCTCGCCGAGCTGGCCGACGATGAAGAGCGTCGCGCCCACGAGACTTCGCACTGCCGGCACTGATTGCGGCCAGACCCCCGGGACGCGGCCCCGGGCATCCCCTGAGAGCCGGGCTCGCGCGCGGACCCGACCGCGCGGCGGGGAGCCCAGTTGGGGTCGCTGACGCCGCCAGGCGGACGGGCCCGTGCCACCGCTGCGGACCCAAGGGGTCGTCAAACACCCCTAGTGAGCACACGCGCCAGAGATTTGACCCCGCCCCGCTGTGGGCCACTACACTAGAGTTCGTGGTTACACCCCGGCGCCGCGGCCCCGACCCGCTCCTCGAAGGACGCTCGGTGCTGATCGTCGACGATCATGACGCGCATCGTCAGCTGCTGACCAACTACCTCGGGAGACTGGGGTGTCGATGTCAAGGCGCCAGCGGCGGCAACGAAGCGCTCGACCGCATGGCGTCGATGCCCTTCGACCTCGTCCTGCTCGACCTGCGCATGGACGACCTCGACGGCATGGAGGTGCTCAAGCGAGCCCGTGCCCGCGGTATGGCGGCCAACTGCATCATGATGTCCGCCGAGGGCACGATCTCGCACGCGGTCGAGGCCATCCGGCTCGGCGCCACCGACTTCCTCGTCAAGCCCTTCGAGCTCGAGCAGCTGCTCGGCATGGTGCGGCGGGTGCTCGGCAGCCTGGCGCCGGGCGAAGGGGCGGGCCAAGACCCGCGGCTTTTGTGGCGCGACACCCATGCGCCCGATCTCGTAGGCGAGCACCCGCGCTTGCTCGACGTGTTCCTCGTCATCGAGCGCATCGCCAACACCGACTGCACGGTGCTGGTGCTGGGCGAGAGCGGCACGGGCAAAGAGCTCGTCGCGCGGGCGATCCACAACACCTCCGGCCGCAAGCGCAAGGAGTTCGTCCCGGTCAACTGCGGGGCCATCCCCGAGACGCTGATCGAGAGCGAGCTGTTCGGGCACGCCAAAGGGGCGTTTTCCGGGGCGACGCAGGCCCGGGAGGGTCGCTTCGCCGTCGCCGACGGCGGCAGCCTCTTCCTCGACGAGATCGGCGAGATGTCGCTGGCGGTGCAGGTGAAGTTCCTGCGCGTGCTCCAAGAAAAAGAGTACGTCCCCGTCGGCGAGACCCGGCCCCGCAAGTGCGACGTTCGAATCGTCGCCGCCACCAACAAGAACCTCGAAGAGATGACCCGCGCGGGCAGCTTCCGCGAAGACCTCTTCTATCGACTGAACCTCATTCCCATTCAGCTGCCCGCCCTGCGCGATCGCATCGAAGACGTGCCGCGCCTGGCTCAGCACTTCCTCGGCTTGCTGGGCAACCGCAGCGACCAGCCCGTGCCTTCGTTCTCACCCGGCGCGCTCGAGACCATGGTCCGCTACGACTGGCCGGGCAACGTCCGCGAGCTGCAGAACACGGTCGAGCGCATGACCCTGCTGCACCAAGGCAGCGGCTTGCTCGACGTCAGCGATCTGCCTCCCAAGATCCAGCAGCTCGGCGGGCGAACGCTCATCGGGCTGAACCCGACAGAGCGCTCCGCGCCCGCCCCTGCCCCCGAAGCGGCTCAACCGCCGGCCGCCCCCGCGGCGAGCTCCGAATCGACCACGAGTGGGGCGTTGGGCCCCGATTCCGCGGCGTCGAGCTACACCCAGGGCGTCGTCCAGGCACCCGAAGCCGCCCCTCCGGCCCCAGAGCCGGAGCCGGAGCCGGTCACCTTTGCCACGCCCGCCGACTTCCTTCTGCCCGACGATGGCATCGATCTACGCAAGGCGGTTCAGACCTTCGAAATGAGTCTGATCGACCAAGCGCTGGAACGTACCGGCGGCAACAAAAACCAGGCATCGATGCTGCTTGGAATGAATCGGACCACGCTCGTCGAAAAACTACGTAAGCGCCAGCAACGGTGACACGGGTCGTGTCGATTCGTGGAACGACTGACGCTGTTCGCGGTCCTCGTGGGGTCACTCACCCATCCGAGTGGCACGAAGCGGGGCTTGCGTATCAACCACTCCAGAGCCGACAACGAAAAGGGCAAACTTCCCTTCGAAGGGACCACGACGTGCTGACCCTGACTCGCAAAATCGGGCAGAAGATCTTCATCGGCAACGGTATCGAGATCGTCGTGCGTGAGATTCGAGGCCGACAGGTTCGCTTGGGAATCCAAGCACCCGAAGGTCTCCCGGTCTTCCGCGAAGAACTCTACGACAACCTCGCCGAAAGCAATCGGCAAGCACAGTCCACGCTCGACCGAGAGCGTGCGACGATGTTGCCCGAGCCCTGATCGTGATCGAAGCGCTCTCGTTTCAGATGCCCCTCGGCCTGCCCGGATTGACCTCTGGGACCGAGTTCACGTTGGAACCACGTGTACCCGGGTCGGCCTACGCGTGGCTTCGATGCCGACGAGATCCGCAGCTCACCCTCCTGACCATCGAAGCCTCCCGCGTGCGCCCGGACTATCCGGTCGAGCACGTGCGACGCAGCCTCGGCTTCTTGCACCTCGAGCCCGACGAGGCACTGCACGTCATGCTCTTGTGCACGGTGCCCGCCGCTCCCGAGCCCGCCACCGTCAACCTCGTCGCGCCCATCGGCCTCGGCATGCAGTGCCTCAAGGCGGCACAGATCGTGCTGCACGATCCGGCGCTCGAGGAACGGCTGCCCCTACCCGGCTAGACGGAGTCGAGCGTCCAGACCGCGCCCTCGGGGTGCAGCCACCAGTGCTCTTGCACGTCGAGCCACCCCACCAGGTGCGAGCTCGCCTCGGCGCCCAGCAAGACGCGACGCGCTCCCTCCACCGTTCGCGCCCGCGTCTCGATGACCAGGCACGCGCCCTCCTCGAGCCGACGCAGCAGCCACGGTAGGCACCGACTCGGGTCTTCGAGGCGCACGAGGTACGCCTGCCCCAGCGGAATCTCCGTCAGCGGTCGCGAGGTCGCGGTGGCCCACGTGGCGTCGTCGATCACCTCGTAGGCGCCATCGAAGTCGCGGAACAATCGCTCGCCCGCGCCCAAGCCGGCCAAGTGGATCACGGTCCCGGGGAGCAACGCATCGACGTGCATGCCGAGGGTGTCCTCGCCTTGCATCGTGGTCTGCACCGAGACCGGATCGAACCCGGACAGGCGCGGGGCGGTGGTCGCCAGGCTCGGCTCCATCTCGGGAAGATCGCTGGTCGGTGCCGTGCGACCCACCAAGGCGAAGTCGATGAGCCCGCCGTTTTCCCCTTGGGGTGGCGGCGGAGCTTCGGCCTCCGGCTCGACCGTGGGCGGATCGTCGGGATTGACGAGCGAGGGATCTTCGATCGACGCCGACGGAGCCGAGTCGATGTCTTGGCTGACCGCACCCGCGGCCGCCAGGTCCCAACGCGTCTCGCGGGGCTCGTTCTGGCGAAGCACCGATCCACTCGACCGCGGGATCTCCGAGGTTCGCTCGTACTCGAAGGGCTCGAGCGGCGGCAGCTCCAAGGGAACACCGTACTCGTCGGGCACAGATCCGTCCCGAATCCGGCCGCGAATCATCACTCCGTCTTCGCCGGTCTCGGCGACGAAGTTCCACTCGGAGAACCCGCCGATGTGGAACTCGACGATGTTCGCGACGGCGAGCTCGGCCATTTGATCGGGAGCCAAGACGAGCGTGAGGGCTTCGGAGATCTCTTGCTCTTCGAGCATGTCACCGAGCACCAACGCACCTTGGTCGCCATGAAAGGTGACCGGTTGTCCGGGCTCGATGGCGATCTCCGTCACCGCGTGACGCTGCGCTTCGTGCAGGACCTGGGGCAGGGACAGCACCGGGCGAGACAATAGCAAAAACCTCATTTGGAGGACGCGTTTGCCGCCCGAATCCGCCAGGGGCCAGCTACGGCCCGTCTGGTGCGCGCTGTGGCCGTCCCATCGCGGGGCTACGGTTTCGCCCGAAGGCCACTGGCGCGGGGCCGCGTTGGCGGATCGCGGTGAACCTAGGGTATCCCCGACGGAGGCGAACGACGCGATGATCGCGAGCGCGGACCCCTTGGCCACGGCCCTCGAGCTGGCCTTCGTCGTCTATGCGGTCGGGGTCACCGGCTTCATCGTGCTCGAGCGACGGCGGCCCACCGCCACCATCGCCCTGGTCCTGGCGCTCGTCTTCCTGCCCATCGTGGGGCTGCTGGTCTACGTGGTGTTCTCGCGACGCACGCGTCGTCGCGTCCGACGTCGGCAGCGACGACCGATCAATCCCGTCGATGAGACGCGACACCTGGCCACGCTCGACGAGCTCCCGCCCGACCTCCCCGACAGCGCCCGCGGCCTGGTCCGCCTGGCCTTGGAGACAGCCGCCGCTCCGCTGCGTCGCGGCGAAGAAGTCCGCCTGCTCACCACCGCTGCCACCGCCTTCGAGGCCTTCGCCGCCGCCATCCAGTCGGCGACACGCTCGATCCACTGCGAGTTCTACATCTGGCACGACGACGAGACCGCCCGACGCCTCACCGCGATGCTCACCGCGCAGGCCGAGGCCGGGGTCAAGGTTCGCGTGCTCTACGATCACCTCGGCAGCCTCGGCCTGCCCGACTCGCACTTCGAGAAGCTCCGGGCCGCGGGAGGCCAGGTCGCCGTCTTCGGCCGGCTGCGGATCCCCATGCGGCTGGGTCGAGTCCGCTTCAACTACCGCAACCATCGCAAGATCATGACCGTCGATGGTCGGCTCGGAATCCTGGGCGGCCTCAACATCGGCAACGAGTACCTCGACCCGACCACCGAGCATCGCACCTGGCGAGACCTGGCCATCAGCCTCGAGGGCGACGCGGTGATCGGCTTGGAGGCCATCTTCCTCGAGGACTGGCTCGCGAGCACGGGTGAAGTGCTCGACCTCAGCGGTGAGCGTGCGTCCGTGCCCCACCGCTTCGATCCCCGCCGCCCGCTGCCCAAGGACCGCGCCTGGACCCGCAAGAAAGCCCAGCGCGCGCGGGCCCACGCCGACGAGGCCAACCCCTTTCATCCCCAGATCGCCGCGCCCGTCGTCTCCGAGGGCCCGCTGCTGCAGATCATCCCCAGCGGCCCGGACCTGCCGCTGCTGTCCACCATCTCCGCGCAGTTCTCCGCCGCCATCGCCACCGCCAATCATCGGGTGTGGCTCGCGACGCCCTACTTCATCCCGGACGAGCCGCTGCTGCTCATCCTGCGCACCGCCGCGCTGCGGGGCGTGGACCTGCGGATCTTGGTGCCGCACCCGCGACACAACGACGTGCGCGTCATCGGCTGGGCTGCCCGCAGCTACTACGACGAGGTGCTGGGCACGGGCGGTCGAATCTTCGAGTACGAGCGCGGGATGCTGCACGCCAAGCTGCTCATCGTGGACGACATCTGTGCGCTGGGCTCGGCCAACATGGACATCCGCAGCTTCCACATCAACTACGAGGTCACGGGCATGTTCTACGACCCCGACGTCACGCGGGCGCTGGCCCAGGTCTTTGCCGAGGATCTCGAGGGCGCCAGCGAGGTGCTCGTCGCGGACCGGGCCGACCCCTCGTTCCGCACGCGGCTATTCGAGAGCGGGGCGCGAGTGCTCTCCCCGCTGCTATGACTCGGCGCGCGGGCGCAGGCGCACCACCGCCAGCACCGCGCTGATGAGCAGCAGCGCGCCCGTCGGCACCAGCAACACCAGCGGGCCGGGGTCGGTGGGACCGTGCCAGATCCCGCCCGCCGTGAACCCGAGCCCGACACACAGCGCCCCCACGAGCGCCGCGATGCGAATCCGCCGGGCCCAGGCGTCGGGGGTCGACAACGCATCCATCGCCCACGACAGCCCCAGGTTCAGCAGCCCGAGCAGAGCACCGTGGGCGTGGCCCAAGCGCAGCATCTCGCGGCGAAGCTCGTCGTTGAGCAGGCTCTCGACCCGCATGCCGAGCATCGCCTCGAGGCCGAGGCCCATCGTCAAGAACACGGCCACCACCAGCAGTGACGCGCGGATGTGAAGGGAACCGTCCACGACCCGCCTCGACCTTAGCAGGTGACGCGCCAGCGAGGCCGATCTCTGCTACGAAGCCGAGGTCATGACCGACGCCACCGTCAGCCCCGCGCCGCAGTACGACCGCATCGCCGGGCAGATGCGTGCCCTGTTCGAAGAGGGCAGCCCCGACGTGCTCCGCGACGTGGGCCCGCTATTCGAGGCGGCCGAGGTCTTCGAGTGGATCAAGCGCGCCCACCCGCCCGAGCACGCCCGGACCTCCCGGGACAAAATCTTCGCGCTGAAGCAGAGCTGGGGCCTGTCGCCCGAGCCCCTGCCCGAGCGGACCACGGATCCGGGGCGCAGCGCCGAGGTCTATCGCGCGGGCGGGCTGGTGCTCGACCCCACCCCCTACCTGCCCACCGCGGCGCACGAGAGCTTCGAACAGTGGATCGCCGACGCGGGGGCCCGGCTCGGCGGTGAGTTCGGCATGCAGGCGCCCGGCATCGAGTGTGCGAGCTGGGACGCGCTCGATCGCCTGCAGGCGCTGCTGGCCCCCACCCTCGCCCTGACCGGGCCTCGCACCTATCGCTTCAACGCATTCTTGGGTGACTACCGTCGTACGCCCTTTGGTTTCCACGTCGATCCGCACCAGGAGGCCGTGTTCCAGGTGGTGCTCACCGGGCGCCGCAAGGGCTACTTCTGGGAAGGGCTGACGCTGTCCGACGACGACGCCGCGTGGGTCGAGGACAGCAACGGGCTCACCCCGCCCACGCGGGAGCCGGAGCTCGTGGTCGACCTCGAGCCCGGCGACCTGGGGTTTTGGCCGGGCACGCACGTGCACGGATTCGAAGCCGAGGGCCCCTCGCTGGCGCTGAGCATCGTGATCGATCGGGCCTCGCCGCGTCGCCGCGAAGACGTGGTGGCGGGCCTCGAGTTCGCCACCATGCGCGGCAAGACGGCCCTGCCCGCTCCCGAGCCCTGCCCGCCGCTGACCGAAGACGACTTCGTGCAGCGGCGCTCGGTGTTCGCGTTGGCGTACGAGCGCTACGACGACAGCCTGATCATCGGCACCTGCGGCCGCACGCTCGAGTGGCCGGACCGCAACTCGGTCACCGCCGCGATGACGCTGCTGGACTTGCTCGGCAGCACGCACGAACGCCTCGCGGTGCGAGACATCGCCGATCGCTGCACCGACGAGTGGCTCAGCCGCGAGGAAGTGGCCGAGGTGCTCACGATGCTCAAGAGCCTCGGCTATCTGCGCTGAGCATCGCCCCGGCTCGGAGCGAGCGTCCGTCCCGATCCGTGCTCACGCGCCGCGTCGTTTCCTCGTCAGATCGCGTCGTGGTCGCGATACGGTGGCGTCATGTCCACCTTCGACATCCTCGTGTTCGGGGGCTTCGTCGGCAGCATCATCCTCATCATCGTGGTCGCGCTGCGACGGATGGGCTGGCTGGGCAAGTCCGATCGCCCCGTCTCCAGCGGGGCGGCGGCGTGGCTGGGCGACATCAACGAGATGCTCCAGCCCCAGCTCCCCACCGCCGAGCAGCTGGCCAAGCTGAAAGAAGAAGGCGACGAGGAAGAAGACGAAGGCGAAGGGACCCCGCCCGACGGCATTCCACGGCGGTGAACCGGCGCAGTGTCGAGGGTCGGGCTCTGCCTCGCCCCCGGCCGCCCACCGGTCACTCGCCGATCCAGATGGCCTTGTCGTCGCGCTGCTCGTGGAGCCGCTGCAGCCGCTCGGGCTGCCGGGCGAAGGCACCCGGACCGAGGCGAGCCCGGAGCTCGTCGATCATCGAGACCCGCAGCCCGGCGTCCTCCATGGCGCCCGGGGTCTCGAGGATCGACAGCAGCTCCGGCTGGTGACGCGCAGCCATGGCGCGAAGGCCCCGAAAGCCGAACCAGCGCACCGCCGGGTAGTCGTCCTCGAGCGCATCGACCAGCCAGGCCATGCGGCGGGCCGCAGGCGCGGACGCCTCGGGGCGCGACAGCGCATGAGCGGCCAGAGCCCGGGCGATCGGATCGCCGCCGTGGAGATCGAGCAGCACCGCCGCGGCGGCCTGGGGCGGGTCTGGCTCCCCCGGCCATGCGGACAGAGCCTCGGCCGCCCACGCCCGACTGCGATCGACGTGGCACTGCGTGCACGCGTCGGGCTGGTCGTCGCGCTCCAGCAGGTCCTGCGGCCGCGGTCGCGTGATGCGATGACTCATCATCCCCTCGAGCAACCCGTAGGTGACCCGCGGCATGTGGCACCCCTCGCAATCGACCTGCGCCCCGTGCCGGCCGTGACCGCCGGGCGACTTCGCATCCGACAGCGACTGCGCCTCGTGGCAACCACCGCACACCACGGCGGAGTCGTAGCTGGGCCGCAGCTGCATCGCGGGCTCGGGGCCGTGCATCGTGTGGCAGTCTCCGCAGCCGAGCCCCTCGCCGTCGAGATGACAGGGTGACAGCTGCAGCGCCTGGTACTCGTAGGCCGACAGCCGCGGGGTGCCGTCGGGCCAAAAGCGCGGAGCGAACGGCTGCCCTTCGGTGCCCGCGAGCGTCGAGTCGCGCAGGATCGGTCGCGAGACCTCGGCCAGCGGATGCCCGGGCAGGAACCCGTCGCCGCCCCGAAACACCGCGTCGAGATCCGCGGCGATGCGATTGCCGTGACAGCGGCCACAGACGTCGGCATGCCGCCCCGCATCCAGTCGGGCCGGGTCGGCGATGCTGCCGTCTCCCGGCTCCCGCCCTGTGGCCAATAGCCGCCGCAACGGCCAGCGATGACGCGCCACGTGGGCCGACGCGGGACCGTGGCAGGCCTCGCACGCGATGCCGAGCTCACCGACCTCGCTGTCCCACTGCCCCTGGTCGTCGAGCCCGGGGACCGGCTCGGTGTTGTGGCAGAAGATGCAGTTGTCGTTCCACCGCGACAGGTGCCGCAGGTAGTCGTCCGCTTGCCCCCATGCCCCCTCGGGCGTCAGGAAGGCCCCGTTGATGTGGATCCAGCGATCGAGCTCGACATGCCACGCCAAGGGCAATCGCCACAGCTCGCCCGGCCCGCCGCCGCGATCGATCCGCGCCACGTATTGCTGATAGCGATGGCTGCCCACCGTCATCTCCACGTCGACGTCGAGCAGCACCGCGTCCCCGTCCGAGCCGGGCTCCAGCGCTTCGATCCGCATGTGCGGCTGCCCCTGCGCACCGCGGGTCATGGTCGCGCGAAAGCCCAGGGTGTCGAGCGTCTCCCCGGCGAAGGGCGCGAGCACGGCCTCCCCCTGGGCTCGCTGCGTCATCGTGCGGTGATAGCTACGACGCCAGGTCTCGTGGTGATCGGGATGGCACGCCTGGCAACGATCGGAGCCCACCACCGTGCTCTCGCGCCGCGGCACCGCCGACCACGCCGAGTCGTCGAGCATCGTGAGCACCACCCCGCCCAGGCATAGCCCCGCCCACACCAGGGCCGGCCCGAAGAGCCACAGGTTCGCCCTTCGACTCTCGCCCGACACCGCGACTCGAGACTGGGCTCAGGCCCGGTGGGCGATGACTTCGAGGTGTTGATCGTAGAGCACGATCTTCGACGGCCGCCCGTCGGTGCGCAGCGGAACCGACGTCCCGTGGGCGAGCACCTTGTCTTGGTAGCGGGTGCCGTTTTGGCTGTTCAGGTCGGCGACCCACAGCCGCCCGCGGTGCAGATAGATGCACGAGTGCAGGCGACTCAGCCGCGGCGAGGTCAGCACCATCTGGCAGGCCTCGTGGCGACCGACGACCACCGGTCCCTCGCGCATGTCGAAGCGCCGCGGCTGGCCCCGCCCCGGCCGAATCTCGATGATCGGCCGTGCCAGCGGGTCGTAGAGCGGCGCCAGCGAGCCCACGTCCTCCCAGAGGCCGTCGGCCTGGGCCGCGCTGCGGAACGCCTCGGCCATCTCGCGCCCGCCGCTGTAGCGATCGTTTGGGCTCTTGGCCATGGCCACCGCCATGAAGGAATCCAAGTTCGGCACCGGCCGCGGGCGTTCGGTCCCCGCCACGGGAATGTGCAGCTTGGGGATGCTCGACTCCATGTGCTGGTGCAGCAGCTCGGGCAGCGTGCTGCCGTCGTAGGGCAAGCGCTGCGTCAGCAGCTCGAACCCGATCACCGCCAGCGCGTAGCGATCGGTGGCAGGCCCCACGTGCTTGGTGTCCTTGAACTGCTCCGGGCTCATGTAGTGCGGCGTGCCGAACACCGAGCCCGTCGCGGTCGCCACCTCGTGCGCCAGCCACTTGGCGATGCCCAGATCGATGATGACCGGATCCCAGCCGCGGGCGACGCCGCGCAAGATGATGTTGTCGGGCTTGAGGTCGCGGTGCACGACGCCGAGGCCGTGCAGCTCATCGAGGCTGCGGCCGACGCCGGCCAGCAGCCGATGCACGCCCCACGCGTCGCCGCGCTTGATCACCCCGCCGGGCGAGAGGCCATCGACGAACTCCATCGCCATCCAGGTGCGACCGAATTCGTCCGAGCCGTAGTCCTCGACCTTGATGACCCCGTCGAACATGCGACCGGCCATCCGCGTGGCCTCGCGGTTGAACCGCTTGGCCGCCTCGCTTCCCTCGTGGACCTCCGCGCGCAACCACTTGACCACCACGAGTCGACGTTGATGAACGTCCACACATAGGTGCACATCACCGACCGCTCCCTCTCCAAGGGGCCGGATCCTGCGATGGGGGCACGCTCTCACCCGCGAGAAAGTCTATCAGGGAAGCGGTCCAAGCGCGCATTCGACCGCAGAGTCGAATACGGTCGAATGTGCGCCTAGACAGGGGTTCAGCAAAGTGGCCTCGAAAGCCGCCTACGGGGCCGTGGCGGCGGGCGGGAGCGAGATCTCGACCTTGGTGTGGGGCTCGGCGACGAACATGGCCACCTCCTCCTCTTCACCATAGGTAAAAGTGATCACCCCCGGCTTGCTCAGCTTGACCTCCACGCTGCCGTTGGCCTCGATCTTCTTCTTCTTGCGGAAGAAGCGGCCCTTCTCGGTCACCACGGTCAGCTCGGCGGGGCTGGTGTTCTTGAGCACCAGCACCGCGTGCGGGTCGGACTCGAACGCCACCGCGTACGGGTAGAACGCCGTCAACGTGGCCTTGGTCTGCTCCAGGCGGTCCTTGGCGTCGGGATCGCGGAACGGGAACAGCGAGTCTTGCGCTTCGAGGACCTTGGCGGCCCACGCCAGCTCGGACAGCGCCTCGCCCGTCTTGAGCGGCTTGTGCTTGCCCTTGGGGTACTTCACCAGGCCGCGCTTGCGCAGATCCTTCTGCTCGGCCTTGAGCATGTCGTCGAAGGGCGTGGCCGCGAGGACCTGCGCCGCCGCGATGTGGATCTCGGGAGCATCGGGATCCGCGCGCTTGCCGTAGCCCACCAGGTCGCTGGCCAGGCCGACCTTGCCCTGCTCGATCAGCTTGTCCGCCTCCATGGCGTAGAGCACCGCGTCGACCGTGCGATAGCCCGGCGTCTTGCGGTTGACCTTGGTCATCTCCTCGCGGGCCTTTTTGATGTTGCCCTCCGCGCCGTAGACGATGGCTTTCTGCATCGTGATGGTGGGCTCGCCCGGGATGAGCTTGTGCGCCTCTTCGAGGTCGGCCGAAGCGCCCTCGGCATCGCCGTTGGCCAGCTTCTGGTTGGCGCGCGCGCCGAACAGCAGCGCCACGCGGATCAGCAGCTCGCCCTTCTGCTCGTCGCTCACGCGGAGTCGACCCTGCTCGGCCGCCTGCGCCAGCGCCTGCATGCGGGACAGCGCCTCGTCCGCCTTGCCGACCTTGGTCAGCTGCATGGCGACCTCGACGGCCAGCCCGAGCTGCTCCTGCGCCCCCACGCCCTTGGGCGCCACGTCGAGCGCCTTGTCGGCGAGGTCGGGGTTGGTGGCCTCGAGCGCGGCCAGGACCAGCGCCCGTCGCAGCTCGAGGAAGCGGCGTCGACCCTCGATGTCGTTTTGGTCGATCATCTCGGCCGCCATCGACAGCGACTGCACCGCGGGCTCGACCTTGCCCTGCGCGACGCGGGCTCGGGTCAGGCCCAGCGCCACCGAAGCGTCGG
The DNA here is from genome assembly GCA_039028615.1 of Myxococcota bacterium. Taxonomy (GTDB): domain Bacteria; phylum Myxococcota_A; class Polyangia; order Nannocystales; family Nannocystaceae; genus Paraliomyxa. The sequence goes on along the minus strand of JBCCHT010000044.1, from coordinate 3,591 downwards.
GAAGCATGTCCATCGCCGCGGCGTACGCCGCCTCGGCCGAGGGCCAGTCCTCGGTCTCCGAGCGCTGGTCACCGCTTTGGATGAGCATCACCGCGAGCAACCGCTTGCACCCGGGGCAGTCGCCCGAGTTCGTGCCCTCGTTCGCCAGAGCGAAGGCTTCCTCGTAGCGGTACAGCGTCATCAGCAAGCGGATGAGCCCGGTGCGAGCCTCCGCGCTCGCGGGGTCGAGCTTCAGCGCCGCCCGGTAGTGCTGCTCGGCCTCCTTGGGGTGCTCCTTCTTGTTGGCCGCTGCCAGATCCATGTGGATCTCGAAGAACTCCTCGCGGGCGATCTCCGACTCGTTGTCATCGGCCGCCACCGCCTCTTCGTAGAAGGGCTCGGCCTCCGTGAACTCCCCTTCGCCCTCGGACCACGCGATGCGGGCCTTGTCGAGCGGCGTGGCGCAGGCCGCCCCCATGAGCAAGGACAGCAGGGCCCCGGAGATGGTCAACCGGCGTCGGCGTCGGCCGTTGGCCGGGTTCAGTCGGGACGTTGAAACTCGCTGCCGTTCCATGTGTACAGTTCTCTTTGGATGTGTTCGGCCGTTGCGTCGTAGACGGAGAAGCTCGCCTCACGACCGGGTTTTTCGGACACGCAGGTGCCCGAGGAGACTCCGTGGACGGGCACTGGCCCGGCCGGGCCCGGCAGCTCCGATTCGATTCGGCGATGCTCGTGGCCATGTAGGATCAGGTCGGCGCCCTGGCGGGCGATGACCTCGGCGAATGCGCCGCGATCGACCAAGTCGTGACGGGGCTTGGAGACGCCGTCGACGACCGGGTGGTGGATGAGAACGATCCGGCACAGCCCTTCGGCCGCCGTCGTCTCCAAGATCTTCTCGAGCCGCGCGAGCTGCTCGGGGCCGACGCGCCCCACCGCGTAGAGCGGCGGCGTCGCGATGGCCGTGGACACCCCGATGAGCGCCACGTCTTGGTCGCGCCACACGAAGGGGTACAGTTCGTTCCCCTCGCGCTCGCCTTCCATGAACTCCGCCAGGAAGGACTCGAAGCGCTGCGCCCGAGCACTGCCGTGCGTGTAGGTGTCGTGGTTGCCGGGAATGATCGTGACCGGCACCGGAGACGACCGTAGCTTGCGCTGCACGAGGGCAAACTCGGGCTCCAGCGAAAGGTTGGTCAGGTCCCCCGTGATCACCAACCGTTCGACACCGAGACGAGGGATCATTTCGAGCACCTCGTCGAAAAGTCGCTCGTCGTGCGCGTGACTTCTCCGCAACGCGAGGTTCACCCGCCCCGTGAACCGCTTGTTCAGGTAGCGGCTCAACGAGACCCCGGACAGGTCCAGCAAGTGGATGTCCGAGATGTGCAGGAAGCGGAGGGGCATGACGCTCGGGGCGTTTGTAGCAAGACCGCGCGCGGCGTACAGCGGCCTACGCAGTTTACGGGTGGATTCTCGGCCAGCCTTCACGATTGCGCAATAGCCGCGGGATGTTCGATTGTGAGCTGTCCCCGCAGGGGAAGTCACCCTCCCCTCCTTCGCGTTCAACTGGCCGCGCCCTCGCCTGGTGAGCTTGCTAGAGTCCGCGGCCATGGCGAGCTTGCTCGAGTCTGGCCGTACCCACACCTGCAATGAGCTCCGCGCGGAGCACATCGGCAATCGGGTCGCACTTTTTGGCTGGGTCCATCGTCGTCGAGATCACGGCGGCCGCATCTTCATCGACCTTCGCGATCGCGAGGGCGTCACCCAGGTGGTCTTTGGCCCCGACATCCACGAAGCCACGCATGCTCAGGCCGAAGCCCTGCGCAGCGAGTTCTGCGTGGGCGTGTCCGGCAAGGTCATCGATCGTGGTGACAACAAGAATGCGAACCTGCCGACCGGCGCCGTTGAGGTCGAGGTCGACACCCTGGAGATTTTCTCCAGCTCCGAGACCCCTCCCTTCACCATCGCCGACGACAACCGTCTCGACACCAACGAGAACGTCCGTCTGCGCTACCGCTACCTCGACCTGCGTCGTCCTTCCTTCCAGAAGAACTTCGCCACGCGGGCCAAGATCTCGTACGTGACTCGGCGCACTCTCGCCGAGCTCGGCTTCTACGAGCTCGAGACCCCCTACATGGTCAAGTACACCCCGGGCGGCGCGCGCAACTTCCTCGTGCCGAGCCGACTGCATCCGGGTTCCTTTTACGCGCTCGCCGAGTCCCCCCAGATCTACAAGCAGCTGCTGATGGTCTCGGGGTTCGACAAGTACTTCCAGATCACCCGCTGCTTCCGCGACGAAGACCTCCGCAACGACCGGCAGCCCGAGTTCACCCAGATCGACGTGGAGATGTCCTTCGCCACGCCCGAACTCGTCTTCGCGCCCATGGAAAAGCTCATGCGGCACCTGTGGTCGGAGATCCTCGACGTGAAGCTGCCCGACAGCTTCCTGCGCCTCACCTGGCAGGAGGCCATGGATCGTTTCGGCTCCGACAAGCCCGACATGCGCTTCGGCCTCGAGCTCCAAGACGCCACCGAAGCCAGCCGCGGCTGTGGCTTCCGCGTCTTCGAGGGAGCCGACTGCGTCAAGGGCCTGTGCATCCCCGCCGACAAAGCCGGCACCCTCAACCGCAGCCAGCTCGACAAGCTCACCGATTTCGTCAAGAAGCGTGAAAACGGCGGCGCCAAGGGCCTGGCCTGGGTGCGCATCGCCAAGGACGGCGCCTGGGAAGCCCCCTTCGCCAAGAACGTCAAAGACGAGTCCAAGGCCGCCATCTCGGCCGCCCTCGGAGCCGAGCCCGGCTCCCTCATGCTCTTCATCGCCGACAAGTGGGAGACCGTGCACACCGTCCTGTGCAGCCTCCGGCTCCACCTCCGCGACAAGCTGGAGCTGCTCCCCGAAGGCGACCCCCAGTGGAAGTTCCTCTGGGTCACCGACTTCCCCCTCTTCGAAAAGAACGAAAAGGGCCAGTGGGCGTCCTCCCACCACCCCTTCACCTCTCCTCGCGAAGAGCACATCGAGCACCTCGTCTCCGACCCGGGCAAAGTCCTCGCCCAGGCCTACGACCTCGTCCTCAACGGCAACGAAATCGGCGGCGGGTCGATTCGTATCCACCGCTCCGACGTGCAGGCCAAGGTCTTCACCGCGCTCGGGCTGAGCGACGAAGAAGCCGAGGCGAAGTTCGGGTTCTTGCTCGAGGCCTTCCGGTACGGGCCGCCGCCGCACGGGGGCATCGCGCTCGGGTTGGACCGCGTGGCGATGTTGATGTGCCAGGCCGAGAGTCTGCGGGATGTGATTGCCTTCCCGAAGACGCAGCGTGGGCAGGACATGCTGACCGGGTGTCCGACGCCCGCGGATGACCCGCAGCTGCAGGAGCTGTACATCCGGCACCGGCCGCTGCCGGGGGCCGAAGGCGAGGGGTAGAGGGCCTCGCGAGGTTTGGGAGCGCCGTCCGACGCCCAGCGGGGGGCGGCGCGGTTTGTTTTGGGCCTAATTTTTGTTACCCGTGGGGGGGTTTGCCCGGTGGTTTTTGTTGGGGGGGATGTTTTTTTTAAATTTGGGTGGGCGAAAAAAAAAAAGGGGGCGTCTCCTTTTGGGGGGGGCCCGGCGCTCCCAAACCT
>JBCCHT010000043.1:0-105502 GCA_039028615.1 Myxococcota bacterium | reverse complement strand
GTCCGTCGCCATGTAGGGCCAGAAGGTCGAACCGGCCATCGAGTAGAGCTTGTCCATCATGTCGTAGGGGATCGCGCGGGATAGCTCGGGCACGAGACGGATCTGTCGCAGCATCTGGTGCAGGCTGGACAGCGAGGTGTTGGCCAGCCACAGCAGCCACCACACACCCGCGAGCGCCGAGGTCATGCCCAGGCCCTTGAGGGCGGAGCGGACCGACAGCCACGGCAGCACGGCATTGGCCAGCGGGATGAACCAGCCGCCCACCGCGAGCCCGGGCGACATGCTGGTCTGCCCCGTGCTGCGGATCGCCGAGAGCACGCGGTGGATCCACACCAGGAACACGATGAAGGAGACGAACGAGAGCAGGCTCTCCAGGCCGAGCAGGGCGCCGTCGACGAGCAGCAGCTGGTCGAGCTGGGCCTCGGTGATCTGGCCGGGCGGCGGCGACGTCACCTCGAACACGAGGTAGGTCAGCGCGCGCATCGAGGCGCGGATGATCAGCAGTGCGGCGAGAGGTCCGCTGAGGCCGCGGACCTTGGCAAAGGGATCGGGGGAGGGGGCGTAGGGGGTGTTCATGTCGAGGGGGGGTCCACATGCCCTGACGCGGCGTGTTGCCAGCGGTTGCACGGGGTGAAACTCGAGGGCCGCGCGCATGTCGGTCCAACGACGTTCGTGGAGGAGCAGGCGCAGGACGGGTCCTGCAGCGGCCTGCGGGCACGACTCCCAATCGCGGACCGACTGCGGGTACGTTTGGCCTCGCCAGCCGTCATGCGAGCTTCCGTTCCCCGCTCTTGGATCTTCATCGGTCTCGCCCGCGACCTGCCGCCGGGGACGGTGCAAAGCCTCGACCTGCCGTCTTCGCCCCGGGTCGTGTTTCGGACGATCGAAGGCGCCTGGGTGGTGACCGATGCTCATTGTCCGCATGTCGGCACGCACCTGGGCCAAGGCGGCACGGTGGACGGTGACTGCATTCGGTGTCCCCTGCACGGGCTGCGCTTCGATGCGCAGGGGCAGTGCCGCAGCGAACGACCCGAGGCCTCGCGCCTGAAGTTGCGAAGCCACCCCGTGGTCGAGCGCGGCGGCATGGTGTTCACCTGGTTCGACCCGCAGGGCGGCGAGCCCGACTACGCGCTCCCCGAGCTGGACACGACCGGCTGGCGACCCATGCGGCGGCGTACCGAGCGGCTCGAGCTGCCGATGGAAGAGCCGCTCGAGGTGCACGCGGTCGACATCTCGCACAACGAGACGCTGCACCGCGAGCTCGACGTCGAACCCGTGGATGTCTTCGAGGTCCGCGGCCCCATGACCCACGCGTCGCTCACCATGCGGCACCCCGCTACGCCCGCGGGTGCGTGGATCCTCCGGGCGCTCGGCGTCCGCGACGGGCACGTCCAGACCGAGGTCGAGGTCACCACCGTCGGACTCGGCTACCAGCACATTCGCTCCACCGTGATGTCGATGGGATTGGTGGTCAATCAGTTCATGCTGCCCGTGCCGCGCGGCGCCAACGAGGTGGACATGAACGTGCTCTACTCGATGCGGCAGCTGTCGCGCGACGGGCTACCCTGGGGGCTGAAGCTTTTGCCGCTGTCCATGCTCGAGCCGCTGTTCGACCGCGCGGGCTATGGCGAGCTGATGGCGGCGACCGACGAGCACACGCGGTTGTGGACCCGTAAACGGCACTTCGACACCCCGGGCTTCTTGCCTGGGGACGAAGACCTGCAGCGCTATCGAGCCTGGGCGGACGGGTTCTATGCACCCGCCGCCGAAGCGCCCACAGACTCACCCCACTAGGGCAGCTCGCTCCCGGCGCGTTGTTCGGGCGTGGGCGCGATGTTCTCGCAAGCGTCCTTCGACCAGCATCGCGTCCACTCGAGCGGATCGATCTGGCCGCCCGCCTGCACCCACGCGCCGAACATGTGGAACATGGCCCAGCCCACGTCGTAGGTCTGACCCACCACCGCATCGGGTTGGCAGGCGGCCGCGGTGGGGCTCTCGGTCTGGCGACAGATCTCGAGCGCCCAGTCGGTCATCTGCCCCGGCAGGGCGAAGCCGTGCTGACCCTCGGGCACCGCCATCGGGAAGATGGCCCCCGAGTAGCCCGGCAGCGGCACGCCGTTGACGTCCTCCCGCATGACGAGGCCCAGCCCAGGCTCGAGGCGCTCCATGTCTTGCCCCAGATGTCGTTGCCCCCGGAGAAGTTCTCCACGTCGATGTGGCTGCCGAGGCTGCTGTCGAGCCCGAGCAGTTCTCGCAGCTCGTCGGTCTCCGGGGTCGAGCCGTAGGGCACGCGGCCCAGCACGTTGACCGCCTCGGCGGTGTAGGTATCGAGCAGCACCTGGTTGGGCGGCACGCCGTAGCGCGGGTCAGGGTTCAGGAAATCGATGACGCCCGCGGCTCGACCCACCGTCACGCCGCTGCTGGCGGGGACGTTCATGTCGCCGATCGAGGTCACGAACAGGAACCCGGCCCCCGTCTCGTCGCCCTTGCGCGGATAGACCAGGGGCTGGGCCGCCAGGTGGCGCGCGAGGACCCCGGGATCGGTGGGATCGACCACCAGCTGAGCCAGGCTCATGAAGCGACGGAGCTCGGGCCGGGTGCGGTGCAGCCCGTAGCCCTCGGCCAGGGCCCGCAGCTCGCCGCCTTCGATCGGGAGGCCATCGATGGTCTGTGGCGCGCCTTCGTCGTCGAGGGGCGGCTCCATCATGGTGATGATCTGGGGCTCGCCCGGCTCGTCGACGAGCTCACACTCGGTGGAGCCGGTCTGCAGCACGGGCCCGCGATAGATGCGGAGCTCGATGCGATCGCCGAGGTCGGAGGGCAGCGCGACACGGGCTCGCGCCACCACGTCCCCGCCGTCGTCGGTTGGCAAGAAGTAGCCGCAGTCCACCTCGCCGTTGTCGAGGTTCAGGCCGTAGAAGGTGTCCCAGGCCTGCGTGGCCAGCTCGGGGTCGCGCTCGGCCTCGTCGCAGGCGGCAGCGCCGTCGGGGCAGTTGGACAGGGTGGTGATGGGGAAGCGGCGGTCGTCGTTGAGCTCCACGACCTCGGTGGCCAGCTCGGTGTGCCCGTCCGCGTACACGTCGGCGACGAAGAGCGGGCCCATCACCCGCCAGAACACGGCCTGGGGCACGCCGCCTTGCAGCGAGCGGTTGCCGATGTCGGTGATGCGTCCGCCCCCCGCGATGGGGATGATGCCGTCGACCTCCGGCTCGACCCCACCCAGCGTGGTGGCCATGATCCCGCCGAGCGAGGCCCCGACCACGTAGATCGGCGACTCGGCGCCCACGTCGACGACCCCGTCGCCATCGAAGTCTCCGGCTAGATCGGGCTGCCCGTCGCCGTTGACGTCGAAGGCCCAGCGCTTGGTGCCGTCCCAGCTCCGCACGATGCGAATCAGCTGCATGTAGTCGAGCGCCGACTGCCGCACCATGTCGCGCATGTGGAACAGGTAAGCGGTCCAGAAGTCCGCGCCGCTGTCGACCAGGCCATCGCCATCGAGGTCTTCGGCTCGGCCCATCGTGAGCGCGTCGAGCGTGGGCTCGAGCCCGGCCGGGCCCAGCAGGCCCCGGGCGTCTTCGGCCGTGCCCTCGTCGATGGGCAGCCCGTGCGAGACGTTGTCGATGGAGATGACCGCCATGCCGTACATGGCCAAAAACCCGCCGAAGCCGATCATCTCGCCCGCCCGGTTGCTGGTGTAGCCGTGCCCCAAGATCACCAGCGGCGCTTGCTTGCCCTCGCCGCGGACCGAGACCTCCTTGCGGGGCACCGACAGCCAGAACGGAATCGACTCCGCGCGCGGCCGCACCGGCTCGGTATCGAGGGTGGTAGGCCAGACTTGCGCGTCGAGCGATAGTCGCTGGCCGTCCTCGTCGAAGCGGTCGAACAGCTGCGGCGACTCCAGCACGCCCATGGAGTGGAAGTCGATGTAGTCCTGGCTGTCGATCATCGCGATTTGCTGCTGGGAGAAGAAGTCGAGCTCTCCCGTGAACGCCCCGATGAGCAGCGGCAGCATGGCCCGCCAGTCCTCGTGGTGCAGCAGCAGCGGGGAGCGGCCCTCGAAGGCCTCGCCCTCGCCGGTCGAGCGCATCGGCAGCAGCTCTTGCAGGTCGGCCGGGAACTCGTCGGCCAGGTGCGCCTGGGGCCCGAGCCCATAAAGACCCTCGCGCGCCGCGATCCAGTCGTCGGTGATCGACTCGGTCGTATACGCGAACGTGAACGCGATCTCTTCGGGGTCGAGATAGTCGGGCAAGACCTCGAGTAGCGGCGCCAGGTCTTCGGTTTGTGCCCCGTGGTTGATGTACGCGTAGGGCGAGCCCACCGGGTTGCCCTCGGTGTCGAGGATGCGCCGCGTGACGACGACCGCGTACGTGGTCTTTTCCTGCAGCGGCGTCATGGGCGAGACGATGAGCGTGTTCGTCTCGCGCTCGTAGAAGGTCATCAGCGCGTCGGCCCGGGCGGCCAGGTCGTCGTGGGCCGGATCGTGCCCGGGCAGGTAGTTCGGTTGGTCGAGGACGCCATCGGCATCCGAGTCCTCGGGCGGCGTCTCGCCGGGGTCGATGCGCCCGTTGCCGTTGGCATCCACGCCCGGGTCGAGCTGGCCGTTTCCGTTGAGGTCCTCGTCCTCCTCGTCGAACATGATCGACAGCGACCAGCCGCGAGGGTCGTTGCTGCCGTAGCGATCGCGACGCTCGAGCACGACCGGGTAGTTGCCGTTGCCCACGTCGAGCGTCTGGACCTCGCCGAACTCGGGCGAGTCGCGGTCGATGTTGATGAGATAGATCGCGTCGTTGGTCGGGTCGTAGTCGGGCTCGTCGTGACGCTCGAGCACGGACAGCGGATCGATGGGCCCGGTGAAGGGCACGGTGATCGGCTGGTACACGCCCCAACCATCGAGGCCGTCGATCAGGCGTCGGGTCCGTCGCTCGATCTCGGTGGGGGCGACCATCGAGGCATTGATGCGCTTGCCCGTGCGGGACTCGGGATCCCAGCGGGTGGCCAGATCGTTGGGCAGCGGGATGTCGGGCAGCGGGCGGTGTTCGAAGTCGAGCTTGACGGTGACGTCGGCAGGCGTGGCCGGGAGCAGGCCTTCGGCCTCGCTGCATGCGGACAGGAGGCCGAGACTCAGGAGTAGTACGGCCTGCGCCGACCGAGCCAGACGTGCACCGAACCGAGTCTCGCCATCGCGCATGCAAACCTCCGCCCACTGCCCCATGAAGCAGTTATAGCGGCGAGCTTGCTGGAGTGTCACGCCGAAGGCGGCCGTATCGGGGCCTACGAGACGTTTTTCGGGCGCGCGGGTGGAGCCGAACGTCGTGTCGCCACGGGCCGAGTGGGGTCGGTGAGCCGCAGTGCTTTTTCATCGCGGTGGCGCGTCACGCCGTGGATGGTCGTCGCCCGTCGAGTCCATCGTGCAGAGTCGACTACGAACGCTCGCGATGCACGACCGGTTGCGACGCAAATCGGGTGCGCCGACCCTCCGCCCCATCGATGGCACCGCGCTGGCGATCGACATCGCCGTGCCTGCGCTGCGCAGCATGACGGTGGAGCTGCACTTCCCCGAACAGGATTTGCAATGGGTCCTCGTCCGAGGGGTCGGTGCTCAGCGAAAGCCCGGCCCCTCGGCTCGTGAATGCGAGAGGGGTTCGTTTTTGTCCGCTCGAGTCGGGCCTTCGAAGGCCGCGATTCGGAGTACGCTGGTGCAGTCACGCGACGGAGACCGCCCCCATGACGATGTTGCCCCGCGCCCTGCGAACCAAGTCCCTGCCCTCGATGGTCGTCCTCGCGGCGTCCGCCCTCTTGTTCACCACTGGTGCGCCCACGCTGGCGAGCGCCGCGAGGGACCGCAACGAGTGCGCGGACAAGGGCGCGTTGGCGCGGTCGATCTGCATGGGCAAGCTCCGTCGGCAGGTTCGCCGCAGTCGTCGGGCCGAGAAGGAAAAGGCCCTGCGCACGGAGGCGGCCGGAGGCCCGCGGGCGAGTCAGTTCTCCAATGCGTCCGAGCGCATGGCCCAGGGCATCGTGACCGAGCTGACCGAGCGCAAGGGCGAGATCGCGGCGGCAGGGGGGCAGGTCACGGCCGAGATCGCGTCGGCCATCATCAACAACCGCGACATCCAGTCGGGCGTGCTCGACCTGGCCCAAGACCTGTCGGAGTCGCTGCGGGGCGACATGGTGGAGCTGACCGAGGACATGGCCCCGGTGATTCGGGAGCAGTCGGTCCTGGCCATGAAGGACGTCCTCAACGTGATGCTCCAGGAGGACACCATCTCGGACGCAGCCTCGGCGGCGACCAACTTCTCGCTGCGCCTGGTGCAGAACCTGGGGCCACGGCTGAGCGGAGCGCTGGCCCAGTCGCTCGAGGACGACCTCGGCCCGGCCATGGCCAAGGTGGTGTCCGAGGACCTCGGGCCCGCGCTCAACGACATCATGGCCGACGAGCTGTTCCCCGCGCTGTTCAGCGAGCTCAACAAGGCCCTGCTCGGCAGCAGCGAGGAGATCGCTCGGCGTGCGTCCCGAGGCGCGGTGGTCGGGGTCATCGAGGGCTTCGACAACGCCGAGGTCCTCGCGCGCTTCGACGGCTTCATCAGCGAGATCCGTCGCGAGACCCTGCAGGACCTGACCGACAGCTACGACGAGGTGCTCACCAACTCCGTCACCCAGATCCAGGGCAGCGTCGACCAGACCCTGGTCGGGGTCAAAGACGGAGTCAAAGAGACGAGCAAGACCCTCACCTGGCTGTTCGCCTCGCTGATGGGGCTGGGCATCGTGGGGGCGGCGGGGCTGCTGCTGCTGGTCCGGCGCTCGGCTAGCAAGTTCCGCGAAGAGCTGTCCGGGCTGCGGCAAGCCGAAGAAGAGGCGCGGCGGCAGACGGCGCTCGCGATCGAAAAAGCCAAACAAGAGCGCGAGCTGGCCACCACCGAGGCACGGCAGACGGAGAAGGCGCTCGAGTTGGTGACCGAGGCGATCAAGGCCCAAGAAGATCTCGAAGGGATCAAGGGCCTGGTGGCGTCGATCAGGAAGATGGAAGACGCGCGGCCCGACGAGGGCGGCAAGGCGCTCAGCGACTTCTTCGATGCTCGCGGTCACCTGAAGATCGCCAAGTAGAGCGGCGGTGCGCGGGGATTTCCCCTCCGCGCCGAAAGCCCGTGCCGCAGGCGGCCGCGCGGGCGATGACGTGATCGGCGATTCGAGGTAAAGACACTCGGGGTGAGTCGATGAGCACGACGAACGACGGTCACGGCGGCGGCAGGGACGAGTCGGAGTCGGGCGACGAGACCCGTGCCACGCGGTCGGTGGAGCCGTCGGAGGTTCGTACCGTGGGGGCCGGGTCCGAAGGCGAGGGCGACGAGCTTCTCGAGCTCGCGGCCGAGAACGGGAGGCTGGGTCGCTACATCGTGCTGAGCCGGCTGGGCGCGGGCGGCATGGGCGTGGTGCTCGAGGCCTTCGATCGGACCCTCGACCGCCGCATTGCCCTCAAGGTGCTGCATCGCGGCCTCGACCGTCGCAACACGCAGTGGTTGCTGCGCGAGGCCCAGGCCCTGGCGAAGCTGTCGCACCCCAACGTGGTGCAGGTCTACGAAGCGGGAGAGGCCGAGCAGCGGGCGTTCATCGCCATGGAGCTGGTCCCGGGCCAGACCCTCCAGGCGTGGTTGGAGCAGAGCCCGCGGCCGAGCTGGGACGAGTGCGTGCGGGTGTACCTGCAGGCGGGCGAGGGGCTCGCCGCGGCGCACAGCCGCGGACTGGTGCACCGCGATTTCAAGCCGAGCAACGCGGTCATCGACGAGGAGGGCCGCGTGCGGGTGCTGGACTTCGGATTGGCGCGCGAGGTGGCCGAGCGCTCGGACGAGAGCACCCCGGACGACGACGAGGTCTCGGTCGACTCGATGCTCGAGGCCGGGCTGACGAAGACGGGCGCCGTGGTGGGGACGCCCGCCTACATGCCGCCCGAGCAGATGAGCGGCGAGGACGTCGACGCGCGCAGCGACCAGTTCGGGTTTTGCATTGCGCTGTATGAGGCGCTGTACGGCGAGCGGCCCTTCGAGGGCAGCTCGATGGCGGCCTTGATGCTGGCGATGACCCACGAAGGGGTCCGTCCCGCGCCCAAGGGCAGCCCGGTGCCGCCCCGCTTGCGTGCCGCGTTGTTGCGCGGGCTCTCCATCGAGCCCGACCAGCGCTGGCCATCGATGGAGGCTTTGCTGGAGCAGCTGCGCTTGGTCGTGGCTCCGCGGCGCAGTCGCTGGCTGGCGGCGGGGCTGGCCGGAAGCGCCATCGCGATGTTGATCGCCGTGAGGCTGGGCATGGGCCTGGGCGAAGAACGGGCCGAGACCCAAGAACTCTGCACGGGGGCGGCATCGCAGCTCGACGGTGTCTGGGACGACGCGATCGAGGAGCGCGTGCAGCAGCAGTTCCTGGGGCTGAAGCTCTCCTACGGTCCGACGACGTGGGAGCGGGTGCAGGCCCAGCTCGACGCCTACGCGGAGGCCTGGACCGAAAAACACACGGAGGTCTGCCGGGCGGCCCGAGTCACGCAAGAGCAGACCGAGGACGAGATGAGCCTTCGCATGGAGTGCCTGCGGGATCGCAAGGTGCATCTGGGGGCCACGGTGCGGGTGCTGGGTGAAGCCGACGAACAGGTCGTGCGAGAAGCGGTCGCGACGGTGAGGGGCCTGCCCGGGCTCGCCCGCTGCGATGACCTCGACGCGCTGCGGTCCGAAAATCCGCCCCCCGAAGATCCCGAGGTCGCCCAAGAGGTCGAGGCCTTGAGCGAGCAGCTGGCCGAGGTCCAGGCCAAGCGCCTGGCCGGCAAGTACGTGGAAGGCCTGGAGCAGGTGGGGCCGATCGAGACCCGCGCCAAAGCGCTCGGCTACATGCCCCTGGTCGCAGAGGCGACCTTCTTCCGCGGCGAGCTGGTGGGCAAGGCCGAGGGCGAGTTCGAGGAGCAGGCCCGGATCGCGAACGAGGCGTACCTGTTGGCTCTGGAGCACGGACTCGACGGGCTCGCGTTGTCGACCTCGCGGTCGCTGTCGCACTGCATCGGCTTTCAGCTGCACCGAGGAGACGAGGGGCTGCAGTGGGCCAAGACGGCGCTGGCGCTGGCCAAGCGATCGGGCGACGAGCACGAGCTGGGCCGCACCATCAACGCCATGGGCAGCGTGCTGACCGCGAACGAGGAACTCGACGAGGCGCTGAAGACCTACGACGAAGCGCGGGTGGTGCTGCAACGGGCGGTGGGTGACGAGCACCCCGATGTCGCGATCACGCTGAACAACCTGGCGCTCGTGTACCTTCGCAAGCAGGACCCGGATCGGGCGCAGGGCTACCACGAGCAAGCGCTGGAGATCGAAACGAAGGCGCTGGGTCCCGACCATCCCGAGGTCGCAGCCAGCCTGACCAACCTGGGTAACGTGTTCTGGCGGCAGAAGCGGTACGAGCAGGCCATCGAGCTCCACGAGCAAGCGCTGGAGATCCAGGAGAAGGCGGTCGGGCCCGAGCACCCGGTCGTGGCGGGCATGCTCAACAACCTGGCCCTGGCGCAGATGGAGCTGGGGGAGTACGAGCAGGCGCGGGACAGTCACCAGCGCGCGCTGACGATCCGCCAACGCGTGCTGGGGCCCGAGCATCCGCTGGTGGCCTCCAGCGCGACCAACCTCGGCATCGCGTTCGAGTACCTGGGCCGGTACCAGCTGGCCGAGCGCGTGCACCATCGCGCGCTTCAGATCCGCAAGGAGACCCTGGGGTACGAGCACCCGCAGGTCGCACGCAGCTTCGAGAACCTGGGCATCGTGCTCGATCAGCGCGGCAAGGACGGCGCGGCGACGAGAGCATTCGAGTCGGCCCTGGAGATCCGGGAAAAGACGCTGGGGGCCGACCATCTCGGGGTGGCCCACAGCCTGAGCTTGCTGGGTGACATGCTCCTGCGCCAGGGCATGTTCGAGGACGCCCGGCGCCACCACGAGCGGGCCCTGGCCATCCGCAACGCGAAGCTGGGGCCCGAGGATCCGGGGCGCGCGGTCTCCATCATCGGCCTGGCGGAAGTCGCATTGGCCCAGGGACAGATCGACGTCGCGCTCGCGCACGCCAAAGAGGCGGTCGCGCTCCAGGACGCGGCGATGGTCGACGTTCGGCCCCATGAACTCGCGGCCGGCCGCTTCGTGCTCGCGCGATGCCTGTGGCCCGATCCCACGCAGCGCCCGAGAGCGCGCGAGCTCGCCGAGCAGGCGCGCGCCGGATTCGTCGTGCGTGGGGTCGACACCCGACGCGATCTCGCCGAGGTCGTCGAGTGGATCGCGGGGCTCGACGCGCAGTAGGTGCGTGTCGCTGCATGTGACCGCGGCGTCGTTTCAATGGCGGAAGGCGAGTCCGCCGCCGTCGGGGAATGCATGGCCCGTTCGCCCCACTACGCGCTTTTGTTCGCAACGATGTGACGTCGTACGCGCTGTCGATTCGCACCCCGAGGTGGCCCACGGGCCGTGCGAAACCGCGCTGCTATATTAGTAATGTGATTTCATGTAGTTGAAAAGCTAACCCCAGAGCGCTCGAGGGCGGGCGACTTGAACTCCACTCCGGTTATCATCAATAATGGAATCGAAATCACTCCAAACTTTATGATGTTTGGGGTTCATTCGGAGAGCACCAGGAGTGGCCTCGGATAAAATCAGGATTATCATTACCTCCGCGAAAGGATCGGCGGCCGTGAAGCGTTTAGGTGAGCGGTCTGGTCTAGGAGGTGGTGGTGGCACGTGGTTCGAGGACGGATGGGCGATGGCTACGCGGAGTGTCGGCTTCGGCGGGTCGGGATTGCGATCGCATGAAGCGAGCGCTGCCTGGCCCCACGTTGCCGGCGCGGCCCAAGTCGCGTCGGTCGTGGGACGAGGACGAGGGTCCAGAGGAAACATGGATCGTCGAGGACCTCGAACCGCTCCGGCACGAGGAACGACCCATCCGCTGAGTGCGAAATGACTTTGGCGCAGTCGGTGGGTCGCTCCGGGAGTGGGAGCGGCGTTTCCCGGCTGCTGCCCGTGACAGCGAACGCGACGAAGAGAGGACGAAAGCACAAATGGGAACCAGGTCGAAGGCGGCAACGTTGAAAGTGGAGTCGGGTAGCGAGACGACGGGCTCCGAACGTGCACGGCGTAGGGTCCAGATCGATTTCTCTTCCACGGCGTTCGCCCGGCTCGAGGGCATCCGCGAGCGAAGCGAAGCCCAGTCCAACGCCGAGGCGGTACGCAATGCCTTGCGCCTCTACGACTGGTTCCTGCGTCAGCGCGAAGAGGGTTACGAAGTACGATTGGTGAAAGGAGACGAGGAACGAGCAGTCGAACTTTTATGGTGAATGGGGTCGTCGTCGGCAAAAACGCGCGGACGCTGGGCCCTCGTTGCCTAGGTTCGGCCGCCGCTCCCGGTGGCGCCGATGACCAAGCCCTTCGATCCAGAACGGACCCAGGAGCTGCCGCCGGAGCCGCTGGACGACCTGGCGCCGCTGCAGAGCACGGGCTCGGAGCCCGTGCCTCGGCCCCCGCGGACGCAGACGATCTCGCTGCCGCCTCCGCTCGAGGAGCGTAGCTCGGCCAATGTCGAGCACGACCGCCAGCTCGAGCGGGAGCTCGCGTCGCGACGCATGTCCATCGCTCGCCGCGAGCAGCGACATCGTCACAACATCGAGCGCGCCGATCAGCGACACCGCCACGAGCAGCGGCTGCAGCGTCGCCGACAAGAGGCGCGCATCATCGGGTCGGTGCTGCTGTTGGTGGTGACCTCGGGCCTGGCGTGGATCGTCATGCCGGGGGCCGATGCGGCTCAGATGGTGTTCACCACCAGCTTCGGGGCGGCGGCGGGCTATCTCGGGGCGCGCAACCGCGGGCGCGAGGATAAGAACAAGGAGTGAGCCCTCGGGGCGTAGTTCAGCGCGGCACGGGGCGGCGCCGAAGCAGCCTCAAGTCGCCGAATTGGGCCTCGGGCACGTAGCCGAGCGCGATGCGATCGCGCAGCCCGGCGAAGTCTTCGAGCGGCTCGCGCTTGGCCCCGAAGGCCTGGACCATCGACGGGCTGTACACGATGTACGCGGGCGGATGGCGATCGAACTCGGCGAGCACCTGCGCCGCCAGGGGGCCGTCACGAAACACGATCCCTTCCCCCGGGTCGAACGCGGTGTTCGTGTTGAAGGTGGTGAGACTCCCGAGCGGCTTATAGACCCGGGTGGCGCTGCGGCGCTGGGCCCAGTAGTAGACCCGCCAGGCGGTCCATCCCCACGCGAGGATGGTGTCGTCTTCGGTGGTTTGCGCTCGAATGTGGGCGCCCGCGGCCTGGGCCGCCGTCTTGCCGTCCTTCAGGCGTCGGGCCATGGATTCGTAGCGATGGCCCTGGCCGAGGCCGATCTCACCGAGCTGGGCGACAGACAGCAGCGCGGCCACGGCGACCAGGATGCGGGCGCGTACGCGGCCGGGTTCGTCGGAGTCGCGCGCTGCGGCCTGACCAGCGCGCACCAGCGCGGGCGAGGCCGCCAGCAAGGCCAGCGCGGGGGCGTACTGCACGAGGTAGTGCAGGTAGTAGCGCCCCCCGCCGAGCCCGGCGCCCACGATCGATGCGGCGAGCCATAACAGCCCGGGGAACCACGCCCCGAGATCGCGCTCGCGCTCCATGAACGTGGCGACGGCCGCGACACCCACGAGGGCGGCGGGCCACCAGAACTCTCGGCCGAGCTGCGGGATCGCGGCCGCCAAGGAGCCGAGCGCGCTGCCGTCTGCGGACGCGGCGTAGTCGGCCCCGACCCCGATCGGGACCACTGCGTCGAACAAGACCCTCGCCTCGCCCACGCCGAACCAGAGCACCAGCGGCACCCCGACCAGCAACGCGCCGCCGAGCCACTGCGCCCAGAGCTTGGGGTGCACGCCCGGCCACTGTTGGCGGCGCGCCCACAGCCACAGCCCGGGCATGACCAGCGCGAGCACGGCCGCCCGCTGGATGATGAGCACCGCGGCCAGAGCGGCCGCCCCCGCCAGCACGTGGTGCCAGCGACTGTCGCGCTTCATCCCCCGCAGTGTGGCCCCCACCGCCAGGGCATAGGCCGGGGTCATCCACGACGAGTAGTTGTAGGAGAACATCGCCGCGCCCACGAGGTACACGGCGACCCCGATGGCCGCACACCGAGGCCCGAGCTGCGGCTGCTCGTCGTCGTGGTGAATGGCCATCGCGGCCCACCAGACCCCCACCGCACCCACACAGAGCCACAGGAAGTGAAACAGCTGGAGTGCTTCGAGCGTACGGCCGAGGACCGAAAACGAAGCCGCCGTCAGTAGGAACGCCCCCGGCGGCTTGATCTCCACCGTCTCGAGGTAGGGGCGACCGCCGTCGAGGATGAGCTCGGCGTTGTAGGCGATGCCCGCGATGTCGGGGTTGGGAAACTCGTCGTCGAGCACATGCAGGCGGATGCCGAGCATGGCGATGACGCCGAGCACGAGCACCAAGACGACGACGCGGTCTCGTTGCTCGGCCACCTGCCTAGGCCTTGGCCGGCGTCTTGCGCTCGGGCTTGGCGTTCCAGACTCGCCGGGCGAGCACGAGGCCGAGGGCGGCGATGGGGATCATCGCGATCGGCCACCACAGCCACTCGTCGGGCTGGGAGGCGCCGGCCTCGGCATCCGGCAGGATGGCGCCGTAGGTGAAGGACATGACCGCGGTGCCCATGTAGACGAAGCCGTCGATGATGCCCACCGCGACGCCCGCGTTGCGGCGGCCGCCGAAGTCCATGCTGGCGGTGCCGGACAGCATGCCGTGCACGCCGATGACGGCCATGGACATGAAGATGATGAGCGGGCCGAGCAAGGGAGAGCCCAGCAGCACGGACAGCACGATGGCGCCGACGAGCAGCACCGCGTACAGGACCGCGGCGACCGGGCCGCGGCGAGACTGGAACACGCGGTCGGAGATGACGCCCGCGAACACGCCGCCCATGATGCCCGCGCAGCACAGCAGCATGCCCCAGTTCTCGTAGACGAAGGCCCCCGTCTCACCCACCGCTTTGGCGTAGGTGCGGTACCACTGCATGATCGCCTGGCGGAGGAAGCCGCTGCAGAACTCGATCATCGCGATGGTCATGACGATCGGGCTGCGGAACATCCGGCCGAAGACCACGCGAGCGGGGTCGGGCGGCAGGTGCTCCTCGCCCGAGGACGCGTCGCCCGTGTCGAAGTCGTCGAAGCCGGCCTGCCCGGGGGTGTTCACGGCCAGGAACATCACCGCGAGCCAGGCGATGGTCAGCACGATGGTGGGCACGAAGAACACCCACTCGAGCGGGAAGTTGTCGACGATCATCTTGCCGACGTCGAAGGCGAAGTACACGCCCAGCGAGATCAGGATGCCGAAGATCGCCCCGAACACCCCGCGCTCGCGGACGTCGAACCACGGGGCGTTGATCTTGACGATCGCCACCGCGCCGTAGCTCTGGAAGTACATGTTGACGCCGTAGAGCACCGAGAACACGACCGGGAGGTTGCCCGTGTACTCGTTGACGGTGACCCAGCCCATGGCCAGGTTGGCCGCCGCCGCTCCGAAGCCGCCGATGAGCAGGGCCTTCTTGCCGCCGATGCGATCGGTGATGGGCCCGTTGATGAGGAACGCGAACCCGTACACCGCGGTGCCGATGCCGAAGATCATGCCGAAGTCGGCATTGGTCATCAGCGGCGTGCCCGAGGCGTCGAGCATGTCCCCGAACACGCCCTTGGCCACGGTGAGGTTGTAGCGCCCCATGTAGAGGAACGAGTAGAGCAGCCCGACCGGCAGCCAGTTGCGGACGCGACGGCGGCGGTACTGCGCGCTGTGGCCCAGCTCCACGCGGGGCAGGCGACTGATCACGATCGCGATCACCACCAGGAGCAGCAAGATCGGGGCGAAGTCTTCGAGCCACTGCGGCACGGGATCAGGTCTCCGGGGTCGAGTCGATCAAGGGGGCCAGGTCGCCGAAGTGGTCGACGACGTGGTCGATGGCTCCCGCCGCCCGGTCGTCGAGGATCCACGCGGGCGTGTGCGAGTGACGGCGCAGGGCGAGCATGCGGGGAGCGGCGGGGTGCCCATCCTCGCGCATGACATGGGGGAGCGCGAGGTCGAGTGAGAAGATGTCGCCGATGACGAGGTGAGGCCGCTCCTGCTCGATCGCCTCGTGATAGCGCGGGCGGTCGACGTAGATGCGACGGCCGTGGACCTCGATCGAGCGCTCGCCGCCCAAGACCTGCTTGCCGGCCGAGCCGCGGATCCGCAGCTCGTGCCCCGGAGACTCGCTCGCGTCGATGCCCGCGGCCTGGAACCACGCGATGAGCTTGCCCGGCTCGGAGTTGGACACGACCACGACCTCGGCCCCCCGCTGCTTGACCGCCTCGAGCTGCTGCTTGGCATCCTCGGCGATCGAGGGCGGGTGGGTGGCCCGAAACCGACCCATCGCGGTGACGAAGCCGTTCTCGGCGAAGGCGGGGAGGGAAGGCCAGCGCTTCAGGATGCTGTCGCGGTAGAGCGTGGCGAGGTCGTCGTCGGCGGTGGAGATCAGCGCGCTCAGGCCTCCGGTCTCGCACAGCGGATCTTCGTCGGCGTAGGCGGAGATCCGCCCATCGGGTGCCCAGCCGTAGCGATGCGGCTCGTCGAGCACGCGCTGGCGCAGCGCGGTGACGTCCGCCTGGACCACGCTTCGCGAGCGACCGGTCAGCGCGGTGAGGTCGTCGGCGAGCTGCTCGTAGAGCACCTGCGCTTCGAGTCCCACGTGGGTCCAGACGCCATCGAAATCGGAGAGAATCTTGAAGGGGCGCGTCATCGGCGGGGACGGGCGAGGGTATCAGAGGAGGACTGGGGCCCCGTGATAGGATCGCGGGACGACGATGAAAGACCCCGGTGCGGAACGAGACCTCAGCGGTACCGTGCTCGAGCGCTACCGCCTGACGCGACGTCTGGGCATGGGGGGAATGGGCGCGGTGTACGAGGCCGAGCACGAGATGCTCGACCGCCGCGTGGCGATCAAGGTGCTCGCCGCTCGGCTCGCCGCCCATGAGATCGCCCGCAAGCGGTTCTTGCGCGAGGCTCGAGCCGCCAGCCGGGTCAAGCACGACAACGTCATCGACATCCAGGACGTGGGCTTCTCCGGCGACCACGTGTTCTTCGTGATGGAGCGGCTGGAGGGGCGCGACCTGTCCGAGCTGCTCGACGAGCGGAAGACGCTGTCGTGGCCCGAAGCTCGGCCGATCTTGCTGCAGGTGGCGGCCGCGTTGTCGGCCGCGCACGCGGTCGGCGTGGTGCACCGCGACATCAAGCCGGCCAACTGTTTCCTGGTCGGTGACGACGAGCGGGTCAAGGTCCTGGATTTCGGGATCGCCAAGGTCTCCTCGCAGGGGCCCAACGCGGTCACCGAGCTGACGACGACGGGCGAGGTGTTCGGCACAGCGGGCTACATGCCGCCCGAGACGGCGGACGGGGTCTCCGATGATCCGCGCTCGGACATCTACGCCATGGGCGTGATGATGTTCCGCATCTTCACGGGGGAGCTGCCCTTCAACGGCAACCCGCTCGAGGTGATGGCCCAGCACATCGGCCGCGAGCCTCCGGCGCCGCGCTCGATGGAGCCCTCGATCCCCCAGGCGGTCGAGGCGATCATCTTGCGCTGTCTCGAAAAACAGCCCGATGATCGCTACCCCACGATGGACGCGCTGGGGGACGCCCTCGAGGCGGTCGACGGTGGTGCCGGGCGGACCGAGCCGGCCGTGCCTCGGCCGGGGCGCAAGCCGTCGCGTCAGGGCGCGGCGAAGATCGCCAAGTCACAGAAGCAGCGCGCGGTCGAGTCGATCGAGCGGGGCAAGGTCATCGGCCTGGATGACCGCACCGCGCCCACGCCGAAGACACCGCCCAACCCGATCGGAGGCTGGACCGACGTCCACACCCGCGACGTGGAGCCGGGCCTGCCCCCGATGCCGGGTGAGCAAGACGAGCCGCTGGAGCTCGACCTCCCCAAGGGACGTCACCCGGGCGACCCGGGGACGGACGAGCCGGAGTTCCGTGCGCCGCCCAAGCCCTTGCCGTGGCGCGCCATCGCGGCCGTGGCGGTTGTGCTCGGCCTCGGTGCCGCGGTGTGGATCTACCGCGACAAACTGCCCCGCGACGTCGAAGGCGTGGAGAAGGCGGTGGGGCTCGAAGACGGCGCGCCGACGTCCGACGCCGATGTGGTGCTGCTGCTCATCGACACCAAGCCCAAGGACGCCAAGGTCTACGTCGACGGCAAGTCGCGGACCGAGCGTCCGATCCGGGTGCCGCGCTCCGAGGAGTTCCTGCGCATTCGGGTCGAGGCGCCGGGCTACGAGCCCCGCAAAATGCAGGTGCAGCCGCTGAAGACGCGTCGGCTCGAGATCGAGCTCGACCGCGCGGGTAAGTGACCCGCGCGGGTCGGGGGCTCAGCCGCTTTCTGCAGCTCGGGCCTTTTGCACGTGCGGGTGCCGGATGTCGTGACCGGCAACCATGAAGATGACCATCTCGGCGAGGTTGGTCGTGTGGTCGGCCATGCGCTCGAGCCACTTGGCCACCGACTGCACGTGAATCCAGTCGTGCAGCAGCTCGGGCTCCTTGTGCATCTGCACCAGCAGATCCTCGAAGACCTGGTGGTAGAGTTCGTCGACCTTGTCGTCGAGGGCGATGACCTCCTTGGCCTTGGCCTCGTCTTGCTCGACGAAGGCCTCGATGGCGAGGTGGACCATGTTCTGGGTCCGGTCGCTCATGGTGGGAATGCTGGCGTGGACGATGACCTTGGCGTTGGCCAGATCGAGCGTGCGCTCGCAGATGTTGACGGCGAGGTCGGCAATTCGCTCGAGGTCGGTGACCATCTTCATCACCAGGGTGACGAAGCGGAGGTCGGAGGCCATGGGCTGGCGCTTGGCCAGGATCAGCAGGCAGGCCTCGTCGATCTCGACTTCGGCTCGGTTGACCTGCTGATCGGTCGCGATGGTCTGCTTGGCGAGGTTGACGTCTCGCTCCAGGAGGGCGCGACCGGAATCGGCGATCATCTCCTCCACCCGCCCCGCCATCTCGAGCAACGCGCCCCGGATATTCTGGAGCTCTTGCTCGTAGTCTCGTGCGGTGTGTTGGTTCATATCGGCCTCAGCCAAACTTTCCGGTGATGTAGTCTTCCGTGCGCTTGTCTTGGGGTGAAGTGAACAGAGTGTTCGTTTCATCCACCTCGACCAGCTCGCCCTGCAGGAAGAAGGCCGTCTTCTGAGAGACGCGGGCGGCCTGCTGCATGTTGTGCGTGACAATGACGATCGTATACCGATCGCGGAGATCGTGGAGCAGGTCTTCGATCCGCGCGGTTGCGATCGGGTCGAGCGCCGAGCACGGCTCGTCCATCAGCAACACCTCGGGCTCGACGGCGAGCGCTCTCGCGATGCACAAACGCTGTTGTTGACCGCCGGATAGGCTCAGACCCCGCGCATCCAGTTTGTCGCGGACTTCGTCCCAAAGAGCGGCCTGTTTGAGGGCCTTTTCAACGATTGCGTCCCCTTGGTCGCGCTTTTTGCTACGGGTCAAGGTCAAACCCGCGAGCACGTTGTCGCGGATCGACATGGTGGGAAAGGGGTTGGGCTTTTGAAAGACCATCCCCACGCGGCGCCGAAGGAGCACGGGATCGATCGCGGGATCGTAGATGTCCTGGCCCTCGAGCTCGATTGCACCCGTCACGCGCGCGTTCGTGATCATCTCGTGCATGCGGTTGAGGCACCGAATGAAGGTGGACTTGCCGCAGCCCGAGGGACCGATGATCGCGGTGACTTCCTTCTCCTCGATGCCCATGCAGACGTCGTGGAGGACTTGGTTGTCGCCGTACCAGGCTTTGACATCCTTGGTGCGGAACTTGATTCCGTTCGTTTCGGTCGCCATGTCTCGGTCTGGTTCCGCCGTTCGGTAGGGCCGGGCGTGCGTGGTCGGCTGCTGCATCATCGTCTAACCCCGCTGCTGCTCGAAGCGATTTCGCAGGTAGATCGCGATTCCGCTCAGGAAGAGCAGGGTGACGAGGAGAACGATGATGCCGGCGGCCGCAGCGATGACGAAGCCGGGCTGGGGACGAGAAACCCAGTTGAAGATCTGGATCGGCAGCACGGTGAACGGCGAGTTGACGCCGTCGGGCAGGAAATCGACGTAGGTGAGGGCACCGAGCAGGATGAGCGGCGCCGCCTCGCCGATGGCGCGGGCGATGGCGAGGATGGCACCGGTCAGGATGCCGGGCATCGCCATGGGCAGGACGATCTGCCGCGTCACTTGCCAGCGGGTGGAGCCCAGCGCCATGCCGGCCTCACGAAGTTGCGTGGGGACGGTGCGCAGCGCCTCGCGCGAGGACATGATCACCACGGGCAGCACGAGCAGCGCCATGGCGAGGCCGCCCGCGAGCAGGCTGCGGCCCATGCCCATGAAGCGCACGAACAGCTCGAGGCCGAGCAGGCCGTAGATGATGGAGGGCACGCCGGCCAGGTTGGCCAGGTTGACCTCGATCAGGTTCGCCAGGCGACCGCGCTTGGCGTACTCCTCGAGGTAGAGCGCCGCACCGACCCCGAGGGGCAACGCGGCCCCGGCGGTGATGGTGATGAGCCACAGGCTCCCCGCGATACCGGGGAGGATGCCGGCCTTCTCGGCGTGTCGCGACGGGTAGCTGGTGACGAACTCCCAGCTCAAGCGTCCGCTGGCCTGCTGGGCCACGTCGACGATGAGGGCGAGCAGGAGCAGGACCGGCAGCACCGCGGCGCCCAGGCACAGGACGCGCAGCAGCACCTCGGCGAAGCGGCTGGGGGGGCGGGAGTCGTTGCTCATCCGTAGCTCTCCCGGTAGCGACGCGACAGTCGCTGGCTGGCGATGTTGATGACGAAGGTCATGAGGAACAAGGTCGCGCCGACGGCAAAGATGGTGCGGTACTCGATTGTTCCGGTCGGGGTGTCACCCAGGCCGACCTGCACGATGTAGGCGGTCATCGTCTCCACCGGGACCCGCGGGTCGGCGGTGAGGCGAGGCTGCTGACCCGCCGCGATGGCCACGATCATCGTCTCGCCCACCGCGCGAGAGATGGCCAGCACCACCGAGGCGGCGATGCCCGACATGGCGGTGGGGAGCACGACCCGGAAGATGGTCTGGATGCGTCCCGCCCCGAGGGCATAGGCGCCCTCGCGCATGCTCTGGGGCACCGCGTGAATGGCATCCTCGCTCAGCGAGGAGATCATCGGGATGATCATGATGCCCATCGCGATGCCCGGGCTCAGGGCGTTGAAGCCCGCGAGGTCGGGGACGAGCTTCTGGAGCACGGGGGTCAGGGCGACCAGGGCGAAGTAGCCGTAGACGATGGTCGGCACGCCCGCCAGCAGCTCGAGCGTCGGCTTGAGCACCCGCCGCACGTTGGGGCGGGCGAACTCGGCGAGGTAGACGGCCGCGAGCAGCCCGAAGGGAAGCGCGACCCCGATCGCGATGGCCGACGTCAGCAGGGTGCCGGAGACGAGAGGCCAGATGCCGAAGTGCTTGTCTACGAACAGCGGCGTCCACTGGGTGTCGCCGAAGAATTCGAAGATCGAGACCTCCGAGAAGAATTCGAAGGTCTCGAAGAAGAGCACGGCCACGATGGCGGCCGTGGTCAGGATCGACAGCAGACCGCAGGCGAGCAGGACTCGCTCTACGATTCGCTCGCCGGAGACCGCGGACCGGGTCCGGAGAATGGAGGGAGGGTCCGTGGCCATGGTGAGTCGCTAGCCTTTGGCGAGGACTTGCTCGACCGAGGCGCCCACGCGAGATCCTTCGCCGCCGAAGAGCGAGCCGGTCGTTTTCGAGGAGAAGCGCTCGCGAACCAGGGCGTAGGCGCTGTCGGGGAGGGTGATGTAGCCGACCTCTTCGACGAGCTTGGTGCCGTCCTTGAGGTAGAAGTCGATGAACGCGGCCACGGGGGCGCGGTCGGCATCCTTGCGGGACACGTAGACGAAGATGGGGCGCGACAGCGGCTGGTAGGTGCTGTTGGCGACCGTCTCCAGCGAGGGAGCGATCGGTCCGTCGCCGTTGTCCGCCTTGCCGTCGTCGATGGGGACGAGCTTGAGCTTGGAGGAGTTCTCTTTGTAGTAGGCGAAGCCGAAGAACCCGAGCGCGCCCTTGTCGGTGGAGACACCCTGCACGAGGACGTTGTCGTCTTCGCTGGAGGTGAAGTCACCGCGGCTGGAGTGCTCTTTGCCGACGATGGCCTTGGTGAAGTAGTCGTAGGTGCCCGAGTCCACGCCGGGGCCAAAGAGGTGGATCTCGTCGTCGGGCCAGCCCTCTCGGACGTCGCTCCACTTCATGACCTTGTCCTGCGCCTCCGGCTCCCAGAGCTTCTTGAGCTCCTCCACCGTCATGCTGGCGGCCCAGTCGTTGTCCGGGTGCACGGTGACGGCGATGCCGTCGTAGGCCACGGGCAGCTCGATGTACTCGATGTTGCCCTTGCCACACAGCTCGACCTCGGAGGGCTTGATGGGACGCGAGGCGCCGCTCACCGCGATCTCTCCTTTACACAGCTTCTTGAAGCCGCCGCCGGTGCCCGAGACACCGATCGTGACGCGGCCCTTGCCGGTCTTCTGAAACTCTTCAGCCACCGCCTCGGTGATGGGGAAGACCGTGCTGGATCCGTCGACGGCGACGGCATCACCAGAGGCCTTTCCACCAGAACCGCAGCCCGTGACCAGGAGCCCGAGCACGAGGCCGAGCGAGAACGTAGTCGAGGAAACACGACGCATGATGTCGGCCCCGGTTCTGGCATTGCTTCGTGACAGCCGTGTGACAACGACGAAAGCTTATGAAGACTCCCCGCGCCTCATTCGGGGCGAAAAACCCGAATGGAGGGATCCGCGGGGTGTCTCACAACTCTCTGTAAAGGCCGATCTCTGAGGCTTTCCATGATGGAGACCAACCGGTCACAGCATCGTCACTTGGGCGTCACGGCGAGCCCCAGGATGTCACATCTGCGTCACGACCCGCTGATAGGTTCCGCGCAGCATGACCTCGCAAACGATTCTTGTGCTGACCTCGCTGCTCGGCCTGGGACTGTCTTCAGTCGCCCACGCAGCCCCGGAAGCCGCAGAAGACCAGCCGGCCGTGGAGGCCTCGGCCGAGCCTGCAGCCCCTGCGGATGGTGCGCAGTCCGAGCCCAGTGAGGGGACGCCCGAGGCAGGTGCCGTGGACGGCACGACTGAGCCCGCCCCCGAGCCCGCTCCCGAGCCGGAGCCGGAGCCCGAGCCGACCGAGGCTGCCGAGGAGCCCGCGACCGAGGCCGCCGCGACGGCCGAGCTGAGCGCGGAGGCTGAGGTGGGCGTCGAGGCGCCCCCCGTCGCCGAGCCCGAGAAGAAGAAAAAGGACTGCCGCGAGGGCGGCTCCAAGTGGCTGCCGAAGAACGAGCTCGACCTGGTGTGCAAGCACCCCGTCGACTATGAGCGCATGACCTACAAGCCGGGCACCGGCCTGGTCATCAAGAGCAAGGACGGCCGCTTCTCCATGGCGCCGCGCCTGCGAGCGCAGCTCCTTTATACGGTGGAGAACGACAACGCGGCCGAGTCCGATCCGGTGACGCAGGGCCTGCAGTTCCGCCGCGCTCGTCTCCAGTTCAAGGGCCACTTCTTCAACGAGCACAACAAGTTCAAGACCGAGTTCGCGTTCTCGCCGCGCGACCAGAGCTTCAACGGCACGCCTCGCCGCACGCCGATCCTCGACTGGTACTTCGACTTCGACTACCTCAAGAGCCTCACGCTCCGCGTCGGTCAGTACAAGGTCCCCTTCAGCCGTCAGCGTGTGATCTCCTCGGGCGACCTCGAGCTGGTCGACCGGGCGCTCGCGCAGGGCGAGTTCAACGTCGACCGTGACATCGGTTTCGACATCCGCTCCAAGGACTTCTTGGGCTGGGGCAAGCTCCGCTACTACGCCGGTGTCTGGATGGGCGAGGGCCGGGACTACCGGGACATGGACACCTTCGAGTTCATGTACATCGGTCGTGTCGAGGTGCTGCCCTTCGGCATGTTCACCGACTACAAGGAAGCGGACTTCGAGCGCACCACCAAGCCTCGCCTGAGCTTGGGCGCGGCCTATGCCTTCGTCGATGCGGGCAAGCGCAACCGGGGCATCCTCGGCAGCGTGCCCACCGATGGCGGCACCACCGACACCCACAACGTGACCGGTGACTTCATGTTCAAGATCGCGGGCGTCTCCCTGTCGGGTGAGGCGTACTGGCGACAGGGTCGACGAACCTTCGGCGATCTCACCGTGGTCGACGATGCGGGCAACGAGGTCGCGGCCGAGCAGGAGCTGCCGCGCAACGGTCTCGGCTGGTACGCGCAGGCCGGCTACCTCATCCCGCGCATTCCCTTCCAGATCGCGGGTCGCTACAGCCAGATTCGTCGCTCCGACGAGGCGACCAGCAGCCTGACCGATCGCGACGAGGTCGGCGGTGGCGTGAGCTGGTACTTCGGTCGGCACCCGCTCAAGCTTCAGCTCGACTACTTCCGCCTCTGGGATGAGGACATCTCCGAGGGCACCGATCGCATTCGGCTTCAGCTCCAAGCTGCGTTCTGAGCCAGCGGTCGACCGAGGGAACGGGCGCCCGAGAGCGCCCCGCGAGCCTGGACGGGCGGTGCGAGTGTCTACGGACAGTCGCCCGCCCGTTTCGCGTTCTTGGAGCCTTCACCGCCCGCGGCCGGGCGCGTACACTGCCGAGCCGTGAGCAAGACTACCGATGTCGGCGTGCGCCCCCTGATGCTGTCGGAGGACGGCACTCGCCTTCGCCTGCTGGATCAGCGCGAGCTGCCCGGGGCCGAGAAGTGGATCGAGCTCGACGACGTCGAGTCCGTTGCCCACGCGATCGAGGACATGGCGGTGCGGGGTGCTCCCGCCATCGGCTGTGCGGCGGCGCTGGGGCTCGCCGCGGCCTCGAACGGCTTTGGGAACGACGCGGCCGAGTTTCGGCGGCTGGTAGCGCAGGGCTGCGATCGCTTGGCCCATACCCGGCCCACCGCGGTGAATTTGTTCGTGGCGCTGGCACAGGTGCGGGAGGCCATCGATGCCGAGCCCGCGCACGCCGATGTGGCGCAGCTTCGCCAGACCCTGGTGCGCACTGCGACGCAGCACGTGGAGGACGACCTCGCGTCGTGCCTGGCCATGGGGGAGCACGGAGCGACCTTGTTGCCGGAGCAGGGCACGATCCTCACCCACTGCAACGCGGGGGCGCTGGCCACCGCGGGCTACGGCACCGCGCTCGGGGTGATTCGTCGCGCGCACGCGCTGGGGCGTGGCATCCGGGTGTTGGCCGACGAGACCCGACCGGTGCTGCAGGGCGCGCGGCTGACCGCGTGGGAGCTGGCGCGCGATGGCGTTCCGGTCGAGGTGATCACCGACAACATGGCGGGCGCGCTGATGGCCCGGGGGCAGGTCCAGGCCGCCATCGTCGGGGCCGATCGCATCGCTCGCAACGGCGACGTGGCCAACAAGATCGGGACCTATACGGTGGCGGTGCTCTGCAAACACCACGGCATTCCCTTCTACGTGGCCGCGCCGTGGACGACCATCGATCTCGAGGTCCCCACCGGAGCCGAGATCCCCATCGAAGAGCGTCGCCCCGACGAGGTCCGCCGCCCCGGCGGCACCCTGACCACTCCGGCCGACATCCCCGTGCGCAACCCGGCCTTCGACGTCACGCCGGCCGAGCTGGTGACCGCGATCATCACCGACCGCGGCGTGTTCGCCCCGGGTGACATCGCGGCCGGTCCCGGCTGATTCGGGTGCTACTCCACGCCGCCCACGCCCGGGCACAGCGTGTTGTTGCACTCGATCGCCAGAGCGACGCAGTCGTCACCCCAGCCCTCCAGGCAACATTGAGGGTTGGCTTCGCATACGCAGAACATCGCGTCGGGATCTTCGCAGCCGAGCAGCCCGGTTGCTTCGCAGCAGCTCCCCAGCGGTGACGGGCAATCGATGTCGCACAAGGCTCCCGCCAGGACGGCGCACGCGGGAGTCCATGCCGTGCCGCAACAGTCGGGCTCTTCGAATCCGGCGGACTCGAGGGCGCTGCAGACACAGCCTTGATCGATCGCATCGATGCCGCACCCGGGAGTTTCTTGTGGGAGGCAGCAGGGTTCGATGTCCTCGCAGTGCCCACACTTGCCGTTTTGGATGTGTTCGACGCACAGCCCGTCCCACGTGCCCTTGCAGCAGAACGGGTCCATGGCGCAGACACAGGCTTCGACCACGGGGTCGGCCGTGCAGCCCTGGCCGCCGAAGGTGACACAGCAGGGCGAAGGATCGCCGACGGGACCGGTACCGACCCCGCCCGTCTCCGCGATTCCCGTGGTCGTGGTCGCGGCGTCCGTGGTCTGCCCGGTGGTCATCGGCGGCGGACCGGTGGTGGTGTCCGGAGGTGGGTTCGTGTCCGTGCCGTCGACGCCCGAGGTCTGGCCGCCGCTGCCCACGGGCCCCGAAGAGGCGTTCGGGGTTCGGGGCCCCGTGCTGCCCGCCATCGACGACGTGCTGCTCGCATCGGGATCGCCGTTGTAGGCCCCGTTGACGCGCGTGCAGGACAGCGCACCCACCATCATGAACAGCCAAGCCAATCTATGCATATGGAGCATGATAGCGCAGCGGCCCGGGGCTCGGGACGATGCCATTTCGAAAGAAGACGACGGAGGCGCCGGTTGGACGCCTCCGTCGAGTTGCCAGGGTAGGGCGAAGAACGTCGTCTTCGTCGTTTTGCTTCAGTCGAAGGTCAGGCCGTCGGGGCAGAAGTTCTGCTCCGCGGGTATGTCGATGGCCTCGGTCGAGTCGTCGATGGAGCGCAGGAACGCGATGAGGTCGGCCAACTCGTCTTCGGAGGGCGCGAACACCTGGTTGCCCGCGCGCAGGTGGTCGACGAAGTTGCCCGACGGATCGAGCAGTTCCTCGAGGGTTTCCGCCGCGCCGTTGTGCAAGAAGGGCCCGCCTACCGAGACCCCGAACAACGAAGGAACGTTGAACCCGTCGACCCCCTGCGCGGGGCCACCGTTTTGTCGAATCTCCGTGGCGCCGCGGCCCTCGGGACCCGTCTCGCCGAAGGAGCCCACGATTCGCACCACGCACGAGTGACGCTGGGGTGCCCCGTTGGCGTCGTTCTGCAGCACGAACATCTCCTCGGGGTTGGTCGAGGCGACTTGGTCGGCCCGGACCTCGATGCTGTCGATACCCTGCGACAACAAGGTCAGCGGACGGGCGTCCTGGTCGAGCGCGGGCGTGTAGTAGCGCTCCGAGAGCGTCCACAGCGGGCCGGCGTGGCAGTTGTGACAGCCGCCCTCCTCGAACACCGCCCGGCCGGCGGTGGCATCACCATCGGCCACCGTCGCGGCATTTGGCGCCCGCAGGGTGGCGACGTAGTTCATGATGTCGTCCCAGTCTTCGGGCGTCGCCCCCGACAAGGCCACCGCGCGGGTCGAGCCCACGTTGAAGCCGTTCTCCGGGTTGGGCACGCCGCCCTCGCCGATGAAGTCGATGCGGGCGGCGGCGTTGGGCGAGCCGTCGTCGTTGAGGCCCGCGTCGTTGACGATGGCTCCCGTGCCGCCCGCGACCCCGCGCGTGTTGAGCTCGAAGTCGTGGACCTCGTCGAAGATCGCGGTCCAGTTGAAGATCCGCTGCACCGCGCCGCCCTCGTTGAAGGAGCCGGACAGGTCGACCGTCTGTCGTGGCCCCGCGGGGAAGCGCCAGGTGACGTTGTCGGTGAGCCCCGCCGGGTGGCAGGCCAGGCACGAGACCCAGCCGTTGGCCGACCAGCGCGCCAGGCCGGTGTTGAAGAAGCGCTGCCCTCGAAGCTCGCTGATCTCGGCCGCGGTGTCGGGTTGCGGCGCCGACTCGATGGAGGCCTGCAGCGTCTCCTGGTTGGCCAGGTCGATCTCGGAGATCGAGCGCCCGACCTCGTTGTAGACGTAGGCCGTGGTCCCCACGATGGTGACCCCGGTGGGCGAGAAGTCGGTGCCCAGGAAGGTCGCGCCCGACGGCGAGCCACCCTCGGGCGGAGACTGGGTCCAGTCGACGCGGAACAGCGAGTTGCTCGCGGTCGAGGCGATGTAGCCGAAGTCGCTGTTGGGCGCGAAGGCGATGTCCGACGGGACGGCCACGAAGCGCTTGGGCGCGGGTAGGGCATCGACCAGCGTATTGAGGTTCACCGAGCGCTCGCGGGCCTCGTCGCCCGAGTCCAGGGCCAGTGCCCCCACCATGCCCTGTACGTTCTGGTGGAAGTCGGTGGTGCCGTTGAAGGCGGCTGGGCTCGCCCCGATGGCCGTCACGTACAGGTAGTCGGTATTGACCACGCACGAGTACAGCTGGTTGGGATAAAAGCCCGTGTCCTCGAAGCCGGGGATCCCCGAGTCGTCGAAGGGCGCGAGCGTGTGCTCGTCGAACTCGAGGCTGTTGGTGCGGAGCTGGAACACCCGGCCCTCGCGGGTGGTGTCCTCGGCCTCTTGGGCGCCCGCCAGCGCTCGACCGTAAAAGTCGGTGACATAGACGGACTCGTCGTCCTCGTCCTCGTCACCGTCGTTGGTCACGCACACCGCATAGGGAGCGCCGCCCAAGCTGATCTGCTCGGTGACCTCCATGGTGGCCGTGTCGATCACGTTGAGCGTGCCGTCGACCCACGAACTCACGTACAGGTTCGTGCCGCGGGGCGACAGCGCGCCCTGGATCGGCTCGGAGCCGACCGGCACGGTGCTGCCCTCCGAGGGGCTGTCGGTGTTGGCATCGAGGATCTGGCTGACCGTGCCGTCCGCTCGATTGACCACGTACAGCGTGGAATCGTCGGGGGACCAGCTCACCGAGACGGGCTCTGCGCCCACGCCGATGCGGGCTCGTTCCGTCAGATCGGGCAGCGAGAACAGGGTGACGTCGCCCGTCGCCTTGTTGGCCACCGCGAGCGTATCGCCCGCGGCATTGGCCAGGATCGGCCCGCCCTTGGTGGGTCCGGGCAGCAGCCCCGCCTCTTCGCCACCCGTGGTGTCTTCGCCCTCGGTCGTATCGCCGGTCGAATCGTCGACGACCTCGGTGTCGTTCCCGGCCGTCGTTCCCGTGTCTTGCTGACCACCCGTGGGATCTTCGGTTTCGCCCGCGTCCGGGGGGTCGTCGTCGGAAGGGCAACCCATAGC
Source organism: Myxococcota bacterium (assembly GCA_039028615.1). Classification (GTDB taxonomy): domain Bacteria; phylum Myxococcota_A; class Polyangia; order Nannocystales; family Nannocystaceae; genus Paraliomyxa. The sequence continues at coordinate 77,348 of JBCCHT010000043.1, read as the reverse complement.
CAATATGGATGCCATCAATACAAGCGCGCTGCCGTATGGCGTTTTCATGTTCCGATGCTTTCGTCGTCCCCGAGCCAGGAGGACCCACGGGCCGGGGGAGGCAACCCGAGGGGGCACAGGCTCCAAGGTAGGCAGCAGGGTCGAGGGCGGCGACTTAAGGTGGCCTTAAACCGGGGCGACGATTGCCCATCGGTTCGCGTGTTTTCGATACCATCGTCTCGACCATGGGCACCTACGACACTTCCATCCGAGTCCTCGCGTGTCCCGGATGCGGGGCGCCCGTCGACGTCGCGCTCGATGGAGGCAAGGTGCAGTGTGGCTACTGTGGAGTCGCGGCGGTGTACTCCACGCGCCCGGGTGCTCCGGCCGTAGTGCAATCCATGGTGCCCGAGTCCGAGCGGCTCGAGCGTCTGCGCGCCCAGGTCGGTCGCGAAGAGCCGATCCCCGACGACATGAAGCCGTTCTTGTCCGGGCCCATGGATGCGCAGCGTCGCGAGCAGGCGGAGGTCATGCTCCGGTCCGCGCGAGCCCAGGCCGGCTCCGACACGCGGGACGGCACGGTGCACTGGCTCACGGTCGCGCTGTACAACGCCTACGCTGGCCCCGAGAACGCTCGGCGTCAGCGGGCCCTGCTCGAGACCGCCACCGAGACCCTCGCGACCTCGTCTCGGCGCCAGGTCTTGCTGGGCATGCTCGCCCGCAATGCCGCGCGGACGGGCGAGCTGGCGGCGGCCGAGCACTGGCTCTCGCAGATGGACCCGCAGTCCACGCTGCTCCCCGCCTTCAGTGCGCATCGCCTCACGCGCGCCTATGTCGACACCGTGCGGGCTGATTACCCGGGCGTGCTCGATGCGCTCGGCGAGGAGCTCATCGACGTGCCGCTTTCGGGCGGCGATACGCTCATGGCCAGCGTGCTGCGAGCCAACGCTCACGAGCGGCTCGGGGATGCGCCCACCGGGGCCGCCCAGATCGCTGCCTATATGAAGAAGGCCCCGCCCTTCCGGCCGCTGATCGAGCGGATCATCGCCGCCAACCCCACGCTCGCGCTGTGTCCCGAGGCGATCGTGCTGGCGCGCACCGTCCTCGATCGGCAACGTGAGTAGGGCCCGCGGGCGGCCCGCGGCCTTCGGGGCGTACCACGGCCCCGTCGTGACGCTCTCCGCGATGTGATCCCCGCGGGATGATCTCCGGCCGGACCGTGGTTAGGGTGCGCATCGTGAGCACCGTGCCGCCGCCGTCCGATCCGCCCGCGTCGTCGCGCAGGCAATGGGAGACGTTGCGCGAGCATACGGAGCAGCCCACGCCGATTCCCGCCGATCGCAGCCGCGTCAACCTCATCCACTACGGTCTCGCCCAGCCCTTCTTGGGCTTGCGCACCCTGCTGCGCTCCCCCGAGCTGCTCGGCATGGCGCTCGCGCCGATGTTCCTCGTCATGGCGATCGCTCTGGTCGCGGCCTACTTCGCGGGGCAAGAGCGCGGGTTTTGGGCTGGTGTGGCGAGCTACTTCGTGACCATCGCCGCGCTCGCGCCCGTGCCTCCGCTCATCTTGGCCCGGGTCTACGCCAGCCTGGCCGCCAAGGCTCGCCCCGTGCTCGGCCTCAGTCCCGCCGAACCATATGTACGCGGGTGGGTTCAGCTCGGCGGCGAGTGGCTCGCGCAGCTGCTGATCCTCGCCCTCGGTGTGCTGCCGTTGACCGTGCTGCTCGGCATCGTGCCCTGGGTCGGCGCCTTCTATGCGCTGTGCATCCAAGGCGCCTGGGCCCTGCACTGGATCGTCGTCGAGGGCTACGACAACTCGCGGACGCTGCCGCCCGGGCAAACCGTCGAGGAGATCGAAGCCCTCGGTCAGGGGCGGCCGGGCATCCCCTGGTTTCACCGCTGGGCTGCCAACGTCGGTCAGCGCTCGGGCCCATGGAAGTTGCTCGGGCCGTTGGTCATGCTCTCCGAGGTCGTCACCAGCCTCGCCCGTCCGTGGCGCGCCGAAGTCGACCTCACCGAAGACGAGCCCTGGATTTCCCTGGGGTTCGGCCTGGGCATCGCCATCATGCTCGCCATCCCCGGCCTCAACCTCGCCCTGCGCCCGGCCGTCGTCGTGGCGGGCGTGCACCTGCGCTACCGCCTGCTCGAAGAAAACCCCGCGCCGAGTCCCACGCCGCGCGAGACCACGCAGCCCTATCCCACCGTTCCCCCCGCCTGACGGCGCTATTGGTCTTCGACGACCGGCCGTGCGCCGGGGGTCGTGCTCGATTCGGTGCCCGGCGATCCGGGGCGCAGGCGGAAGTCGCCGTTCGGCGCGTCGACGAAGTCGGGCGTGCCCACGATGGGCGCGTCGCCTTGCGTCGGCCACACCAGGGCTTGTTCGGGCGGCCCCTTGGCGACGGCGATCGGGGGCTCGAGATCAGCTTTCGCATCGATCACGTTGCGCTCGATGACGATGTCGTGCCGGGCGAGCGCATCGGCGTTGTCCGTGGCGTCCTCCCGCAGGTAGTGGCTCACGCCGATCTGAAAGGCCCGGTTGTCACTGAGCACGTTGTCGCGGATCTCGATGCCCTTCACGTTGCCCGACAACAAGTAGATCCCCCCGGTCATCCAAAAGTGCGCCTGGCCTTCCTTGGTCGGGCCGTGACCGTTGTGGTGGAGGGTGTTGTGCTCGAGGACGATGTCGCGCCGCGGCCCATCGCCCCAGCGCGAGAAGTACACGCCCGAGCCTTGGTTGTCGTAGATGAGGTTGTGGTGCACCCGCACGTTCTGCACGGCGGGGCCGTTCTCCACCGAGATTGCCAGCCCGGCGCCGCCGTTGTCGTGCACGACGTTTTCGAATAGCTCGACGTTCTGCAGGGTGTCGAACCATCCATCGACATACAGGCCCTGGCGGGCGACGTGGTGCACGTGGTTGTGGTGCACCCGGCCGTGGCCGCTGTTCTCCTTGATGTCGATGCCTTCCTTGTCGCAGTGGTGGACGTGGTTGTGGCTGACCTCGAAGTGCTGCACGCCGCCCAGGCTGATGGCCTCGTGGGGAGGCTCGCGACCGCGGACCCAGCCCGGCGGGAGCATGTCCCAGGTGTTGGTGTGGGTGACGGTGTTGCCCCGGATCTCGATGTGATCGGTGCCCGTGCCGTCGTGCTGGGAATCCCAGGCGGCGATGCCCGAGGTGAAGGTCGACTGGATGGTGTTGTCGAGCACCGCGACGTGGTGGCTGTCGCGAATGGTGATGCCGGCCCGATGCGAGTCGCGAATGGTGAGACCCTGCACCCGGAGATAGGCGACGCCCTCGATCTGAAAGGCACCGCGATCGTGGGCGAAGGGTGGCCGTTTCGGCAGGGGCACGGGCACGGCGGAGGCGTCGATGATCACCTCTTCACCGGGCGCGGCGGCGTAGACGATCCAGGCGTCTTCGGTGCCGGAGTGGCGGGGGCGAATCTCGTCGGCGATCGCATAGGTGCCGCCGTGCACGAGCACGCGGTCCCCCGCCCGCAGGGTCCAGGCGGCGTGGTGGAGCGTGGCCCAGGGCTCTTGGCGGGAGCCGGGGCCACCGTCGTCACCGTGGGGCGCGACGTGGAAGGTCCGGGGCGTGTGAGGCGGGGTCGACATGGGGCAGGCGAGCGCGGAGAGCAACAGCAGCCCGAGGGCGACGCACCGCATGGGCATGGCCGGGCTCATTCCTTCAGCGGATCGACGGTGCCGCGGGACTCGGTGAGCGTCTGTTCCCAGCGGGCCCGGGCGGTCCAGCCTCCGGCCGGCTCCTCGGAGGCGCTGGGGCAGACCTCGTTGATGGGGCAGTGGAGGCACTTGGGCTTGCGTGCGGTGCAGACGTGACGACCGTGCAGGACGAGGCGGTGCCCCACGTCGGCCCACGAGCGCTTCGGGAAGAGCACGCACAGCATGGCCTCGATGCGCTTGGCGTCCTTGTCGTTGGTGAAGCCGAAGCGCTCGACCAGACGCGTGACGTGCAGGTCGACGACGATGCCGCTGTTCATGCCGTGCACGGAGCTGAGCACGACGTTGGCCGTCTTGCGGGCGACGCCGGGCAGCGTGCACAGCTCGGCCATCGTCTGGGGCACCTCGCCGTCGAACTCGGTGACGACGGCCTGGGCGGTCTTGCGGATCGCCTTGGCCTTGTTGCGGAAGAAGCCCGAGCGCTTCACCACCACCTCGACCTCGTCTTGGGGCGCCGCGGCGAGGGCGGCCGGCGTGGGCCAGCGGGCAAAGAGGTCGGGCGTGATCGAGTTGATGATGCGGTCGTTGGAGCGCGCCGCCAGGATCGTGGCGATGAGCAGCTGCCAAGCGTCTTCGTGATCGAGCTCGACCTGGGGCTTGGGCTGGGCCTTCCGCAGGCGCCGATGGATCTCGTCCGCCCGGGTCTGGGCGTCGGGCGGGAGGCTTCCCGAGAACTTGGGGACGCCGTCGGAGGACGATTTGCCACGGGAGCTGCGAGCGGGAGGCATGGGCAGGGGCCGTTCGCGGCCACTGTAGCGCCCCCGGCTGCGGGGTGTCGGGCTCGCCTGGAGTGTTCGGGGTGAATGGTCGAATACGGCGCTCCGTGGCATCTGGAGGCGGTTTGGCGGCGGCTGCCGAGCCTTTGTTCCTGGGTCCACCCCCTCGGTCCCATTGCGACGCTGGACTGCCTGGGCGGGGCTGCTACGTTGACCCCCGCCGTGAGCAAGCCCCCCCGTGCCCGGCTATTGCTGGTCCTCGTTTACGTGGCGCTGATCGTCGCCGTGTTCTCGATGGATCTCGATCCGGAAGAGGTCCGCGAGCAGCTGCGCTCGTCCGGCGCGTGGGGCCCCATCCTGTTCGTCGCCGCGTTCGCCGCCCTGCAGCCGCTGGGGGTCGCCTCGCACGCGTTCATCATCGCGGCCGCGCTCATCTGGAACCCCTGGTTCGCGTTCTCTTTGTCGTGGATCGGCGCGGTCGCAGCCGGGTGTGTGGCGTTCGCCTTCGCCCGCTACGTGGGTCGCGAGTGGGTCCAAGAGCGCTTGCCCGCGAAGCTCGAGGGCTACGACGAGCGCCTGGCCAAGCGAGGCTTCCGCACCGTGCTCTTCATGCGCCTGGGGCTGTTCACCTTCGGCCCCATGCAGCTGCTGTTCGGCGTGTCGCGGGTTCGCTTCGTGCCCTTCGTGCTGGCGAGCATCATCGGCCTGGTGCCTTGGGTTGCGCTCGAGACCTGGTTCGGGGGCAACTTGGTCGAGTGGCTGCTCGGGTAGCGCGGTCGCTCCGGTCACAGGGTGCGTCGCGGGGAGACGAGCAGGTCGGCGGCGAACATGCCGATGGCCAGGGCCACGGTGACCAGGGCCGCGCGGAACAGGCCGTCCGTGCCCGCGATGGTGTCCGCTTCCAGCAGTGAGCTGAGGCTGCGAAAGCCGAGGCTGCCGGGGACGAGCAGCAGCAAGCCGGGCAGGCGCAGCAACGTGGCGGGCCGTCGGCGGTGGCGGGCGAAGACGTTGCTGACCAGGCCCACCGCCATCGAGCCGGCGAAGGCTCCGAGCTCCGGTCCGAGCGCGTCGCCGCCCATCGATGCCGCGACGAAGCCCAGGCCGCATGCGATCGCGATCCAGCCGCAGTCGCGGGGGCGGGCGCCGAGCAGCACGGTGAACGCCGTGGTGGCGGCGGCCATCGCTGCCAGCCAGGTGCCGGGCGGGAGCTCGATCAGCGGCAGCGGCATCAGGGCGGGCAGCGCGATGGCGTTGGCCAGCTGACGCCCCAACGCGGCGCCGAAGAGCATGGTGAGCATCAGGGTCATGGCGCCCGCGAGGCGAGCGGTACCCGACACGAGATGCCCACCCGCCAGCTCGGTCATGGCGATGGTCAGCGACAAGCCGGGCACGAGCATGATCAACGCGGAGACCAACACCACGCCATCGTTGAGGCCGGGGAGCAGCACGCCGGCCACGGTCACGAAGGCCGAGGCCGCGAACGCGGTCAGCGGTTCGTGCACGGTGCGGGCCCGCGGGCGCAGGGCGGTCCACTGGGCGAGCGTGCCCACGCCGTAGCCGAGCAGGCTGGCGGCGAGCATCTCGATGATGCCGCCGCCGAGAAAAATGGCGGCCGTACCCGAGGCGCCCGCCGACGCCCAGCGCATGGCTCGGGCGCCGTAGCGCGGGCTTCGGTTGTGCAGCGCGGCCAGGCGACGCTCGGCCTCTGCTGCCGTCAGCCGACCGGCGACGACCTCGTCGACGATCGCATCGAGTCCGGCGAGGGTCTCGAGGTCGAAGCGTGCGCCCTGGGCCCGCCGCAGGAACACCTGCTGCGCCGCCCCGTCACCGATCGCCATGTGCATGGCGGTCGGGGTGGACAGGAACTGGCACGAGCGCAGGCCCAGCGCGCTCGCCACCGCGGCCAGGCTCTGCTCGAGCTGGTGGGCGGGCGTCCCGTGCTCGTGGAGCTGCTCGGCCAGGGCCAGCACGAAACGGGCGCTATTGGCCCTTTGTTCGTGGTTCTGCACTTGTTGTCGAAAATAGTCTGCCCTGAGCTTTGTTCCATCGAATAATCTTCGTTCGATGTCCGAAAACGCGCCCCTCGACCGAATCGATCGTCAGTTGCTCGGCCTGCTTTCGAAGGATGCTCGGATGTCCAACAAGGAGCTCGCGGCGGAGGTCGGTCTCGCGCCGTCCACCTGCCACGTGCGGGTGAAGAGACTGGTCGACGAGGGATGGGTCCGAGGCTTCCATGCCGACGTGCGCCCGGCCGCGTTCGGGATCGGGCTGCGGGCGATCGTGTTCGTCCGCATGGCTCGGCACGCGACCACCCTGCTCGACGACTTCGGGGCCCACGTCCAAGACATCCCCGAGGTGATCGACGTGTTCTATGTCGCCGGCTCCCACGACTTTCTCGTGCACGTGGCGGTTCAGGACGTCGAGCACTTGCGGCGGCTGGTGGCGGAGCGCATCTCGGGGCACGAGGCGATCGGTCATGTGGAGACCTCGCTGGTGTTCGACCATCAGCATCGACCGACCTGGCCCGACTACGTGGATGCCGACGTCACACGTGGGCCCAAGGGCGGGCCGCTGCGTTCGGCCCGGTGAGACGGGCGCCGAGCCCTCACATCATTCGAAAAACGAGGGGGGCGTCAGGAGTGGCTCACGGTCTCGATATCAGTCCGCGTGAACCAGTTCCGTGGAGTCGAGCGAATGTCGATCGTGGCGAGCCTGGCCGCGATGAACCTCCTGACCGGGGCGTGCTTCGATCCGGGTGACGACGTCGTCGCCGACGGCGGAGGATCGTCGCAGGGGGCGACGCAGGGGGAGCCTTCCGGGGCCGACCTGGCGTCGACGGGCGCGGTGCCGAGCGGAGCCGACGACGCGGTGGACACCACGGGAGGCGGCGACGAGACGGACGAGGGGACCACCGCGGACGAGGCCGAGAGCACGAGCTCTGGCGGAATCGACCCGGATACGGGCACGGATGGCGATACGGGGGAGGAGACGGGGAGCACGGGGGCAGCACCCGTCGACGAGCCTCCGGTCGCGGTCGACGATGGGCCGCACGTCGGCATCGCTGGGCAGGTGCTCGAGGTCGAGCAGGTCGATGGGATCTTGGCCAACGATGTCGATCCGGAGGGCTCGATGCTCTCGGTGGTGGCGTGGGATCCGATGACGGTCGAGGGTGGGATGGTGGTGCTCGATCCGGCGACGGGCGGGTTTTCGTATCTGCCGCCCGGGGACCTTCCGTATGGCTCGGACTCGTTTTCCTACACGGTGGCCGACGAGGCGGGGCAGACGGATACGGCGGAGGTTCGCATCGTGCTCCAGGCCGAGGATGGGGTCGTGGGGCTGGGGGAGCTGGGGCGAAAGGGGGTGCGGCTCCAAGGGGATGAGTCGGGTGAGCAGTCGGGTTGGTCGGTGGCTGGCGGAGGGGACTTCAACGGCGACGGCTACCACGACATCGTGGTCGGAGCGCGGTACTCCGATCCGGACACGGGGACCAATGCCGGGCGGACCTATCTCGTGCATGGTGGACCCGCGCTGCCGCCCGTCGTCCCGCTGGGCACAGCCGTGTTCGTGTTCGAGGGTGTCAATCAAAACGACTACTCCGGGCATGTGGTGGCGTTCGCTGGCGATGTGGACGGGGATACGCTCGCCGATTTCCTCATCGGTGCACCCAATGCAGAGCTGACGGGGAGCAACGGCGGGGAGAGCTACCTGGTGACTGGCGGCGCAGCGCTGGTATCCCCGTGGTCTCTCGGCAACGCCGACATGGTGGCGAGAGGGGTCGACTCGAGTGATTTCTCGGGATGGGACCTGGCCGGGGCGGGGGACGTGAACGGCGATGGGTGGGACGACATCATCATCGGTGCGTACGGGGCTGATGAGGCAGGGCAGAGCTTCACGGGAGCGTCGTATCTGCTCTTCGGAGGAGAGAACATGGCCTCACAACTCTGGCTGACGGGGGCCGACGTCCGCTTCGACGGAATCGACAGCTCGGACATCTCGGGCACCTCCGTCAGCTCGGCCGGAGACTTCAACGGTGACGGCTACGCCGACCTCCTGATCGGAGCGCCTGATGCCGACCTACCCACGGTCGCGAACACCGGAGAGACCTACATCATCTACGGCGCCCCGGACTTGCCGGCCGTGCTCTCCCTGGCCGACGCCGATGTTCGCCTCGATGGCTTCGATGCGAGCGCGGACGCGGGCGAGGTGGTCAGTGGCGTGGGCGACGTCAATGGCGATGGGTACGACGATGTCGTGGTCGCAGCACCCCGCACCGAGGTCGATACCTTCGCCCAAGCCGGGCAGAGCTTTGTCGTCTACGGCGGGCCCGCGGTTCCTCCCGTGATCGACCTGGCGATGGCCGACGTCAGAGTCCCGGGGGTGCAGTACCTCGCCCGCAGTGGAGCAGCGCTCAGTGGTGCCGGGGATTTCAACGGCGATGGCTTTGCCGACTTGCTCATCGGCGCGGCGGAGACCGATATCGATGGAGACGAAGAACGTGGGGAGGTGTACTTGATCCTCGGCGGACCGGTGCTGCCACCACTTCTGAGCGTCACCGAAGCCGATCTTCGCTTCGAGGGCATCAGCCCCGATGACTTCGCAGGGCGCTCCGTGAGTGCGGCTGGAGACGTCGATGGCGATGGCTACGGAGACATCCTGATCGGCGCCTACGGAGCGGATCCCAATTCCCTGTCGTCTTCGGGCGAGACCTACCTGATCTTCGGCGACGACATCACGGGCACCACCACCCGCCAGGGCACAGACCTCGACGACACCCTGCACGCCCCCCGCGGGCTCGCGGCGGACACCCTCGTGGCGGGCCGCGGCGACGACATCATCTACAGCGACGGCGGCCCCGACGTGATCTTCGCGGGCCAAGGCGACGACACGCTGGTCCTCGCCGATCTCAACCTCCACCACTTCGACGGCGGCTTGGGCACGGACACCCTGGCCCTGAGCGCGGGCGTGGATCTCGACCTCACGGCCTTCGACACCATCCCGCTGTCGAGCATCGAAGCGATCCAGCTCAGCCCCGACGGCCCGACCTCGCTCATCACCTCGGCCCTCGACCTGCTGAACCTCTCGGAGACGACCAACGACATCCACATCTACGGCGATGCCGATGACGTGGTCTGGCTGGACGGCGGCGACTGGTTCGGCCCCGTACTCCACGGCGACTTCCAGCGCTACACCATCCCCGGGACCGACCTGTTCGTGCTCATCCACAACGACGTGACGGTCCAGGTGGTCGGCTAGCCGCTGCGGACATCTCGGAAGGCGAAGCTGATCATGCGGCGCACGGTCTCGTAGCGCCCCCATCGAGCTCAGGAAACGGGCGCGACGGGCCCATCCCCCGCCGCGCCACGTTTCCTGGTCGAATCCCCCGATGAATCCGATCGGGTTACTTGCAGCGCTTGAACGACGTGCCGATCGGCTGCTTGCACTGATGCGCCGGGTTCGAGCAGTCGCTGTCGTCGTCGCAGGTCTCGACGCACTCGTGCGGCTTGAAGACCCAGCGGGCACAGCGCTCGTCGGCGTCGCAGACGTCTCCGCCGCAGTCGCCCGGAACCTCGGGCACCGCGTTGCCGCACTCGTGGAGGCCCATCTGGTCGCCGCAGTCCCACGCCCCGAGACACAGACCCATGAAGGTGCCGTCCTCGCACGCGAACTGGAAGAAGAGCAGGCAATAGGCGGAGCACAGCCCGTCCTGCGGGGACGGGGTGAACGGGTCGTCATCGAAGGGCACGCCGTGTCCGTTGATGAGCGAGAGCACGGGCAGGACTTCGTCCTTCTTGGATTTGACGTACTCGTCGAGCAGCTTCTGCTCCGACTCGCTCAGCGTCACGAAGTCGATTTCCGCGGCGATTTCCTGCACCTCGTCGAGGACCCAAGGGATATCGGGCTCGGGAGTGGTGGTCAGCATCTCGACCGCGAGGTCCACCTGAGCCATGGCCTGCTGCAGCTGCTCACTGCCGGCGGCGCGCGGGTGCAGGGTCTCCTCCGCCATCGTGGGCGTGGGGTCGTCCACGGTCTCGACGGAGCAGCCGGACGCGAACGAACCGGTCAGAGAGAGGGCGGCGAGGAGCATCGGGAAGCGCATGGCCCCTCATTGCCGCGGCGATCGGGCCCGATGACGGCGCCCGCGAAAAAAAATAGGACCCGACGCTAATTGTCGCCGCCCGGGCCGAGCACGTTGTCGCGCAGCGCCTTGGCCCACGAGTCGAGGTCGGTCATGGTGCTCTCGACGACCTTGGGGTTGGCCATCAGCTCTTCGAGGCGCTGGCGCAGGATGTCGCGGCCACGACGCAGGCGGCTGCGCACGGTGCCCTCGGGGACGTCGAGGACGATGGCGAGCTCGGGTCCCCGAATCTGTTCGAAGTAGTACAGCTCGAGGGCGACCTGGAGATCGACGGGCAGCTGCCGTAGGGCGGCCAGGAGCACGCGCTGCTGCTCGTCGTTGGCGATGATGCCCGTGGGCGAGATGCCGAGGTCGGCGCAGGAGGTCACGCCGTAGTCGATGCCCTCTTCGCGGCGGCGCTTGTTGAGGTGGTCGTAGAGCTTGCTGCGCGCGGCGGTGAACAGGTAGGTACGAAAGCTGGCGTCTCCACGGAAGTGCTCACGGCTCTTCACACAGGCCAAGAAGGTCTGCTGCACCAAGTCGTCCGCGTTCTCGTTGGCCTTGTTGCGGAAGAACCGAAACAGGCTGTCGAAGTAGCGATCGAAGAGCGAGTTGCCGGCCATGCGGTCACCCGCACGCCATGCCTCGAGGAGCTCGAAATCCGTGGGCACGCCGGACGATGGTAGCACCCGCGCCCGCTACGGGGCTTCGATCCAAAGCTGGACGTTGCGATCCGAGGGAGTCCCCGACCCGTCGAGCTGCCAGCCGGAGGTGAAGTCCAAGATGCCGAGCGCGCGACCCTGCTCGGCGAGGGGATCACCCTCGGTCGACAGGTCGAAGGCGATGCCCGTGAGCGTGTACCAACCGTTGTCCTGATCGTGGACCTCGACCAGGCGCATCTGGTGCGGCCAGTCGGCGATCGCGGCGGTGATGATCTCCCAGTAACCGCGGGTGCCGACGGGTTGGATGTACTCGGCTTGGTGCACGTGCGAGTGGCCGCACAGGTGCGCGAGCACGTTGGGGTACTCGCCGAGGAACGCCTGCCAGTCGGCGGGCTCGATCGGATCGGGCGCAGGTTCGACCCCGAGACCCGAGCCGTCGGACAGCGAGTTGGAGCAGTGGTGGGTGGAGATGAACACCAGCGCGCCGTCGGTCTCGGCCTGGTCGAGCAGCGGCCGGATGCGTTCTTCGACCTCGGTCTCGGTGACCAGGCCCAGGGCGCCGCCCGAGCCCGCGGTGCTGTCGACCACCACCATGCGCAGGTCGGTGCCCTCGACGTCCCAGGCGTAGGTGGCCACGCCCGTGTCCGCGATCTCCTTGGTGATGCCGTGCCCGTCTCCGCTGAGCGAGACCTGGGTGAGCAGCTCGGTGCCCGCGACGAGAGCCCGTGCGGGGTCGGGGACCACCGGTCCGTCGAAGACGGGGCCGCCCGGCTGCGACCAGTCCCGGCTCGAGTTGCCCGCGGGGACACTCGAGCCCACCGCGTCCTCGAGCATGGGCTCGATGGGCAGCGAGCCCTGGTTGAGCACGTCGTGGTTGCCCGTGACCCAGATCCACGGCACGTCGAGCCCGACCGGGGCGATGGGGTCCTTGGGGTCGTTGGCCTCGCCGGGCTCGGGATCGTTGTCGTCGCCCGAGTCGCAGTGCACCACCGGGGCGCCGTCGAGGATGTCGAGGAACCACTGCACCTCGTTTTGCTGGCCCGAGTCTGCGTTGTCGCCCCCGAGCACCACGAAGTCGAGCGGGGTCTCGGCGTTCACGGCGTTGATCGTGCGCACGGCCGCGTTGGTGGTCATGCAGCCGTAGGACTCCTGGGGCCGGAAGCCACCCGCGATGAACAGGCTGTCGACCCCGATCAGCCGCAGGGGCGACTCGTCGTCGGCGATCTGGGTGTCGGCCAGGTGCACGAAGCGAGAGACGAGCTCGGCACCGGGGCCCGGCTCGGGCACGGGGCGCCCCGCGGGGGTGATCGGCATGACCGCTTCGCCCGGGTCGAGGTCGTACTCGCCGTAGCCCTCGTCGAGCAGCTGGTTGCGCTGCTCGGGAATGCGCGGGTCGAGCGTGGGCCGGGCCTCGATCACGTGGGTGGGGACGATGCGCTCGTCCTCGGTGGTGGGCGCGTCGTCGAGCGGGGGCAGGGGGGGCGGAGGCTCGGGGCCCTCGTCGCCGCTGCTGCTGCTGCCCTCACCCGCGGTGGTGTCCGCGACCATGCTGTCGCCCTGCTCCATGGTGGTGCTGCCCTCCTCGCCGAAGGTCGTATCGCCGGTCGTCGTGCCGGCTTCGGCGGGGGGGCTGTCGTCTCCCGCACATCCGGCAGCGAGGGGGAGGCCAAGGCAACTAAGCAGGGCAATACGACGCATTCACCCATCGTAGAGCACCGCGGAGCGTCCTGTCAGGCGCCAGGACGCCGGCGGAGCAAAACGCGGTGTCAGGGCGTCTAGGGGCGCTCGCGTCAGTCGAAGAGAATCTCTTCGAGCCGGGCTTGGCTCAGCACGTAGCTCGCCAGCAGGGCCTTGCGATCGGAGGCTTCGGCGACGTCGAGGCCCTCGATCCACTTGGCGGACTCTTCGTCCTCCTCGGCGCTCCGGGAGAGCAGGGCGTTGGCGAGCGACACCAGCATCTTGCCGCGGACGGCCGAGTTGGTGGGCACCCGGGTGAACATGCCGACCGAGTCGCCGAACACGGCGGCGACCTGCAAGCCCTTGGGGCGCGGCAGCAGGGTCTCGAGCGTGCTCCGCAGCGAGCGCTTCTCGATGTCGCCGAAGCCCAGCTCGCGCAGCGCAGCCTGGTTGAACACGACGAACATTCCGGTGTCCTTGGGGACCTTGCCGATGAGCTTGTCGAGCTCGCGGTTCATGTTGCGCTTGCGCTTGCGCCGGGCGGCCTGCATCTGGTCGAGGATGGGGACGGGGGCGACGACCAGCTCGTCGTGATCGAGCGAGGCGATGCGCACGGTCTGCTCGCCGAACTCGAAGTCGGGCAGGCTCCAGCGGCCGGGGCCGTCGGGCACGAGGCGCCCCGCCTCCACCGCGGACGCGAGGTGCCGATCCAGATCGTCGATCTGGAAGATGGCCGCGACCTTGTCCCGCTCGCGGTGATGCGAGGCCCCGGTCATGCGCCGCCAGGCGCGGTTGTCCGTCTGCCCCAGCGCGGTGACCAGCGGACACGAGACGGCGAAGAGCAGCGAAGGCGGCGCGTCCCGGCCTTCTTCCTGCTTCTTCTCTCGCTTTTCTTTCATCTCGGCCCGCTTGCGGTCGCGCTCCCACTCTTTTTCGAGACCCTCGTAGAACAGCTCCCAGGTCTCGCGGCCCTCGACGGCGGCTCGCTTGGCGGCGCGATGCCAGCGGTGCTCGATCTCGATGTCGTTGCGGCGGACGTCGTCGCAGGTGAACAGGTACTCGCCGACGTTGTCGCCCCGCTCGATCAGCGCCGAGCTCAACACCCGCGGCGGGTCGATGTTCAGCATCATGTTGATCTCGACGGGCAGGAAGCGGGCCGAGTAGGGCACGTGCCCGCGGGACCGCCGGTCCCCGCCCGCGTCCCAGAACTGGCGCAGCAGCGGGCCGATCTCTTCCTCCCGACCTTCTTTGCGATACAGACGGATGAGCCGGAGCAGGCCGTCGGTGAGCAGCTCGCGGTGGCGCGTGTCCAAGTCGAGCAGCGCTTCGAAGTGCTCGATGGCGCATTCCGAGCGCTCGATGACCTCCATGCAGTGGACCCCTTTACGGTGGAGTCGTTCCGCTTCGGTCTCGTGGATCTCGGGCGCTGCGGTCGCCGTGGTGGCGGCGAATACGAGGCCGGCAAGCGGGAGCCAGGTCATGGGAATTCCATTGTCTCAGTCCGGCTTCGCGGGCCACGAAAAAAGGCGATGAACTCGTCCCCGCGGCGTGAAGAATCTCGTGTACGGCGAACCCTGATATTCGAAACCCATCGTGGGGCCTAGACCCAAATTCACACCCGGAGGCGTGAATTCGTGAGCAGGGCACCCACGGGGCGCAGACACGAAGTGTGCGCCGGACAACCAGCGGGCTCGCCGCGAGATGATACGGTGTTCCGAGTGGCACTCCTCAAGCACCTCAGTTCGGGGGTTGGGCACGTGCTTGCTGCACACCACGTAGTGGGTCGCGGCTCGGCGTGTCAGCTCCGTTTGGCGCAGCCACAAGTCTCCGGGCTTCACGCCGAAGTCACTTGGGATGGCGATCGTTGGATGGTCCAAGACCTCGGCAGTCGCAATGGCACCTTCGTCGACGGCACGCGACTCGCTGCGGGCGAGCGCAAGCCGATCGGTCGTGGTTCATTGCTGGCGTTCGGCGACGTCGAAGACCGCTACACGCTGGCCGAGATCGAGCCGCCTCGCCTCATGGCGATGGGCAACGACGGTCCGGCGGTGTTGGCCGATTCCAACCTGCTCTGCCTGCCTTCGGGTGAAAACCCCGAGGTCACCGTGTTCGAAGACGCGACCGGGCAGTGGGTCATGGAGAGCGGCGACGCGACCAAGGTCATCAGCGATCGAGAGATCGTGGTGGTCGGCGACGTGTCGTGGACGATCTACCTGCCGACCGTGTCCGACCAGACCCGCGACGCAGAGAGCCGGCCGCTGCCGCTCGATGCGATCTCGCTCGACTTCTTCGTCAGCCGCGACGGCGAGTACGTGGCGGTTCGGCTCTCGCACGAGCACGGCAAGGTGGAGATCGAGCCGCGTGCCCACGCGCAGCTGTTGCTGGCGCTGGCCCGCATTCGCCTGGCCGACCGCGAGCGTGAGCACCTCAAGGACTCCGAGCACGGCTGGATCCATCGCGAGGATCTCGTGCGGGACCTGGGCATCGACCTGCAGCTACTCAACCTGTGGGTCTACCGAGCGCGCCAGCAGCTGGTCAAAGCGGGGATCCGCGACGCGGGCAACATCGTCGAGCGTCGCTCGGGCACGTTGCAGTTGCGCATCGGCGTGTCGAACCTCGCCGTGCACGGGGCCTGAGCCTCAGCTGCCGCTCTTGACCATCACCGTGTCGGTGAGCTGATCCTCGAGGGTGATCGCCCCCGTGGGTCGGCCGCGGTCGCGGCAGTACTCGAGGTTGTGCAGCGGCCCGAGTGCATCGGGGGTGCCCTCGCGCTCGAGCGCCCGCGACTTGAACGCGGAGTCCAGGCGCTGGGCGATCTCTTCGCGCATCAAGATCTCGCCGCGGTCGGCCAAGCGCTCGAGGTGGAAGCTCTGCGAGACCACGCGCCCGAGCACCGTGTAGTCGAGCCGCTGGATCGTGCGCGAGCCGACGCTGCCCGAGAGGATGGCCCCCGAGTCGAGCCCCATGCACACGCCGGACAGCGAGTCGTCGGTGTCGTCACAGGCCTCGGACATCGCCGTCCGAATGGCGAGGCAGGCACTGGCGGCGCGCAGCAGGTGGTCTTCGCCCTGGAACACGGTGAGCACCCCGTCGCCGACGAAGCGGACCACCACGCCCTGCCACGCGTTGATGATGGGCACGATGAGATCGAAGCTGCGGTTGAGCAGGTCGAACACGCCCGAGGCGGCACCCTGCTCGGCGCGCTCGCGGACGCCGAACACGTCGATGCAGGCCACGGTGCCCTCGATGGTCTCGCCCGAGACCTCGGAGGAGATCCGCAGAAGCGGCAGCAGCCGCTCCATCAGCGCGTCGTCGACGAACAGCCGCAGGGCGTCGTTCTCCTCGATCGACCGCAGCGCACGGCGGAGCTCTCGGGCGTCCCGCAGCGCCTTCTCGATGGTCTTCTCGAGGTCCTTGAAGTCCAGCGGCTTGGTGAGGAAATCGTAGGCGCCCGCGTTCATGGCCGCCCGGATGTTCTCCATGTCGCCGTAGGCGGAGACCACCACCGAGCGCAGGGCCGGGCCGGCGCGGCCGAGCCGGTCGAGCAGGGTCAGCCCGTCCATGCCCGGCA
Organism: Myxococcota bacterium; assembly: GCA_039028615.1. Taxonomy (GTDB): domain Bacteria; phylum Myxococcota_A; class Polyangia; order Nannocystales; family Nannocystaceae; genus Paraliomyxa. Next base: position 60,890 of record JBCCHT010000043.1, on the reverse strand, counting down.
TGTTGATGTCGGTGAGCACCACGTCGACGTCGGGGTGGGCCTGCAGTCGGTCGAGCGCTTGCTGGCCGTTGCGCGCGAACACGAGGTCGTACTGGCCCTTGCGGATCTTCCGGCGGAACCGCATGCGCATGAGCTCTTCGAGGTCGGGCTCGTCGTCGACCACCAGGATCTTGGCCGGGCGGTCCTGCTGCTGGTTTTCCAGTGCCGAGAAGGCGGCCCCGAACTCGAGGGCGGACGAGAAACGATCGCTGCGGTTCTTGGCCAGGGCGCGCTCGAAGAACGCGTCGACCTCCGGCCCCAGACCGTTGACGTGGCGAGAGGGGGGCACGTGCGGCACCTCGAGGATGCGCGTCGCGACCCGGGGCATCGACTCGTCGGCGAAGGGCGAGGTCCCGGTCAGCGCCTCGTAGGCGACCACGGCCAGCGACCACAGGTCGGTGCGATGGTCGACGGGGGCGCCGCGGGCCTGCTCGGGGCTCATGTACGACGGCGTGCCCACCAGGATCGAGGAGTCGCCTTCGTTGGCGCCTTCCGTGTCGCGCACCGCCGCGATGCCGAAGTCCAGGATCTTCAGCGTGTGGTCTTCACCCTGCCGCGCCACGAACAGGTTGGCGGGCTTGAGGTCGCGATGGATGATGCCGGCCCGATGAGCGGCGTGCAGGCCCTTGGCCGCCTGCACGATGAACGGCATCAGGGCGGCCAGCGACATCGACTTGGTGCGCCGCAGCAGCCGCGCCAAGTCCTCGCCCGCGAGCAGCTCCATCACGATGTAGGGCGTGCCGTCGTCGGCGAGGCCGAAGTCGTAGACCTGCACCACGTGCGGGTGCTGCAGCAGCGCGATGGTCCGGGCCTCGCGTTGGAAGCGTTCGAGTCGATGATGTGATGCATCCTGCGTTCGGTGCATCAGCTTGATCGCGACGTTGCGCTGCAGCCTCTCGTCGCGAGCGACCCACAGCTCTCCCATGCCGCCGCTCGCGAGCGGCCGCTCGAATCGGTATTTACCGATCGTCGAAGGCGGCCCGTCGGCTGGGACGAGGTCTGGGTCCGCCATCGTCCCGGGGTCTCGGTCGAACGTCATGTGCGTGAGCGGGCTGGCCGAAATCGGCTGAAATACCCACAAATGGTCCCAGACAAGTCAATGGACGTGCAAGAGGCTTGAATTGGGATCGGTGGCGCTCGATCACGCGCATCTTCCCTCAACGTCGTTCGGCTCACCACCAAGGCTCGGCGGCCATCCAACTTCCCAGCCCGAGCAGCGACCAGGCGATGAGCTTGCGGAGGGTCGCCTTGTCGAGCTTGCCCGTGGTGCTGGCGCCGAGATAGGCCCCGATCATGGTGGCGGGGGTGATCACCCCGAATGCCCACAGGTCGACGTTCCCCTCGGTCATGGCCGCCGTTCCGGCAACCAGCCCGGTGATGCTGCCGATCGCCATGTTGGTGCCGACGGCGCGGTCGGCCTGGACCCCGAGCTTCATCATGGCGGGCAATCGCAGGGTGCCGAGCAGGAGCCCCACAACACCCGCGATGGCGCCCAAGCTCGCGCCTACACCTACCTCGGCCACCAGCTGCGGCCGTGGGGCCGCGTCGTCCTCGGGGGGATCGTCGTCGACAACCTCGTCGGCGCCGTCGTGCCCCTTGCGCTCGAGCGCCTCGCGTCGGCTCCGGGCCATCGACCACAGCATCACCAAGCCGGTGATGACCAAGGTCAGGCCGATGAAGAGCTTGACGAGGCCGGGGTCGAGGCGCGGGGCGATCTGAGCGGACAGCCACGCGGCGATGGCCGACGGAACGGCGATCGTCACCAACAGCCGCGGGTCGACCCGTCCCGCGCGGGCGTGTCGAGCCGCGCCCACCAGCGCAGCCACGGCCGAGATGCACAGACTGGTGGCGGCCCCCACGACGGGCGAGCCCAGCCAGTACACGAGGATCGGCAGGCGCAGCTGCCCGAACACCAAGCCCACCGATGCGCCGAGGTAACTCAGCCCAAACGAGAGCAGGGCCACCAGGCCCAAGACCAGGAACTCGGTGGGGGGCATGCGGCGGCGCCCGGGCGACGAAGGGAAAGCCTAGCATGGGCGTGTCTTGACCCATGAAGGGATTGGGGGCATCGTGCGTTCCCGATCGACGAAGGTACGGTGACGGACAAGCCCTACGCTCCCATGGTGATCATCAACTGGTCACCCGAAGCACAGGGACTGGTCCGAGCCCTGGCCCAAGTGGCGCCCCCTTCGCCCGGTGAGCTGCCGCCCGTGGTGTGTGTGGGGACCGAGGCCGCCGCCGACGTCGAGCAGGCCTTGTCCGACAGCTCGGCGCGATCGCTGCTGCGGTACGTCCAGGCGCCCGGGTTGGCCGAAGGCCTCGATCCGCTGGCGCGGACGCTCCGCAAGCAGGTCGACATCGCGTCGGCACGCTCGGTGATCGTGCTGCCCGATCGCTTCGCCGAAGAGCCCGATGCCGCGTCCCGCCTCACCTGCGTGGCGGTGGCACGGGCCTGCAGCTCCGGTGCGGTGCCCAACATCCTCGTCGAGGTCGAGGACCCCGAAGCCGCCTACGAGTTCGCGGGGCTCGGCGTCGCCACCGTGTTCTATCCCGGCTATCTGCGGGCGGCTCTGCTGGCCCACGCGTGCGTCGATCTGGGCGTGTTCCAGTTCGTCTACGGGCTGCTGCGTGGTCGCTATCGCGTGCGGCTGTGGGAGGTCCAGCCGCAGTGGCGCGAGGGCAGCTTCTTCGATGTGGCTCGCGATGTGGAGAGCGACGAGCAGGGGCGCCCGGTGACGCCCATCGGCCTGCAGCTGCCCCCGAGCGAGCCGGGGGACGACCCCGCGCTGGTGATCAACCCCGGTCCCCGTCACCCCGTGCGCGACGCGGCGGGCCTGCTGGTGCTGGTGGACGCATGAGGGACTCGATCCGACGCCTGGTGCTGATGCTCCCGTGGGTGCTGCTGCTGGGCTCGATCCCGCAGCGGGCCTTCGCGGACACGCCCACTTATCGCTGGGGCGCGGGCAGCAAGACGGGCGGGTTCACCCGGATCTCCAAGGCGGTGGCCGAAGGCCTCGAGCATACCGGCGAGAAGATCAGCATCGACATCCACAACACCAAGGGGTCCTGCGACAACATCCATCGGCTGCTGCAGGGCCAGCTCGACTTTGCCTTGGTGCAGTACGACGTGGCCGCCGAGGCGTTCAAGGCCAGCGAGGCCGCCCACCATGCGCTCGACGAAGGCGAGTCCGACGAAGTGGCGCTCGAGAAGGCCGGCGGCTTCATGTGCAAGGTCTCCGCCGAGGATGCCCACGGCTCGCACCTGCGCCTCATCTCCGCCATGACCGACGGGGCGGTGCACGTGCTCGTGCGTCGCCCGCTGCGACTGGACTCGTTCACCGATCTCTCCAAGCATCGCCTGTTCATGGGCAAGGACGGCTCGGGCAGCTTCGAGACGGCCAAGGTGCTGGTGGGGGCGGCCGGGCTGACGCCCGAGGAACTCCAGCTCCAGCAGAGCGGCAGCTCGGCCGCGTTCAAGGCCCTGCGCAGCGGCGACCTGCGGGTCATGCTGCGCACCACCGAGCCCGGCCACGAAATCATCGCCCAGGTGGTCGGCAGCGGCGTGGCCACGGTCAACCCGCTGCCCGACGAGGTGCTCGATCGCCTCATCGACGGCTACCCCTATTACCGCGTGTGCCAGATCGAGGCCGACACCTATCCCGGCCTCGACTACGCGGTGCCCACCGTGTGCGTGACCACGGTGCTGCTGACCTCGTTGCCGCCCGACGATCGGGCCGAGGAAATCGACTTCGCCGTCAATGCGCTGCTCGATGCGGTGCACTGGGTCGAGCAGCACCCCGATCACAACGCGCTGGGCATCCAGCACCGCTGGCGCGACTTTGCCGAGCAGGAGCCGATCCCCTTGCATCGGGTGTCCGAGCAGCGCGAGCGCGACGAGATCCGGTCCCGCTGGCTCCGCAACCTGGCCATGGCCATCGGCCTCGGCCTGCTGGTGTTCTTCGTGCGGCGGCTGCTCAAGCGCCGCGGTCTGCTCAAGGATCCGCTCGAGGCCAACCTCGAGGGGCAGCTGTCCAACCCGCTGATCCCCTTCGCCGGCTTCGTCACCATCGTCATGCTCGCCACCTTCTTGGTGTGGACCATCGAGCACGACTCCAACGCCCGCGTGCGCACCCTGAACGACTCGTTCTGGGAGATGAACATGTTCGCCACGGGCAACTTCGATACGGAGGCGCTCAAGTCCTCGACGGCGCGCTTCATCGGGGCCATGGCGACCATCGCCGGCCTCGGGTCACTCGCCTGGTTCACCGCGGCGCTGACCAACATCTTCTCGCGCGACCAGACCCGGATCTTCCGTCGGCTGCGCAACCACATCGTGATCCTCAACTTCCGCGAGGACATGCTGCAGCTCATCCGCATGCTGCGGAGCCCGGGGCCGACGCGCTCGCGGCCGATCCACGTGGTCGTCTCCGACACCCTGCCCCGGCGGGTTCGCCTGCAGCTGGCGCGGGTGAAGGGGCTGACCATCTATCACCAGAACCCCGAGGTGCCCGAGGACCTGGCGGGCCTGCGGATCCCCCGGGCGGCGCGGGTCATCGTGCTCAAGAGCCCCGACCACGAAGAACAGGGGCCGCGCTATCACCCGCTGCGCATCGCTCGGGCGGTGCACCAGGCGTGCAGCAAGTTCGAGCACCACGGCTCGCAGCTGGGTCCCGAGCTGGGCAAGACCGGCTTTTCGGTCGCCCCTCCGCTCCAGCACCCGGCGCTGGCGGGCGACGACGTGGGCAAGGAGCACTCGCTGCCCGTCACCCTCGCCGAGGCCACCGACGAAGACCCCGAGGAGATCTTCGACCCCTTCCGCCGCTGGCTCATCCCCGTGCAGGGGCGCGAGCTGGCCGACAGCTGGATGGCGACCGCCAGCGTGGACCCGGGGTTCGCCGAGATCTTCAACGGCGCCGTCTCGTTTCGGGATGACAACTCCGAGGTCTACACCGTGCCCCTGCCCGAGTGGTTCCACGGCGAGACCTGGCGAACGGTCCGAAGAACCGTGTACGGGCTCGAGTCACGCGCGGGCATCATCCCGCTGGGCCTCTATCGGGCGACCAATGCGGTGCACGCCTACGACGCGGAGGCGCTCGAGGGCTCGTCGCCGCAGGGCGAGCTGCAGAAGCGACTGCTGGTCAATCCCGGGCTCGACTTGGAGATCGAGCCCGGCGATCGCCTGGTGGCCTTCGCCGAAGACGAGGCCGATTTGGTCCGGGTGATGCGGGCCAGCAAGCGGACGTGAGCCGCCGTGTGGGCGTTAGGATGCGGTAACTGTTGCGAGGGTCGCAGCGTATTGCCGCGGAGAGCCGATGACGACGACCGCCGTTCCCCCGTCCTCCTCCCTGCTCGCCACCCTGGGGTCGGTGCCTGCGACCGAGCTGGCCGGGTCTCGACTGACGCTGCACTGGGCGTCTCAACCGGTGGCATCGTTCGGGTTCTCCGTACTGCCTGCCCGTGACGACTACAGCCATACCGCGCTGCACTGGGTCGCGGCCCACGGCACCCTGGCCACCGACAAAGAGCCGGAAACGGGCATCTACGCCGCGCTCGACGTGACCGGCTTTGCCCTGGGGCTGTGGCGCGACGATGACCGGCTCGCGCACTTTCCCCTGCGGGGGCGGACCCTCGACGAGGCCTTCGGCTGGCTGGAGACGGCGATCCAGGAGGCGGGCATCGAGCTGAGTGGCTCGGTCGTCAGGCCCGGACACCTCGGGGATGTGCCCGCCCACCCGGTGGCCGACGGGGCGAGCTTCGAGGAGCCCGCCGTCGCGCACGGCAAAGAACTGGCGGCGTGGCTCGAGCTGGCCGATGCGACCCTGCAATGGTTCCGTGGCACGCACCCCGAGGCGGGGGCGATCTTGCTGTGGCCGCACCACTTCGACATGGCCTCGCTGCACGTGCTCGAAGGCGAGGGCGAGTCGATGCGCTCGGTGGGGGCCGGCGTGAGCCTGGGCGACGGCAGCTACGCCCAGCCCTACGTCTACGTCAATCCCTGGCCGGCACCGCAGGGGGCCGAGCTGCCGGAGTTGCCCGCCGGGGGGCAGTGGCATACCGAGGGCTGGACTGGCGCGGTGCTCCGTGGCGATCGACTGCTCGAGATCGACGGCGGCGAGGCGAGGGCGGAGGGCCTGCTTCGCTTCATCTCCACGGCCCACGCGGCCGGCGTGGAGCTCTCCAACCAAGGCAAGGGGTGAGGCATGAGTGAAGGCAGCAAGGACACGGACAAGCGCGACGGCAAGGTCCACCTCGTGTGGCACAAGGCGCTCGACGTCAGCGAGCTCCCCGAGGGCCGCGTCAAGACGGTGACCTGCGGGCTCGAGACCCTGTGCATGACGCACTTCAAGGGCGAGTTCGCGGCGCTCGACAACCGCTGTCCACACCAGGGCGGCCCGCTCGGCGAGGGGTCGATCGAAAACGGCCTGCTGCGCTGCCCCTGGCATGGCTGGGACTACGACCCCACCACCGGTCGCTCTCCCGGTGACTTCGACGACGGCGTCGACACCTTCCAAGTCGAGGTCCGTGACGATGGCGTCTACGTGGCCATCGAAGAGGAGCTCCCCCACGTCCGCACGGTGAGCGACGTGATGGCGGAGACCATGGTCGCCTGGGGGGTGACCACCGTCTTCGGCATGGTGGGCCACTCCAACCTCGGCCTCGCCGACGCGCTGCGCGTCCAAGAGGAAGAGGGCAACCTGCGCTATTTCGGCATTCGCCACGAGGGCGCGGCCTCCTTTGCCGCTTCCGCCTACGGCAAGCTCACCGGGCGGCCGGCGGCGTGCCTGGCCATCGCGGGCCCGGGCGCGACCAACCTGCTCACCGGGCTCTGGGACGCCAACGTCGACCGCTCGCCCGTGCTCGCGCTGACCGGTCAGGTCGACACGCAGGTGCTCGGCCCGGGTGCGTTCCAAGAGGTCGACCTCGTCGCCGCCTTCGGCAAGGTCGCCCAGTGGTCACAGTCGGTGATGCACGGCAGCAAGCACGCCGAGCTGATGAACCTCGCGAGCAAGAGCGCCATCCTCAACCGTGGTGTCTCGCACCTCATCTTCCCCGACGAGGTCCAGACCCTGCCTGCGGCCGAGGGCGCCAAGCCGGGGGGGCCCCAGGGGCGGCTGACGCCTCGCACCATCGCGCCGCCGCCCGAGGCCCTCGACGCCGCGGTCGACAAGCTCTCTCACAGCAAGCGCCCGGTCATCATCGTGGGCCACGGTGCGCGCTTCGACATGGAGGCCGTCACCGCGCTGGCCGAGCAGCTGCAGTGCCCGGTCATCACCACCTTCAAGGCCAAGGGCCAGATCGCCGATGACCACCCCCTGGGCTGCGGCGTGCTGGGGCGCAGCGGCACGCCCATCGCCAGCTACTTCATGAACGAGTCCGATTGCCTGCTCGTGCTCGGGGCGAGCTTCAGCAATCACACGGGCATCACCCCCAAGCTGCCCATCATCCAGGTCGACTTCGATCCGATGATGCTGGGCAAGTTCCACCCCGTCGACATCCCCGTGTGGGGTGAGATTTCGGTGACGGTGGCCGCGTTGAGTGAGCGCCTGGGCGAGGTGAGCCACACCGAAGACCAACGGCCGCAGATCGCCGAGCGCTGGGCCATCTGGCGCGACGAGAAGGCCCGGCGTCGCCAGGACGACCGCGGCCAAGGCGTGAGCTCGGCGTCGATCTTCGACTCGCTGACCCGCGGCCTGTCCGAGGACGCGATCATTGCGGTCGACGTCGGCAACAACACCTACTCGTTCGGCCGCTACTTCGAGTGCAAGCGCCACGCCGTGCTCATGTCCGGGTACCTCGGCTCCATCGGCTTTGGCTTTCCCGCGGGCATGGGGGCCTGGGCGGCGACCCAAGAAAAGGGTTCGTCCTTCGCGGGGCGCCCGGTGGTCGTCGTGACCGGCGACGGCGGCTTTGGCCAGTACATGGGCGAGCTGCTCACCGCGGTGAAGTACGGCATGAACATCACCCACGTGTTGGTCAACAACGCCGAGCTGGGCAAGATCAGCAAGGAGCAGCGGGCCGGCAACTGGCACGTGTGGCAGACCTCGCTGCACAACCCCAACTTTGCCGAGTACGCGAAGATCTGCGGTGCCCACGGGGCCCGGGTCGAGCGCGCCGACCAGCTCGACGAAGCCCTGGCCGCGGCGCTGGCCTACGAGGGCCCCGCATTGGTCGAGATCATGGCCGATGTGCAGCTGATCTAGCGCAGGGCCAGCCGGAGCTCGTCGTAGTCGCTGGGCTTGGCGGGCTCGAGCGCTTCGGCGTCGAAGATCGTCAGCAGCATCGTGTGGGTACGGCCATCGCTCAGCGATCGTAGGCGCTCCACGACGTGCTCGAGCTCGGTATGCCCCTTCTTCTGCACGACGACCAACCCGTCGCTGGGCACTTCGGCGGTGAAGTCCACGGCGTGGATCTGGTCGGTCTCGCCGACGAGGTCGACCAGAGTCTCGTCGACGGACTCGGTGGTCGCGTCGCGGACGTAGACCGCACACAGGTCTGCGTCTCGGTCGAGCACGGCCCGCACCGCGCGGCCGTAGGAACCCATGAAGCTCTGCGAGGCGAAGGTGTCGTCGGGCTCGTAGCCCAGGCCGCGGAGTCGGGCCATGGGCAGCAGGTAGCCCGCGGTCGAGAGTCGGTCGACCCAGGCTGCGTGACGACCCGGAAGTTCCTCCACCGTCGACAGCTCCCCGCGGCGGGCGATGATCGCGGAGCGGTACATCGACTGCCCCCCTCGGCTCGCCTTGAGGATCGTGTGCGCGTGTTCCTGCACGGCGGCACACACGAAGGGAGGGGCCCACGCCAGGTCGACCTCGCCCTGCTCGATGGCACCGCGCAAGGCCTCGTAGCTGTCGGCTACGCGGATGTCGACTTCGACCCCGAGCTGCCGGGCAAACCACTGACTGAGCAGACTGGCTCGCGCTGACGCCGCGACGTGGCCGAGAGACGGCGGGAACAGCAGCGCCAGCACTCGCTGATTCTAGAGCGCCCACCGGTTGGATTCCACGGCCCCAATGAGCACGGCCGAATGTCCGAGCATCGGCGTTTATCGCCCTGCAGCACGCAGTTGCGAGACGGTGGCCGCATTCCGAACCGGGCTTTGTGTCGCAGACCCTCTCGGTTGAACCCAGGAACGATGGGTCGGATCGATGCCGGAGTGAATCGTGTTCTCAGGAGCTGAAGGCCGGTGCGGGCACCACGGGAGCCCGGGCCCAGACGCAGCGACGCCCGGCGTCGACACGAGCTCGTGTCCGACGACGGGCGTCGTTGGGGCGGACCCGCGCGCTATAGCGCGGCGGGCTGAAGATGGGCGAACTCGGCTTGGAGCCGAGCGGCCAGTGCAGCGTTCGGTTGATCGAATTGTACGGCGAGCTGGTACGGCCACTGTCCGTGTCCGTTGCGTTCGATCCGAGTGACGGTGCCATCGAAATCTTGAGCGCGCTCGCGAGGCGAAACTCGAAAGCGAACTCGGACCGGAGCACCGACCGACATCTCGGCATTGACGTCGGCACAAAGTCCTTTGGCCGACGCGTCACGAGAGCGACCGACCGCGGTGCCCAGCTGCCCACCATTGATCTGTACGGGAAACGAGAGCGGGTAGCACTCGTCTGCTTGCTGCTCCTGAGTTTGAGAGTCCCGATTCACGAGCAAATGGTCGCAATCTCGTGTGACAGTGCCAAGGCACAGGAGTCACATTTGTCGTTTTACCGGTCGTTCCTACGGCGATGAAACGATCGTGTCCGCTGGTACGGTAAAACCGTTCACACCGGATCGACTCGTGGCCGGGTCGATCGTTTCGGAACCGGTTCAGTTCTTTCCGTCGGTAGCCAACCGCAGTCCTCGGTGCGGTGCCGTCGTCCGATCGGGGAAAGTCCGGGTGTCGTCGAGCTCTTCGCGAATCTGGGGGTTCGCCGTGTAGCGCCCGTATTCGGACCGTGGTGCCCCGGTAAATGCCAGACCGAGGAACTCGCCATCGACCCATGCGACGCGTCCCGTTAGGACCTCGGAGCGTGGCCGGCCGTCGAATTCGAGGCTCATCGCGAGCCAAACGATCGAGTCGCGGACAATCTCGTGCTCGCCGACTTTGATCTGCGCACCGTCGACGCCGAAGTCTCGCACCCAGCAAGCAATTTCACTCCCGGATGCAAAACGGATCGCAGCGGGGAACCAGCAGCCGAAACGGCAGAAGGCTCGCTGCGACGCGGGGGGCGGCGCGGGGGGTTGCTGCAACTTGCGCTGGAGATCGTTGAAGTGCTGGCGCTGGGCCGGGTCGGCCAGGCCACCCTTGAGGCACTGCGAGCGAAGCGTCCGGTACTCGATGATGTCGGCGATGATCTGGCCGCCTTGCTCGGTGCCGTCGGGGTTCTCGAAGATCACCGGGCAGCGCTCCGCCCCCGCGAGGACCTGACCGTCGGGACCGGTCGCCGACTCGGCGCTCGCGCCTTTCGAGTTGTTGGCCGGCACCTCGGTCGTGCCGCGAAGCGTTCGCGAGTCGGACTGCGGCACCGCGAACACCGGAGCGGTGGGGCGGTTGGCGAGCCCGGGACGCGCGGCCTCGTAGGTGAGCTCGGTGTCGACGATCTTGATGACCATGCCGGGGCGCAGCTCGACCCGCTCGACCCGCTGCCCATCGACATAGGTCCCGTTTGCGCTCGCCAGATCGATGAGCACGTGATCACCGTTGTCACTCTCGACGATCATGGCGTGTTGACGGGAGACGCCGGTGTCGATGAGCTGAAGATCGGAGCTCACGGATCGGCCGAGACCAGTGCGCTCGCCGACGACGTGAACCATGCCGCGCAAGGGTCCGGTCAGGACGCGGAGTTGCCACCGCGTGACCTCGAGTTCTCTCGTTTGCATCATGGGGACGGGTGGCCCCTTCGGCTGGTTCGGCGTGGACGGGGACCACCGAAACTGAGAGCCGAGGAATCGCGGAGCCTACGACCAGAACAAGTAGCACTGTCAGTTGTAATGTCGCTCGAAATCGTTGCTATTTTCCACAATTCCAGGGGATACCCGACGATCTGACCCGTCCAAACCGTCCGTCTTGCGTACATCTGTTCCCCCGTTGGTCACACCGCAGGACACCGGACCCGAGGTCGCTTTCGGCATACCTGCACCCTCATCGAGATCGCATCATGAGGAGCAAAACGAGCGATCCGATCGGTCGTCGATCCGCCTCTTTATCCGGCGGTCAACACTGGTGCATTCAAGCGTTGTCCAAGGCGTGGCGAACCTTCGGCAAGCGCTGAAACGCTTCCTTGTCGAGGGCCTTGTCGAGGGCATCGAGTGGGCTGATGGTGCCCTCGTCGAGGAGTGCTTGCAGGGCCTTGTCCATGCTCTGCATGCCCTCGCGACCACCCCCTTGGATCAAGCTCGAGATCATCGAAGTCTTCGACTCGCGAATCGCCGAGGCGACGCCCGTGGTGCCCACCAAGATCTCGTGCACGGCCACGCGCTTGCTGCCGTCGGCGGTGCGTAGCAGCTGCTGGGCCACGATGCCCGCGAGCGCGTCGGAGAGCATGCCGCGAATGGCCGGCTGCTGGCCGGCCGGGAACGCGTTGACGAAGCGATCGATGGTCGCCGCGGCGGAGTTGGTGTGCACGGTGGCGAACACCAGCACGCCGTAGCTCGCCAGCTGCAGTGCCATGCGCATGGTCTCTTGGCCTCGAAGCTCGCCGACCAAGATGACATCTGCGTTCTCACGACCGGCCGAGCGAATCGCATCGGCGAAGCTCGGGGTGTCGAGGCCGACTTCGCGGTGCGTGATCTGGCAGCGCACGGGCTGATGCACGAACTCGACGGGATCCTCGATGGTGAGGATATGCCCCGGTCGCGAGTGGTTGATGTGCGAGATGAGTGAGGCCAGCGTCGTGCTCTTGCCGCTGCCCGTGGGGCCGGTGACGAGCACCAGGCCGGCGCGGCGCTCCGCGAGCCGGACGATGGCCTCGGGCACGCCGAGCTGTTCGGTGGTGGGCACCTTGCTCGGAATGGTCCGAAACACCGCCCCGGGCCCGGTCGTCTTCATCAGGTAGTTCGCCCGGAAGCGGGCCTTGTCGCCGTAGGCGTAGGCAAAGTCGAGGTCGTGGCGCTCCTCGAACTCGGCCCGCCGACGGTCGTCCAAGATCCCGTACAGCAGCTGGTTCATCTCGGCGTGGTCGAGCGGTTCGTCGCGCAGCGGATGCAAGAGGCCGCGCAGGCGAATCGTGGGCGGGTAGCCGACCGACAGGTGGAGGTCCGAGCCTCCCTGAGACATCAGCTGGTCGAAGAGTGCGTCGATGCTTGCCATGGCGAGCCTGAACTCTCAGCGGCCGCGACCGAAACGCCAGCCCTCTTTCTTGGGCGGCGGAGGCGGTGGAGGCTGGGCGGAAGGCGTAGGCGAGAGGGCGCGAGGATCTTCGGCGTATAGCTCCGCTTCCGCGCGGTCGATGACGCCCTTGTCGAGCAGCTCCCGCAAGGAGTCCTCGAGGCGGATCATGCCGAAGTTGCGGCCGCGCTGCAGCAAGCTGGGCAGCTGGAAGAGCTTGCTGTCGCGGATGAGCGTCCACAGCGGGACGTTGCCCGTGATCATCTCGTAGGCGGCCACCAGCCCGCGGCCGTCGGCGCGACGCAGCAGGCGTTGGCTGATCACCAGCTTGAGGGCGCCCGCCAGCGTGGCTCGAACCTGCGACTGATCGTCGGGCGGGAACATGTCGATGACCCGGTCGATGGTCTTGGCCCCCGAAGGCGTGCTCATGGTGGCGAGCACCAGGTGTCCCGTCTCCGAGGCGGACAAGGCCATCTCCACCGTCTCGCGGTCCCGGAGCTCACCGATGGCGATGATGTCGGGGTCTTCGCGGAGGGAAGCGGCCAGGGCGGCTTCGAAGCTCCTGGTGTGCGTGCCCACCTCGCGCTGAGTGACGAGCGCCTGCTTGCGCGGGTGGATGACCTCGACCGGGTCTTCCACCGTGATGATGTGCTGCGCCTTGTGGGCATTGAACATGTCGACCAGCGCCGACATGGTGGTCGTCTTGCCGTGCCCGTTGGGCCCCGAGATGATCGCCAGCCCCTGGTGATGGGTGGTCAGCTTGCGGACCTCGGGCGGCAGGCCCAGCGCCTCGAGCGACGGGGGCACGGTGACGACCAGGCGAACGCAGATCTTCAGCCCGGTGCGCTGGCGGTTGATGTTGATGCGAAGTCGGCCCGCGCCCTCCAGCTCGGAGCCGAGGTCGGCGTAGCCCAGGGACTCGAGCTGGGCGCGGTGCCGGGGCTCGAGCAGCGAGTCGACCATGTCGGCGACGTCTCCGGCGGGCACGGGAGTGCCCGCGGGCTCGAGCGCACCGACTCGGCGTACCCGCACCGGAGCGTCGGACATGATGTGCACGTCGCTGGCCCCGTGCTGTCTGGCCGCGGTCAGGATCTCGCGCAGGCCGGGATGCACCGACCTCGGACGCAGCGGCTCGTCCATCGCGCTGGTGTCGGTGCGCGTGCCCGAGGCGGGGGGGCGTGGTGGCGGAGGCCGGGGGGCAGGCGTCGTCTCGGCGGTCTGACGCGGCAGGTCGGCGGTCGACAGCGCGCTGGCCCGACCCTGCGTTTGTTCCTGGAACTCGACCGGCGTCAGCCCGGGCCGAGGCGTCCGCGGGATCTCGACCGCGGGCATGCCCTCGTCGACCACCATGCCGCCGCGCTCGATGGGCGGCATCTGGGGCAGCTGCTCGTCGGGCACGGGGCTGCTCAGGCTCTGGGCGCCGCCGTGGAACGATGCGTTGAAGTCGTCGTTGCGCTCGATGACCAGCCCGGAGTCCACGGGCTCGGCGGGCGTGGGCCTGTCGGCGCTGGGCGGGGCCGGCCGATCGTCGGTGGGCGCTTGGTGAGGCAGGTAGTGCTGGCCCTGCTCGGTGGGCGGCTCGCGAGTGCTCGAGGGTTGATCGGTGACTTGCACCGGTGCCGCCTCGGGCTCGTTGGCGGTATTGCCCACCCGGATCTCGAGCGAGTGTGCATCGCCTCCGATGGTCACCAAGTAGGGCGTGCCCATCAGCGCCATCGAGTGCGTCTCGAGGCCGTTGTTCGAAGTCGGTAGATGATCGACGACTTCGGTGCCGGCGAAGAACCGACGAATCTGTGCGACCTTGAGTGGCGTGATGGTGAGCGGGTGTTGGCGATTGCCCACTTGCATCACGGCAGGAGACCCCGATCGGAAGATCAATTCCGTGACGTCGGGGCGCTCCAAGTACGACAGGAGCTGACCGAGCTTCGACAAGGTGCTCAGGATACCGCAGGCGCTGCGGGTCGTGGGCGATCAGGTTGGAGCGTGAGCCGATGCGGAGTTCATCGTGCTTCCGACCGAGCCATGTGATTCCAGCGAGGAACGTAGATCCATGCGGGTTCGCGTCTCGATCTTCCGATCTCGACCGCCTTCCCAGCCCGGCATGCCACCCAGACTCAGACCCACATGGTCGCGACATGTCCACGTCACCCGACCCGTGAACACAACCGTCTGCGCTCGGCCTCTCGAGACCAAGTGAATCGCCAACCACACGATCTTGCCGTGGGGTAGGTTGTGGTCGTATGCACGGATCTTGGCGCCGTCGGCTCCGAGGTCGAGCACGGCGATGGACATCTCTTCTTCGCCCGCGAATCGAAGTTTTGCGGGGAAGTGGCAGCTGAATCGTTCGAAGATGCGCTTGCTGGGAAAGCGAGACGGTGGCGCCCGCAGTCGCCCATGGAGGATGGCGGTGCGGTCGAACTCCTCTTCGGTCGGCGTCTCGCCACGGAGCTCGCGAGCTCGAAGGGCTCGGTACTCGATGAGGTCGTCGACGAGGCTGCCCTCGTACACCGTGCCGTCGGGGCGAGTGGCGATGACCCGATGGCGGTCCTCGCCGAGCGCCTGCGCGGCAGGGCCCGTGGAAGACTGGGCTCGGGTCTGAGGGATCGGGATGTCGGCGTCCTCGCCGTCACTCGAGCTGGGGCTGACCGGGCACGGCAGATCCGCCGCGACGTAGTCGGTGGTCTGCCGCAACGTGCGATGGTCGGTGGGCTGAACCGCGAAGGTGCCCGAGTCGTCGCACTCCACTGGCTGTTCGACGGCTGGCTCGTACACCAGCTTCACCCGCATGATCTTGAAGACCGTGCCCGGGCTCAGAATCTGACGCCGGATACGCCGGCCCCCGATGAACGTGCCGTTGCTGCTGTCGAGGTCGACCAGGATGTGGCGCCCCTGATCGTCGGTGGTGATTTGAGCGTGCTGGCGGGAGACACCGTCGTGCACGAGCTGAATATGGGAGCCATTGGACCGCCCGATCGCCAGCCGACCAGACACGGGATGGGAGGCGCCGCGGAGCGGACCATCGAGGACTCGAACGCGAAGGGCGAGGGGCTCGGTCGGGGGGGTCGACATGAAGCGATCTGCCAATCAGGGGGTGGGAAAATCCAGTATCAGGGATTGCATGACTCACCCCCCCGATCAACGTGGATCGATGACTCGCATGGTCATGATCGCGCGCCGTTAAAACGTAGTTATCGGCGGTTTAAAGGGGCATACGCGATCAACTGGCCGGACGGTCTAACCGCTGTTCGGGGACTCGGATTGGCAGCCTTCATTGTTCAGAGACCTGCTCCACGACGGTCGAAATTCCGGGCGTTCACATTTCGAAATGGCCCGAAAACGGACGGTAACTTCGTCGGGGAGATCCCTAATTCACGGCCCCAAATGGGATCGAAGGGGTCACTGTCGACCGCGATTTCGAGCGTTCATAAGAGGAAGCACGCCCCTTCAATGCGGCATCAATGGGTCGCGCGTCGCGGCGGATAAAGACGTCGATCGAAAGTGTCAGCATCGAGTGGCTCGGGGTAAGTCCACTCGGCGTCGAATGGTCGGTCGAGTTTTCAACGCGAGCACCGAGGTGATGGTGGAGTCCATCGCCGCGCGAGCGTTTGCATCGTGCCCGCGTCGGCGAGGCCGCCGGCTACAGACGCGGAGATCGACTTTGCAGTTATTGCCATGCATCGGATCGAAGCCACGCATGCTGGCCAGATCTGCAGCGGTCGAATGCGTCGATCATTTCGCGAAACCGAAGACGTCCGACGACATATTGAACGATCGAGCTCGGCGCTCGCACTCGCGAGGGCTCGCCGAAAACGCGAGCTGCATTTCGAAAAACACTCGGCCGAGTTCAATGCGTTCGATGACGCCTTCACGCTGCCACCAGACGAAGACCTGCGATCGATCGTTCGCTGTCTCCTGTGGCCGCCAATCGCCGCTGCGCGGCACTTCATTGGCAATCGACGGATGGGCTGGGCGTTTCACTGACACTAGCCCGAGCGCCATGTCTCACCTTTCCTTCGATGAAGGTGGATGTCGCCTAAAATCGCGAATTCGGCGTCGGAGAGGATATCTCTGGCAAATTTTCGAAGGTCACGCGATAACCACGTCCGTTGCCAAAGGATCTTGTTGTCCTCGGCCATGTAGGTCAGGGCACGGTCCACCCACCGCGACACGGGCGCGGTGTTTCCGGGGTTCAATTTTCTGTTTTCGGGTTCGCTGGTCTGCACCTCCAGCGGGTCTCTCATCTTCATCGCTAGGTCCACGATGAAAACGCTTCCGCTCCGTTCCAGTCACATACTGACTCTGCCGTTATGTCTCCTCGCGCTAGCCGTACCTGCCACTGGTTGTGGTGATGACGGCGGGGGAGGAGCAGGTGGCACCGAAAGCGGGACCGGCACCGCGGGGGGGACCGACGGTGTCGATGGCACGGCAGACGAGACCGGAACCGACGGTACCAACACGGGGGGCGACGCGAATGTGCTCCCGCCACCGGGCGGCATTCGTCGCCTGACACCCGATCAGTACGTCGCGAGCGTAGAGGTCATCCTCGGAGCCGAGGTTGCCGAAGCCGCCAACCCGCCTCCGCTGCCCGAGCTGGGCACTTTCGACTCGCAGACCGTCAACGAGGAGCCGCTGACGCCCATCGACATCGAGCTGTACGAGAGTTCGGCGCTGGCGATGGGTACCGCGGTGATGAACGAGCCGGCCTCGCTCAACGCCCTCGTGCCTTGCGTGGCAGATGGTCAGGACCCCTCCTGCTACGACACGGTCGCCGCCGAGCTGGGGCGCATGGCGTGGCGTCGACCGCTGACCGACGAGGAGATCGCCGACGTCGTCGAGATCGCCAACGCCGCCTACGAATGGGGAGGCAACGACTTCCTCACCGGTATCAAGTACCTCGTGGGCACCATCTTCCAGTCGCCCAACTTCCTGTATGTGGTGGAGGTTGGCGAGGAGACCGAAGACGGAGAGCACCGCGTTCTCACCGACTACGAGATGGCGTCGCGCCTGTCGTTCTTCCTGCTGGGTCATACGCCCGACGGGGGGACGCTGGACACGGCCGAGTCGGGGCAGCTGTCGGAGGACGGCCAAATTCGGGCGGTCGCCGAAGACATGCTCACGCGGCCGGAAGCCCGCACCCGTCTCGCCGAGTTCTACGACGAGCTTTACAAGCTCCGCGAGCTGGAGAACAAGGGCAAGGACGCCGAGCTGTTCCCCACCTTCAACCCCGACCTCGCGGCGGCGATGCGGCAAGAGACGCTCTTGCTCATCCAGAACGTGGTCTTCGAAGAGGAGAGCAACTTCCTGGGCATCTTCGACGCGAACTACACGTTCGTGAACGACGACCTCGCTCAGCTGTACGGGATGGATCCACCCGAGTTCCCGTGGCAGCTCGTGTCCTTCCCCGAAGGCCAGCAGCGCGCGGGCTTCCTGACGCACCCCGCGTTCCTCAGCGTCTTCTCTCACCCCGACATCAACTCGCCCACGCGACGCGGGCTCTTCGTGCAGGAGACGCTGCTGTGCACCGACATCCTGCCGCCGCCGCCCGATGTGGAGGTCATGCCGCCGGCACCGATGGAGGGCCAGACCCTGCGCGAGTGGCTGGAGAACGAGCACAACCAGGACGACAGCTGTGCGGCCTGCCATGCGCTCATGGATCCCATCGGCTTCGCGTTCGAGCGCTACAGTGCGATCGGTGCCTTCCGACAGCTCGACAACGGGCTTCCCATCGACTCCTCGGGTGAGGTGGGCGGCGTGGGTAGCTTCGGCGGCGCGGCCGACCTCGCCGGGCTCATCCGCAACGACCCGCGGGTTCCGAACTGCGTCGTTCGGAATCTCTACCGCAGCACGCTGGGCCACGACCCCGGCCTCGACCAGGCCGCCGGCATCGCCACCCTGGACGAGAGCTTCTCCGAGACCGACTACAACTACAAAGCACTCATGGTCGAACTGACCGTCAACCCGCTGTTCCGCTTGGTGGACGCCCCCAAGTAGGCACAAAGGCATTTTCGGAAAACGGAGTCACTTCGCCATGCATCCCTTGCGCAAGTTCCAGCTCAACCGCCGCACCATGCTTCGAGGCCTGCTCGGAGGCGCCGCCGTCTCGGTGGGCCTGCCGCCCCTCGAGGCCATGCTCAACAGCAACGGCACCGCCCTGGCCAACGGTCAGGACCTGCCGACTCGGTTCATCTCCTTCTTCTGGGGCAACGGCATCATCAACAGCCGTTGGGAGCCGCTCACCCTCGGTCCGGGCTACGAGCTCTCCGAGGAGCTCGCTCCCTTCGCTCCGGTTCAGGACTACGTGTCGATCGTCAGCGGCATGCAAAACCGGTGTGCCGATGCCATCACGCACCACGAGGGCATGACCGCGTTCAGCGGCTATACCTTCCAGCAGACGGGCGGTCCCGGGTTCGCCTCGAACTACGGCGGCCCCACCATCGACCAGGTCATCGCGGACGCGATCGCCGAGCGGGTCACCACGCCCATTCGCTCCATGCAGGTGCAGTGCTCCAAGGGCTTCTCGCCTGCGGATAACGGCACCACGGCCACCACCATCTCGGTGCGCGGCGAGCCGGGCAGCCTCACCCCGCTCTACGGTCAGTCCAGCCCCGCCCAGGTGTGGCAGTCGATCTTCGGCGAGTTCGTGCCCGCCCCCGACGACAGCGCGCTGCGCCTGAGCATCCTCGATGCCGTGCGTGAAGATGCCGACCAGCTGCGTCCGCGGCTGGGCATGCTCGACAACCAGCGCCTCGATGCTCACTTCGAGGCCCTGGCCGAACTCGAGCAGAAGATCACCGCCACGCCGCCGACCTGCGATCTTCCGGCCCAGCCCGACCACGAGAACAACGAGCCGGTCAACGCCGAGCAGCTGACGCTGACCAACCAGCTGATGACCGAGCTCATCGCGTACGCGTTCACCTGCGACATCACGCGGGTGGCCTCGAACCTGTTCTTGCCCCTCGCGGGCGAGGCGGCGTTCGCCGAGTCCTCCAGCGGCAGCGGCAGCACCCAGCACGTGCTCAGCCACGAGGGCAACGAGGCCTATCACCTGGGCATCGTCTACATCATGGAGCGCTTCGCCGAGATGATTCAGATCCTCGGACAGACCGAGGACCTCGACGGCACCAACCTGCTCGACTCGACCATCATCTACGGCAGCAGCGACTGCTCCATCGGTTGGTCGCACAGCGTGCGTCGTCAGCCCATCATCCTGGCGGGCACCGGGCGTGGCCATCTCGTCCACCCGGGCATCCACTACCAGGCGGTCGCCGCGGCCGACCCGGACGCCAACAACACGCCGTCCGAGGGCAACATGAGCGACGTGCTCCTGTCGTGCCTGCGGGCCTTCGACCCGGATGCTCCGTCCGTCGGTGGCGGCGCTCCGATGTCGACCACGCCGCTCACCGAGATCCTCGCCTAGAGGGTCCCGCCGGGGCTACGGCAGCCCTGACTTCGAGACGACGTCCCTGCACTGTGGGGGCGTCGTTTTCGTTGGAGTGGCGCGCTACCCTCCGGGCGGTGAGCGACGCCGAACAGATCGAGGCCGTGGTGGCGGCGATCCGAAGCTCGCGAAAGTACCGGACGGTCGCGGAGGCCACGGTGCGGGCGCTAGTGGAGCAGGCCTTCCCGCAGCACCGCAAGCGCAAGGCGCTCGACAAGGCGGTTCGCAAGCGCCTGCATGGCATCGTCGCCGATCACCTGGGCGATCCCGACTACGAGACGCTGGGCCCCGCCGTGGTCGAGGCGCTCGAGGCCGGCGACGCCGCGCGAGAGCAGGCGCTATGCGAGGAGGCGCTCGGGTTGCACCTGAGCACCCGCGAGCGCTGGCCCTACGTGCGGGAGTTCTACGCCGCGATCTTCGAGCAGACGGGCATGCCGGGCACCGTGCTCGACTTGGCGTGCGCGCTGGGCCCGGTGGCGATGCCGTGGATGGGCTTGCCCGCGACCACGCAGTACTTCGCCTACGACATCCACGAGGCGCGCGTGCAGTTCCTCGACCGGTACCTGCGGGCACGAGGCCAGCCCGGCGGCGCCGAGGTGCGAGACATCGTGCTCGACCCCCCGACGCAGCGCGCCGACGTAGCCCTCTTGCTCAAGGAGCTGCATCGGCTCGCTCGCAACTACCCCACGCAGATCGACGGCGACTGGCTGGCCGCGATCCCGGCTCGGCACGTGGTGGTGTCCTTGCCGGCCGTGAGTGCGCACGGGGGCCGACGTCTCGTCGAGCCCTACCGTGCGATGATGGGTCGGTTCACCGAGGGGCGCGGCTTCACGATTCACGAGCTGCTCTTCGCCCACGAGATCGTGTTCTGCATCGACACCGCGCCCCCGTGAGTCGGTCCTACTCGTAGCTCATCGTCAGGGTCATGCCGGCGAACGCCGCGTAGGAACGAATGCCGACGTAGTAGACGCCCGCCTGCGGGTCCGCGATGGAGACGGTCTCGCCATTGCCCCACTTGTAGGGGCGGTGGTCGTATTCGGTGGCCGTGGGTTGCTCGCCGTAGCGGATGTACATGTCTCCGTCCCCGCTGCCTCCGTCGATCTCAAAGGTCGCATTGCTGGCTCCGATCGGCACGGCGAACTCGTAGCGGAGCCACTCGCCCGTGGCGGCGGACAGATCGGCCTCGACCACCGGCGTGGGCGCGACGGGCCCGGCGTCGCTGACGATCAGCGACAAGTCGCTGAAGCTCGCGTAGGCGCGCAGCATGATGTAGTAGACGCCGCCGGACGGCTGCGCGACCTCGCAGGACTCTCCGTTGCCCCACTTGTAGGGCCGGCAATCGTATTCCGACGCCGTGGGTAGCTCGCCGTATCGCAGGTACAGATCTGCGTCGCCGGGGCCCCCGGTGATCTCGACGAGGAAGTCCGGTCCCGGGTTCACCACCGCGTAGTAGAGCACCTCGCCCGTGTCCGCGGACAGCCCGGTCAGCTCGGTTCCGGGCATGATGACCGTGGCCTGATCGTCGACCTCGACGTCGCAGGGAATGTCCATCACGGGGCCGTCGATCTCGTAGGTGAGCTCGGTGCCGGCCGGGACGTCGGTGAGGGTGTCGGCGGTGATCCACTCGCCGCTGCCCTCGTCGAGGTACTCCACGTCGATCGAGTCGACCGAGTAGACGACGTTGTCGGTCTGAATGCGGAGGCCCGCCACCGCGGCGGGGCTGTCCAGCTCCAGGCCGATCCACGACTGTCCCACGACGTTGGTGTCGAAGGTCTTCCACATGGTGCCGGCATCGCCGTCGAAGGCGTTGGCCGCCACGCTCCAGCTCTCGGAGGCCCCGCTATCGAACGCGGTGCCGGTCAGGGTCTCGGTGCAGGCCGCGTCCGCGCAGAAGTCCATCTCGCGGATGACCCACTGTCCGGAGTGGGTCTGGACGCTCGCGTTGCGAATACGCCACTGGCTCGAGGTCACGGGGATGTCGCTTCCGCAAGCCTGGGCCGAGCGCAACGTCACGTCGTCGAGTGCGGTCTCGTCATCGTTGAAGTCGCCGCCTTCGTCGCACGCGGATACGCAGGTGCTGACCATCAGGCAGGCAAAGAGGGGGCGAAGGAGCTGATTGGAGGGGAGCATGAGCATTTGGGGGTCCGATCGAATACGGTCGTTGTGTGGTCGCCTCATTGCTCGCGACCGACCTTGTAGTTCCCACGCTGCCCTCGTCCTCTCACTCGAAATGTCGAGAAAGTTTGCGTGGCGACAGTCGTTGCCATGGCTTTGCGACCCGCGAGCGCCTCGCCGGGGGCGAGATTGCGTGCTGCACGATGCCGAGCGCGAGTGGGGACCCGGTTCGTCCGAGCAGTTGCCAACGCGGCCCGGCTGGCCAATGCTCGCCAGGTCGATGCTCTACGTCGTCGCCACGCCCATCGGTCATCTCGAGGACATCTCGCTCCGCGCGATCGAGGTGCTTCGAAGCGTCGACATCGTGGCGAGCGAGGACACGCGGCACACGGCCAAGCTCCTGACGCGGCACGAGATCAAGGCGCGGCAGATGCCCTTCCACGAGCACAACGAGTCTCGGGTAGGCGGGAAGATCATTCGGCTGCTCCACGAAGGTCGAGACGTCGCGCTGGTCTCCGACGCGGGCACGCCCGGCATCGCCGACCCCGGCTTCTCACTCGTGCGCCTGTGTCACGAAGAGGGGCTCGAGGTCACGATGATCCCGGGGCCTTCGGCGTTCGTCATGGCGCTGGTGCTCAGCGGCCTGCCGCTACACTCGTTCACCTTCCGCGGGTTTGCGCCGCGCAAGTCGGGCAAGCGCAAGCGCTTCTTGGAGGTCGACCAGTACTCGCCGCACACCTTGCTCTTCTACGAGAGCCCTTACCGGGTGGAGGCGTTGCTTCGCGACGCGCTCGAGGTCTATGGCGATCGCCCGGCCGCGCTGGCCAACGACCTCACCAAGAAGTTCGAGCAGGTCCAGCGTGGCACCTTGTCGAGTTTGCTCGAGGGGCTGGGCGACACGAAGCTGCGGGGTGAGTACGTGCTGGTGATCGAGGGGGCACCCGAAGGCGCGGGGCCACCCGCCCCCACCGAGGGCAGCGAGACCGAGCGCGACAAGCCGCGACGGAAGCTCCGCAAGCGCGACCGCAAAGCGGCGCAGTCCTAGAGACGGCGAAACCAGTCGAAGATTTTTTCTTGACGGTATGGGATCCATGCCGCATAGCAAGCAGACCATGACCACGAAGGTTCAGGCACGGAGCTTGCGGCGAGACAGCCAGCGTACGCTGGGCGGTCGGCTGCGCTTGCGCCTGCGCGTGGGTGGTCGACGCCTTCTTCGCGTCGCGTAACTCGCCAGTTGGGCGAGTCAGTCCAAAACCAAGACGACGTTGCTCTGCCAACGGTGGTCTCGTAGGTCCTGCGAGGCTCGCCGGGTGATGACGCGTGGTCGCGGTTCGTGCGTGCGCACGCCGTGACGACATGCGGCGTTAGCTCAGCTGGATAGAGCACCCGACTACGAATCGGGAGGCCCGAGGTTCGAATCCTCGACGCCGCGCTGGCAGAAAAAAAGTCGTCCACGTTCCCCGATGGGAACGCCTATGCCTGGGTAGCCCAATTGGTAGAGGCGACCGGCTCAGACCCGGGAGGTTGGGGGTTCGAATCCCTCCCCAGGTACCACTTTCTCGCTCAGGACCCTTCGAATGTTCGACATCAATAGTTCGCCCGATAACACTGTTTGTTTCCCCGTTCGTCGCTCGCGGGGTGCCGTGTCGTCCGCGGTCGGGTTGCTCGCCTTGCTCGGTGCCACCGCGTGCTTCAACCCCGAGATGTCGCCGCTCGACAGCGACGACGGTGAGGGATCCACCTCGGCCGCCAGCCCCGACACGAGCGCCATCGACACCGACGGCACCCCCGAACCGGGGGTCGACACCGACCAACCTTCCGCCGATGGGGCCGACGGGAACACCGATGGCCCCGAGCCCGGCGACACCGACGATGGTCCCGCCCCCGAGTGTGAGGGCCACGCCGACTGCGACGCCGGAGCCTTCTGCATCGAGGGTGCCTGCGGTCCTTGCTCCGACGCCGACGCGCCCGACCAGCTGTGTGCCGACGACGACCCGCTCGCGCCCCTGTGCGGTGCCGAAGGTCAGTGTGTCGCCTGTGTGGCCGACAGCTGCTCGGGCGACACTCCGGTCTGCGATCCCGGTCTCGGCTGTGCCGCGTGCACCGAGCATTCCGACTGTCCCGACTCCGCCTGCCACTTGCTGGGCCCCGAGCAGGGCTCCTGCTTCGACCCCGGCGACGTCGTCGATGCCTCCACCGCCGACGAGCTCGAGACCGCGCTGAGCGAGCTGGGCATCGGCTCGCAGCGGGTCATCCGCCTCGCGTCGGGGGTCTACGAAATCAACGGAACGCTGCAGGTCGCGGGTGAAGTCGCGGTGATCGGGCAGCCGGGCACCGTCATCACGGGCGGCGCCACCAATCTGTTCGTCCTCACCAGCGAGGACACCCAGCGCATTCTCTACCTGTCCGAGGTCGCCCTCGACGACGGCCCCTTCCGCGCCATCCAGTGTCGCCACGGAAACCTGCTGTGGATGGACGACATCACCATCAACGGCTACTCCACCTCGATCGACACCGATTGCGACACCTACGCCCGGCGTAGCCGCTTCACCGCCGCCGAGCCGGAGAGCGTCGCCATCCGCATCATCGGTGACGGTATGTTCCAGGCCACCAACAGCAGCATCGGCCCTGGCTCCGACACCGCCGTCTCCATCGAGAGCGGTGAGCTGCGGCTGTACCACTCCACCATCGCGGGCAATCACAACACCGTGAGCTGTGACGGCAGCAGCGGGGGCGGAGAGATCCGCAACAGCATCATCGTCGGCGCCTACCCGGGTTCGTTCAGCTCCTGGTGCTCGCTCACCTTCGCCGACAACGCCGTCGACGGGGGCCTGGGCGCAGGTCAGTCCGTCGGCATCTTCGACTCGGATTGGTTCGTCGACGCCCCCGCGGGCGACTTCCACCTCAGCGCGGAGGGCCAGAGCGTCTTCGCCGACATCGCCGACTGGGACGAGGGCGATCCGCTCTTCGACGTCGACGGCGATCCCCGCCCGCAGGAGGCCCCCGGCTACCCCGGCATCGACGAAGTCCCCTAGCGCAGGGTTTTTGCGTCCACCGACTCGCCCCCGTGCGGCACAACCCCCGTGCCGCACGACCTCGTCGCTGTCCACAACTCGGCGTGGCAGGGTGAGCGGTCGACCGGGCGGCCAGGGTTCCCTACGAGCCCTGGCCGCCTCTTTTGGTTGGAGCGACCGTGAAGGTCAGCCGGCCCAGCGGTAGTACTCGATACCGATGTCTTGCCACTGCGGCTCGCACTGGCGGCCGACGTCGGCGATGGAAAAGCCCCACGGTCGCTCGAGCGGGGTGGGGAGCTCTTGGCCGTCGTGGAGGGCCTCATAGCTGGCGCGGTCGAGGTCGATGGCTTCGGCGAGGGCCTCGTCGAAGCCGATCCGGGCGGCGGCATCCTTCCAGTCGGGGCAGACTTCGATGGGCCAGGCTTCGGCTGCGTCACCACTGCCGTAGCCGACCGCGAGCATGCGGCGTCCGGCGAGCGAGAGGTCGGAGGCGTGGGCGTCCGCGAATGCGCCCGCGAGCCAAGCCGGCAACGAGCCGGTGTAGAGGTTGCCGAGCGACTTGACCCGCTCGGTGCCGAGGTTCATGTGCTCGGAGACGAAGCGCTTGAAGTCCTTGCTGCGGCCGTAGTGCTTGGCGACCTGCTGGGCGGCGGCGAAGGGGTCGGCGTCGGGGCCGTGGGCCTCGGCTTCCTGGACGAGGTCGACCTCGGCGCGGATCTGGGTCCGGGCGATCGACGCGTCCACGCCGGCCTCCGAACAGAGGGCGTCGAAGCGTGCGGCCTGCGCGTCGGATTTTCCGAGGCTCCAGACCAGGGCATGCGCCATCGCCTGAATGGGCAAGTAGTGATAGGGCCGATGCAGGAAGACGGCGGCGAGCTGGCCGTAGAACTCCTCGGGATCTTGGTCACCGCGGCTGAACATGTCCTCGAGCGCGGCGATGACTTCGTCGAGGTAGCACAGGGTGGAGTACTTGCCGTTGAAGACGGGGAAGTCGTGCAGGCGTCGGGTGCCGGCTTCGTACTCGGCCATGAAGTGGCGCGCCATCGGCTTGCGGAAGTCCGCCCCCCGGTAGGCGGCAGCGCTGCCCGTGCGGCTGAGGTCGACGGTGAAGAGCTTGGCCTCGCGCTCGACGAGCATGGCCACCGCGCCCGCGCCTTGGGTCTGCTCGCCCGTGCTCCCGCGCGCATACTCGGCGACGTCGGCTGCGAGCACGAGGGCGACGCGATCGTCGGCGTCGCAGCTGGCATAACGCAGCGCGCTCTTGAGGGCATACATGCCGCCGAGGCAGGCGTGCTTGACCTCGGGTACTTCGCAGGTGCGCGAGATGGCGGGTCGACCTTGCTCGCGCAGGGCTCGGTCCAGCATGCCTTTGACGATGACGGCTCCGGCCGCGTTGTCGGTGCTCGACTCGGTACCGAGAGCCAGCATGCCGATGCGTCGTGGATCGATGTCGTAGGCGTCGATCAGACGAAGAGCCGCCGAGGCGGCCATGGTGTAGACGTTCTCGGCTGGCGAGCACATGCGAAAGCTGCGGCCGACGACGGCCTGCACTTTGTCGGCGGGTGCTCCGGTCCACTCGCACCACTGATCGAGCGAGACGCGAGGTCGAGGTACATACAAGGAGAGTCCGCTGACACCGGGTCGCGGGGTGGGGGGGTTATTCGGGTGATGCGTAGTCATGCGCCCACGCGAAGCCTAACGACAAACACCCACGCCTCGCCGTCGGGAACTCGCTCGAGCGCTCGTGATGGACTCGCGGTGTGATGCGGATCAACGAGGCCGCTTACTTCAACGGCTCGGTACCGGGAGTTCCTCCGAACTGGGGAAACCGAACGATTCCTTCCGCCGACGCGCCATGCCTCCTACTGCCGCAATGCCGACATCAACCGCGCTACGCCTGCGCGGAGGAGGTGAACGCGGACGACCGTCTTCACCCTTCGTGAACTCGAAGCAGTCCTCGCCCTTGCCGAGCCCTGTGACGTACGCCGCACCGTGGACCTTTCGGCAGAGGTGGCGGCGGCAGTGGGCACACCACTTGCTGGGCAGCGTGACTGCGAAACGCACCGCACCACGTAGGCAACCGCCTTCACATCGAAGGTCGGTCATGGCTCGAAGGGAGCGCTCGGCCAGACCGCAGGCCCACGATCGCGAGCTCGACATCATGACCCGGTCGCAGGTCGAGCAGCCTCCGCATGGGACACGAATCGCGAGCGAGAGGACACTCGAAGTCGGCGCGCAGCCGGCCCGTCTCGACCGCCGCTCGGGCTCGGCGGTGGGCTCGACAGATGTGAAAATTGCGAACCTCGAGCGACCATTTGTACTCGGGATGCGAGCGGATGTACTCGAGTCGCTGCACGTAGGCTTCGTAGTTCTCCTCGAGGTTCCGCTGGTGCTCGCGGTTGCTCGGGTCGATGAAGCGCGGCTCCAGCAAGAGCATCAGCTCGTCGTCGAGCTCGGGTCGCGACGGAGCGTCGGCGGCCCACGACCCGACGAGTGCACGTCGCTCGTCGGCGTCCAGGGTCATCCACCAGGTCATCAGCCGGGCTTGCTCGTCGTCCGACAATTGCCGAGACACGGAGTCCGGCACCTCCATTGGGTGTTCCACCTCAACCACGGTTGGCGAGTATGACCGGCCGAATTCGTGGCGCAAGGGCTATCTGGCGGCATAGACTTCCTCGTTGCGGTTCTGACAGTCAGTGGTACAGTGCAGTCGAACACGGTGGACGAGTTGGCCGCGTCGGTTCGCAATTGGTGCGACCGATGGGCTCGCGGTGACCCGCGTCGTCCCCATTGTGAAGGGCCACGGCTTCAACCGACTCGCGGCCGGTGACTCCGGGGGCGAGTCGTAGGCGCGGCGACGACCGGGCTTCAGCGAGCGCCGTGCTCTTGCAGATGGGCCGCCAGCTGCGTGTAAAAGCGCAGGTTGTGCAGCGTCGCCAGGCGCTTGGCCAGAGGGTCTTCGCACTTGAACAGGTGGTGCAGATAACCCCGGCTATAGCGGCGACAACACAACGCATCGCAATGCGGCGAGATCGGCTCGTCGGCGGTCGCGTGCTTCTTGTCGAGGATGTACAGCCGTTCGAAGAAGTCTCGGCCCGAGGTCAGCGGCCCCTCGGGCAGCGCGTCGCGGAAGCGGTAGAGGCGATGGTGTCGAGCATCGCGGGTGGGCAGGCTGCTGTCGAACACGGCGGGTCGACCCAGCGCCGTGATGGCGGTGAGGTGCTCGGGCTTGCCCACGCCCAGCGCGAACAGAGGCGTGGTCATGGGCAGCAGCTCGTGCAGCACCTGGAACATGTCGAGCTGCAGCGCACCGTGCTCGTCGAGGGGCCAGCCGCCGAAGCCAAAGGTGGTGAGGCCGGCATCGAGCAGGGCGTTGGCGCAGTCTCGTCGTAGCGCGGGATCGTTGCCGCCTTGAATCGGGGCGACCAGGGTCGGGGGAATGTCTTTGCTGCGACGCTGGGCAAGCTGACGATTGAACTCCACGAGCGCGCGTCGGGCCCAGGCCACGGTGCGATCGACGGCCCGGCGCTGCTCGTCGGCAGGCGCTTCGGGTCCGGTGCAGTCGTCGAGGGCGACCATCACGTCGGCGCCCAGCCGGAACTGGGTCTGCACGACCTTCTCGGGGGTGAGGATGAGCTTGTCCTTGCCGTCGGGAGGGCGGAAGACGATCTCGTTGTCGCGAATCTGTCCGTGCTTGGGGTTCTGCCGGATCAGCGAGAACACCTGAAAGCCGCCCGAGTCGGTGACGATCGGCCCCGACCATCCCGCGAAGCGATGCAGCCCACCCAGCCGTTGCACTACCCGAATGCCGGGCCGCGTCATGAGGTGGTACGCGTTGATCATCAACGCGGGGATGCCCACCGCCTCGAGGTCGCTGGCGTCGACGGAGCGCACGAACCCGCGGGTCGCGTCGGGGATGTAGCAAGGGGCGGGCAGGGGCCCGTGGGCGGTCGACAGCTCCATGAACGGCGGATCCTGCCTCCCGTATAGACCAATCGGGCGGACAGCGGCAGGGCCCGCGTTCAGCGGGGCTTCATGCCTTCGAAGAACACGGTGACCAGCAGCTGCGGGAGTTGTTCCCAGGTGGGCCAGACGCCGTCGCTGCGCCAGTGCTCGGCGTAGAGCATCGTCATTTGGCCCACGAACAGGGTGGCCAGCTGCGGGGTCTCGAGGTCGGTGCGCAGCTCCCCCCGCTGGCGTGCACCGTCGATGAGCCCGACGATGACCTCCATCAGCGGACGCAGCCCGGCATCGAGATGCTCGCGGGTCGCGGGTCGGGTGCTCAGCAGCTCGCGCACGATGACCTGCATGAAGGGCTCGTGCTTTTGGACCAGGGCGACGTCCTCTTCGGCGAGCGCGAGCAGGTGAACTCGCAGGTCGCCCTCGACCTGGCGCTCGCGATAGCGCAGCACGGTGACGTCGCTGCCCGAGCGCAAGATCGTGGCGAACAGCTCTTCCTTCGAGGCGAAGTAGTTGTAGATGGTGCCCTTGGCGTAGCCGGCGTCGAGCGAGATGCGGTTGATGTTGGCCCCGGCGAGGCCGTGCTCGGCGAAGTGCCGGGCGGCGCTGTCGAGCAGGCGCGCCCGTACGAGCTTGCGTTCTTCCTTCGAGATGCGCGGCACGACGATTGGAGCCTACGCCGACTGGCGCACCCGAGTCTCGGAGCGAGCGAAAAACTCGGTGACCAGCGCCGCGACCTCTTCGGGGGCGTCTTCTTGCAGAAAGTGGCCGATGTTGGGCAAGGAGGTGAGCTCGGCGTGGGGCACGAGCGTCTGCACCCGAGCCATGGTCTTGGCGACGTCGGGGAGGGCGCGGTCGATCTCGCCGTAGATGATGCGCACGGGGATCTTCAGCTCGGGGATGGCCTTGGCGATGGTGTGGAAGCCGCGGAGGCTGAGGCCCTTGGCTGCGTGCAGGAGCGCCGCCCGAGACTCGCGATCGCGGTAGGGCGCTTGGTACAGGGCGGCCACCTCGGTGTCGATCTTGTCGCGGTTGACCACGCCGAGACGAATGGCGGTGGCGATGCCGCGGGGACTGGTCATGAAGCGCGACAGACCGGGCGTTCGAAGGGCGAGGAAGAACGCCTTGACCGCCCAGGACATCTCGGGAAAGACCAGCGTGTTGAGCAGCGCCAGCGACCTGACCCGCGGCTGGTTGTGGGCCGCCCAGTACATGCCGATGGGTCCGCCCGCGTCGTGCACACCAAGGCTCAGCTCGTCGATCTGCAGTGCGTCGAGGGTGCCGTCGATGATCTTCTGGAAGAACCGGAACGAGTAGCGGACGTCGGTCGGCTTGTCGGAGAGGCCGTAGCCGGGCAGATCGAGGGCGATGACTCGGCGGTGCTCACCCAGCTGCGCGAGCACGTGCCGCCACAGCTGAGCGTTGGTGGGCCACCCGTGCAGGAGGAGGACGGGATCCCCGAGTGCCTCGCCAGCGACCAGGCAATGGAGCCGTAGGCCCTCTACCTCGATGAATTGACTGCTGATTTTCGCCATTGGATTATTGTGGGTGACCGCCCACTCATAATAATGCACGATTGGAGGACTTCAAGGACAAAGCGCGAGCGGTCCTCGTGAGGGGACCGAGCACATCGCTCGAGCGAAGGAGTGGCCGCGCCGGCCGTCGCGTCGCGTGGCCTGGTCGTGGAGCGAGGGCCGTCGAGTCCCGCGTTCGTCATCACGGCGGGGCCGTCGAGTCGCAGCCTCATCGTCACGACCAGGGGCGCCGTGTCGTGGTTTGGCCGTGATGGCGAGGGGCGTCGAGTCGCGACTGTGTCGTGACGACGATGGAAGGGGTGTGGCTTTGCGTCGGTCGACGGGCTTCGCTGAGTTGGCGTGGTGCGAAGGGTCAATGCTCGAGTCCCGCGGTGCGACAGAGTGGGCGAAACTTTCTTCGATTTCATCGCTTGACCACCTCGGATCTGCGCCGTAAACAAAATGAACCTCCGTCGAACCGACGGGCAACCAAGGTTGCATCATGGAACGCTTCACGACGACGACCCCCATGAACACCGAGCGAATGTTCGGCATGGGCTTCATGTTCGGCACGTGTTGAGCGTTTCGGGTGCAACTCCATTGGTCATTTCATTGATGGTCGAGCACCCGTAAGGGGCTCTTCACGGGTCATGGCTCCGTGTTCGCCGGCCGGCACCTCGTTGGCCCGGCACCACCCGAGAGAACGAACGATGACTCTACGACTTCAACGCATCACGACCCACGACGAACTCATGCGCACTGCCTCGCTCCCCTCTGCCAGGGTGGCCGAGTGGTCAAGGCAGCGCTCTCATGAAGCGACGATCGTGGGTTCGAATCCCACCCCTGGCACTGATGGTTGTGGCGGCGAGTGTTTCGGCTCGCCCGGCTCTCGTTCCTGACGAACGAGGTCGGGCCGCACCCGGTCACACTCGCCTCGGTAGCTCAGTGGAAATCAAGAGCGCCACACTGAACCTGTGGGCGTCGGCGGTTCGAGTCCGTCCCGAGGCACCACCGAGCCGACTCGCATGTCCCTGCGAGTCGGCTCTCGTCGTTGAAGACGTAAGCGACCCGAGGGGCGGTGCCCGTCGTGGGGAGAGCCGACGTTCAGTAGGGGACGCGTCTCGCCGTTTCTTTGGAGCTGCGCCGCAGCTGTGGAACCACGGAAGGCGGTGGCACTTCACAGCACACGACGGCGGTACTCTGCTTCTGCTCGCGAGCGTGCGAACGAGGTCGAAGGCCCGTCCCGTGTGCTGCTGATGGCGCCCGAGGTCCTCGGGCCTCAGCTGGGGCCGGTCGAGGACTCGCTGCGTGCGCGGGGGTTTTCGGTGCGGGTCGAGCTGGGCAGTCGCGCCCGTCGTTGGGTCCGACGCGCACCTCCGGGGCCGCCGACGCTCCGTGTGCTCTGCGTGCCGAAGATCGAGCCGGGCCTGGCGGAGAAGCTCCGTCGCGGCATCGATCCCGACCACCAGGGGGACTTCCAGATCTTGGGTTTCGAGACGCCGCGCGCGGTGGTGCACGAGGTCGAGCGCCTCTGTGGCCGCAGGCGCTCGACGCGGACACCCCGACCGTCTCGGATGATCTTGGCTCAGCCCACGCTCATCGAGCAGTCGCTGCATGTCGAGCGCCGAGTCTGGCGAGGCGCGAGAGCCGCGGCGATCTTGCTGGCCGCGGTCGGGGCGGGAGGCGCAGCGATCGGGGCGTCGTACGACGACGAGATTCGCCCTGTCGCGCCGGTCATCGCCAAGCACGTCATCGAGCAGGCGATCGACGTACCGCAGATCCGCCGCGAGGGCACGGTGCTCTCCGCCACCGCCCCCTCGAAGTTTCACGAGTAGCCGAGCGGCGGCTCTTCAGCAGGGGCACTCGTAGGCGCGAAGGATGTCCCAGGCGGCCTCCAGAGTCGCGCTCTCGAGATAGTTGACGTCGCCGTTCCACGAGTGGTCGTAGAGCGCTTCCCACTGGCCATCGTTGTCGGCGTCGAAGACGGTCACGGCATTGGGCATGAGCTCCGTGGGCACGAACGCCTCGTCGACGACGCGGTCCACGTTGGTGATCAGGGTGGAGTACCCCTCGCCGCAGCCCTCTTCGTCGACGCCGAAGGTCATCTCGACCAGCTGCGTCACGCCCTGGGCATCGCGCCACGACCACGCGCTCGCGGCGTGCTCGGCCGCGATGCTGTCCCACTCGTCGTAGTACTCGCGGCTCTCTTCATCGAGCTCGGCGTAGTACTCCTCGTAGTTGGACTTGTTGCTGGCCAGCTCCTCCGAGGTGGCGAACTGGGCCAGTCGGCGGCCGGTATGCTCGTTGGCGTCCATCGATCGCGTGAGCACGACGGGCGCCGGGAGCCGGCTGTCTCGGGCCCACAGCGCGCCCTCGCACGACTCGTCGTCGAGGGGCTCGGCCACCAGCCAGGGGTTGAAGTCGGTGGTGTGGCGCCAGACTTGATGGCGGATCTGGCGACGGCTCTTGCTCTTGGGGTCGAAGGTGTCCCAGTCGATCGGGTCGACCCCGTCGCCCGCGAACACTTCGTACAGATCGGGGCCGTTGTGCTGCGCGAGGACGGACAGGTCCCCGATGCGGACGGTGCACAGCTTGCCCTCGCGTCCGTACAGGTCGAAGGTGCGTCCCCGCTGCGCCCACAGCTCGGCCGGCACGCGGGTGCCGTCGGCTCGCTTGGCCGCTCGGTACTCGGCGGGGCCGGGGTGGCCACGCAGACGACCCTTGCCCCACGAGGGGTCAGCGTCGGGATCGAGGACGATGCCGGCTTCGTTGACGAACGCGAACGCGATCGCATCCTCGGGGATGGGCTCGGGCGCAGGCTCGGCCGCGGCGGGCTCGGCCTCGGCGGCGGGCTCGAGCACGGGAATGGTCTCGCTTTGCGGGAAGGCCTCGGGCGCCGGGGCGACCTCGTGGACGATCACCAGCTCGGTCTCCGTCTGGGGCTCGAGGGTGAGCGCGTACGCCAGGGGGCCCAGCAGAAGCCCCATCCCCACGACCAGCTCGATCCTTCGCATCGGCATGCCCCCTAGACGCCCGGCCGCGGGAGCGCATTTCAACGAAAACCAAGGTTGTGCGGGGGGGCGTGGACCGCCCTCGGATGGCGTTCTACGGCGCATTCCGGGGGGCGGGCGCGGTCGACGGCGAGGGACTCGGGGCCGGGCGGGGCAGCGAGCGGCGTGGCGGTCCCGACTCGCCCTCGAGCCCCAGCGGACCGCGGCTGAAGCGAGCGACGAGCCAGACGGGCGTGGCCAGCATGGCGGCGAGGCAGAACAGCAGCACGAGGGCTTCGGTCATGAGTCCTCCGAGGCGCGCGGGATCTCGAAGCGAAAACACGCACCGCCCGTCGGGCCCGAGTCGACCTCGATCTGCCCGCCCGCGCCCTGGACCAAGCTCTGCACCAAGGCGAGGCCCAGGCCCGTACCCCGCGAGCCCGGGCCACCCTCGCGAGGCGCACTGAAGTAGCGGTCGAAGATCGCCTCCCGCAGCTGTTCGGGAACGCCGGGTCCCTGATCGCAGAGCTGGACCTCGATGGACTCCGCCGCGTGTCGGGCCGCGATGGTGATGGTGGAGGCGGAGGGCGAGAACTTGATCGCGTTCTCGAGCAGACCGAGCAGCACCCGTTGCGCTCGCTCGGCGGAGATCTGAGCGGGCAGGGGCTCGGTACCCAGGTCCAGGCTGACCGTCATCGACTTGCGCACGAGCAGGGGCTGGGCGAGCTCGGTGCCCGCGCGCAGCACGGTGGCGAGGTCGCAGGTGGCGGAGTCGATGCGCGGCCCGTCCCGGTCGGCGCGGTGCATGTCCAGCAGGCCCACGACCAGACGTTCGAGGCGCTGGGACTCGGTGCCGATGTTGCGAGCGAAGCGGCGGAGGTCGGCTGGCTCGACGTCGCCCTCGTCGATGAGCTCGGCCGCGCCACGGATCGCGGCCAGCGGGGTGCGCAGCTCGTGGCTGAGGTTCGCGGTGACCTGCACGGCGCCCTCGGCTCGTTGGTGGAGCGCGGTGAAGCTGTGGTGAAGCGCGTGGGCGAGGTCGCCGATCTCGTCGGGGCGCTCGCGCTCGGGCGGCGGCGACCATTGTCCGTGCTCGGCCGCATGCCGGGCGCGGCCGGCCAGGCTCGCGAGCGGCTCGATCACCGAGCGCCGCAAGTACAGCAGCACCCCCCCGAGCGCGGCGAAGCTGGCCAGCAGCACGATGACCAGGCGCCCGCGAACCTCGGTGAGCAGCGCGTCGATGAGCTGGGCGTCGGCGGGGTCGCTGAGCTTGTCCGGCGCTCGCAGCACCGGCCCCAGCAGCGACCAGCCGGCGATCGGCACCAGGATGAGCACGAAGAGCATCCACATGATGCGGCGCGACAGCGGGCGACGAAGCGGAGCGGGACTCATCGCCGGGGCTCACTCGGGTGCACGCGCGCGGTAGCCCACGCCGTAGATGGTCTCGATGGGATCGAAGCCGGGGACGGCCTCGGCCGCCTTGCGGCGAATGCCCTTGATGTGGGAGTCGACCGTGCGCCCCGAGACGACGGCCTGGCCGCGATAGGCCTGCTCGACCAGGTCGTCCCGCGAAAACACCCGCGACGGCGAGCGCAGCAGGGTGTGCAGCAGGTCGAACTCGCGCGGGGTGAGCTCGATGGGGCTCTGCTGGACGCTGACCCAGTGCTCCTCGGGGTTGAGGGTGATCCCGGCGTGCTCGATGGTGGCGGCGGTCTGGGCTCGCTCGCTGCGGCGCAGGATGGTGCGGATGCGTGCGACGACCTCGCGCGGTGAGAAGGGCTTGACCACGTAGTCGTCGGCGCCTTGCTCGAGGCCGAGGATGCGGTCGATCTCTTCGTCGCGACAGGTGAGCATGAGGACGGGGACCTCGCCGCGCTCGCGCAGCCATCGGCACAGGTCGAGGCCATCGCCGTCGGGCAGGCCGAGGTCGAGCACCACCAGCGCGGGGTTGGGGCCAGCCCGCAGGCGCTTGCGGGCGGCGGCGAGGGTGCCCACCGTGGTCACCCCGAACCCGGCGCGTCGCAGGGCGAAGTCCAGGACATCGGCCACCGCGGGCTCGTCGTCGACGATGAGGATCTGCTTCACGGCGAGGGCCTCTGGGCGGGGGGCGTCGTCGCGCGCCAGCCGAGTTCGTTGTGCAGCGCTTCGTAGCCGGCCAGGGTCAGCAGGGCGCCGAGGAGGTTGATGCCGACGTCGATGGGGTCGTAGACGCGGTCGGGCAAAAAGCCCTGGATCGCCTCGTCGCCCCAGCCGATGAGGCCCACGGCCACCAGCGCCCACACATAGGCACGACGCGGCCCGAAACGCGGGGCGAGGGCTCGTCGCGCCAAGATGGCCATCAAGCCGTACTGCAGGAAGTGGAGCCGCTCCTCGGGGATCGACATGCCCAGCACCAGGCCGCCGAAGGTCAAGCCGAGCACCACCACCGCGGCGAAGGCCACCCGATCGGTGAGCCGGACGTCGAAGACGATGTGATAGACGACGAGGATGGCCGCGCCGCAGTAGGCCGCGGTGATGAACGCTCCGATGAGCTCGTGTTGGTCGAGGGTGATGAGCACGTCGCGGGACACGGGCAGCAGGGCGTAGACGAGCGCGACGTAGCCGAGCCACAGGACCCACGCCCGGGTCGATGATGCTGCGCTCGACGAGGCCACGACGTTCACTTCCGACGCTACACGAAGCGGGTCACCCTCGCAGCATGGTGCCCAAGAACGCGAAGAAGTTGCTCTCGAGGCCTCGCACCAGGGTAAAGGGCTGGTCGGGCGAGCCGACGAAGGGGCGCAAGAACCACGACAGCTGGGCCCCGACCACGCCATAGAGCACGAAGTAGGCGATCATCGTGCCGCGCGGGGCGGGGCCGATGCGCGCGACCAGCCCGGTCCAGAACCGACGCAGGCCCACCGCGCCGCCGACCGCTCCCACGACCAGCGCCAGGAATTGCGCCATCCGATAGCCCTGCACGGTACTGGCCAGGAACAACAGCGGCAGCGACAGCGCCCCCCACCACAGGGCGGTCGCGGCCAGGGCGTGCGACTCGATCGACAGCGCGCGGGTGAGGCTCACCGGTTTCGCCGCCCGGGTCAGCTGCATGACGAAGAACGCGGGGAAGCACAGGGCGGTGGTGCCCATCAGCAGCATGGGAGCCTTGATCGCCGAAGAGACCATCTGCGCGGGCGACCCGCTGAAGCTGCCGAGCGCGATGCCGAACAGGGCGGAGCCGCCCAGGGCGATCATCAGCGTTCGCGCCACGCCCATGGGGGTGTCTCCGGGCGCCTCGCCGGGCACGTCATCGCGCAGAGCCGCCACGACGACGGCGGAGGAGACGGGGGGGCTGACGGCCAACGAGGTGCTCATGCCGCCAGCGTGGCAGACGAATGTGCAGAACTCGTGCAGGTGCGGTGCAAATCGCCGGCAGTTGTGCCCTACGTGGGAACGTCGATGGTCCCCTCGAGATAGAGCACGGCGTGGCCGGCCAGCTCGACGCGATCGCCGAGCACGGTGCAGCGCAGGTCTCCGCTGCGCTTGGAGACCTGCCGGGCGCGCAGGGAGTCGCGACCGAGGCGCTGGGCCCAGTACGGTGCGAGCGTGCAGTGAGCGCTGCCCGTGACCGGGTCTTCGTCGATGCCCACATGCGGAGCGAAGTAGCGCGACACGAAGTCGACGTCGTCGCCGGGCGCGGTGACGATGAGGCCGTCGCCGTCCATCTGCGCGATGAAGCCGAAGTCGGGCGCGATGGCCCGGACCTGGGTCTCGGTCTCGAACACGGCCATGGTCTTGCTGGCGCGCAGGATGGCCTGCGGCTTCGCGCCGCCCAGAGCCTCGACCAGCCCCGGCGGCGTCTCGATCGGCTTCGGAGGCCGTGAGGGAAAGTTCATCACCAGCGTGTCGTCGCGTCGCTCCACGCGGAGCTCTCCTGCCTCGCGGGTGGAAAAGCGCAGCTGCGTCGTGTCGGGACTGCGATGGAAGAGCACGAACGCGGTCGCCAGCGTGGCGTGGCCACACAGGTCGACCTCGGCGGTGGGCGTGAACCAACGCAGCTCCCAGTCGTCCCCTGCGGGCACGACGAAGGCGGTCTCGGACAGGTTGTTCTCGGCGGCGATGGCCGCGAGCACGGCGTCGTCGAGCCACTGCGAGAGCAGGCAGACCGCGGCCGGGTTGCCCGCGAAGCTCCGCTGGGTGAACGCGTCGACCTGGTACAGAGGCAGCTTCATGGCCGCCACGATAGCGCGGGCCTGCGTCGGCAGACCCGCGCATTGGGGACTCAGGCGGCTTCGGGCGCCCGAGCGGCGACCAGCTTGGCGTAGAGCCGCGCTCGCGCCCGGGGCCTGGCCGGGCGCGCCCAATCCCAACCGATCGCGGACCAGTCCGGGTCGTCGGGATCGAGACCCATGGTCTCGACGTAGGTCCGCGTCACCACGAAGAACTGGGTGCGGTAGGCCAGCAAGTAGCCTCCGGTCTGCTCACGGACCTCGCGAGCTTCCTCGTAGCGGGCGAACCAATGGTTGGTGAACGCGAAGCAGCCGCGCGGGTAGAGCATGGTGCCCAGATCGGACTCGTCGGGCTGCCCTTCGAGCACGCGGCGCGCGTGGGGCCAGCCGGAAAAACCGAACTCGCGGGCGAGCACCGCCAAGCCGTGCTTGAGCTGGATCTCGGCGCTAATGGGCTCCTGCTTGGCGAATTCGGGCAGTTTGCCGATTCGCTGTAGCGCTTGTTCGTCGCCGTTGCGAGCGCGCCGATGGAGCAGGCGCGCTCTGATCTTCAACTCCTCGATCGCATCGAGCATCGTTTCGTTCCTTTCTCGTGGCCGGCACCCGCTCCGTTGGGCCGAGGGAACGCAACTGCATCAGTGCGTCGGTTTGTTCGATTTCAGGGTGGTCGCGCCTTTTGGCGGGCTGGGCACCCCTGAGCACCCGGCACGGAGGATACAGCACGCCGCCGACGTGGCAAGTCAAAGTTTGTGCTCGGCGAGCCACTCGTCGACGCGCGTGACGTGGTGCTCGGCCTTCGACCCGCCGTTGCTCGCGGCGACATAGCTCTGGCGCGCGGCCTGGGCCAGCGAGCGAGCGCGTGCGCGATCGGCATCGGCGTCCCATAGCGCCTGGGCCAGCTCGAGCTGGACGGTGGCCATGCGAATGGGCTCGACCTCGCGTTCCTTGGACAGGCTCAGGGCACGCTCGAGCGGGGCGATGGCGTTTTCGGGCTGCTCCCGCAGCAGCTCGACCCGCGACAGTCCCAGGAGCACGGGCACCATCTGCGGATGCTTGGCCCCAAGTGCGTTGTCGGTGCGATCCACGAGGGTGCCGTAGATCTTCGCTGCTTCGTCGTAGCGCTCCGCGAACATGTAGGTCGCGGCGAGGTTGGTCAGGTTGCCGAGCGTGTGTTGGTGCTCGGGTCCGTGGATCGCCTCGTTGGCCTCGGCGGAGCGCGCCAGCAGCTCGGCGGCGCGGTCGAGGTCACCGACCATGGCGTGGAACATGCCGACGTTGCCCAGCACGTTGACGAAGCGCGGGTCCTTCGGATCGAAGGTTCGCTTGGCGGCGGCCAGCGCATCGGCGTAGGCCTTGCCCGCCCCTTCGTCGTCGCCGGTCTCGTGCATGGTGGCGGCCATGCTGGTCTGCGCGGCGATGGTCTTGGGGTGGTCGGGGCCGAAGGTGGCGTGGAAGATCGCGTGCGCCTCGCGTTGGGCGTCGAGGCCCAGCTTCGGGCTGCCGCGGTGCGACAGGGCGACGCCGAGCGAGTTGAGGTGGTCGCCCATCGTGGGGTGCTCGGAGCCGAGCTCCGCCTCGACCACCCGCATGCTCTTTTCCAGCAGCTCGATCTCTGCCTTCGCCTCGCCGAGCCGCCCCAGCGTGTTGCTCAGGTTCTGCGCGGCCTGGATCTTGGCGTAGAGGTCGGGTGGATCCTCGGCGTCGGCCATCTCGATGGCCCGCTCGTAGTGCTCCTTGGCTTGCTCGTTGTCGCCGCGGCGATAGGCGGCGAGGCCCTGGACCACGGTGAGTCGGGTCTGCAGGCGCGGGTGGTCGGTATGCTCGAGCGCGGCGCGGGCGTGCTCGATCCAGCGGTCGGCGTCGTCGTGGCGACCCTGCTCGGCCATCAACGAGGTGAGGTCGAGGGCACTGCGCGCGACGATCTCGTGCAGCCCCGAGGCGAGCGCGGCGGAGAAGGCTTCGTGGTAGCCCCGCTCTGCTTCGTCTTCTCGACCGTAGCGAGCGTTGGTCAGGGCCAGGGTGTGCTCGGCTCGAGCGAGCAGGGCCCGGTTGCCGAGGTTGTTCGCGCGGGCGAGGGCATCGCGGCCCGAGGTGATGCTCTCCGGGTAGCGCCCCAGGCTGCGCTGCACGGCGGCCTGGGAGATCAGCGATTCGATCGCCAGCGCTTGCTCGAGGTCGGCTTCGTCGTACGGCTCCTCCTGCCCCGAGGCGCACTGCGAGGGGTTGCCCAGGGTCGCGGCCGAGCGGGGGGCGCTGGCCACGAGCGCGGGGTCGGCCGTCTCCAGGGCGTCGACGAAGGCACGCAGGCTCTGGAAGTGCCGATGCAAGCAGATCTGGGCCGCGGCATTGCTCGCCCCGCTGGGGTTGCGCGGCTCGGCCTCGCACAGCTCGGTCTGGGTGGTGCGCCAATCGGTGACGAAGCGATCGAGGGTGGGCTCCACCGTCTCCCACGCGGTCTCGGCAAAGGGCACGCCGGTCGCGGTGAAGGCCTGGTGCCCGCGGGCGGCGACCTCCGGGTTCCAGGTCTGTTCGAGTCGGGCATCGATGCCCGCGCACCAGGACTCGACCTCGGGGGCTGGCTTGTCGCTCGAGGCCCACCAGATCGCCGGGCCGGCCACCAACGCGAGCAGGACGAGGGCGCCACGCACCTGGCGGGGAGTGGTGACGGCCCGCTGCAGCTCGTCGAGCAATGCACCCATCGAGTCGAAACGACCGCTCGGGTCGCGGCCCTCTTCGACGAGGCGGCGGACCTTGCGGTCCAGGCGAGGCGAGCTCGGGCGGGGGGCGCTGCGCTCGGGATCCTCGGTCCACAGCGCCTGGACCACGGCATCGCACCAGGCCTTGCGGTCGTCGGCGACGTTGGCCGCGGGACCGATGTCGAGGGTGGAGCGCACGAAGTCGATCACGCGGATCTGACCGTCGTCCCCGACCACGACCGTCTGCGGCCCGAAGCGTCCGTGCACCAGGCCCGCTTCGTGGGCGGCGACCAGGCCATCACCCGCGGCGAGGTACACGTCGAGCACCTGTCGCCAAGACGGGGTGCGGCGCTCGATCCACGGGCCGATGGTGTGGCCCTCCACGAAGTCCATCGCGGCGAACTGACGACCTTCGAAGGTGCCGATGTCGTGCAGGCACACGACATTCGAATGCACGATGCCGGCGAGGATCTTGGCGCGGTCTCGTCGTCGGGCCTGCGCGGGCTCGGAGGCGATGGGGAAGACCTTGAGGCCGACCTTGCGATCGAGCTGAGGATCGAACGCGACCAGGGTTCGTTCCCCCGCGTCCCCGTCGAGCTCGTCGAGCACGACGTAGCGGCCGAACTTGGGGGCGGTCTGCGGCATCGCAGTTCCGGTTTCGCATAGCCGCGCGCGCGAG
The DNA here is from genome assembly GCA_039028615.1 of Myxococcota bacterium. Classification (GTDB taxonomy): domain Bacteria; phylum Myxococcota_A; class Polyangia; order Nannocystales; family Nannocystaceae; genus Paraliomyxa. Next base: position 19,936 of record JBCCHT010000043.1, on the reverse strand, counting down.
CCAAGCCGGGGCCGCACGGCGGAGTCGACGGCGACCAGCCGACGAGCCGAACCGGCACGGATCGGTCAGCCCGAACCGTTCAGCGGGCGTGTCCGCGGTGCCGACCATTGCGACGGCTTCGCTTCGTCGTGGGACCAGGGCGGGGTGGTCACGCGGAGCTCATCCGGCCGCCGGTTCCCTGGGTACGTCTCCGCGGGCTGCTCATGCCGCCCGGCGACGGCGACGGCGACGGCCGATGAGGCCCACCACGCCGAGCAGCAACCAGCCGAGCCTTCGCTCCGGGTCGGTGTCGGTGGTGGTGCAGCCGCAGCCCGCCGGGTCGGCGACGGGGACGTCGTCGGTCGTGGGAGAGTCGTCGTTTCCTTCGGTCGCCCCGCTGGCGGTGGTGCCCGAGTCGCCGTCTCCCGTCTCGCCGACTCCCGTGCCGCCACCGGTCTCGCCCGCGCCCGTGTCGGCGGGTGTGCCGGAGTCTTCGAGTCCGGTGTCTTCTCCCGCGGCCGTGCCCCCCGCTCCGGTATCGCCGTCGGTTCCGCCGCCCGTGCCCGTGCCACCGCTGGGCTCCGGCACACACATGTTGGTGCCGAGGTCACAGATCTCGTCGGGGCCGCACTCTTCGTCGCTCTCGCAGCAGCCGCGGATGGGCTCGCTGTAGCAGCCCATCTCCGGGTCGCAGGAGTCGGCGGTACAGACGTCGTCGTCACCGCAGTCGATGGGCGTGCCGTCGCAGACGCCCATGTTGCAGGTGTCCATCTGGGTGCACACGCTGCCGTCGTCGCAGGGCTCGACGTTCAGCTGAAGCACGCAGCCCGACTCGGGGTCGCAGAACTCGTTGGTGCACTCGTTGTCGTCGGAGCAGTCGACGGGCGCGCCGTCGCACACGCCCTCGAAGCACACGTCGTCCTCGGTGCAGATGTTGCCGTCGTCGCAGGGCGCGGTGTTGAACTCGTAGGCGCACAGCTCGTCGACACACACGGGGTCGGTGCAGGGATCGCCGAGGTCGAAGCAATCGCTGTCGACCTCGCAGCCGCCCACGTTGCCGCTGCCGACGATCAGGTCGTCGATGCCGAAGCTGCCGTTGGTGGTGGCCCCGCCCATGCTCAGGCCGAAGTGGATGCGTTCGATCCGCTCCGGCGCCGCCACTCCCCAAAAGTTGCCCGCGGCAGGCAGGGCGATGTCGAGGCTCGTGCCGTCGGCAAAGGTGATGTAGGCGTAGTAGGGCACGCCGAGGTTGTGGGTCTGGATGTACGCACCGACCCCGTGCACCCCGGTGGCTACGCCCACCGACGTGGTCAGGAAGGACAGCTCGAAGGACCCGTTACAGCCCGCGCAGTAGTAGCCGCCGTTGACGATGTTGAGGTTGTTGAACCCCGTCGTCATGTAGTCGGTCTCGCCCAGCACTCCGCTCATGGCGATGTCGTCTTGGATGAAGACGTAGCCGGGGTCGGAGTAGTCGTCGGTGACGGTGACGGTGATGTCGCTCTGGAACGTGGCGAGATCGGTATAGAACGTGGGGGTGGCCGCCTGGGCCGAGCCGGCGGCGGCCAGCGTGCCGAGGGCGACCAGGGACGGGAGCACGAGCGCGGCGATCTTGCGGTCCATACGAGTCCAAGCGAAAAGCAGGCGCTTCCCACGTTATCACAGCGGCCCCGTGACGACGGGGCCGTCTTTTGCTCGCGTGGTTCCGCGTTTTTCGCTGGTCGGGATTCGCGGCCGCAGTGAGGCTCAGGCCGTGGCTTCGAGCAGCGGCTCCGTGTCGCGATGAGGCAGCGCGACGACCGGGGTCGGCACGATGCGTGCGCACAGCCGCTCCATCGAGACGCGCAGCCGTGGCCGCCCGGGGCACGCGGGAATAATCTCGGGCAGCTGGCGACACAGCTCCGCCAGCCTGGTCTGCGCCCCGCGAAGGCCCATCGTCCGCGCCGCGCTCGGTCGACCGAAGCGGGTGTCTTGCCCGACGGGTTTGCCCAGGGATGCCCCGGACCCGGACGCGTCGCCGATGTCATCGGCGATCTGATAGGCCTGCCCGAGCATGCGCCCCACCTCCGCCCAGGGCTCGGGGGGCTGGTCCGCCACGATGGCCCCGACCCGCATGGCGGCCTCGAAGAGCGCGCCGGTCTTGGCGTCGTGGTAGGTGCCGAGGTCGACGGAGCGCTCGCTCTCCCACGCCTGGCCCGCGACCAGGCCCTTGGCGACGCCGACGCCCTGACCCAAGGCGAGGGTGAGCGGGCCGAGCCGCTCGGGCTGCTCGGCGCATCCCCGCGCCAGCGCTTCGAACGCGGCGACGATGAGCCCATCTCCGGCCAAGATTGCGATCTGTGGACCAAAGACGGAATGCACCGAGGGTCGTCCCCTTCGCATGAGTGCATCGTCGAAGCTCGGGAGATCGTCGTGGATCAAGGAGGCGCAGTGCAGCATCTCGATGGCGACGGCGGCGGCTTCCACCACGGGATCCACGGGGCGATCACAAGCCTCGGCTACGGCCATCACGAGCCGGGGACGAAGCCTCGAACCACCGACGACTGCATGACGTAGAGCCTTGGCGAGCAGGGGCGGAGTCGAAGGTCCGATGCCTGCGTTCAGGGCCTGCTCCAGCGCTCGCTCGATTCGCTCGTCCGCTTTCACGCGAAGGAGCGTGGGTGATGGTTGTTCGTTGTCAATCCAATCGCCCTCAGATGGCCGCGTATGGCCAATCAGTGGACAGAGTGCAGAACGCATCCTACGAACTCGTGCGAACATGACCGATCGTTGGGACGTCATCGTCGTCGGTGCAGGCATAGGCGGACTGTGCGCTGCGGTCGAACTCGCCGCGCTCGGTCGTCGGGTGTTGATCTGCGAGCGCGGCTCCGAGCTCGGCGGCAAGATGCGTCGAATTCGAGTGGGTGATCGATTGATCGACTCGGGCCCGACCGTATTGACGATGCGCGACGTCTTCGACGGGTTGTTCTCCCGCGCGGGGGCCAGCTTCGACGAGCGCGTGAAGCTCCAGCCGCTCGAGGTGCTGGCGCGACACGCTTGGCCCGACGGCTCGAGGCTCGACCTGTACTCCGACCTGCAGCGCAGCGCGAACGCGATCGAGCGCATGGCCGGCCCGCGCGAGGCAAAGGGGTTCCTGCGCTTCAGCGAGCACGCCCGGCGCATCTACGAGACGGTCGATGAACCCTTCATTCGCAGCGACGGCAGCCGGCTGGCCAAGATGGCCAAGAACATGGGGCTCAGCGGGCTCCGGGCGCTGACCACCATCGACTGGCATCGCACGATGTGGAAGTCGTTGCGGAGCTTCTTTCGAGATCCGCGGCTATTGCAGCTATTCGGGCGCTACGCCACGTATTCGGGCTCTTCGCCCTTCCAGGCGCCGGGCACCCTCAACCTCATCGCCCACGTCGAGCAACGCGGCGTGTGGGCCATCGAGGGGGGCATGACGACGCTGGCCGACGCGCTGGCGCGGCTGTTCGTCGAGCGGGGCGGTGAGATCGCGCTGGATGCATCGGTCGACGAAGTTTCGGTGTCGAAGGGGCGCGCCACCGGAGTCCGACTCGCCTCGGGCACGACGCTGCGCGCAGATGCGGTCGTCGTCAACGCCAACGCGAGAGCGGTGGTCGCCGGGCTGTTGGGGGCGGATGCTCGCCGAGCCGTGGCCCCGGTGCGGGCGCCTCGATCCTCGTCCGCCTTGGCGTGGTCCGTGGTCGGCCGAGTGCACGACTTTCCCCTCGCGTATCACAATGTGGTGTTCAGCTCCGACTACCGCCGAGAGTTCGATGACCTCGGCCAGGGGCGAATCCCCGAAGAGCCCACGATCTACGTGTGTGCCCAAGATGCCGATCCCTCTGCGGTCGAGCATGCGATCGACGACCGAGAGCAACGGCTCTTTTGTCTGGTCAATGCGCCCGCCCGCGGAGGGGAAGAAACCTTCGACCCAGACTTCAGCCGATGTCGACTTCGTATCTTCCAACAAATGTCCCGATGTGGGCTGACAATCGAGGCCGAGCCCACGAAGATCGTCAGCACCACGCCCCACGATTTCGACCGGAGGTTTCCGGGCGCGGGGGGAGCACTCTACGGAACCGCGACGCACGGGCTGATGGGGGCCTTCGCTCGGCCCGGGGTCACGACGAAGCTGCCCGGCTTGTACCTGGTGGGGGGCGGGGTGCACCCGGGCGCGGGGGTCCCGATGGTGGCCTTGGGTGGCCGAGTCGCCGCGCATTCGGTGCATACGGGCCTCGGTTCGACATCACGGTCCCACCCGGCGGCTATACCTGGTGGTACCTCGATGGCATCAGCCCCGATGGGCGCGAAGCCGTCACCGTCATCGCCTTCGTAGGCTCGGTGTTCTCGCCGACCTACTTTCGGGCACGCGCCACCGAGATCGTGCCGCGCCCCGAGAGCTTCTGTGCGCTCAACGTCGCCCTGTATCGCGAGGGGCGCAAGCACTGGGCGTTTACCGAGCATCCGCTGCGTCGCGTTCGGCGGGCGGCCGAGCACCTGGAGCTGGGGCGAAGCCGGGTGCAATGGGACGACGGCCAGCTGCGGATCGACATCGACGAGCGCAGCACGGCCCTGGGCGCGCCCGTGCGCGGGGTCATTCGGCTGCGGCCGACCCAACGCTTCGGCAAGGCGGTGGCGCTCGATCCCGTGGCCCGCCATCACTGGTGGCCGGTGGCGCCGCTCGCCCAGGTCGAGGTCGAGATGGAGCGCCCCGGGTTTCGCTTCGTCGGCTCCGGCTACCACGACACGAATTTCGGGCGCGAGCCGCTCGAGCGCGGGTTCTCTTCGTGGAACTGGTGTCGCGCCGAGACCGAGGCGGGCACGGCCATCCTCTACGATGCACAGACGCTCGAGGGGCAGCCGCGGGAGCGGGGCCTGCTCTTCGGCGTCGACGGCACGATCGAACGACTCGAGGCCCCCGCCGCCCACCGACTGCCTCGTACCGGGTGGGGCATGGAGCGGAGCACGCGAACGGATGTCGGGTTCGAGCCCAAGGTGCTGCGAACGCTCGAGAACGCCCCGTTTTACTCGCGGTCGCTCATCGAGACGCAGCTGCGGGGCGAGCCGGTCACGGCGATGCACGAGTCGCTGTCCCTCGATCGGTTCTGCCATCCCCTCGTCCAGCGCATGCTCCCGTACCGCATTCGTCGGGGCTGGCGGGCGTGAACGGCCTGGAGCTGGCCGGGGGCGGCCTGGTGGCGTGGTCGGGCTTCGTGACCGCGACGAGCCTGACGGCCGTCGTGCGTTCGTGGCGGCAGCGACGGCCGCGTCCGGGGGCTCGGCTGCAACCGGGGCGTTGGCCATCGGTCGTCGTGGTGCGCCCGTGCGCGGGCCTCGAGCCCCACTTGCAGGATTCGCTGCGTTCCACGGGGCGGATTCGCTACCCGGGCGCGCTGCGGGTCGTGTTCAGCACGAGCTCGGCGACCGACGAGGCGCTGCCCGTGACGCGACGGGTCGCGGCCCAGCTGCGACACGAGGGCCTCGATGCTTCGGTGAGCGTCGTGCCGCCTCGCGGCCCCAACCGGAAGACGAGTCAGCTCGCGGGCATCGTCGACGCCGGTTCGGACGAGGTCGTGGTCGTCGTCGATAGCGATGTGGACATGACCGGCGACGAGCTCGAGTCGCTGGTCGAGCCGCTGCGATGCTCCGAGACGATGGGCGCCACCTGGTGCGCCCCGGTCGAGCTCGATGGCTCGACTGTGGCCGATCGGCTCTCGGCCCGCATCCTGGGGGCGTCGCTGCATGCCTTCACCCTGCTGGGGCCGCTCGATCGCGGGGGCCTGGTGGGCAAGACCTTTGCCCTCCGTAGCGACGCTCTGCGGGCGATTGGGGGCTTTGGGGCGCTGGTGGACTACCTGGGCGAGGACATGGAGCTGGCCCGTCGTCTGCGAGCGCGAGGGTGGCAGACGGCCCAGGTCAACGCGGTGGTGACCTCATTGGCGTCCAACCGCAGCCTCGCCCAAGTCGTGGCCCGGTATGCGCGCTGGCTGATGGTGATCCGCGCCCAGCGTCCCGCGCGTCTGGTGAGCTATCCGCTGCTGCTGGCCGCGACGCCGCTGCTGGTCGTCGGGGCGGCGGTGGCCATGCTCGCGGGCGTGCCCTGGGCGGGAGGGGCGTTGGCATCCGTGCTGTTGGTTCGTCTGGCCGTCGCGCTCGTGGCCCGCCATTGGTCGGGACAGGGCGGCCAGCACCATCGGCTCTTGGTCGACGGGCTGCTCGCCGACGGCGTATTGCTCCTAGCCTTTGGCCGCGCCGCGTTCGGCCCCCGCCGGGTGCGTTGGCGACAGCGCGAGCTTTCGCTCGGACCCGGAGGGGTACTCGAGCGCTCGGAGCCCCGGGACGAAGGGCCGCGACATGGCGGCCAACAGCCGCTCCGCGAGGCCTCCTGAGCCTGGCTTCCGATGCTCGAAGCAGGGCTCGAACCCCTGCGTGCCCGGCTCGCAGCGCTCATGCTCGATGCGCTCGAGCTGCTCGGTGACCGCCTGGACCTGCGCCCGAGTCCCCGCTGCCGCCGACTTCGTCACCGGGAGCTCGGCGCCGATGCTGATGTAGGCCTCGGGCTCCCGGGTGGCTCCGTGGTGATACGACAGCGCCACCGGGACCACCGTGGCCTGCGGGTTGCGCTGCGCGACCCGTGCCGCCCCGCCGAAGAAAGACAGGGGCCGCTCGTGCAGGGGCCGTTCCTGGCCCTGCGGGAAGATCCACACCAGTCGGCCCGGACGATCGAGCAGCGACCCCGCGTACTCGATGGCTCGGGCCCCGTCGCGCCGAGAGTCGCGGTCGACCCCGAACCCGCCGACCTTGGCGAAGAAGGGCAGCCGCCGCAGGTTCTTGGCCTCCATCATCGCGTAGAACTCGGCCGGCACGATGCGGTCGGTCAGCACGAGCACGAACATCGGGTCCCACCACGAGCTGTGGTTGGAGACCACCAGGGTCGGGCCCCGGCGTAGCGCGGCGGCCAAGTGCTCTTCGCCCGCGATGTGGACCTGGTCGAAGCTCTTGCGGACGAGGCCGTACGCCTGACCGGAAAACCACCGCGAGAACCACGGACTCCGGGCGCTGGGGATCACGGCGAGACCCCGGGCGCCGGGCACAAGGCACGAGGGCGCACGGTCTCGACGATGAACGCCAGGGCGGGCTCGGGTGCCACGGCGAGCAGCTCGGGCTGGGGGGCGAGTCGCCGCGTCCAGGCCTGGGCCAGTCGCCACAGCTTGCGCCAGCCCGAGGTCCGAGCGCGGCGGGTCACCGAGTCGAAGCCACGCCGCGCGATCACTCGACCGATGTCGGCGTAGATTGTGCTCGCGGCCCGAATCGCGGGCTGACAGTCGCGGGGGAGGGCGGGGATGCCCGCGTTGGCCCGGGCGTAGAGGCGATCGGCGTGCGCGAGCAATCGAGCCGTGGCGCGGCGGATCCCGAGGCTGGGCGTGGGAGCGTGCAGCCACTGCTGCGGGTCGACGCCCTCCCGTCGCAGCCAATCCGCGGGCAGGTAGAGCCGGCCCATTCGCGCGTCTTCTCCGACGTCGCGGGCGATGTTGGTCAGCTGCATCGCGGCCCCGAGATCACACGCGCGCGACAGGGCGTCGCGATCGTCGACCCCCATGATGAGCGTCATGACGGCGCCCACCGTGGATGCCACGCGGGCGGCGTAGCCGAGCGTCTCGTCGAGGGTGTCGTAGCGGCGATCCTCGAGATCCCACGCGAAGCCGTCGAGCAGCGCTTCGACCAATGCGGCGGGGATGCGGTTGTCGAACACGACCCGAGCGAACGCCCGATCGACGGGATCGTCGACGGGGCGACCCTGGTAGATCCGCTCGACCCGCTCGTGGAGGTTGGCCAGCGCCGCTCCCGGATCCTCGCCCTCGTCGATCGCATCGTCGGCGACGCGGCAGAACGCGTAGAAGGCGGTGACGTCGGGACGAATGCGCGAGGGCAGCAGGTGAGACGCCGCCCAGAAGCTGCGGCTGCCGGCCTGCAGCAGCTGGGTGCAGTGCCGCAGGTCCGCGTCGGCCCCGGCCTCGCGCGGGGCGAGGGCGTGCTGCTCAGCCCACGTGTTCGCGTTCACGGATGACCTCGCTGGCTTCGGGCACGACCTCTTCGAGGACTCGGGCCGAGGACAACACCCCCGGCACACCCGCGCCGGGGTGGGTTCCCGCTCCGACCAGGTACAGGCGCTCGACCTCTTCGCTGGAGTTGTGGGGGCGGAAGTAGGCGCTCTGCAGGAGCACGGGCTCCATGCCGAAGGCGGCTCCCTTGACCGAGTTCAGGTCGTCGCGGAAGCCGATGGGATCGAGGATCCGCGAGCTCACGACATGCTCACCCAGGTCGGGCATGATCGTGTCGGACAGGAACTGCTCGATCTTCTTGCGGTAGGTCTCCCGCTGCTGTGTCCAGTCGACGTCGGCGTCGAGGTGGGGCACGGGCGACAGGACGTAGAACCCGTCGTGCCCCTCGGGGGCGAGCGAGGGATCGGTGGCGGTGGGCCGATGCAGGTAGAGGCTGAAGTCGTCGGCCAGGACCTTATGCTCGAAGATGTCGTCGAGCAGCTCCTTGTAGCGCGGCCCCAGCATGATGGTGTGGTGCGCGACGTCTTCGTACTTGCGATCGGTGCCGAAGTACCAGACGAACAGGCTCATCGAGTAGCGGGCCCGGTCGACCTTGCGATCGGTCCAGCGCTTGCGATGCTCGGCCGGGAGCAGGTGCTTGTAGGTGAAGGCCGAGTCCGCGTTGGAGATGACGATGTCCGCCTCGAGGTGCTCGCCATCCGCGAGCCGAACGCCCGTGGCCCGGCCGCCCTCCACCGTGATCTCGTCGACTTCGGCGAAGAGCCGGACCTCGTTGCCCTGCCCTTCGATGAGGTTGACGAGCCCGCGGACGAGCTGGCCCGTGCCGCCCATGGGGAACCACACGCCCCACTTGCGCTCGAGGTAGCAGATGAGCGAGTAGATCGACGTGGTCTGGAAGGGGTTGCCGCCGACCAGCAAGGGGTGGAAGCTCAAGACTTGGCGAAGGCGGTGGTCCTTGATGTAGCGAGAGACCAGGCCCCAGACCGTGCGGTAACTCTGGAGCTTGATCATGTCGGGGACGATCTTGGCCATGTCGAGCCAAGTGGAGAAGGGGCGATACGAAAGTCGCTCGAAGCCGACCTCGAAGATCTTGCGGCTCATCTCCATCAACTCTTCGTATCCCTCCACGTCCTCGGGACAGAAGCGCTCGATCTGTTGACACATCGAGTCGTGGTCTCCCGTGTAATCGAACACTTCGCCATCGTGGAAGCGAATGCGATAGAAGGGAGAGACGGGCCGCAGGTCGATGTCGTCCGACATCTTCTTGCCGCACAGCTCCCACAGCTCCTCGAAGAGGAACGGGGCGGTGATGACCGTGGGGCCGCCGTCGAAGGTGAATCCGTCTTGCCGATACACGTACGCGCGCCCTCCGGGCTGGTCGCGGCGTTCCAGCACCGTCACGCGATAACCGCGGGCTCCGAGCCGAATTGCGGCAGCCAGGCCCCCGAACCCGCTGCCGATGACCACGGCGTGGGGTCGCGGATCGGAGCCATGAGAAGAGGCGCGTTGGGCGACGTTCGGAGCATGGGTCAGGCGCTTCACGTCCAAGAGCGTGAAGGGGTTCGGATGTTTGACAACAAAAGGGAAGGTTGAAGACTCCTCGTGCCCTCCTACGGGGCATAGGAGAAATGTTCCATGTTGTGGTCTCTACTCATGACGACGATGATCTCTTGGCTTGGTGTGACTTCAGCCGAGGCGGACACCGAGCAGTCGGTCTCTGTATGGGCCGGTCACCAGGCCACATTCGGGAAACGTCGGGTGCCGTTCAAGGGTGAAGTCACCACTCGAACCGATAGCTACATGATCGCCCGACTCCGTCGGCGAGGAGACATCTTCGAACTCGAGCAGACCGCATGCCGCATGGAGTTCGCGAAGCTGGGAGGGGCGACCATCGACATCGACGTCGAGTCGCTGCCCACCACGCACATGTTCTTTGCCGCGGGGGAGGAGTCGGAGCGGCTCACGGGGCGTTCGCTGGTGAGCTGGTCCAACGAGGACATCGACGGGGATGGCAACCCCGGCATGACCATCCGGGTCGATGCGCCCGTGTGTAGCGGTGAACTCTACGTGTCGAACCGCTCGATCACCGAGGCGAAGGCGTCCTTCCGCCCCGAGCGGCTGTCGGGGCGGGGCACCGTCGACGTGCGGCAGGAGATCCTGGGGAGCAAGGGCGCCTGCCTCGGGGCGGTGGCGAAGAACACCTCCGAGCAGAACGAGGTGGCCTTCGCCTACACGCCCGCGGCGGCCGATGCCACCTGCGAGTCTCTGGCGCGCGGTCCCTGGCCAGTGGTCAGGGGGAAGAGCTAGGCTCGTCCATCACCAGCTCCAGCTGGATCTCGTTGCGACGCAGGAAGGGCAGCGTCCAGGGCGGGTCGTAGCGGGAGTAGACGGGGGGACGGCCGGCCGAGGTCAGCCCCGCCGTCTCGACCGCGTCTTCGAGTGCCTGCATCCGACGCTGCACCGACTTCTCGCCCGGAGATCCCGAGAAGCGCACGGCGGCGAAGTGCGAGCGCGGAATCTCGCGAATCATCACCCGCTCGTCGTTGGGGCGGGGCAGGGTCTCCGCGGTGTACTTGCTGGGCATCGTGAACGCGATGACCCAGCGCTCCTTGCCCGCCTGCGTGCGGTCGACGGGCGCGGTCATGGCGATCTCCTCGGACAGCGCCTGCCGATCGACGGGCGCGGTCATGGCGATCTCGGTGCGACGCACGTTGTCGCCGAAGATGAAGTTGGCCAGGACACGAAAGCCCGCGTTGGCGGCATCCTTGCCTCGCCCCTGCACCTCGACCTCGGCCACCAGTCGCGGGGCGTAGCGTCGGACTTCGAAGCCGGGGTGGCGCGCGACGACTTCGTACGCGGGCTTCTCGATGTCTGCGGCGTAGGCTCGCGTGCCCACGACGGCCGAGGTGGCGACGACGGCGGAGCCGAGGCCTCCGATGATCACGGAGCGGCGGGACGGGAATGCCATGGTGCGAAGACCATGACGGAGCGCAGACGGGAACGCCCGCAATCACCCCGTGGAGGGGGCGACGCGGGCGTCTACGAGGGGGCTGCCGTCAACGCCGAGCGGTACGATCGGCCTGCTCCGCGGGCGGCTGCAGCGTCCACTGCAACCGCGACGTGTCGTAGTGCTGCTCGCGGAGTCGCTCCAGGATGCCGTCGGTGGTCTCGGGATCGAGCTGAGGCTCGCGGCTGAGGATCCACAGGTAGTCGCGACCCGGATGCCCGACCACGGCGTAGCGATAGTCCTCGTCGAGGTCGATGATCCAGTAGTCGCCCCAAAAGGGCCCGAAGAAGCTGACCTCGAGCTTGGCCCGCGTCTTTTCGTCGACGACGCGAGCTCGCCCTTGCGCCTCGTCGAGCGGGCCCTCGAGGCTGCCCTTGCGGCAGCGGTTGAGCACGTCGATCTGTCCGTTGGGCTTTGCGGCGTAGGTGGCGGTGGTGCCGGTGCAGTCCTTCTGGAATCGCTGGGGGTAGCTCGCGATCTCGTACCAAGTGCCCACGTACCGCTCGAGGTCGACGCTGCTCACCGTCTCGAGCGGCGGGAGGCTCTGCTGCTCGGTCGTCGACTTCGAGCAGGCGCTGGCGAACAGGAGTGCACCGAAGGCGCACGCGAGGGAGTACCGGGGATTGGGCATGGCGTCGCTGCTGTCGGGCTGTCCGGGATGTGAACGAAGTCGGCCCAAATGCAAGCAACCCGGCCGTGGGCGCCGACCTGCCCTGGCGAACGGCCCGCGGCGGCTCGGAACCAATGACAGGGCTCGACGTGTCATGGAGACAGTTCGTCACTCCTCGCGTCGGCGCGGGAGCCAGCGGTCCATGCGCAATCGTGAGCAGGAGCGAGAAAACCCAGGCATTTCGGGCAATCGCGCCGAAACAACCGGCGCTCGTGGAGGCACAAAACCTCGCGTGAGGGTTGGTCTCGATCGTGCAGAGGCAAAGGGCGGCGTCGCCCGAGCGACGCGGTTCCGCTGCGATCCCGAGCACGACCCCGCCCTCACCGATCCCCGTATGGCCGTCGCCCCCGCCATCGAGGTCATCGACCTCCATCGTGAGTTCCGCATGGGTGGAGAGACCATCTCCGCCTTGCGTGGCGTGAATTTCACCATTCGCCCGGGTGAATTCGTGGCCATCGTCGGTCGCTCGGGCTCGGGCAAGACCACGTTGATGAACCTGCTCGGCTGCCTCGATCGGCCCACGCGCGGCACCTACCGGTTGGGCGGCCAAGACGTGCAGGGCCTGTCCGACGACGCCTTGTCGACGCTGCGCAACGAGCACATCGGCTTCGTCTTCCAGAGCTTCCAGCTGCTGGCGCGCTCGTCGGCCCTGACCAATGTCTCGCTGCCGCTGGTGTATCGCGGCGTGCCCCGCAGCAAGCGAAAGGTGCTGGCCACGGCTGCGCTGCAGCGGGTGGGCCTGGGTCACCGGGTCGGTCATCGCCCCAACCAGATGTCCGGCGGTGAGCGGCAACGCGTCGCCATCGCGCGGGCCCTGGTGGGGTCACCCACGCTGCTGCTCGCCGACGAGCCCACGGGCAACCTCGACTCCTCGACCGAGCGCGAGACGATGCAGCTGTTTTACGAGCTGCACGAGGCCGGCAACACCATCGTGCTGGTCACCCACGAGCCCGCCATCGCCCGGCAGTGTCCGCGGGCCATTCGCCTCGCCGATGGCGAGGTGGTGGGCGACGGCGAGGGCCGTCGTGTCGGCGCTACCCCGCACGAGGCCAGTCATGCCCGCTGAGTCGTCTCGCCTTCGGTGGGCCCTCGGGTGGGGGCTCGCGCTCGCCGCGGCGGGTTGCGCCCCGGCCTCGCCCGGCGACACCAGCCCCGTCGCCTCGCTCTCCGTCACCCGCGGGTCGCTCGAGCACCACGTGCTGCTCACGGGCGAGCTCGAGGCGGCCGAGGCCCACGACTTACTCGTGCCGCGCACCGACAGCTGGGCCATCTCCATCCGCTGGCTCGCCGAGGACGGCGCCTTCGTGCACGCGGGCGATCGGGTGGCCGAGCTCGACAACACCGCCATCCTCGAGCAGATCAGCGACTACGAGCTCGCGGTCATCCAGGCCGGCATCGAGCTCTCGGGCGAGCGGGCCCGCAGCGCGGTCGAGATCGAGGACAAGCGCTTCGAGGTCGCGAGCCAGCGCATCGCGTTGGCCAAGGCCGAGCTCGATGCCCAGGTCGATCCCGAGCTGGTCTCGCGGCGCGAGTTCCAGCAATTCCTGCTCGCCGAGAAGAAGGCCGCCACTGCGCTGGCGACCGCCGAGGACGACCTGCGGGCGGCCATCGAGGCGGGGCGCCTGGCCGAGGAGGTCGAGCGCATCGCCCTGACCAAGGCGCGCCGCCGTCTCGACAGCGCCGACGAGCAGATCGACGCCCTCGTTCTGCAGGCCCCGCGCGACGGCGTGGTCTCGGTGGGCGAGCACCCCTGGGAGGGGCGCAAGCTCCAGGTCGGGGAGACGGTGTGGCCCGGGGCGGTGGTCGCCAAGATGCCCGAGCTGCAATCCATGCTCGTCAAGGCCCAGCTCAGCGACGTCGACGACGGCACCATCGAAGCGGGAATGACCGCTCAGGTCGTCGTCGATGCCTTCCCCGAGCGGCCCATGGAGGCGCGGGTCCTCAGCGTGAGCCCGGTGGCCCGCGAGCCCCAGGCCCGCTCCGCGCGGCGCTTCTTCTCCGTGGTCCTCGAGCTGCAGGACGCCGATCCCGAGGTCATGCGCCCCGGGTTCTCGGTCAAGGCCGACGTCGTCGCCGCCCTTCACGAGGATGTGCTGCTCGTGCCTCGGGTCGCGGTCGACCCCTCGGTGGAGCCGCCCGTCGCGTGGCGTTCTTCGGGCGAAGAGGTGCCCGTCGAGCTCGGGGCCTGCAACGCGCAGCACTGCATCGTGCTGGCTGGCCTCGAAGAGGGCGCCGCACTCCAGCCGGCGAGGGTGGCGGGATGATGCTGCGCTGGCTGTGCATCGTGGCCCTGCTGTGCGCCGTGGCCTGCGGCTCACCCCGAGACGACGGGCAGTGGGTCCAGGTCGAGCGCGGCACCCTGGTCGTCGACATCGACGTCACGGGCACCTTGGCCGCGGTCGACTCCAACACCATCGGCCCCCCGGGGTTGGCCGGGGTCTGGAACTACAAGATCGCCATGATGGCCCCCGAGGGCACCGAGATCGAAAAGGACGCTCCGGTCCTCGGCTTCGATACCTCCGAGCTGCAGCGTCGCCTCGAAGAAAAGACCACCGAGCGGGACTCCGCCGCCAAGCAGCTGGCCATGAGCCAGTCCTCGGCCCGGGTGGCCGAGCAAGACAACCGCTTGGCGCTGGCCGAGGCCGAGGCCGAGCTTCGCAAGGCGCGGCTCAAGGCCGAGGCGCCGCCCGAGATCACGGCGGTGCTCGAGCTCGACAAGGCCCGGCTCGACCTCGAGCTGGCCGAGAAGAAGGTCGCCTACCAGCGTCGCAAGTCGCAGTCCTCCCAGCGGGCGCAGCAGTCCGACATCGACCGCTGGCGGAGCCAGCGCGACCGGGCCGAGGAGCGCGTGGCCGAGATCGACAGCGCCATCAAAAAAATGATCGTGCCCTCCCCGCGGGGCGGCACCGTGATCTACGAGACCAACTGGCAGGGCGAGAAAAAGAAGGTCGGCGACAACGCCTGGCGGGCCGAGACGGTGATGCAGGTGGTCTCGCTCGAAGAGATGGAAGCCCGCGGCGAGATCGACGAGGTCGACGCCAGCCGGGTCTCCGAGGGGCAGGTGGTCTCGCTGCGGCTCGATGCCCAGGCCGACACCGAGGTGCGCGGGCGGGTCCGGCAGATCACCAACACCGTGCAGCGGCAGAGCCCCGAAAATCCCCTCAAGGTCGTGCACCTGAAGATCGCGCTCGAGGACACCGAGGGCCGTCGGCTCCGCCCCGGCATGCGGTTCCGCGGCAAGGTCGAGACGGCCCGGGTCGAAGACGCTCTGCTCGTGCCGCTCGAGGCCATCGCCGCCACGCCCGAGGGCCCGGTCGCCTTCCGGCGCCGCGGCGACGAGGTCGAAGCGGTCTCGGTCACCCTGGGCCGGCGCAACGGCGAGCAGGTCGAGGTGCTCGAGGGCCTCGAGGAAGGCGACGAGATCGAGGCGGCCCCCGCAGGCGCGCGGGCGGAGGCGGCATCATGAACGTCCGTCTCGCGCTGGCGGCGTTGCTCGTCGTCTCGCTGGGTTGCCAGGGCCCAGTCGAGCGCACGCCCGACGTGCCCACCCACGAGGTGCAGCGCCAGGAGGCCTTCGTGCGGCGCGTGACCGCCGAGGGCTATCTGCAGGCGGTCGAGGCCACCTCGCTCAATGCACCCCAGGATTCGCGTCAGCCCATGAAGATCGCCTGGGTCGCGGTCGATGGCACCCACGTCGAGCCGGGCGAGGTCGTGGTGCGCTTCGACGACTCCGAGATGACGCGCAAGCTCGAGGACAGCCAGGACGACGTCACCGCGGCTCGCCAGGAGATCGCCAAAGAGCGCGCCATGGGCTTGGCCAAGGGGCGTGCCCGCGACCGCACCGCCGCGCTGGCCGGGGTCGAGGTCGAGATGGCGCGCTCGCTGCAGACCGACGACGAGCGCATCCTGTCCCGCAACGAGATGATCGAGACCCGCATCGACGCCGACCTGGCTCAGGCGCGGGCCCAGCACGCGCGCCGGGTCAAAGAGGTCGAGGGCGCGGTCTCCCGCGGCCAGGTCGATGTGCACGACATCAACCGCAAGCACGCGCAGAGCGAGGTCGACCGCGCCAAAGAGGGCCTCGAGCGGCTCGAGATCTCCGCCCCCCATGCCGGCATCCTCGTGCTCGAGCGCGACTGGCGGGGCAACCCGATGCGCGTGGGCGACACCATCTGGCCGGGCCAGAAGGTCGCCGAGATCCCGCTGGTCACCGACATGGAGGCCGAGCTGTTCGTGCTCGAGGCCGACGCGGGCGATCTGGCCGAGGGCCTGCCCGCCGAGCTGCGGGTCGAGGCGCACTCCGAGCGGATCTACGAGGCCACGGTCGCCCGGGTCGACACCCTGGCCAAGCCCAAGCACCCCAAGGTGCCCGTGCAGTACTTCGGCGTCACCCTGAAGCTGTCCGAGACCGATGCCGCGGTCATGAAGGTCGGGCAGCGGGTGCAGGCCACCATCATCCTCGAGCAGCCCGATGCCATCGTCGTGCCGCGCCAGGCGGTGTTCGAGGACGACGGGCGCATGTTCGTCCATCGCCGCCAGGGCTCCGGGTTCGAGGAGGTCGAGGTGAAGCTGGGCTCGTCGAGCGCGGGCCGGGTGGTCGTGCTCGAGGGTCTCGAAGCCGGCGATCACATCGCGCTTCGCGACCCCCACCAGGCCGCCGCCGACTTGCTCGACAAGTCCGGCGACGACGACGGCGCAAAGCCCAAGGAGGAAGGCGGTCCGGTCCAATGATGCGCAGCTCGGATGCCCTGTGGGCGGCGCTGCAGAGCCTCGCGGAGCACAAGCTCCGCACCGGGCTCACCATGCTGGGCATCATGTTCGGCGTCGGGGCGGTGATCTCCATGCTGTCGATCGGCGCGGGCGCAGAAGAGAGCGCCCTGGCCCTCATCGATCGCATGGGCGTGCGCAACGTCGTCGTGCGGGCCAAGGATTTCGAGGCCGACGAGCTCGAGGAGCTGCGCAAAAAGTCCATCGGCGTCTCCCGCCGCGACGTGCAAGCCATCGGCGAGGCGGTCTCCGACGCCGAGGTCGTCGCGCCCCGGCTGTCCATCGAGCCCTACAAGGTGCTGTCCGCGGGCGGCAAGAGCGAGTCCACCGTCTTCGGCGTCTCTCGCTTCCACGCCGGGCTCGTGCAGCTCCCGCTCGCCTCCGGTCGCTTCTTCGACGCCCTCGACGAGAGCGCGCACGCCCAGGTCTGCGTCATCGGCTCGGCCACCCGCCGCGACCTGTTCGGCACCGACGACGCGATCGGCCAGCACCTCAAGGTCGACGACGTCTGGCTCGAGGTCATCGGCGTCATCGCCAACGAGCCCAGCGGCGGCTCCGTGCAGGGGGTCTCGGTGGCCTCTCGGGCGCGCGAGATCTACGTGCCCTTCACCACCGCCCTTCGCAAGTTCGAGCGCGACCCGCTGCAGTCCCCGCTGTCCGAGATCGTGGTGCGAGTGGCAGACGACGCCGCGCCCGGCGAGGTCGCGGCCACCATCGACGGCCTGCTCTCCCGGCTCCACGGCGGGGCCAAGGACTACGAGGTCATCGTGCCCGAGGCCTTGCTGGCCCAGAGCCGCGAGACCCAGCGCCTGTTCAACATCGTCATGGGCTGTATCGCGGGCATCTCGCTGCTCGTGGGCGGCATCGGCATCATGAACATCATGCTGGCCTCCGTGCTCGAGCAGACCCGCTCCATCGGCGTGCGGCGGGCGGTGGGCGCTCGTCGTCGCGACATCCGCTTCCAGTTCTTGCTCACGTCGTTCAGCCTCTCGCTGCTCGGGGGCATCGCGGGGGTGATCCTGGGCGTCGGCATCGCCCAGGTGGTGGCCGCCTACGCCGGCTGGCCCACCGTGGTGACGGCCTCCTCGGTGCTGCTGGCCACTGGCGTCTCGGTCGCGGTCGGGCTCGTCTCCGGGCTCTATCCGGCCATGCGCGCGGCCCGGCTCGATCCCATCGAAGCGTTGCGCCACGACTGAGCGCACACCGATCTCGCGGGTCGTGCGTTTCCCTCCTCGTGCGGTGAGGCGCGGCCCGAACGCGGGCCCGTGCGTCGCACGTCGCCCCGCGAGTCGTTATCCTCGCTGCGAGCCCAGCCGTGGACAGCCCTGCCAAAGCGCGCCGCTTTCGATCGGTCTACATCGTAAAGCCTTGGTACGACTGGGCGTTCTTCCTGCTGCCCCCGCTCGCCGCGCTGCTGCTCGGGATCCTCGTCTCCGGCTCCGACCGGGCCAAAGAGGTCTTCACCTGGGCCGACCAGGACGACATCACCCTCGAGACCCTGCTGCTGGGCATCTTCATCCAGGCGCACCTGGTCATCGTGCTGTTCCGCAGCCACGGCAACCGGGCCGTGCTCCGGCGGCACCCCTATCGCTTCACCCTGGTGCCCGGCCTGCTGCTGCTGGGCATGATGCTCTCCCCGTTGGTGGCGATCTGCTGCTCCGTGCTCGCCACCTTCTGGGACGTCTACCACTCGGGCGCACAGACCTTCGGCTTTGGGCGCATCTACGACGCCAAGTGCGGCAACGATGCCAACGAGGGGCGCCGCCTCGATTTTCTGCTCAACCAGCTGCTCTACGCCGGCCCCATCCTCGCCGGCATCACGATGATGGACCACTTCGAGGACTTCCTCGAGTTCGAGTTCGTCCACGTCGTGTTCTTCACCCGCATCCCCGCCTTCATGACGGGGCACCACGCCGTCATCGCCCGCCTGGTCCTCGGCCTGGGCGCTCTGTTCATCCTCTACTACCTGTGGGCCAACTGGCGGATGGCGCGTCGCGGTCGGGTGGTGTGTTGGCAGAAGGTCTTCCTGTTCGCCAGCACGGGCGCGGTGTCGATCTACACCTGGGGCTTCAACACCTGGGGGGCCGCGTTCCTCATCATGAACGTGTTCCACGGGCTCCAGTACTTCGCCATCGTGTGGGCGTCGGAGCATCGCAACCTGCGTCGGGTCTTTCGGCTCGAGCGGGTGCCGGGCGGACGCATCCTGACGTGGTGGATCTTCGTAGGCCTCGCCGTCGCCTACGGCATCGCGGTCGAGGCCTGGGCCGATGGTCGCTCGCACCTGTGGTGGGCGATGACCATCGTCTTGTCGCTGATGCACTTTTGGTACGACGGCTTCATTTGGTCAGTACGCAAAGCCACCGGAGCGAAATAGGGCGAAAACACGGCCGGCGGGCCCGTGAAACTACGATTGGACGGTTTTGCCCCGCCCGGCCGGGCACGTTGGAGCCGTGGCCTGGGCGTGCCTCGGGGGCTGGTGCACCCGAAGTGCGGTGTTCGAGGCGCCGTACGGCGTTCCCCGAGATGCCTGGATTCTCCGTTCAGTGGGCGGATCGCATCGGGGTGGGGTACTGTTCCGACGAGCCATGGGCGCCGGTCTAGAAGAACTGGGGATCGTCGACGATGCCGAAGACTCGGTCGTCGAGCCGATCAAGCAACAGAGCGAGGCCGCCCCGACCACGGTGCCTCCCGAGCACGAGCAGACGCAGCGCCTGGATGTGCTCAAGCGGATGCTGCGGCAGGTCTCGCTGTTCGACGGCTTGCTGCCCGTGCACCTCCAGCGCATCGCGAACCTGGTCCGCGAGGTGCACTACCGGCCTGGCGAGGCCGTGTTCCGGCACGGTGACCAGGGCGACGGGCTCTACCTCATCCTGACGGGAGCGGTTCGGATCAGCCGTAGCGTCTCCGGGGTTGGTGAGGAGGCGTTGGCGATCCTCAAGCCGGGGATGTACTTCGGCGAGATGTCCATCGTCGATGACGACGTGCCGCGGTCGGCGGATGCCATCGCGCACGAGGAGTCGCGGCTGCTTCGGCTTCCGAAGGACGACCTTCGCGACCTCATGTTCGTGGATCGGGAGCTTGCGTATGAGCTGCTCTGGCGATTCGTTCGGACGCTCAGTGCGCGGTTGCGGGACTCGAACGATCGTCTGCTGATGCTGACGGTTTCGTCGAAGTTCTAGGCTGCGAAGGGGGCGCGGGGCTGGGGTGTTCCTGCGAGAGGCGGGAGTGCTCGGAGATGGTTCGGCGAATGTTCGACTGAAGGGCTCGCCTGTTGACGGCTGGAACCCTCCCCGGACGTGCTCGGCGGCCGTTGCAGCGGGGTGTTTCGCGACGGGTGTCGGCGGCCGCCTCCGCGCGACCGGGCCCCCCTCCATCCTACGCGGCTTCGCTTCAGCCCTCCCCGCGGCGCGTTCTCCCGAGCGAACGGTTGTGGCGTTCTGCTTCGGC